>NZ_JBBCTD010000001.1:0-1395435 GCF_037148555.1 Microbacterium sp. MMO-113 | reverse complement strand
CCCCCCCCCCCCCCCCCCCCCCCCCCCCCCCCCCCCCCCCCCCCCCCCCCCCCCCCCCCCCCCCCCCCCCCCCCCCCCCCCCCCCCCCCCCCCCCCCCCCCCCCCCCGCGTGCAGGCGCGTCCTTGTCGCTCACGCCGATCCCGATCATGGGCACTCACGGATCTGCGCCGCCTGCGGCGTAGTAGGTGGTTGTCGAGGTGGCGATCAGTCTGTGCCGGAACGGGGTGAGTTGGATGGCGGGCGCGCCAGCGCCTAGGACACCGAACAGACGATCTCTCCAGATCGCTGCCGAAATGTCAGACGCGGTCGCTACCCTATGAAGCATGACAGTACGGGCACCAGCGGAGACGGGTCTTGCCGAACTCACGGTCGCGCTGCGCAACGCGTGGTCGGCCGACACATCCGTTACTCCTGAAGCCTGGACGCCCTCACTTCCGTCGCAAGGGCAGTGTGCGGTCACGGCACTCGTCCTGCAGGACTACCTCGGTGGGGAACTTCTTCGGGGAATAGTGGACGGTGTCAGTCATTACTGGATCATGTTGGCCTCGGGGAAAGAGATTGATTTAACTCTTGATCAGTTCCCAAACCCCACAATTACTTCGACTGGTGTTCGAGAACGTGACTATCTTTTGTCGAGTACGTCGACCAGCCGTCGTTACAAATTGCTCGCTGACTCTGTAGCAAGACAGGTCCGTGAACATGGGCACATCTGACCGCACCCTCTTTCTCTACACCTCTAACATCCGGGAGCGATACGTTACGGACGCGCTCGCAGCCGTCGCGCATCCGAACGGTGCACGGATTCGGTTCCGCTATGACCGTCGGCATGTCTCTGAAGAGTTGCGCAGTGAATGGTTGCGCTCGACAGGATTGAGTGCGCTGATACACCTTTCGCTTCAGCACCCGCAGCGGTTTCATGAGTCTGCGTTCATCCCGTTGAGGTTAGCGACGGTAGTGGGCGCATCCGAACATGGTGAGATTCTGTCTATCGATCTCGAACTGGGGGATTACTTCACCTTCCTCGGATTGCCGGTCGGTGCCGAGCCCGACAAGACTCAACGGTTGGAACTTGGCCACCGAATTCGCGAGTACTCGAAATTGCTCAGAACGTCTAGTCAGTATCCATCGCCCGACGATGATGTGCCCCACTCAGCAGGCTTTGGTCCAGCAGCTTCATCGTTCAACAATGACCTAGAGGAAACGAAGCTCCCTCTGTCGTCTGGCAATGACGCTGCCTTCCGAGCGATCGTTGACTATCTTTCGTCCACGCTCACCAACCCAGAAAGGTTCTACTTTCGAGTTGTCGGAATACGTGACATCGGCACCGGTGAGTTCGTGGGTGCAAAGGATGGCGAGTTTTGGCTGACGACGGGGCACAGCTACATTCTGGAGATCTTCCACCGTCAGGAGAGCCTTGGGATGATCCCCTCGGAGCTAAGGCTCGCCGTGGGTGAAGGCCTGAGTGCTCGTGATGTTGAGAGCCTGACCCTCACATCAGCGTACGACGCGTTCTCAGTTTTCATCGATGTGCCCAACCGCCCTGACTCGACCCGCAGCTACCTGGAAGTTGGGCCCCGTATTCCCTCGGAGGCCGCATCAATCCGCCTGAACGTTGTGCTGGGCCCGTCCAACGCGCAGAAGTACGCGATTCCAGTAGCCGGAGCGGTTGCAGCTGGCGCCGTTGCCTTCGCAGCGACCGATCTTGTGCCCAAAGATGGCTGGGGAGCTGGGTTTTCCGTTGCACTTGCTGGAGCGGTATTCGGGCTAGGGCTATGGCAGACGAAGCGCGGCCTAAAAATCCTTCCCTGAGTTCGAGGGGGACCAAAAGGGGACCAAAATCAAGCAAACCATGCATTTCGTGACGTGCTCTGCATGATCTGATCCGCGGAATTACGCGGTTTTCGGTGAGATTTGAATCGTCTGGACGCCTGGGGGTCAAGGGGTCGCAGGTTCAAATCCTGTCAGCCCGACCGAGAAGTCCCGGAAACTCAAGGGTTTCCGGGACTTTTCTGCAGGTGGATGTGATCCGATCATCGAAAACCCATCGCTTTGGCTCCCTCGTGGCCCGCTCCGGCCGTCCCGCTCCGGAAGGGGAGCGACCGTGCCGGTTGCTCCCGATCCGTGTGTGGGCCGGATTCAAGCTTCCCCAAGACCGTCGACGTCCGGCAAGCTGAGTGCTAGTCAAGGCGAGGAGGCCGAATGGTGAACAAGCTTGAGATGGGGACGCGTCGGGTCGGGGACTTCATCGACTTCGACCCAGACACCCCCGAGGTGAACATGATCCTCGAGCGCTCGGAGCATGGGATCAGTATCACACTGCCGTGGTCGGAGCCGGGTAGTCCCTACGCGGGTTGGTTTGTCGGCGATGGATTCATGCAGCCATCTGTGCTCGAGGGGGAGGAGCCTGCCGAACGGAAGCCCGTCCCGAAGCGGGTTCTCTTCCATGATTCGCATGGCCCGATTCTTCTCACCGGCTGCCGCGCAAAGGGATTCCATGCGAACTTCTGGGGGCCTGGCAGCGGGACGCTCTGGTCACGGGTCGCGATCCTGGGAGTGGACCACGATGTCGAGTACGACAAGCCCCACGGTCTGAAGACCGAGATCTCCGGTCTCCGGGAGTGGCTCGGCGTCACGTCTTGGAAAGAGACATATACCTGGCCAGACGGCCCAGTCGCCGCTTCATTCAGCTCGGTTGTCGCAGACAAGTTCGAGATCGGTGACGTCGACGGGATCGCGTTGTCATTCGTGCCGGGGTGGGCCGTCGTCCCCGAAAGTGGGCGCGATGCTCGCACTCTGAAAGACCTGATGAGGTGCACCACGCGGAGCACCGACCCCAGGAGCTGGCGCGACCACTACGCCAAGCATCGGGCGATTTGCGACCTCCTCGTGCTGTCCCGCTGGTGGAACGAGTCTTGTGTCGAGGTACTTGCCTACCGAGAGGATGACCCTCTCACGACGATGGATGGCAAGGAACACGGTGAACAGTGGCGCAACGTCGTGGTGTCTGATGACACGCCGACGGCGCCGCCCAGCGGATACCGCCCCCACATCATCCGGTTCGCCGACCTGCAGGTCGGGGGGATCAAAGCTTGGATTGCCCTGCATGACGAGTTCTCCCGAGCTCTCGATCCCGTGATCACTTGCATCAACCTGAAAGAGGCCGGTGGTCACACTCGGCTCGCGCACACCGGCCCCGGCCTGGAAGCCCTGGGCTACCTGTTGATGATCCGAGATAGCGTCGCGGAGAAGGACGCGGCCCATGCCTCACTGCGCGCGCGTCTGGAACGAATACTCGCCGATCTCGGGGACAGCTTGCCGTTCGAAGGAGCGGACTGGGTCGACTCATTCGTCGAGGTATACAACGGGATCAAGCACGCCAACCGCGCGGAGCCCGACATGGTAGACGTGCTCAACGCTTGGCAGCGGGGCGTGCTCGTCGTCCGAGCGTGGGTTGCCGCGGAGCTGGGAGTGCCTTTGGATGAGCTGAAGACCCGCCTCAAAGACGACTCGCAACAGCACGGCTTTGTGAAGGTCACATAACGTCCGCCGGATCACCAGGGCAGGTCCGAGCCAGCTAGACCCTGGCCGGTCAGGCAGCTAGGCCTGTGCCTCCTCCGCCTGTCCCGGGCCGTCCAGCGAGAGGGAGTCCAGGACGAACTCCCGGAGGACAGATGGATCGACATCGGGGCTCGGGAGATCATCAAGCTGATACGAAAGCCCGGTCCTCGCTGCCGTCACCTGTTCAAGAAACCTTGACCTCATAGCAGTCGAGACAACCGCCGCAAACTCCGGTTGGGCGAATCGCATCTCGTACGTGATGTCGCTTCCCACCCACCGAGAGAAGCGAACGAAGGCGCTGGCAACGCGCACGTAGCTGTCAAAACTATCGATTGCGTTGTCAAGAATGCCCTCGACCCTCTCGACCCCGTAAGACCAGGCGATCAGCTCGATTGAACTGGTCAATCGAATGTGGTCGTCGAGCAACTCATCCTTTCGGGTGCGAACGGCATTGAGCCAGTAGTCGGCGAAGCCTCGAGCAATCGACTTGGCGCGATCACGGTCCCGGAGAACGTTCGTGAACTGCATGATCACCGTGAACGAGTCCACTTCGCCGACCGCTTCGATAACGTCGGTGGCTAGGGCCTGCCCTGCCTCCACGCTCAGCGCGACTTCTCGTGCCAGCCAGGGAGTTAGAGTCGTGCGCGGCGAACCGGGGATGCGAGGGTCCGTGAGGCGACGTCGGACACGCTCGAGCAGAAATTCGACCAATGCGCGGCTGGTCGAGCTTGCATCGCGCCGATGCTCGAACGCGCGCTTGTATCCGAGATTCGCGGTCGCGTCTGCACCGTCGAGCAATGCGATGAGCTCGTCCAGCCGTTCTGACTCTCCTCGGTCGACGAGGTCGTCGACCACAGCCGCGATCAACTCATCACTCACATCATCCTCGGGAAGAGCCAGCAGCAGGTATCGCCCGAAGTAGACCTCATCTGCCACTGACCGTGGATGTGCGTAATGGCTGCTTACTTCGTCAAGACTGATGCCGGGGAACAGTAAGTCGAGCACCCTCGCTATGTCCCGTGGGTCGCCCGCTGGGTCAACGCCGCGGATTCGCGCTAGCCAGTCGTCGAGCGGGATCTTCTCACTAGTAAGCAAGCCGGTGCTTCGGGTCCCAGACTTCAGTTCCGAGTGCCAGCGAGACAGCTGGCTCCAAACGCCATGAGCCTCGAGGCGCAACCATGTAACTCCGGCGTAGTCGAGCACGTCGAGCTCAGCGTCTCGAACGTGAGTTGCGAAGGCCAGCAACTGCGACCGAAAGCGCCCCAGCGTTCGGGGCGTTCTGATCATGGGAGCAAGCACATGTGCGAGTTCGGCCTCACGCTGTAGCCCATGATCATCCAGGCGGGCGCCGCTTGCCTCCATCAACTGACTCAGCGTCTGGTGGGTTAGTCGTAACGCGGCGGCCCGCGAGATGGGCGGTACTTCGAATGGGTATTGAACGATCTTCTCCATGAAGGAAGTGGCACGCCCCACGGACCCACTAACCTCAAGGAGTTCCTCAATCGTCGCCTGGTCGTACGCCATCAAGTAGTGGATTCCCCGGAACCTGCCGAGCAGTCGCACCACGCGCAGCAAGTTCATGAGCTCGGACCCAGCCAGCCGGTCTACATCGTCGATCACGACCAGCACCCGCGTGCCCACCTCGGCAACGGTTGAAGACAGTTCTTCAAACTGCTTGTGCCAGGGCGGCCGCGATGCGAGGGTGGCGAGCACTTCGTTCGCTACACCGCCGGCCGCCGCGCCCGCGAGTGGCACCGCATTTAGTAAGGGCGCGACAAAACCGGCGTACCGGGCGAACTTCGCGCGCGTCTCCCCAGACGCGGCGACACCAAGTGCATCAGCGAGAGTCGACACGAATTCGAAGGACATTGCACTCGTGTCTCCGCTTGACCACGGCGTGAAGTCCGCAACGATCCAGTCATCAGACAGCTTCGATCTGACCTGCTGGATGATAGAGGTCTTCCCAGACCCCCATTCCCCGACCAGCCCGAAAACTGTGCTTGGATCACTCGCGGTGCTTTCGCTGATTTGAGAGACGACGGTGGCGACAAAGGGTCCGCGACCAAGCTCATCCCCAGTCGCGTCCGTTAGCGGCTCATCGGCCCACGGTGCCGGGTCGTGCTGGTGCCGTTCGTATGCCATGGTCACAGATTGGCACGATCAAGCGTGCGGACCTCTTCACACACGCCCAGCCGGGCGTTGCACACCGCTGTAGGGTGCGTTAGGACTGGCACTCGCGACGGGGTCGCTCACGTACTCGTGTCGTGTCGAGTCGAGGCCGGTTGGTCGTCAACCTGCCACAGCGGGATCTGCCCACCATCTGTCCATTCCACAACCGTGCTCCCCGAGCAGCGTGCGAGAAGATGGGAGCGAGCGGCAGATTCGCCACCATTCACCACGGGATGAGGGGTTCTACAGTGACCGACATGGCGGGCTCGGTTTACCGAGGGATAATTGCGACGACGAAGCCGACCGTTCTTACCTCTGGCGAGCACGTGGTCTTCGCGAGGCAGGCGCTCGAGGGCATGATCACACAGATCGACGGTGGCTTCATTCCGCTCTCTGAAGAGCATCTCACCATCTACCCGCCTTTGGGACGCATCGTTAGTGGGTCGCTCGAGCCGACTGAAGACGGCTACGAGGCGTTGGTTATCGAAGGCGTTACGTTGCCAATCCACGATCGCGATGACGACAACGATCCATTCGCGTCGTCGAGCGACATGCCGGAGGAACCGCCGGAGTCCGTCGAAGTCAACGTGCAGGTTGAGACCCGGAACTTCGAGCCCGAAGTGTGGAGTGAACTCGCGGTTGCCAGCCCGCTTCCCATCCATGAGGTTCAGAAGTGGTCATCGCTGCCGCCCATCGAGTGGCTGCTCGCCATTCCGGTTACGTGGGGCGCGGCGAAGTTCGCAGGCAGCTTCCTCGAGCGTCTCGGAGGGTTGACGGCAGATCGCCTAACCCAGTGGATCGGGCGCGCCTCGGATGCAGCGAAAGAGTCCGGACGCGATCGGTTCGTGACCCTCTCGTTCGACCTCTCGGACGGGCGCCGACTCTTGGGCTTCGTCCCCTTCTCTGCGGGCACCGACCTTACCGAGCTTGGGACCGCCGTCGACAGCGCTGGCAAGCTGGCCGAGATCGCTGGGAGCTGGCGGGATGCAACCCGGGTGGACGCCCAGATCGTCGCATATCTATACTCCGCTGGGCAGTGGCGCCTGGCGTGGTTTGTCACGGACTCGATGGTTCTCAGAACGCCCTACTTCGTCAAGCATCTCCCAGATCCGTCGCGCTTCCTCCAGGAATAGGTTGACCTTCGGCCACACTCAACGCGTCAGGACTCAATCGTCAACAACGGTCGCCTCGTCGATCCATCGGGCAAGCACGCTGAAGGCGGCTAGTTGCTCCACGGCCTCTTGCTCTGAAGCTCCCCTTCGTCATGACTCGCGGGGTTTCGAATGCCGGCGTAGCAGTCCTTCGCAAACGCCGCGATTCCTCATCGCGAGCTCAGCGAGGTTCCACCGCCGTCGTCATTCGGCGGCCGAAGCCGAGTCTCGGTTCCAGCATCGCATCATTGATGCGGAGCCGGTGGTCGTCGTGGACCACGAGCCGTCGTAGGACGGCCCTGTGGAGCTCAGCGATCTTACCGATACGCCGCTCATACTGATGGCGGACACGTGCGGGTTGACGACCTTCACCACCGATCTCTTCGTCGCGAACGACCTGCCGTTGAGCGCCTACGACGGTGAGGCGGCGACCTATCGGATGCTCGAGGAATGGGCCAAGCTGGGCCTCGGTAACGCGGTCATCGCGCGCTCGAAGCTCGCCTCCCCGGACGCGCCGCACCGCCCGCTGAGTGAACACGGCATGGACTTGGAGATCTTCTACGAGGCCGTCTGGGACGCTTCCTCCCCGCTCACCGACGACCTGGCCGACCTCACCGCCGTGCTCTCGCTGGACGCGGCCACTGCCGACTCATAAACAGGGGTTATCTCTCGATCACGTGCGCTCGTCCACTCCCGACGGCTGCCGCTTCGTAGCGTGGAGACGAGACGGCACCCGCCGTCCAGGACGGAGAGGAGCCGCATCATGGCCGAGCTCGACAGGGAACTCACCGGACGCGCCGCGATCGTGATCGGGGGCACGAGCGGGATGGGCCTCGCCATCGCTGAGCGGATCGGACGGGAGGGCGCGATCGTCGTCCTCGTCGGACGGCGCGAGGAGAAGCTGGAGAATGCGCGGGCGTCTCTCATCGGCCAAGGGCATCGATGGGACCGTCCTCCAGGCCGATCTGACGGACCCCGCGAGAGTGGAAGCACTCCGGGCCCGGCTCGCCGCCGAGCACGCCGATGCCGACCTCCTCGTCAACGCCGCGGGTGAGTTCGCGCCGAAGCCGTTCCTCGAGCACACCGAAGCGGACTACGACGCGTAGCTCGAAGGGCTTCATCGGGAAGGACGAGGTCGACGGGGTCGTGTCGAGCTTCGACGCCTTCCACCCGCTCGGCCGGGTGGGAACCCCCGAGGACATCGCCGAGGTCGCCGCGTTCCTGCTCTCCGACCGCGCGAGCTGGGTGACCGGTGCGGTCTGGGACGCCGACGGCGGCGTCATGGCCGGTCGCAACTGACGCCCGCTCCTCGCGGAGTCCCGGAACCTAGCGGCTCGGCGAGGTCTCCTCAAGCCCCTCGGCCACTCCGGTTCCAGCCGGGAGACTGGGGGGCAGCCCGATCGAAGGAGGAGACATGGAATCGACACCCGACGACGTCGGCGGTCAGCCGCTGCGCGACGGCGACGCGACCACCGAGGCTGACCCGAGCAACGATCCCGCGCAGGCGGAATGGGAACGCACAGAAGCCCTCGACGACGGTGCGGCACCGGAAGATCTGGCGGCGCAGACCGCCACCAGCCGTGATCCCGACGAGATCCCCGGTCCCGACGATGAGGTGCCGGCGGAGGACCTGCCGGGCTCCACCCCGCAGCCAGAGAGCCAGGGGGAGGACCCGGTCCTCGCCGACCTCGGCGAGGAAGGCCAGGGCGACCTGGGGCCGGGGGACGTCTGATGGCCATCACGACGATCGTCACCCGCTCGAAGAACGGCCAGTGGGTCAACGAGGTGGAGGGCGCGCCGGAGCTCTCCCGCAGCTACACCAGCCGTGACGAGGCGATCGAGGAGGGGGAAGCACTGGCTTCCGAGCGCGGTGCCCGCCATGAGATCGAGGAGAGCGAGCCGACCGGCACCATCACCGACGGCGGCGACCCGAGCGACGTCTGAAGCACCACGGTTGCTCAGCGCATGATGACGAGTTCGCGCGTCGTGCGGGTCATCGCCACATAGCGGTCGACCGCCCCCGTGCGCCCGGAGCCGAATGCCTCCGGGCGCACGAGGATCACGAGGTCGAACTCCAGTCCTTTGGCCTCCTCCGGTGTCAGTACCCTGACCCGCGGACTCGGCGCGAAGGTGGGGTCGCCGATGACTGCAGCGACTCCCTCCGGGTTCGCCGCGAGCCACGCCTCCAGCACCGCGTCGCGCTCGGCCACCGTGCCGTGCCGGACCGGGATGCCGCTCTCCCGCACGGACGTCGGGACATTGGCGTCGGGCAGCGCTTGGCGGATGGTCGGTGCGGCCAGCGCCATCACCTCGGCCGGCGTGCGGTAGTTGACCCGGAGCGAGGCGATCCGCACGTTCCGCAGGCCGAGGCGTTCGAGGCGATCCGCCCAGGACTCCGGGAAGGCCCTCCGTGCCTGGGCCCTGTCGCCCACGACGGTGAAGCTGCGAGAGGGGCACCGCGCGATCAGCGTTCGCCACTGCGCATCGGTGAGCTCCTGCGCCTCATCGACGACGATGTGTCCGAAGGGGCCTGCGAGCTCATCCGGCGGGAGCGGGGGAGGTGCGTCCGCTCCCGCGAGCACGTTCCGCGCATCTTCGCCGCGCAGGATCGACATCACCTTCATCTCGCTGTCATCGCTTTCGATGAGGTGGTCGACGACCGCGGACATCTGTTCCTCGGCCGCGGCGGCTGCCACGTGTCGCCGGTGCTGCTCTCGGACGGCTTCGGGGTCGCCGATCCGGCGGTGCGCTGCGTCGAGCAGGGGAAGGTCCGCGTCCGTCCAGGGTGCCCCTTCTGCTCGGCTCAGCAGAGCGCGCTCGTCGGCCGTGAGGTCGGGCGCGCACTGCTCGAGCAGCGTCGGGGATGCCCAGAGCGCGGCGACCACCGCCTCCGGTGCCAACAGCGGCCAGGCCCGCCGGAAGGTCGCCGTGAGTTCGTCGTCCTGCCGCAGCCACCGGCGGATCGAGGACTCGGAGACCTCCGCGTCGCGGACCTGGTCCACGAGCATCTCCAGCACCTCCTCCCAGACCTCGTCGCGCGCTTCGTTGTGCGGCGACGCCGGATCCGCTGTGGCGAACAGGTCGGCCCAGTCCTCGCGGCTCACCCAGAGATCGGCCCACGGTGTCTCGAGGCGGAGAGCGTGCGTCGGCGGCCGGGTCAGCGCCGAGATCGCCGCGGGGATCACCTGCTCCGGGTCGAGGCGCTGCTTGATCTCAGCCACCCGGGGATCCGCCTCCGGGATGGCGCCCGCGCCTTCGGGAGTGAGGTCGCGCAGGGTGCACAATCTCACCGTGTCCTCGCCGAGGCTCGGCAGCACATCCTCCACGTAGCCGAGGTACTGCGGGTTCGGCCCCACGAGGAGCATGCCGCCGGCTCCGTTCGTCAGCCGCGGCTCGGCGTACAGGAGGTGCGCGGCGCGATGCAGCGCGACCACCGTCTTGCCGGTGCCCGGGCCGCCGTCGACGACGAGCGCACCGGGCGAAGGCGCTCGCACGATGGCGTCCTGATCCGCCTGGATGGTCGCCAGCACGTCGCGCATCCGCCCGGTCCGGTGGGCGTCGAGGCTGGCGAGAAAAGCCGACTGGTCGTCGAGGGAGGCGGCGCCGTCGAGGCCCTCCGGCGACAGGGCCTCGTCCCAGTAGTCCGTGATCCTGCCACCTTTCCACCGGTACCGTCGCCGGGAGAGGAGGCCCCGGGGGTCTTCCCAGGTCGCGGCGAAGTACGGTTCCGCAGCCCGAGCCCGCCAGTCGACGAGCAGGCGGGTGCCGTCCGCATCGGACACCCCGGCGCGACCGATGTACACCGGCGGTCCGGCCGCGGGGGTCATCCGGCCCAGGCACATGTCGATGCCGTAGCGCTCCCGCAGGCGCAGCGTCGCGCTGAGGCGGCGGATCTCCAGGTCGCGATCGACCGCCGTGACGCCCGCGTCCGCGGCCTGCCGGCGCACGAGGGCGAGACGAGCGGTCAGGGCGTCGCGTTCCCGGGAGAGGGCGACGCCGAGCCGTCGGAGGTGGACGCGGTCGGCGGCGATGAGGTCGTCTGCGGACTTCGCCGCATGGTCGGCGGACAGGTCAAAGGGGTCGAGCACCGGAGGTCTCCTTCGCGAGGGCATGCGGGGCACGCGAGTCGTCGATTCTGCCTCTCGAGGGGGGCCTTGTGGCAAGCCCCCACCCCGGCGATATCCTGGAGATGCAGGGAGACGAGGGGACCTCACCATGACCCATCGGATCGGCTACCTCATCGGCAGCCTCGCATCGGACTCGATCAACCGCGTCCTGGCCACGGCGCTCGTGCGGCTGGCTCCGCCGGACCTGGAGCTCGTGGAGATCCCGATCCGCGACCTCCCCCTCTACAACCGCGACGACGAACTCGAACCGATCGCTGCGGTCACCGCGTTCAAGAGCGCGATCGAGGGCGCGGACGGGCTGCTGCTCGTGTCTCCGGAGTGCAACCGCTCCATCCCCGGGGCGTTGAAGAACGCCATCGACTGGGGCTCGCGACCCTGGGGGCACAACTCGTTCGCACGCAAGCCCACCGGCATCATCGGCGCCTCGACCGGAGCGATCGGCACCGCGGTCATGCAGTCGTCGATGCGGAGCGTGCTGAGCTTCCTCAATGCGCCCCAGCTGAACGCCCCGGAGGCGTACATCACGTTCCGACCCGAGGTGTTCGGCACCGACGGGCAGGTGTACGACGCCGACACCGAGAAGTTCCTCGGCACTACATGGAGGAGTACGCGGCGTTCGTCGAGCGGGTGCTGTCGCTCACCGCTCCGGGTCACGTCGGCGACCGGTAGCCGCCGCCGCGCTCGCCGCGTCAGGAGAGCGTGTCCGCCACGAGGGCGCTCAAGGCCAGGGCGTCGTGGGGTGCGTGCCCGCGGGCGTCGTTGTCGAAGTACACGAAGACGTCGCGCGGTGTCCCGTCGTCGGCGCCGGTCCCGTCGGCCCACCCGCGGATGAGCCTCGCCCACTCCCGCAGCTCCGCCTCGGTGTAGGCGCTGTGGTAGAGCATCTGCGCGCCGTGGAGGCGGACGTAGACGAAGTCGGCGGTGAGGGCGTCGAACCGCGGCCACGTCCCGGCGGTGTCGGCGATGACGAGGGAAGTCCCGTGATGCTGCAGGAGCCTCAGGCTCGAGGGGTCGGCGAAGGAATCTGAACGCGGTTCGAGGGCGAAGCGGAGCGGGCGGTCGGCATCGATCTCCAGCCACGCCCGGTCCTGCAGCCGCTCGTCGTGCCGCCGGGCGAGGGAGAGGGCCTCCGCCGTCGTCTGCGGAAGGGCGTCGAGGAACGCCTCCACGAGCTCCGCGTCGAAATGCTGCCTCGCGGGGAGCTGCCAGAGGATCGGTCCGAGGCGGGGACCGAGGGCGAGGACGCCCGAGGCGAAGAAGTTGGCCAGCGCCTGTTCGACGTTGCGCAGCCGCAGCATGTGGCTGACGTAGCGTGAGCCCTTGACCGCGAACACGAAGTCGTCGGGAACGCTCGCCGCCCACCGGCGGTAGCTCTCGGGCCGCTGCAGAGAGTAGAACGAGCCGTTGAGTTCGACGGTGGGGAACTGCGATCCGATGTGCTCGAGCTCTCGACGCTGCGGCAGGCCGCGCGGGTAGAAGTCGCCGCGCCACCGGGCGTACCGCCACCCGGAGACGCCGATGCGTACCCGGCCCTGCTTGCTCTGCCGCGTCATGGCCGCCTCCGTCGGGTCAAGCCCCTTGCCGCTGCCGTTCGGCGTCGGCAGGCTGGACTCGTCCACACCGAAGGAGGAGAAGCCATGTCTCTCAATGACCATCCGATCGACGATGTGAAGCCCGAGGCGGACCTGCAGGAGCAGGAGCGCCTTGCGGAGGAGGTTCCCGAGGACCCGGAAGTTCCGACCCCCTCGGCACCGGAGCCGCATCCCATCGAGGCGGACCCCGCGGACGCCGCGGAGCAGCGCATCGAAGTGCAGCTGGATGAGGACGGCCTCGACGAGCCCACCGACGGCTGACGGCCTCCGGCGGCAGGTGCACCGGGGCGGCGGTCGAGACAGGGGAGAGGCGTCATGACGAACGACCGTAGCCCGAGCGGTGCACGCCCTCGCCGGGGTTGACGCTCGGCGGGACGGCGGCTAGCCGCGGGGTATGCCCTCTCGACGGGACCGCCCCAACCCGGTGCTGCCGAGAGGGCTCACCGTCCTACCCGGACGGTTGGGGAGGCGGCGAAGTCTCGCTGTCTCTACGGCTGATCCCCCAGAGATTCAGCCGGTAGCCCCCGCTACGAAGAGCAGAATATCCCTTAATCCTCTTGTCCGCCATTTGGGGGACAAAACTTTCTTCGAAAATTCTGCGCGGCTCCCGGCTCTGTCGCCGATACGGGCCGTTCCGTAGGGTGGGGGCATGGACAGGATGCTCGTCTTCGCTGGTCAGGTCGCACTTCCGGTCGGGCACCGGGTCGAGGTCTCCGAACTCGTCGACCCGCAGACGGAGGAGCCCGTCGTCCTCTCGCTGCTCGATCTGGACACCGGCATCCGCTATCGACGCGCCGAGGAGCCGCGCGCCGAGGTGACGCACTGGATCGGTCGCGTCCTCGACTGCACGGTGGCCGTGGGCGTCGCTCCGCGGACGTCGCTGCTCATCGACCCCATCGGGCCGTCGGCCAGCGGCGCGGGCATCGCTCTGCGCGGCGCGGACGCGGCGGTCAACGCGGCCAAGGCCGAGGCGGATCGCTGGGGTGGATCGGACCGTCCCGCTCCGGAGGAGCCCGAACGCTTCTGGTGACCACCGGAAGCCGGGCGCCTCGGGCGCCGGACTCATCGGGCACCGGACTCATCGGAAGTCCCGCGAGCGGTGCATGACCCCCGTGCGGAGGTCTTCGAAGGCGTCGGCGAGCACATTGACGACCCCCTCCGGTGAGCGCTCGAGGATGCCGCGGATGATGAGCGCCGGGGACTCTCGGGCGATACGACCGAACCGACCCCAGACCCCCGTCGAGCAGATCACGTTCACCAACCCGCTCTCGTCCTCGAGGTTGACGAAGGTGACGCCGGCGGCCGTGGCGGGGCGCTGTCGATGGGTGACGAGACCGGCCACCTCGACGCGTCGTCCGGTCTCGTGCCGCTGCAGGTCCGCGGCCGTCAGGACGCCGCGAGCCCGGAGGTCGTCGCGGAAGTGCGTCATCGGGTGGTCGTCGGTCGAGATACCGGTCGCCCAGAGGTCGGCCGAGAGGCGCTCGTAGCTGGTCTGGTCGGCGAACAGCGGGGGCTGCACCGCCACCGTGGTCCCCGGAAGGAACCGGGCGCGGTCTTCCGCGGCGGCTCCGGCGAGCCAGATGGCCTCCCGGCGCTCCAACCCGAGGCACGCGAAGGCTCCGGCGGTGGCGAGGGCCTCCAACTGAGCGGCCGTCGCGTCGGTCCGGCGCACGAGGTCGTGCAGATCGCGGTAGGGACCGTGCGCCTCCCGCTCGGCGACGATGCGCTCCGCCATCGGCACCCCGATCCCGCGGATGCCGCTGAGCCCGAGGCGCACCGCGAACCGTCCGTCCCGCCGGTGCGCCGCGGACTCGTCCGGTGCGCTCCGGTCGAAGCGGTGCACGGGTGGTTGCGGGTCGGCCAGGCAGTCGTCCCTCCCGGTCGTCCCTGCGGCGTCCGGCGTGAGGGGTTCGAGGGTCTCGGTGGCGGAGGAGAGATGGAGATCCGGGCGACGGACCTCCACACCGTGCCGACGGGCATCCGCCGTGAGGGTCGCAGGGGAGTAGAAGCCCATCGGCTGCGACCGCAGCAGGCCCGCGAGGAAAGCGGCCGGATAGTGCAGCTTCAACCATGAGCTCGCGTAGACGAGCAGGGCGAAGGACAGGGAATGGGACTCGGCGAAGCCGAAGTTCGAGAACGCCTGGATCTGCGCGTAGATCCGGTCGGCGGCATCGTCGACCAGCCCGCGGCGGGCCATCCCGGCGTACAGCTTGTCCCTGACCTTCTCGATCTTCTCCAGACCCCGCTTCGATCCCATCGCCCGGCGCAGCAGGTCGGCCTCATCGGCCGTGCAGTCGCCGACGGCCGTGGCCATCTGGATCAGCTGCTCCTGGAAGATGGGGATGCCCAGAGTCCGCGCGAGGATGTCCTCCAGGTCGCTGTGCGGGTAGGGGATGGGGAACTCCTCCGGGGGCTCGCCCCTGGCCTCCCGCTCCCGGTTCACCTCGTCCACCTTGTCCTTCGCCATCTTCCGACGGACGAACGGGTGCACGGCGCCGCCCTGGATGGGTCCGGGGCGGATGAGAGCGATCTGGATGGCGAGGTCGTAGAAGCGTCGCGGCTGCAGCCGGGGGAGCAGCCCGATCTGCGCGCGGGACTCCACCTGGAAGACGCCGATCGAGTCGGCCCGGCAGAGCATGTCGTAGACGCCGGCCTCCTCCTTCGGCAGGGTCTCCAGCGTCCACTCCTCGCCCGTCGCCTCCCGGACCAGGTCGAAGCAGTGCTGCAGCGCCGCGAGCATGCCCAGACCGAGGAGGTCGAACTTCACCAGTCCCATGAAGGCGGCGTCGTCCTTGTCCCACTGGATGACGGTGCGGTCCTCCATGCGGGCGTGCTCGACCGGCACCACCTCACCGACCGGCCGGGCTGTGAGCACCATGCCGCCCGAGTGGATCCCCAGATGCCGTGGAGCCTTCAGCAGCTCGGCCGCGTAGTCGAGCACGGTGTCGGGGATGTCGTGGCCCTCGACGGGTTCGAGCCCCGATCCCCAGCCGTCCACCTGCCGCGACCAGGAGTCCTGCTGTCCCGGAGAGTGCCCCAGGGCTCTGGCCATATCGCGGACCGCATTCTTCGGCCGGTACTGGATGACGTTCGCCACCTGAGCCGCCCGCTCCCTGCCGTACTCCCGGTAGACCCACTGGATGATCTCCTCCCGTCGCCGTGAGTCGAAGTCCACGTCGATGTCCGGCTCCTCCGTGCGGGTGGTGGCGAGGAAGCGCTCGAAGGGAAGACGGTAGAGGATCGGGTCGACCGCGGTGATGCCCAGCAGATAGCAGACCGCGCTCGCCGCGGCCGAACCCCGGCCCTGGCAGAGGATGCCGCGTCGCCGGGCCTCCGTCACGATGCCGTGCACGATGAGGAAGTACCCGGGGAAGTCCTTCTCCTCGATCACGTCGAGCTCGCGGGCGATGCGCCGACGGCCGTCCGCGTCCAACCGCGGGTACTTCGACGGGACAGCCTCCCAGACGAGGTGCCGCAGCCAGCTCATCGGCGTGTGCCCCGTCGGCACGTCCTGACGGGGGAGAGCCGGGCGCGCCATCCGGAGCGGGAAGGCCGAGGCCGCGGCCAGCTCCAGGCCGTGCGAGATCGCACCGGGGTACCGTCGGAAGCGCGCGGTCATCTCCGCCCCGCTGCGCAGGTGCGCGCCGCCGTGGGCCGGCAGCCAGCCGTCGAGCTCGTCCATGCTCCGGACCGCACGGACCGCGGCCACCGCCTCGGCGAGGGGGGCCTGGTCCGGGCGGGCGTAATGCACGTTGTTGGTCGCCACGACGGGCAGCCGCATCCGGCGGGCGAGGTCGGCGAGGGCGTCGTTGCGCCGGGTGTCCAGCGGATCGCCGTGGTCGAAGAGCTCGACGGAGACATTGTCACGTCCGAAGAGGTCGACGAGGTGGCGTAGCGGCGCGGCGGCGTCTCCGGCCTCCAGGCCCTGCCGTACCGCCCCCTTGCGGCAGCCGGTGAGGATCGTCCAGTGCCCGTCGGCGGTCGCCGCGAGCTCGTCGAGGTCGTAGACCGGGCGCCCTTTCTCCCCGCCGCGGAGCTGGGCCGCGGTGATCGCTCCGGACAGGCGGTGGTACCCCTCGAGGCCCCGGGCGAGCACCAGCAGATGAGTGCCCGGCGGGTCGGCGGCCCCCTGCGGAGCGGAGGGCAGATCGAGAGAGAGCTCGGCACCGTAGACGGTCTGCAGGCGCAGCTCCATGAGCTCCGCCAGCTCGGCGAAGCGCGCGGCGCCGTAGAACCCGTCGTGGTCGGTGAGGGCGAGCGCGCTCAGGCCGAGACGCTCGGCCTCCGCGAGGAGGTCCTCGGGGGAGGACGCCCCGTCGAGGAAGGAGTAGGACGAGTGCGCGTGCAGCTCGGCATAGGGCACGGCCTCCTCCGGACGCTCCGGGAGGGACGGGGGGACGCGCTTCCGTGGACGACTCACCGGCCCGGGGTCCGGTCGGAGCCTCGGCGGCGCGGAGGTCGCTTCAGGGGTGGGCTCTCCGCTGAGGGTGCGTTCGAGCTGATCCCAGGTCAATGGCGGATTGTGCCAGCCCATCAGCGGTACCTCCCTTCAGCCCACCAGCGCTCGCCGGCCAGGAAGACGAGCCAGGCGCGGTCTCGGTCGTCGACGATCTGGAGTCGGTGGCCTCGCTTGCCGCCGCCCGTGCTCCAGCGCCGTTCGTGCACGGGCCACGGGCCGGCCCAGGCCTGCACGGTCGCCCCGTCGATGCGGGCGGGGTCGTGCGTGAGGGCGCCACGATCATCGACGTCGATCGTGCTCCCGTCCGCAGCGACGACGCCGATGGGGCGCGGCGGGCGGAACACCTCGGAGGGGAGAGGGTCGGGAAGGCTCCCCGGCCAGGGGGACCGCGGATCACGAGGCGGGACCGGACGCTCGCCCCACGGCGTGAGCACCTGACGATCGGCGAGCCAGCGCCCTCCGGAGAGGGCAGCGGTGACCACGCCCTGATGCCCCAGCATGGTCTGCACCCGTGAGACCGCGTGATGCAGTCGCTCATCGGTGCCCGAGCCGAAGAGTCCTGGTTGGTGATGGGCCGCATCGTCCACCGCGACGGGGAGGAGGCGGGCGGCCACGATGCCCCCGAATGCCCTGGCCTCGTCGACGGGCGCGCTCGCGGTCAGGGCGGCCAGCGCCTCCAGCTGCCAGCGCACGCGGTCCACGAGGTCGGCGGCGTCGAAGCTCGTCGGGTGCAGCCAGGTGCGGGAGTGGACGGCGCCGTCGTCGTCTGTCAGGTCGATCCGCACCTCGGTGCACACGAGCGACGCGTCCGCCAGAGCGAGCATCACGGCATCGGCGGTCTGCCGCACGGCGAAGGCCACCTGGTCGGTGCCTCCGAGAGGGGACTCGAACTCGATGGTCCTGGCCAGTTCGGGGTCGGGCGGCCGGGGAGTCAGGGGCCGGGAGTCGGCGCCGGCGGCGAGGGCCTGCAGGCGGGCGCCGTGTTCGCCGAAGCGGTCGCGGACGTCGAGAGGGGCGAGCGCGGTGAACTCGCCGAGAGTGCGTACGCCGAGGCGGAGGAGGAGATCGCTGATCTGCTCGTCGCGGAGCACCTGCACGGGATAGGGGGCCAGGAACTCGCGGGAGCCGCCCGGAGGTACGACCGTGCAGGACGCCGTTCCTCGGGCCGCGATCTCGGCGGTGAAGGGTCCGTCGGCGACGCCGACACGCACTTCGGGGAAGCCGGCAGCGGCGAGGATCGTGGACAGGGCTGTCGCCGCCTCGGCCTCCCCGCCGTGATAGCGGGCGATCCCGCGGGCGCGCAGGATCGCGAGGCCGGGACGCAGCAGCGTCACACCCGGGGCGTGCTTCTCGATGAGCTGCAGCACCGGGACGAAGGCACGCTCGTCCTTCTCGGCGTCGTGGGGGAGGACCTGCAGCGAGGAGAGGAGGCCCTGGGCGACGCGGCGACGCTGCCCGATGCGGACGCCGTGCGCGCGAGCGGATGCGGTGCAGGCGACGACCATGTTGGCCTGTACCAGGGCCGTGGGCGGATGCGACCCTCCGCCCAGCACCGCTCGCAGCGGCCAGTCGGGGAACCAGAGGACGAGGACACGGAGAGGGGCGTTCATCCCGCCTCCGCCCAGAAGAGGAGGTCGGATGACCCGGCCTCAGCGCTGTCCGTCGCCGAGGGGGCGAGCGGCGGCAGGGCGGTCAGCTCTGCGCCCACGGTCTCCACGGCTCCGTGCCCGCCGGGCAGTCGGACACGCACGCTCGAGGCGCGAGGGCTGTGCCTGGTCCGCGCCGTGACCGTCACTGTGCAGTCCGAGAGCAGCCCCCACCCCTCGCCGAGCCCATGCCAGTCCGGATCGTGGAGCCGGATGGTCCCCTCGCTCTGCGCCCAGCGCCCCGCGCCCGGTTCCTCCGCCACGAGCAGCGTGGACCCGCGGTCGCGCAGACGGGCGCTGAGTCGGGACACATCGGCATCCCGTGCCCTCGTCGTGGGCTGCACGACGATCAGGGGCACCACCTCGGCCAGCGCGGATGCGACGGCGAGCCAGCGGTCCCCCGGGTCGGGGACGAGGATCAGTCGGCTCAGGTCGATGCCGTAGGCGGCAGCGGCCTCGACCCCCAGGGTGGGCATGCCGATCACCGCGCACCAGTGCCCGCGGTCGGAGGAGGCGCTGAGCAGCGCGAGCACGAGGGCGGGCGAGGGGGAGACGGTGTACGAGGTGCCCGTCTGCAGCCCCTCCTCCGGCAGCAGTGCGGCGAAGGCGGGATCGAGGGGGAGGAGCGTGTGCTCGCTGCGCCGCCGCTGCATCCGGCTGATCTCGCGGCGCAGCCGCAGCACCTCTCCGGCGCGGCTGTCGCTGGTCGGAGAGAGCGCGGTCATCGCATCGAGCCCGATCCCCATGTGTCCATCCTCGAAGATATGTACGAGTAAAGCAAGTGGCGCGACTGACGTTAGTTCGTACATCCGACATTGCTCCGCGGTTGTCCACAGGGCTCTCCGCGCCTTCCTGGATCTCCCTAACCTGCGGGGATGGACATCCGTCTCGCCCTCCTCGGCCTCGTGCATGGCGGCCTCCTCGCGATCGGCATCCTGCTGACCGTGATCGACGCCCGCACGCACCGCCTCCCGAACCGCATCGTGCTGCCGACCCTGTTCCTGCTGCTCCTGGCTGCGGCCGCCGACGCCGTCGTCACCGCCGACGCGGCCGCGCTGGGGCGGGGCCTGCTCGGGTCCCTCGTGCTCGGCGGCTTCTATGCGGCCCTGCGGCTGCTCAGCCGGGCGGGCATGGGTGGAGGAGATGTGAAGCTCGCCCTCGTGATCGGGCTCGTCCTCGCCTGGCACGGCTGGGGCGCGTTCCTCCTCGGCGCCTCGTCCGCCTTCGTGCTCGGAGCGGTCTACGCGCTCGTGCTCCTCGCCGCGGGACGGGCCGACCGGAGGACCCGCATCGCCTTCGGCCCGTGGATGATCGCGGGGGCGGTCCTCGGCGTCCTCGGCGGCTGACCGGGCAGGTCGCCCCGAATGAGGGAGGGCAGCGCTACCCTGGGCACATGGCACTCGCACGACTTCACGGTGGCCCGCTGGACGGGCAGATCATCCCCCTCGACGACGACGCGGACGACAAGCTGATCGTCCCCTACAGCGAGACGCAGGTGGTCTACAACCGCCGCGGCGAGCCGCAGAACACGGGCGAGGGCGATGGCCCCACCGAGATCGACTACTGGTTCGAGGAAGCCCTCGAAGACCTCACGCTCGAGGATGACTGAGCCCTCTCGCACCGTCGAGGTCGAGCGCACGTACGACGTCGACGAGGGGACGCCCCTGCCCGACTGGACGGCGATCCCCGGCGTCGACGCCGTCTCGCCCGGCGAGCACCGCGCTCTCGACGCCCGCTACCTGGACACCGCGGATGGAACGCTGGCCCGTGCCGGCGTCGCGGTGCGCCGTCGCTCCGGGGGCCCGGACGAGGGATGGCACATCAAGGGTCCGCGGCAGGGCGACGGCCGGGTCGAGCAGGGCTGGCCCCTCGGTGGCGAGGAGCTCCCGACGGCGGTGCGTGAGGCGATCGCCGCCTGGACGACCGCGCCGCTGGAGCCGCTCGCGCGCATCGAGAACGACCGGACGGCCTACCTCCTCACCGGACCGGACGGCGTCGTGGCGGAGTTCGTCGACGACCGTGTGCGCGCGACCGATCTGCGCAGCGGAACACGTCGGGCGTGGCGGGAGTGGGAGGTCGAACTCGGACCGGCGGCTCCGTCCGACGACGCCGGTCGTGCGGCGTTCTTCGCGGCGATCGAGACCGCCGTGCGCACCGCCGGTGCACGAGCGGCCGGCTCCGATTCGAAGCTCGCCCGGGCTCTCGGCTTCTAGGCCTCCCACCCTCCGGAAGCAACCCCTTTCCGGGTGGGCGTCCGGGGTGGTTGAGTGACGACATGAGTCGACCGCCCGTGCTCCGATCGCTGCAGACGATCGTCCCCGAGACCGTCATCGTGCAGGAGCAGGTGCGCGACGTCTTCGCCGCGCAGCCCGACCTGGGACGGCTGGCGCAGCGCATCGTGGCGACGTCGTTCAACGTCTCCGGCATCGACACGCGGCACACCGTGATCGCGGAGCTCGCCGAAGACGCCGCTCCGGACGAGCCGCTGTTCTACGACCGCGGTTCGGGAAGGCTGCTGGCGCCGGGCACGAAGGCGCGCAACGACGTCTATACGCGTGAGGCTTCCCGTCTTTTCGTCGAGGCCGCGCGCCGCGCCCTCGAGGCGGACCCCGACCTGGACGCGGCGGACGTGACGCACGTCATCACGGTCTCCTGTACGGGCTTCCACGCCCCGGGACCCGAATACGAGATCGTGCGCGGGCTCGGCCTGTCCGACGCCGTGCAGCGCTACCACCTCGGCTTCATGGGGTGCTATGCCTCGATGCCGGCTCTGCGCGCGGCCGCACAGTTCTGCGCGGCCGAGGAGAACGCCGTCGTCCTCGTCGTCAGCGTCGAGCTGTGCACGCTGCACCTGCGCTCCTCCGAGGATCCGGACACCATCGTGGCCTCCTCCCTGTTCGCCGACGGGGCGGCCGCGGGGATCGTGACGGCACGGGACCTGCCCACGGCCGTCCCCGCCCTCCGGCTCGACGGCTTCCACACCGCGATCGTGCCGGAGGGTGTCGACGACATGGCCTGGACGATCGGCGACTCCGGTTTCGAGATGATCCTGTCGACCGCCGTCCCGCAGATCATCGGCGAGTCGATCATCGGGGCACTCGCGCCGCTCTACGGGCGGGAGGAGGGGCTGGCGGAGGCCTTCGCCGCTGGGCAGGTGGGGGACCGGGTGCGCCACTGGGCGATCCATCCCGGCGGACGGAGCATCCTCGACCGCGTGCAGGAGCGGATGGCGCTGAGCGATGCGCAGCTGCGGCCCGCGCGCGAGACGCTCCGGGAGTACGGGAACATGTCGAGTGCGACGGTGCTGTTCGTGCTGAAACGCATCCTCGAACAGGAGGGTGCGGAGCCCGGCGACCGCGTGGCGGCGATGGCCTTCGGGCCTGGCCTCACCGCCGAGAGCGCGTTGCTGACCGTCGTCGCACCCGCACCGTGAGCGTGGATCTGTCGGCGCGCGCCGCCGAGCTCGTCGAGCTCATGGACGACCCCGACGCGGATGAGGAGGCGCTCGGTCGCACGTACCGACGCTTCAGCGCCGTCAACGCGGTCGTCTCGCGCCCCGGGCGGCTGTACCGCCGCGACATCCGTCCCCGGGCGGCGTCCGGGCATCCGCTGCGCATCCTCGACATCGGTGCCGGCGGGGGAGACCTGTGTCGCGACCTCGTCCGCCGACTGCGGCGCGACGGCCTCCGGGCCGACATCACCGCTCTGGACGCCGACGAGCGCGCGATCCGCTGGGCCTCGGCACACGACGACGGCGCGGGGATCCACTATCGTCACGCACTCTCCAGCGACCTCGTGGCGGCGGGCGAGACCTATGACATCGTCCTCTCCAACCACGTCCTCCATCACCTCGACGCCGCAGCGCTGCACGCGGTGCTCGCCGACTCCCGTGCGCTGGTGGGCGATCGCGGACTCGTCTCCCACCACGACATCGCCCGCAGCCGTCTGGCCTATGGGGCGTTCACGGCCGGGACCTGGCCGTTCGCGCGGAACCTCCTCGCCGGGTCCTTCATCCGGGTCGACGGTCTCCTGAGCATCCGCCGCTCGTACACTCCGCAGGAGCTCGCGGCGGTGGCCCCGTCGGCCTGGGAGGTGCGGTCGCACCTGCCCGCACGGCTCGAGCTGCGCTGGGAGGGCGCAGATGGTCGACCATGACGTCCTCGTGGTGGGAGGCGGTCCGGTCGGGCTGCTCCTCGCCTGCCTCGTGGCGCAGGACGGCCGTCGGGTGCGCGTGTGCGAGCGTCGCACGGACCCGGGCACGCAGACGCGCGCGATCGGGATCCACCGTCCGGGGCTCGATGCCCTCGATGCGGCCGGGGTGGGCACCGCGGTGCGCTCCGAGGCGCTCCGCCTGTCCGGCGGGGAGGTCCGCAGTCGCGGGCGGCGGCTCGCCGCCCTGACCTTCCCGTCCGAACGTCCGATCCTCACGCTCGCGCAGCCGCGCTCCGAGGAATTGCTGCGGGGCCGCCTCCGGGCGCTGCGACCCGATGCGCTGCAGTCCGGCTCCGTCGTCCGCTCGGTCCGCGACGAGGGACCGTTCGTGCGGGTCGGGATCGACGGCGAGCATGGACGTCGGGAGGAGACGGCGTCGATCGTGGTCGTCGCCGACGGCGTGCGGAGTCCTCTGCGGGCGGCGTTCGGTGCCGGCTGGGACCCGCGGTCGGGGAGCGCCGACTACGCGATGCTCGACGTCGACGCCCCGCAGACCGACGATCGTGCCGTGCTGTACTTCGAGCCGGACGGCCTCGTCGAGTCCTTCCCCTTGCCGGGTGGGCGGCACCGCTGGGTGGTGCGCGAAGACCGTGGCAGGACGGTGACCTCGGCCGCTGAGCTGGCAGGTCTCGTCGCGCAGCGGACGGGGCACGCCCTCGACGTGGACCCCGCCGCGCCCATGTCGTCGTTCCGCGCGGCCCAGCACGCCGCGCGACGGCTGCACCGCGGACGGATCGTCCTGCTCGGGGACGCCGCGCGCGAGGTGAGCCCCATCGGCGGTCAGGGCATGAACCTCGGCTGGGCGGATGCGCTCCGGCTGAGGGACGCGTTGCGCCGGACCGACCGGGGCGCCGTCCCCGTCCTGGACGGCTTCGCCCGAGAGGTCCGGAGGACCACGCGGATGGCGCATCGCCGTTCCGCGTTCTTCATGGCGATGGGGGCTCCGGCGATCGCGCCGGTCGTCGCCGTCCGGGAGGGGCTGGTCGGCGTGCTCGGCTCTACGCCACTGCGCGGGTGGACGACCGGCCTCATCACGATGCGCGGCCTGTGACGCGAGAAGGCCCGGTCCGCGATGCGCGGACCGGGCCTTCTCGAGGCGTCGGATCAGAAGTTGATCATGTGGCCGGCCAGGCCGTGGAAGCCCTCCTGCAGCGCCTCCGACAGCGTCGGGTGCGTGTGCACGTTGCGGGCCAGCTCGAGAGCCGTGAGGTCCCACTTCTGCGCGAGCGTGAGCTCGGGCAGCAGCTCCGACACGTCGGGACCGATCATGTGCGCGCCGATGAGCTCCAGGTGCTCGGCATCGGCGATGAGCTTGACGAAGCCGACCGGCTCGCCGAGGCCATGCGCCTTGCCGTTGGCCATGAACGGGAAGGTCGCGACCTTGATCTCACGCCCCTCGTCCTTGGCCTGCTGCTCGGTGAGCCCGAACGATGCGACCTGCGGGGAGCAGAACGTGGCGCGCGGCATCATGCGGTAGTCGCCCAGCGTCTGGGTCTCAGCACCGCCGATGGTCTCGGCCGCCACGACGCCCTGGGCCTCGGCCACGTGGGCGAGCTGCAGCTTGGCGGTGACGTCGCCGATGGCGTAGATGCCCTCGACGTTGGTGCGCATGTGGTCGTCGATGTCGATCGCGCCGCGCTCCGTCAGCTTCACACCGGTCTTGTCGAGTCCGAAGCCCTCGACGTTCGGGGCGAACCCGACCGACATGAGCACCTTGTCGGCCTCGATCGACGCCTGCTGGCCGTCCTTGCCGGTGTAGGAGACGGTGACGGAGGAACCGTTATCGACGACCGACTCGACCTTGGTGGAGGTGAGGATGTCGACGCCGTAGTTCTTGTACTGCTTCGTGATCTCCTTCGACACGTCGGCGTCCTCGTTGGGGAGGGCGCGGTCGAGGAACTCGATGATCGTGACCTTCACGCCGTAGTTCGTCATCACGTAGGCGAACTCCATGCCGATGGCGCCGGCGCCGACGATCACGATGGACTTCGGCAACTCACGGGAGAGGATCTGCTCCTCGTAGGTCACGACGTTGTCGCTGAGCTGCACACCGGGAAGCAGGCGGACCTTCGATCCCGTCGCGATGATCGCGTTGTCGAACGTGACCTCCTCGGTGGAGCCGTCCGCCTTCGCGACCGAGATGGCCTTCGGGCCGGTGAAGGTGCCGCGGCCGTCGTACTCGGTCACCTTGTTCTTCTTCATGAGGAAGTGGATGCCCTTGACCCGGCCGTCCGCGACGACGCGGCTGCGGTCGAACGCCTTGCCGTAGTCGATCGTGAACTCTCCGGAGATCCCGAAGAAGTCGGCCTTGTGGTTCAGGGTGTGCGCGATCTCCGCGTTCTTCAGGAGCGCCTTGGAGGGGATGCAGCCGACGTTGAGGCAGACACCACCCCAGTACTTCTCCTCGATGATCGCGGTGGACAGGCCGAGCTGTGCGCTGCGAACCGCAGCGACGTATCCGCCAGGACCTGCACCAAGGATGACGACGTCGTAATGTGGCATGTCTTAAGCCTATCGCTCAGAGGGGGCGTCGGAATCGGTGGGGGCCGGTCCCCGAGGGCGGCGCACGATGAGCCAGACGACCGCGCTCAGCGCGGCGAGCACGCCCAGGATCACCAGCACCCAGATCCATGGGGAAGCGGCTCCGGCGTCGTCTCCCGCGTCCGGTGCCGTCGTCGCGGTCGCCTCGGGGGTAGCGGTCTGCTCCGTCGTCGGCGCCGCGGTCGGGGGAGCGGTGGTGGGCTCGCCCGTCGCGGCGCCCTCGTCGCCGACGGTGACGGTGAAGGAGAACTCTCCGGACGTCGGGTGGCCGTCGCTCGAGACGACCTTCCAGACGACGCGGTACTCCCCGGCGGGGCCCGAGCCGGTCAGGGGCTGGGTCACGATCGCCCCGTCGACCGTGGGGGCGCCGTCGATCACGGACTCGCCGGCCGGATCGGTGACGGTGAGCTCCGTCGCACCCTCCCCCTCGATGAGCTTGGCGCTGAAGGTGAGGGTCAGCTCCGCGGGCAGGGTCTCCACACTGCTGTCCGCCGCAGGCGACGACGACACGAGAGCGTCGTGGGCCGAAGCCGACAGCGGCGGGGAGAAGAGGACGAGGAACGCGGCGAGGAGGGTGGCTACGAGGGCGATCGGGGCCGCCGGGCGGCGCAGAGCTGTGGTCTTCACGAGTCCAGCCTATGAATCCCCGGTATGGGACCGCTGAGTGCGAAAGCGGCCTCCCGCGCACCCCTTCGTATCGGATAGTCTGGACAGCCAGGAGGGCACAGTGACAGACAGCGACAGCCGACCGGCCGGTGAAGCCGCCATCCATCGCTCCGGCGAGCCGAGACACGATGTGACGCAGACGTTCGGACACGATTCCGATCTGTCGTTCGTCCCGTTCGGCGTGGAGTTGACCGATGTCGAGCAGTCGGCCATCGCGGCGCTGCCCTCGGGCTCGGCTCTGCTGCTCGTCCGTTCCGGAGCGCTCGCCGGTGCGCGGTATCTCCTCGACACCGACGTGACCACCGTCGGCCGCCACCCGGAAGCCGACATCTTCTTCGACGACGTCACGGTGTCCCGCCGTCACGCGGAGATCACCCGGACCGGGACGACGTTCGAGATCATCGATCAGCGCTCCCTCAACGGCACTTATGTGAACGGGGAGCGCGTGGACCGCAGCCCCCTGGCGGACGGTTCCGAGCTGCGCGTCGGCAAGTTCCGTCTGAACTTCTTCGCGTCCCCGCTCGACCGCGCGGCGAACGCCTGATGGCGGCAACGCCCGCCCGCGAACGCTCGGCGTCCGCGGGCCTGCTGAGTATCGGTCAGGTGCTCGCACGCCTCACTCCGGAGTTCCCCGACCTGACCTCCAGCAAGCTGCGGTTTCTCGAGGTGCAGGGCATCGTCCGGCCCTCCCGCACCGAGTCCGGCTACCGGAAGTTCTCCTCCGCCGATATCGAGCGGCTCCGTCTGGGACTGACGCTGCAGCGGGATCACTACCTTCCGCTCAGCGTCATCCGTGAGCAGCTCGACGAGGCGGAGGCCTCGGGGGAGACGGCGGCCCTCACGCCGCCGCCCTCGATCGCCCCGGCCCCGCGCCGTTATCGCCGTGAGGAGTTGCTGGCTGCAGCCGGCGCGGGTCCCCAGCTGCTCAACGACGCCATCAGCACCGGGGTCATCACCGCGCAGGAGACCTACTCGGACTCCACCGTCGCGCTGCTCCGTGGGCTTGTCGCCCTCGACCGGCACGGCATCGAGCCGCGTCATCTCCGCTCCCTGCGACAGGGAGCGGAGCGTGAGGTGTCGCTCATCGAGTCGGCGCTCTCCACGTTGCTGCGCCGGACCGATGCCGCCTCGCGAGCGCGCGCCAATGAACTCGCGCCGGAACTGGCCACACGGATCGACGACGTCCGGACCTTGTTCGTGAAGGACGCACTCACGCGGATCCTTTCGTAACGAACTGATTGCGACACACCTTCGGCGTCGCACGGATGTCGTTGCCGGTGCCGGGACCCTGCTCTACCGTGGAGATAACCGTTCCAGGGAGGATTTCAGATGAATGCGGATGAGCTCGCAGGCGACCCGCGGTTCGTGACCGAACTCCTCTTCACCGACGGTCTGCCCGCGATGGACGATGAGGTCGGCTATCGCGGTGCCGTGGCGGCCCGCGCGGCCGGTATCACCTACCGTCAGCTCGACTACTGGGCACGCACCGAGCTCGTCGAGCCCACGGTGCGCGGTGCGAACGGCTCCGGTTCCCAGCGCCTCTACGGCTTCCGCGACATCCTCGTCCTGAAGCTCGTGAAGAGCCTGCTCGACACCGGGATCTCCCTGCAGCAGATCCGCACCGCGGTGGACGAGCTCCGCCGCGCCGGTATCCGCGACCTCGCAGGGACGACCCTCATGAGCGACGGGGCGTCGGTCTACCTCTGCACGTCGAACGACGAGGTGATCGACCTGGTCAGCCGCGGTCAGGGTGTCTTCGGTATCGCGGTCGGCAAGGTCCTGCGTGAGGTGGAGTCGACGCTCGTCGCCTTCGACGCCTCCGCTCCCGACCCCGTCGACGAGCTCTCCGCCCGTCGCGCCAAGCGCTCCGCCTGACGGCCCCCGCTCCACGAAGAACGGCCACCCTCGAAGAGGATGGCCGTTTCGTCGTTCCGGGGTCTCAGCTCTGCGGCCCGGTCTCCGGGACGGGGATCCGACCCGTGCGGATGATGCGGTCGAGGAGTTGGTCGAAGTCTGCGGCGAGTTCCTGCGCCGAGTCGCCGGGCCAGATGTGCAGCGGCTTCGCGGCGCCCTGCGCCTGCTGGAGGGAGGTGCGCTCCGGCAGCTGCGGCGAGAGGACGAGGGGGCCGAACATGTCCCGCAGCTCCTTGATGCGGAACTGATGCTCGATCGACTGCGGGCGCACGCGGTTGACGACGATGCCCAGCGGCTGGAGGCGCGGGGAGAGGCCGCGGCGGATCTCCTCGATCGCACGCAGGGCACGGTCCGCTGCCGCCACGGAGAAGAGTCCGGGCTCAGTGACGACCATGACGCGGTCGCTCGCCGCCCACGCAGTACGGGTGAGGGCGTTCAGCGAGGGCGCGCAGTCGATGAGCACGAGGTCGTAGTCCGCCTCGACCGCAGCGAGCGCCTCCTCGAGCTTCCACACATCGCGGACGCTCGGGTGCGGGCCGTCGAAGTTGATGGCGGACGGACTGCCGATCAGCACGTCGATCGTGCCGGGGTGGACCTTGGCCCAGCCGCTGGAGGTGATCGCCTGACGGACGGTCTTCTCCTTCGGGTTCGCCAGCACATCGGCGATGTTGAGTCGTCCCGCGACCTGGATGTCCATCCCGGTGGAGACGTCGGACTGCGGGTCGAGGTCGACGACGAGCGTCCGGACACCCCGGGCGAAAGCCGCGGAGGCCAGCCCGAGTGTCACGGTCGTCTTGCCGACGCCCCCCTTGAGAGAGCTGACGCTGAGTACGTGCACGGAGACCACGTTACCTTCCCCTAGGCTGGGGGAACACTCAGCCCCGCCCCATGTGCGTGCCTCGGCCGTGCATCGAGCTCTCAGAGGTGTGCATGTTCCAGAAGATCCTTGTGGCGAATCGTGGCGAGATCGCGATCCGGGCATTCCGGGCAGCGGTCGAGGTGGGGGCGCGCACCGTCGCCGTCTTCCCGCACGAGGACCGCGGCTCGGTCCACAGGCTCAAGGCCGACGAGGCGTACGAGATCGGCGAGCGCGGCCATCCGGTCCGCGCCTACCTCGATGTCGACGAGATCATCCGCGTGGCCACCGAGGCCGGCGCCGACGCCATCTACCCCGGATACGGCTTCCTCTCGGAGAATCCGGAACTGGCGGAGAAGGCCGCGGCGAACGGCATCGTCTTCATCGGGCCGCCGGCGACGGTCCTCGAGATGGCCGGCAACAAGGTCGAGGCGAAGCGTCACGCCGTCGAAGCAGGCGTCCCCGTGCTCCGGTCCACCGAGGCTTCGGACGACGTCGATGCGCTCGTAGCCCAGGCGGAGGAGATCGGGTTCCCCCTCTTCGCCAAGGCGGTCGCCGGAGGAGGAGGCCGCGGCATGCGGCGCGTCGAGACGCTCGGCGATCTCGGACCGGCCCTCGCCGAGGCCATGCGGGAAGCCGGCAGCGCCTTCGGCGACCCCCGGATGTTCCTCGAGCAGGCCGTCGTGCGGCCGCGGCACATCGAGGTGCAGATCCTCGCGGACAAGACCGGTGAGACGGTGCACCTGTTCGAGCGGGACTGCTCCGTCCAGCGGCGGCATCAGAAGGTCGTCGAGATCGCTCCCGCCCCCAACCTCGATGACGACGTGCGCCAGGCCCTGCACGGCTACGCCGTGGCTTTCGCCCGCTCCATCGGCTATGAGAACGCGGGGACCGTCGAGTTCCTGCTGGAGACGGCGGGGGAGCGCGCCGGCGAGGTCGTGTTCATCGAGATGAACCCGCGCATCCAGGTCGAGCACACGGTCACCGAGGAGGTGACCGACGTCGACCTCGTGCAGAGCCAGATGCGCATCGCCGCGGGGCAGACCCTCGCCGAGCTCGGACTGCAGCAGGAGAACCTGCACCTGCGCGGCGCCGCACTGCAATGCCGCATCACCACGGAGGACCCGACGCAGGGCTTCCGACCCGACACCGGGAAGATCACCACCTACCGCTCGCCCGGCGGCGCGGGGATCCGTCTCGATGGCGGCACCGTTCACCAGGGTGCCCAGATCAGCCCGCACTTCGACTCGATGCTGGCGAAGCTGACCTGCCGCGGCCGCGATTTCCCCGCCGCCGTCGCCCGTGCGCGCCGTGCCCTCGCCGAGTTCCGCATCCGCGGGGTCTCCACGAACATCCCCTTCCTCCAGGCTCTGCTCGACGACGAGGCGTTCATCCGGGGCGACGTCAGCACGTCCTTCATCGACGAGCGGCCGGAGCTGCTCCGCGGACGCGCCTCGAAGGACCGCGGGACGAAGATCCTCAACTGGCTCGTCGACGTCACGGTGAACAAGCCGCACGGCGCTCACCCCGGCGTCATCGACCCCGCGACCAAGCTGCCGCCCATCGACCTGGCGGCCGAACCGGCGCCCGGATCCCGGCAGCGGCTGCTCGAGGTCGGTCCCGAGGAGTTCGCTCGCGGCCTGCGTGCGCAGAGCGCCCTCGCGATCACCGACACGACCTTCCGCGACGCGCACCAGTCGCTGCTCGCGACCCGGGTCCGCACGAAGGACCTCGTCGCCGCCGCTCCGTACCTCGCCCGGCTCACACCGGAGCTGCTCTCTGTCGAGGCCTGGGGAGGCGCCACGTACGACGTCGCGCTCCGCTTCCTGGGAGAGGACCCGTGGGAGCGACTGGACAAGCTGCGGGCGGCCCTCCCGAACGTCGCCATCCAGATGCTCCTCCGCGGTCGGAACACGGTCGGCTACACGCCGTACCCGACGGCGGTGACCGAGGCTTTCGTCGCGGAGGCGGCGGCGAGCGGCGTCGACATCTTCCGCATCTTCGACGCGCTCAACGACGTGGAACAGATGCGCCCGGCGATCGAGGCGGTCCGCGCCACGGGGACCGCGGTCGCGGAGGTCGCGCTCTGCTACACCGGCGATCTGCTGGATCCGGCGGAGCAGCTCTACACGCTCGACTACTACCTCGGGCTCGCGGATCAGATCGTCGCCGCCGGCGCGCACATCCTCGCGATCAAGGACATGGCGGGCCTGCTCCGCCCCGCCGCGGCCGCGAAGCTCGTCACGGCGCTCCGGGAGCGCTTCGACCTGCCCGTGCATCTGCACACCCACGACACTCCGGGCGGACAGCTCGCCACCCTGCTCGCGGCCAGCGCCGCCGGCGTCGATGCGGTGGACGCTGCGTCGGCCCCGCTGTCCGGCACGACCAGTCAGCCGTCCCTGTCGTCTCTCGTCGCCGCCCTCGCCCACACGGAGCGGGACAGCGGGATCTCGCTCGCCGCCGTCTCGGACCTTGAGCCCTACTGGGAGGCGGTGCGTCGCCAGTACGCACCGTTCGAGTCGGGGCTTCCGGGGCCCACCGGACGCGTGTACCACCACGAGATCCCCGGCGGTCAGCTGTCGAACCTCCGGCAGCAGGCCAAGGCTCTCGGCCTCGCCGACGACTTCGAACTCATCGAGGACATGTACGCCGCCGCGGACCGCATCCTCGGACGCGTGCCGAAGGTCACCCCGTCGTCGAAGGTCGTGGGCGACCTCGCTCTGCACCTCGCCGCGGTGAACGCCGATCCCGCGGACTTCGAGGCGAACCCCGGGAAGTACGACGTGCCGGACTCCGTGGTCGGGTTCATGGCGGGCGAGCTCGGCGACCTCCCCGGTGGCTGGCCCGAGCCCTTCCGCTCCAAGGTGCTCGCCGGCCGTTCCGTGCGAACCGGCCTCACGGCGCTGACGGACCAGGACGAGGCGGAGCTGGCCGGGACGAGCGCGCAGCGGCGCTCCCGCCTGAACACGCTGCTGTTCCCCGCGCCCACGGCTGAGTTCGCGGAGCGGCGCGAGCAGTACGGCGATCTCTCCGTGCTCGACACCAGCGACTATCTCTACGGGCTGGTCCCCGGCCAGGAGCACCTCATCGAGATCGATCGTGGGGTGCAGCTGTACGTGGGGCTCGAAGCCATCGGCGAGGCGGACGACAAGGGCATGCGGACCGTGATGACGACCCTGAACGGTCAACTCCGGCCCGTGTTCGTGCGGGATCGCTCCATCGCCGTGGATGCACACGAGGTGGAGAAGGCGGACACGTCCGTCCCCGGCCAGGTGGCGGCGCCGTTCTCCGGAGTGGTCACCCTCAAGGCCGAGGTGGGGGCGACGGTGCGGGCCGGTGAGCCGGTCGCGTCGATCGAGGCGATGAAGATGGAGGCTGCCATCACGGCCCCCGTGGACGGGGTCGTCGAGCGGCACGCCATCGCCGAGACCCAGCAGGTGGACGCGGGTGATCTTTTGGTCGTGATCCGACCGGCGCACTAATCTTGTCCGGGCGAGGCCGCGCACCCTGGGCGCATCCCGAGGCCCGCACAGGTTGGAGTGACACGTGACCGCGAAGAACAACGCCGATCCCGAGGACAGTCCGCTGGGGGTGCTCGACGACGCTGCGTCCGTCGACACCGCCGGCATCGGCATCCTCGGCGGGACCGCGCAGGTGCGGGTGACCCTGCCGGCGGAGGAGGACGACGATCTCGCCGACGACGGTGTGGTGGTGGGAGAGGTCGGCATCGATCTCGTCGTCGATGACCTCACGCTCCCCGCAGCGCCCAAGCCTGTCCTGGATCCGCCGCGCCTCGATGACGTGATCGATGCGGTCGTGGTGGAGGAGCCCGCGCCGACGGCGGATGCCGCACCGGATCGGGTCGCCGAGGAGGAGGCTGCGGCTCTCTTCCTCGCCAAGGCCGGTGCCGACCGTACGGAGATCCCGGCGGCGAAGCCGGTGCGCGCTCCGCAGCCACCCGTGCAGAAGGAGACCACGATGCCCGCATCCGACGACAAGCCCGTCGCCTCCGCGCCCGCGCGTCCGGCGCCGCGCACCGATGTGACGCTCACCGCGAAGCGCCTCGACGAGTTGGGGGAGTCCGCCCGCGAATCCGCGGACCTCCTCACCACCGATCGCCTCCTCGACCCGCATCGTGTGGCAAAGCCGGAACCCGAGGGCGGGTGGAGCCATCTGCTCTACACGTTGTCCGGACGCCGACTGAACCTCGGTGATGGACGACGTGCGCGTGAGCGCAAGGAGCTCACCGCGCGGATCGCCGCGCCGCTCGCCGGCGGGGCCCGTTTCGTGCCGGTGCTCTCGCGTAAGGGCGGTGTGGGCAAGACCACGGTCACCGCGCTCCTCGGTATGGCCCTTGCGGACGCGAGGGAGGACCGGGTCATCGCGGTGGACGCGAACCCCGATCGGGGAACTCTCGCCGACCGGGTGCAGCGCGCCGCGCACGGCAAGTCCGTGCGCGACCTCGTCCGCATCCGGGACGACGTGCGGGGCTACCACGATGTCTCCGCCATCGTCGCTCGGGATGCGACGCGCCTCGATGTGCTCGCGTCGGACGCCGATCCCCGCGTCGCCGAGGCCTTCAGCGACGACGACTATCGCGACGTCGCCGATGTGGCCGCTCATTACTACTCGCTCGTCCTCACCGACACCGGCACCGGAATCGTCCATTCGGTGATGTCGGCCACCCTCGACCTCGCCGACCAGATCGTCATCGTCTCCGGTCTCAGCGTCGACGAGGCGCGACTGGCCTCCGAGACGCTCACGTGGCTGGAGACCAACGGGCACGCGCAGCAGGCGCGGGATGCGATCGTGGTGCTCAACCAGTCCACGCCCGGCACGCCGCTCGTGCGTCTCGGGGAGCTCCAGGCGCACTTCGCGTCGCGGGCCCGCAGTGTCGTGCGTGTGCCGTACGACCCGCAGATCGCCGCGGGCGGGACGATCGTCTTCGCGAACCTCCTCCCTGAGACGCGGAAGGCGGCGCGGGAACTCGCGGCGCTCCTCGTCGAGGGTCTCCGGGCGAAGGCCGCCTGATGACGGTCCGAGAGATCCGCATCTTCGGCGATCCCGTCCTGCGGACCGTCTGCGCGCCCATCGAGGAGATCGACGACGGCGTGCGCGCCCTGGTCGCCGATCTCCTGGAGACGGTCGAGCTCCCCGGTCGTGCCGGCGTGGCGGCCCCGCAGATCGGCGTCGCGCTCCGCGCCTTCAGCTACAACGTCGACGGCGAGATCGGATACGTCCTCAACCCCGTGCTCACGGAGGTGCGCGGCGAGCCCGAGCCGACGGGGGAGGGGTGCCTCTCGGTGCCGGGACTCTGGCACGATGCGCAGCGCCACCCCTGGGCCCGCGTCGAGGGGATCGACCTCGACGGGCGGCCGGTGGTGCTCGAGGGGGACGGCTTGCTCGCGCAGGCCCTCCAGCATGAGACCGACCACCTCGACGGCACGCTCTTCCTCTCCCGGCTCGACCCCGAGACCCGGAAGATCGCGATGCGCGAGGTGCGCGAGAGCTCCTGGTTCTAGCCCCGACCCACCCCCGTACGTACGAACCGGCCCCTTGCGCTCGCGCGCAAGGGGCCGGTTCGGTCAGAAGGGGGTGGGTCGACGAGGGTGTCAGCCGCCGATCGCGACGTTGGTGGTGGCGACGGGCTCGTCGTAGATCGCGGAGATCTCGTCGGCGAAGTCGTTCATGATGATGTTCCGCTTGATCGACAGCTTCGGGGTGAGGTGGCCGGAGGCCTCCGTCCACTCCGAGTCCAGGATCGTGAACTTGCGGATGGACTCCGCGCGCGACACCCGCTCGTTCGCGGCGTCCACGGCGCGCTGCACCTCGGCGCGGACCTGCGCGTTGGTCGAGGCCTCTGCCAGCGTCATCTTCTCGTCGAGACCGTTGTTCGCGAGCCAGGTCGGCAGCATCTCCGGGTCGAGGGTGACGAGGGCCGAGATGAACGGACGCTGGTCGCCGACGACGACGACCTGCCCGACGATCGGGTTCGCGCGGATCGGGTCCTCGAGGGCGGCCGGAGCGACGTTCTTGCCGCCCGCCGTGACGATGATCTCCTTCTTGCGCCCGGTGATCGTGAGGAATCCGTCGGCGTCGAAGCTGCCGATGTCGCCGGTGTGGAACCAGCCGCCCTCGCTGAACGCCTCGGCGGTGGCCTCGGGGTTGTTCCAGTACTCCTTGAACACGTTGATGCCACGCACCTCGATCTCGCCGTCGTCGGCGAGACGCACCCCGACGCCGGGAAGGGCGGGCCCGACCGTGCCGATCTTCGACTTCGAGGCGAGGTTCACCGTCGCGGGCGCCGTCGTCTCGGTCAGACCGTAGCCCTCGAGGATCACCACGCCGAGGCTGTGGAAGAAGTGGCCGAGGCGGGCGCCGAGGGGCGCGGATCCGGAGACGGCGTAGACGACGTTCCCGCCCATCGCCTCGCGCAGCTTGGAGTACACGAGCTTGTTGAACAGCGCGAACTTGAGCTTCATCCCGAACGGGATCTTCTTCCCCTCCTCGAGGAGCCGGGAGTGCTCGATCGCCACGTCGGCGGCCGCCCGGAAGATCTTGCCCTTGCCGCCCGCCTCGGCCTTCTGCTCGGCGGAGTTGTACACCTTCTCGAACACGCGGGGGACGGCCAGGAGGAAGGTCGGCTTGAACGACCCGAGCGCGGGCAGCAGCTGACGGGTGTCCGGCTGGTGCCCGGTGCGGACGCCCGCGTGCACGTTGAGGATCGAGATGAACCGGGCGAAGACGTGCGCCGTGGTGATGAAGAGCAGGGTGGAGGAGCCGGGGGTCTGCACGACTTCGTCGAGGGCCTTCGCGGAGTTGCGGGAGAGCTCGACGAAGTTGCTGTGCGTGAGCACGCAGCCCTTGGGTCGTCCCGTGGAGCCCGAGGTGTAGATGAGGGTCGCGATGTCCGAGCCGACGGCGAGGTTCCGGCGCCGCTGGATCTCGTCGTCGGAGACCGAGGCCCCCTGCGCGGTGAGCGTGTCGATGGCGCCCAGATGCAGCTGCCAGACCTCCCGGAGCAGCGGCAGGTCGCCGCGCACCTCGTCGACGCGGGCGAAGTGCTCCGGCGACTCGACGAGGAGCGCGATCGCGCCCGAGTCCTCGAGGATCCACTGGATCTGCGACGGGGAGCTCGTCTCGTAGATCGGCACCATCACGGCGCCGGCGTAGAACAGAGCGAAGTCGACGAGGCTCCACTCGTACGTGGTGCGGGCGAGGAAGCCCACCTTCTCGCCGGGCTGGATGCCGGCGGCGGCGAAGCCCTTCGCGAGCGCGATCACGGCGGTCTCGAAATCGGCGGCGGAGATGTCGCGCCATCCGTCGCCCTGCGGGACAGAGAACAACGCCCGGTCGGGAGTCGCCTCGACGCGCTTCGCAAGCAGGTCGGCGACGTTCGCGTCGGGATCGGCGGGGACGATCGCGGGGACTTCAAACTGGACCACGGCAGCTCCTTCGGTACCGGTCGGGCACGGGCGTTGGTCCGAGTCTAGGGCATGGCACCGGGTCGCGGTCAGGGTGAAACTCAGTCGCTTCGGGCGTCGAGAGACGAGAAACGTGGGGCGATGTGCGACACGGCGCTAGACTTCACCTCGATGTTCTACTGGCTGATGAAGTACGTCGTGATCGGCCCCGTGGTCAAGGCCGTGTTCCGCCCCTGGATCGTGGGGCGGAAGAACGTGCCCGCGACCGGGGCGGCGATCCTCGCCAGCAACCATCTCTCCTTCGCGGACTCGATCTTCCTGCCTCTCGTGATCGATCGGCCGATGTCGTTCCTCGCGAAGAGCGACTACTTCACCGGACGGGGCCTGAAGGGGTGGTCCACCCGCTTCTTCATGAAGGCGACGGGCCAGATCCCCATCGATCGCTCCGGTGGCAAGGCCTCCGAGGCCTCCCTGAACACCGGCCTCCAGGTCCTCGGCGGGGGCGACCTGCTCGGCATCTATCCGGAGGGCACCCGCAGCCCCGATGGCAAGCTCTACCGAGGCCGCACCGGCATCGCCCGGATGGCGCTCGAAGCGAAGGTCCCCGTCATCCCGGTCATCATGGTCGACACCGACACGGCCATGCCCATCGGCCGCCGGATCCCGCGCGTCATGCGGGTCGGAATCGTCATCGGCGAGCCGCTCGACTTCTCCCGCTACGCCGGCATGGAGAACGACCGCTACATCCTCCGTTCCGTCACGGACGAGATCATGGTGGCGCTCCAGCGCCTCGGTCAGCAGGAGTACGAGGACGTCTACGCGTCGACGGTCAAGGACCGCCTCCCGGCGCGCGTCACATAGGCTCCGGGGCGCGTCTCGGCGGTGTCGCCGCCCACTAGGCTGGACGCATGCTCCCGCACCACATCGAAGCCCTTGATGCCTGGCGCTCGCTTCCCATCAAGCAGCAGCCGCAGTGGCCAGACGCCGACCGCGTCGCCGACGTCTCCCGGCAGATCTCGAGCCTTCCGCCGCTGGTCTTCGCCGGTGAGGTCGACAACCTCCGCGACCGTCTCGCCCGGGCAGCCTCGGGGCAGGCCTTCCTGCTGCAGGGCGGCGACTGCGCCGAGACGTTCGCCGGCGCGACGGCTGAGCAGATCCGGAACCGCATCAAGACGGTGCTGCAGATGGCCGTGGTGCTCACGTACGGTGCCTCCATGCCGGTCGTCAAGATGGGGCGCATGGCCGGGCAGTTCGCCAAGCCGCGCTCGAGCGACACGGAGACGCGCGGCGACGTCACGCTTCCGGCGTACCGCGGCGACATCGTCAACGGCTACGACTTCACCGAAGGCTCGCGTCAGGCCGACCCCGGTCGTCTGCTGCAGGGCTACCACACCGCGGCCTCGACGCTGAACCTCATCCGGGCTTTCACGCAGGGTGGATTCGCCGACCTCCGGGAGGTGCACTCCTGGAACAAGGGCTTCGCCCAGAACCCCGCCAACCAGCGCTACGAGCGCATGGCCGCCGAGATCGATCGTGCGATCAAGTTCATGGAGGCCGCCGGCGCGGACTTCGACGAGCTGAAGCGGGTCGAGTTCTTCACCGGCCACGAGGGCCTGCTCATGGACTACGAGCGCCCGATGACCCGCATCGACTCCCGGACGGACACGCCGTACAACACCTCGGCCCACTTCCTGTGGATCGGGGAGCGCACGCGCGAGCTCGACGGTGCGCACGTCGACTACTTCTCGAAGATCCGGAACCCGATCGGCGTGAAGCTGGGCCCCACCACGACGCCGGAGACGGCGCTGGCGCTCATCGACAAGCTCGACCCTGAGCGCGAGCCCGGCCGCCTGACGTTCATCACGCGCATGGGTGCCGGCCGGATCCGCGACGCGCTGCCCCCGCTGCTGGAGGCCGTCCGGGAATCCGGTGCGCAGCCGCTGTGGGTCACCGACCCCATGCACGGCAACGGCATCACGACGCCCACCGGATACAAGACGCGCCGTTTCGATGACGTCGTCGACGAGGTCCGCGGCTTCTTCGAGGCGCACCGCGCCGTGGGTACCTTCCCCGGCGGCATCCACGTCGAGCTGACCGGCGACGACGTCACCGAGTGCCTGGGTGGGTCGGAGCAGATCGACGAGGCGGCCCTCGCGACGCGCTACGAGAGCCTGTGCGACCCGCGCCTGAACCACATGCAGTCCCTGGAGCTGGCCTTCCTCGTTGCCGAGGAGCTCGAGAAGCGCTGATCCACGTGCGGGATGCACGAAGGGGCCGGAACGATGTTCCGGCCCCTTCGTCGTGTCGGCGTCAGCCGGCGAAGCTCATGGTGAGCGTGATGCTCGTGCCCTTCCGCTGCGGGTCGGACGGGCTGTACGACTCCACGCGCGTGTTCTCGTTCGCGAGGAGATCCCACACGGAGTCGGGCAGACCGGTGCTGCTCGTGTAGCTCCAGGTGAAACCGGCGTCGCGCAACGCGGCGGTGGCCTCATCGCGCGTCATCCCGGAGACATCGGGAACGTCGAACAGCGGCGGCCCCTGCGAGACGATCAGCTGGATCGTCTCGCCCGGGCGCCATGATCCTCTCTCGGCGCGGTCCGCGTAGCCGATGACGCGGTCCTTGCCGATGGAGTCGCTCGGGCGGTAGATGTTCTCCTCCGCCACCTTCAGTCCCTTGCCGGTGAGCGTCTCGGTGGCCTGCTTGACCGTCATGTCCGTGACATCCGGCACCGGGCCGCGCGACACCTGGATGGTCGCCGTGTCCTTCTCGTGGACCGTGCAGCCCTGGTCGCAGGCGAAGGCATCTCCGCCGGCTCGGGGGGTGATGCGGACATTGACGACCGACCCGTCCGCGGTGTCGGTGAAGTACTCCTCGTCGTCGGTGATCTCCAGATTCGCCGCCTGCAATGCGGCCCGCACATCGTCGGCCGGCTCCCCGGCGACGGGGGCGAGGTCGTGCGAGGCCGGGCCGGCGGAGACGACGACGGCGACCGTGGTGCCCTTGTCGATCCTGGTGCCCGTGCCGGGGTCCGTCTCGATGACGATCCCCTTCTCGACATCCACGGAGAACTCGTCGCGCTGGGCGGGTTCGAAGCCGGCTTCGGCGAGGTCCGCGGCGGCTTCGTCGTAGGTCTGGCCCGCTACATCAGGCACCGCGATCAGCGATCCGGGACCGGAGCCGAACCACCATCCGACGCCGCCGGCGAGGACGGCGAGCAGCAGAACGAGGGAGAGGAGGAAGGTACCGCGGGCGCGGCGCTTGGCGGCTCGCCGGCGGAGGATCGTGGCGTTGTCGATCCCCGGGGAGGTGGCCGTCGCCGGCTCGGGGAGGACCATGGTGCCCGGCATGACCTTGGTGAGGTCTCCGGAATCTGCCTGGCCGTGGGAAGCGCCGGTGGTGCGGGTCACGGCGGGAGCGACCCCGATCTCACGCTCGATCTCGCGCAGGCGCTCGAGCATCTGCTGGGCATCGTCCGGACGCTCGTCCGGAGACTTCTCGGTCGCCCACAGCACGAGCTCGTCGAGCTGCTCCGGCACCGCGGGATTGCGGACGCTGGGCCGGGGAACCGACTCCGTGGCGTGCTGGAACGCGATCTGCATCGGCTGCTCGCCCTTGTAGGGCTGCTCGCCGACGAGCATCTCGTAGAGCATGATGCCGAGCGCGTAGATGTCGCTGCGGGCGTCGGCGGTGCCGCGGGTGACGAGCTCGGGCGCGAGGTACGCGATCGTCCCGAGGAGCTGCTGCCCGGTCGCGGTGTTCGCGGTCGTCGCCCTGGCGAGTCCGAAGTCGCCGATCTTGATGCGGCCGTCCTCCGCGAGCAGGACGTTCTCCGGCTTCACGTCGCGATGGACGATGCCCGCCCGATGCGCGGCGGACAGCCCGGCGAGAACGGCGTCCATGATGGTGATCGTCTGAGCGACGGTGAGGCGCTTCTGCTCGCGGAGCAGCTCCCGCAGGGTGATGCCGGGCAGATACTCCATGACGAGGTAGGCGAGCTCGCCGTCCTGGCCCTGATCGAAAACGTTGACCACGTGCGGGTCGGCGAGCCGCGCCGCGGCGCGTGCCTCCTGGATGAACCGGCTCTGGAACGCGGAGTCGTCGCTGAGGTGGGCGTGCATGACCTTCAGGGCGATGCGACGCTCGAGTCGGAGGTCGGTGGCGACATAGACCGTGGCCATTCCGCCGCGGGCGATCCGCGCGCGCACCCGGTACCGACCGTCGACAAGCCGCCCGATGAGGGGATCGGCTTGATGATTGGTCGTCACGACAGAAGTCTATGGACGATTGGCTGAAAGCCCCGGGAACGCCTCACCCCTCGAGGCATCCGGATTTCCGCAGGCGTCACCCGTGCTGGGCGAGCCATGCGTATGCCTGGTCCTCCCACTGCCCGTAGCGGTCCGGGTAGGCGGAGATCTGCACGGCCTGTGCCGCATCGGTGAACGCCATCGACTCCCAGCCCGGAATGTCGAGCAGCCCGCGGGTCAGATGCCCGTTCGGGTCGCCGGCGCCACCGTAGAAGACGCGGGTGCTCCGCTCTGCGTCCATGATCTGCGTCGGGGTGCCCCAGCCGGTGCTCGGGCGCTGTTGGAAGATCCCGAGCGAGTCGCGATCCCCCCAGTCCAGGTTGCGGAGATCCGACTCCACCATCCCGGTGGCAAGGGCGATGGCGATCCCGCGGTCGGAGACTCCGAGCTCGCGGCCCACGCGGATGATGAGCGCGGCGTTGGCCGCCTGCTCCGCTGTCAGGGTGGCGCTGCGCTGTCCGGTGGGTGCGGTGGCGGGCTTCGGAGCAGGTGCCTGCACGGCGAGGCGCTGACCCGGGTAGATGATCGACGACGCGCCGAGGCCGTTCCAGGCGAAGAGGGACTGCGTGGTGGTCCCGTACCGCTGAGCGATCGAGAACAGCGTCTCACCCGCGGCCACGGTGTGTGTCGCGCCACTCGGCTGCGCGCGCGGTGCCGGTGCCGCCGCGGGCGCGGCTGCGGGCGCAGCAGTTCCGGACACGACGAGCTTCTGCCCGGGATAGATGATGGCGCCGGCGGAAAGGCCGTTGGCGGCGAGGATCGCGCTGACCGAGGTGGCGTATTTCCGGGCGATGCCGAAGACGGTATCGCCCGCCACGACCGTGTGGCTCTTCGTCGCTGCGGGAGTCGGGGTGGGTGACGGCGCGGGAGCCCCGGCGGCGGCGCGCAGCTGCAGGCTCTGCCCCGGATAGATGACCGATCTCCAGGTGAGGCCGTTCCAGCCGAGGACGTCGGTCGTTCGGAGCCCGTAGCGACCGGCGATGCCGGCGACCGTGTCGCCCGGTTGCACGACATGCGAGGGCGGGATGTTCTGCGTCGGTGTGACGCGCGCCGGAGCGATGCGATGCCGTTCGTGCGGCGCGACCGGCGGTGCAGGCGCGGCGGCGGGCGTCGCCGTCAGAGTGGCGGCGAGAGCGCCGGCCACGGCTGTCTGGAAGATCACGTCAGCCCCCTTTTCGAGCACTTCACGCTGACACGGATGTATAGAGATGTCAACAGAAGTGACGGGTGTGACGAATGTGACGGAAGTGCTGAACATGCGCTCCGGCTGGCGAGGTGAGATAGTGGCAACGTGTCTGAGAACGTCGCTGCAACCCCTGATTCCGCCCTCGAATGGCTGACCATGCCCGACCTCGTCGAGGTTCTCGGCGAGCCGCTCGGGCGCGTGCGTCGTCTGATCGACGAGCACTACCTCGTCGGTTCGCGGCGCAGCGGCGTCTTCGCGGTGCCGTCGGTGTTCATCGTGGACGGGCAGCCGCTGAGCTCGCTTCGCGGGACGATCATCGTCCTGCAGGATGCCGGCTTCTCGGACGACGAGCTGATCGACTGGCTGCTCGCCGAGGAGGAGACCCTCGGGCGTTCCCCGATCGCCTCCCTGCTCGCCGGACACAAGAGCGAGGTCCGTCGGCTCGCGCGCACGCTCGCCTGAGAGATTCGTTCAGGAGGAGCGCACGGTCGCTGCTCTGCCGAGGTCGCGGAGCTCTCCGACAGCGGCGTCGTCGAGCCGGGCTCCGGAAAGCGCGCGATCGGCCTCTCTGGCGTACTCCGCGATCATCGTCTCGACCCGTTCGAGGGCCCCGGTTCCGGCGATCGTCTCCTGCAGGAACGACACCTGCGCTGCGGTCAGATCGGGATCGCCGAGCATCTCGTCGAGCAGCCGTCGCGCAGGGGTGTCCAGCTTCTCCCTGGTGAGGGCGATGAGCACGGTGCGCTTGCCCTCGCGCAGGTCATCGCCCGCGGGCTTGCCGGTGACGGCGGCATCGCCGAAGACGCCGAGCACGTCGTCACGCAACTGGAACGCGAGGCCGAGCGGGTGCCCGAAGCGCCGCAGCGCCGAGGTCTGCTCCGCGTCCGCGCCGGCGAGGCTCGCACCCAGGATGAGGGGCTGCTCGATGCTGTACCGCGCCGACTTCAGGGAGGCCACACGGAGCGCCCGTTCTGCATGCTCGCGGTCGTCGCTGACGCTCCACGCCGACTCCTCGGCGATGTCGAGGAACTGTCCGATCGTGACGTCGCGCCGCATGCGCGCGTACTCGGCGCGCACGGTCCATGCCTCCCCGTGCCCATCGAGCGCAGACTCCAGGAGGTCATCGCTCCACGCGACGAGGAGATCGCCGAGCAGCACGGAGCCGGCGCGGCCGAAGGCGGCGGCGTCTCCCCACCAACCGGCGGAGCGGTGGGACGCCTCGAGAGCTCGGTGAGCGGCGGGGCGGCCTCGACGGGTATCGGAGTTGTCGATCAGGTCGTCGTGCACGAGTGCGGCGGACTGGAAGATCTCCAGCGCCGCGCAGAGGTCCCACAGGGCGTCGTCCTCGGCGGCGAGACGGTCGCGGAAGCGGGAGACGGCGCGCCATCCTGCGTGGCAGAAACGGGCGCGCAGCCTCTTGCCTCCGGAGAGGGTGTCGGACGCCGCGTCGAGGAAGGCGGCGGCATCGTCGCCGTACTCCGCCGACTCCGTTCGCATGCGGTCGAGGAAGAGGTCCAGTCGCGCGGCCACGGCGTCGGGGACGGAGGGGGAGGGGGACGGCACGACTCCCAGCATACGTAAAGGATGAGACGCCTGAACTGCTAGCCCCGGACGCCGCTCGCGCGTAGACTGGAGGGCACGATACCCGAGGGGGATGAGATGCCACTCTCCGAACAGGAGCAACGTCTGCTCGACGAGATGGAACGCCATCTCCTGCACAATGACGCCGACGTGGTGAGCGCGCCGTCGGGTGATCGCACGCTCAGCTATCGCAACCTCGTCTACGGGGCCCTTCTCCTGCTCGCCGGCATCGGCGGACTCGTCGTCGGAGTCATCCTCGGGGACGTCTGGGGCATCGTCGTCGGCGTGATCGGATTCGCGGCCATGCTCGGCGGAGTGATGCTGGCTGTCACCCCGGTCCGGCGCAGCGGTCCGGCCGAGACCCGCACGCGCACCGCCCCGAAGCGGCAGGACTCCTCCTCCTTCATGGATCGCATGAACGACCGATGGGATCGGCGCCAGGACGGTCACTGACCCCTCCCTTTCTCTCCACCACGAAGCCCGGATGCTGAGCATCCGGGCTTTTTCGTGCGTACTGCGCCGTCGGCCCTCCACCAGCCCTCCACTGTCCTCCACCCTCCCTCCACCCTTCTCAACCGCGGAATTCCAGGGCATGAGCGAATGTCCGCCCGGCGGTGGGTGACGATAGCCTGGATTCACCGTAGGAATGTGGAGGAAAGTGGAGTAAAGTGGGGCGCACCTCGAGTTGGCCGGACGGAGAGGGGGTGATGGCCGATGCTGCTGGGGACGCACTCACCGAAGCTGGACGACAAGGGACGGGTCATCCTTCCCGCGAAGTTCCGCGAGGACCTGGGCGGCGGCATCGTCGTCACCCGGGGCCAGGAGCGCTGCCTCTACGTCTTCAGCACGGCCGAGTTCGAGGCGATGCACGAGCGGATCCGTCAGGCACCGCTCGCCAACAAGCAGGCGCGTGACTTCATGCGCATGTTCCTCTCCGGCGCCAGCGCGGAGATGCCCGACAGCCAGAACCGCATCACCATCCCCGCCCACCTGCGTCAGTACGCGGGTCTTCAGAAGGAGCTCATCGTGACCGGAGTCGGCGCCCACGCCGAGATCTGGGACGCGGAGAGCTGGAACGCCTACCTCGCCGCCGGCGAGGAGTCCTACGCCGAGCTGGAGCAGGAGGTGATTCCCGGACTGTTCTGACCACGGCTGTGATGCCCCGCCGCTCCCGCCCCGACACACTTCCCCGGTGCCGGGTCGAGATGCGGAGGGGGATCAGAGCCGAAGGTCGGACCCGAGAGAGATCATGAACCTCCGCGACATCCACACTCCTGTCCTGCTCGACCGCTGCGTCGAGCTCCTCGCGCCCGCCCTCCAGGAGGACGGCGCCGTGCTCGTCGATGCCACCCTCGGCATGGGCGGCCACTCGGAGGCGCTGCTCGAGCGATTCCCCGGCATCCGCCTCATCGGGCTGGACCGGGACACCGACGCGTTGAAGATCGCGGGGGAGCGGCTCGCCCGGTTCCGGGACCGGGTCACGCTCGTCCACACGGTCTACGACGAGATCGGGCTGCACGCTCAGGGCGCCGCCGGGATCCTGTTCGACCTGGGTGTCTCGTCGCTGCAGCTGGACGAGGCCGAACGCGGCTTCGCGTACTCCAAGGATGCGCCGCTCGACATGCGGATGGATCAGACGAAGGGCATCACCGCCGCCGAGGTCATCGCCACCTACAGCGAGGGGAACCTGCGGCGCATCTTCGAGCGGTACGGGGAGGAGAAGCTCGCCGGCCGGTATGCGCGCTTCATCATCGACGCTCGTCAGAAGCAGCCGATCACGCGATCGGGTGAGCTCGTCGATATCCTCGTGGCCGCGACCCCCGCGGCCGCGCAGCGGTCAGGGCACCCGGCGAAGCGCGTGTTCCAGGCCCTCCGGATCGAGGTCAACGCCGAGCTGAACGTCCTCGCTGACGCGATCCCCGCCGCGATGGACGCCCTCGCGGTCGGAGGGCGCATCGTGGTGATGTCGTACCAGTCCCTCGAGGACCGGTTGGTCAAGCAGGCCTTCGCCGCCGCCTCCTCCTCGACGGCGCCCGCCGGGTTGCCTGTCGAACTGCCCGAGCACGCCCCCCGATTCCGCATCCTGACCAAGGGTGCGGAACTCGCCGATGACGATGAGCGCGCACGCAATCCGCGTGCGATACCGGTGCGCCTGCGCGCCGCCGAGAAGGTGCGGGAGAGCGCATGAGCATGAACGCAGTCCGCAAGCCGACCCTGCCGCTGCAGCCGGCCGTTCCGGAGACGGCGCCCGAGCGGCGCCTGCAGCCGGTGACGGCCCCGGCACGACGCCGCAAGCCCAAACTCGCCTACGCGCTCGTCGCGCTGGGGGGCGCCCTGGCCATCGGCGCGGGGCAGGTCGGGCTCTCGCTGGCCATCACCCAGGATTCGTTCACGCTCGCCGGGCTCACGTCCCAGCAGCGTGAACTCGACCTCCGGACCGATGCGCTGCAGGAAGAGCTCACGGGACTGAGCTCCCCGCAGGTGCTCGCCAGCAGCGCCGCAGACCTCGGCATGGTCGTCGCGGGCGCCCCGTCCTATCTCCGCCTCAGCGACGGTGCCGTCTTCGGGGCGGGTACCGGGGCGGAGGGGGTGTCCACGATCGATCCCAACGGGAAGGCGGCCGTCGGCAACGTCCTCGTCACGGAGGAGACGCCGCCGGCGACGGACACGGCGGATGAAGCGGCCGGCGGCACATCGCCGGCGCAGGACCTGCCCCCGGCCATCACCGACGGCCTGCCCAGCCCCACGACGCACTGACCATTCCGACCGACGGAGAGATCCCATGACGACACGAGCCACGCGCGGACCGCGGCGACGCACTGTCGTCGCCCTGGCGGTCATCCTTTCCATCCTGGTGGCGTTCGTCGTCCGCCTCATCGACATCCAGGTGGTGAGCGCCGACGAGCACGTCAGCCAATCCCTCGAGCACATCGGCGACGGCTCGACGATCCCCGGCCAGCGGGGATCCATCGTCGACTCCGAGGGCACGGTCCTCGCATCGAGTGTCATGGTCTACGACGCGCAGCTCAGCCCACAGGTCATCAGGCTCACCGAGGAGAAGGATCCGGCTCTGCCGTGGGCCGAGGCCTCCGAGAAGATCGCCGCGATCACGGGGGTGCCGGGGGATGAGATCCGCAAGCGTGTCTCCGACGCCCTCGCCGAGAACCCGAACAGCCAGTACGCGCCACTGAAGACCGGGCTCAACACCGAGCAGTACATCGCGCTGCGCGACCTGGGCCTCGGATCGTATCTCGCGCTGAAGCCGCGCGAGACCCGGGTCTACCCCAACGGCGCCGTCGCAGGCAACGTGCTGGGCTTCCTCGACAACACGGGCGAGGCCAAAGCCGGTGTCGAGCAGCTCGAGCAGGCGTGCCTGGCGCCCGTGGACGGCGAGAAGACCTACCGCAAGGGCAAGTACGGGGTCGTGATCCCGGGCAGCGAGTCCGTCACCGACGCCGTCGACGGCGGCACGGTGCAGCTCACCATCAACAGCGACCTGCAGTGGTACCTCCAGCAGATGGTCGGCGAAGAGGCGCAGAAGCAGGGCGCGAAGGGCGGGACCGTGACGGTGGTCGAGGTGGGCACCGGCAAGATCCGCGCCGCCGCCGAATGGCCGGCGATGGATCCGAACGACCTGGACTCCTCGACGCCGGAGACCCGGTACAGCCAGATCTTCCACCGCGACTTCGAGCCCGGCTCGACGTTCAAGGCGATCACCGCGGCCGCGGCGATGGAGGGTGCCGGTCTCACTCCGCTCAGCACGGTCACGGCGTCGTCGCGCGAGACCTTCCCCAACGGCGCCGTGGTCAACGACGCATTCAGCCACCCCGCCTACAACTACACGCTGGCCGGCGGACTGATCGACTCGTCCAACACCGCGCTGTCGAAGTTCGGCACGATGGTCGCCCCCGAGGTCCGCTATGACTACCTGCAGCGCTTCGGAGTCGGGCAGAAGACGCTGGACTTCCCCTCCGAGGTGGGCGGCATCCTCCACCCGGTGAGCGACTGGGACAGCCAGTCGCTCTACACGACGACGTTCGGCCAGTACTTCACGGTGACGGCCCCCCAGCTCGCCGGCGCGTACCAGGCCATCGCCAACGGCGGGGAGAAGATCGACCTGTCGATGGTCGAGTCCTGCACCGCCCCCGACGGGACCGTGACGGAGACCCCGAAGCCGAAGCACGAGCAGATCGTGAAGGAGCAGACCGCGGCCGACCTGACCCGGATGCTGGAGAACGTCGCGGTGCAGGGCGGCAACGCCGATCGCATCCAGGTGCCCGGCTACCGGGTGACCAGCAAGACCGGTACCGCGCAGGTGTCGGACGGCAAGGGCGGTTACAAGGCGGGCGTCTACTACACCAGCATGGTGGGCTTCGCTCCCGTCGACGACCCCCAGTACGTCGTCGTGGTGACCCTCGACGAGCCGACTAAGGTTGTATCGTCCGCGGCCACCGCTTCCGCCTTCCAGAAGGCGATGACGCAGGTGATGAAGACCTATCGCGTGATGCCGTCCTCTGTCCCGATGGACGCGCTCCTCCCCAAGTTCGGATAGCCGGCGAGAGCCGCGCATGGAGATGACATGATCGCCCTGACGCTCGCTGAGATCACTGCCGCCATCGGTGGTGAACTGCGCGTGGCCGGAGAGCACACGCCGGAGACGGTGGTCGACGGGATCGTCGACACCGATTCGCGCACCATGGAGGCGGGGTCGATCTTCGTCGCCAAGCCCGGAGCCGAGACGGACGGGCACCGCTTCGTCGGTGCCGCCGTCGAAGCCGGTGCCGTGCTGGCGATCGTCGAGCACCCGGTCGACGTCGATGTCTCGCAGATCGTCGTGCCCGATGCCGTCGCGGCGCTCGGCGAGCTCGCCCGTGAGGTCGTGGCGCGCGTGCGGGCCGGCGGGAACCTGCGCATCGTCGGCATCACCGGCTCCAACGGCAAGACGACGACCAAGAACTTCCTCGCCCGCATCCTCGAGGACGAGGGCGAGACCGTCGCTCCGGTGAAGTCCTTCAACAACGAGGTCGGCGCCCCGGTGACGATGCTCCGCGTCACGCACGACACCCGCTTCCTGGTGAGCGAGTTCGGCGCCGCCGCGCCGGGCAGCATCGCGCGCCTCGCCGGCCTCGTCGAGCCCGACCTCGTCGTGGTGCTCATGGTCGGGATGGCCCACGCCGGGGGCTTCGGCGGCATCGAGGCCACGGCGAAGGCCAAGTCCGAGCTCGTCGCCGCGGCCCGCGTGCCCGGCACCGCCGTGCTCAACGCCGACGACCCCCGGGTCTGGGCGATGCGCGAGCTCGCGGAGAGCCGCGGCCTCCGCGTCGTCGGCTTCGGTCAGTCCGCCGCGGCCGCCGTGCACGCGCGGGACATCGAGGTGTCGGCCTCCGGCACCCAGTGCGTGATCGAGGCCGCGGGAGAGGACCTGCCGCTGCGGCTGCGCGTACTCGGGGCTCACCACGTCACGAACGCCCTCGCCGCGATCACCGCCGCCGTGGAGCTCGGCGTGGCCCCGTCCGATGCCGTCTCCCGGCTGGAGACCGTCGAGATCGCGGAGCGCTGGCGCATGCAGCCGCTGGGCAACGACCGCGTCCGGATCATCAACGACGCGTACAACGCCAGTCCCGATTCGATGGCGGCCGCGCTGCGGACCCTCGCCCAGATCACCGGCCCGGACGAGCGCACCGTCGCCGTGCTCGGCGCCATGAGCGAGCTCGGCGAGAGCGCCGGGGAGGAGCACGACCGCATCGGTCTGCTCGCCGTGCGCCTCAACATCCGGCGCATCGTCGTCGTCGGCCCGGAGGCCCGTCGGCTCTACCTCGCCGCCGTCGGCGAGGGGTCGTGGGACAGCGAAGCCGTGCATCTGCCGGACCAGGACGCCGCGTTCGAGTACCTCCGCACCGAGCTGCGCGACGGCGACCGCGTCCTGGTGAAGTCGTCCAATTCCGTGGGCCTCCGGCATCTCGGCGATCGTCTGGGAGAATTGTTCTCGTGAGGTCCCTCATCATGGCGGCGGCCATCTCGCTCGCCTTCACTCTCTTCCTGACTCCCGTCTTCCTCCGGCTCTTCCGCAAATGGGGCTGGGGGCAGGTCATCCGCACCCCGGAGGCCGCAGGCAACCCGAGCCACGAGGCCAAGCGCGGCACGCCCACGATGGGCGGGGTCATCTTCATCCTCGGCTCGATCGTGGGCTACTTCACCGGGGTCCTCGTCAGCGGGGAGACGCCGGCCCTGTCCGCGATCCTCGTCATCTGGCTCATGGTCGGCTTCGGCGTGGTTGGGTTCATCGACGACTACATGAAGGTACGCAGCCAGCGCAGCCTCGGGCTGTCGGGGTGGCGGAAGGTGATCGGTCAGCTCATCGTCGTGATCCCCTTCGGCATCGTGGCGCTCAACTTCCCGAACAAGTGGGGGCAGACGCCGGCCAGCGCGTCCATCTCGCTCTTCCGGGACATCACCTGGCTGAACCTCTTCGCGTTCGGCGTCATCCTCGGCTGGATCCTCTACCTCGCCTGGATCTCGATCATCGGGGTCGCGACCTCCAACAGCGTCAACCTCACCGACGGCCTCGACGGCCTCGCCGCCGGCGCGGGCGTGATCGTCGTCGGTGCATACAGCCTCATCGCGTTCTGGCAGTTCAAGCAGCCCTGCATCGGGGGAGACCCCGGTTCCCTCGGCGGTTGCTACGAGGTGCGCGACCCGTTCAACCTCGCCATCATCTCGGCCTCTTTCGCCGCGAGCCTCATCGGCTTCCTGTGGTGGAACGCCCCGAAGGCGAAGGTCTTCATGGGCGACGTGGGCTCGATGGCCATCGGCGGTGTCATCACCGCGATGGCGATCATGACCAGGACGGAGCTGCTGCTCCTCATCATCGCGGGCGTCTTCGTGCTCGCCTCCGGATCCGTGATCCTCCAGCGCGCCTACTTCAAGATCACCCGCGGCAAGCGGCTCTTCCTCATGAGCCCGTTCCACCACCACCTCGAGATGCGGGGATGGTCGGAGGTCACGATCGTGGTGCGGATGTGGATCATCGCGGGTCTGCTCGCCGTGTCCGCCGTCGGACTGTTCTACGTGGAGTGGCTGACCCGTGTCGGCTGAGCGCCTCGCCGGGCTGACGAGCTGGCACGCCGACTGGAGCGGCCTGCGCGTCGCCGTCCTCGGCCTCTCCATGACCGGCTTCTCCGTGGCCGACACCCTCGCCGAGCTCGGCGCCGACGTCCTCGTGCTGAGCGAGTCCGCGGAAGAGGAGTACGCCCGCCTCCTGCCCGTCATCGGCGCACGGCTGGAGCTCGGACCGCTCGACGCCGTCCCCGAGGCGCTGACGGCGTTCGCGCCTGAGGTCGTCATCGCGTCCCCGGGGTTCGCTCCGGCGCACCCGGTCATCCGCTGGGTCCAGGACGAGGGCATCGCCCTGTGGGGTGACGTCGAGCTCGCCTGGCGGGTGCGCGACAAGGTCCTCCGTGCGGACGGCACGCCGGCGGACTGGGTGCTCATCACCGGCACCAACGGCAAGACGACCACGACCCAGCTCACGGCGACGCTGCTCGTCTCCGGCGGACTCCGTGCCGCACCGTGCGGCAACATCGGCGTCCCCGTGCTGGACGCGGTCCGCGACCCCGCCGGCTTCGACGTGCTCGTCGTCGAACTCTCCAGCCACCAGCTCTGGTATCTCGGCCTGTCGCGCCCGGAGGGGGAGCTCTTCCCGCACGCTGCGGTCTGCCTCAACCTCGCCGACGATCATCTCGTCTGGCACGGCAGCGCGCAGGCCTACCGGGACGCGAAGGCCCTGGTCTATCGGAACACCCGCGTCGCCTGCGTCTACAACAAGGCCGACGAGGCCACGCGGCGGATGGTCGAGGAGGCCGAGGTCGTCGAGGGCGCTCGTGCCATCGGCTTCGACCTCGGCATCCCCGGGCCGAGCGATCTCGGCGTCGTGGAGGGGCTGCTCGTCGATCGGGCGTTCCTCGACGACCGCGCGCGCAGCGCCCTGGAGCTGACCACGGTCGCCGACCTGGAGGCCGCCGGCCTGTCGGCCCCGCACATCGTGCAGAACATCCTCGCTGCCAGTGCTCTCGCCCGGTCCCTCGGGGTCGAGCCCGAGGCCATCCACGGGGCGCTGCAGAGCTTCCGGCTGGATGCACACCGCATCGAGGTCGTCGCACGCCACGCCGGCATCACCTGGGTCGATGACTCCAAGGCGACGAACCCGCATGCGGCCGCGTCGTCACTGCGCGCGTACCCCGGTGCGGTGTGGGTCGTGGGTGGCGATCTCAAGGGCGTCGACATCGCCGATCTCGTCGCGGACGCGGGCGCGACCGCGCGCGCGGCTGTCGTCATCGGAGTGGACCGCACGGCCGTCGTCGCGGCATTCGAGCGACACGCGCCGACGGTGCCGGTCTTCGAGGTCGATGCTGGCGACACTGGACAGGTCATGAACCGCGTCGTGGAGATCGCGGCGGGGATCGTCGACGGGGAGGGCACCGTGCTCCTCGCTCCCGCCGCCGCATCCTTCGACCAGTTCTCCAGCTATGCGGATCGCGGCCACCGCTTCGCCGAAGCGGTGCGGGAATGGATCGATCGGGGGAGCGCCGATGACGCAGGTGGCTCGCCCTCCGCGGTCTGAGTCGGGAGGCCTCGCGGCGCGGGTCTCGCTCGGACGCCGGTTCACGCCGGTGTCCACCGAGTTCCTGCTGATCGCGTCGACCGCCCTGCTCCTGACGATCTTCGGCCTCGTGATGGTGCTGTCGGCGACGAGCGCGACAGCGGTGGCGAAGGCCCAGAACCCGCTGGACGGTGCTCTCCGCCAAGGCGTCTTCGCTCTGCTCGGCATCCCGTTGATGTTCCTCATCAGCCGCTTCCCCGTGGCGTTCCTCAAGCGCATGGCGTGGCCGGCGCTGTTCGGCGCCGTGGCCCTGCAGCTCCTGGTGTTCACGCCACTCGGCGTCGCCGACGGCGGAAACCGGAACTGGATCCAGGTAGCGGGCTTCCAGATGCAACCGTCCGAGTTCCTCAAGCTGGCGCTCGCCCTGTGGATCGCCGCGGTCCTGCTGCGCAAGCAGACCATGCTCGGCACCTGGCACCACGTCTTCATCCCCGTCGTACCCGTCGGCGCGCTGGCGATCGGCACCGTGCTCGCGGGTAAGGACCTCGGCACCGCGATGGTGCTGGTCCTCATCCTCCTCGGCTGCCTCTTCTTCTCGGGCGTGAAGCTGCGGCTGTTCATCATCCCGATGATCCTGGGCGTGGCTGCTGTCCTCGCTTATGCGCTCTCCAGCAAGGACCGCATGCGGCGCATCACCGCCACCTGCGACGACATGACGCTCTACTACAACGACTGCTACCAGTCGATCCACGGCATCTGGGGCATGGCCTCCGGCGGTGTCTTCGGGCTCGGCCTCGGTAACTCCCAGGAGAAGTACGGGTGGCTCCCGGCGGCAGGAAACGACTTCATCTTCGCGATCGTCGGCGAGGAGCTGGGGCTGATCGGCTGCATCGTCGTGCTCGCCCTCTTCACGTTCTTCACCGTGGGTGTCTTCCATGTCATCCGCAAGACCTCGGACCCGTTCATCCGCGTCGCGGCCGGGGGGATCACGGTGTGGATCGTGGGTCAGGCCGTGCTGAACGTCGGCGTCGTCATCGGGGTCTTCCCCGTGATGGGTGTGCCCCTTCCCTTCATGTCCCAGGGGGGGACGGCGCTCTTGGCCGTGCTCATCGCCTGCGGTGTCCTGCTGGCTTTCGCGCGGACCATCCCGGTCGCCGAGAAGCAGTCAGCCGAGCGGGGTAGGGTCGCGAGGTGACTTCGTACCTCCTCGCCGGCGGTGGCACCGCCGGCCATGTGAACCCGCTGCTCGCCGTCGCCGACGCGTTGCGTGAGCGCGACTCCACGGCGACGATCCTGGTGCTCGGCACCGCGGAGGGGCTGGAGTCCCGTCTCGTCCCCGAGCGCGGCTACGAGCTGCTCATCGTCGACAAGGTGCCGTTCCCGCGGCGCCCGAACGCGCAGGCCGCCGCGTTCCCCGCGCGGTTCCGCCGGGCGATCGCCCAGGTGCGTGCGCACATCCGGCAGCACGGGATCGACGTCGTGGTGGGCTTCGGCGGCTACGCCTCCGCACCCGCCTACGTCGCCGCGCGTCGCGAGCGCGTGCCCTTCGTCGTGCACGAGGCCAATGCGAAGCCCGGGCTGGCGAATGTGCTCGGTGCCCGGGCAGCGGCGGGGGTCGGCGTGGCCTTCGCCGGGACGCCGCTCCGCGGGAGCGAGGTGGTCGGCATGCCGCTGCGGCGCGAGGTCATCACGCTCGACCGGGCGGCACGGCGGGCCGAGGCCGCGGAGTACTTCGGGCTCGACCCCGATCGCCCCGTGCTGCTCGTCTTCGGCGGCTCGCTCGGAGCGCAGCGCTTGAACGACGCTCTGGCGGATTCCTGGCGCGACATCCTCGCCGCGGGCTGGCAACTGCTGCACGTGACGGGGGAGCGCAGCGACCTCGCCGACCCGGGAGTGCCCGGCTATGCCCTCCGCCGGTACGTCGACCGCATGGATCTCGCGTTCGCCCTGGCCGACCTCATCGTGTCGCGTTCGGGATCGGCCACGGTGAGCGAGATCAGCGCGCTCGGTATCCCCGCGCTGTACGTGCCGTACTCGGTGGGCAACGGGGAGCAGCGTCTGAACGCCGGCTCGGCCGTGGCCGCCGGTGCCGCGCAGCTCCTTGACGATGCGACGTTCAACGGCGACGCCGTCCGGCGGATCGTCGTGCCGCTGCTCGGCGATCCCGACCGCATCCGGCGCATGGCGGAGGCGGCGGAGACCGCGGGCACCCGGACAGGGACCGAGAACGTCGTGGCGATGATCGATCGTGCCCTCGGTGCGGTGTGACGCCGCCGCCCGGACGAGAACGAAAAGTAGACTGAAGCGGACATGATCAGACCCGACCTCTCCCTCCCCATCCCCGAGACGATCACCTCCGCGCACTTCATCGGCATCGGTGGATCCGGGATGAGCGGACTCGCCAAGATGTTACTCGACGCGGGCATCCGCGTCTCCGGCAGCGACCGCGCCGACAGCGACAACCTGCGGGCGCTGGCCGCCGCGGGGGCGACGGTCCACGTCGGTCATGATGCCGCTCACCTCGGCGACGCCGACACGGTCGTGCACACCGGCGCCATCTGGCCGGAGAACCCCGAGTTCGTCACCGCCAAGGAGCGGGGCCTCCACGTCATCCACCGGTCCCAGGCGCTGCACTGGCTGATCGGCACGCGGCGCCTCGTCTCGGTGGCGGGCGCGCACGGAAAGACCACATCGACGGGCATGATCGTCACCGCCTTGCGTGACCTCGGCGCCGATCCGCACTTCGTCAACGGCGGCGTGATCGAGCAGCTCGGCACGTCCAGCGCGACCGGGAGCGGCGACCTCTTCGTCATCGAGGCGGACGAGTCCGACGGCACCTTCCTCCTCTACGACACGGCTGTCGCGCTCATCACGAACGTCGACCCCGATCACCTCGACCACTACGGCTCCGACGAAGCCTTCCACGACGCCTTCGTGCGGTTCGCGGACGCCGCGTCGGAGGCGGTCGTCATCTCCAGCGACGACCCCGGCGCGCTCCGGGTCCTGGCAGGGCTGTCCCACCCGCGTGTCCTGACGTTCGGGCAGGCCGAGGAGGCCGACGTCCGCGTCAGCGAGATCGTCACCGCGGGCCCCGTCGCCGCCGTCGTCTCGCACGGAGGGGAGACGGAGCGCATGCAGCTCGCGGTCCCCGGCGTGCACAACGCGATCAACGCGACGGGGGCGGTCGCCGTCCTCCTCGCGCTCGGCCACCCGCTCCGCGACGCCGTGCGCGCCGTCGAGGGCTTCGCGGGAACCGTCCGTCGTCTCGAGCGCCACGGTGAGGAGCGCGGGGTCACGGTCTACGACGACTACTCCCATCACCCCACCGAGGTGCGCGCCGCGTTGGAGGCCATGCGCAGTCTGGCGGGTTCCGGCCGGCTTATCGCGATCCAGCAGCCGCACACGTACTCCCGGACGCAGCACATGTACCAGGAGTTCGCGGACGTCCTGGAGGAGCTCGCCGACCACACCGTGATGCTGGACGTCTACGGCGCCAGGGAAGACCCGGTGCCTGGCGTTACCGGTGAGCTGGTGAGCGGCGCGTTCCAGGACCCCTCCCGCGTGCACTTCGTCGCCGACTGGCAGGAAGCGGCCGACTACACGGCATCGGTTGCGGAGGAGGGTGACTTCGTCGTGACCCTCGGCTGCGGTAACGTCTACCAGCTCATCCCGCAGGTGCTGGAGTCACTTCGCCGGACCGACGGGGCGTAGCCCATGCGCCGGCCGCCCCCACTCCCGAGCGCTCCGGATACCCCGGGGGAGACGGACGACGCGTCCGAACGGCCCCTCCGCCGGCGTCCCGCCCCGCTGCGGTCGCCGGAGGAGGGGGGAGGCGCCTCGCCGGTCGAGTCCTCCGCAGTGATGCCCGAGGAGCGACCGATCCCGCGTTCGTCCATGGATGTCTGGCGCGCCGCACGCGCCCGCCGCAAGGCGCTCAGGGCGGAGATCCGTCGGTTCACCCAGCGATCCCGGCGGCGTCGTCTCGTCTGGCTGAGTGCCCTCGGAGCCGTGGTGCTGCTGATCGGAGGGAGTGTCGCCGCCGCCTACAGTCCGCTCTTCGCTGTGCAGCGCATCACGGTCACCGGCACCACGACGATCGATCCCGCGGTGATCGAAGGTGCCCTCGCGGACCAGCTCGGCACGCCGCTCGCCCTGGTCGATACGAGCGAGGTCAAGGCGGCATTGCTGACGTTTCCGCTCATCGAGACGTATGCCCTGGAAGCACGTCCGCCGCACGACCTGACCGTGCGCATCGTCGAGCGTACGCCGATCGGGGTGGTCGAGTCGGGTGCCGGGTTCACGCTCGTCGACGCAGCGGGCGTCGCTCTCTCGACGACAGCCCAGCGCCCCGCGGGACAGCCGCTGGTGGAGGTGGAGGGTGGGGTCGACTCGGCTGCCTTCCGCAGTGCCGGGCTCGTCGTCCGGGCGCTTCCGTCGGACATCCGCAAGACGCTCACCGGTGTGCGGGCCTCGACGGCGGACGACGTGACCTTGACCCTTGAGTCAGGACTCACGGTCGTGTGGGGGAGCCAGGAGGACTCGGGGTTGAAGGCGCTCGCACTCTCCGCCGCGCTCGTGAAGAACCCCGATGCCTCGTCGATCGACGTCACGTCTCCCGATGTGGCGGTCGTCGGCTGATCACTTTCGGCGGGAATGGCGCGACACGCCCATGTCGCTGCGCGTGCGGGGCCGGGCGGCGCATACCTTCGATCTGAGAGAACGCAATACCGGGAAATACTTTACACCTCTAGTTGAGGTTTAAGGTTCACCCCCTTCCAGGCTCTACTAATCGGAGGCCGGCCATGAGCCAGAACCAGAACTACCTCGCCGTGATCAAGGTCGTCGGCGTCGGCGGTGGCGGCGTCAACGCCGTCAACCGCATGATCGAGCTCGGTCTCCGCGGAGTCGAGTTCATCGCCGTCAACACCGACGCCCAGGCGCTGCTCATGAGCGACGCCGACGTCAAGCTGGACGTGGGCCGCGAGCTCACCCGCGGTCTCGGCGCTGGTGCCGACCCCGAGGTGGGTCGTCGCGCCGCAGAGGACCACGCGGAGGAGATCGAGCAGGCCCTGACCGGTGCCGACATGGTCTTCGTCACCGCCGGAGAGGGGGGCGGCACCGGAACGGGTGGTGCCCCCGTCGTCGCCCGCATCGCGAAGTCGATCGGCGCGCTGACCATCGGTGTCGTCACGAAGCCGTTCTCCTTCGAGGGGCGTCGCCGCCAGAGCCAGGCCGAGGCGGGCGTCGCGAAGCTGAAGGAAGAGGTCGACACCCTCATCGTCGTCCCGAACGACCGTCTTCTCGAGATCAGCGACCGCGGCATCTCGATGATCGAGGCGTTCGCGACTGCCGACCAGGTCCTCCTCGCCGGTGTGCAGGGCATCACCGACCTCATCACGACCCCCGGTCTGATCAACCTGGACTTCGCCGACGTGAAGTCGGTCATGCAGGGAGCGGGATCCGCCCTGATGGGCATCGGTTCGGCCCGTGGCGCAGACCGTGCGATCAAGGCGGCGGAGCTCGCCGTCGAGTCGCCGCTGCTCGAGGCCTCGATCGAAGGTGCGCACGGTGTGCTGCTGTCGATCCAGGGTGGCTCGAACCTCGGCATCTTCGAGATCCACGACGCGGCGGATCTCGTCAAGGAGGCCGCGCACCCCGAGGCCAACATCATCTTCGGTACGGTCATCGACGACACGCTCGGCGACGAGGTGCGGGTGACCGTGATCGCCGCGGGCTTCGACGGCGGCGAGCCCTCGCTGCGGCTGGACCCGATGGTCGTCTCGCGTCCCTCGACCGCGTCTCTTCCCGAGGTGGCGCTGTCGGAGACCTCCGAGCCTGCGGCAGAGAAGAGCACGCCCGAGCCCGCCCCGGCGCCGACGGCACCGCGCACGCCGACGACGAGCATCGAGCCGGCCTTCGCCGACGACGACATCGACATCCCCGAATTCCTGAAGTGACGACACCGGTCGGCGCTTCGGCGCCATCGGACCTGGCCGCGCGGCTGTCGGCGATCGACGAGAAGATCGCCGACGCCGCGCGTGCCGCCGGGCGTTCCCCCGAGGGGATCACCCGGATCGTCGTCACCAAGTTCCACCCTGCCTCCTTGGTGCGCGATCTGCACGCTCTCGGAGTGCACGCGGTGGGGGAGAACCGGCAGCAGGAGCTCACCGCCAAGGCGGGCGAACTCTCCGCCCTCGACCTCGAGTGGCATTTCATCGGGCAGGGGCAGACGAACAAGGCCGCGGCGATCAGGCGGAGCGCCGACGTCGTGCATTCGGTGGACCGTGGCCGGTTCGCCGATGCCCTGCACCGTGCAGCCGAGACCGACGAGGTGCTCGACGTGCTCGTCCAGGTGAATCTCACCGAGGATGAGGGCAGGGGAGGCGTGCCGCCGGCGTCGGCGGTGGCGCTGGCCGAGCACGTGCTCGGTCTGTCCTCGCTGCGGCTCCGAGGCGTGATGGCCGTCGCGCCCCTCGACGAGGATCCTGCGAGCGCCTTCGCCCGTCTGCACCACATCGCCGCCGACGTGCGGACCGTCGCTCCCGAGGCGACCTGGATCTCCGCCGGGATGACCGGCGATTTCGCCGAGGCCATCGCCGCCGGCGCGACACACCTGCGGATCGGTTCCGCAATCACGGGACCGCGCCCCGCCCGGGGCTAACCTGTGACAAGACCAGCCCGAAACGTTCGAACCGGAGGACACGATGGGTAACCCGCTGAAGAAGACCATGGTGTATCTCGGCCTCGCCGACGAGGAAGAGGTCTACGAAGAGGAGACGCCGGCACCCGCCCGCGCCCAGCGTGAGCGTGAGCGTGAAGAGCCGGCTCCGGCTCCCGTCACACCGCTCCGTCGTCCCGTCGCCGTCCGCCAGCCTGCAGCAGGAGCCGTGAACGAGATCCTCACCGTCCACCCGAAGCAGTACCGCGACGCCCAGCTGATCGCGGAGAGCTTCCGCGAGGGCGTCCCTGTCATCATCAACCTCTCCCAGATGAGCGACGCCGACGCGCGCCGCCTCATCGACTTCGCGAGCGGTCTCTCCCTCGGCCTCTACGGCCGGATCGAGCGGGTGACCTCCAAGGTCTTCCTGCTCTCGCCGGAGAACATCGCGGTGTCCGGCCACGGGGGTATCGCGCACGCAGACGCCGAGTCTGCGGGCTTCGACCACTCGTAGACCGTGCAGCTGGTCTCGGTCCTCGCCAGCATCGTCCACCTGGTGCTGCTGGTCTACATCCTCGTGCTCTTCGCGAGGCTCATCCTGGACTACATCCCGATGTTCAATCGGGAGTGGCGTCCCAAGGGCTTCGGTCTCGTGGCCGCGGAGGCGGTGTACACGGTCACCGATCCGCCCATCCGGTTCTTCCGGCGGATCATCCCGCCGCTGCGTATCGGTCAGCTCTCGCTGGACTTCGGCTTCGCGCTGACCCTTCTGGTCGTCCTGATCCTGATGAACATCGTCCGGTTGTTCATCCGCTGACCACCCCGCGTGTCGCGCCCGGGGACGGCGGCGAGTTCGCCGAGCCTGGGTGTCGTGGCATCGCGACCCCAAGGCTCGGGGGCTATGCTGGCACCCAGGTGCGCGCCCCGGGTTCGCGCCACATCACGAACACGCCATACATCGGTACTGGCAATCGAACTCATCGAAAGAGGAGCCACCCATGGCACTTACCCCGGATGACGTCGTCACCAAGCAGTTCCAGCACGTCCGCTTCAAGGACGGCTTCGACCCGGACGAGGTCGACGACTTCCTCGACGAGATCGTCATCGAGTGGCGCAAGGCCCTCGAGGAGAACGCCGAGCTGAAGGCGAAGCTTGCCGCGTACGAGTCGGGCTCCACGCCTGCTCCCGCTGCGGCCGCCGAGCCGGCCGCCGCTGCTCCTGCCCCGGCGGCTGCCGCCGAGGCTCCCGCCGCCGACGCCGCACCGACCGGCTCCGCGACCGCGACCGCCGGCATCATCGAGCTCGCACAGCGTCTGCACGACGAGCACGTGGCCGAGGGTGAGGCCAAGCGCAACCAGCTCATCTCCGAGGCCGAGGCCGAGGTCGCCCGCATCCGCACGGAGGCCGAGGCGAAGCAGCGCGAGGAGACCGCGCGCCTGGAGCGCGAGCGCAACACGCTGGAGGCCCGCATCACGGAGCTGCGCAACTTCGAGCGCGACTACCGCTCGCAGCTCCGTGGCTACATCGAGGGCCAGCTCCGCGAGCTCGACGAGAAGTCGGCGTCGACGGACTCCACGCCGGTCTCCGCGATCGGCCTGTAAGGCGCCCTCTTGTCAGGACGTCGTCCCCTTCGTCGGTCGGCGGCCGGTGCGATCGTTGCGATTCTCGCAGCGGTCGTGCTGGCCGCCGATCAGTATGTGAAGTACCTCACGATCGAGAACCTGCCGCTGCATGAGGTTGTCCCGGTCCTCGGAGAGTTCCTCCAGCTCTACTACGTGCGCAATCCCGGCGCGGCGTTCTCCCTCGGCTCGGGGGTGACCTGGATCTTCACCATCGCGCAGGCAGTCGTCGCGGGCGTGATCGTCTGGAAGGCGTTCGGGCTCCGGTCTCGCCTCTGGGCGGTCGTCCTCGGCTGCCTGCTTGGGGGCGTGCTCGGCAACCTGTCGGACCGCCTCTTCCGCGAGCCAGGATTCCCCGTCGGCCACGTGGTCGACATGATCTCGATGCCGTGGATGATGCCGGCCATCTTCAACGTCGCCGACATCTTCATCGTCACCGGGATGATCTCGGTCGCCCTGCTCGTCGTGTTCGGACTGCGCTTCGACGGCACGCGGGAGAAGGACCACGCCCCGGTCGAGACCGACGAGGACGCCGAGGCCGCTGCCGCGTCCGAGGGGCGCTGAGCGTGGAGTCCCGGTCGCTGCCCGTCCCGGACGGGCTCGACGGCACACGCGTGGACGCCGCCCTCGCCAAGCTTCTCGGGTTCTCGCGGACCTTCGCGGCGGAGGTGGCCGCTTCCGGCGGCGTGCGTCTGGACGGCGTCACCCTCGACAAGTCGGACCGGCTGCGGGGTGGTGCCTGGCTCGATGTCGAGTGGCAGCCGAAGGAAGGGCCGAAGATCGTGCCCATCGCGGTGCCCGAACTCGGCATCGTCTACGACGACGAGGACATCGTCGTGGTGGACAAGCCGACCGGCGTCGCCGCCCACCCCTCGCTCGGGTGGGAGGGGCCCACGGTCGTCGGTGCTCTCGCCGCCGCCGGGTTCCGCGTCGCGACCAGCGGCGCCCCCGAGCGTCAAGGCGTCGTGCACCGTCTCGACGTCGGCACGAGCGGTCTCATGGTGGTCGCCAAGAGCGAAGCGGCGTACACCGCTCTCAAGCGGGCGTTCAAGGAGCGCACGGTCGAGAAGATCTACCACGCAGTGGTGCAGGGGCATCCGGACCCGCTCGTGGGCACGATCGATGCGCCGATCGGTCGGCACCCGAACCACTCCTGGAAGTTCGCGGTCGTCCCGGACGGCAAGCCTTCCGTGACGCATTATGAGACCCTCGAGGCGTTTCCGGGGGCCTCGCTGCTGGAGATCCACCTGGAGACGGGCCGCACGCACCAGATCCGCGTGCACATGGCGGCACATCGGCACCCGTGCGTCGGGGATCCGCTCTACGGCGCCGACCCGACGCTCTCCGCCCGCCTCGGACTCACGCGCCAGTGGCTGCACGCGCATCAGCTGGCCTTCGCGCATCCGACGACGGGGGAGTGGGTCCAGTTCGCCTCGCCCTATCCGGAGGACTTCCAGCATGCGTTGGACGTGCTGCGCGGGGAATAGTCCATCCGCCGGGGCGTCGGGGCGCCGGTGTCCGTGGTCTCCGCCACACTGACCGCATGAGCATCGTGGTGCGCCCGGCGACGGTCTTCGATGACGTCGCCGCGGTCGTGGGACCGAAGAAACCGACGTCGAACGTCTGCTTCTGCCTGAGCTATCGGATCGGCAACAAGGAGAACGTCTCCCTTCGCGGTCCCGCACGGGCCGAGCGGGTGCGTGAGCTCTGCCACCAGGATCCTCCTCCCGGCGTGCTCGCCTACCTCGACGACGAGCCGATCGGCTGGGCGGCGTTGCACCCTCGACGCGATACGAGCTTCGCGCGCAATCGCCTCATCCCGCACGTCGACGACCTCGACGTGTGGTCCCTGTGGTGCTTCCGGGTCCGCCCTGGGCACCGCAAACAGGGTGTCTCCCACGCCCTCATCGCGGGCGCGGTCGCCTACGCGCGCGAACGGGGCGCACCCGCGATCGAGGGGTATCCGGTCGACAACGCCGGTGCGAAGGTGAACCTCACGATGGCGTACGTCGGGACGCGGCGTCTCTTCGAGAGCGCGGGGTTCGCGAAGGCGGCGGACACGGGCTCCGTCCTCGACGGCTTCCCCCGCGTGCTCATGCGGCTGGACCTCCGCGAGAAAGCGTGAACCGTCTTCCGCTACCGGGGCAATACAGAGTGTGAACACAGACAGCGAGGTCATCGCTCGGTCGCTCGACGAGCCGCGGGCGTTCTCCGCCATCTTCGAGCGGCATGTGCGTCCGGTCGGCGGGTACATCCGGCGGCGTGTCGGCGAGGATGCGGTCGACGACGTGCTCAGTGAGACGTTCCTGGTCGCCTTCCGCCGTCGAGCTTCTTTCGATCTCGATGTCGCGTCGGCGCTGCCGTGGCTCCTGGGCATCGCCACGAGGATGATCAAGCGGCACCGCGCGGCCGAAGTACGGCAGTGGCGGGCTTTCGAGGCCACTTCGGGCACCGAGGGGCCCGCGGAGCACCCGTACGCGGCGTCCGACGCGCGGCTCGACGCCGATGCCGCCCTGCGAGCACTCGCGCCCCGCATCGCCGGGCTCCCGGCCAGGGACCGCGACGTGCTGCTCCTGCATGCCTGGGGTGATCTCACCTACGAGCAGATCGCCGTCGCCCTCGGCATCCCGGTCGGGACGGTGCGGTCGCGGCTCAACCGGGTCAGACGACGGCTCGCCCCGCCGGGTTCGCGCGGGCAGACCCGACTCACATGGATGGCGAAGGAGGAGAGCGATGCTGCTTATGGAACGAGTGCGTGACCTCGGCGCGGATCAGGCGGAAGCCTCGGACGAGAGCATCCGTCGTGCCCGCGCCACGCTGGCTGCCGCGGTGTCAGCCGCGCGTGCTCCGCGGGGCGGACGACGACGGGCGCGGGTGTGGACCGGCCTCGGCATAGCGGGGCTGACGGCCGGGGCCGCGGTGGTGGCGCTGGGCGCCGGAGGTCTCCTGTTCCCGGTGATGCCCGATGCCGCCGCTGCGGCGGTCCTCGAGCAGGCGGCGAGCGTCACCGTCGATGCCCAGGATCTGACCCCGGAGGAGGGACAGTACATCCGGATCGAGACCGTCGACGAGTTCGTCCAGTTCTGGGATGGAGACGCCGCCGACGACGGCGACGACGACACCTTCGCCTTCAACGCCTCCCGGGAGACGGGGGACGCGGCCGTCCTGGTGAGGGACACACGGGTGCTGTACATCCCTGCAGACCGCTCGGCCGACTGGTTCTACGACTGGGGGAACGCCAAAGTGGTGCGGTCGTTCGGCGCGCAGGGCACGCGGGCCGCACAGGAGTGGCCCTCGTCACCCGGTGCGGCGATCCGCGAGCGCGGCACGGTGCAGGTCCTCCCCGGGGGCGCCTGGCCGGTCGGCGAGGGCGATCCGCCGCCCGTTCCGCAGTTGGCGGACGGCTATCGCCCCTACTACGCCGAGATGCCGCGGGAACCGGCGGCGCTACGGGACTGGCTGCGCGACCGGTCCGGGCTGGCCGACGAGGAGGGTGATCGGTGGGTGGTGGCGAGCCTCTCCGACCCCTCCGCGATCAACCTCATGCCGGCCGAGCTGAGAGCGGCCTTCTTCCGCGCGATCGCCTTGATCCCGGGCTTCGAGCTGGTCGACGAGGGCGACGGCACGGCCACGCTGCGCTATGCGGTTCCCGGCCACCGGACGACGACCATCGTGGTCGACACGACGCACGGACTCGTGGACTCGATCGCGGAGGGCTACGGGTCCGGAGGGGTCATCGGAGACACGCCGGAGTCGACGACGAGCGTCGTCACCGAGGTGGTGGACGAGGTGCCGTGAGGCCGGCCGATGTCGATGGCCGAACGTAGACTCGAAGCATGGCATCCGACTCCTTCGTCCACCTGCACGTGCACAGCGAGTACTCGATGCTCGACGGGGCTGCGAAGATCAATGCGATGACGCAGGCTGCGGCCGATTACGGCATGCCGGCGATCGCGGTGACGGACCACGGGAACACCTTCGCGGCGTTCGAGTTCTACAACGCCGCCCGCAATGCCGGCATCAAGCCGATCGTGGGTCTCGAGGCGTACGTCACCCCGGGCACGCACCGCAGCGACAAGACCCGCGTGCAGTGGGGCTCGGCGGACCAGCGCAGCGACGACGTGTCCGGCTCGGGCGCGTACACCCACATGACCATGTGGAGTCAGAGCACGGAGGGCATGCACAACCTCTTCCGGCTGAGCTCGCTGTCGAGCATGGAGGGGTACTACTTCAAGCCGCGTATGGACCGCGAGCTGCTCCAGACGTACGGCAAGGGGCTCATCGCCACGACGGGGTGCCCGTCGGGAGAGGTGCAGACGCGGTTGCGGCTCGGTCAGTACGACGCCGCCCGCGCGGCCGCAGCGGAGTTCCAGGACATCTTCGGCAAGGAGAACTACTTCGCCGAGATCATGGACCACGGCCTGTCGATCGAGCGCCGGGTCATGACGGATCTGCTGCGTCTCGCGAAAGACCTCGGCATCCCGCTCGTGGCCACCAACGACTCGCATTACACCCACCAGCACGAGGCTGACGCCCACGCAGCCCTGCTGTGCGTGCAGTCCGGCTCCACGCTCGACGACCCGAACCGCTTCAAGTTCGACGGCGACGGGTACTACATCAAGACCGCCGCTGAGATGAGGCAGCTCTTCCGGGACCACCCGGAGGCCTGCGACAACACGCTCCTGATCGCCGAGCGGTGCGAGGTCGAGTTCAACACCTCGGCGAACTACATGCCGCGGTTCCCCGTGCCTGAGGGTGAGACCGAGGACAGCTGGCTCATCAAGGAGGTCGAGAAGGGCCTCCACTACCGGTACCCGAACGGCATCCCGGACAAGGTGCGCAAGCAGGCCGAGTACGAGACCGGCATCATCCTCCAGATGGGCTTCCCCGGCTACTTCCTCGTCGTCGCCGACTTCATCAACTGGGCCAAGGACAACGGCATCCGCGTCGGTCCGGGGCGTGGCTCCGGTGCGGGTTCGATGGTCGCCTATGCGATGAAGATCACCGACCTCGACCCTCTCGAGCACGGTCTGATCTTCGAGCGGTTCCTCAACCCGGACCGCGTGTCGATGCCCGACTTCGACGTCGACTTCGACGACCGCCGCCGGGGCGAGGTCATCGAGTACGTGACCCGGAAGTACGGATCCGAGCGGGTCGCACAGATCGTCACGTACGGCACGATCAAGTCGAAGCAGGCCCTCAAGGACGCCGGGCGCGTCCTCGGCTTCCCGTTCAGCATGGGCGAGCGGCTCACCAAGGCGATGCCGCCGGCCGTGATGGGCAAGGACATGCCCCTCGACGGCATGTTCGACTCCGCGCACCCGCGCTACAAGGAGGCCAGCGAGTTCCGGGCTCTCATCGAGACCGACCCCGAGGCGAAGACGGTCTTCGACCGGGCACTCGGCCTCGAGGGGCTGAAGCGGCAGTGGGGCGTGCATGCTGCCGGCGTCATCATGTCGTCGGAGCCCCTGCTCGACATCATCCCGATCATGCGCCGCGAGCAGGACGGCCAGATCGTCACGCAGTTCGACTATCCGTCGTGCGAGTCCCTCGGCCTCATCAAGATGGACTTCCTCGGCCTCCGGAACCTCACGATCATCTCGGACGCGCTCGACAACATCCGCATGAACCGGGGCGAGGAGCTCGATCTCGAGCACCTCGGTCTCGACGACCCCGCCGTCTACGAGCTGCTGGCCCGCGGCGACACGCTCGGCGTGTTCCAGCTCGACAGTCCGCCGCTGCGTTCACTCATGCGGCTCATGAAGCCGGACAACTTCGGTGACATCTCCGCCCTCATCGCGCTGTACCGTCCGGGGCCGATGGGAGCGAACTCCCACACCAACTACGCGCTGCGCAAGAACGGGCAGCAGGAGATCACCCCGATCCATCCCGAACTCGCGGAGCCGCTCGCCGAGATCCTGGAGGAGTCCTACGGGCTCATCATCTACCAGGAGCAGGTCATGGCGATCGCGCAGAAGGTGGCCGGGTTCAGCCTCGGTCAGGCCGACATCCTGCGCCGAGCGATGGGAAAGAAGAAGAAGTCCGAGCTGGACAAGCAGTACGCCGGGTTCGCGGCGGGAATGACCGAGCGCGGCTTCGGGGAAGGAGCGGTCAAGGCGCTGTGGGACATCCTCCTGCCGTTCTCGGATTACGCCTTCAACAAAGCGCACTCCGCCGCGTACGGTCTCGTGTCCTATTGGACCGCCTATCTCAAGGCGCACTACCCGGCCGAGTACATGGCCGCCCTCCTCACGAGCGTCGGCGACTCGAAGGACAAGATGGCGCTCTACCTGAACGAGTGTCGCCGGATGGGGATCAAGGTGCTCCCGCCGGACGTCTCGGAGTCGATCAACTTCTTCGCGGCCGTCGGCGATGACATCCGCTTCGGTCTCGGCGCCGTCCGCAACGTCGGCACGAACGTCGTCGACGGCATCGTGCAATCCCGCAAGGATGAGCGGTTCACCTCGTTCCACCACTTCCTCGACAAGGTGCCGCTGCACGTCGCCAACAAGCGCACGGTCGAGTCGCTCATCAAAGCCGGGGCCTTCGACTCCATGGGGGACACCCGTCGGGCCCTCCTCGAGATCCATGAAGACGCCGTGGAGGCGGCGGTGGACCGGAAGCGCAACGAGGCTCAGGGCGCCATCGGCTTCGACTTCGACAGTCTCTACGACGGCATGGAGGAGGCGGCCCCCGCGAAGGTGCCTCCTCGTCCCGAGTGGATCAAGAAGGACAAACTCGCCTTCGAGCGGGAGATGCTCGGCCTCTACGTCTCCGACCACCCGTTGGCTGGCCTCGAGGTCCCGCTCGCGAAGCATGCCTCGATCTCCATCCACGACCTCAACAACTCCGAGGACCTGCAGGACGGCGATCAGGTCACTGTGGCCGGCCTCGTCACGAGTGTCCAACATCGTGTGGCGAAGGCGAGCGGAAACCCCTACGGCATGATCACCGTGGAGGACTTCAACGGCGAGGTCACCGTGATGTTCATGGGCAAGACGTACCTCGAGTTCCAGCACACTCTGCAGCAGGATGCGATCCTCGCCGTGCGCGGTCGGGTGTCGCGCCGCGACGACGGGCTCAACCTGCATGCGCAGTCGGCGTTCGCGCCCGACGTCGGCTCCTTCGACGCGGCGGGTCCGCTCTCGCTCGTCCTCGCGGAGCAGCGCGCCACTGAGCGGGTCATGACGGAGCTGGCGGAGGTACTCCGGCGGCACAGCGGGGACACCGAGGTGCTGCTGCGCGTGCACCGCGCGGGCACGGCGAAGGTGTTCGAGGTGCCCATGCCGGTGAAGGTCTCCGCCGACCTCTTCGGTGACCTCAAGTCACTGCTCGGACCAACCTGTCTGGGGTGAGCGGGTAGGATCGGGAGCCGTCGAGAGCACCGGAAAGACGTGGTGCGCCGACGAGGAAAGGACGACTATGAGCACGGATCTTCCCGAGCCGGACACCGAAGCGGTGTTCAGCGATGAGGACGGCGTCCTCTACGACGACGAGGTCACGCCGGAGTACGGGATCCTCGGTTTCACGCTGCGCGAGCTGCTGATCGTGGGCGTATGGGCAGTCTCCTTCCTCGTCTCCTTCTTCCCCCTCAGCGGGGGCATCTCGCTGTGGGGCATCGGCATCCAGTGGATCCTGCCGATCGGCGTGCCCACCGTGGCCGTCTTCCTCCTTGTCCTCCGGCGTTTCTCGCCGGACGGGATACGGAGAGTCGGGTCGCTCGGAATCGACCAGTTCGCCTCCGTGGCGTTCTCGGTGTCGGCCTGTGTCTGGGCAGGGAATCTGTGGCTCGCCCTCTCCGCCGTCATCTCCACCGGCAATTGGGGTCTGCCCTGGAACGCCGTCGTGCAGGTCATCACCTCGACCGCGCTCGTCGTGCTCACCGTCTTCGCGCCGCTCATCCCGGGGCTCAAGGAGGACTTCCAGGGGCGTCTCGTCACGCTGGCGCACCGCAACGCCAATCCGGTGCGCCCGGTGATCGCACGGCCGCGTCCCGAGGCGACGTCGAGCGGATCCGCCGCCGAGTCCCCTGCGGCCGCCGAGTCTCCCGTTGCGGCAGCCGAGGGCGAGACAGCCGTGATCTCCGACGCCGACGCCGATGCCGAGCAGGGCACCGCCGACGCGGACGCCGCCGATCTCCGGGACGCCGACATCGACACGAGCGATGTGTCGGCGAGCGGCGCAGATCGCGTCCCTCTCACCGCGCATGCCTCGGGTGGGGGAACCGGAACCGTGCCGGTCTCCGCGGAGGACGAGTACACACCGGTCTACTCACGGCGCTCCCGCGGAGAGCAGCCGGAGATCGTTTCCGACACCGGCAGCATCGAGTCGCTGCTGGGCGCCAAGGCGCTCTCCGAGGAGGAACTCGCGGCCGCGCAGGAACCGGCATCGGATGATGCGACGGCGGTGCACTCCGTCATCGACGATCACCAGGCAGCCGCCCCGCGTCGGAACGCGCCCGAGGCGCAGCCCTTCTGGATCCTCGCCCCGACGGAGCGCGACGTGCACGACGAACGCGGAGAGCCGATCTTCCGCATCGGTCCGACCGCCTGGGCGCTGGTCATCGAGGATCGGGGCGGGGCGTTCGTCGTGCGCCACGATGACGGGCGCATCGGCTACCTCCACGACATCGCAGGCATCACGAAGGGCTGACATGCGCACGATCGATCTGCGGGGGCGCGAGCTCTCGCCCGCTGACATGCTCGCAGCCGTTCCGCGCGCGACCCAGGCGCGAGCCGAGGCGCTCGACACCGCCGCGCGTCTTGTCGACGACGTTCAGGATCGCGGCGAGGACGCGCTGCGGGAACAGGCGGAGCGGTTCGACCGGGTCACCGGGCACGCCGTGCGGGTGCCGGAAGCACACCTCGCGGAGGCGCTGTCGAACCTGGCTCCGACGGTCCGCGCTTCCCTCGAGGAGGCCATCCGACGTGTGCGCCTGGCCTCGGCCGCGCAGGTTCCCGCACCGCAGGTGACGAGGATCGGCGAGGGAGCGACCATCACGCAGCGCTGGCAGCCGGTGGCCCGTGTCGGGGTCTACATCCCCGGGGGCAAGGCCGTCTACCCGTCGAGCGTCGTCATGAACGTCGTTCCCGCGCAGGTCGCGGGGGTGCAGCAGATCGCCCTCGCCTCGCCGCCGCAGGCGGACCAGGACGGTCGCGTCCACCCGACCATCCTGGCCGCCGCGGCGCTGCTCGGGGTCTCCGAGGTCTATGCGATGGGCGGAGCTGGAGCCATCGGTGCGCTCGCCCACGGTGTCGCGAGCCTGGGGCTCGATCCCGTCGATGTCGTGTCGGGACCGGGAAACAACTACGTCGCGTCGGCGAAGCGGGCCGTCGCCGGGGTGGTCGGCACGGACTCCGAGGCCGGCGCGACCGAGATCCTCGTCGTCGCCGACGCCGACGCCGACCCTCGTCTCATCGCCGCCGACCTCGTCAGCCAGGCCGAGCACGACGAGCAGGCCTCGGCCGTCCTCGTGACGGATGACCTGGAGATCGCGGAGCAGGTCCGCGCAGAGGTCGAGCAGCAGGCCGCGCGCACCCGGCACAGCGAACGCGTCAGGGCCGCGCTGTCCGGCCCGCAGTCGGCGATCGTGCTGGTGGACGACCGAGCGACGGCGGCCGCGTTCAGCAACGCCTACGCCCCCGAGCACCTGGAGCTGCACCTCGCGGATGCGGAGGAGGCGGCAGCCGCCTTCACGAGCGCCGGTGCCGTGTTCGTCGGCGACCAGACGCCCGTCAGCCTCGGTGACTACATGGCCGGAAGCAACCACGTGCTGCCCACCGGTGGTCAGGCTCGCTATGCACCGGGCCTGGGCGCCTATACGTTCCTCCGCCCACAGCAGGTCGTCTCCTACGACCGCTCGGCCCTGGCCGCTGTTCGGGAGGGTGTGGTCGCGCTGGCCGAGACCGAGGTGCTCCCGGCCCACGGCGAGGCGATCGAGGCCCGCTTCACCGCGTAGGATCTGTCAGATGCACTGCCCCTTCTGCCGTCACCCCGACTCCCGGGTCATCGACTCCCGCACCAGCGACGACGGGCTCTCGATCCGTCGGCGCCGTCAGTGTCCGGAATGTGGAGGACGGTTCTCCACGACGGAGACGGCGAGCCTCAACGTCATCAAGCGCTCCGGCGTCATGGAGCCCTTCAGCAGGGAGAAGGTCATCTCCGGTGTGCGCAAGGCCTGCCAGGGGCGTCCCGTGACGGAGGCGGACCTCGCGATCCTGGCGCAGCGGGTGGAGGAGGCGGTCCGGCAGACCGGCGTCTCCCAGCTCGACACGAACGAGATCGGCCTCGCCATCCTGGGGCCGCTCCGTGAGCTCGACGAGGTCGCCTTCCTCCGCTTCGCGAGCGTCTACCAGGCGTTCGACTCGCTCGAGGACTTCGAGTCCGCGATCAGCGACCTCCGGGCCGACCACGCGAAGGCGGAGGCGGCGGACCGGTAATCTGGCAGGGATGTATCCGCTGCTCTTCCGCGCCGTCCTGTCGCGCTTCGACCCCGAGTTCGCCCACCACGCCGGCATGGCGGTGATCCGCGTCCTCGGTGTGCCGCCGCTCTCGTGGGCCACCCGCGCGATGACCCGCCCCGACCCTTCGCTTCGCGTCGAGGCCCTGGGGCTGACGTTCCCGTCGCCGTTCGGCATCGCGGCCGGGTTCGACAAGAACGCCGTCGGCGTCCGCGGCCTCGCCGCGCTCGGCTTCGGGCACGTCGAGGTCGGGACGGTCACCGCCGTCCCGCAGGAGGGCAACCCGAAGCCGCGCCTGTTCCGACTGGTCGCGGATCGCGCGGTCATCAACCGCATGGGCTTCAACAACCAGGGCGCGGACGCTGCCGCCCGCCGCCTCGCCCGCCTCCGCCGTGGTGCCCCCGACACGGTGATCGGCGTGAACATCGGCAAGAGCCGCGTGGTGGATGTGGAAGACGCCGTCGACGACTACGTCGCCTCCGCCACCCGCCTGGCTCCGCTGGCCGACTATCTCGCGGTCAACGTCTCATCGCCGAACACTCCGGGGCTGCGGGGCCTGCAGGCGGTGGAGACCCTGGCGCCGTTGCTGCGCGCCGTCCGTGACGCGGCCGGGTCCACCCCGCTGCTCGTGAAGATCGCCCCCGATCTGTCGGACGATGAGATCACCGCGATCGCGCGGCTCGCCGTCGAGGAAGGGCTCGCGGGCATCATCGCTCACAACACGACGATCAGCCGTGACGGACTGCGCACCGATGCCGCCGTCGTCGAGGCGGCGGGCGCGGGCGGTCTGTCCGGCGCGCCACTCAAGCAGCGGTCGCTGGAAGTCCTCCGGGTCGTGCGCGCCGCGGTCCCCGAGGATTTCTGCGTGATCGCGGTGGGCGGCGTCGAGACGGCCGCCGACGTGCAGGAGCGTCTGGATGCCGGGGCCACCCTGGTCCAGGGCTACACGGCGTTCCTCTATCGCGGCCCGTTCTGGGGTCGCGAGATCAACCGAGGACTGGTCAGTCCGGGTACTGCCCGCGCTTGACCTGCGGCTTGGGCAGGCGCATGAAGCGCATCTGCAGGGCTCGCATGCCGGCGTACCAGCCGAGACCCTTCTCGACGCGGTCCTTGCCGAACTTCGCGGCCGCCTTGCGCTTGACCCGCATGCCGAGGAGGATCATGCCGCCGATCGCGATCACGAGGTACGCCATCATGAACAGGTACGCGTAGAACGAGATCATCATGTTCGTCGGCAGCAGCGAGGCCAGGATGACGAGCACCATGACACCCATCACGAACTCGGCGGGGTGCCAGCCGGCGTCGACGTAGTCGCGTACCCATCGGCGCTGCGGGCCCTTGTCACGCGCGGGGAGGTACTTCTCCTCGCCGGCGGCCATGCCGGCCTGCGCCTTCGCGCGGCGCTCGTTCAGCTCGGCGCGAGCCGCGGCCTTCGCCTCCTTGGTGTTCGCCACGAGGGGGCGGCGACGCGCAGCCTCCTGCTCGGCGCGGGTCGGCGTCGCGCGTCCCTTGCCGACGGCAGGCGTCTGGGGGGCGTCGTCGTTCGTCGAAGGGGAGGCGGGGGTAGTGGCCACGAGGTTCCTCGGTTCGCTGGGGTGGGTCGCCTTAAGATTACTCGCATGACCTCACCTGCACTTCCCAGCGAGTCCGACGCCGCCGTCCTCGAAGCCGTCGCCACCGGCATCCCCTCCGCGCTGTCGGACCTTGGAAGCCTCGTGCGTATTCCCGGCATGGCCTGGCCCGCCTTCGACCAGGCTCAGCTCGAGCGCAGCGCCGACGCCGTCGCCACGCTCGCGCGCGGCACCGGGGTGTTCGACGAGGTGAGGGTGCTCCGTGCCGACATCCCCGGCACAGACGAGCAGGGCCAGCCGGCCGTCCTGGCGACCCGCGCCGCGCGGAACGGCAAGCCGACGATCCTCCTCTACGCCCACCACGATGTGCAGCCTCCGGGGGATGACGCCCTGTGGGAGACGCCGCCGTTCGAGCCGACCGTGCGCGACGGGCGCCTCTACGGCCGCGGAGCCGCGGACGACAAGGCGGGCATCATGGCGCACATCGGCGCGATCCGAGCGGTCGCCGACGTGCTCGGCGACGACCTCGACCTCGGGATCGCGATGTTCGTCGAGGGGGAGGAGGAGTACGGCTCGCGGTCGTTCGCGCAGTTCCTCTCCGACAACAAGGACGCCCTCCGCGCCGATGCGATCGTCGTCGCGGATTCCGGCAACTGGGATTCCGTCACGCCGGGCCTGACCGTGTCTCTCCGCGGCAACGCCCGCTTCACCCTGAAGGTGCGCACGCTCGACCACGCCTCGCACTCCGGGATGTTCGGCGGCGCCGTGCCCGACGCGATGATGGCGACGGTGCGACTCCTCGCCACGCTGTGGAACGAGGACGGCTCCGTCGCGGTCGACGGGATGACCGCTCGGGATGCCGAGACGCCCGAGTACACCGAGGAGACGCTGCGCGACGAGGCCGGGCTCCTCCCGGGGACGACGCCCATCGGCGACGGCACGATCCTCAGCCGCATCTGGAACAAGCCCTCCATCACGGTCATCGGCATCGACGCGACGAGTGTCGCTGCCGCGTCGAACACGCTGCTCCCGGAGGTGACCGTGGTGATCAGCGCCCGTGTCGCGCCCGGGCAGTCCGGCCAGGATGCCTACGAGGCTCTGGAGCGTCACCTCCATGCACACGCGCCCTTCGGCGCCGAGCTGACCTTCTCCGATGTGGACCTCGGCAACCCCTTCCTCGTGGACACCAGCGGGTGGGCCGTCGCGCTGACCCGGGAAGCCATGCGTGACGGGTACGGGGTGCCCCCGGTGGATCTCGGTGTGGGCGGGTCCATCCCGTTCATCGCGGATCTCGTGCGGGAGTTCCCGCAGGCGCAGATCCTCGTCACCGGTGTGGAGGATCCGCACTCCCGCGCGCACAGCCCCAACGAGTCGCTGCATCTGGACACCTTCCGGCACGCCGTAGCGACCGAGGCACTGCTGCTCGCCCGTATGAACGCGCGGGAGATCTGAGCCTTCCGTCCGCACCGGCGGTAGAATCGTCGGAGAGCCCGTACCCGGCCCGTCCTGAGGAGCGACATGAGCGACACCACCCTGTCCGCAGAGACCACGAGCGCACACGGCGTCACGCTGACGGACGCCGCCGCCACGAAGGTGAAGAACCTCCTGGAGCAGGAGGGACGCGACGACCTGCGTCTGCGCGTCGCCGTGCAGCCGGGCGGCTGCTCGGGCCTGATCTACCAGCTGTACTTCGACGAGCGCTACCTCGAAGGCGACGAGACGGTCGACTTCGACGGTGTCGAGGTCATCGTCGACAACATGAGCGTTCCCTACCTCGACGGTGCCTCGATCGACTTCAAGGACACCATCTCCGAGCAGGGCTTCACGATCGACAACCCGAATGCGGCGGGCAGCTGCGCCTGCGGCGACAGCTTCCACTGACACGTTCTTCCCGCGAACGGCCGTCGTCACCTCGTGTGACGGCGGCCGTTCGGCGTCTCAACCTGCATGGTTGGCATGAATCAGGTGTGAGGTTGCTCTAGACTTGAACATGCCTTGTCCGCGATCTGAAAGGTGCATCGTGCCCTCGAAACGCCGCCTTCGTTGGGCCGCACTCCCTGTGGGAGTTGTGGCAGCTGTGGCTCTGGCGGGATGTACTCCCACCGAGCTGAACGGCTTTCTACCGGGCTTCGTGGACGGTGGTCCGGCAGCAACCAACCAGACGGAGCGTGTCTCGTCCCTCTGGGTGAACTCCTGGATCGTTCTCCTCGCGGTCGGCGTCGTCACCTGGAGCCTCATGGCCTGGGCTGCGATCGCGTACCGCCGGCGCAAGGGCCAGACCGGCCTGCCGGTGCAGATGCGCTACAACATGCCGATCGAGATCTTCTACACGATCGTGCCGCTCATCCTCGTGCTGGGCATGTTCTTCTTCACGGCTCGCGATCAGACCGAGATCGAGGCGAAGTGGGACGACCCCGACGTGGAGATCACCGCGATCGCCAAGCAGTGGGCGTGGGACTTCCAGTACGACGGTGAAACCGATGAGGACACCGTCTGGACGATGGGCATCCAGGCCCAGCCGGACGCCGAGGGCAACATCGACCAGGCCGAACTGCCGACGCTGGTGCTCCCCGTCGACCAGAAGGTCACGATCAACCTGCAGTCCCGAGACGTCATCCATTCCTTCTGGATCATCGACTTCCTCTACAAGAAGGACATGTTCATCGGGAAGGACAACTCCTGGTCCTTCATCCCCACTCGTGAGGGCGAGTACGCCGGCAAGTGCGCCGAGCTCTGCGGCGAGTACCACTCGATGATGCTCTTCAACGTGAAGGTCGTCTCGCAGGACGAGTACGACGCTTACCTGCAGTCCCTCGAGGAAGAGGGCAACACGGGAGACATCACCGACGCGTACGACCGTCTCTCGAACCTCCCCGGCACCTCCGGGAAGACCGACACCGAGGAAGGAGAGGAGTAAGTCATGTCGACCACTGAAGCTCCTCGCACCGACGAGGCACCCCGCTCCCGTCCCACCACCCTGCCCGCGCGCCAGGCCGCTCTGATGAGCTCGTCGCGCGTCGAGCAGAAGGGCAACATCGTCGTCAAGTGGATCACCTCCACGGACCACAAGACGATCGGGTACATGTACCTCATCGCCTCGGTGATGTTCTTCCTCCTCGGCGGCGTGATGGCCCTCGTCATCCGCGCCGAGCTGTTCGCGCCGGGCATGCAGATCATCCCGACGAAGGAGCAGTACAACCAGCTGTTCACGATGCACGGCACGATCATGCTGCTGATGTTCGCGACGCCGCTGTTCGCGGGCTTCGCGAACGCGATCCTGCCGCTGCAGATCGGTGCTCCGGACGTCGCGTTCCCGCGTCTTAACGCCTTCGCCTTCTGGCTGTTCCTGTTCGGTTCGACCATCGCCGTCGCCGGCTTCCTCACCCCGCAGGGTGCCGCCTCGTTCGGGTGGTTCGCGTATCAGCCGCTGGCCAACGCCTCGTTCTCGCCGGGTGCCGGTGGAAACCTCTGGATGCTCGGTCTGGGCATCTCGGGCTTCGGAACCATCCTCGGTGCGGTGAACTTCATCACGACGATCATCACGATGCGTGCTCCCGGCATGACGATGTGGCGCATGCCGATCTTCAGCTGGAACACGCTCATCACCAGCCTGCTGATCCTGATGGCCTTCCCGGTCCTCGCCGCGGCGATCTTCGCTGCCGCGGCCGACCGCGTCCTCGGCGCCCACATCTACGACCCGGCCAACGGCGGTGTCCTGCTCTGGCAGCACCTGTTCTGGTTCTTCGGCCACCCCGAGGTCTACATCATCGCGCTGCCGTTCTTCGGCATCGTCTCGGAGATCTTCCCGGTGTTCAGCCGGAAGCCGATCTTCGGGTACAAGACCCTGGTCTACGCGACGATCGCGATCGCGGCCCTGTCCGTCGCCGTGTGGGCGCACCACATGTACGTCACCGGCTCCGTGCTGCTGCCGTTCTTCGCCCTGATGACGATGCTCATCGCGGTGCCCACGGGTGTGAAGATCTTCAACTGGATCGGAACGCTCTGGCGAGGGTCGGTGACTTTCGAGACTCCGATGGTGTTCTCGCTCGGCTTCCTCGTGTCGTTCGTCTTCGGTGGTCTCACCGGCGTGATCCTCGCGGCCCCGCCGCTGGACTTCCACCTCAGCGACTCGTACTTCGTCGTGGCGCACTTCCACTACGTGGTGTTCGGCACCGTCGTCTTCGCGATGTTCGCCGGCTTCTACTTCTGGTGGCCGAAGTGGACGGGACGCATGCTCAACGAGCGCCTCGGCTACGTGCACTTCTGGATGCTGTTCGTCGGCTTCCACATGACCTTCCTCATCCAGCACTGGCTCGGTGTCGACGGCATGGTGCGTCGCTACGCGGACTACTCCGCGGCGGACGGCTGGACCTGGCAGAACCAGGTCTCCACGATCGGTGCGATCATCCTCGGTGCGTCGATGCTGCCGTTCTTCCTGAATGTCTGGATCACCGCCCGCAAGGCTCCGAAGGTGACCGTGAACGACCCCTGGGGTTACGGTGCCTCGCTGGAGTGGGCGACCTCGTGCCCGCCGCCGCGGCACAACTTCACGTCGATCCCGCGCATCCGCAGCGAGCGTCCGGCCTTCGATCTGAACCACCCGGAGGCCGCGGAGTTCGCGACCACCGCACCCGGCGAGCGAGAGGGCCACTGAGCCATGCGCGACAACGTCATCATCTGGTGGGTCCTCACCGCGTTCTTCGCCCTTGTCGGCGTCGTCTACACGGGCTGGAACATCCTGGCTCACCCGGGGCTTCCTCTGGTGAACCAGATCGAGTGGGTCGGCACGGTCGCCCTGTTCTTCTCGGCCTTCATGGGCGCGATGGTCGCTTTCTACCTCGACCGGACGCACAAGGCGCAGAACGGCGAGCTGCCCGAGGACATCCTCACGTCGGACATCGACGACGGTGACCCCGAGCTCGGCGAGTTCAGCCCGTGGTCCTGGTGGCCGCTGGTGCTCGCAGCTTCGGCGGGTGTCTTCGTCGTGGGTCTTGCGGTCGGTCACTTCCTGCTCCCGATCGGCCTCGCGATCTTCGTGGTCGCGATCGTCGGCTGGGTCTACGAGTACTACCGCGGCAACTTCGCCCGCTGAGTCATCTCGCACCACGAAGGCCCCCGGATCACTCCGGGGGCCTTCGTCGTTCCTGTGACCTGTTCATACGCGGGTGCGGATGCGGGGGATTCCGGTCAGCGGGTCGACGGGACGGTGGTGCACACCCTCGGCGTCTTCGACGGGATATCCCTCGCGGGCCCAGTACTCGAAGCCGCCGATCATCTCGCGCACTCGATAGCCCAGACGAGCGAACTCGAGCGCGCCGCGGACACCGCCGTTGCATCCGGGGCTCCAGCAGTAGACGACGACCTCGGCATCCGCCGGGATTTCCTCCGGGGCGCGGTGAGCGATCTCGCTGTGAGGCATGTGGAGCGCGCCGGACACGCGCCCCTGGGCGAATGCCTCGCTCGAGCGGACGTCGATCACGACCAGCGCGCGGCCGGTGGCACGGTCGGCGTGCACGTCGCTGGGGTCGGTCTCGAAGGCGAGTCGGGCGGCGAAGTAGTCGAGAGGATCGATCATGAGCCCAGACTAGGGATGCGCGGGCGCCGACGACCGAGGGATTCCGTCGTGCGTCGCGCGAATCCTGCCGTCGTAGCCGGTCAGAGCGCCGCGGTCATCTGGATCCGCCGTCCGTACCGGGTCAGGCCCAGACGCTCTTCGACGGCGACGAGCTCACGGAGGAAGTCGGTGTCCGGCGTGGACTCCGCGAAGCCGCAGCGGGAGTAGAAAGGGGCGTTCCAGGGGACATCCGCGTAGGTGCGCAGCGTGAGCTGCGAGCGGCCCCGACGGCGGGACTCGTCCTGGGCCGCCAGAACGAGGGCGCGACCGATCCCGCGGCGACCGGAAGCGGGGTGGACGGACAACTGCTCCAGATGGGCGTACCCGGGTCCCTCCAGCACCTGAACGAACCCGACCGGCATGTCACCTCCGCCGGCAGCTTCCGTCGCAGGGGAGCAGGTGGCCACCAGGACGAATCCCTCCGCGCGCTGACGGTCGTCGGCTGTCGATGGCGGGGGCCAGTCCTCGGCACCGAAGCGATCGGTCAGAAGGCTGTCAGCGGCGCGCTCGATCTCCTCCAGGACGGCATGGTCCTGATCCGTCGCGTGTCGGATGAGGGTGATCATGCACGATCCGCGGGCAGAGCGGCGACCGCCTCGATCTCGACGAGCTGGTCGTCATAGCCGAGCACCGTGACCCCGAGAAGGGTGCTGGGCACGTCGTGAGCGCCGAACGCGGCGTGGATGACGTCCCAGGCCGTGACGAGGTCCCGCTGCGCGGAGGAAGCCACCAGGACGCGCGTGCTGATGACATCCGTCAGAGTGGCGCCGGCAGCCTTGAGTGCGAGCTCCAGCGTCTCGACACACCGTGCCGCCTGAGCGGCGTAGTCACCGGGGGCGGTGGTCGTCCCATCGTCCTCCAACGGGCAGGCTCCGGCCAGGAAGACCAGACGCGCGTCAGCGGGGGCGGTGGCGGCGTACGCGTACGGGGCATCGGCGAGGAAGGGAGCACGGAGGAGGCGGACGACCGAAGACATGAGACGATCCTCTCATCAGGGGAGAACGATGAAGGCCCCGTCCGAGCGGACGGGGCCTTCGCGAGGGGGAGTGACGACTACGCGTCGTCCTCCGACTTCTTCTTCCGAGGCTTCTTGACCGGCTCGGTTGAGATCACCGTGCTGGGCGTGTTCGGCGTCTCGTCGACGTGCGTCTCGTCGACGGTGAGCGGCGCATCCGGGAACCCGGCGCGCTCGTGAGCGCCCTGGATCTCGGCAGCCTCCGCCTCTTCGTTACCCGCAGTGACGTGGTGCTGGTGCGCGTCGGCGGCATCGATCTCGGCCTGCGTGAGCGGAGCGAGGCGGTCTTCGAAGAACCAGCGCGACATCGCGGAGCGGAGGTTCTCCGTCCACGGGATGCGTCCCTTGGCGTTCGGGCGGACGACCAGCGGCTCGTAGCCGTCGACGTCGATGAGCTTCCAGCGGTCGTAGACGTCGACCGGCTGGTGCACCTCGATGAACTCGCCGCCGGGGAGGCGGACGATGCGTCCGGACTCGAAGCCGTGCAGGACGATTTCACGGTCCTTCTTCTGGAGTGCGATGCAGATGCGCTTCGTGACGAAGTAGCCGATGATCGGGCCCAGGAACAGCAGCGCCTGCAGCGTGTGGATGACGCCTTCCATGGTGAGCATGAAGTGCGTGGCGATGAGGTCGGACGAGGCCGCCGCCCACAGGACCGCGTAGAAGATGACGCCGGCGACGCCGATCGCGGTGCGGGTGGCCGCGTTGCGCGGACGCTGCGCGATGTGGTGCTCGCGCTTGTCGCCGGTGACCCACGCCTCGATGAACGGGTAGATCGCGACGATGACGATGAACAGCCCGAGAACGGCGACCGGAGCCAGGATGCCGAACGACCAGGTGTGGTCGAGGAACACGATGTCCCAGTTCGACGGTGCCAGGCGCAGGGCGCCGTCAGCGAACCCGATGTACCAGTCCGGCTGCGTACCGGCCGAGACGGGGGAGGGGTCATAGGGGCCGTAGTTCCAGATCGGGTTGATCTGGAAGAACGTCGCGATCAGCACGATGGTGCCGAAGACGATGAACAGGTAGCCGCCCATCTTGGACATGTAGACCGGCATCATCGGGTAGCCCACGACGTTGTCGTTCGTGCGGCCGGGGCCGGCGAACTGCGTGTGCTTGTTGATGATCATGAGCATCAGGTGCACGGCGATGAAGGCGATGACCAGCATCGGGAGCAGCAGGATGTGCAGCGTGTACAGGCGACCCACGATGTCGGTGCCGGGGAACTCGCCGCCGAAGAGGAGGAACGAGGTCCAGGTGCCGATCAGCGGTAGACCCTTGATCATGCCGTCGATGATGCGCAGGCCGTTGCCCGAGAGCAGGTCGTCGGGGAGCGAGTAGCCGGTGAAGCCCTCGGCCATCGCGAGGATGAACAGCACGAAGCCGATCACCCAGTTCAGCTCGCGCGGCTTGCGGAACGCGCCCGTGAAGAACACGCGCAGCATGTGCACGCCGATACCCGCGATGAAGACGAGCGCGGCCCAGTGGTGGATCTGGCGGACCAGCAGGCCACCGCGGAGGTCGAACGAGATGTGCAGCGTCGACTCGAGAGCCGACGACATCGCGATACCGCGCATGGGGGCGTAGGCGCCGGTGTAGTGCGTCTCCACCATGGATGCCTGGAAGAAGAACGTCAGGAAGGTTCCGGAGAGGAACACGACGACGAAGCTCCACAGGGCGATCTCTCCCAGCATGAACGACCAGTGGTCGGGGAAGATCTTGCGACCGAGCTCCTTGACGAAGCCGGAGAGGCTCGTGCGCTCATCGATGTAGTTCGACGCGGCGCCGACGAAGCGGCCGCCGAGAGGCGCCTTGGTGTCCTTCTCGTCCTTGGACAGCGTTGCGGTGCTCAATGGCGCTCCCAGAAGCTCGGGCCGACGGGTTCGGTGAAGTCGCTGCGTGCGATGAGGTAGCCCTCGTCGTCCACGGTGATGGGCAGCTGCGGCAGCGGCCGGGCGGCCGGGCCGAAGATGACCTTCGCGTGGTCCGTGACGTCGAACTGCGACTGGTGGCACGGGCACAGCAGGTGGTGGGTCTGCTGCTCGTACAGCGCGACGGGGCAGCCGACGTGCGTGCAGACCTTGGAGTACGCGACGATGCCGTCGTAGGACCAGTCCTTGCGGTCCTCGGCTTCGATGAGCTGCTCCGGGCGGAGGCGCATCATCAGCACGATGGCCTTGGCCTTCTCCTCGAGGTAGCCCTCATCGTGACCGAGCTCCGCGAGGTCCTCCGGGATCACGTGGAACGCGGAGCCGAGCGTGACGTCGGCGGCACGGATGGGGGTGCCGTCGGGGTCGCGCACCAGGCGCATGCCCTCGTCCCACATGGTGTGCTTCAGCAGCGCGACCGGGTCGCCCGCGGTGGGGTCGTCTGGCGTGGAGTGCGGAGCAAGGCCGCGGAACAACGTCACACCGGGGATGATCGACGCGACGATCGCTGCGAACAGCGAGTTGCGGATCATCGTGCGACGGCCGAAGCCCGACTCCTCGTTCGCGTCGGCGAAGGCCTTGATGGCTGCCTCACGCGTCGAGTCCTTGCCCCGGGTGGGGTGGCGGTGCTCGACGTGCTCCTTGTCGGACATGAGGGCCTTCGACCAGTGGATGGCGCCGATGCCCAGGGCCAGCAGCGCGAGCGCGATGCCGAGACCGATGAAGAGGTTGTTCTGACGGATGTCGATGAGAGCGCCGCTCTCGATCGGGAACAGCATGTAGGCGGCGACCGCCCAGATGCTGCCGGCGAGCGACAGGTAGAACAGCGTGTAGACGGTGCGGACGGCGGCCTTCTCAGCCCGCGGGTCCTTGTCGGTCATCCGCTCGCGGTGCGGCGGAAGACCGGGGTTCTGCACGGGATCGCTGACTGCGACACCCAGCCCCGGGGAGGGCTGGTAGGCCCTGTCAAGAGCCTGCGAGTCGTCGTCGTGTGCCATGGTGCTCCTCGTACGTTCCTCTTCGATGAATAAGCGTCAGTTGGACTTCGCCGTGATCCACACGGTGATGGCGACCAGAGCGCCGATACCGAAGATCCACACGAACAGGCCCTCGGAGACCGGTCCGAGCGAGCCGAGGGAGAAGCCGCCGATCTGGACGGACTGCTGCTGGAAGAGCAGAGCCGAGATGATGTCGCGCTTGTCCTCGTCGGACAGGTTCATGTCGCCGAAGACCGGCATGTTCTGCGGGCCGGTGACCATGGCCGCGTAGATGTGCAGCGCGCTGGTCTCGGTGATGGCCGGAGCGTACTTGCCCTCGGTCAGTGCGCCACCGGCAGCGGCCACGTTGTGGCACATCGCGCAGTTGACGCGGAAGAGCTCGGCGCCGTGCGCCACGTCGCCTTCGCCGTCGAGGATCTCGTCAGCGGGGTACGTCGGGCCGGGGGCTTCGGACTGCACGTAGGCCGCCATCGCGAGAATCTGCTCCTCGGTGAACTGCGGCTCCTTCTGCGGAGCCTGCGGTCCCTGCATCTGCAGCGGCATACGGCCGGTCGACACCTGGAACTCCACCGCCAGCTCGCCGACGCCGTAGAGGCTCGGGCCGTTGGGGGTGCCCTCCAGGTCGAGGCCGTGGCAGGTGGCGCAGTTGGCCGTGAACAGCTTCTCGCCGTCTTCGACCGTCAGCTGCGTCGATGCCGTGGGGGCGTCGTTGGCGGCGAAGGCCGCCGTCGCGCCCGCGTACACCGCACCGGTGATCATGAGGCCTGCTCCGATGAGTGCGGCCGCCGCCAGTGGGCTGCGACGACCGCTCGAACGGCGCTTCTTCTCTCGTGCCATCTCGGGGATCAGCTCCGCTCTTATTTCAGGAAGTAGATAACGAAGAACAGCACGATCCAGACGACGTCGACGAAGTGCCAGTAGTAGGACACCACGATCGAGGAGGTCGCCTCCTTGTGCCGGAAGTTCTTGACGGCGTACGCGCGGCCGATCACCAGGAGGAACGCAACGAGTCCGCCGGTGACGTGGAGGGCGTGGAAGCCGGTGGTGATGTAGAAGGCCGAGGCGTAGGCATCAGCCTGGATCGGCATTCCCTCGGCGACCAGCTGGGCGTACTCCCAGACCTGACCCGAGACGAAGATCGCGCCGAGGGCGAAGGTGAGGAAGAACCACTCGACCATGCCCCAGCCGAACAGACGACGGCGGCCGGCACCGTTCTTCTGTCCCTTGCCGATCTTGTACGGCTGCAGGTCCTCCGCCGCGAACACGCCCATCTGGCACGTGAACGAGGAGAGCACGAGGATCGCCGTGTTCACTGCCGCGAACGGAACGTTCAGGAGCTCGGTACGGTCGGCCCACAGCTCGGGTGAGGTGCTGCGGAGGGTGAAGTAGATCGCGAAGAGTCCCGCGAAGAACATCACCTCGCTGCCGAGCCACACAATGGTGCCGACAGCTACCGGGTTGGGCCGCTTGATGGTTCTCGCCGCCGGGGCATACGTCGCTGAGGTCGTCACCCCTCCATTATGGCCGATCCGCGAGCGTGATTCTTGCACCCCAGACCCTCGATTCGCCGTTCGGGGACTTAGGGGACCCTAAGAAAACACTGCGAATACTCGGTGAATACGCGGGAAACGCCGTTCCTTCGTCTGCTGGGCGCCCGCCCGGATCGCACTGCACGTTTTCTCTGCGCCGATAGGATCGCACACATGGCTGATTCCCTGACCTGGTCCGACGTGCTCACCTCTCTCCTGGAGCGTCGCGACCTCAGCGTCTGGGAGTCCACCTGGGCCATGCGGCGGATCATGCAGGGCGAGGTCTCCGAAGCGCAGCTCGCCGGGTTCCTCGTCGCTCTGCGCGCGAAAGGCGAGACGATCGACGAGATCGTCGGTTTCCGGGACGCCATCCTCGAAGCCGCCGTGCCGCTTCCGGTCTCTCCCGACGTGCTGGACATCGTCGGTACGGGCGGGGACCGGGTGGGGACGGTGAACGTCTCGACGACGGCTGCCGTCATCATCGGTGCCACCGGGATCCCGGTCGTCAAGCACGGGAATCGGGCCGCGAGCTCCGCGTCCGGCTCCTCCGATGTTCTCGGCGCTCTTGGCCTGGAACTCTCGCTCGATCCTGCGGCCGTCGCCTCGATCCTCGACCGGACGGGTATCACCTTCGCCTGGGCGGGGGCCTTCCACCCCGGTTTCAAGCACGCCGGCGCGGTCCGTTCGCAGCTCGGCGTGCCCACGGTGTTCAACATGCTCGGACCGCTCTGCAACCCCGCGCGCGCCGAGGCGAACGCGGTCGGCGTGGCGCAGATGGAGCGGGTGCCGCTCATCACCGGCGTCTTCCGCACACGGGGTGCCACTGCGTTGGTGTTCCGTGGCGATGACGGACTGGACGAGCTCACGACCACCGGCCACAGCCGCATCTGGGAGGTCACCCGCGGGGACATCCACGAGCACGACCTCGACCCGCGCGACCTGGGGATCCCTCTCGCTGACCTGTCCGATCTGATCGGCGGCTCTCCCGCCCACAACGCCGAGATCCTCCGCCGGACCCTTGCGGGGGAGCAGGGACCGGTGCGGGACATCGTGCTCCTCAACGCCGCCGCCGGGATCGTCGCCTTCGAGCTGTCCCAGGACGCGACCCAGGTGCAGCGGCCGATCCTCGAGCGCCTCCGCGACGGCCTCGCCCGGGCGTCCGCTGCGGTGGATGACGGGAGTGCACTGGCGAAGCTCGACCAGTGGATCGGCGTCAGTCGCGAGCTGGCTTCCCCGAAGGAGTGACCATGGACCCGGTCGACGCGCTGCTCGAGATCGCTTCGCTGCTGGAGCGCGAGCGGGCGTCGCGATACCGGGCAAAGGCGTTCCGTCAGGCGGCGGCCACCTTCCAGGAGCTTCCGCCTGACGTGCAGGACGATCCGACGCGCCTTCGGGCCGCCAAGGGCATCGGCGAGTCGACGTTCGCCGTCATCCGGCAGGCTCAGGCCGGAGAGGTGCCGGAGTATCTGATCGAGCTCCGTGGCGACGTGGAACCCGAGAAGGTGTCGGTGCTCCGTGGGAAGCTCCGCGGCGACCTGCACGCCCACACCGAGTGGTCGGATGGGACGACCTCCATCGAGGTGATGGCTGCTGCCGCCCGCGCGCAGGGCCACGAGTACCAGGCCATCACGGATCACTCACCGCGCCTCCGCGTGGCGCGAGGCCTGTCGGCTGAGCGACTCCGAGAGCAGATCCCGCAGGTGCGGGCGCAGTCGGGGGACGGGTTCACGCTCCTCGCCGGTATCGAAGTGGACATCCTGGAAGACGGCGCGCTCGATCAGGAGGATGCGCTCCTCGCGGACCTGGACATCGTCGTCGCCTCGGTGCACTCCAAGCTCCGGATGGATGGACGGGCGATGACCGCGCGGATGATCGCGGCCGTCTCGCATCCTCGGGTGAACGTCCTCGGGCACTGCACCGGCCGTCTCGTCCAGGGCGACCGGGGCACGCGACCGCCCTCGGCGTTCGACGCCGCCGCGGTGTTCGCGGCCTGCGCGGAGAACGGGGTCGCCGTGGAGATCAACTCCCGCCCCGAGCGTCAGGACCCGCCGGACGAGCTCATCGCGATCGCGCTGGAGGCCGGATGCCTCTTCTCCATCGACTCCGACGCGCACGCCCCCGGCCAGCTCTCCCTGCTGGACCACGGTGCCGAACGGGCGGAGCGCACCGGCGTTCCGGCGTCACGCATCGTCACCACGTGGGGGCTTTCGCGCCTCCTCGCCTGGGCGGAGTGACGTCAGCGCTGGTCAGCATCCCTGACCTCGTTCGCGGCCGCGGTGACCGCGGCGACGGCTCGCGTCATCGAGCTGCCGAGATTCCAGCGCTCGGCCAGGGCCGTTGCTTCTTCGGCTTCCTCCGACAAGAGGGCGTGCAGGGCGACTCCCGGGGCAGCGATCGGCAGCGTCGTGGCGACGGCGACGACGGTCGGAGCGACGTCGAGGTAGGCCTGCGCGTCGAGGATCTTCGCGCGGATGCCGGCGCTCATGCCCTCGCCGGCTTCCGCGGCCTCCCGGATGCCGAGCAGGTCGCCGTGCTTCTGCAGCAGAGTGGCCGCCGTCTTCTCGCCGATGCCGGCGACGCCGGGAAGCCCGTCCGACGCGTCCCCGCGCATCGTCGCGAAGTCTGCGTACTGCGTCGGCAGGACACCGTACTTCGCGACGACCGTCGCGTCCGTGACGACTTCCAGGTTGCTCATGCCGCGGGCCGTGTAGATCACGCGCACGTCGCGCTCGTCGTCGACGAGCTGGAACAGGTCGCGGTCGCCGGTGACGATGTCTACGGGCATCGTCGCGTTCGTCGCGAGCGTGCCGATCACGTCGTCCGCCTCGTGCTCGGCGACGCCGACGATCGGGATGCCGATGGCCCCGAGCGTCTCCCTGATCAGGGGGATCTGCGCCTCCAGCGGGTCGGGGACGTCTTCGACGTCCGGGGCGCCCGCCACGACCTCCACCACCCGGTGGGTCTTGTAGCTCGGGATGAGGTCCACGCGCCATTGCGGACGCCAATCGTCATCCCAGCAGGCTACGACGTGGGTCGGCTGATACGTGGTGACCAGCTTGGCGATCATGTCCAGCAATCCGCGTGCGGCGTTGATGGGGGAGCCGTCGGGGGCGGTCACCTTGTCGGGCACGCCATAGAACGCACGGAAGTAAAGGCTGGCGGTGTCGAGCAGCATGAGGCGTTCGGCGTGGGTCATGGGTTCAGGGTAGAGCGTGCCAGATCAGGTGCTCAGCAGCCCGGCGCCGCGGGTCGTTCTTCGCACGTCCGTGCCACGAGCGCGGTGGTGGCCTCGTAGATGCGGACGCTGCGGGACGGTCCGTCGACCGACAGCTCACCGGACACGGGGAACCAGCCCCCGCCGATATCGACTTCCGCGGTGTACGCGACCGTGGTCCTCGTCGAATAGGTGCCCCGTCGCGCATAGGTATGGCTCGTCTCGGTCGGCGTGAATGGCGCCTGCCCGAGCGTCGACCAGGTGCTGCCGCCGTCTGGCTTCGTCGCCGTCGTGCCGTCGCCGTGGTCGAAGACGACGCGAACAGGCGTGAAGCGTACCGTCACCGGCCGATCGAGCAGGGTGCCAGTCGCCGTGTGCGCGGCGACCGTGGCCACGAAGTTCGTCGGCATGCCTGCGATGCCCGCGTTCCCCGGCTCGGCGGTGGTCGTCACCGGTGGGGGAGCGAACTGTGCGAGATCCGCGATGGTGAGCGGTCGCCCCGACTCCTTCGTCACCCGCACCGCGTACATGCCGCACGAGCGGCTCAGTGGCGTGTCGTCTGTCCGACACGGCTCGTTTTCCGTCTCTGGGGTAGAGGGGGATTTGGAAGGCTCGTGACTTGGAGCGTTTGGCGTGGAGCGCTTCTCGGTCGCGATGATCGTCAGGCGGTTTCCGGTGGCCGAGCACCCAGTGACGAAGGACACCGCCGCGTTGCAGCCACTGCTTGATGGAGCAATGAAGCCGAGCGTTGAAAGTGTGATCGCGACGACCGCAGCTAAGAGGCGCACGTAAACTCCTCCGAGCTCTGCAGGCCGGAGATCGTCGAGGCGGCGTTGGCGGTAGCGGCAAAGGTCACCACTGTGGGTTGCAGGGCTGGTCTATCTGGAGCGACGATCGAAGCGCCGTCAGAGTCGACGACATCCACTTCACTTACGTCTATGCAAACTCGAGCTTGCACCCCACCCGAGTCGGCGTCGGCGGACACTCCGCTCACCCATGAAAACCGCGTCGCGCCTGAAGTGCGGACTCCTTCGGCATGAAATTGGCTGAACGCGCGCCTCGTGGATTCAGCCGCCTGCCCCGATAGATGACTGAAGACGCCCTCGAAGGTTGCTGGGTCAGAGAAGTCGACGCGGTTCAAGGCGTCAATGTACTCGGAGAAGGTGGCCTCGGCTGCGGCGAAGGCTTCTTCTTCGGAGGGGAAGGCGGGGGAGGGGGTCGGCGTGGACTCCGGAGCGGGGGTGCATCCGGAGAGCAGCGAGACGCCGAGTGCCAGCACGGCCAGGAGACGGAGAGGAGTGGGCGACATCACCGAGCCACCGTATGCGGAATGCGCTGGTCGCGGCGGGCGTTATCCACAGAGTGGCTGCGGGAGATCCGCTCCTTCATGGGGCGACAACTTCTGGTAGCCTGAACTGTCACTCGTGGCGTGTACACGCATGCCCAGGTGACGAACACACCACAATCCACCTGCTGCGAAGCACATCCCGGCCGTGCGCGGCCATGCTCCGCAGCCCGAGTATCCATTCACAAGGACAACCCACTACATGACTACCGCAACGACCGCCCCGGCCACCAAGCAGGTCGCCATCAACGACATCGGATCTGCTGAGGACTTCCTGGCCGCGGTCGAGAAGACCCTGAAGTTCTTCAACGACGGCGACATCATCGAAGGCACGATCGTCAAGATCGACCGCGATGAGGTCCTGCTCGATGTCGGCTACAAGACCGAGGGTGTCATCCCCTCGCGCGAGCTCTCGATCAAGCACGACGTCGACCCCAACGAGGTCGTCAAGGTCGGCGACGAGGTCGAGGCCCTGGTTCTCCAGAAGGAGGACAAGGAAGGCCGCCTGATCCTCTCCAAGAAGCGTGCGCAGTACGAGCGCGCCTGGGGAGACGTCGAGAAGATCAAGGAGAACGACGGCGTCGTCACCGGTACGGTCATCGAGGTCGTCAAGGGTGGACTCATCGTCGACATCGGCCTCCGTGGCTTCCTCCCGGCCTCGCTCATCGAGCTCCGCCGCGTCCGCGATCTCACGCCGTACCTCGGCCAGGAGATCGAGGCGAAGATCCTCGAGCTCGACAAGAACCGCAACAACGTCGTTCTCAGCCGCCGTGCGCTGCTGGAGCAGACCCAGTCGGAGTCGCGCACCACGTTCCTGAACAACCTGCACAAGGGTCAGGTCCGCAAGGGTGTCGTCTCCTCGATCGTCAACTTCGGTGCGTTCGTGGACCTGGGTGGCGTGGACGGCCTCGTGCACGTCTCCGAGCTGTCCTGGAAGCACATCGAGCACGCCTCCGAGGTCGTCGAGGTGGGCCAGGAGGTCACCGTCGAGATCCTCGAGGTCGACCTCGACCGCGAGCGCGTCTCCCTGTCGCTGAAAGCGACGCAGGAGGACCCGTGGCAGGTCTTCGCCCGCACCCACGCGATCGGTCAGGTCACGCCGGGTAAGGTCACCAAGCTCGTTCCGTTCGGTGCGTTCGTCCGCGTCGCAGACGGCATCGAGGGCCTCGTCCACATCTCCGAGCTCTCCAGCAAGCACGTCGAGCTGGCCGAGCAGGTCGTGTCGGTCGGCGAAGAGGTCTTCGTCAAGGTCATCGACATCGACCTCGAGCGTCGTCGCATCTCGCTGTCGCTGAAGCAGGCCAACGAGTCGGTCGACCCCAACGGAACCGAGTTCGACCCGGCTCTGTACGGCATGCTCGCCGAGTACGACGAGAACGGCGAGTACAAGTACCCGGAGGGCTTCGACGCCGAGACCGGTGCGTGGAAGGAAGGCTTCGACGCCCAGCGCGAGGCATGGGAGCAGGAGTACGCTGCGGCCCAGGCTCGCTGGGAGGCGCACAAGGCTCAGGTCGCGAAGGCGGCCGAGGCCGAGGCTGCGGCCGGCGACGACTTCGGCGGCCAGTCCTTCTCGAGCGAGTCGGCCGGTGCCGGCACGCTCGCCGATGACGAGGCTCTCGCGGCTCTGCGCGAGAAGCTCTCGGGCGGCAACTCCTAAGCAACACTCCGAAAAGGGTCGTCACCCCGCTTCACGGCGGGTGTGGCGGCCCTTTTCGCATGCCCGGAATCCCGCGGAACACCTGCGTGACGCAACATTACGGCCGCATTCGTAACATTCCGGAGCCTCCGACAGCATGGGGACATGACCGCCCTCCTGCCCGCTGCGTCGCACACCGCTGAGGCCCCGAAGACCGCGGGCTCCGCACAGCCCGTGCGCCTCGACGGCATCGCACGGTCGTTCCCGCTCGCACAGGGGCGACGCGAGGTGCTCCGCGGTCTCGACCTGGATATCGCCGCCGGGGAGATCGTCGCCGTCGTCGGCCCGTCCGGGTGCGGGAAGTCGACCCTGCTGCGCCTCATCGGCGGACTGGACACCCCCACGCGGGGGACGATCCGCCTGGACGGCTCCGGTGTCGCCGATGTCGACGAGCGCACAGCGATCGCGTTCCAGGAGCCGCGGCTGCTTCCGTGGCGCACCCTTGCGCAGAACGTCGAGCTCGGTCTTCCCCGCAGCGTCTCCCGCACCGTCGGACGCACTCGCGTCCGCGAACTGCTGCAGCTCGTCGGTCTCGAGCACGCCGCGGATCAGCGTCCGCGCGAGGTGTCCGGAGGCATGGCGCAGCGGGCGTCCCTCGCCCGCGCTCTCGCCAGGAACCCCGGGGTGCTGCTGCTCGACGAGCCGTTCGGCGCCCTCGACGCCCTCACCCGCCTCCGCATGCACGACCTGCTCTTGAAGATCCACGCGGCCGAGCCCACCACGGTGCTGCTCGTGACCCACGACGTGGAGGAGGCCCTCTATCTCGCCGACCGCGTGCTGCTGCTGCGCACCGTCGGCGACGCGGACGACACGGCGTCGTCCGTCGCGCGGACGATCCGCGTCCCCGGCATCCGCCCCCGAGACCGCGCCGACCGCGGCCTCGCCGACCTGCGCGCCGAGCTCCTCGAAGGGCTCGGCGTCGACACGCACCACCACACCCCCGAGGAGACCCGATGAGCACCATCACCCGCCGCATCATCCCTGCGATCGCCGTCGCCGGGACGATGATGCTCGTCGCCACCGGCTGCGTCGCCGGGGAGAACGCGTCCGCCGAGGCCGAGTCCACCCCCGCCGGGAACGGCGAGTGGTCGGCGGACACGCTCTCCATCGACTTCGCGACCTACAATCCGCTCAGCCTCGTGATCCGCGACCAGGCCATCCTGGAGGACATCCTCGGCGACGACGTCACCGTCGAATGGGTGCAGTCCGCCGGCTCGAACAAGGCCAACGAGCTCCTCCGCTCGGGTTCGGTCGACGTGGGATCGACGGCGGGCTCGGCCGCGCTGCTCGCCCGCGCGAACGGTTCGCCCATCCAGGTGATCGACATCTTCTCCCAGCCCGAGTGGTCAGCCATCGTCGTCGGGCCCGACAGCGACATCACCTCGGTGGAGGATCTCAAGGGCGCCTCTGTCGCGGCCACCAAGGGCACGGACCCCTACTTCTTCCTCCTCCAGGCTCTGGAGGAGGGCGGGCTGTCGCTGGCTGACGTCGAGGTGCAGAACCTCCAGCACGCCGACGGGCGCGCGGCGCTCGACGGCGGTTCGGTCGACGCATGGGCGGGTCTCGACCCCATCATGGCCGCCGCGGAGCAGGAGTCGGGCGACAAGCTCATCTACCGCAACGTCGACTTCAACACGTACGGCTTCCTCAACGCGACCGAGGACTTCATCGACAACCACCCCGACCTCGCTCAGGCCGTCGTCGACGCCTACGAGGAGGCCCGTGCGTGGGCGCTCGAGAACCCGGAGGAGACTGCCGCCCTGCTGGCAGAGGTCGCCGGTATCGACCTCGAGGTCGCGACCACGGTCATCCAGGAGCGGTCGAACCTCGACGTGAACGGCATCCCCGGTGACGACCAGCTGAAGGTGCTCGAGAAGATCGCTCCCGTGCTCGTCGAGTCCGGCGACGTCCAGGGTGGGCAGGAATCCGTCGACAAGGCGCTGTCCAGCATCATCAACGACACCTTCGCGACGAAGGCGGGCGCAGGCGAGTGACCGGTTTCGAGGATCGGGTGGTCGTCCCGGCGGAATCGCGGGACGCGCTCGAGTTCGCGAAGGGCGCTCCCCGGCGGGGGACGGGAGGAGCACGGCGTGGTCTGCCGCCCGTCGTACGGATCGTCGGGGGCTTCCTGCTCCCGGCTGCGATCCTCATCGCCTGGCAGGTGGTCACGACGGCCGGCCTCATCGAGCCGTACCGACTCCCGGCGCCGGCGTCGGTGTTCCAGGCCGGGGTGGAACTGGCCGAGTCCGGACAGCTCTGGACCCACATCGCCATCTCCGTCCAGCGAGTGCTGCTCGGGTTCGCGATCGGCTCGGTCGTCGGCCTCGCAGCGGCCGGCATCGTCGGGCTCTCACGCTGGGGCGACGTGCTGCTCAGCCCGACCCTCGCGGCGGTTCGCGCGGTGCCGTCGCTCGCCTGGGTGCCGCTGCTGATCCTGTGGATGCAGATCGGCGAGGAGTCCAAGGTGACCCTCATCGCGATCGGTGCATTCTTCCCGGTCTACACGACCGTCGCCTCCGCGCTCCGGCACGTGGACCCGCAGCTCGTCGAGGCGGGACGCTCCTTCAGCCTGCACGGATGGTCGCTGTTCCGCACGGTCCAGCTCCCGGCCGTGGTGCCGTCCGTCGTCGCGGGCCTCCGCCTCGCGCTCGCCCAGGCGTGGCTGTTCCTGGTCGCCGCCGAGCTGATCGCGTCGTCCATGGGGCTCGGCTTCCTGCTCACGGACTCGCAGAGCACCGGGCGCGTCGACCGCATCCTGCTCTCCATCGTGCTGCTCGCGTTGCTCGGCACGATCACCAACGGCGTGCTCGCGCTGCTGGAGAAGTACCTGCTGCGGCGATGGACGTGACGACGACCGAGGCTCGGCTGCAGGAGGAACGGGTCTATCCTCCGTCGCCCGCGTTCCTCGACGCCAACGTGACCGCGGAGGCCTATGCCCGGGCGGCCGCTGATCCTCTGGCCTTCTGGGAGGACGCGGCCCGCCGACTGGACTGGGCCGAGCCGTGGACGGCCGTGCACGAGTGGGAGCCGCCCGTCGATGGTGCGGTCCCGGCGGCGCGATGGTTCCTCGGCGGCCGGCTGAACGTCGCGGTGAACTGCGCGGACCGTCATGTCGACGCCGGGCGCGGAGACAAGGTGGCGCTGCACTTCGAAGGAGAGCCCGGTGACCGGGTCTCGGTGACCTACGCCGACCTCCAGCGCCGCGTGGCCCAGGCCGCGCACGCGCTGGAAGACCTCGGGATCCGACCGGGGGACCGCGTGGTGATCTACCTCCCCGTGCTCGTGGAGACGGTGGTCATCACGCTCGCCTGCGCGCGGATAGGAGCCGTCCACTCGCTCGTCTTCGGAGGGTTCTCCGCGGAGGCCGTGCGGTTCCGGCTCGAGGACACCGGGGCGAAGCTGCTCGTCACCAGCGACGGCCAGTTCCGGCGGGGGACGGCGACCGAGGTCAAGTCCGCCGCCGACGCCGCCGCCGCGGGACTGCCGGACCTCGAACACGTCCTCGTGCTCCGTCGCACCGGACAGGGCGTCCCGTGGACCGAAGGCAGGGACGTGTGGTGGCACGACGTCGTCGACACGGCTCCCACCGTGCATCGGGCGGAGGCCTTCGACGCCGAGCACCCGCTCTTCATCATCTACACCTCCGGCACGACGGGGAAGCCCAAGGGCCTCGTGCACACCTCCGGCGGCTACCTGACGCACGCAAGCTGGGCGCACTGGGCGCATTTCGACGCCAGACCGGACGACGTCCATTGGTGCACGGCCGACCTCGCCTGGGTGACGGCGCACACCTACGAGATCTACGGGCCGCTGTCGAACGGGCTCACCCAGGTCATCTACGAGGGCACGCCGGACACTCCGCGCCGCGAGCGGCACTTGGAGATCATCGAGCGCTACGGCGTCACGATCTACTACACGGCTCCGACGCTGATCCGGACCTTCATGACCTGGTTCGGCGACGAGCTGCCGAGCGGCCACGATCTGTCGACTCTGCGACTGCTCGGCACGGTGGGCGAGGCGATCAATCCGGAGGCCTGGGTGTGGTTCCGCCGGAACTTCGGGCGGGATGAGCTTTCCGTCATCGACACGTGGTGGCAGTCGGAGACCGGCGCCGCGATGATCGCGCCCTTGCCCGGCGTCACACCCCTGAAGCCCGGCTCCGCGTCGATCCCGCTTCCGGGCATCGACGTCGCGGTGGTCGACGAGAACGGTGACGAGGTGGCGCCTGGACGATCCGGGACGCTGGTCGTCCGGCGTCCGTGGCCGGGGATGGCGCGGACCGTCTGGGGGAACCCGGAGCGCTACCGCGACGCGTACTGGTCTGCGTACGCCGGTGTGGGCGCGCACGGCGGCTACTACGTCGCCGGAGACGGGGCGACACAGGACGCCGACGGCTTCATCTGGATCCTGGGACGACTCGACGACGTCGTGAACGTCTCCGGTCATCGCCTCTCGACGATCGAGATCGAGTCGGCGCTCGTGGCGCACGAGACGGTCGGCGAAGCCGGGTCCGCAGGCGTGGCTGATCCGGTCACCGGGCAGGCGGTCGTGGCGTTCGTCACCCCGTCCGGCCGGGCGGCGATCGACGCGCAGGCGCTGCGCGCTCAGGTCGCCCGCGCGATCGGTCCCGTCGCGAAGCCGAAGCACGTCGTCGTCGTGCCGGACCTGCCCAAGACGCGCTCGGGGAAGATCATGCGCCGCCTGCTCGCGCAGCTCTGGGATGCCGAACAGGATCGGCGCGCGGGACGCGCTCCGCAGGCCCTCGGCGACACGACGTCATTGCAGAACCCCTGGGCCGTCGACGACATCGCCGGCGCTCTCGCCGCAGAATCGAGGACATCATGACCGACGACCACCGCTTCGGGTTCCGCACGCGCGCCCTGCATGCCGGGGGTACACCGGACGCCGCCACCGGAGCGCGGGCGGTCCCGATCTACCAGACGACGTCCTTCGTCTTCGACGATGCGGCCGACGCCGGAAACCTCTTCGCGCTGCAGAAGTACGGCAACATCTACTCGCGCATCGGCAACCCCACCGTCGCCGCCCTGGAGGAACGGCTGGCCTCGCTGGAGGGCGGCATCGGGGCCGTGGCGACCGCCTCGGGGATGAGCGCGGAGTTCATCACGTTCGCCGCGCTCGTGGGCGCGGGCGATCACGTCGTCGCCGCCGCGCAGCTCTACGGCGGCACGGTCACACAGCTCGATGTGACGCTTCGACGCTTCGGCGTGGAGACGACGTTCGTCAGCTCCTCCGACCCTGCCGACTTCGCCGCGGCCATCCGTCCGGAGACCAAGGTCGTCTACGTCGAGATGATCGGGAACCCGTCGGGCGAGATCGCCGACATCGCGGGTCTCGCCGCCATCGCCCACGACGCCGGGGTGCCACTCGTCGTCGATGCGACGCTCGCCACGCCCTACCTCGCGCGCCCGCTGGAGCACGGGGCGGACATCGTCATCCACTCGGTGACGAAGTTCCTCGGCGGCCACGGCACGACCCTCGGCGGTGTGGTCATCGAGAAGGGCACGTTCGACTGGGGCAACGGCAAGTTCCCGCAGATGACCGAACCGGTGGCCTCCTACGGCGGCATCTCCTGGTGGGGCAACTTCGGCGAGTACGGATTCCTCACCAAGCTGCGCTCCGAACAGCTGCGCGACATCGGACCCGCCCTGAGCCCGCAGTCGGCCTTCACGCTCCTGCAGGGCGTGGAGACGCTGCCTCAGCGTATCGACGCTCACATCGCCAACGCCCGGGTCGTCGCCGAGTGGCTGGCGGCAGACCCCCGCGTCTCCTACGTCACCTGGGCAGGACTGGAAGGTCATCCGCATCATGAGCGTGCCGCCCGGTACCTGCCGCTGGGGCCGGGATCTGTGTTCGCGTTCGGAGTCGCCGCCGAGGACGGCCGCGCCGCGGGGGAGACGTTCATCGAGAACCTGCAGCTCGCGTCCCACCTCGCCAACATCGGCGACGCCCGCACCCTGGTGATCCACCCGGCCTCCACCACGCACCGCCAGCTCACCGCGGAGCAGCTCGTCGCCGCCGGCGTGCGGCCCGACCTGATCCGCATCTCCGTCGGCCTGGAGGACGCGGAAGACATCATCTGGGACCTCGATCAGGCCCTCACCCTCGCGACGGGAGCCCACTGATGAGCACGACCTCCGCCGGGGACGCCTGCGCCGTCCCTCAGACCACGGATGCCGCCAGCTGCGCGCTCCCCGCTGCCGTCGAGCCGGGCCGCACGTGGACCGGGCCCTCGCAGCCGCAGCGGTTCGGACTGCTGCGGCGCGCCCGATCGATCGCCATCGTCGGTGCCTCGGGGAATCCGTCACGGGCCTCGTACTTCGTCGCGACCTACCTGCTGTCCAGCACGGCCTACGACGTCTATCTCGTGAACCCGAGGGAGACCGAGATCCTCGGGCAGCCGGTCTACCCGTCGTTGAGCGCCCTGCCCGTGCAGCCCGACATCGTCGACGTCTTCCGTCGTCACGACGACCTTCCGGGGGTCGCGCAGGAGGCGATCGACCGCGGTGCCAAGACGCTGTGGCTCCAGCTCGGCTCCTGGAACGAGGAGGCGGCCGCGCTCGCGGAGGAGGCCGGTCTCTCGGTCGTCATGGATCGCTGCATCAAGATCGAGCACGCCCGCTTCCACGGCGGCCTGCATCTCGCCGGCTTCGACACCGGCGTGATCAGCTCCCGACGGCAGCTGCTCGCGCGCTGAGGGGCGCTCGCTGCGTCGCTCACGCGCAGATCGTGTTCGCCGTGCTGCGTTGCAGCGTCACGGGAACCTGCAGGTCGGTGAGGTGCCAGTCGAGACTGCGGCCGGTGAGCCGCGGCAGAGTCGAGCACGTCCATGCGCGGTCGGGCGTGACATGGCTGCCTGGGAGCACCCCCGCTTCGGCCCAGGAAGTCCACGTGCGGGGAAGGCCCGTCGCCCTCTTCAGATCGACGTCGACGTCGACGTGGTGCGACCCGCCCGGTGCGTTGGTGCTGATGTAGAAGTGGCCGGAGGTGTCGCTGATCTCCTCATAGCGGATGGCCGTGATCGCGCAGGTCGTGGGGGCGGCCGACGGGCTGCTGTACGCCTTGCACGAGTTCCCGGTGAACGGGGACAACCATGTTGAGGCGGACGTCACCGTCGCCGTGACCACGGTCCGATCCGTCCACGCCGCGCTGGTGGTGGAAACGCTTCCCTGGGTGACGGACAGGAAGACGAGCGCCATCGCGACCGCGACGCCGGCCACCGGGGAGAATCGTCGTACGGGTGTCACGTGGTCAGCGGCTTACGCGACGGTCGCTCGACGGGACTCATCATGCTGAGGCCGAGCAGGCCCAGGAGCCCAAGCAGCAGCGGGACGGCGACGGGAGGCGACGTCATCCTCATGATGGCGGTTCCCCACCCGGGGAGCTGTACTGCCGGCTTCCACACCTCGCCGGTCACGGCATAGTCCAAGGCGTCGGAGAAGTCGTTATTGTCGCCCTTCATAGTGATCGTGTGCGCGCCATCGGCGGCCTCGATGGCGGTGATGCGGTGGGTCACCAGGGTGTCGGTCAGCGCGCTCGGGAGGCTGACGACGTCCCCGACCTCGAGGGAGTCGGCGGGGACCTTGGTCGCGACGAGGAGGTCGCCCGTCATGATCTCGGGTTCCATGGAGCCCGAGATCACGACGAGCGGCTGGATGAGCCCGATCGCCGTGGCGCCCCAGACGACGCCGCAGCCCACGCCCGCGGCGGCCAGCGCCCAGAGCACGAGCAGGGCGAGCCGGCGGAGGAGCTGCACCACGGTTCGTCCCTCGTCTCTGCTGTCTCGGTGAGTGTCAGTTGGTCGCGGTGGCGGAGACCGTGACGACGATGGTGCCGCTCTTGCCCTGGTTGCTCGTCGCCCAGTCGGCCGGCGTGGTGACGACGAGCTCGAACTCGTCGCTCGCCGTGGAGCCGGAGGAGGTCAGCGACGCCGCGAGCCCGGTGATCGTCGCCGTCGGCTTCACCGTGAAGTCGGTCGCCGCGTTGCCGGGTGCGTACTCGACGGTCGAGGTGAGGGCGGCGTTGACGGAGCTGGAGTTCTTGACCCAGAGCTTGATGGTGCGGGTCTCGCCCGGGAGCAGATTCGCCAGCTTCTCCGCCGGGACGACGAGCTCGACGCTGTTCTTGGTGGCCGACTCCTTCCAGGTGGTTCCATCGGTCGAACCCTGGAGGTTGAAGGTGGCCGCCGCGGCGGGGGCGCTGAAGAACGTGTTGTCGGTCCACGCGGCGCTGGTGAGGGCGGCGCCGATGCCGCCCGTCGCGAGCACGGCCAGCGCGAACGCCATGATGGGGCGCCGCCTGGAGGGTCGCTCGGTGCGGTCAGGGCGTGCGGTGGCTTCCGTGTTCGTCATGGCTTCGACGTTACGCAGCACACCTCAGGGGACCGTCAAGTCTTCCTCAAGAGGGACCGAAGCTTTCCCGATTGTTCCTCGGCAGCGTCGTGCGACGCCCTCGGTCAGGCGTGGCAGGATGGTCGGATGCCGCTCATCGCTCTCACCGGAGGCATCGCGTCGGGGAAGTCCACCATCGCGAACCGGCTCGCCGAGCTCGGCGCGGTGATCGTCGACGCGGATCGGATCGTTCGCGAGGTCCAGGCGCCGGGATCCGAAGTGCTCGATGCGATCGCTCGGGCGTTCGGCGACGAGGTCATCGCCGACGACGGATCGCTCGACCGGGCGGCCCTCGGGGCGACCGTGTTCGCCGATCCGGACCGTCTCGCGCAGCTGAACGCCATCGTGCACCCTGCCGTGCGGGCCGAGTCCCAGCGCCGTTTCGACGCCGCGTTCCGTGCCGATCCGGATGCTGTCGTCGTCTACGACGTGCCGCTTCTCGTGGAGGCGCGTGTCGACGACCCGTGGGATGCGATCGTCGTCGCGCACGCTCCCGAGGAGGTCCGTCTCGAGAGGCTCGAGCACCTGCGCGGGATGACGCCTGACGAGGCCCGCGGGCGGATCGCCGCGCAGGTTCCCGACGACAGGCGGCTCGCGATCGCCGACATCGTCATCGACACCGCCGGATCGATCGCGGACACGCTGGCCCAGACGGACGCGCTCTGGGACCGGCTCCGCGCGAGCTGAAGCGCTGCCGCCACCGGACGCGGCCCCGATGTCGGAGGGGCGGCATACGCTTGATGTATGCAGCCCACCCGCAGTGTCCGCCCCTTCGAGGTCATCAGCGAGTACGCCCCCGCCGGTGACCAGCCGCAGGCCATCGCCGAGCTGGCGTCCCGCATCAACGCGGGCGAGACCGACATCGTGCTGCTCGGGGCGACCGGAACAGGCAAATCGGCGACCACGGCCTGGCTCGTCGAACAGGTGCAGCGCCCCACGCTCGTGCTCGCGCATAACAAGACCCTCGCGGCGCAGCTCGCCAACGAGTTCCGCGAGCTCATGCCGAACAACGCCGTCGAGTACTTCGTCTCGTACTACGACTACTACCAGCCCGAGGCCTACGTCCCGCAGACGGACACCTTCATCGAGAAGGACTCCTCGATCAACGCGGAGGTCGAGCGCCTCCGCCACTCGACGACCAACTCCCTGTTGAGCCGTCGGGATGTGGTCGTGGTGTCGACCGTCTCCTGCATCTACGGCCTGGGCGCCCCGGAGGAGTACCTGCGCGCCATGGTCGCGCTCCAGGTGGGGGAGCGGTACGACCGCGACGCCTTGATCCGTCAGTTCATCGCGATGCAGTACAACCGCAACGACGTCGACTTCTCGCGCGGCAACTTCCGTGTCCGCGGCGACACGATCGAGATCATCCCGGTGTACGAGGAGCACGCAATCCGCATCGAGCTGTTCGGCGACGAGATCGAGGCTCTCTACTCGCTGCACCCGCTCACGGGCGAGGTCATCGAGAAGCTGGACGCCGTGCCGATCTTCCCGGCCTCGCACTACGTCGCGGGCACCGACGTCATCCAGCGCTCCATCGGCACCATCGAGCACGAGCTGGAGGAGCGGCTGAAGGAGTTCGAGCGCCAGGGCAAGCTCCTCGAGGCACAGCGACTCCGAATGCGGACCACGTTCGACCTGGAGATGCTGCAGCAGCTCGGATTCTGCTCCGGCATCGAGAACTACTCGCGTCACATGGACGGACGCATGCCGGGCGAGCCTCCGCACACGCTCCTCGACTTCTTCCCGGACGACTTCCTGCTCGTCATCGACGAGTCCCACGTCACGGTGCCGCAGATCGGCGCGATGTACGAAGGAGACGCGTCCCGCAAGCGCACCCTCGTCGACCATGGATTCCGGCTGCCGAGCGCGATGGACAACCGCCCACTGCGCTGGGACGAGTTCAAGAACCGCGTGGGGCAGACCGTCTACCTGTCCGCCACCCCGGGCAAGTACGAGATGGGCATCGCCGACGGAGTGGTGGAGCAGATCATCCGCCCGACCGGCCTGGTCGATCCGGAGATCATCGTCAAGCCGTCGAAGGGGCAGATCGATGATCTCCTCGAAGAGATCAGGCTTCGCGTGGAGCGTGACGAGCGCGTGCTCGTCACGACGCTCACGAAGAAGATGGCGGAGGAGCTGACCGACTTCCTCGGCGAGCATGGCGTCCGGGTGCGCTACCTGCACTCCGACGTCGACACCCTGCGTCGCGTCGAGCTCCTCAGCGAACTGCGCGCCGGCGTGTACGACGTCCTGGTGGGTATCAACCTGCTGCGCGAGGGACTCGACCTCCCGGAGGTGTCGCTCGTCGCGATCCTCGACGCAGACAAGGAGGGCTTCCTCCGCTCCGGGACCTCGCTCATCCAGACCATCGGCCGCGCCGCGCGAAACGTGTCCGGTGAAGTGCACATGTACGCGGACAACATGACGGACTCCATGGCCAAGGCCATCGAGGAGACCGACCGCCGACGTGAGAAGCAGATCGCGTACAACAAGGAGCACGGTATCGATCCGCAGCCGCTGCGCAAGCGCATCGCCGACATCACGGAGGTGCTGGCGCGCGAGGGTCAGGACACCGCGGAGCTGATGTCCGGCCGAGGCCGCGCGTCGGGCAAGGGGAAGTCGCCGACACCGAACCTGCGGCGCACCGGGATCGCGGCCGAGGGCGCCCAGCAGCTGGAGGCCACGATCCAGGACCTCACCGATCAGATGCTCGCGGCAGCCGCCGAGCTGAAGTTCGAGCTGGCCGGACGCCTGCGTGACGAAGTGCAGGATCTGAAGAAGGAGCTCCGGTCGATGGAGCGGGCCGGGCACGCGTAGACGGAGTGGAGATGGATGCGGCAGGAGAGGAACTCGCGGACCGCGTCCGCGCACTGCTCGGGACCGACCCTTCCGTCGAGGAGCGCCGGATGTTCGGGACCAGGGCGTTCCTCGACGAGGGGCGCATCCTGGTGGGCGCCCGGAAGGACGGGACGCTTCTCGTCCGTGTGGATGAGGAGAACGGCGCCGTCGCGGTGACCCTGCCCGGAGCTTCGCGCGCCGTGATGGGGTCCCGCACCATGGGGTCCGGGTGGATCGATGTCTCCGCGTCGGCGATCGCCGACGATGCCGCGCTCATGACCTGGATCGACATGGCCCGGGAGTCGGTCGGCGCCGCCCTCGCAGCCGACGACGACTGACGCCGAGGGGCCTACGGGCAGTGCACCAGCGTCTTCGCGCCGGAGCGGTCGATCTCGTGCTCGGTCATCGGCGCACCGCAGAGCGGACAGGCTCGTTCCGCGCGCTCCGCGGCGCTCGGCGGGGGCGTCTTCTCGTAGGGCCCGACCGAGGCCGGACCGGCGAGACGCACGAGGTTGGTGTTCACCCAGGTGTAAAGGCCCCCCGCTTCGCGGATTCGGGTGCGAAGAGGGGGGCGGCTGGAGTCGCGTGACATGTTCATTAGTGTACTAATGATTCGTGCAGATGTATAGTCAAGATCGTGACTGACACCGATGATCTGCTCCGGCTCGAGAACCAGCTCTGCTTCGCCGTGGTCACGGCGGCGCGGAATGTGGTGGCGATCTACCGGCCGATCCTCGAGCCGCTCGGGTTGACGCACCCGCAGTACCTGGTGATGCTCGCCCTGTGGGAGCGGTCGCCGCGGACCCTGAACGACCTCGCCGCCGACCTCGCGCTGGAGCCCGCGACCGCGTCGCCCCTCGTCAAGAGGCTCGAGGCCGACGGGCTGGTGACCCGCCAGCGAAGCAATGAGGACGAACGCCGGCTGGAGATCACGCTCACCGACGCCGGTGCGGCGCTGCGTGCGAGGGCCGTGGACGTGCCGCATCGGGTGATGGCCGCCGTCGGGATGGGCATCGGCGAGATCGCCGCTCTCCGGGACGGGCTCGGGGCCTTCGCGGGGCGGCGCTCCGAGCAGAGCTGAGCCGTCCGGGGGCCCGGGGGAGCGGCTCGCTCGCCGTGACGACTCCGGGAAGCCCCCTCGCCGGGACCAGGCGTTGGGCGTTCTCGGAGCCGATGTCCGTGGCCCCTCGTAGACTTGTTCGGTGCCCATCGTCCCCGTTGCTTCCCCAGGAAAACTCAGTGTCCGCGGCGCCCGCGTGCACAATCTCAAGAACGTCGACATCGACATCCCTCGAGACTCGCTGGTGGTCTTCACCGGCCTCTCCGGATCGGGGAAGTCGAGCCTCGCCTTCGACACGATCTTCGCCGAGGGGCAGCGTCGGTACGTCGAGTCGCTGAGCGCCTACGCGCGGCAGTTCCTCGGCCAGGTCGACCGGCCGGACGTCGATTTCATCGAGGGGCTGAGCCCGGCGGTGTCGATCGATCAGAAGTCGACGAACCGCAATCCTCGGTCGACGGTCGGCACGATCACCGAGATCTACGACTACATGCGTCTGCTCTGGGCGCGCATCGGCGTTCCGCACTGTCCGGTGTGCGGAGAGAAGATCCAGCGTCAGACCGTCCAGCAGATCGCCGACCAGCTCATGGAGCTGCCGGAGCGCACCCGCTACCAGGTCGTCGCGCCGATCGTCTCGCAGAAGAAGGGCGAGTTCGTCGACCTGTTCCGGGAGCTCGGGGCGAAGGGGTACTCGCGGGCGATCGTCGACGGCGAGCTCATCCAGCTGGCCGAGCCTCCGACGCTCAAGAAGAGCTACAAGCACGACATCGCCGTGGTCGTCGACCGCCTCGTCGCCTCGCCGGACATCCTCGGACGCGTGACCGACTCGGTGGAGACCGCTCTCGGACTCGCCGGCGGTGTGGTGCAGATCAACTACGTCGACGGCGAGGGCGACGACGCCTGGCAGACCTTCTCGGAGAAGCTCGCGTGCCCCAACGGCCACGCGCTCACCCTCACCGAGATCGAGCCGCGCACGTTCTCCTTCAACGCGCCGTTCGGCGCCTGCCCCGCCTGCTCGGGCCTCGGCACCCGCATGTCGGTGGACGTGGACCTGATGCTCGGCGACGAAGACCTCTCGATCCGCGAGGGCGTCATCATCCCGTGGACCACCCAGGGCAAGGGCCTCTTCCAGTACTACGAGCGCCTGCTCGAAGGACTCTCCCGCGACCTCGACTTCTCCCTCGACACCCCGTGGCGCGAACTGCACTCCGACGTCAAGGAAGCGGTGCTGCGCGGAGAGAACTACAAGGTCACGGTCAAGTGGAAGAACCGCTACGGCCGTGAGATGCGCTATGCCTCCGGCTTCGAGGGCGTGGTGCCGTACATCGAGCGGCAGTACCTGCAGGCCGAGTCCGACACGCAGCGCAGCCGGTGGGGCGAGTACCTCCGCGAGGTCCCGTGCCCGGTCTGCAATGGCGACCGTCTCAAGCCCGAGGTGCTGGCCGTGCAGGTACACGGTCACTCCATCGCCGAGGTCTCGCACCTGAGCCTGGCCGATGCCCGGGCCTTCATGGAGAAGCTGCACCTCACCGACCGCGAGGCCAAGATCGCCGCCCAGGTGCTCCGTGAGATCCGCCTGCGCCTCGACTTCCTCCTCCAGGTCGGTCTGTCCTACCTGAACCTCAGCCGCTCGGCGGGCTCGCTGTCGGGTGGCGAGGCCCAGCGCATCCGCCTCGCCACGCAGATCGGCTCCGGCCTGACCGGCGTGCTCTACGTCCTCGATGAACCGTCGATCGGACTGCACCAGCGCGACAACCGCCGACTCATCGAGACGCTGCTCACGCTGCGCGACCTCGGGAACACCCTGATCGTCGTCGAGCACGACGAAGAGACGATCGAGGCCGCGGACTGGGTGGTCGATATCGGTCCCGGCGCGGGTGTGAACGGCGGAGCGGTGGTCCACTCCGGGCCGTACTCGGCGCTGCTCGCCGACACCGACTCCATGACCGGCGACTATCTCTCGGGCCGTCGAGAGATCCCGATGCCGGCGAAGCGCCGGAAGATCGACAAGAAGCGCATGCTGAGCGTGGTGGGCGCGCGCGCCAACAACCTCCGCAACGTCACGGCGGACTTCCCGCTCGGCGTCCTCACCGCGGTCACCGGCGTCAGCGGATCCGGGAAGTCGTCCCTGGTGAATGACATCCTGTACCAGGTGCTCGCGTCGCGGCTCAACGGCGCGCGAACGGTGCCGGGCAAGCACACCCGCGTGACCGGCCTCGACAACCTCGACAAGGTCGTGCACGTCGACCAGGCACCGATCGGCCGCACCCCGCGATCGAACCCGGCGACCTACACGGGCGTCTTCGACCGCATCCGCACGCTCTTCAGCGAGACGCCCGAGGCGAAGGTCCGCGGCTACCAGCCGGGCCGGTTCAGCTTCAACGTCAAGGGCGGACGCTGCGAGGCCTGCTCGGGTGACGGCACGATCAAGATCGAGATGAACTTCCTCCCGGACGTGTACGTGGACTGCGAGGTGTGCCACGGCAAGCGGTACAACCGCGACACCCTCGCCGTGCACTACAAGGGCAAGAACATCGCCGAGGTGCTGGAGATGCCCATCGAGGAGGCGGCCGAGTTCTTCGAGCCGATCCAGGCCATCCACCGCTACATGAAGACCCTCGTCGACGTGGGGCTGGGGTACGTGCGCCTCGGCCAGTCGGCGACCACGCTGTCCGGCGGTGAGGCGCAGCGCGTGAAGCTCGCGACCGAGCTCCAGCGCCGCAGCAACGGGCGGAGCATCTACGTGCTCGACGAGCCGACGACGGGTCTGCACTTCGAGGACGTGCGCAAGCTCCTCGAGGTGCTGAACGGTCTGGTCGACAAGGGCAACACGGTGATCGTGATCGAGCACAACCTCGACGTGATCAAGTCGGCCGACTGGGTGATCGACCTGGGTCCGGAGGGCGGTTCCGGCGGCGGCACGATCCTCGCCACCGGCACGCCGGAGCAGATCGCGCGGGTCGAGGAGAGCCACACCGGCCAGTTCCTCGCCGAGATCCTGGGTGAGGGGCGCTCTGCGCGGAAGGCCAGCTGATGGCCGACGTGCTGCCGTACAAGCCCCGGGCGGGCGAGATCCCGACCGACCCGGGGGTGTACCGGTTCCGCGATGCCAACGGCCGGGTGCTGTACGTCGGGAAGGCGAAGAACCTCCGTCAGCGGCTGTCGAACTACTTCGCTCCGCTGCGGACGCTGCATGAGCGCACGCGTCGGATGGTGACGACGGCGGCGTCGGTGGAGTGGACGGTCGTGCCCACCGACGTCGACTCCCTTCAGCTCGAGTACATGTGGATCAAGGAGTTCGATCCGCCGTTCAACGTCAAGTACCGGGACGACAAGTCCTACCCGTTCATGGCGGTCACGCTGGGGGACGAGGCGCCGCGGGTGCTCGTGACCCGGAACCGGAAGATCCCCGGAGCCCGCTACTTCGGTCCTTATCCGAAGGTGTGGGCGGTGCACGAGACCATCGACCTGATGATCAAAGCCTTCCCCATCCGCACCTGCAGCGACGCGAGCTACAAGCGGGCGATGCAGACGGGCCGCCCGTGCTTCCCGGGGCAGATCGGCAAGTGCGGCGGGCCGTGCTCGATGACGGTGTCGATGGAGGAGCACCGCGCCATGGTCGACGATTTCGTCGCTTTCATGGCGGGCGGTGACGAACGCTTCACCCGCGAGCTCACGCAGCGCATGCTCGCCGCGTCGGCGGCCATGGACTACGAGGCGGCCGCGAAGTACCGGGACAAGCTCTCGGCGATCGAGGCCGTGCTCGGCAAGAGCGCCCTCGTGCTGCCGGCGGACGAGGACGCCGACCTGTTCGGCATCGCCGAGGACGAGCTCGCGGCCGCGGTGCAGCACTTCGTCATCCGCGGCGGTCGTGTCCGAGGGGTCCGGGCCCTGACGATCGAGAAGGAGATCGACATCTCCGGCGGGGAGCTCGTGGAGCAGGTCCTCCAGCAGGCGTACGGGGAGGCGCAGGACGTGCCACGTCGCATCCTCGTCCCTGTGCTTCCCGACGACGCCTCCGAGCTGGAGGCGTGGCTGCGTGAACGTCGAGGCCGGAAGGTCGAGATCGCGGTGGCGCACCGGGGCCAGCGGGCCGACCTCATGCGCACGGCCACCCTGAACGCCCAGCAGGCGCTGATCAGGCACAAGACGCGTCGGACGAGCGACTACGTCGCGCGCACGCAGGCGCTGACCGATCTGCAGGAAGCGCTGGGCATGGAGGAGGCGCCCCTCCGGATCGAGTGCTTCGACATCTCGCACCTCGGGGGCACGAACGTGGTCGCTTCCATGGTCGTGTTCGAGGATGGGCTGCCGCGGAAGGACCAGTACCGCACCTTCAACATCGCGGAGACCACCGACGACACCGACTCCATGTACCAGGTGCTGCGGCGTCGGCTCGCCTACCTCGACCGCCCGGAGGAGCAGGAGACCGTCGACCCCACCACCGAGGACGTGGTCGCGGAAGACGTCGGCGAGGCGGGTGTGCGCCGGAAGCCCCGGTTCGCCTACCCGCCGCAGCTGCTGCTCGTGGACGGCGGGCAGCCCCAGGTCGAGGCCGCAGCTCGAGCCCTCCGCGACGCGGGACACACCGAGATCGCCGTCTGCGGCATCGCCAAGCGCCTGGAGGAGATCTGGCTTCCGGGAGACGACTTCCCGGTCATCCTCCCGCGGACCAGCGAATCTCTCTACCTGCTCCAGCGGCTTCGCGATGAGGCGCATCGATTCGCCATCACGCACCAGCGGAAGAAGCGCAAGAAGGACATCACGACGGTGCTCGCCGAGGTGCCCGGTCTGGGGGCGTCGCGGATCAAGGTCCTGCTGAAGCACTTCGGCTCGGTCACGGCGCTGCGCGCCGCCGAACCCCACCAGATCCAGGAGGTCCAGGGGATCGGACCGGTGCTGGCCCAGAACATCCATACGCACCTGTCCACTCGCTAGGCTGGGAGGCCGAGGGGGAGAAGGAGCAGTGAGTAGCGATGTCTGACGGGGAGAAGGGCGAGTTCCTCATCGTCACCGGGATGTCCGGCGCGGGGCGCACCACGGTGGCCAATGCGCTCGAGGATCTCGGCTGGTACGTCGTTGACAACCTGCCGCCGCAGATTCTTCGTCCGCTGCTCGACCTCACCGGCATGGGCGGGGATTCGCTCCCGAAGGTCGCCGCGGTGGTCGACGTCCGCGGTCGCAACCTCTTCGACGACTTCCCCGAGGTGGCGCGTGTGCTGCGCACCCGGGGATCGATCCGCGTGCTGTTCCTCGATGCGTCTGACGACGTCCTCGTCCGTCGGTTCGAGGCGGTGCGTCGCCCCCACCCGCTCCAGGGCGATGGGACGCTCCTCGACGGCATCCGCACCGAGCGCACCCGGCTGGCGCCGATCCGCGAGGCCGCAGACCTCGTGATCGACACCACGGCGTTGAACATCCACCAGCTGGCGACGAAGGTGTCCGACATCTTCTCCGAGGAGGGGGAGGCCCGGCACCGGGTCACGCTGCTCAGCTTCGGATTCAAGTACGGGCTCCCCACCGATGTCGACGTCGTCGCCGACATGCGCTTCCTGCCGAACCCGTACTGGAACGAAGACCTGCGCGGACTCACGGGGCAGGATGAGACGGTACGCGAATACGTGCTCTCTCGCGACGGCGCGGAGGAGTTCCTCGACGCCTACGCGAAGGCTCTCGTGCCCGTCCTCGAGGGGTACCAGCGCGAGAACAAGAGCCACTCCACGATCGCCATCGGGTGCACGGGAGGCAAGCACCGTTCGGTCGCGATGTCCGAGGAGCTCGCCCGTCGACTGGCGGGAATCCCGGGCGTCGCGGTCAACGTCCGCCACCGTGACCTCGGCAGGGAATAGGCCCCCGAGCGAGTAAGCTGGAGGTTTGCGTCGCGACCCGGCGCGTGAACGTGAAGGAGTCTCGTGGCACTAACCACCGACGTCAAGGCTGAGCTCGTCAGCATCCGCAATGCACCCCCGACGGTGCGCGTCGCTGAGGTGACGGCCATCCTCCGGTTCGCCGGTGGTCTGCACTCCATCGCCGGCCGGGTGGCGGTGGAAGCGGAGGTCGATGCCGAGACCCTCGCCCGCCGCGTGGCTCGTGACCTCGCCGAGATCTACGGCGTCCGTCCGGAGATCGCCCAGGTGCAGTCGAGCACCGCCAACGACGGCGCCCGCTGGGCGGTGCGCGTCATCGCGCAGGGGGAGACCCTGGCCCGCCAGACCGGGCTTCTCGACCAGCGTCGCCGCCCGGTCCGCGGACTCCCGAACCGCCTCACCACGGGTTCCCGTGCGGAGGTCGCCGGCCTCTGGCGCGGGGCGTTCCTCGCCGCGGGGACGCTCAGCGAGCCGGGCCGCTCCGCCATGCTCGAGGTCGCCTGCCCGTCGTCCGAGGCGGCCATGGCGCTCGTGGGTGCCGCTCACCGTCTCGGCGTCGCCGCGAAGGCCCGCGAGGTCCGTGGGCTTCCCCGCGTAGTCGTCCGCGAGGGCGAGGCCATCCGCACCATTCTCAGCGAGATGGGCGCCCAGCGCACCGCCCTCGCCTGGGAGGAGCTGCGACAGCGCCGCGAGGTGCGCGCCGGCGTGAACAGGCTCGTCAACTTCGACGACGCGAACCTCCGCCGTTCCGCGCAGGCGGCCGTGGCGGCATGCGCCCGCGTCGAGCGTGCTCTCGAGATCCTGGCCGACGAGGTGCCCGACCACCTCCGTGTCGCCGGCGAGCTCCGCCTCGCGCACCGCGACGCCAGCCTCGACGAGCTGGGGCACCACGCCGACCCTCCGCTCACCAAGGACGCCGTGGCCGGCCGCATCCGCCGGCTGCTGGCGATGGCGGACAAGCGTGCGCAGCAGGAGGGCATCCCGGGGACCGAGGCCGCCGTCCCCGCAGGGCTCGACGTCTGACCCGGTGACGCCGCCCTGGACGGCGTGTCAACCCCTGGAAGGATCCGGACACCCGAGGCGTTGTCGTCAGTAGGATGAAAGTCGTCCGCTCTCCGTCGCACATCGGCGACGCGGAGCATCGGCAAGCGCCGCGGCGCGGCGCGGATTGGATGAATGCGATATGGCAACCTACACGCTCCCCGACCTTCCCTACGACTTCGCCGCTCTCGAGCCGCACATCAGCGGCAAGATCATGGAGCTGCACCACGACAAGCACCACGCGACGTATGTCGCAGGCGCCAACACCGCCCTGGAGCAGCTGGCCGAGGCCCGCGAGAGCGGCAACCTCGCGAACGTGAACAAGCTCGAGAAGGACCTCGCGTTCAACCTCGGCGGCCACGTCAACCACTCGATCTTCTGGACGAACCTCTCGCCGAACGGCGGCGGTCAGCCCGAGGGCGAGCTCAAGGCGGCCATCGACGAGTACTTCGGCTCCTTCGAGAAGTTCCAGGCGCACTTCACCGCCGCCGCCACCGGGATCCAGGGTTCCGGCTGGGCCGTCCTGAGCTGGGACTCGATCGGCTCGCGCCTCATCATCCAGCAGCTCTTCGACCAGCAGTCGAACACCGCGCAGGGCACCATCCCGCTGTTCCAGCTGGACATGTGGGAGCACGCCTTCTACCTCGACTACCTCAACGTGAAGGCCGACTACGTCAAGGCCGCGTGGAACATCGCCAACTGGGAGAACGTCGCCCAGCGCCTCGAGGTCGCCCGTCAGCAGACGAACGGCCTGCTGGTACTGTCGTAATCGGGTCGCGTCCCGGCGGGCCCACGGCTCGTCGGGGCGCCATCTCAGCCAAAAAACCCGCGCATGGCGCACGCTCGACGGCGGCGCTCGGCGCATGAGAAACAGGGAGACCTGAGTGTCTGTCAAGATCGGTATCAACGGCTTCGGCCGCATCGGACGCAACTACTTCCGCGCAGTTCTCGCGCAGGGAGCAGACCTTGAGATCGTCGCGGTCAACGACCTCACCGACAACAAGACCCTGGCACACCTGCTGAAGTACGACTCGGTCAGCGGTGTCCTCGACGCCGAGATCACGTACGACGACGACAGCATCAGCGTCGACGGCAAGGAGATCAAGGCCTTCGCAGAGCGTGACCCCGCCAACCTCCCGTGGGGCGAGCTGGGCGTGGACATCGTCATCGAGTCCACCGGCTTCTTCACCAACGCCGACGCCGCGCGCAAGCACATCGACGCGGGTGCGAAGAAGGTCGTCATCTCGGCTCCGGCCACGGGTGACGACCGCACCATCGTCATGGGCGTGAACGAGGAGACGTACAACCCGGAGACGGACCACATCATCTCCAACGCCTCCTGCACCACGAACTGCCTCGCGCCGCTGGCCAAGGTGTTCAACGACGCCTTCGGCATCGACCGCGGCTTCATGATGACGGCCCACGCGTACACCGCCGACCAGAACCTGCAGGACGGCCCCCACAAGGACCTCCGCCGCGCCCGCGCCGCCGCGATCAACATCACGCCGGCCTCGACGGGTGCCGCGAAGGCCATCGGCCTCGTCCTCCCGGAGCTGAACGGCAAGCTCAGCGGCTCGTCGTACCGCGTGCCGGTTCCCACGGGTTCGATCGTCGACCTCACCCTCATCACGGACCGCGAGAACCTCACGGTGGACGAGGTCAACGAGGCCTACAAGAAGGCTGCGGCCGACGGCCGTCTGGCCGGGTACCTGCAGTACAACGAGGACCCGATCGTGTCGAGCGACATCGTGCACAACCCGCACTCGTCGATCTTCGACTCCACGCTCACCAACGTCAGCGGCAACCTGATCAAGGTCTCGAGCTGGTACGACAACGAGTGGGGCTACTCCAACCGTCTCGTCGACCTGACCGAGTACGTCGCCGAGCGCATCTGAGCTCCGCCACATGACTCTGCGCACCCTGGACTCACTGGGTTCGCTCGAGGGCAAGCGCGTCATCGTCCGTTGTGATCTGAACGTCCCCCTGCGGGACGGGGTCATCACGGACGATGGCCGTGTCCGCGCCTCGCTGCCGACCCTGAAGACCCTCATCGACGCGGGCGCCCGCGTCGTCGTCTGCTCGCACCTCGGCCGTCCCGACGGCGCCCCCGACCCGCAGTACAGCCTCGAGCCGGTCGCCCAGCGGCTGTCCGAGCTGCTCGGCGCGCCGGTCGCCTTCGCCGGCGACACGGTCGGTGAGGCCGCGAGGGATGCCGTGGCGTCCCTCGAGAACGGTCAGGTCGTCGTGATCGAGAACCTCCGATTCAACCCGGGGGAGACCTCGAAGGACGACGCCGAGCGCGGTGCCTTCGCGGCACAGCTCGCGGAGCTGGGCGACGTGCTCGTCTCCGACGGCTTCGGCGTCGTGCACCGCAAGCAGGCGAGCGTCTACGACCTCGCGAAGCTGCTGCCCTCGGCGGCCGGCCTCCTGATCGCGACCGAGCTCGACGTGCTCGACCGCTTGACGGAGAACCCGGAGCGGCCGTACGCGGTCGTGCTCGGCGGGTCCAAGGTGAGCGACAAGCTCGGAGTCATTTCCCACCTGCTGCCGCGGGTGGACCGCATCCTCGTCGGCGGCGGCATGCTCTTCACCTTCCTGAAGGCGCAGGGCCATGCCGTCGCGTCGAGCCTCCTTGAGGAGGACCAGCTCGACACCGTCCGCGGGTACATCGCCGAAGCGGCGGAGCGCGGCGTGGAGCTCGTGCTCCCCACCGATGTGGTGGTCGCCGCATCCTTCGGCGCCGACGCGGACCACGAGGTGGCTGCCGCGGACGCGATCGAGGAGACGGCGTTCGGCTCGTCGGGCATCGGCCTCGACATCGGACCGGAGACCGCGGCGCGCTTCGCCGAGGTCATCCGCGGATCGAAGACGGTGTTCTGGAACGGCCCGATGGGCGTGTTCGAGTTCCCGGCCTTCGCCGCGGGCACCAAGGCGGTCGCGCAGGCGCTGACCGAGGTCGACGGCCTCAGTGTGGTCGGTGGCGGCGACTCCGCCGCAGCCGTCCGCCAGCTCGGATTCACCGACGACCAGTTCGGGCACATCTCGACCGGCGGCGGTGCGAGCCTCGAATTCCTCGAGGGCAAGAAACTACCTGGGCTGGAGGTCCTCGGATGGGCGTGAGCTCCCGTACCCCGCTGATCGCGGGCAACTGGAAGATGAACCTGGATCACCTGCAGGCGGTGGCGTTCGTGCAGAAGCTGCACTGGACGCTGAAGGACGCCAAGCACGAGGACGGCTCCGTGGAGGTGGCGGTCTTCCCGCCCTTCACCGATATCCGCAGCGTGCAGACGCTGATCGACGCGGACAAGATCCCGTTCGCGTTCGGTGCGCAGGACGTCTCGGCGCACGACTCCGGTGCGTACACCGGCGAGATCTCCGGGGCGTTCCTGGCGAAGCTCGACGCGAAGTACGTCATCATCGGACACTCCGAGCGTCGCGAGTATCACGCCGAGTCCGACGAGATCGTGGCCGGCAAGGTGAAGGCTGCGCTCAAGCACGGCCTCTCCCCGGTGATCTGCGTCGGCGAGACGGCGGAGGACCTGGAGAAGTTCGGTGCCAGCGCGGTTCCGGCCGGACAGCTCGAGGTCGCCCTTCAGGGCGTCTCCCCGTCCGCTGACATCGTCGTGGCGTATGAGCCCGTCTGGGCCATCGGATCGGGCCAGGCGGCCACCCCGCAGCAGGCGCAGGACGTCTGCGCGGCGCTCCGCGGTGTGATCGCGAAGGTCCTCGGCGACGAGGCGGCGGCCCGCACCCGCATCCTCTACGGCGGATCGGTCAAGGCGGCGAACATCGCCAGCTTCATGCGCGAGCCCGACGTGGACGGCGCTCTGGTCGGCGGCGCGAGCCTCGTCGTCGACGAGTTCGCGGCGATCATCCGCTTCGAGAAGCACGTCGGCGTGTGAGTGCGGCGGGGCTTCGGCCCCGCTGCACCGTATACTTGACCGTTACGGGGGCGCTCCGGCCCCAGCGAAAGGCTCTTTCCGTGGCAATTCTCGAGTTCGTCCTGCAGGTCGTGCTGGGCATCACCAGCGTCCTGCTGACTCTCCTCATCCTCTTGCACAAGGGTCGCGGCGGCGGCCTGTCCGACATGTTCGGTGGCGGCATGACCACTGCGGTCGGCTCCTCCGGTCTCGCGGAGCGGAACCTGAACCGCTTCACCGTCGTCCTGGCGCTCACGTGGTTCATCGCCATCGTGGCGCTAGGCCTCATCACGAAGTTCGAGGTGATCTGATGGCTACCGGTGGAAACGCGATCCGCGGTACCCGTGTCGGTTCCGGTCCCATGGGGGAGCAGGACCACGGCTACCACGCCGACCGCATCGCGGTGTCGTACTGGGACGGTCTCGGCAACGAGACGGTCCGCTACTTCGCCGCCGGTCTCCCCGAGGAGGAGATCCCGGAGATCATCGATCACCCGCAGTCGGGTCTTCCGGCCGGGCGGGATAAGGAGAACCCTCCCGCGGTCGCCAAGGCCGAGCCGTACAAGACGCACCTGGCCTACGTGAAGGAGCGTCGCACGGACGAGGAGGCCGTCCAGCTCCTGGAGGACGCCCTCACCCAGCTCCGCGAGCGTCGGGGTCAGTGACCGCCGACTGAGCGAGAGGAGAAGCCGCCGTGGCGACCACGGCGGCTTCTTCCGTCTCAGCGGCAGCCGGCCGCCGCGTCGATGTAGTTCTGCGGGGGATACCCGTAGGCCCAGACCCCGTTCGCATCGTCCGTGAAGCCCATGCTGATCGCCCAGGCCGTCGCCCACTTCTCGATGCTGTCCTGGGTGGATGAGTCGTACAGGTCCTGACATTTGACGCTGATGGCGTGGCCCACCTCGTGGGCGACGAGCGCCTTGCTGCGTTCCGCTGGCCACTGCTCCGCGACCGAGTCCGACAGCTCGATGACTGCGCGTCCCGGCGTGTCCCACCACCAGGTCGTGTATCCGCCCATGCTGCCGTTGTACCCGGCGCCGTTGACGACGGGGGCCCAGTCGAACTCCAGCAGGACCCCGGGGGCGAGGGACCGGGCGAAGGCCTCGATCGCCAGTCGGGCGGCGCGGAGCGGTCCCGCCTTCTCCGCCAGTTCCGCCTTCTCCGCCGAGACGACCTCGGTCGCCGCCTTCTGCAGGGCGACGTAGGCCGCCGCGGCCGCGTCGTCGACCTCGGTGACGGCGAGAGCATCCGCGGCGGCTCCGCGCAGAGCGATCACGGCGGCGTTGCGGGTCGACGGATGCGCGCTCTCGAAGGCACCGGCGGCCTCGGCTGCGGCGGTGAGCACGGCCACGCCGTTCGTCCGGACCGCGTCCACGCTCGCGGCGGCGGACGTGGAGGCACTGTCCATCGACTCGGCGACGTCGCGCAGGATGCTCTGGTCCTCGGCGAGACGGCTCGTCGCGGCGAAGAGGTCCCAGAACCAGCCGGGTTTCGTCTCGTCCGCCGGGAGCCGCGTCGCGAGGACGTCCTCAGCCTCGGCGCCGGTGGCCTCGCCCTCCGCCACGGCGGAGTCCAGGGCCGCCCAGAGGTCCTCGGGAACGGCGAGCGCGGGCGCGCCGGTGTCGATGATGACGTGGCCGGCATCCGTCGCCGCGATCAGATCGGCGGTCCGCTGCCGGAGTTCCGTCTGCTGGGCGGTCACCGATCGAGTGGCGTCCTCGACCCCGCTGGCGGCCTCGTCATATCCCTGGTTCGCGACGAGCTGCGTGATGCCGAGACCCGTCAACACCGCGACCGTGCCGACGGTGCCGGCGAGGACGCCCCTGAGCCGTCGCCGGTCACGCGGCGATCGTGGCGGGACGGGAGCGGAGGAGACGACGGGAGGGAGACGGTGCCCGCCCGGAGCCGGCCCCGAGGCGGTCGCGGCCACCGACGGGGGAGGGACGGTCACGAGGCGCTCATCTCGGCAGGCCTTCCGGTCGGGAGCTGATCCTGTCAGCGTATTCGACCGAGGTGACGACGTGGAGGGGGTGACGGGAATCGAACCCGCGCAATCAGTTTGGAAGACTGAGACTCTACCATTGAGCTACACCCCCGGAACCGGAGTCCGGACTCCATCGATCATAGCGGACGGTCGGGCGTGCTCCTGTCCGTTAGACTCGATGGGGCTGAATCTGCGTGCGGATTCCCCGGGGCGTAGCTCAGCTTGGTAGAGCGCCCGCTTTGGGAGCGGGAGGTCGCAGGTTCAACTCCAGTCGCCCCGACTCGACCCCACGACCTTCCAGCCGCGTTCCGCGCGGAAACCACAAGGAGAACACACCAGCATGGCGAACAGCACCGTCGAGAAGCTGACCCCGACCCGGGTCAAGCTCACCATCACGGTCACCCCGGACGACCTCAAGCCCAGCATCGCGCACGCCTACGAGCACATCGCGCAGGACGTCCAGATCCCCGGCTTCCGCAAGGGCAAGGTGCCCGCTCCGATCATCGACCAGCGCATCGGCCGCGGCGCCGTCATCGAACACGCCGTGAACGAGGGCCTGGACAAGTTCTTCCGCGAGGCGACCGCCGAGCACAAGCTCCGCATCGTCGGCCGCCCGTCGGCCGAGATCACGCAGTGGCCGAACGAGAAGGACTTCTCGGGCGACCTCCTCGTCGACGTCGAGGTCGACGTCCGCCCGGAGATCGAACTGCCCGACTACGCGGGCATCACCCTCGAGGTCGACGCCGTGGAGGCCGACGAGGCCGCCCTCGACGCGGAGCTGGAGAACATGCGCGCCCGCTTCGGCACGCTCATCCCCGTCGACCGCCCCGCGGCCACGGGCGACTTCGTCGAGCTGGACCTCGTCGCCACCATCGACGGCGCCGAGATCGACCGCGCCGAGGGCGTCTCGTACGAGATCGGCTCCGGCGAGCTCCTCGAGGGCATCGACGACGCGATCGAGTCGCTCACCGCCGGTGAGGACACCACCTTCCGCTCCGCCCTCGTCGGCGGCGACCACGCCGGCAAGGAGGCGGAGGTCTCCGTCACCGTCAAGGCGGTCAAGGAGCGCGAGCTCCCCGAGGCCGACGACGAGTTCGCGCAGATCGCGAGCGAGTTCGACACGATCGCCGAGCTGCGCGACAGCCTGCGCGAGCGCGTGGAGCAGCAGGGCGTCTTCACGCAGGGCTCCGCCGCCCGCGACAAGCTCGTCGAGACGCTGCTCGCGCAGATCGAGATCCCCGTCCCGCCGCAGCTCATCGAGGACGAGGTGCACAACCACCTCGAGGGCGAGGGTCGTCTCGAGGACGACGTGCACCGCGCCGAGGTGACCGAGGCCAGCGAGAAGCAGTTCCGCACGCAGGTGCTGCTCGACACGATCGCCGAGCAGGCCGACGTGCAGGTCTCGCAGGAGGAGCTCTCGCAGTACCTCATCCAGTCCGCCGCGCAGTACGGCATGGCGCCGCAGGAGTTCGTGGAGGCGCTGCAGTCCTCGAACCAGCTCCCCGCGCTGGTCGGCGAGGTCGCCCGGAACAAGGCGCTCGCGATCGCCCTGGGCAAGGTCAAGGTCGTGGACACCAACGGCAAGGCCGTCGACCTCTCCGACTTCGTCGTGACCGACGACGAGGCCGAGGCCGAGGGCGAGAAGGCCCCCGAGGCCGAGGAGAAGCCGGCCGCGAAGAAGAAGGCCCCCGCCAAGAAGCCGGCCGCCAAGAAGGACGCCGACGCGGACGAGAAGCCCGCCGCGGAGAAGAAGCCCGCCGCCAAGAAGCCGGCGGCGAAGAAGGCTCCGGCCAAGAAGGACGCCGACGCCGCCGAGTGATCGGCATAGTCGAGTGAAGAGGGCGGGTGCTGCGGCATCCGCCCTCTTTCTCATCGAGGGAAGGATCACGGGATGACGAGCTGGGACGATTGCATCGAGCAGGTGTGGGCGGAGGCCTCCGGAGAGGAGGTCGGCGACGAGACGATCGCCCGCATCGACGCTCTCGCCGCCGAACGGGGTGCAGACGACGCCCGGGCCGAGTTCGAGCGCGCCGGTGCTCGCGATTCCGCGGGACGCCCGGCGGAGGCCGTAGAGCTGTACCGCCGCGCTCTGGCCCTTGGCCTCGACGAGGAGCATCGCCCCCAGTGTGTGATCCAGCTCGCGAGCTCGCTGCGCAACCTCGGAGACTACGACGAGGCGCTACGGGTGATCCGCGCCGAGGAGGAACTGGCGGCGGACGGGCCGTATCGCGACGCGGTCGCGGTGGTGCACGCCCTCATCCTCGCGAGCGCCGGCCGGCCCGCTCAGGGCCTGTCGGTGGCCATCCTCGCGCTCGTCCCGCACCTGCCGCGCTATCACCGGTCGATGACGGCGTACGCGCACGAGATCGCCGCCAGCGACACCTGATATGCCGACGGCGAACACGACCTAGGGGCTGTGCGCGCGCCGGTAGATTCGAATCACTGAAACACGGAAGCAGGAGCTGACATGGCTGAACCCCTCGTCGCGACAAGCGTCTTCGACAGGTTGCTGAAGGACCGCATCATCTGGCTCGGCTCGGAGGTGCGAGACGACAACGCCAACGAGATCTGCGCGAAGATCCTCCTTCTCGCCGCCGAAGACTCCGAGAAGGACATCTACCTCTACATCAACTCGCCCGGCGGGTCGATCACCGCGGGCATGGCGATCTACGACACGATGCAGTTCGTGCCGAACGACATCGTCACCGTCGGCATCGGCATGGCCGCGTCCATGGGACAGCTGCTGCTGACCAGCGGCACCAAGGGCAAGCGCTACATCACGCCGAACGCCCGCGTGCTGCTGCACCAGCCGCACGGCGGCTTCGGCGGCACGGCGAGCGACATCCAGACCCAGGCGCAGCTCATCCTGTCGATGAAGAAGCGCCTCGCCGAGATCACCGCCTCGCAGACCGGCAAGCCCGTCGAGCAGATCAACGCCGACGGCGACCGCGACCGCTGGTTCACGGCGGAGGAGGCCCTCGAGTACGGCTTCGTCGACCACATCCGCGAGCACGCCAGCGACGTCACCGGCGGCGGCGGCACGGGCGTCGAGTAAGGATTCGAGAGGACACCATGTACACACCCACGTTCCAGTCCGCCGGAAACCTGCCCTCCAGCCGTTATGTGCTGCCGCAGTTCGAGGAGCGCACCGCCTACGGCTTCAAGCGCCAGGACCCGTACAACAAGCTGTTCGAAGACCGCGTGATCTTCCTCGGCGTGCAGGTCGACGACGCGTCGGCCGACGACGTCATGGCGCAGCTCCTCGTCCTGGAGAGCCAGGACTCCGAGCGCGACATCACCATGTACATCAACTCGCCCGGTGGCTCCTTCACCGCGATGACGGCGATCTACGACACGATGCAGTACGTCGCGCCGCAGATCCAGACCGTCGTGCTCGGCCAGGCGGCCTCGGCCGCCTCCGTGCTGCTCGCGGCGGGTGCCCCCGGCAAGCGTCTCGCGCTGCCGAACGCCCGCGTGCTGATGCACCAGCCGGCGATGGGGGAGGCCGGACACGGTCAGGCCTCCGACATCGAGATCCAGGCGGCGGAGATCCTCCGCATGCGCACCTGGCTGGAGGAGACCATGGCCCGTCACACCGGCAAGCCGGTCGAGCAGGTCAATCGCGACATCGATCGCGACAAGATCCTCTCGGCCAACGAGGCGCTGGAGTACGGCATCGTCGACCAGGTGCTCACCTCGCGCAAGCGCGCGTAGTCCGCATCCGCAGAAGAGGACGCCCGTCGGTCGACGGGCGTCCTCTTCGCGTCTCCGGCGGATGCGCGCGGGAGGATGGCGGGACTGCGCATATGAGCAGATGGGTGCGCGAACGCTGAATCCGGCCTACCCTGGAGGAGGAAGGAGGACACCGTGGAAGAAGATCTGCTCATGGTCCGGGTCGCCGAGCTGTACTACGACGAGGACAAGACGCAGGACGAGATCGGTGGTCTCCTGAAGATCTCCCGCTGGAAGGTCGGGCGCCTCCTCACGCAGGCGCGGCAGCGCGGCATCGTCCGCATCGAGATCGTCCACCCGCGCGCCCGTCGGCTCGGCCTCGAGCGCGAACTCGTGGAGCGCTTCGGGCTCACCGACGCCGTGGTCGTCCCCTCGCCGGAGGGCGACGAGGGCACCCTGGAGCGCGTCGCTCAGGCGGCGGCCGACTTCCTGACCGCCCTCCGCCCTGTTCCGCGCACGCTCGGCGTGAGCTGGGGCAAGACGCTCCGCGCCGTGGCCGAGGCCCTGCCCGACGGCTGGGCGAACGGCGTCACCGTCGTGCAGCTCAACGGCGGCGTCAGCCTCAACCGGCGCTCGGGCGGGGCGGCGGGACTCGCGGTGACCATCGCCCAGCGCGCCTCCGGCCAGGTCTCGCTGCTGCCGAGCCCCGCGATCCTGGAGCACGTCGAGACGAAGCAGGCCATCGAAGGCGACCGCACCGTCGCGGCGGTGCTGGAGGAGGCCGCGGACGCCCAGGCGTTCCTGTTCACCGCCGGACCGTGCGATGCGACCTCCGCCCACGTCGAGAACGGCTATCTCACCGCCGCCGATGTGGAGGAGCTGGCGCGCCGCGGTGCCGTCGGTGACGTCCTCGGGCGCTACGTCGACGCCGAGGGCAACATCGTCGACCCGCAGCTGGATGCCCGCACGGTCGGCGTCTCGCTCGACCGCCTGCGCGGCGCCGCGCGGGCCATCTTCGTGACGGCGGGCCCCGCCAAGCACGACATCGCGCGCACGGTCGTGACCAGCGGCCTGTGCGGGGTCCTGGTGACCGATGAGACCACAGCACGAGCATTGTTGGAGGAACAGTGACGACGACAGAACTCAGCCGCAGGACGGCGGTGGACGTCCTCGGCGGTGAGCCGGACGACGCGACCCTCCGTCGCTTCCTGCACGGCCTCCCCGGCGTGGACGCCGTCGGGCTGGAGCAGCGCGCTGCCGGCCTCGGCACCCGCTCCATCAAGACGACGTCGAAGGCGTGGGCGCTCGACACGATCATCACGCTGATCGACCTGACCACCCTGGAGGGCGCGGACACCCCCGGCAAGGTGCGCTCCCTCGTCGCCAAGGCGAAGAACCCCGACGCCGCCGACCCCTCGACGCCCCGCGTCGCTGCGGTTTGCGTCTACGGCGACATGGTCGCCGGCGCGGTCGAGGCCCTCGGCAGCCTGCACGGCGACCCCGATGACGGCCTCATCTCGGTCGCCGCGGTGGCGACCGCCTTCCCGAGCGGCCGGTCCTCCCTCGCGATCAAGCTCGCCGACACCGCGGAGGCGGTCGCGGCCGGTGCGGACGAGATCGACATGGTCATCGACCGCGGCGCGTTCCTGTCCGGGCGCTACGGACTGGTGTTCGACCAGATCGCCCAGGTCAAGGAAGCCTGCCGTCGTGAGGACGGCTCGTACGCCTCGCTCAAGGTGATCCTCGAGACCGGCGAGCTGAACACGTACGACAACATCAAGCGCGCCTCCTGGCTCGGCATCCTCGCTGGCGGCGACTTCATCAAGACCTCGACGGGCAAGGTGCAGCCGGCGGCGACGCTGCCGACCACGCTGCTCATGCTGGAGACGGTGCGCGACTGGTATCGCGGGACGGGCGAGCGCATCGGCGTGAAGCCCGCCGGCGGCATCCGCTCGTCCAAGGACGCGGTCAAGTACCTGGTGACCGTCGCCGAGACCGTGGGGGAGGAGTGGCTCCAACCGCACCTGTTCCGCTTCGGCGCCTCAAGCCTGCTCAACGACGTGCTCCTGCAGCGCCAGAAGCTCACCACCGGCCACTACTCCGGCCCCGACTACGTCACGATCGACTAGGAAACCCGACATGTCATTCCTGGAATACGCTCCGGCTCCGGAGTCCACGGCGGTGCTGAACCTCAAGGACAGCTACGGGCTGTTCATCGACGGCGAGTTCGTCGACGGCTCCGGCGCCCCCTTCCGCACCATCTCCCCGGCGACGGAGAAGGACATCGCCGAGATCGCCTCCGCCGACGACGCGGACATCGACCGCGCCGTCGCCGCGGCCCGTCGCGCCTACGACAAGGTCTGGTCGCGGATGAGCGGCCGCGATCGGGGCAAGTACCTGTTCCGCATCGCCCGGCTCGTGCAGGAGCGCGCCCGCGAGCTGGCCGTCGCGGAGAGCCTCGACAACGGCAAGCCGATCAAGGAGAGCCGTGATGTGGACGTGCCGCTCGTCGCGTCCTGGTTCTTCTACTACGCGGGCTGGGCCGACAAGCTCGACTACGCCGGTCTGGGCGCGAACCCTCGCGCCCTGGGCGTTGCCGGGCAGGTCATCCCGTGGAACTTCCCGCTGCTGATGCTCGCGTGGAAGCTGGCGCCCGCGCTGGCGGCCGGGAACACGGTCGTGCTCAAGCCGGCCGAGACCACGCCGCTGACGGCGCTGATCTTCGCCGAGATCCTGCAGCAGGCCGATCTTCCCGCCGGTGTGGTGAACATCGTCACCGGAGCCGGGGCGACCGGTGCCGCCCTGGTGCGTCACCCGGACGTCGACAAGGTCGCCTTCACCGGCTCGACGGGTGTCGGTCGCGACATCGCCCGTGCCGTGGCGGGGACGAACAAGAAGCTGACGCTGGAGCTGGGCGGCAAGGCTGCGAACATCGTGTTCGACGACGCGCCGATCGATCAGGCGGTCGAGGGCATCGTCAACGGCATCTTCTTCAACCAGGGTCACGTGTGCTGCGCCGGGAGTCGTCTGCTCGTGCAGGAGTCGATCCGCGACGAGGTCGTCGACCGACTGAAGAACCGGCTGTCGACGCTGCGTCTCGGTGACCCGCTCGACAAGAACACGGACATCGGCGCGATCAACTCGGCGGCGCAACTCGCCCGCATCCGCGAGCTGAGCGACATCGGTGAGGCCGAGGGCGCGGAGCGCTGGACCGCCGACTGCGCGATCCCGGAGCAGGGCTTCTGGTTCGCCCCGACGATCTTCACCGGCGTCGAGGCTTCGCACCGCATCGCCCGTGACGAGGTCTTCGGCCCGGTGCTGTCGGTCCTCACCTTCCGGACGCCCGCCGAGGCGATCGCGAAGGCCAACAACACCCCGTACGGTCTCTCCGCCGGCATCTGGTCCGACAAGGGCTCGCGCATCCTCGCGGTCGCTGATCGGCTGCGTGCGGGCGTCGTATGGGCGAACACGTTCAACCGTTTCGACCCGTCGAGCCCGTTCGGCGGCTACAAGGAGTCCGGGTTCGGCCGCGAGGGCGGTCGCCAGGGACTCACCGCCTACCTCAAGGGAGCCGCAGCATGAGCAAGCGACTGACCGTTCCGAAGACCTACAAGCTCGCCATCGGCGGGGCCTTCCCGCGCAGCGAGTCCGGACGCACCTACGAGGTCGTCTCCCGCAAGGGTGCCTTCCTCGCCAACGCCGCCCAGGCTTCTCGCAAGGATGCCCGCGACGCCGTCGTCGCCGCGCGCGCCGCCGTCAAGGGCTGGTCGGGGGCGACGGCCTACAACCGCGGCCAGGTGCTCTACCGGGTCGCCGAGGTGCTCGAAGGGCGTCGCGCGCAGTTCATCGACGAGATCGTGGCGCAAGAGGGCATCTCGACCTCGGCGGCCACGACGCAGGTCGACGAGGCGATCGACCTCTGGGTCTGGTACGCCGGCTGGTGCGACAAGTACGCCCAGGTGGCGGGCAACGCCAACCCCGTCTCCGGTCCGTACTTCAACATCTCGGTGCCAGAGCCCACCGGTGTGGTCGCCATCGTGGCCCCGCAAGACTCGGCGCTGCTCGGCTTGGTCTCGGTGGTCGCCCCCGCCCTCGTCGCCGGGAACACCGTCGTCGTGGTCGCGAGCGAGCAGTACCCGCTGTCCGCGATCAGTCTCGCGGAGGTGCTCGCGACCAGCGACGTGCCAGGGGGCGTGGTGAACGTGCTCACCGGCTCGCCGGCGGAGATCGCGCCGTGGCTCGCCTCGCACCAGGACGTGAACGCCCTCGACCTCGCCGGCGCGGGCGCACTGGAGTGGGTCGACATGCAGATCGCCGCCGCGGAGACGCTGAAGCGCGTGCTCGCCCCCGGCGACGTGGTCGCCTCGCCGGAGCGGATCGCCGCCTTCACCGAGGTCAAGACGGTCTGGCACACGAAGAGCATGGTCTGACGACCGCCACCGGGGAGCCCCGTCGCGATGCCCGCGTCGGGGCTCTTCGCGCAGGAACCGCCGAGCGACCCGTCGCCAATGCGGCCCGGTGTCGTATGCAGCGGTTAGGCTCGAAGAACGATCCTGATCCCCCCGAGGAGGACGCGCATGGCCCGCATCGGTGAAAGCGCTGACCTGTTCAAGTGCTCTTTCTGCGGAAAGAGCCAGAAGCAGGTGCAGCAGCTCATCGCCGGACCCGGCGTGTACATCTGCGACGAGTGCGTCGAGCTCTGCAATGAGATCATCGAAGAGCGCATGGCGGAGTCGTCCGCCGAGGGTGTCGCCGAGTTCGAGCTGCCGAAGCCCCGCGAGATCTTCACGTTCCTCGAGGAGTACGTCGTCGGACAGGAACCCGCGAAGCGCGCGCTGTCCGTCGCCGTCTACAACCACTACAAGCGCGTGCGCGCGCACGGCACCCTGCAGCCGGCCGAGCAGAAGGCCGAAGAGGTCGAGATCGCCAAGAGCAACATCCTGCTCATCGGCCCGACAGGCTGCGGCAAGACCTACCTGGCGCAGACGCTCGCCAAGCGCCTCAACGTGCCGTTCGCCGTCGCCGACGCGACGGCACTGACCGAGGCGGGCTACGTCGGCGAAGACGTCGAGAACATCCTGCTCAAGCTCATCCAGGCCGCCGACTACGACGTGAAGCGCGCCGAGCAGGGCATCATCTACATCGACGAGGTCGACAAGATCGCCCGCAAGGCCGAGAACCCGTCGATCACCCGCGATGTGTCGGGTGAGGGCGTGCAGCAGGCGCTGCTGAAGATCATCGAGGGCACGGTCGCCTCGGTGCCGCCGCAGGGGGGCCGCAAGCACCCGCACCAGGAGTTCCTGCAGATCGACACCTCGAACGTGCTCTTCATCGTGGCCGGGGCCTTCGCCGGGCTGGAGGACATCGTCTCGGCGCGCGTCGGCAAGCACGGTGTCGGCTTCGGCGCTCCGCTGCACGACAAGGGCAAAGACCTCGACCTGTTCAGCGAGGTGCTCCCGGAAGACCTCCACAAGTTCGGTCTCATCCCGGAGTTCATCGGTCGTCTGCCCGTCGTGACGAACGTGTCACCGCTCGACCAGGCCGCCCTCATCGACATCCTCACCGGTCCGCGCAACGCCCTCGTGAAGCAGTACCAGCGCATGTTCGAGCTCGACGGCGTCCAGCTGGAGTTCGAGGAGGACGCGCTGCGGTCGATCGCCGACCTCGCCGTCGAGCGCAAGACCGGGGCCCGCGGACTCCGCGCCATCCTGGAGGACGTGCTCGGTCCGGTGATGTTCGAGATCCCCTCTGCCGAAGACGTCGCGAAGGTGATCATCACGCGCGCGGCCGTCGACGAGGGCGCCCCGCCCACCATCGTGATGGAGCGCAAGCGCAAGAGCGCCTGATCCATGGGTGCCGACCCCGTTCCATGGACGACCGTCGCGCGGACGACGCTCGTCGCCGATCGGTGGATCACGGTGCATGCGGATGAGTGCCTGGACGAGAAGGCCCGGCGGATCGCGCCGTACTACGTCCTCGAGTACGGCGAGTGGGTCTCCGTCCTCGCCGTCGATCGCGACGGCGACGCGATCGTGGTCGAAGAGTACCGCCACGGAGCGGGAGTCCTCGCGTTGGGCACCGTCGGAGGGGGAGCGGAGCCGGGGGAGAGTCCGGAAGACGCGGCGACGCGCGAACTCCGGGAGGAGACCGGATGCGTCGCGGATGAGCTGGTGGCTCTCGGCGCGACGTGGGCGAACTTCGGAACGCACACGAACAAAGTGCATCACTTCCTCGCTCTCGGCTGCACGCGCGTCACTGAGCAGTCCCTGGACGAGCACGAGGCCATCGTCGTGCGGTCCCTGCCTCTCGACCGGGTGGGGGAGCACCTCACCCAGAGCTACCACCAGCTCACCTGGTACAAGGCGATGGACCGACTCCGGCGATAGGAGCTGAACGCCTGCTCAGGCCACGGGCATGAGCAGGTCGGTGCGGAGTTCGTCGGGAGCGACACCCGGGTCCGAGACGTAGACCTCGATCCAGACGCCGCGCGGGTGCAGCCCCGCCTCTTCGGCGCGCGCGACCAGCCCAGCCCAGCCGGCGCCGAGGCCGTCGTAGGAACCGAAGACGGTGGTCGCGACGGCCTGCCCGGTCGGCAGGGCCGACGCCACGATGGCAGTTCCGTCGCCCGTGGCGATCGGGTCGGAGGGTGGAGCCTGCACGGGGAAGCCGAGCTCCAGATCGAACACGCCCATCGGATCGCCGTGGTAGATCGCGACTGCCGGGCCGGCGGGAATCAGGGTGCCCGCAGCGAAGGCAGCACCGATCGCCGCGTATCCGGAGTCGAAGGCATCGCGGAGGTCGGAGATCCGGATGCCCCCATGACGGATGACGGCCAGCGGAACGGGCTCCAGCTCCAGACTGTCCGTCGGGCCGAAGGGAGCGTCAGGGAATGCGTCCATGCGCTCAGGGTCTCACGACTCAGGAATCCAGTCCACGGCGTTTCAGGAGCGGCCCGATCTCGGCATCCCGCCCGCGGAAGTCGCGGTACGCGGCCAGCGGGTCCTTCGAGCCTCCGACCCCGAGCAGCCGGTCGCGGAAGCGGTCCCCAGTGGCGCGGGTGAGGCCGCCGTTCTCCCGGAACCACTCCACGGCGTCGGCGTCGAGCACCTCACTCCAGATGTACGAGTAGTACCCGGCGCTGTACCCCCCGGAGAACACGTGGGCGAAGTAGGTGGAGGAGTACCGGGTCGGAACGGCGGGGTCGTCGAGCCCGATGTCCGCCAGCGCGGCCGCCTCGAAGCCTGCGACATCGTCCACCGTGTCCTCGGCGGAGAGCCGGTGCCACGCCTGATCCAGCCACGCCGCGGCGAGGTACTCGCTGGTCGCATGACCCTGGTCGAAGGTCGCGGTCTCCCGCAGCCGCTCCACGATGGCGGGATCCAGCGGTTCCCCGGTCTCGTGGTGCCGGGCGTAGTGGTCGAGGACCTCGGGCCAGAGGATCCACATCTCGTTCACCTGGCTGGGGAACTCGACGAAGTCGCGGAACACGTTGGTCCCGGCGAAGTGCGGGTAGGTCACCGTGGCGAACAGGCCGTGCAGCGCGTGCCCGAACTCATGGAAGAGCGTCGTCACCTCGTCGAGCGTCAGCAGCGTGGGCTCGCCGTCCCCGGGCTGCGGGACGTTGAGGTTGTTGACCACGACCGGGGCGCTGCCGCGCAGGCGGGACTGGCTCACGATCGCGTTCATCCAGGCGCCGCCGCGTTTGGAGTCGCGGGTGTAGAGGTCGAGCACGTAGAGCCCGAGCGGCGAGTCGTCGGCGTTGCGCACCTCGAAGACGCGGGCCTGCGGGTGGTAGGCAGCGAGGTCGTGCCGTTCGTGGAAGGTCACCCCGTACAGGCGGGTCGCCGCGAAGAAGACGCCATCCTGCAGCACGCGCTCCGCCTCGAACCAGGGGCGCAGGGCGGCGGTGTCGATGTCGTAGCGCGCAGTGCGCACGCGCTCCGTGTAGAACGCCCAGTCGTGGGCCGCCACGGGGAAGGGCTCCGGTTCGGTCTCGTCGACGATCGCCTGGAGGGCGGCACGTTCGGCGCGGGCGTTCCGCGCAGACGGCGTGGCCAGCCGGCGCAGCATCTGCTCCACGGCCTCCGGGGAGCCCGCCGTCTCGTCGGCGGTGATGTACGCGGCATGCGACGGGTACCCGAGGAGGCGCGCGCGCTCGGCGCGGAGGCGCACGATCTCGCGCAGCACCGGGCGGTTGTCGTTGCCGTTGTCCCGTGATCCGCGCGCGCGGGACGCCGCCATGATCCGGTGGCGGGATTCCCGCACCGCGAGCCGGGCGAGCGCCGGATGGCCGGTGAACAGCGGCAGGGTGAGGAGGTAACGGCCGTCGAGCCCGCGGTCGGCCGCGGCGCGCGCGGTGGCGGACAGCTCACCCGGGCTCAGGCCCTCCAGCTCGGCGGCGGAGTCGAAGACCACGGCGAGGTCGTTCGTATCGCTCAGCAGGTTCCGCTCGAACGTATTCGTGAGCACCGACAGCTTCTGGTTCAGAACCGTGAGCTGCGCCTTCGCCTCGTCGCCGAGCGCGGCGCCGGCATGCGTCATCTCGCGGTGGTAGCGCTCCACGAGATAGCGCTGCTCAGGATCGAGGTCGAGGGTGTCGCGTTGCTCGTACACAGAGGCCACGCGCGCGTAGAGCGCCGCATCGAGTGTGATCGCATCCTGATGGGCAGCCATGAGCGGCGCGAGCTCCTCGTCGATCGCCTGGATCTCCGGTGTGGCATCGGCGGAGCTCACCGTGTAGAACGTGTGGGCCACCCGGTCGAGGAGCTCGCCGGACCTCTCCAGTGCCTCGAGGGTGTTCTCAAACGTCGGCATCGACCGTACGCGGGTGATGTTCGCGACCTCGGCGAGCTGCTCCGCGAACCCGGCGCGGAAGGCGGGGAGGTAGTGCTCCGGGCGGATGGCCCGATAGTCCGGGAGCCCGAAGGGGAGGGTCGACGGCTGCAGCAGCGGGTTCGTGGCGTCGCTCATCCTCCGAGCCTAGCCATCGCCGTCCCCGGAACGCTCCGCGCTCAGACGGGTCATCACCTCTCGCAGGGCGTCCACGACGACCCGAACGGAGCGGCGGCGCAGGTTCTCCGGGCGCGCGAGGACGTCGATCATGCGGTGCGTGCTCACGCCTCGGAGCGGGATGCGTACGATGTCGCGATCGTCGACGCTGCGCGAGGTGAACCGGGGGAGCATCCCCACGACGCCCCCGGCGGCGACCACCGCCGACACCGCACCGTAGTCGTTGATGCGGTGCCGGACCTCGACCGGGCGGCGGGCGACGGCGGCGACCGCGCGGAGCACGTCGTCCGGGGAGTAGCCGACGCGGCTCGTCACCCACTGCTCGTCGGCGATATCGTCCGGTGAGAGAGTGCGGCGATCGGCGAGAGGGTGGTCGGTGGCGACGGCGACGTCCAGGGGTTCCCGGATGAGACCGACGGTGCGGATGCCGTCTTTCGGCCACGGGGCGGAGTGCTCCATCCGGTGAGCGAGGACGAGGTCGTACCGCGCGGTGAGGCCGGGGAACTCGCTCTGCGCGACGTCCTCGTCCGTGAGGCGGACGGTCGGCGCGTGCTCCTTCCCGGACAGCTCGCGGACGAGCGGGCCGAAGAGCGCTTGACCGACGCTGTGGAAGCCGCTGACGCTGACCTCTCCCGTCGCCGCGCCCTCGAAGTCGTCCAGGGCGTGGCGCGCCGCCGCCATCGCATCGATGGCCTCGGCTCCGGCTGCTGCCAGTACCTCGCCGGCGGCGGTCAGCACGAGGGTGCGCCCCTGGCGACGGGTGAGCGGGGCCGGGAAGGAGCGCTGCAGCGCGGCGAGCTGCTGCGAGACCGCGGAGGGGGTGACCCGGAGCGCTTCGGCGACGGCGGTCGCGCTGCCCAAGGCTCCAAGCTCGCGGAGGATCTGGAGCTGATGGAGTTCCACTCCTATAGTTTAGACGGCGCTATAGAGACAATGCAGAAGATGACGATTGTTCTACAGCAACGGATGCGATGAGATCAGAGTATGAGAGCTCTGTTCAAGGAGGAACCCGGCGCGGGCCTCGCGCTCGTGGAGCGTCCCGACCCCGTCGCGGGTCCCGGAGAGGTCGTCATCCGTGTCCTCCGCACCGGCATCTGCGGTACCGATCTGCACATCCGTCGCTGGGACGACTGGGCGGCCTCCGCGATCGCCGCGCCCCTCATCCCGGGACACGAGTTCTACGGGGAAGTCGTCGAGGTCGGGCCGCTCGTCCACGACATCGCCGTCGGCGACCGGGTGTCCGGCGAGGGGCACATCGTCTGCGGCACATGCCGGAACTGCCGTGCCGGACGCCGGCAGATGTGCATCCGCACGATCGGACTCGGGCTGCAGCGCGACGGCGCCTTCGCCGAGTACCTCTCGCTTCCGGCGACGAACGTGTGGGTCCACCATTCCGAGGTCGCCCCGGAGCTCGGCGCGATCTTCGACCCGCTCGGCAACGCCGTGCACACCGCCCTCCGCTTCCCCCTCGTCGGCGAGGACGTGCTCGTCACCGGGTGCGGGCCGATCGGCCTGATGGCGATCGCCGTCGCCCGGCATGCGGGCGCCCGCTTCATCGTCGGGACCGACGTGAGCGCGCCGCGGCTGGAGATGGCACGAGGGATGGGAGCCGACGAGGTCGTCGACGTCTCCCGCCAGGAGATCCGCGACGCGCAGCGGGCGCTCGGGATGCGCGAGGGGTTCGACATCGGCTTCGAGATGTCCGGCGCGGCATCGGCGCTCCCGGCGATGATCGACAACATGAACCACGGCGGACGCATCGCCATGCTCGGGCTGCCGTCGACCGGGTTCGACATCGACTGGGGCAAGCTCGTCACGCACATGCTCACGATCACCGGGATCTACGGCCGGGAGATGTTCGAGACCTGGAACGCCATGGGGGCGATGCTGCAGACGAGTGCGACGTTGCGCGAAGCGATCGCCCGGGTGATCGCCGAGGTCGTACCGGCGCGCGACTGGGAGCGCGGATTCGCGGCGGCGGAGTCCGCCGGCACGGGCAAGATCATCCTCGACTGGACGGAGCTGTGATGTACGCGACCTTCAAAGACCATGTGGCGCAGGAGCTGGCGGGGATCGAGGAGGCGGGGCTCACCAAGCACGAGCGCGGCATCCGCGGCCCGCAGCGGGCGGAGATCACGGCCGATGGCGTCGAGGTGCTCAACTTCTGCGCCAACAACTACCTGGGGCTGGCCGACGACCCCCGGATCCTCGCTGCGGCGCGCACGGCGCTCGACGAGTGGGGGTATGGGCTCGCGAGCGTCCGCTTCATCTGCGGTACGCAGGAGCAGCACCTCGAACTCGAGCGTCGGCTCGCGGACTTCCTCGGCACCGATGACGCGATCCTCTACTCCTCCTGCTTCGACGCGAACGGCGGTATCTTCGAGACGCTGTTCTCCGCCGAGGACGCGATCATCTCGGACGAGTTGAACCACGCGTCCATCATCGACGGGATCCGGCTGTCGAAGGCACGCCGGCTCCGCTACCGCAATCGCGACATGGCGGACCTGGAGGAGCAGCTGCGGGCGGCCGCCGATGCCCGCTTCCGCGTGATCGCGACCGACGGCGTCTTCTCGATGGACGGCTACATCGCCCCGTTGGCCGAGATCTGCGACCTTGCGGAGCGCTACGACGCCCTCGTCTTCGTGGACGACTCGCACGCGGTCGGCTTCGTCGGCGACAACGGACGCGGAACGCCGGAGCTGTGCGGCGTCGCGGATCGCGTGGACATCTACACCGGCACGTTCGGCAAGGCGCTGGGCGGCGCCTCCGGCGGGTACGTCGCCTCGCACGCCGAGATCGTCGCGCTGCTGCGTCAGCGCTCCCGTCCGTACCTGTTCTCGAACACCCTCGCTCCGGCCATCGTGGCCGGAACGCTGACCGCGCTCGACCTGGTCGAGGGATCGGCCGACCTTCGGGCGCGGCTGCGGGACAACGCGGCCCTGTTCCGTGCCCGGATGGCGGAGGAAGGGTTCGACCTGCTTCCGGGCGAGCACCCGATCGTGCCGGTCATGTTCGGCGATGCCGCCCTCACCGCCCGGATCGCCGCGGCGATGCAGGATCAGGGTGTCTACGTGACGGCGTTCAGCTTCCCGGTCGTGCCGCGGGGCAAGGCGCGTATCCGGGTGCAGCTCTCCGCCGCGCACACCCCCGACCAGGTGGAGCGCTGTGTGGCGGCCTTTGTCGCGGCGCGGGATACGGTGAGCTGACCAGATGCAAAGAAATGCTTGCAAAGAGTTGTTTGCAAGTGTATCTTTGCATTCATGACGAACGAGACGCAGGTACGGACGCTGGATGCGAGGGCGCTCAAAGCGCTCGCGCATCCGCTGCGGGTCAAGATCTTCGATCTGCTCGCCTCTCGTGGTCCTCAGACGGCCAGCTCTCTCGCGGCCCTCGTGGGGGAGACCTCGGGATCCACCAGCTATCACCTCCGCGCTCTCGCGGCCCACGACCTCATCCGCGAGGTGGAAGGCCGGGGCACGGCACGGGAGCGATGGTGGGAGCGTCCGAAGGGACGCATCGACCTGCCGGGCCCGGACGAGCAGATGTCGCCGGCCAACCGTGCCGCGGCGCAGATCGTGACGTCGGAGTTCTTCCGGCTCCGGCACGAGACGCTGATGCAGTACCTCAACCGCCCGGAGTCCGAGGTCCCCGAGGGGTGGCGGGACGTGGGCATCACCGTCACGACACACCTCGACGTCACGCCGGCGCAGGCCATGGCGCTGCGGCAGGAGATGGAGGACCTCATCGAACAGGCCATCGAACGCTATCGAGGTCAGACCGGGCCCGATGTCCGGCGGGTCTCCGTGCGGGCCGAGCTGTTCGATCTGCCGACATCGCCGCGGGCGAGCACCGCCGATGCGGGCGAGACGACGGAGGCATCATGACCGCCGCGACCCTGCACCTTGTCAGTCCCACACGGACGGAGCGTGGACTGCTGCGCCTCGCAGACCGGGTCACCGCCGCGGTCGAACACCGGATCGAGCGTCGCGCACAGCGGCGGACCCTCGCCCTCGATCTCCTCCGCGAACAGCAGGCCCGCCGTCACGACCCGCACGCCGTAGATCATCTCCTCGCGCAGCTCGGTGCCCCGCGTCGCTGACCCGAGACCCCGGGTACGCATCGAGACCCCCTCTTCTCTTCGCGGGAAGGAGGGGGTCTCGACGATGAAGCGGGGTCTCGCGATCAGAAGGGGCGGGCGATGACCTCGCCGGAGGGGGTCTGGAGGACCTCCCAGCCGGCATCGAGCTCGGCGATCGCGCGGCCCTCCAGCCAGGTGAGGGTCCAGTGGCCGGTAAGGCCCCGGGACTCGACCTCGGCGATCGCGGGACGCAGCGCCTCGGGGACCGACGCGGGCGGCTGAGCACCCGTCGCCCAGCGCGTGCCGAGCTGCATCAGGAGGCCTCGACCGGGGCGAGCTCGATCGCGGTGACCGCGAACTCCTCTGCCTCGGTGATCTCGAGCTCGGCGATGCGGCCGACCGCGCGGAGGTCGTCCGCGGCGGCGCGCAGGGCCTCGACCTTCGCGGCGGGAGCGGCGATGGCGGCACGGGAGACCGGGGTCTTCTGCGATGCCTTCGCCTCGGTCTTCGCGCGCCGGATGCCGATGAGCGCCTCGCTCGCGGCGGCCAGCACGGCCGGGTCGCCCTCGATGCCGAGCTTCTCGGGCCAGGCAGCGGTGTGCACGGAGCCCTCCTCGAACCACGACCAGGCCTCCTCCGTGGCGAAGGAGAGCACCGGCGCGAGCAGGCGGAGCAGCGTGGACAGGGCCAGACGCAGCGCGAGGGCGGCCGAAGCCTGACCCACGTCGTTCTGGTTGTAGGCGCGCTCCTTCACGAGCTCCAGGTAGTCATCGCAGAACGTCCAGAAGAACGCCTCGGTCAGCTCCAGCGCCCGGGCCGCGTCATACCGGTCGAAGGCCGCGGTGGCCTCGGCCACCACGCCGTCGAGCGCCGTGAGCATCGACGCGTCGAGCGCGTGCGTCACCTGAGCGCCCGCGGGCACCGGGAACGACAGCACGAACTTGGCGGCGTTGAGCACCTTGATCGCCAGACGCCGGCCGATCTTCACCTGCGTCGGGTTCTGCGGGTCGAAGGCCGCGTCCATGCCGAGGCGGCTCGACGCCGCCCAGTACCGCACCGCGTCCGAGCCGTGGGCGTCGAGCACGTCGGCCGGGGTGACCACGTTGCCCTTCGACTTCGACATCTTCTTGCGGTCGGGGTCGACGATGAAGCCGGAGATGGCGGCGTTCTTCCACGGGGCGCGGCCGTCTTCGAGCGTGGAACGCAGCATGGTCGAGAAGAGCCAGGTGCGGATGATGTCCTGTCCCTGCGGGCGCAGGTCGAACGGAGCGGTGAGCTGCCACAGCTCCTCGTCGCGCTGCCAGCCGCCCGCGAGCTGCGGGGTCAGCGACGACGTCGCCCATGTGTCGAGGATGTCGGCCTCGGCGTCGAACCCGCCCGGCACCCCGCGCTGGTCCTCGGTGTAGCCGGCCGGGACATCCGTGGTCGGGTCGATGGGCAGCGCGGCCGCATCCGGGGTGAGCACCCGGTCGTAGTCGCGCTCCCCGTTCTCGTCCAGCGCGTACCAGAGCGGGATAGGCACGCCGAAGAATCGCTGCCGGGACACGAGCCAGTCGCCGGTGAGGCCGCCGACCCAGTTCTCATAGCGGACCCGCATGAAGTCGGGATGCCACGCCAGCTCGGTACCGTGCGCGAGGAGCTGATCGCGCAGCTCGCCGTCGCGGGCGCCGTTGCGGATGTACCACTGCCGGGTCGAGACGATCTCGAGCGGGCGGTCGCCCTTCTCGAAGAACTTCACGGCGTGCTGGAAGGGCTTGCCGACGGCGGTCATGTCGCCGGTCTCCTGCAGCTTCTCCACGATCGCCTTGCGGGCGCTGAAGACGGTCTTGCCTGCCACGTTCTCCGCGTACCAGGCGCGCGCGTCGGCGTCGGCCACGATCGACGGGGCCTCGGGCAGGAAGCGGCCGTCGAGGCCGATCGTCGTCATGTTCGGCAGGGACTCGCCGGCGGTGGTGCGCAGCTCGCGCCACCAGATGATGTCGGTCACGTCGCCGAAGGTGCAGACCATCGCGGCGCCGGTGCCCTTGTCGGGCTGGGCGAGGTGGTGGCCGTGGATCTCGATCTCGGCGCCGAAATAGGGCGTGCGCACCGTGGTGCCGATGAGGTGCTTGTGCGGCCCCTCGGGGTGGGTCACGATCGCGATGCACGCGGGGAGGAGCTCCGGGCGCGTGGTGTCGATCGCGATCGAGCCGGAGCCGTCCGCGAAGGGGAATTCGATTGTGTGGTACGCGGCCTGCTGGTCGCGGTCCTCGAGCTCGGCCTGCGCGATCGCGGAGCGGAAGTCGATGTCCCACAGCGTCGGCGCGAGGGCCTGGTACGCCTCGCCGCGCTCGATGTTGCGGAGGAAGGCGAGCTGGCTCTGCCGGATCGTGTCGTCGGAGATGGTGCGGTAGGTCTGCGTCCAGTCCACGCTCAGCCCGAGCTGACGGAACAGCGCCTCGAACTGCTTCTCGTCCTCGATCGTGAGGCGCTCGCACAGCTCGATGAAGTTGCGGCGGCTGATGGGCTGCTGGTCGGCAGCCCGGCTCGACTTGTTGTCGCCGCCCTCGAAAGGCGGGGTGAAGTCGGCGTCGTAGGGGAGCGACGGGTCGCAGCGGACGCCGTAGTAGTTCTGCACGCGGCGCTCGGTGGGCAGACCGTTGTCGTCCCAGCCCATCGGGTAGAACACGGTCTTGCCGCGCATGCGCTCGTACCGGGCCTTGACGTCGGTGTGCGTGTAGGAGAACACGTGACCGATGTGGAGGCTGCCCGAGGCGGTGGGCGGCGGGGTGTCGATCGAGTAGACGCCCTCACGACCGAGCTCGGCGGCGCGCAGACGGTCGAACAGGTACGTGCCCTGCTCCGCCCAGGCGGCGTCCCACTTCGCTTCGAGACCTTCGAGTGCGGGCTTGTCGGGAATGGCGGACATGGAGGTCTCCTCGAGCGATGTATGCGGCACTGTGTGAGCGTGCCTGAGTGTGGGTGGTGCCGCCCAGTCTACCGAGCGCACGGCCGGGGCGCTCGACCCGGGGGAGCGCCCGGCGCGGCGCTGCGGCCGGCCCCTCCGACGCTGGAAGGATCGGAGCATGAGACCGCCGTCGTCCTCGTCCTCCCGTCCCCGTCTCGCCGACCTCGGCGTGCCGCCCGGAGCCTTCCCGCGCGGCGCGGAGAACGCGATCACCGACGTCCCCGGTGTGCGGGTGGGACACGCCACGCTGCACGGCGACGGTCTGCACACGGGCGTGACGGCGATCGTCCCCGACGCCCTCACCGCCGAGCGCCGCAGCCTTCCCGCGAACCTCTCCGTGGGCAACGGCTACGGCAAGCTCGTCGGCGCCACGCAGCTCCGCGAGCTCGGGGCGCTGGAGACGCCGATCCTGCTGACCTCGACGCTGTCCGTGTTCCGCGTCGCCGACGCGCTCCTCGGGCATCTGTTGGCGACGCCGATGCACGCGCGGACGACGACGCTGAATCCGGTGGTGGGAGAGACGAACGACGGCTTCCTCTCCGACATCCGTCGACGCGCCGTGGGGGAGGAGCAGGTGACGGCGGCCCTGGCTGCGGCGGCTCAGGGAGCGGTCGCGGAGGGAGGCGTGGGCGCCGGTGCCGGGACCGTCGCCCTCGGGTACAAGGGCGGCATCGGAACGGCCTCGCGCCTGGTCGAGGTCGCGGGGCAGCCGGCCACGGTCGGCGTCCTCGTGCAGACGAACTTCAGCGGCACGCTGCGGATCGCCGGCGTCCCGCTGCCCGCGGAGGAGCTGCTCGCCGAGGCTCCGGCACAGCCCGTGGGCAATTCCTGCATGATCGTCGTCGCGACGGACGCCCCCGTCGACGGACGGCAGCTCGGCCGTGTGGCCAACCGCGCCGTGTTCGCGATGCGCGGTGTCGGCGCCGACTATGCGCAGGGCAGCGGCGACTACGCCATCGCGTTCTCGGTGCACGACCAGGCGGACGGCGGTCCGGCGGCGGACGAAGAGCTCTCGCCGCTCTTCGCCGCGACGATGGACGCGGTCGAGGAGGCGCTGATCAACTCCGTACTCGCGGCGGAGACGACCGTGGGCCCCGACGGGCGGTCCGCGCATGCGGTGCCGATCGACCAGGTGCGGGAGCGCCTGACGCGAGCCGGGGTCGTCTGACTCGCGTTCACAACTCAGGAGAAGGTGGGCGGTGGGCGCCGCAGGCGCGGCGCGCCGCGCCGCCATCGGCCGGAACTCCTGAGTTGTGAACGGTGGTCAGTCGGCGAGCGCGGCGTGAATGCCCTCGCCGATGCGGCGCATGGCGGCCAGCACCGGGCCGCGCCCGTCGGCGCCCCGGTCCCAGTTCGCCAGCACTGCGTAGGCGATCCGGCGGGTGGAGGACATGACGATCCCGGTGTCGGCGCGGACGCGGGAGATCGTGCCGGTCTTGTTCAGCAGCCAGACGCCGCGATCGAAGCCCCAGTGCGCGAGCGGGTCGAGGTCGAACGCCGACGCGACCATCGACAGGTCCATGCCCGCGCCCAGCCAGCGGCGCAGCGTGTCGGCCGAGGCGGGGGAGAGATCGGTGCCGTCGGCCAGCCGCGACATGAAGAGCACGAGCTCCGCGGCGTTCGCGTGCGACAGCGTCTTCGGGGCCCCGGGCGGGATCGGCCACCGCACGATGTCGTCGAGGGCCGAGGCAGTGTAGCCGAGCGCGCGGGTGTGCTCCTGCACGGTCGGGATGCCGATGACGCGGCCCAGCGTGTTGGTCGCGGCGTTGTCGCTCACCGCACCGATGAGCGCGGCCACGTCGTACAGCGACAGTTCGGACGCCTGCAGCAGGTACCAGAGCCCGGAGTCCTCGATGGCCTCGACCGGCCGTCGGGTCACGCGCTCTTCGAGAGTACGTGTGCCGGCGTCCACCTCGGCGAGGAGGCGGTGCAGGAGGAAGATCTTGCCGACGCTCGCCGTGTCCTGCACCGTCTCCGGGTCATGGCGCAGCAGCACCTCGCCGGAGTCGATGTCCTGGACGAGGACCGACCACACCGTGCCGTTCTCGTCGGGGAGCTCCACGTCGATCGCGCTCATGCGTCCTCCTCGTCGCGTGCGCGTCCGGTGACGTGCGCGCGGATGAGCTCACCGACCGCGCGCATGCCGTCGAGCACGGGCGCGCGGAGGTCGGCCGCGGAGTCCTTCCAGTTCGCCGCCACCGCATACGCGACTGCGGCCTTCGGGCCCCGCAGCAGTCCGACGTCGACGCGGGCGAAGCTGACGCTGCCGGTCTTGTGGCGCAGCACCATGCCCTGATACTCGGCCTCGACGTGGGCGAGGGGGTCGAGGAGGAAGGCGTCGGCGGTCATCGACGTGTCGGTGTCGGCGGCGAGCCAGTCCAGCACCCGGGCGCTCACCGCGGGGGAGAACGCCTCGCCGGCACCGAGCCGGCGCATCACGTCGGACAGCTCGGCCGCCGTGCCGAACGACGGGGTCCAGGGCAGGTCGGGGGTGCGCTCGTTGCGGATGTAATCGTGCAGCGCGGTATCGCGGTATCCGAGTGCCGGGGCGACGGCCCGGACCTCCTCCAGACCGCAGAGGTGGATCAGGGCGTTCGTGGCGAGGTTGTCGCTCACCGCCCCGACGAGGAGCGCCGCATCGTGGACCGTGATGCGCTGATCGTGCATGCGGTACAGGAGCCCGGAGTCCTCGACGCGGTGCTCGTCCGGGATCTCGATCCGGTCGTCCTCGGCGAGCGTGCCGTCCTCCAGCCGTCGAGCGACCTCGAGGAGCAGGAAGATCTTGCCGATGCTCGCGGTCTCGCACTGCGTGTGCGGTTCGTGCTCCGCCAGGGTCTCGCCGCTGTCGGCATCGACGAGCCGGATCGACCAGGTGACACGGGGATCGAGGGGCGGAAGGGCGATCATGGCCGTCCCACCGTGAGGCGGGGCTCGTCGCCGGTCGCGTCCAGCACTCCGTCGACACCGAGCGGGATGGTCAGGGCGTGCGGGTCGTGGCCGAAGCCCTGCTCCCACAGCACGGGGACCCCGGCGTCCTGGAACTCGTCCCGCATGAGCGCGTGGACGAGGTCGAGGTCGCCGCACTCGTGCCAGGAGCCGAGCACGATGCCCGTCGCCTGGGCGAGTCGGCCCGCGCGCCGGAGCTGCGTGACGAAGCTGTCGAGGCGGTAGGGCTCCTCGGTGATGTCCTCCAGGAACAGGATGCCGGGGGAGGGGACGTGCGCCTCCGGGGCGCCGAGTCCGGCCGCCAGCAGGCTGAGGTTGCCGCCCGTGAAGCGCCCCTCGGCGCGGCCCGGCGTCATGATCTCGGTCTTGGGGCCGATGAGCTCCCGCCCGCGCCAGGGTTCGAAGAGCCAGCGCTGCACGTCGTCGCGCACCTGCTCGGAATCGCGGAAGACGTTGTTCCCCGCCATCGGGCAGAAGAGCGTCGCGACGTCGAGGTGCGCGCGCCACGTCTCGTGCAGGGCGGTCACGTCGGACGAGCCCGTGAGGAGCTTCGGCCGCCCGTCCTTGCGCAGCGCCCCGCGGCGCATGTCGGCCCAGTCGATGCCGTCGAGGAGGCGCAGCGCGCCGTAGCCGCCGCGTGCCGTGACGACGGCGTCCACCTCCGGATCGAGCCAGGCGTCGACGAGGTCGGCGCGGCGGAGGTCGTCCGGCCCCGCGAGGTACGACGCGCGGGGGTGCGGCGTGAGGACGTGCGCGCCCACGCGGACCTTCAGACCCCAGGACTCGTAGTAGCCGACGGCGCGCTGGGTGTTCTCCTCGTTGCCGGGACCGGACGGCGAGACGATCGCCACCGTGTCACCGGGTTGCAGGGGAGCCGTGTCGAGATACGGCGACACCGCCGCCTCCGTCAGGACGCTCATGCCGTCTTCTCCTCGATGCGCGGCGCCGCGGACAGCAGGTGCCGGGTGTACTCGTGCTGCGGGTTCAGCAGCACCTCTTCGGTGGGTCCGTGCTCGACGATCTGTCCGTGGTACATCACCGCGACCGTGTGGGCGATGTTCCAGGCCAGGCCGAGGTCGTGCGTGATGACGAGGGCGGAGAGGCCGAGGCGGCGCCGCAGCTCCAGCAGGAGCCCGAGGATCTCTCCGCGCACGGACGCGTCGAGCGAGGCGACGGGTTCGTCGGCGATGAGCATCTGCGGCTGCACGGCGAGCGCGCCGGCGATGACGACGCGCTGCCGCTGCCCGCCGCTGAGCTCCTGCGGGATGGCGCCGAAGTAGCGCTCCGGCGGGGTGAGCTCCGCGTCGGCGAGGCTCTGTGCCACGCGTTCGCGCTCGTCGCCGGGGAAGCGCTGCACGCGCAGCCCCTCGGCGACGGACTCGTACACGCTGTGCTTCGGGTTCAAAGCGGCCCACGGGTCCTGGAGCACGAGCTGCACCTGCGAGCGGAACCGCGCGAGGTCGCGTCCTTTCGACGGGATCGGTGCGCCGTCGAAGAGGATCTGCGACCCGGGGTCGGCGGGCTGCAAGCCCATGAGCGCGCGGGCGAGGGTCGACTTGCCGGAGCCGGACTGGCCGACGAGCGCGACGATCTCGCCCTTGCGCACCGAGAGGTCGACGTCGCGGACCGCATGCACGGGGCGCCCGCCGGAGCGGTAGGTGACGTTGACTCCGCGCGCCTCCAGCAGCACCTCGTCGCCGTGCGTGATCTCCGGCACGTCGTCCGCATCGCGGCCATGTCGCGTCACCGGGGCCATCCGCGAGGCGGGGTCGCCGATCGTGGGGAAGGCGTCGGCGAGCTGTCGCGTGTACGCCTCCTGCGGGGTCGTGCAGACCGCGTAGCTCTCGCCGACCTCGACCAGCTCCCCGTCGCGCATGATGGCGATCCGGTCGCACGCCGTGGCGAGCACCGAGAGGTCGTGGCTGATCATGAGCATCGAGATGCCGCGCTCCGCCACGAGACGGGAGATCATGTCGAGGATCTGCTTCTGCACGATCACGTCGAGTGCGGTGGTCGGCTCGTCCGCGATGATGACCTCGGGATCGCACGCGAGGGCCATCGCGATCATGACGCGCTGCTTCTGGCCGCCGGAGAGCTCGTGGGGATACGACTCGCTCTTCTGCTGCGGCAGGTCGACGATGTCGAGCAGCTCCCGCACCCGTTCCTTGCGCGCCTTCTCGCCCTTCCACCGGTCGGAGGCGTGCAGCTCCAGCGCCTCCAGGAGCTGCCAGCCCACCGTGCGGACCGGGTTGAGCGAGTGCATCGCGCCCTGGAACACGATGGACGTCTGCGCCCAGCGCACGGCGCGCAGCTGCCCGAAGGACAACGTGGCGACGTCCTGGTCGCCGAGCAGCACGCGGCCGCTGAGCCGGGCGTTGCGCGGCAGGAGCCGGAGCACGCTCATGGCGAGGGTGGACTTGCCGGAGCCGGATTCGCCGGCGATGCCGAGCGTCTGCCCGGCGGGGAGGGTGAGCGAGACGTTGCGCACGGCCGCCACCTCGTCCCGCCCCGACCGCCCCGAGGTGCGGTACGTGATGGAGACGTCGTCGAAGATCAGGTCGGGCATCTCAGCGGCTCCTCAGCGTCGGGTTGGTGATGTTCTCGACGGCGCGGCCCATCAGGGTGAACGACAGCACGACGAGGACGATGGCGATGCCGGGCACGAGCACGTACCACCAGTAGCCGCTGGTCGCGGCGGAGACGTCCATCGCGTTCTTCAGGATCGAGCCCCACGACTGCAGCGTGGTGTCGCCGAGGCCGAGGAACGCCAGGGTGGATTCGGAGATGATCGCCGAGCCGACCGTGAGGGTCGTGTTGGCGAGCACGAGCGGCAGCACCCCGGGGAGGAGGTGCTTCATGATGATGTGCCAGTGCCCGGCGCCGAGGGCCCGCGAGCGTTCGATGTAGTCGCGCGACTCCACCGACAGGGTCTGCGCGCGGACGACGCGGGCGGTGCCGGCCCAGGAGGTCAGGCCGATCGCGATGATGATCGTCCAGACGCCGCGGCTCAGCACCGACGACAGCACGATCGCGAGGATCAGCGACGGCAGCACGAGGAAGAAGTCGATGATGCGCATCATCAGCCCGCCGAAGAAGCCGGTGAAGTGGCCCGCCGAGAGGCCGACGAGCGTGCCGATGATCATCGACATCGCGGTGGCGGCGAGGCCGACGAGCAGGGACACCCGGGCGCCCCACACCATGCGGACCCAGATCTCGCGACCCTGATGGTCGGTGCCGAGGGGATGCTCCCAGGACGGCGGGGCGAAGCGCTGCACGTCGACGAGCTTCGTGACGTCGAGCATGCTGGCGGGGGCGATCACGGGGGCGAAGATCGCGATGAGGGCCACGATCACGAGGAAGACGAGGCCCACCATGCCCGCCCGGTGCTGGGCGAACTGCCGGCAGAAGTCGACGAAGGCGGTGCCGCGGCGGTGCCACGCCAGGGCACGGGGCGAACGGATGGTCGGGGATGCCGTGGTCATGCGCGCCTCACCCTCGGGTCGAGCTGCCGGTAGATGAGGTCCGCGATGAGGTTCATCGCGATGATGATCGTGGAGAACACCACGAACGTGCCCTGCAGGAGCGGGAGGTCGGGGCCGGAGATGGCCTCGAAGGTGAGCTTCCCGAGCCCGGGCCAGGAGAACACGGTCTCCACCGTGACGGCCCCTGCGATGAGGCCGCCGATGTGCATGAAGACGAGGGTGACGGTCGGCAGCAGGGCGTTGGGGACGGCGTGTCGGCGCCGGACGAGGTCCTCCCGGAGGCCCTTGGCCCGCGCGGTGGTGAGGTAGTCGGCGCCCATCTCCTCGAGGAGCGAGCTGCGCATCACCATGAGGTACTGCGCGTACACGACCGCGACCATCGTGATCACCGGGAGCACCATGTGCGAGATCACGTCCAGGACCGCGCCGACCGGATCGGTGGGCGGGTTGGGGGAGACCATGCCTCCGGTCGGGAACCAGTGCAGCGTGCCTCCGAAGACCATCAGGAGCAGCAGGGCCAGCCAGAAGGTCGGCACCGACCAGAACACGAGCGACGTGCCGGAGACGATGCGGTCGAAGGTGGAGCCGTGCTTCCAGGCCGCCTTCTGTCCGAGCCAGAGGCCGAGGGCGATCGCGATGATCGCCGCCGTGCCGGTGAGGAGGATCGTGTTCCAGAAGTACTGGCCGATGAGGTCGGACACCGACGTGCGGTAGACGTAGCTCGTGCCGAAGTTCAGGGTGAAGACGTTGCCGAGGTAGTCGATGAACTGCTGCCACAGGGGCTTGTTCAGACCCAGCTGCTCGCGCAGCTGGTCGGCCTGCTCGGCGCTCATCCCGCGCTCGCGGGCGATCGAGGCGACCGGATCGCCCGGCAGGATCTTGAAGGCGAAGAATCCGAGGAGGATCACCATCGCCAGGCTGATGGCCGCGCCGCCGAGCTTGACCAGGAAGTAGCGGAGGGCGCCGACGCCCTTCGGCTGCTCCTCGGCCGCGGCGCTCGTCGCGATGGCGGAGGTGGACGGGGGAACCGCGTTGGACATGGGGGTCTCCTTACAGCGGACCGGGAGACGCCGCGGGGGCGGAGGCCTGCCACCCGCGGCGTCTCGCCGGACTCATTCGACGTCGGCGATGTTGCGGCGACGGATCAGGAAGAAGATGAGCCCTCCGATGAGGACCACCCCCACGACGACGCCTCCGATGAGGAGCCCGGTGTTCGTGCCGGTGCCGCCGGCGGTCGCGCCCTCGACGGGCTCGACGGTGAGGTAGCCCCAGTAGCCGGCCTGGTTGGCGATGATGCCCCCGTCCTTCGGCTGCAGGGTGAAGCCGGTGAAGCGGTCGGAGCGGTAGGCCTCCAGCGAGTTCGCGTACCAGGTGGCGACCTGCGCGGTGTCGGTGTAGTTCAGCGCGAGCATGTCGTGCACGATCTCCTGGCGCTTGTCGGCGTCGATCTCGGAGCGCTGCGCGGCGTACATCTCGTCGAACTCCGGGTTGCAGTACCCGTCCTGCGTGGTGCCGCCGGTGCCGTCGGTCGCGGTCGGCAGGTTCATGCAGGTGTTGATGCCCAGCTGGTAGTCCGGGTCGGGGTTGACCGACCAGCCGCTGAAGTACAGGTCGTAGTCGCCGGAGGTGGCCTTCGCGCTGATCGTGTCGGAGTCGGTGGACTCGACCGTGATCTCGATGCCGATCTCCTTCATCCAGGGGACGAAGAAGTCGGAGATGGACTGCTCGTTCGCGTCGTCCGCGTCCGTCAGCAGGCGCAGGCTCAGGCGCTGGCCGTCCTTCTCGCGGATGCCGTCGGCACCGGGGACCCAGCCCGCGTCGTCCAGCTTCGCCTGCGCGGCCTCGGGGTCGAAGCCCACGATCACGTCGTCGTCATCCGAGAGGTGCCACTTCGGGAAGGACGCCGGGATGAAGCTCGTCGCGAGCGTGCCCTCGCCGTCCAGGACCTTGTCGAGGAGGGTCGCCGTGTCGGTGCCGAGACGGATGGCCTGGCGCACCTCGAGCTCCTTCAGCGCGGCGTTGCCGGTGCCGTAGGGCACGTTGTCGCGCGTCTGCTGGCCGACGTTGATGCTGATCGAGTGGTAGCGGCGGCCCTCACCGGAGTGCGTGGTGATGCCGTCGACGCCCTCGAGCGCCGAGAACTGCGTCGGGGTGAGGCCGGTGACGAGGTCGACGTCGCCCGCCTTGAGAGCCTGCACCTGGGCGTCCGAGTTCGTGTAGTAGACGTACTGGATCGCGTCGATCTTGGGGGCGCCCCGCCAGAAGCTCTCGTTCGCCTTCAGCACGATGGACTGGTTGGCCGAGTAGCTGTCGAGGACGAACGGGCCGGAGCCGACCACGTCGGCGTCGTTGGTGAAGGTCGTCGGATCGTCGACCTCCTCCCAGATGTGCTTCGGGACGATCGGGATCTCCGAGCCGGGGTTCGGGGCCTGCGGGGTCTTCAGGGTGATCACGACGGTCTTGTCGTCGGGGGTCTCGACGGTGTCGAAGTTGGAGACGAGGTTGCCGTTGGCGGTGCCGAGCGCGGGCACCGTCATCATCTGGTCGTACGTGTACTTCACATCGGCGGAGGTGATGGGCTCGCCGTCCGACCAGACCAGGTCGTCCTGGAGGGTGAAGGTCCACGTCTGGCCGCCGTCGGTCGCCTCCCAGCTGTCGGCGAGACCCTTCGTGGGGGAGCCGTCCTCGGCGTCGTTCTGCACGAGCGACTCGTAGACGTACCGGATGATGTTCGTCGGCGTCAGGTAGATCGAGATGAACGGGTTGAACGTGTCCACGAACCCGGAGGTGGCGATCCGCAGCGTCGTGTCGGATGCCGGGGATTCGGTGGCGGCGCTGACGGACTGCGCCTGAGCGGCACCGACCGGAGCGGCGAGGAGGAGCGCGGAGGCGATCGCGGCGGCGGTCAGACTTCGCACGGTTCTGGAGCGGGGGGCAAGACGCATGGAAGGTCCCTTCGGGCGCCGCCCGGATCCACAGTGAAGCCGGGTCGGTGCTGACCATGCAAGCGGAAGACGGCCCCGCGGTCAAGACATTCGATGCGTATCGCGGAAGAAATCTGCCGCCCTCGGGAAAGATCGCCGGCTGTCGAGGTGGTGTAACACGGCGGAAACACGCGGATGCCAGGATGCGCACGTCGGAACCGATCGCGGAGGCGTCGATCACACGTCGCAGACATCCGGAACGTATCTCGGGCCGTTCGGGTCGGGCACGGGAACCGGAATCGTATCGTCACTCCGCCGTGACGGTGAGCACGGCACGCAGGAGCGCGATGCGCTCGTGCAGAGAGGAGCGCAGGAAATGCTCGTCCACCGCATGCGCGCCGCCGCCTCGGGGACCGAAGCCGTCGACGGTCGGCACCCCGCGTCCGCCGAGGAGGTTCGTGTCACCGGCTCCGGCTGCGGGGCGGCCGTCGACCTGCTGGCCGAGCGCGGCACCAGCCGCGGCGATCCGGGCGAGGAGGTCGGTGTCCTCCGCCGAGGCCTGCCAGGCAGGCCGGGCGCTCAGCACGGCGACCTCGAGGCGGGCGCCGGGGCGCACCGGTGCCAGCTCCTGGAGGGCGCTGAGGACGCGCTGCTCGCTGTCCGGGTCTTGGAAGCGGAGGCCGATCTCGGCGGCCGCGTGCGCCGGCACCACGTTGGTCCTCGCGCCGCCGTCGATGACGCCGACGTTGCAGAGCACCGGGCTCGGCAGGGCGGGGTCGGCCACGATCGCGCGGACCCGGAGGAGCTGGTCCACGAGTTCGTCGATCGCGGAGACGCCGTGCTCGGGGTCGAGCGCGGCGTGGGCTGCGCGTCCGGTGACGGCGATGCGCACCCGGGCGCTGCCGCGGCGGCCGACCTTGAGGGCGCCGTCGGGATGCGGGGACTCGAATCCGATGGCGCAGGCCGCGCCCCTGGCCCGTTCCGCGATCAGGGTGCCCGAGACGGGGGAGCCGATCTCCTCGTCCGCGACGAGCACGATCCGCACGGCGCGCCGCTGCGCGAGCGGCAGGGGCTGCAGGCGTCGCAGGGTCTCCAGCATCACGACGATGCCGGCCTTCATGTCGTACGCGCCGGGGCCGCGCACGACATCGCCGTCCTCGGCCCACGGCAGGTCGTCCGCCAGGGTGCCGACCGGCCACACGGTATCGGTGTGGCCGATGAGGAGGACCGGGTCTCCGGTGCCGGGGACGTCGATGACGAGATCCGTCCCGAGCTCGTGCGGGATCCGCTGGACGCTGCCGCCGACGCCGGCGAACCAGGCGGACAGCAGGTCGGCGATGCGGGCGCTCGCCTCCGTGTCGCGGCTCGGCGTCTCGATCAGCACGAGTTCGCGCACGAGTGCGATGATGTCGTCGGAAGGATGGTCCCCGTCGCGCACTGCCGAGAGAGTCGTCACGGTTACGAACCGTATCTTGCCCCTTGATCGCCCCGCAACCCGCCGATAGCATCGCTCTCAGCAGCAGGACTCCTCGATCTTAGGAAACGTATCGTGCCTCATTCTTCGGTGGCCGCCGGTGTCGCCCACGGCTGCCGCGAACTCACCCGGTACACCGAGTTCCGTGAGGCCGCCGCGCTGTACGCCCGCGTCTTCGCCTACACGGAGAACGAGTACGCCCTCAACGCCAACCTGCTCACCGCCCTCGCCCGCAACGGCGGTTCCGCGGTCGGTGCCTTCGCCGACGACGGGGAACTGATCGGGTTCGCGTACGGCTTCGCCGGCTGCGACACCGCGGGTGCCTCCTTCCACTATTCGCAGGCGGCCGCCGTGGACGCCGCATATCAGGGGCGGGGCGTCGGCCAGGCCCTCAAGCGGGCGCAGCGTGACGTGGCCGTGCGCTGGGGGCAGCGGACGATGCGGTGGACGTTCGATCCGCTGCTCTCGCGCAACGCCCATTTCAACCTGAGCTCCCTCGGGGCCGTCGGCATCGCCTACGAGCGGGACTACTACGCCCGCCCCGACACCGACCGCCTGGTGGTCTCGTGGGACCTGGACGCCGCCGAACGGCCTTCCCACCGGTCCCTCCCGGTCCCTCCCGTGCTCGGGTCGGACGACTGGGGGCGAGCCGTGGCGGCGGACGGCGGCACCTGGATCGCGATCCCGACCCGTCCCGGCGAGCTCGACGTCGAGGCTCGCGCAGTGCTCCGGCGGGAGCTGGAGCGGACGATGACCGCGGTGTTCCGCCGCGGAGACGTCCTCGTCGGGGCCACCCGCCTCGACGACGACACGGCGGTCTACCGCGCGACACCCGGGGAGGGCACGGCATGAACGACCACGATCACGACCAGGAGGATCGCGACCTCGTCTCTCCGCGAGACCGCTACGGCGAGCGCATCCGCACCAACCTCTCCGCCGAGAGCATCCAGGCGCGGATCATCGAGACGGAGCAGCGCACGCTCGCCCAGACCTTCGAGGAGCTCAGCCGTTCGGCTCAGGTCCCGCAGGCCGCCGCGCTGCTGCTCGGCGCCCGGCGACGGTACGTCGCCGGCGAGGGCAAGGCGGCGGCGTACGCGCAGCTCCTCAACGCGGATCTCTCGGCGACGCTGTCGAACGTGTTCCTCGTCGACGGGCACGCGCTGCAGCCGCTCACCGTGCTCACGGACGTGCGGGCCAGCGACGTGCTCATCGCGTTCTCGCTGCGGCGCTACCGCGAGGAGACCGTCCGGCTCGGGCGGCTCTTCCATGAGGCGGGCGGTCAGCTCGTCGTCATCACCGACAGCGAGGACGCCCCGCTCGCATCCATCGCGACCTCGCTCATCCGGGTGCGCACCGGATCGGCGTCGTACGCCGACTCGCCGACTCCGGTCGCGGCCGTGTGCCATCTGCTGAGCGCGCTCACCACGGCGAGCGCGAAGGGAGCGCGTCGGCGGCTGGCCGAGCGCGACCGGCTGGTGGCGCGCCTGGGTCTCTACGGCCCCGAGACCGCGCGGGCCCGCCCGGAGGAGGACGCGTGAGGGTCGTCCGCGTCCGGCTCTTCGCCCTGCGTCAGCCGCTGCGTCACAGCTTCGAGACGAGCTCGCACCGCAAGTCCGGCATCGAGCACGTGCTCGCCGAGGTCACCGATGCCGACGGCCAGACAGGGTGGGGGGAGATCGCGTCGCCGTCCGATCCGTTCTACGGTGCGGAGACCACGGTCACCGCGTGGGAGATCGCCACGCGGTACCTCGTGCCCGCGCTGCTGCGTGCCGAGGGGGAGGAGCCGGCGGAGCTGGAGGCGTCGTGGGCGCGGGTCCGCGGGCACGAGTTCGCGAAGGCCGGGTTCTCCGGAGCGGTGTGGGACCTGGTCTCCCGGAGGCGGGGGATCGCGCTCGCCGCGGCCCTCGGCGGGACGCGCGACGAGGTCGTCGCGGGGGTGTCGCTGGGCATCGAGCCGTCGATCGACGAGCTGCTCGCCCAGGTGGAGCTGCAGCGCGCCGCCGGCTACCCCCGCGTCAAGCTCAAGATCGCTCCGGGATGGGATGTCGAGCCGGTGCGTGCGGTGCGCGGGGCCTACCCCGATCTGGATCTCCACGTGGACGCGAACGGCGCCTACGCCGATGACGAGCGGGCGGCCGCGGTGTTCGCGCGCCTGGATCGCGAGGCGCTGACCATGATCGAGCAGCCCTTCGCGCCACGGGATCTCGTGGCCCACGCCGATCTGCAGGCGCGGCTCGACACGGACGTGTGCCTGGACGAGTCTGTCGTCGACCTCGGCGACCTGCGGACCATGATCCGGCTGGGAGCGGGGCGGGTCCTCAACATCAAGGTGTCGCGGATGGGCGGGCTCACCGTCGCCCGCGCCGCGCACGACGTGGCACGGGACGCGGGCATCCCCGTGTGGTGCGGCGGGATGCACGAGTTCGGCGTCGGGCGGGCCGCGAACGTCGCGTTGTCCTCGCTCCCCGGTTTCCTGCTGCCGTCGGATGTGTCGGGATCGGACAAGTACTACGAGTCGGACATCATCGCGCCTCCGGTGACCGCCGTCGCCGGTCGCGTCACGGTCCCCACCGGACCGGGGATCGGGCACGAGGTGCTCGCCGAGCGCATCGCCCATGACGCGTCCCGCGTCTTCGACTCCTCCGCGGCCGAGGCCCCTGAGGCCGTCCTGACCGCGGGCTGACCGGCCCCCGAACCCTGCGAGAGCGGAATCCCATGCGCGCACTGCTGCTGTACCGACTCGATCTCGCCGCCGAGCCCGCGGAGGACGGGATCCATGCCGTCGATCCACGGGAGCCGATCATCCGGGCGACCGACCTCGGCGTCACCCGCGGCGACGGCGTGTTCGAGACCGCCGTCGTGCGCGGAGGCAGGCCGCAGGCCCTGGAGGCGCATCTCGCGCGGCTGGAGCGTTCGGCGCAGCTCCTGGGGCTGCCCGCGCCAGACCGCGAGCGGTGGGCGCGGGCGGTGCGCCGCGCGGCCGCCGAGGTCTCCCGCCCCGGAGTGCTCCGCGACGGGGAGATCGCCTCGATCAAGTTCGCGATGACCCGCGGGGACGAGATCGACGCGGCCGGCCCGACGGGGTGGGTGCTGGGCTTCGCGGGAGAGGATCCGGAGGCCGTCCGCGCGTGGGGCGTCTCCGCAGTGGTGCTCGACCGCGGGTACCGGCACGACGTCATGGAGACGGCGCCCTGGCTGCTGCAGGGAGCGAAGTCCCTCGCCTACGCGGTGAACCAGGCGGCACTGCGGGAGGCGCGGATCCGGGGTGCGGACGACGTCGTCTTCGTCAGCGCCGACGGCTTCGTGCTGGAAGGGCCGCGGTCGACGCTGATCGCGCGGCTCGACGGGGCGCTGGTCACGCCACCGCCCGAGTACGGGGTGCTCCCCGGGACGACCCAGGCCGACGTCTTCGCGGGACTCGCCGAGGTGCCCTCCCGCGTCGGTCCGATGGTGCGGGACGATCTGGAGCGGGCGGACGCCCTCTGGCTCTGCTCCAGCACCCGGGGTGCGGTGCCCGTGCGCGAGCTGGACGGCGTCGCGCGCGCTGTGGACCCGGTACTCACCGCGCGGATGAACGCGGTGCTGGATGGACGAGAGGACTGAGATGGTCGACGCGGACCTGCCGATCGATCGGGTGATCGACGGCCACAACGATCTGGCCTGGGCGAGCAGGACGCTGCTCGGCTATCGGGTCGCGGAGCTCTCCGGGGCGGTGGCGGCCACGCAGACGGATCTGCCGCGACTGACCGCGGGCGGGGTCGCCGGCCAGTTCTGGTCGGTCTGGGTCGATCCCGTGCTGGAGGGGGCGGAGCAGGTGGTGGCCACGCTCGAGCAGATCGACTTCGTGCACCGCCTCGTCGACGCCCACCCGCAGCGCTTCGCGATCGCTCGGACGGCGGCCGACGCGCGTGCGGCGATGGCGGAGGGGAGGATCGCCTCGCTCATCGGCATCGAGGGCGGCGACCAGCTCGGCGGATCGCTGGCCGTGCTGCGGCAATTCGCGCGTCTCGGCGCGCGGTATCTCACCCTCACCTGGTCGCGGACGATCGCCTGGGCGGATTCGGCGACCGACGAGGCGCGCCACGGCGGTCTGACGGACTTCGGACGCGAGGTGGTGCGCGAGATGAACCGCATCGGTGTGCTCGTCGACCTCTCGCACGTCGCTCCGACGACCATGCGGCAGGCCCTGGAGGTCACGACCCGCCCGGTGATGGTGAGCCATTCCGGCGCCTTCGCCCTGTGCGACCACCCCCGCAACGTGCCGGACGACGTGCTCGCCGCGATCGGCGCGCAGGGCGGCGTCGTGATGGTGCCGTTCGTCCCCACGTTCGTCTCGCAGGCCCGCCGCGACTGGTGGGAAGCCGGGGGAGAGGGAGAGGCGCCGCGCGTCGGCGTCGCGGACGTCGCCGATCACCTGGACCACGTGCGTCGCGTGGCCGGCGCACAGGCGGTCGGGATCGGCGCCGACTACGACGGCTCCGATGCGATGCCGGACGGTCTCGGCGACGTCTCGGGGTACCCGACGCTGTTCGCCGAGCTTCGGCATCGCGGCTGGTCGGAGGACGACCTCCGGGCGGCGGCGCACGAGAACGTCCTCCGCGTGCTGGAGGCGTCGGACCCCGACCACGAGGCCTTCCTCGCGGGCGGCGCAGGAGAGCCGGCCGCGGCCGCGCTCGTGCCGGCGGTCGACACGACGATCCGGGAGGGCGCGCTGTGACCCCGCGCGTCCTCGTGATCGTGAACTCCGCGAGCTCCGGCCCGCGCCGCCTCGGCACCTGGCTGCGAGAGAAGGCGATCGACGTCGACGAGGTCGTGGGAGCCGAGCAGCCGCTGCCCACCTCCCTGGACGGCTACGCCGGACTCGTCATGCTGGGCGGCGGGCTCATGCCGGACGACGATGATCGCGCGCCGTGGCTCGCGGCCGAGCGGGCGCTCGCCGCGGAGGCCATCGACCGTGACCTCCCCACCCTCGGCATCTGCCTGGGCGGTCAGCTGCTCGCCCACGTGGCCGGCGGCGAGGTCGCCGAGAAGACCGGACCCATCGAACGCGGCGCGACCCCCATCCGCCCCACCGCGGCAGGACGTGCGGATGCCCTGTTCGCGGCCCTCGGCGATGAGGCTCCGATGATCGAGAACCATCAGGACATGATCACGCGGCTGCCATCCGCGGCGGTGCTGCTGGCGACGAGCGCCGCTGTCGAGAACCAGGCCTTCCGGCTGGGGGCGCGAGTGCGCGGGGTGCAGTTCCATCCCGAGGCCTCCGCGGCCGACCTCGCCCGTTGGGACGACGCGGCACTGCGGGGAGAGGGACGCTCGCTTCCCGCCCTCATCGCCGCCGCCGAGCGCGTGCACGACCACAACACCGCGGCCAGCCGCGCGCTCATCGAGGCCTTCGCCGACGAGGTGCGCGCCGGGGTCCCCGTATGACCGGGCAGGATGCGGATCTCCTCGTCACCGCCGAGTCCGCCGCGGAGGCCCTCCGCCACGGCCTGGACGAGCGCGCGCGTCATGCCGCTCCGGCCGCCATCTCCGCGGTGGCCGAACGGGGAAGCATCCGCGCAGTGCTCACCCACGGCCATCCACGCGCCGATGAGGCCCCGACGACGCGGGACACGGTCTTCCGCATCGCCTCGATGTCCAAGAGCTTCCTGGCCGCCACCGTGCTCTCCCTTCGAGACCGCGGCCTGCTCGACCTCCACGCGCCGATCCGCACCTATCTGCCGGAGGTCCGACTGCGGCACCGCGATGCGGACGTCGAGGTCACCGGCGACCTGCTCCTCTCCAACCGTTCGGGCCTGGGAGAGGACAACGCCTGGGTGGACCGCCATCTCGGCGCTTCCCGCACGGAGATCGCCGCACTCTTCGCGGGTGGGGTGCAGCTCGCGGCTGCGCCGGGAACCGTCTACCAGTACTCCAACCTCGGCCAGTCGCTGCTCGGCCGCGTCGTGGAAGCGGTGACGGGGCGGGCCGTGGAGGACGTGATCCGGGAGACCCTGCTCGAGCCCCTCGGGCTGGACCGGACGGCGCACGTGGCGGACGGGTATCCGGCCGAGGCGCTGGCCTGCGGGTTCCGGACCTTCGACGACGGCGCCACGTTCCGCCCCGAGCCGTTCGTGGGGTCCGGCGCGCTCGGCTGCATCGGCAGCATGTTCAGCACCGTCGACGACATCGCGAGATGGATGTGGTTCCTCGGCTCGGCCTTCACCGACGACCCGCTGGCGCCCGCCGTGCTGGCTCCGGCGTCGCGACGGGAGCTGCAGCAGGCCCGCACCCCCATCCCGGTGCCGTCGGCGATGTTCGACGGGCGCGACCTCGCGGGGGCCGGCTACGGCTACGGCCTCTTCGTCGAGGACGACCGGCGGTTCGGGCGGATCGTGCAGCACTCCGGCGGTCTTCCCGGATTCTCGGCGCACATGCGCTGGCACGCGGCCAGCGGCATCGGCGTCGTCGCCTTCGGGAACTCCGACGAGTTCGGCGCCCGGCGGATCGCAGGCGCTGCGCTCCAGCAGCTGCTCGAACGGACGGACGCCCCCTCCGCGATCCTGCACCCGTGGGCGGTGACGGTCGCCGCCGCGCAGGCTCTCGACGCCGCGATCCGCTCGGGACGGCCCGCCGCCACGTACCCGTTCCTCGCCGACCATGTGCTCGACGACATCCCGGCCGGCGTCCGCGATGCCCGGCTGGAGGCACAGGTCCAGGAGATCGGCGGATTCCGCGCGGACCAGGATCCGTTCCCCGACCGTGTGGTGGCCGCGGCGACGGAGGCCGAGCTGCGCTGGCGGATCGCGGGGAACCGCGGCGACCTCCTCGTCGACGTGCGGCTGGTCGGGCTGCCGGAGCCTCGCGTGCAAGGGGTGAGCGCGGCGGTCGTCGCGCCAGGGCAGACGCGTATCGAGGGGGAAGGGGCCGGGGCCGCAGAGCGACACCGGATCATCCTGCCGTCGCCCTGATCCCGGGTCACACAGATCGACCGGGTCCAAAAAACCGCCCTAGGATGGAGACATCCCGACCCGTCCGTTCTGAGGAATCCCCATGCCCGCCACCCCTGTGCGTCGCCTCCTTCCCCTCGCTGCGCTCGCCGCCGCCACCGCCCTGGTGCTGACCGCGTGCGCGGGCCCGTCCACGGAGAGCGACGGCGGTGAGCTCGTGTGGTCGATCGAGGGCGCGAACCTGTCCGCGGGGCACATGGACCCGCAGGTGAGCCAGCTCGACGTCTCCGGCATGGTGCAGCGGGCGGTGCTCGACTCCCTGGTCTTCCAGGAGGACGACGGCACGTTCAGCCCGTGGCTCGCGAAGAGCTGGGACGTCTCACCGGACAGCACGGAGTACACCTTCACGCTGCGCGACGACGTGACCTTCACCGACGGCGAGCCGTTCGACGCGGAGGCCGTCAAGGCGAACTTCGACCGGATCGTCGACCCGGCGACCGCCTCGGCTCAGGCGGCGAGCATGCTCGGTGCGGACTTCTACGCCGGCACCGAGGTCGTCGACGAGCACACGGTGAAGGTCTCGTTCACGCAGCCGTATGCGCCGTTCCTGCAGGCGGCCAGCACCCCGCAGCTCGGCTTCTACTCACCGGCCGTGCTGGCCGAGTCGGCCGACAAGCTCAAGGCGGGCGGCCCCGACGTCACGGTCGGCACCGGACCTTTCGTGCTCACCGAGTACACCGCCGACCAGGAGATCGTCTACACGCGCAACGACGACTACGCCTGGGGCCCGCACGAGGCGAAGGCGCCGGCGTTCGAGACGCTGCGCGTGCAGATCCAGCCGGAGGCGTCGGTGCGCACCGGAGTGATCGAGAGCGGCGAAGCCGACCTCGCCAGCAACATCCCGCCGAACCAGGTCGCCGGTCTGGACGACGCCGGCGTCACGGTCGACTCGGTGGAGTACCCGGGACTGCCGTACTCGCTCTACCTGAACGAGAAGTACGGCGTCTTCGCCGACGAGAAGGTGCGGCAGGCGTTCGCCCGCGGCATCGACGTCGACGCGGCGGTCGAGGAGATCTACTTCGGACAGTTCCCGCGGGCATGGAGCGTCCTCGGCAGCACGACCCCGGGCTACGACGCGTCGCTGGAGGACTCCTGGCCGTTCGATCAGGACGCCGCGAACGCCCTGCTCGACGAGGCCGGGTGGACGGAGCGCGACGCCGACGGCATCCGCATGAAGGACGGCGAGCGCCTGTCCGTGCGGTGGATCGCCTGGACCCCGGTCCCCGACGACCGCGCGGCGCTGGCCAACGCGATCCAGTCTGACCTCAAGGCCATCGGCTTCGAGGTTCAGCGCGAGGAACTGGAGCCCGGTGCCTACAACGCCCAGTACGAGCCCAAGACGTTCGACCTCACCGACTGGGGCTTCTCCGGCGTGGACGCCGACTTCCTCCGCGCGCACCTGCACACCGACGGCTTCCAGAACGCCTCGCAGGTGAGCGATCCGGAGATCGACGCGCTCCTGGAAGAGGCCGTCGCGTCGAGTGATCAGGACGCCCGCAACGAGCTCTACACGCAGCTGCAGGAGTGGAACGCGGAGTACACCGCGATCGTCCCGCTCTACAGCCCCTCGGCGATCACGGCGGTCGGCGAGCGCGTGCAGGGTCTGGACTACGACCTCTACGGGCGGCCGCTCTTCTACGATGTGAGCCTCGGCTGACATCCGGCGGCCGTCGTATCGAGGGAGCGGGCGGGGTGATCGAACCGTGACGGCGGTGCTCGGCCGCGCCCTCGGGCTCCTCGCCTCGGTGGTCATCGTGCTGTGGGGCGCCGCGACGGTCGCGTTCCTGGCCTTCCGGGTGATCCCCGGCGACCCGGTCTCGGTGATGCTGGGCCCGCAGGCGCAGGTGAGCGAGGCGGTCAAGGACGGCATCCGCGCCGATCTCGGTCTCGACCGCCCGCCGCTGGAGCAGTACGTCGGCTTCATCGGGCAGCTCGCCCGCGGCGACCTCGGCGAGTCGTACCAGCTGCGGCTGCCCGTGACCGAGGTCATCGGACGACAGCTCGGCGCGACCGTGCAGCTCTCGGCGCTGGCGCTGGCGATCGCCGTCGTCCTCGCCCTCGCGGTCGCCGTCTTCGTGCGGGGCCGTGTCGGGCGCACGGTGGCCGCCGACGTCGAGCTCGTGGTGCTCTCCTCACCGGTGTTCTGGATCGGGCTGCTGCTGCTCAGCGTCTTCGCGTTCGGTCTCGGCTGGTTCCCCGTCTCTGGCACCCGCAATCCGGCGACCATCGTCCTTCCGGCGGTCACGCTCGCCCTCCCGGTGGCGGCACTGCTCAGCCAGGTGCTGCGTGATGGGCTGATGCAGGCGGAGCGGATGCCGTTCGCGGAGACGGTTCGTGCGCGTGGCGCCGGGCCGACCTGGTTCACGCTGCGGCACGGGGTGCGGCACGGCGCCGCGTCGGCGGTCACCCTCGCGGCCTATCTCACCGGCTCGGTGCTCGGGGGCGCGGTCCTCGTCGAGACGGTGTTCGCCCGGCCCGGCCTGGGGCGGGTCACCCTCGCCGCCATCAACGACCGGGATCTCCCCGTCCTCACCGGCATCATCCTGCTGAGCGCTCTCGTGTTCGTCGTCATCAACGTGGTGGTGGAGCTCGTGCATCCGCTGATCGACCCCCGCGTCGCCGTCTCCTCCCGACCGGGAGCCGTCCGATGAGTCGGGGGGAGCGACTCCTGTTGAGCTCCGCCGCGGTCGTGCTGGTCGTGGTCGCCGTCGCCGCCCTCTGGCCGGGACTGCTCGCCACGCACGATCCGCTGCAGACCGAGGTGCGGGCCGCTCTGCTGCCGCCGAGTGCCGAGCACCTCTTCGGCACCGATCAGAGCGGCCGCGATGTCTACTCCCGCGTGGTGTTCGGCGCGGGGCGCTCGGTCGGGATCGGACTTCTCGCCACCGCCATCGCCCTCGCCGCCGGCCTGCTCGTGGGCGCGCTCGCCGGCATGTCGCCGCGGGGCGTGGACGTCACCCTCATGCGCATCAACGACGTGCTCATGGCGTTCCCGGAGTTCCTGGTGGCGCTCGTCGTGGTGGCCGTGCTGGGACCGGGACCGGTGAACATCGCCATCGCGGTGACGCTGGCCGCGGCACCCGTGTACGTGCGGCTCGCCCGCGTGCAGACCCGGACGCTGCGCGTGGCGGAGCACGTCGAGGCCGCCCGCATCCTCGGCGTGCCTCCGCTGCGGGCGTTCCGCCGGCACGTCATCCCGGGAGTGCTGGGATCGCTGAGCGTGCTGGCGACCATCGGTATCGGATCGAGCATCCTCGCCGCGGCCGGGCTGAGCTTCCTGGGCCTCGGGCCGTCCGAGCCGACCCCGGAGTGGGGCCTCATGCTCGCCGGCGGTCGCAACGTGCTCGGGCAGGCGTGGTGGGTGTCGGTCTTCCCCGGTCTGGCGATCACGCTGACGGTGGTGTGCGCGACGGTGATCGGACGGATCCTCCGGGCTCGGGCAGACGGGAGGGACGCATGAGTGCGGCGCTGGAGGTCGAGGGGCTGCGGATCGGCTTCGCGGGGACTCCCGTCGTGGCGGGCGTGTCGTTCGCGGTGGAGGCCGGCGAGTGCGTGGCGATCGTGGGGGAGTCGGGGGCGGGGAAGTCGCTCTCGGCCCGCGCTCTGCTCGGCCTCACGCCGTCGACGGCCGACGTCGCCGTCGACCGGCTCCGCATCGATGGGGTGGATGCCGCCGCCCTGACCGAGCGCGGTTGGCGGCGGCTCCGGGGCACCGGGATCGGCCTCGTGTCGCAGGACGCCCTCGTCTCCCTGGACCCGCTGCGGCGGATCGCGGATGAGATCGCCGAGCCGCTGCGGCTGCACCGCCTCGTGCGCGGTCGGGCAGCCCTCGCCGCGCGGGTGCGGGAGATTCTCGGACGGGTGTGGATGCCCGACCCCGACCGCCGCGCACGGCAGCGTCCGCAGGAGCTCTCCGGAGGGTTGCGGCAGCGCGCGCTCATCGCCTCGGCGCTGGCCGGGAACCCCGCGGTACTCGTCGCGGATGAGCCCACCACGGCCCTGGATGCGACCGTGCAGGCCCGGATCCTCGTGCTGCTGCGGGAGATCGCCGACGACGGCACCGCCGTGGTGTTCATCAGTCATGACTTCGCGGCGGTGCGGCGGGTGGCGGATCGCGTGCTCGTGATGAAGGACGGCCGGATCGTGGAGTCCGGCCCGGTCGCGGAGGTGCTCGCCGCCCCCCGGCACCCGTACACGCAGCAGCTCCTCGCGGCGACGATGCACGAGCCGCGGGAGGAGCGTGCGGCGTCCTCGGAGGCCGTGGTCGTCGCGGAGAAGGTGTCCAAGGCGTTCGGCGGGGTGCCCGCGGTCGTCGACGCGTCGTTCACGGTGACCGCCGGTCGGACGCTCGGCATCGTCGGCGAATCCGGATCGGGCAAGACGACCCTCGCCCGGATGCTGGTGGGCGTGGAGACGCCGGACACCGGGGCGCTGCGGTGGACGCGGGCACCGCGGGTGCAGCTCGTGCACCAGAACCCGCTCGGCGCCTTCGACCCGCGGTGGACGGTCGGGCGGTCCCTGGAGGAGGCGCTGGAGGCGGGGGGAGTGCCGCGCGGTGCCCGTCGGATGCGGGTCGCGGCGCTGCTCGCGGAGGTCGGCCTCGACGAGAGCGTCGTGGTGCGACGACCGGCGGCGCTGTCGGGCGGACAGCGGCAGCGGGCGGCCCTGGCCCGCGCCCTCGCGGCGGACCCGGACGTGCTGGTGCTGGACGAGCCCGTCTCCGCTCTCGACCCGTCGGTGCGGGAGCGGGTGCTCCGGCTCCTGGCGCGGGTGCAGGAGGAACGGCGGCTGACGATGGTCTTCGTCTCCCACGATCTCGACGTCGTGGGCGCCGTCGCGGACGACGTCCTGGTCATGCAGGACGGCCGGATCGTGGAGCAGGGGCCCACGGCGGCGGTGTTCGCCGCCCCGCAGCACCCGTTCACCCGGGAGCTGCTCGCGGCGAGCGGCCCCGTCAGTCCGTGACGATGATCCCCAGTCCCGCCGCCATCACCGGCGCGAGCTGCTGCACCTGAACCGACGAGAGCGTGGCGCCGCGGAGGCTCTGGACGTCGAGGTAGGACAGCGCGTCGAGGCCGCGGAGGTCCACATCCTTCGCGCGCAGGCCCCGGGGGTCGACCTCGTCGCTGCGCGTGGCCTGGAACCGGACGCGCGTGAGCTCGGCCTGCGGGATGTCGATCGTGCGGATGGCGCAGGCCGCGATGTCGAGGTCTTCGGCGCGTGCGGCGCCCAGGTTCAGATAGTCGATGCGCACGTCGCGCAGCTCGAGCTCCGCCACGCGGGCGTCGCTGAGGTCGAGGGTCCCGATGCGCCCTCCCGTGATCCGGAGCCGACGGATGCTCGCGTTCCGCAGCCGGAGCGCCGCGATGCGCGGTTCCGGAAGATCGACGTCGAGGAGCGTGGCCCCGGTGAGGTCGACGCTCTCGGCGTCCGCCTGCACCGCGCACTGCTCGAGCGTGGCGTACGCGAGGTCGACGGTGCCCGTGAGCTCCAGCGCGGCGGCGAGGAGATCGGCGCGGCGCGCGGCTTCACGGGGCTCCAGCACGGGCGGCAGATCAGGCGCGGACACACGGGGTGCGGTCGGGGGCTTCGGCATCCTCCGAGGCTATGTCCTCCCTCCGACACCCCAGTTTTCCTCCTTGCTCCCTCGGGAGCGCGCTGATCTGCGCCGCGTCGCAGGCTCTCGGCGGGAACGTCCGACGGGGCGGGAATCTGCGACATCGAGCGGGGGTCCGGAGGAGGGACTCGGGCTGCACGGGAGGGGGAGTGGGGGAGTTGTGCACAGGGAATGGGAGGAGGTGGCCGAGGCTGAAAACGAGGGAGGGGCAGGGGAGCAGTATCAGGGCTATGAACGGGATGAGGCGAACGCGGCTGTTGCAGGCGATGCGCGAGGTCGACGGAGTCGCGCGGGTCGAGCGGCTCCGGGAACGCGGGGTCAGTCGGTACGACCTCGAGACGGCGCTCTCGGAGCGGATGATCCACCGGGTGCGGGTCGGGTGGGTGGCGCTGCCCGATGCTGATCCGGCTCGGGTGACCGCGGCGCAGCACGGTGTTCTGCTGGCGTGCGTGACGCAGGCGCGACGGCTGGGACTCTGGGTGCATGACGAGAGACCCCGCCTTCACCTCGCCGCCAGCCCGGGCAGCCGGGGAGGGAAGCCGTCGGGGGCCCGCGTGCACTGGGCACGGCGTCTGGTCCCGCGACACCCCGATGTCCTGGAGGACCCGATCGAGAACGTGCTGAGCCTGGTGTCCACCTGCGAGCCGTACGAGCAGGCGCTCGCGACCTGGGAGTCGGCATTGAACAAGGGGCTCGTCGATCGAGAAAGGCTGCTCCGCCTCCCGTGGGGACCGCGCGGTCGGCGGCTCCTGGCCGAGGCGCTGCCGTTCGCGGATGCGGGGCTGAGACCTACCTGCGCGTGCGACTGCGCTGGCTCCGGCTGCCGCTGCGCTTCCAGACATGGATCGCCGGGCATCGGGTGGACGCTCTGATCGGCGAGCGACTCGTGCTGCAGATCGACGGCGGCACCCACGTCGGAGCCCAGCGCGACCAGGACAACCGTCACGATGCGGAGCTGAAGCTGCGCGGCTTCCACGTCATCCGTCTGGGCTATCACCAGGTGATGGACGAGTGGCCTGCAGTGCAGGACCTCGTCATGCGCGCCATCGCCCAGGGACTGCATCGTGCGCGCACGGCGTGATGTCGCAGATCCCGCCGCGGGTCGCAGGGCTGTCTCCAGATCCTGCGACGCCGAAGGGAATCCGCGGGGGGAGGAGCACGCGTACAATGGGCACACGAGCATCGATCCGGCCATCACCGGGGAGCTCTCGGAAGAACGGTCCGGCGACGGACTCAGTAGAACCGAGCGGGGCAGGCCCGTCACAGCCGCAGTGAGAGTGGTCCGTGGGTCTCTGAGCTTGTCGAGGGGATGCAGGGGCACGCGAGGTGGTACCGCGGTCCGCGAGGATCGTCCTCGCAGCAGCATCCGCCACGACGACCACTGCGAGAGACCATGACCTACCCGCGCTCCTCTTTCGGCCCCGCAGCCGACCAGGCCGCCACTGTGGCGCCGAGCCCCCGCTTCCCGCAGATCGAGGAGGAAGTGCTCGACTTCTGGAAGACCGACGACACCTTCCGCGCCTCCATCGAGCAGCGCGAGGGCGCCCCCGAGTGGGTGTTCTACGACGGCCCTCCCTTCGCGAACGGTCTGCCGCACTACGGCCACCTGCTCACGGGTTACGCGAAGGACGTGTTCCCGCGCTTCCAGACGATGATCGGGCACAAGGTCGACCGCGTCTTCGGATGGGACACCCACGGGCTCCCGGCCGAGCTCGAGGCGATGAAACAACTCGGGATCACCGAGAAGAGCGAGATCGAGGAGATGGGGATCGACGTCTTCAACGAGAAGGCGCGCTCCTCGGTCCTGAAGTACACACGGGAGTGGGAGGACTACGTCACCCGCCAGGCCCGGTGGGTGGACTTCGAGCGCGGATACAAGACGCTCGACCTCGGATACATGGAGAGCGTGCTCTGGGCCTTCAAGACCCTGTACGACAAGGGGCTCGCCTACGAGGGCTACCGCGTCCTCCCGTACTGCTGGCGCGATGAGACGCCGCTGTCCGCGCACGAGCTCCGCATGGATGACGACGTCTACCAGATGCGACAGGACCCGTCGGTCACGGTCACCTTCCCGCTCACCGGAGCGAAGGCCGAGGCGCTGGGGCTCACCGGGGTGCGCGCTCTCGCCTGGACGACGACGCCGTGGACCCTGCCGACCAACCTCGCGCTCGCCGTGGGGCCGGACATCGAGTACGTCGTGCTGCCTGCCGGTCCCGCCGGCGCCTCCGACGTACACCAGGGGCGTGCCGCTCCCTCGGCCGACCAGCTCGCGGTCGAGGCCTCCGCGCACCGCTACCTGCTCGCGAAGGACCTGCTCGGCGGGTATGCCAAGGATCTCGGCTACGAGAGCCCGGAGGACGCGCACGCCGCGGTCGACGCCACGCTGCGCGGTGCGGAGTTGGCGGACGTCACCTACGACCGCCTGTTCGACTACTACGCGGACGAGGAGACCTACGGCACGGAGAACGCCTGGCGCATCCTCGTCGACGACTACGTCACCACGACCGACGGCACCGGCATCGTCCACCAGGCACCCGCCTACGGTGAGGACGACCAGCGCGTCGCCGGCGCTGCGGGCATCCCCACGATCCTGTCCCTCGACGACGGCGGCCGCTTCCTCCCGAACGTCACGGATGTCGCGGGCGAGCTGTGGATGGACGCGAACACCCCGCTCGTGCGGATCATCCGCGACAACGGCCGCCTGGTGCGGCTGCAGAGCTACGAGCACTCCTACCCGCACTGCTGGCGCTGCCGGAATCCCCTGATCTACAAGGCCGTGTCGAGCTGGTTCATCCGGGTCACCGACATCAAGGACGACCTTCTCGCGAACAACGAGCAGATCACCTGGGTGCCGGAGAACGTGAAGGAGGGGCAGTTCGGCAAGTGGCTCGAGGGCGCCCGCGACTGGTCGATCAGCCGCAACCGCTACTGGGGCTCGCCCATTCCGATCTGGAAGAGCGACGACCCGGAGTACCCGCGCGTCGACGCCTACGGCTCGCTGGAGGAGCTGGAGCGCGACTTCGGCACGCTGCCGCGCAACCCCGAGGGCGAGGTGGACCTGCACCGCCCCTACATCGACGATCTGACGAGGCCGAACCCCGACGACCCCACGGGCAAGAGCACGATGCGGCGCATCGGCGACGTCTTCGACGTGTGGTTCGACTCCGGCTCGATGCCGTACGCGCAGGTGCACTATCCGTTCGAGAACCAGGAGTGGTTCGACTCGCACTCCCCGGCGGACTTCATCGTGGAGTACATCGGCCAGACCCGCGGCTGGTTCTACGTCATGCACGTGCTCTCGACGGCGCTGTTCAACCGCCCGGCGTTCACGGGCGTCAGCTGCCACGGCATCGTGCTCGGCAGCGACGGCTACAAGATGTCGAAGTCTTTGCGCAACTACCCGGACGTGTCCGAGGTGCTGGACCGCGACGGGTCCGACGCGATGCGCTGGTTCCTGATGTCGAGCGCAGTGCTCCGCGGCGGCAACCTCATCGTCACCGAGGAGGGCATCCGGTCCGGCGTGCGGGAGTTCCTGCTGCCGCTGTGGAACTCGTGGTACTTCTTCGCGACGTATGCGAATGCGTCGACAGGCTCGGCACCCCAGGGAGGCGGGTACGAGGCGTCGTGGCGCACCGACTCGACGGACGTCCTCGACCGGTACATCCTCGCGCGCCTGGGCGACCTCGTCCGCGAGGTCCGGGCCGATCTGGAGGGTCTGGACTCGACCAGCGCGTCCGCGCGACTGCGCGACTTCGCTGAGGTGCTGACGAACTGGTACATCCGCCGCTCGCGCGACCGGTTCTGGGTGGGCGTGACGGACGACCCGAAGAGCCGCGAGGCCTTCGACACGCTCTACACGGTGCTGGAGACGCTGTGCCGCGTGGCCGCGCCGCTCGTCCCGCTCATCAGCGAGCGCGTGTGGCAGGGCCTCACCGGCGGGCGCAGCGTGCACCTGCAGGACTGGCCCGATGCGGATCAGTTCCCCGCAGCCGACGAGATCCGCGACGCCATGGATGCGGTTCGTGAGCTGTCGAGCGTCGGCAACGCGCTGCGCAAGAAGGAGAAGCTGCGCGTGCGGCTGCCGCTCGCACGGCTCACGGTGGTCTCTCCGCTGGCGGCCGACCTCGGCCAGTTCGAGGACATCCTCCGCGAGGAGCTCAACGTGAAGACCGTCGAGCTCGTCCCGCTGACCGACGAGGCGGCCGGGGAGTACGGCATCAGCCACCGGCTGAGCGTGAACGCCCGCGCTGCGGGTCCGCGCCTCGGCAAGGACGTGCAGAAGGCCATCCAGGCCGCGCGCTCGGGTGACTGGTCCGAGACCGACGGCGTCGTGACCGCCGGCGGCATCGCGCTGGAGCCCGCCGAGTACGACCTCGTCCTCGAGACCACGGGTCGCCCCGAGGGGGAGGCTCTGGCCATCGTCCCGTCCGGCGGCTTCGTCCTGCTCGACACCGACACGACGCCGGAGCTGGAAGCCGAGGGCATCGCCCGCGACGCCATCCGCGTCGTGCAGGAGGCGCGCAAGAACGCCGGGCTCGACGTCAGCGACCGGATCGTGCTGGCCCTCAACGCCGCTCCCGCGGAGGCGGCGGCGCTGGAGACCCATGCCGACCTCATCGCCGCCGAGACGCTCGCCGTGGCGTTCGCCGTGCAGCCGACCGACGACCTCGACCGGCTCGTCGACGAGGTCACCAGCCCCGGAGACGGCGTGCATCGGAGCGGGGCGAAGGCCCTCGGGGCCGGGAAGGCGCCGCTCCTCGTCACGATCGACACGAACCTGGAGAAGGTGGGCGCATGAGTGCGAGAGACCGGGCCGATGCCGTCTACGAGACGCTGCTGAGCCGTGCCGGGGAACGCTGGGTGCAGCCGCGCAAGGAGCGGACGGCGCGGATCCTCGAATACCTCGACGATCCGCAGCGCACCTACCGCGTCATCCACATCACCGGCACCAACGGCAAGACGTCGACCGCGCGGATGATCGAGAGCCTGCTGCGTGCCCACGACCTGCGCACCGGCCTGTTCACGAGCCCGCACCTGGAGCGCTTCACCGAGCGCATCATGATCGACGGCGAGCCGATCTCCGATGAGGCCGTCGCCGACGCCTGGGACGAGATCGAGCCGTTCGTGGGGATCGTCGACGCCGAGCTCGAGGCGGCGAGGGAGGCCCCGCTGACGTTCTTCGAGCTGCTCACGGTCCTCGCCTTCGTCGCGGTCGCCGACGCACCCGTCGACGTGCTCGTCCTCGAGGTCGGCATGGGGGGAGAGTGGGACTCCACGAACACCGCGGACGGCGACGTGGCGGTGTTCGCTCCGATCGACATCGACCACGCGGATCGCCTGGGGAGCACCATCGCCGAGATCGCCCAGGTCAAGGCCGGCATCATCAAGGAGGGCGCCGCCGTCGTCTCCGCCCAGCAGCCGGCCGAGGCCGCCGAGGTGCTGCGCCGCGTGGCCGCGGAGCGCCATGCCACCATCGCCTTCGAAGGCGAGGACTTCGGGCTCGCCGAGCAGAAGCTCGCCGTCGGCGGTCAGCTCCTCACCATCCGGGGCCTCGCGGGGCAGTACGAGGAGGAGTACCTGCCGCTGAACGGCGCGCACCAGGGCCACAACGCCGCGCTGGCCGTCGCCGCCGTCGAGTCGCTCATCGGCGGCGCCGGCCAGGCGATCGCCGGCGGCGTGATCTCCGACGGACTCCAGGGCAGCACGTCTCCCGGCCGCCTGCAGCTCCTCGGCATCGCTCCCACCGTGATCGTCGACGCCGCGCACAACCCGCACGGCGCCGCGGCGCTCGCCCAGGCGCTGGACGACAGCTTCGACTTCGACGAGTGGGGCCTCGTGCTCGGCGTCCTCGCGGACAAGGACGCGGCGGGGATCGTCGCGCGGCTCGCGCCGGCCGCCGCACACGTCTTCGCGACCGCGCCGGAGTCGGACCGCGCCAGCGATGCCGACCTCATCGCCGATCTCGTCGAACAGGCCGGACAGCGCGCCACCGTGCACCCGTCCCTCGCAGACGCCGCGGACGCGGCCCGGGAATGGGCGGCCTCGTCGGATCGTCGGGCCGTGGTCATCGCCGGGTCCGTCGTGCTCGCCGGCGAGGCGATCGCGCTCTCCGAAGAGGAGGACTGGAAGTCGGGGTGGCGCGCATGAGCGCCGCCGCGGCCCCGCGTCGACCCCGCGCACCACGTACCCTCGTGCAGAAGCTCGCCCCGGTGGTGCTCGGTTTCGAGGCGATCGTCGTCTTCCTCGTCGGTCTCACGATCTTCGGCCTGAAGGCTCTGCCGGCGGGAATCGAGCAGTGGTGGGGCATCGTGGGCGGTGCCGTCGTGGCCGTGGCCTGCGTCGTCATCGCGGGCATGATTACGAAGCCCTGGGCGATCCCCGCCGGGTGGATCGTGCAGATCGTGGTCGCGCTGTCGGCCATCGCCGTCCCCGCCGTGCTTCTCGTCGTCCTGATTTTCGGCGGCATGTGGGCGTATGCGACCATCATGGGGGCCCGCCTGGACGCACGACGCCCGAGCGAGGCTCCGACCGCGCAGAACGCAGACACAGAGAGTGAATGACATGGCCACCGAAGAAACCCTCGTCCTCGTCAAGCCGGACGGTGTCGCCCGCGGCCTCACCGGAACGATCCTCGCCCGCATCGAGGCGAAGGGCTACGCGCTCGTCGACATCCGTCTCGTCGAGCCCGACCGCGACCTGCTCGCCGCCCACTACGCCGAGCACGAGGGCAAGCCGTTCTACGAGCCCCTTCTCGAGTTCATGATGTCCGGTCCCTCCGTGGCGATCCGCCTCGCGGGCAACCGCGTCATCGAGGGCTTCCGCTCCCTCGCCGGCACGACCGACCCCACGACCGCTGCGCCGGGCACCATCCGCGGTGACTTCGGCCGCGACTGGGGCCTCAAGGTGCAGCAGAACCTCGTGCACGGCTCGGACAGCCCCGAGTCGGCCGCTCGCGAGCTGGGCATCTGGTTCGACTGAGCCCGAGTATCACGACGAAGCCCGTCCGCCGGAATGGCGGACGGGCTTCGTCGTTCTCGTGGAGAGATCAGAAGAGGATCTTCGCCATCTCGCCGAGGAAGTCGAGTCCCTGCAGCTGCGCCAGGAAGATGACCAGCGCATAGGCGAGGACGGTCGCCAGCGGTACCCATGGCATGAGCTTCTCGGCAGCGGCACGGACCTTCGCGTTGCTCGTGAAGGTCCCGTTGCGGGCGAGGTGCACCATGGTGGCGAAGAAGGTGGGGATCGTCACCGCCCAGGTGACCATGCACCAGGGGCAGAGCACGAAGAGGTCGTAGAGGCTCTGGGCGATCAGCCAGCACACGAGACCGAATGCGAAGGTGATGCCGACCCCGAACGCTGCCCAGAACCATCGGGGGAAGCGTGCGCCGGCGAGGATCGCGACACCGACCACGAGCGGCGCCATCCAACCCGTGAGGCCGATGATCGGGTTCGGGAAGCCGAAGACCGAACCCTGCCAGGACTGCAGGTTGGTACTGCACTGGATGAACGGGCTGAGATCGCACCCGAGCGCTTCCTGGGGGTTCTCCAGCAGCGCGAATTTCTCGACCGTGAGCTGGAAGGCGGCGTACCAGCCGATGACGCTCGCGATGATCAACCACACGGCATAGACGACGGGGCGGGTGCGCTGCTCGCTCATGCTCAGGATTATCCCAGCGACGGCTATGGAAAGGGCGAGAACCGCCCGGAGAAAACGCGTGGTGAGCGACGGGATGCCGCGATCGGACCGACTTGGTGCGATAATGACCTGTGATGCGATGAACGGCGTTGCCGCGACACGTGTCGAGCAGACTTCGGGGCCCATGCCCCACGCGACCAGAGCCATGAGCCGGTCGCAGGCCGATTGAGTTCGCGGCACCCGCGGGTGCCGCATGAGATTTCACGGGACACGCAGTGGACCGTGCCAGGGAGCACGCCAGAGATGGCCGATGAGAACAATGACAACAACGCCCCCGCCCTCGACGCCCCGGCTGATGCCGCGGAGCCGCTGACGGCGACCGCCGACGCTCCGGGCGTCGAGACGGAGAGCGACGCTTCCGCGGCGCAGGCTCCGACCGAGGACGTCCCTGCGGAGTCCGACGCTCCGACGGAGTCCGAGGCTCCCGCAGAGTCCGAGGCTCCTGCCGAGCCTGAGGGTCCGGCTGAGGCTCCCGCAGAGTCCGACTCTGCCGCTGAGTCCGAGGCTCCCGCAGAGTCCGAGGCCCCTGCCGAGCCTGAGGCCGCGCCCGAGCCCGAGGCCCCGGCCGAGCCGGAGAAGCCCGCCGCCGTCACCGCCGTGTCGCTCGGTCTGCTGCCCGAGGTCTTCGTGTCGCAGGTGTCGACGCAGCTGCACTTCTACGCGCCGGAGATCGTCCCGCTTCCTGCACGCCCCGGTCGCGACGACCGTGCACCGGAGCGTGACCAGGAGGAGTCTGGGGGAGGGCGCCGGGGGCGTCGTCGCCGTGGCGGCTCCGAGGGCGACGAGCAGCGCGAGGAGCCGCGGCAGCGTCAGCGCGTCGTCGAGTACATCACCGAGCCGAAGGCGATCAAGGGCTCGACGCGCCTCGAGGCCAAGAAGCAGCGCCGTCGTGACGGCCGCGACGCCGGTCGCCGTCGCCCGGTCGTGACCGAGGCCGAGTTCCTCGCGCGTCGCGAGTCCGTCGACCGCAAGATGGTCGTGCGCTCCAAGAACGGCCGCACGCAGATCGGCGTCCTGGAAGACGGCGTGCTCGTGGAGCACTACGTCGCTCGCAACCAGGACGCCTCGCTGATCGGCAACGTCTACCTCGGTCGGGTGCAGAACGTGCTTCCCAGCATGGAGGCCGCGTTCGTCGATATCGGTCGTGGCCGCAACGCCGTGCTCTACTCGGGCGAGGTGGACTGGGACGGCGTCGAGACCGGCAACCAGCCCCGTCGCATCGAACTGGCGCTCAAGCCGGGCGATCGCGTGCTCGTCCAGGTCACCAAGGACCCGGTGGGTCACAAGGGCGCCCGCCTCACGAGCCAGATCTCGCTGCCCGGCCGCTACCTCGTGTACGTGCCCGGCGGTTCGATGAACGGCATCAGCCGCAAGCTCCCCGACAACGAGCGGGCGCGACTCAAGCGCATTCTCAAGGAGGTGCTGCCGGAGTCGTCCGGCGTGATCGTCCGCACGGCGGCCGAGGGCGCCACCGAGGAGCAGCTGACCCGCGACGTGCAGCGCCTCACCTCGCAGTGGGAGCACATCCAGAAGCAGGTCGAGAGCCAGCAGGCTCCGGCGCTCCTGCACGCCGAGCCCGACCTGCTCGTGAAGATCGTCCGGGACGTCTTCAACGAGGACTTCACGAAGATGCTCATCCAGGGCGAGGAGTCGCAGCGCACGATCAGGGCGTACCTGGAGAGCGTCGCACCCGACCTGCTCGAGCGCGTCGAGGCGTACGAGGACGACGTCGACCCGTTCGACGCGTTCCGCATCACCGAGCAGATCGAGAAGGCGCTGGACCGCAAGGTGTGGCTGCCCTCCGGCGGTTCGCTCGTGATCGACCGCACCGAGGCCATGACGGTCGTCGACGTCAACACCGGTAAGTTCGTCGGCTCGGGCGGAAACCTCGAGGAGACCGTCACCCAGAACAACCTCGAGGCCGCGGAGGAGATCGTCCGCCAGCTGCGCCTGCGCGACATCGGCGGCATCATCGTCGTCGACTTCATCGACATGGTCCTGGAGTCCAACCGCGATCTCGTGCTTCGGCGCCTGATCGAATGCCTGAGCCGCGACCGGACCAAGCACCAGGTCGCCGAGGTCACCTCGCTCGGGCTCGTGCAGATGACGCGCAAGAAGCTGGGGCTCGGCCTGCTGGAGACCTTCAGCGAGGCGTGCGAGGTCTGCGCCGGTCGCGGCGTGATCGTGCACCACGACCCGGTCGTGAAGCACCGCGCGAACGGCAACGGCAACAGCAACGGTGGCAACGGAGGACGCCGGCAGCGCGGTAACGGCAACGGTAACGGCAACGGCGGGGGCACCAATCACTCCACGCCCGCCGCACCGCCGGTGACCCACGCCATCACCGAGGGGGCGAAGTCCGCTCTCGCGCAGATCGCTGCCTCCACCATCGTGCCGGCCGGCGAACCGGCTGCCGAGGTCCCGGCCGCCGAGCCCGCTCCGGCGTCCGCATCCGAGCGCCCGAAGAAGGCCCGGAAGAAGCGCGGCGACCGCAAGGGGCCGAAGACGCCGACCGAGGAGCTGCTCGACTCGGTGCTGGACGCGCTTCCGGAGCCCAAGGCGCCGGGTCAGGGCCGTGGACGGCGCCGGGTCACCACCGCCGCGCTCTCCGGCACGCCGGTGTCCGTGAACTCGGAGGCGTCAGTGCCGCCGGTCGCGTCCGCGGACCCGGAGGCCTGAGGCGATCAGGCGCCGGACGAGCTCCTTGCCGGGGACGTGCTGCGCACCACCGGCGATGAGCCGGGGAACGGCGTCCTCCGGGACGTCGTAGTGGTCGAGGTCGAAGGCCCGGGCGGGGATGCCGTGCGCGTGGGCGAACGCGTGCAGCTCGTCGAGGTTGTCGTCGCTGACCAGGTGCGCCCACAGGCGTCCATGGGCGGGCCAGCGGGGGTCGTCGACGAGTACGGTCACTCCGTCAGCCTACGACCGGCCCCGTCACCCGGCTCACTTTGCGAGGTCAGCCGGCATCCGGTAAAGTAGTCCCTTGGTGCGCATGCCGCGTCGTCCTCGACGGCCGAAGCGGAGAGTCTTGCATTCGCGCCCGTCGTACCAGCGACGCATGCAAGCAACAGTCTTCCCGTGAGATTCTCGGAGCCGCGTGCTCCCCAACGAAACAGGTATGAAGTGGTTTACGCAGTAGTGCGCGCCGGTGGCCGGCAGGAGAAGGTCGAGGTCGGCACCATCGTTCAGCTCGACCGTGTTCAGGCTGCCCAGGGCGACAAGATCCAGCTGCCCGCCGTGCTGCTCGTCGACGGCTCCACGGTGACCACCGACGCTGACGCGCTGGCGAAGGTCACCGTCACGGCTGAGGTCGTCGGCAACCTCCGCGGCCCGAAGATCGTCATCCAGAAGTACAAGAACAAGACCGGCTACAAGAAGCGTCAGGGCCACCGCCAGGAGCTCACGCGCGTCAAGATCACCGGCATCAAGTAAGACCGAGGAGACCAGGACATGGCACACAAAAAGGGCGCAAGCTCCACCCGTAACGGTCGTGACTCCAACGCACAGCGCCTCGGCGTGAAGCGCTTCGGCGGTCAGCAGGTCCTCGCCGGCGAGATCATCGTCCGCCAGCGCGGCACGCATTTCCACCCCGGCGCCAACGTCGGCCGTGGTGGCGACGACACGCTGTTCGCTCTGGCCGCCGGTGCGGTCGAGTTCGGCGCGAAGGGCGGCCGCAAGGTCGTCAACATCGTCGCTGCTGCTGAGTGATCACAGCACCACGCTAAACATCCGGTTCGGGGCGGGCTTCGGCTCGCCCCGTCCGTGTATCTGCCGTCAGGCACCCTGAGCAACCGAAGGACTCCCACATGGTCACGTTCGTCGACACCGTCACACTGCACCTGCGTGCAGGCAAGGGCGGCAACGGCTGCGTCTCCGTGCACCGGGAGAAGTTCAAGCCCCTCGGCGGCCCGGACGGCGGGAACGGGGGCGACGGCGGCGACATCGTCCTCGTCGCCGACACGCAGACCGGCACGCTGCTGTCGTACCACCACTCGCCGCACCGCTCGTCGGGCAACGGCGGACCGGGCATGGGCGACCACCGCTCCGGCTTCGACGGCGAGACGCTGGAGCTTCCCGTCCCGGTCGGCACCGTGGTCAAGAACCCGAACGGCGATGTCCTGATCGACATGATCGAGCCCGGTGAGCGCTTCGTCGTGGCCGCGGGCGGTCAGGGAGGCCTGGGCAACGCCGCCCTGGCGACCCCCAAGCGCAAGGCTCCGGGTTTCGCCCTGCTCGGCACCCCGGGATTCGAGGGCGACGTCGTCCTCGAACTCAAGACCGTCGCCGACGTGGCACTCGTCGGCTACCCGTCCGCGGGCAAGTCGAGCCTCATCGGTGCGGTCTCGGCTGCGCGGCCCAAGATCGCCGACTACCCCTTCACGACGCTGCACCCGAACCTCGGCGTGGTCCAGGTGGAGGACTTCCGCTACACCGTCGCGGATGTGCCCGGCCTCATCGAGGGCGCGAGCGAGGGTCGCGGGCTCGGACTCGAGTTCCTGCGCCATGTGGAGCGCTGCTCCGCCCTCCTGCACGTGCTCGACTGCGCGACGCTGGAGCCGAACCGCGACCCCATCTCCGACCTCGACGTCATCCTCGCCGAGCTGGCCGCGTACGAAGTGCCGGAGGGGCAGACGCCTCTGCTGGAGCGTCCCCAGTTCGTGGCGTTGAACAAGGTCGACGTGCCGGAGGCGCGTGACCTCGCCGATCTCGTGCGGCCGGATCTGGAGGCTCGCGGATTCCGGGTGTTCGAGATCTCCACCGTCTCGCACGAGGGGCTGCGCCCCCTCACGCTCGCTCTCGGCGAGCTGGTCGAGCAGCACCGCAAGGAGACGGCGGTCGAGGCGCCGCGCGAGCGCGTCGTCATCCGCCCGAAGGGCTCCGTGAAGCCGTTCACCATCCGCGTCGAGGGTGGCACGTACGGCAACATCTACCGCATCCTCGGCGAGAAGCCGGTGCGCTGGGTGCAGCAGACCGACTTCCAGAACGAGGAGGCCGTGGGCTACCTCGCCGACCGTCTGGAGAAGCTCGGCGTCGAGGACGAGCTCTTCCGTCTCGGCGCCGTGCAGGGCTCGACCGTCGTGATCGGCGAGGGTGACAGCATCGTCTTCGACTGGGAGCCGACGATGAGCTCCGCCGCCGAGCTCATGACGGCGCCCCGAGGTACCGACCCGCGTCTGGCGCCGAACGCGCGCCGGACCACATCCGAGCGTCGTGAGCAGTACTACGAGCGCATGGACGCGAAGGCGCAGGCGCGCGCCGAGCTGGAGGCGGAGCGGCTCGCCACGTACCGCGAGGACGAGGCGTGACCGCACGCACGCGCGCCGATCTCGCGACGGCGACGCGGATCGTCGTGAAGGTGGGCTCGTCGTCCATCAGCGGCGAGTCCTCCTGGCGCATCCCGGTGATCGTCGAAGCCCTGGCGGAGGCACACGCCCGCGGAGCAGAGGTCGTGCTCGTGTCGTCGGGAGCGATCGCCTCCGGTATCCCGTTCCTCCATCTGGACGCGCGACCCACCGACCTCGCCACGCAGCAGGCCGCGGCGGCGGTCGGCCAGAACATCCTCGTCTACCGCTACCAGGAAGCGCTGCGCCCCTTCGACATCGTCGCCGGTCAGGTGCTGCTCACCACCGGAGACCTCGAGAACCCGACGTCGCGCTCGAACGCGCGGCGGGCCATGGAGCGCCTTCTGGGTCTGCGAACCCTTCCGATCGTGAACGAGAACGACACGGTCGCCACGCAGGAGATCCGGTTTGGCGACAACGACCGGCTGGGCGCCCTCGTCGCGCAGCTCATCGAGGCCGACGCCCTCATCCTCCTCAGCGACATCGAGTCGCTGTACACGCGGCCGCCGAGCGACCCCGGCGCCGAGCCCCTCGACGTCATCGCTCCGGACGCGGACCTCTCCGGGCTGGAGTTCGGCGCCACGGTCGTCAACAGCGTCGGCACCGGGGGAGCGGCCACGAAGGTCTCCGCCGCCCGACTCGCGGCGGCCTCGGGTATCGGGGTCCTGGTCACCAGCGCTGACCTCGTCTCCCAGGCCCTGGCGGGCGCCGACATCGGGACCTGGTTCGAGCCCGCCACCTCCTAGACTGGGCGGATGACCGACCTCACCCCTCAGACGCGCCTGGAGCGGGCCAAGGAGGCCTCGCGGGCGACCGCCGCCCTCACGAGCGATGACAAGGCGAGGGCACTCGAAGCCATCGCCGTCGCCCTCGAGGCTAATGCCGCCCGGATCATCGAGGCGAACCAGCAGGACGTCGAGCGGGGTCGTGAGGACGGCATCGGCGAGTCTCTCGTCGACCGCCTCCGTCTGGACGAGAAGAGGGTCTCCGCCCTCGCAGCAGCCGTCCGCGATGTGGCGGCGCTGCCCGACCCGGTGGGTCGCGTCGTCGGCGGGCACCGGATGCCGAACGGCGTGGCTCTCGAACAGGTGCGCGTGCCGTTCGGCGTGGTCGGGGCGATCTATGAGGCGCGACCCAACGTCACCGTCGACATCGCCGCCCTCGCCCTGCGCTCGGGCAACGCGGTCGTCCTGCGCGGAGGCAGCGCGGCACTCCACTCCAACACCGTCCTCGTCGACGTCATGCGCTCCGCCCTCGGCGAGGCCGGGGTGACGCCCGAGGCGATCCAGACCGTGGACGACTTCGGGCGGGACGGGGCGAAGGCGCTCATGCACGGTCGCGGCCTCATCGACGTCCTCGTGCCGCGCGGCAGCGCCGGCCTCATCGAGACGGTGGTGACGGAGTCGACGGTGCCTGTCATCGAGACGGGCGCGGGGAACGTGCACATCCTGCTCGACGAGAGCGCCCCGGACGACTGGGCGTCCGACATCGTCGTGAATGCCAAGGTGCAGCGCCCGAGCGTGTGCAACGCGGTCGAGACCGTTCTCGTGCACCGGCAGGCCGCACCGCGGCTGATCCCGCTCGTCGCGAGCGCCCTCATGAGTGAGGGAGTGGCGATCCACGGCGACGACGTGGTCGCAGGACTCGTGGCCAACATCATCCCGGCGACCGACGAGGACTGGGCGACCGAGTACCTGAGCCTGGACGTCGCGATGAAGGTCGTCGACAGCCTCGACGACGCCCTGGACCACATCCGGCGCTACAGCACGGGGCACACGGAGTCCATCGTCACCACCGACTCCCGCAGCGCAGAGCGGTTCCTGGCCGAGGTGGACTCCGCCGTGGTGATGGTGAACGCCTCCACACGGTTCACGGACGGGGCCGAGTTCGGCTTCGGTGCCGAGGTGGGCATCTCGACGCAGAAGCTGCATGCGCGGGGTCCGATGGGGCTCTCCGAGCTGACCAGTACGAAATGGCTCGCGCGTGGGGCAGGTCAGACCCGCGGGTGAGGGCTAGACTGGGGGACGCTGTATCCCCACAGGACCCCCGAGACAGCACGCCACGAACGGAGTCAGGATGAACCTCGTCGCACAGATCGCGATGGCCGCCGCAGAGACCGAGCACCACGGCAACGTGGCTCTCGACACGGTGATCTTCGGAGTCATCGCCGCGATCGTGTTCGCCGCTCTCGGTCTCGTGACGCTGTCGTACAAGAACGTCGCGAACCGCCACTCGGCGAAGGCGGAGGCCTGGGCGGCGAAGCACGGCAAGGACCACGAGGCGGGACACGGCCACTAGGCCCTCATGAGCACCGCGACCACGCGCGCACCGCGCATCGGCGTGATGGGCGGGACCTTCGATCCGATCCATCACGGCCATCTGGTCGCCGCCAGCGAGGTCGCGCACTCGTTCGATCTCGACGAGGTGGTGTTCGTCCCGACGGGTCGTCCCTGGCAGAAGGCCGACGTCACGCCGAGTGAGCATCGCTATCTGATGACAGTCATCGCGACGGCCTCCAACCCGCAGTTCACGGTGAGCCGCGTGGACATCGACCGCGCGGGTCCGACGTACACGATCGACACGCTCCGCGACCTCAAGGAGCAGCGCCCGGACGCCGAGCTGTTCTTCATCAGCGGGGCGGACGCCGTGGCGCAAATTCTCAGTTGGAGAGACCATGATGAATTGTGGGAACTGGCCCACTTCGTCGCGGTCTCCCGCCCAGGACACGTTCTGAGCATCGACGGCCTCCCGAGCGACGACGTCAGCCAGCTCGAGGTGCCGGCGCTGTCCATATCGTCGACGGACTGTCGCGACCGCGTCCGCGACGATCAACCGGTCTGGTACCTCGTCCCCGACGGGGTCGTCCAGTACATCGCGAAGCATCATCTGTATCGGAGCAAGGCATGAGCACATCGGATCAGCGAGGTCCGCTGACGCGGAAGCAGCTGCGGGAGATCCGGTTGACGGGATCCACCCCGATCATCAGCGAGGAAGAGGCGAAGGCCGCCGCGGAGTCCGCTCCTCCTGCCCAGCCGTTGCCCCGCGCTGCCGAGCCCGTGGTCATCCCGCCCGCCCCGGTCGCCGGCACTCCTGTCGATCCTGAGGCCGCGCCGCTCACCCGGCGTCAGGCACGGGAGCAGGAGAAGATCAAGACAGTCCCGGTTCCCGCCGTCGGCGCGCCGGAGCAGCGGCCGGTGGAAGAGCCGGCGGTGCAGTCCGACGCCTCCGGCGACGACGACATGGATGACGAGGTCGCCGCGGAGCCCGTCAGCGCGGCGGAGGCCGCCGACACGGTCGGAGAGGTGCCCCTCGCCGACGAGTACGCGCAGACCCCGGAGCCCGAGCCGGAGGATCCCGCCGTCGCACTCGGCGTCAGCCAGGAGGACGCCGCCGAGGGGGAGGACCTCCTGGATGAGGACCCCGAGAGCGATGTCGACCAGGGGGAGCGTCCGACCGTCAGTCCGACATTCGGTCAGGGTGTGCTGCAGGATGAGGCGCCCGCCGAGCCGGCACCCTTCCGCCCCTCCTTCGACGAGCTGCTCACCTCGAACGACTCGGGGGGCACCCAGCACTCGGCCCCGAACGCGCTGATCTTCACCCCGTCGGCCGGCGAGGGGTCTCTCTCCGGTCCGGTCGCCTCCACCGGCGAGATCCTCGTCACGGGGTCGTACGAGCTGCCGAAGGGACTCGGCTCGCAGGGGCACGCCCACGGAACGACGGACGGCAAAGAGGTCGACGCCGTCCTCATCGACGGTGAGCTCCCGCCCGCGTCTTCCCCCACTCCGATCGCGGCGAGCTCCGCCGTCAGCACCATCAAGCCCGCCGGCGAGGTGATCCGTCCGCCGGCACCCGAGAAGGGCAACCGGCTCATGCTGATCGCCGCCATCGTCGCGGGCGCCCTCGCGCTGGGTCTGGGCACGGCCCTGGTCATCGCCTTCACAGGAAACGTCTTCTGATGCAATCACCCGAAACCGCCGAAGAGATGCTGCGCATCGCCGCAGAAGCCGCCGTGGCCAAGGGCGGTGAGGACCTCGTCGCGCTGAACGTCTCCGAACCGCTTCCGCTCGTGGACATCTTCCTCCTCGTGACCGGCAACAGCGAGCGGAACGTCGCCGCCATCGCCGACGAGATCGAGGACCGTCTCGTCGAGTCCGGACACAAGCGCGTGCGCCGAGAGGGGCGTGCCGAGGCGCGGTGGGTGCTGCTGGACTTCGGCGACCTCATCGTCCACGTCTTCCACCAGGAGGAGCGGGTCTACTACGGCCTGGAGCGCCTGTGGAAGGACTGCCCGGTCGTCCCGATCGAGGTCGCCGGGGCGTCGGCCGAAAACGCCTGACATGGCCACGCACCTGCTGACCGGTGCGGGCTCGGGGATCGGCGCGGCCCTCGCCCGACGGCTCGTGGAGCGCGGCGACGACGTCGTGGTGCTCGCGCGCGATGCGGGACGAGCGCGACAGATCGCCGAGCAGCTCCCCGGGGTCTCGACCCTGGTCGGCGATCTCGCGCAGCCGGGACGCCTCTCGTGGGCGCTCTCGAAGCAGAGCCTGCCCGATCGCATCGATTCCCTGGTGCACGCGGCCGGGGTCGTCGACCTCGGAACGGTGGGGGAGCTCACCCCGGCGCTCTGGGACCAGCAGCTCGCCGTCAATCTCGTCGCCCCGGCGGAGCTCACCCGGCTTCTGCTGCCCGTGCTCCGGGTCTCGCGGGGGCACGTCGTGTTCGTGAACTCCGGCGCCGGGCTCCGGGCGAGCCCGGGGTGGTCGGCCTACGCGGCTTCGAAGCACGGCCTGCGAGCTCTCGCGGACGCGCTCCGGCAGGAAGAGGCCGAGCACGGCCTCCGGGTGACATCGGTCTATCCCGGGCGCACGGCGACACCCATGCAGGAGCGCGTGCATCAGCAGGAAGGTCAGGAGTACGACGCGGCCCGGTTCATCACACCGGAAGCCGTGGCGACGACGATCCTCGCGGCGCTGGATCTCCCGCGGGACGCGCACCTCACGGATCTCACGGTGCGTCCCCAGGGCTGAGCGAGTCGATCACACCATTCTCCTGCACCTCCTCGTGAGGGTGTCAAGGCCCTTCCCTTCCCTGGCGGGGTAACGGAGGCTCGTCATCAGAGAGTCCTGGAGGGCCGACTGATGTCAGAAGTTCCTGATCCCCGTTTCGTGCTTCACCGCATCACGCCGTCGGAGTGGGTGATCAACGACCTGCGCTATCCCCAGAACGACCCGCGCCATGTCGTCGCCTGCGTCTACGAGCTCGCCGACACCGAGGTCGAGGTCACGTGGCTACGCGATCTTCCGCTGGCGATCCGCTACGGCACGGCGTTCGAGGTGTTGGAGGAGGTCGAGCGGATGCAGGGTGCCAGCCGGGCCACGCGACCCATCGCGATCCCGTCTCGCCCGCCCCTGCTGGCCACCTGAGCCGGCTCCGCGTGAGAAAGGGCACCCCTCCGTGAGGAGGCGGTGCCCTTTCGCGCGGCGTTGGTCAGCCGTCGTCGCCGCCGACAGCCGCGCGGTCGGCGTCCGCGCTCGATCCGGGCGCCGTCCGCGGGGCAGGGTCAGGAGGCGGCTGACGCACGTGCGATGCGATCGGAGACCGACCGCCATGCTCCGAACACCGCTTCCAGGTACGGGCTGGCGCAGGTGCGCCCAGAGATGCTCGCGTTGACGGTCATGACGAAAGCCCCGTCGTAGCGGTCGAAGAAGTCGAACACCGTCGATGAGGGTGCGGGGTCGACAGAGCCAGGTGCGGACTCGAACCGCCATCCGAAGTTGTTGCGTTGGGGCAGATACCACTGGTCCCGGAGGACGACGTCGAATCGACCGATTCCCGCAATGTGGAGAGCGATGCTCTCGCCGTTCCGCGGCATCTCGGCGGGAGAGCCGGCGATGATCGATCCGTCGCCTTGGAATATCTCCGCGAATCGGGACGACAGCATCTCCTGCACGCTGCGCGCGTCGATATCGCTGGACGGTCCGAGGACGTATGACGACGCGTACGTCATGTTCCCGGCAGGAGTGCTTCGACAGGTGCCCTCCCATGCACTTGTCGCCTGGGCGGGGGCGGGGAGTCCTGCGAACCCCAGGGAGATCAGGGCCAGAGTCACCACGATCTTCACGCTGCGTCTCATCTGCTTGTCGTCCTTTCGTCATCGGACACGGCCCGAGCTGGTCTGAGCCGAAAGGCAATCCGATTATTGGACAGGATACAAAAATATGTGCGTCGCGCCGATGGCTCGCAGCGAGCATGCCGGGATGGGACGATCGAGGCGGGATCGTGGGGCGTCGTACCACGGCCACCGCAAACGAGCCACGATGACGTAGCCGCGGGCACTGCAGCCTTCGCACTACGAACCTGATGCTCCGGATCGAACGAGTCCAAGGCGACTTCAGCAAGGAAGCTCTCGCCGAAGCAAACCGCATCATTGAGAAGATGCGTCGGTGGGCGCACGATCCTCACCAGCTTGAACCGCGGTCGCTTGCGCGGGTCGGGACGATGCGATCCGCAGATACGGGATCGGCTAATGACGGACGGGACCACCCACCACATCGATATGACGCGGCCGGGTCATGTTCGGTTCTCGTCGGTTGGCATCAACCAGGCATTGCGTCGGGGACCGCCCGGCAGCTCGGCACCCCGCCTTGTGTTGGCGGACCCGGGGAACAGTCCCCGGGTCGGGACGCTATCCCTCTAGGCTCCGCGCATACGCGGCCAGGTTCGTCGCGCTCGGGACGACCAAGCGGGCACGTCCGGGCATGACTAATCCCAACCCGGTTAGCTGACTGAGTGCGCGGCTGACGCTCTCTCTGGACGCGCCTATGAGATTGGCGATCTGTGCGTGCGTCATACGGACCAGCAGGCCTCCGCACCGTCGGCGCTCCCCAACCGTAAGTATCGTTTGGGCGAGTCTCAACGGCACCGGACTGAATGTCACCTCAGCGAGACGTGCTTCCAACCACCCGATGCGCTCGCTGACAATAGAAAGGAGCCGAAATGCGATGCGAGGGTCGGCGATGAGGAGTTCCCTCACGTGCCGCGAGTTGATGACGCAGACCTCTGTGTCATCAAGAGCCTCGACGACGTTGTCGCCCATGCGTTGCCCCAACAAGGGCATCTCCCCGAACACAGATCCTTGCCCCAGAATCGCCACGGTGAGTTCCCTGCCTTGACCGCTCGTCCGGAACACGCGCACCCGCCCGGTCCGAAGCACAAACAACAGATCCCGCTCACGCACTGGGTCGAGAACAGTTTCGCCTGGCTTGAACGCTCGCTGCAGCAACTGCTCGTCTAATGCCGCGAACTCTTGAGCACTGAGATCCACAAAAAGATCGGTGTCTCGGAGGCAGTCGAACTCTCTTCGGCTCAAAGGGGTGTTCCTCACCGGCCGCCGCGGAGCCCTCGGTGGCGCGTGTACTTGACTGAGTGTGCTCACCGGATGAGACGACACAAGTCACGAACTGTGATGCGATACCCGAAATACTGCTGCCGCTCTGCGACGTCTGTCACTGAACGGACCATAGTTCTCCGCGTACGGTGGCAGTCCATGCAATCGGAGAACGGCAGCAACACTGAACAAGTTCTCGACACGCATCCTCCCCATCGCATCCGCAGCCCTCGCGGCGGTCTCCCTCCTGGCTATCGCCCCAGCCGCAAGTGCGGCGGAGATGTGTGGAGAGCTCGTCGGAACATTCCAAGGACATGAGGTCACCGCACGGATCGTGGACGCCACGTAGAAGGTGCGCCCGCCGACGTCGTCAAGAAGCCCGCCTCGCTGACGCTCAATACCGCGAAACCGCGCCGGCCTCGCATGGGACGGCGGAAAAGCTCCCGGAGGTCGTCTCCCTCTCGCAACGTCGGCTGATGGACCCGGCCGCGGTGATCGCCGGGCTTCCGCGAGACACGAGGCCGTTGCCGCCAATGGACCGTTACGAACATCTGCAACCAAAACGCGCCGCGAAACTCACGGTCGACACCACCGATGTAGGAGCAAACACCGCATGACCCCTGCATTCACCACCCAGACGCCGACAACGCTGCGCGGGCGGCGAGGACTCACTGAAGAAGCCTCGACGGCCGCGGTCGACGCCGCCTGCCGCAGGCTCAGACTGCCCACGATGCGATCTGTCATGAACGACGCCCTCTCCTACGCCGACCGTGAGCAGCTCTCCTACCGGGGCTTGCTCGCCGAGCTGCTCCTCGCCGAGGTCGACGAACGCTATCGATGGTCCACATCGGCGACGTCGCTGCATTGCACTGCTCCGGCTCGACGGCTGTGGTGACGCCGCGAGCGACGCCACCACAGTTGTCATCAGAGGTTGGTGATGATGTTCGTATCCCAGGCGAGCCACGAGTTCGTGTTGTCGGATGATTGGATACGCACGTGGTTGACCAAATGACCGATGCCGCTGTAGGCCTTGACGGTCACCGGCACACTGACTGTCTCACCGGCGCCGACCGTGACTTGTCCGGTCAGGCCGCTTGCCCCCTCGACCAGGGAGCCCGGGTCTGTCACTGTGGCGCGTCCGGGGGTAATGAAGCGCTGGTCGATATCGACCGTCTCCGTCTCGGCCCCGGAGTTGGTGATGACGATGTCGAACGTATAGCTCGAGCCGGGGCGCACCTTGAACGTGTTATCGACGATCTTGGCGGTGACTTCGTGCTCGACCCAGGTGCCGACGAGTTCGCCCGAGGGCTCGACAGCCTGCGCAGCGGGCGCGATGGCGACGATCGAGGCCGCGACAAGACCCACAGCAGCAGTGGAGAGGAGACGCGAGGTGATTCTGTTCATGAGGTGTGTACCGCTTTCTCCGGACGTTCCGGACTGCCACGGTAGGCAGCAACCGCGCTGTGGTTCAGTGATCAAGATCACGGAACGACGGCTAGTGCATCCCCAGGCATACTCCTGCATCTGGCACCGAGTCACCCGGACACGCCAACCCGCCGACGCTCCGGAGGGGGGACAGCTGAAACTACATCGCGGACGGCGCGGGGACCGAGTTGCATCTGGCGCGTGGCATTCGGGTGGTGGTGGTCATGAGGCGGGCGTTGTGGCTTGCGCCGTTGCCATTGCACCGTGCCCGATGAGCCTGGAGACCTGGCCGACCTGCGTCGTGGAGACACCGGCGGCCGCGCCGTCACTTCCCCTCGGGTGTTGTACCCGGGCACGGGTGGATCGACCTCGGTCACTGTCAGCAACGGCGTATACCGCTGGCATGGGATCGCATCCTGCGCCTCGTGCTTTGAGGGGAAATTCTCGATCACTGATCTGACAAGCGGGCTCAGCGGGGGCTTCTCAACGGCCATTGCCTTGTCTAGACCGGTCGCGACGACCAAGCTCAAGGAGCACAGGTACTCGGGGACCTTGTCGGGCGTGGCATCCAACTTCCTGGTCCCCTGTGCGTGGACGGGGCCGAACAACACGATCTGCAAGTTCGGAACAAGGTTGGCGCGGGGGCCTGGGAACTGACCAGGCCCCTCAGCCGGTTATGCGCACTACATGCGCGGCGCCTCGGCCCTAGTGTGCACGTGGGCTCTCGTTGCTTTTCGTCCGAGATGGTCGGAACTCGTCGAAAAACGTGAGTAAGTTGTGAGCGGCCTCGAAACGGTGCTCCGTAGAAACACGAAAACCCCTGGATAACCAGGGGTTTTTCGTGGACCTGAGGGGACTCGAACCCCTGACCCCCTGCATGCCATGCAGGTGCGCTACCAGCTGCGCCACAGGCCCAGACGCTGCTCCGGAGTGCTCCAGGCAACGTGAAAACACTACTACACGAATCCGCATCCGCACCAATCGGGACGGGCCACCCGGGCGCGTCGGGGCCCGAGGAACATCCGGAGGAGCGACGGCGTTCGATCCATCGTGAGCACTCTCGACAGCATCGTGATCGGCGCCGGCCAGGCCGGGATGTCTGCGTCGTTCCACCTGCGTCGCCGCGGGATCGAGCACGTCGTCCTGGATGGCGATGCTCGGGCCGGGGGAGCCTGGCAGCACCGGTGGGATGCCCTCACGATGCGCGACGTGCACGGGGTCGCCGAGCTCCCGGGCGACACCGCGCCGCCGCGGGACGAGCGTCGGGCCAACATCGCGGTACCGGAGTACTTCGCCGCGTACGAGGAGGCCCATGATCTGCCGGTGCTGCGGCCGGTGCACGTCCGCCGGGTCCACGATGACCGGGGCGTCCTGGTCGTCGAGGCCGACGAGGGGGAGTGGCGCACCCGCACCCTCGTCAACGCGACGGGCACCTGGACGCAACCCTTCCTCCCGCACTATCCGGGGATGGAGACGTTCCTCGGGGAGCAGTTCCACACCGTCGACTACCCGGGTCCGGAGCACTTCCTCGGCAAGCGGGTGCTGGTCGTCGGCGGCGGTGCATCCGCCGTGCAGTTCCTCGGTGCCCTCGCTCCCCTCACCGAGACCCTGTGGGTCACCCGACGCCCGCCCGTCTGGCGCGATGACGACTTCACACCGGAGGCCGGTGCCGCCGCCGTCGCGCTCGTCGAGAAGCGGGTGGCGGCCGGGCTGCCCCCGGAGAGCGTGGTCAGTGTCACGGGTCTTATGCTGCGCCCCCAAGAACGCGAAGCGGAGCGCCTCGGGGCCTATGCCGACCGTCGACCGCTCTTCCAGCGCATCGAGCCCGACGGCGTGCGCTGGGCCGACGGATCGTTCGAGCGGGTGGACGTGATCCTGTGGGCGACGGGGTTCCGGCCGGCCATCGGCCACCTCGCCCCGCTCCACCTGCGCAGTGCCGCGGGCGGAATCCAGCTCGACCGCGGCGGCCGCGGTACGACGGCGGTGGCCGACCCCCGGGTGCAGCTCGTCGGGTACGGCCCGTCTGCGAGCACCATCGGTGCGAACCGGGCGGGGCGGGCCGCGGCGGCCGGTGTCGTCCGCGCGCTCGCGATGACGGGAGCCGCGGTCTCGTCCTGATCGTTTCGTCGTCCGGCGCATCCTGTGGATACGCTGGGAGGCATGCTGCGCATCGTCCTGACCGTCGTCTGGCTGCTGCTCTCCGCGTGGCTCGTGGTGTGGGTGGGGGAAGGCCTGTTCGGTGTGAACCAGCGCGAGTCGATCCTCCCCTTCGCGAGCGACGACGGCCCGGGCGGACCGATCGTGATCGGCGTCGCCTGGGGCCTGCTGCTCACCTTCGGCGGATCGATGTCGGGTCTGGCACGGCGCAAGAAGCTCCGCGGGCCGGCGCAGATCGGTGTCGGCACCATCGTCGAGATGTCCCGCACCGGCGTCACCGTGAACGACGTCCCGCAGTACGACCTCTTCATCCGGGTCAGCCCCAGCATCGGCGACGACTTCATCGGACAGCTGCGCATGCTGCTCGACGCCGGCGACGTCGGAGCCCTGCAGGTCGGGCAGCCTGTCCCCGTCCGCTACAACGTGGATGACCCCGACACGGTCGAGCTCGCCGACCTCAGCGACCCGAGCGTCCGGGAGGCGATGCTGCAGTGGCGCATCGACCGCGGCCTCATCGACCCGTCCCAGGTCCGCGCGCGCACGACGGGGATCCAGGTGCCCGCGTCCGTGGTGGGGGTGCGTCCGACCGGGCGGCGCCGTGAGGGGCAGAGCGAGCTCGCGCTGACGGTGCTCGTTGCCCCCGAGGGAGCAGAGCCGTGGGAGGCCGACACCACCGTGTTCGTCTACCCGCAGGCCGTGTCGCGCCTGCAGGTGGGAGCGCCGATCTGGGCGTTCTACCAGCGGGAGGATCCGCACACGGTCGCCGTCACCATCGAGAAGGAGGCGGCACGATGAACCCCCTCGACACGCTGATGTGGCTGGTGAACTTCCCCGCCGCGCACGGCTATGCGATGGTCTTCATCGCGGCGTTCTCGATCCTCGGGCTGTTCGCGATGTCCGCGCGAGGCGTGACTGCCGGCGGCTCGCTGCGGGCGGTACGCGAGCGGGAGGGTCTGGTTCCGGCGGGCACGCGATCCAGGGGCAGCATCGGCGGCGCCGCGGTCCGCGTGCTTTTCCGCGTCCTGGCCTTCGTGATGCTCGGCTCCCTCATCATCGGCATCCTGAGCCTGACCGGTGTGCCGGTGACCCGCGCGTACATCTTCGAGAACGGCCGTCCCACCACCGGCACGGTGGACGGCGACTGGGTGACGTTCACGGCCGCGGATGGCACCGAGTACACGCTGGAGAGCGACTTCTTCACTCCGGCCGTGTACCCGGACCGTGACGCGTGGCTCCCGAGCGGAGCGCCCGTGGTCGTGCGGTACCTGCCCGCGCACCCTCAGGCCTTCGTCATCGACAGTTCGCAGATCCCGGACTGACGTCGGTGAGGGCGCGTAGGGTGAAGACATGTCGCGCATCCTCGTCTTCGGCGGCCACGGCCGCATCGCCCTGCTGCTCGCCCCGCTCCTCGTCGCCCGCGGTCACGAGGTCACAGGGGTGATCCGGAACCCCGATCACGTGTCCGAGGTGGAGGAGGGTGGCGCGATCGCGCTCGTGGCCGACATCGAGACCATGGACGTCGACGCCCTCACCGAGATCATCCGCGGGCATGACGCGGTGGTGTGGTCGGCGGGCGCCGGGGGTGGGAGCCCCGAGCGCACCTACGCCGTCGACCGGGACGCGGCGGAGCGGACCATGGACGCGGCCGAGCGCGCCGGTGTGCGGCGGTACGTCCTGGTGTCGTGGATCGGGTCCACGGCCGACCACGGAGTCCCGGAAGAGGACTCCTTCTTCCCATACGCCGATGCGAAGTGGGCTGCCGACGAGCACCTCCGCGCTTCCGGCCTCGACGGGACGATCCTCGGCCCCGGCACGCTGACCTTCGACGACCCGACCGGACGCATCCGCATCGATCCGGAGGGGCGCGGCGAGGTCTCGCGCGCCGACGTCGCGGCAGTCATCGTCGCGACCCTGGAGGACCCGGGCACGATCGGGCGCACGATCCGCTTCGGCAACGGCGATGAGGAGACTTCGGTTCCGATCGCCGAGGCGATCGCACGCTGAGAGCGATGAAGCAGGGCCGGTCACGGGTGCGGCGGGGCGTCGGCGCTGCACTCGTCCTGCTTGCCCTCACGGGAGGTGCCTGCGTGTCGGCGGATGCACAGTCCAGCCCGGAGCCCGCTGCAGAGGCGGTGTCGGTGCAGGCCGCAGAACCGGACGCGTTCCGAGAGCAGGCCGCCGCCCTCGTCGCGGACATGCGCACCGCGGATCAGGCGTCATCCATCGTGATGGGACACATCGGCGGGACCGATCCGGCAGCGCTGCATGACTACATGAAGTCGGGGCTCGGAGGGTTCATCCTCATGGGCGGCAACATCCCGGCCACGGAAGCGGAACTCCGCACGCTGACGTCAGCACTGGCGATCGATCCCGCGCTCCCGCCGCTGATCGCGGTGGATCAGGAGGGCGGCATCGTGTCGAGACTGCCGTGGGACACGTACGCGGCGTCGCCGATGCTGAAGAATCGCCCGGTGGACGAGACGGAGGCCGCGTTCGCCGCGCGCGGCGCGCTCGTCGCCCGCGCCGGGATCACTGTCGACTTCGGCACCGTCGCCGACGTCCCCGCGGACCCCGGCTCGTTCATCTTCGCCCGGGCCCTCGGCGCCGATCCGGAGGGTGCCGCCGCTCGCACCGCCGCCGCGACGGAGGGCCAGGAGCACTTCGTCGCGTCCACGCTCAAGCACTTCCCCGGGCACGGAGCGGCACCGGGCGACTCCCATCACGCGATCCCGAGCACCAGCATGACGAAGGCCGCCTGGCGCGAAGCGGACGGCGTCCCGTTCGCCGCCGGCATCGAAGCCGGCGCCTCGTTGCTCATGTACGGCCATCTCGCGTACACCGCCGTGGACTCCCGTCCGGCGTCGCTCTCCGCCGAGTGGCATCGCATCGCGCGGGAAGAGCTCGGGTTCGACGGCGTGGCCGTGACGGACGACCTCGGCATGCTGCTGTCCTCGGGGGATCCGGCCTACGCCGACCCCGTCGCGAACGGCGTCGCCGCGGTCGCAGCCGGCAACGACCTCGTGCTCATGATCGCGGGGTCCACGGCGCAGACCGCGACCGAGATGGCCGCGGGGATCGCCGCGGCCGTCGACGCCGGGACGCTCCCCGCCGAGCGTCTGGAGGACGCGGCGACCCGAGTGCTCGCCCTGCGGCTGCAGCTCGCCGCAGCGTCGTCGTCGTGGGCGGTCTGCGGGGACTGCGCCGTCCGCTGACCTCAGGCTGCGGCGCGCTCGTCCGGGCCGAGCCAGGCGGTGAGGAGGGCGGCGCGGAGGCCGGCGCCGCGGTCTGCGAAACCACGCTGGCGCCGGACGTACTCGGCCTTGCCCTCCGGCGTCTCGATGCGTACCGGTTCGACGTCCCACGCCGACAGATCGTACGGGGCCGCCTGCATGTCGAGCAGTCGGATGTCGCGCGCCAGCTCGAACGCGTCCAGCAGCAGTTCTCCGGGAATGAGCGGGCCGAGTTTCATCGCCCACTTGTACAGGTCCATGCCGGCGTGCAGACAGCCGGGCTGTTCGAGGAGCGGCTGATCCTCTCTCGTCAGTGCCGCGCGGTTGCGAGGCGCCGCCTCCGGAGTGAAGAACCGGAAGGCGTCGAAGTGCGTGCAGCGGAGATCGTGGCCCTCGACCACCGCGTCCGTGCCCTCCTGCCCGAGCCGCAGGGGGACGGCATGCCGATGCTCCGCGGCACGGTAGACCATCGCCCACTCGTGCAGGCCGAAGCAGCCGAACTGCCCGGGCCGGGAGCCGGTGCGGCGCAGCATCAGCGAGACGAGGCGAGCGAGCTCCGGCTTCTCGGCGGCGAAGCGCTGGGCGTCGGGGATCGCGCCGCCGGGTGTGATCCCGGGGGAGTACCAGCGCCATGTCACTCGCTCGGATGCGTCCTGCAACTCCACGCCCGCCCCCGGGTGCCATCGCCGGAGCTGTGCGGGCTTGTAGCCGTAGTAGGTGAAGAGGAAGTCCCACACGGGGTGCTTCTCGCTGCGCGCCACACGGTCTCGGTGCTCCGCCGTCAGCGCGTCGGCCCGTTGCCGATGCGCGTCCTCGCGCTGCAGCCAGTCGTCACGCCTGAGGATCATGTCAGCGCAGGATGCCCGCATCGCCGAGCTGGTCGCGCAGGCCCGCGCCGTCCTCTGCGCTCACCCACGGAGCCTCGTCCGCGTCATGGGATTCCATCTCGGCGCGACCGCCGGCGAGCACCGCCTCCGCGGGCAGCAGCCGTCGGATCGCGACACCCGCGACGGAATCCGGGTACTCTTCCTGGAACTGCGTGTAGATGGCCTCGTCATGCTGGCCGTCGTCGCCGATCAGCAGCCATTTGACGTCCGGGAACTCGGTGGCCAGCCGACGGAGATTTGTGAGCTTGTGCTCGCGACCGCTGCGGAACCAGCGGTCGTGCGTGGGACCCCAGTCGGTCAGCAGCAGCGAGCCGGCGGGGAAGAGGTGCCGACCGAGGAACCGCGACAGGGTGGGGGCGACGTTCCAGGCGCCGGTGGAGAGATAGATCATGGGGGCGCCGGGGTGCTGCCGGAGAAGCTGATCGAGCAGAACCGCCATCCCGGGCACAGGAATGCGTGCGTGCTCGTCGACGACGAACGAGTTCCAGAAGGCGAGGAAAGGGCGGGGGAGCGCCGTGACCATGACGGTGTCGTCGACGTCCGACACGACACCGAACCGGGTGGCCTCCGCGACGACGAAGGCCCGGGCCTCGATGGGCTCCTGCCCCTCGACAGTGATCGTGAAGGTCTGCCAGCCGGGGTCGAGCTCGGCGCGGATGACGGTGTCGATGACGCCGCCGCGGTCGGCGACCACCCGATGCGTGCTGTCGCCGACATGCACGTCGACCGAGGCGAAGCCCACGGGGATGCCGACGAAGCTGCGCCAGCCGCGGATGCTCGCCGGTTCCCCGTCGCGACCGGGGCGCTGCGGCGGGACGATCAGGACGCGACCGAGCACGCGGACCCACCCGGGGCCGCCGTAGCCCGGGAAAGGCAGCACGGTGGCGTTCCGGCCGCGGCGGCGCGCTCGTCCCTCGCGCCACACGTGCAGGCGGTGCTCGAGACGGGCGAACCAGTGGATCCTGGGCGCCGGGGGTGCGGGGGCCATTGCCTCAGTCTTTCACGTCGGCGTCGGACTCCGCCGCCGGGGCCTCCAGATGACGAGCTTCCAGGCGGTGCAGCAGCCGCTTGCCCAGGTAGGCGAGCACGAGGAACAGGGCGATGACCCCGACGAACAGGTAGCCCGCGAAGTGCACGCGGTCGACGAGCTCACGGAAGCTCCCGGCCGCCAGTGAGGTCACGCTCACGTAGGCCGAGGCCCAGATGATGCAGGCCGGGGTCGTCCAGGCCAGGAAGCGCCGGTAGGGGTACTCGCTCATCCCGACCGTGAGAGGGACGAGGGAGTGGAGGACAGGGAGGAAGCGGGAGAGGAAGATGGCGATGCCGCCGCGTCGCGCGAGGTAGTTCTCCGCGCGGACCCAGTTGTGCTCCCCGATCCGCCGCCCGAGCCAGGAGGCACGGATGTAGGGGCCGAGCCAACGGCCGAGCCAGAAGCCGATGCTCTCTCCGATGAGGGCGCCAACGACGACGGCCACACCCATCGCGATGCCCTCCAGAGGGGTGGCGACGCCCATCGAGGCGATGATGACGATCGTGTCGCCGGGGACAATGAGGCCGATGAGGATGCTCGTCTCTAGCATGACGGCGAGACCTGCGACCAGCGTGCGCGTGACCGGATCGATCGACTGCACGGTGTCGAGGAGCCAGAGCAGGAGGTCGTCCACCCCATGAGGATACGGGAGCGGCCCGGTCCTAGGCTGGAAAGGTGCCCGACCGCCTGACCCCCCGACCGCTGCCGTCCTGGGTGGCTCCGGAGCGCCTCTTCCCGGCGCTCGCGGCGCGGCGGTCGGACGTGTTCTGGCTCGATGCGGGCGCCGATGCCGTCGAGGGATGGAGCTTCCTCGGTACCGGGGTCGCCGAACCGCTCCCGGAGGACGTGCGCCTGGATGCCGGGTCCGTCGAGGCGGGGATGCCGCCGTTCCGCGGGGGATGGGTCGGCTGGCGGGACTACGAGAGCGGAGCCGTCCGCGCGGGGGCTCCGGTCGCCACCGACCCGGAGCCGGGAGCCCGGACGTGGCTGCGCGTGACGATGGCCGTGGCGTTCGATCATGCCGCGCACCGCCTGTGGTTGCTGGCGCCGGAGGAAGAGGGGGAGGGCTGGCTGCAGAGTCTCCTGGTCGCCACCAGTCTCGAGACGCCGCAGCCGCGGCCGATGGAGGACCGTCACGCCGCCGAGGCGCGTCATACCCCCGCTGCATACGAGCAGCTCATCGAGCGCTGCCGTGACCTCATCCGCGCGGGCATCGCGTACCAGCTCTGCCTCACGACGCGGTTCACCGTGCCAGGGACTCACGACCCCGTCGCCGTCTACGAGCGGCTCCGGGCGGCGACCCCTGCCCACCATGGCGGTTTCCTGCGCATCGGGGGACGTGCGCTCCTCAGCGCCAGCCCCGAGCAGTTCCTCCACGCCGGCGGTGGGGTCATCCGCACCCGTCCCATCAAGGGGACCCGTCCTCGGGGCGCCGATGCCGCGACCGATGCCGCGCTCGCCGCAGAGCTCGCCGCGGATCCGAAGGAGCGGGCCGAGAACGTCATGATCGTCGACCTCATGCGCAACGACCTCTCCCGGGTGTGCGTGCCGGGGTCGATCCGGGTCGAAGGGCTCTGGGAGGTCGAGAGCTATCCGGCCGTGCATCAGCTCGTCAGCACCGTCAGCGGCACGGCCGCGGAGGGGACCACGGTCGGGGCGCTGCTGGAGGCGGCATTCCCCGCCGGAAGCATGACCGGAGCGCCGAAGCTGTCGGCGATGACGCAGCTGCACGAGCTCGAAGGAGGCCCGCGCGACATCTACGCCGGCTGCTTCGGCTACATCGGCGTGGACGGTGCGCTCGACCTCGCGATGGTGATCCGCAGCATCGTCGTGGACGAGGAGGCCGCGTTCGTCGGAGCCGGTGGCGGGATCACCTGGGGATCGGTTCCCGCAGCCGAGGCGCGTGAGGTCGCCACGAAGGCACGCGCCCCCCTCGCGGCGCTCGGCGCGGAAATGCCCGCCACCTGGCGTTCCGATATCCTGAACTGATCCCGTTTTTCCCTTCAGATTGGTCGTGCGTTCGTTGTCCGAGAACATGTCCACCGCTCCCGTCGACGAGGAGTTCTCCTCGCCGCACGCCATCCAGGCCAAGTGGCAGAAGTACTGGGCGGAGCACGAGACGTTCCTCACGGGCGGCGACGAGGACACGCGGCCGCGGCGCTACGTGCTGGCGATGTTCCCCTATCCCTCCGGTGACCTGCACATGGGGCACGCGGAGAACTACCTGTACTCCGACATCGTCGCCCGCTTCTGGCGACACCGCGGTCACAACGTCCTGAACCCGATCGGGTGGGACTCCTTCGGCCTGCCCGCGGAGAACGCCGCGATCCGCCAGGGTGCCGACCCGCGCGAGTGGACGTACCAGAACATCGCGCAGCAGAAGGTGGGCTTCCAGCAGTACGGCGTCTCGTTCGACTGGAGCCGGGTGCTGCACACGTCCGACCCCGAGTACTACCGCTGGAACCAGTGGCTGTTCCTGAAGATGTACGAGCGCGGCCTGGCGTACCGGAAGAAGAGCCCGGTCAACTGGTGCCCGAACGACCAGACCGTTCTGGCCAACGAGCAGGTCGTCGACGGGCGCTGTGAGCGCTGCGGCTACGAGGTCGTCAAGAAGAAGCTCACCCAGTGGTACTTCCGCATCACCGACTACGCGGACCGCCTGCTGGACGACCTGAACCAGCTCGAGGGGTTCTGGCCGCACAAAGTGCTGCAGATGCAGCGCAACTGGATCGGCCGCTCCGTCGGCGCCGACGTCGACTTCCGCATCGAGGGGCGCGAGGAGCCGGTGACGGTGTTCTCGACGCGCCCCGACACCCTGCACGGGGCGACGTTCTTCGTCGTCGCCCCCGACGGCGATCTGGCCGCCGAGCTCGCCGCCGACGCCGAGCCCGAGGTGCGTGAGCGCTTCCAGGCCTACCTGGCCGAGGTGCAGAAGACCACCGACATCGATCGGCAGTCCACCGACCGCCCCAAGACGGGCGTGTTCCTGGGCCGTTACGCGATCAATCCGGTCAACGGCGAGAAGCTGCCGATCTGGGCCGCCGACTACGTGCTGGCCGACTACGGCCACGGCGCCGTCATGGCGGTCCCGGCACACGACCAGCGCGACCTCGACTTCGCACGCGCGTTCGACCTGCCGGTCAAGGTCGTCGTCGACACCACTGCTCCGGTCACCGGTGCCATGCCGGTCATCGAGGTGGACGAGGACGGCGTCCCGATCGATGCGGATGCCGCGCTCGACGAGCAGAACCCGGCGAAGACCGGCGTCGCGCTCACCGGCGAGGGGCGCATGATCAACTCCGGTCCGCTCAACGGCCTCTCGAAGCGCAACGCGATCGCGCGCGCCATCGAGCAGCTGGAGGCCACGGGGACGGGTCGGGCGGCGAAGAACTACCGCCTGCGTGACTGGCTGATCTCGCGCCAGCGCTTCTGGGGCACGCCGATCCCGATGCTGCACGCCGAGGACGGCCGGATCATCCCGGTTCCCGAGGAGCGGCTGCCCGTGAAGCTGCCGAGCGTGGAGGGCCTGGACCTCAAGCCGAAGGGGACCTCGCCGCTTGGCGGCGCGGAGAGCTGGGTGCGCACGACCGACCCGGAGACGGGCGACCCGGTACTCCGGGACCCCGACACGATGGACACCTTCGTCGACAGCTCCTGGTACTTCCTCCGGTTCCTGTCGCCGAACAGCGACACGGTGGCGTTCGACCCGGCCCAGGCGGCGCGCTGGGCCCCGGTGGACTCGTACATCGGCGGCGTCGAGCACGCGATCCTGCACCTGCTCTACGCCCGCTTCATCACGAAGGTCCTCTTCGACATGGGGCTGATCGACTTCACCGAGCCGTTCTCGAACCTGATCAACCAGGGCATGGTGCTGCTCGACGGACAGAAGATGTCGAAGAGCAAGGGCAACCTGGTGCTGTTCCAGGAGGAGCTCGACGCCCACGGCGCCGACGCCCTGCGCGTCGGTCTGGCCTTCGCCGGTCCGGTGGAGGACGACAAGGACTGGGCGGATGTGTCGACCACCGGCGCGCAGAAGTTCCTCGCGCGCGCCCTGCGGATCGCGCACGAGGTCGCGAGCCCGGTCGACGTCGTCTTCGACGGCGGCGACGCGGCGCTGCGCCGTGCGACGCACAAGCTGCTCGCCGAAGCGCCCGCCCTGGTCGAGCAGACCAAGTTTAACGTGCTCGTCGCCCGTCTGATGGAGCTGGTCAACGTGACCCGCAAGACGATCGACGGCGCTGCCGGTGCCGCCGACCCCGCCGTCCGCGAGGCGGCGGAGACCATCGCCGTCATGCTCGACCTGATCGCCCCGCACACCGCGGAGGAGATGTGGGAGATCCTGGGGCACGAGCCGTCCGTCGGACTCGTGTCGTGGCGCTCCGCCGACCCGGCGCTGCTCGTCGAGGACACCGTCACCGCGGTCGTGCAGATCGGCGGCAAGGTGCGCGCGCAGCTGGAGGTGCCGGCACGCATCGGCGAGGCCGAGCTCGAGGCGATGGCCCGGGCGGACGAGCGCGTCATCCGGTCGATCGGCGATCGCGAGATCGTCAAGGTCGTCGTGCGGGCCCCCAAGATCGTCAGCATCGTCGTCAAGGGCTGAGCCCTCGGCGTGCGAGGAGGCCGTGCGGGAAGGGATGATCCTCGGACCAGGCCCCGATCGGGAACGGCTGTCCTCCACGACGAGTCCCTTCTGCGCGTGTCTTCACGGTTGCTGTGCCCGGAGCCGAGAGGCGGTGGGCGCGGAGCTTAGGGTGACCGGATGACCTCGTCCCCGCCTCCGCCTCCTCCGGCCCGTCGGAGGTTCCGCCTCGGGCTCGGCGCGGCGGTCGTGCTGGCGATCGTCGCGCTCTCCACCGCCGTCGGCCTCGGCCTGATGCAGGGCCAACCGTCGTCCGTCGAGGCCGTTCCGCTTGCGGAGAGCTCCGCGTCGGTCGAGCCCGCGCCCGGGGAGATCTACGTGCACGTGCTCGGGGCAGTCGTGCGCCCGGGCCTGTACGTCCTGCGCACCGACTCCCGGGTCGTCGATGCTCTCGCGGCCGCCGGCGGGTCGACGGATGCTGCCGACCTCGCGGGGGTCAACCTCGCCCGACGTGTCGAGGACGGGGAGCAGATCCTCGTCCCGGTCGTGGGTGCCGTCACCGACCCCTCGGCTGCGCCTCCCGGCGACGGGACGGTCGATCTGAACACGGCGGATCAGGCCGCTCTGGAGGAGCTCCCGGGAATCGGACCGGCGCTGGCCGAGCGCATCGTCGCGTGGCGCGAGGACAACGGTCGGTTCCGCACGGTGGACGACCTCCTGGCAGTGCCGGGGATCGGGGAGAAGGCCCTGGAGGGGCTGCGCGACGCGGTGCGCGTGTGAGAGTCGCCTACCCCTGGGGATCGCAGGTCAGCGTGGCATCTGTGATCACCTGGGTCGCCAGCTCCCGCTCGGACTCAAGCGGATCGCGTCCGTCGACCAGGAGCTGGACGCTCTCATCGGACAACTCGGAGTCGTAGACGTACTGCCCGACGCAGGGATAGAAGTCCGGCATGTCGTCATAGGTCGTCAGGCCGTTCGACCGGTTGATCTCCTCCGCGGACGCCCCGATCTCCTCGGGCGTCGGACGGCTCTCACTGGCGCTGCTCGGCGCGTCGGATGGCTGGGCGCTGGCCGAGGGAGCGCTTTCGGCGGGCAACGCGCCGTTCAGCGCCGAGGAGGCCAGCACGAGCGACACGATGAGCACGATGACCCCGATCACGGCGCCGACGACCGACACGACCATGCCGACGATCGACGGCCACTTCGCGGCGCTTTTCGTGAACAACCCGACCAGCGACACGACGAACCCGGCGAACAGGATCACCGCGCCGACCACGAACAACACGGGGATGAAGGCGAGAATGGCGCCGAGGACGGCCAGGCCCAGCCCGATGAACCCGAGGACCGGCGCCGGCCGAGAAGCAGCGTCAGGGACCTGGTGCGCCGGGGCGGCCGACCCGTATGTCGGCGCCTCGGGATGAGGCGGCGAGGGATTCGTCGGAGCTGAAGTGGGAGCGTACGCGTCCGTCCACCGTGCTCCGTCCCACCACCGCTGGCGCCCGGAACCATCGTCGTACCACCCGGCCGGGACACTCATGCGCTCTCCTCCTCGTTGCGGCAGCGTCTGCCGCGCGCGAGTACCCAGGCTACCCAATCGCCTCGGACGAGGCCGTCACCGCGTCGGTCGCCTCCGACGCCGGCGGTCTCTGCCATCGGAGAAGTGCTCCTCCACACCCTGACTTCCAGGGTCGTTGTCCTCTGCTCCTGCGGCGGCGGTCGCGGCGGGCGGAGCGGGAGTCGGCGCGACTCTAGCGTGATCGGATGCATGAGCTGCCGTGTTCGTCCCCGGGGTCCGAGTGGGGATCCGCGATGACGCGCGACCTTCGCCTGCTGCCGGTAGCGGTCGGTGCCTGGGGTGTCGCCCTGGTCTGCGTGTTCGTGCCGGGAACGGCGGGGTGGCTGGTGGGGGGATGCCTGGCAGCCGCGGTGGTCATCGGCGCCGCGCTCGCGATCCGGCACCGCGCAGTCGCGACGATCGGGGGACTGGTCATCGTGGTGCTCGCGACGGCGGCAGCCGTGGCGTTCACCGTCCTCGTACAGTCCGCGGACCGTGACGCCGTGCACGCGTGGGGAGGCAGAGCCGTCGAAGCGGTGGGGCAGGTGTCGTCATCGGCGTCCGTGGGACGCGATGGGCGTCTGTGGATGGACGTGCAGCTGCGCGGCATCGGTGCGCCCGGAGCCGTGGCGCCGGCGGCCGGTCCAGTGCGCATCGGCATCGAGGAAGGGGAGGGGTTCGTCCTCGGCGCGCAGGTGCGGGTGACCGGTGAGAGTGCGGAAACGGATCCGGGGGAGCGGGCAGCCCTCTTCGTCTTCGTCACCGCCGGAACGGTGGAACAGTCCGCACCCGGCGTCTTCGGATTCGCAGCCGACCTCCGCCGTTCGTTCGTCGAGCGCGCGACGCGGCTCCCCGAACCCGGCGCCGGACTCCTCCCGGGGCTGGCGGTGGGCGACACCACCGCCGTGCCCGTCGCCGTCGACGCCGACATGCGCACGAGCGGTCTCAGCCACCTCACCGCCGTGTCCGGGGCGAACTGCGCGGTCGTCGTCGCTGCGGTGTTCGGGATCGTGGCGTTGAGCGGTGGAACGCGAGCGCTGCGGGTCGTGCTCGCCGCCCTCGCCCTGGCGGCCTTCGTCGTGCTCGTGACGCCGGAGCCGAGCGTCATCCGGGCCGCCACGATGGCCGCGGCGGGCATGCTGTCGATCCTCGTCGGGCGGCCGAGCGCAGGGGCCGGAATCCTGGCCCTGTGCGTGGCCGTGCTCCTCGTCGCCGATCCCTGGCTCGCATCGACGCCGGGATTCGCGCTGTCCGCGGTGGCCTCCGGGTCCCTCATCCTGCTGGCCCCAGCGCTGGCGAACGGGATCGGACGCTGGCTACCCGGTCCGCTCGCCCTGGCGATCGCCGTGCCCCTGGCTGCGCAGCTCGCGTGCGCGCCCGTGATCGCGCTGTTCGCGGAGCAGCAGTCGCTCGTCTCGGTCGTCGCGAACCTCCTCGCCGAGCCGGCGGCGCCGATCGCGACGGTGATCGGGCTCGTCGCCTGTCTCGCTGCGCCTCTCCCACCCGTCGCGGATCTGCTCGCGGCGTGCGCCTGGCTGCCGTCTGCGTGGATCGCGGCCGTCGCCCATGTCACTTCCGGGCTCCCTGGCGCTCAGGTGCTCCTCCCCGCGGGGCTCGGCAGCGCTGCCCTCGTTGCGCTGGTGACCGTCGCGATCGCCATCGTGTGCTGCCGCGGAAGGCCGGGCCCCCGGGGGGTCGCGCGCCCGGACGTCGTGACGGTGCGGTCTCGTCCGCCGGGGCTCTCGACGTCCGGCGGCGTCCTCACCATCGTCCGATGCGTGGCGGCCGGCGTTCTCATCGTTGTGGCGTCCGTCGGTGCTTCCCGCGTGCTGGTCGACGGTCCGCTCGCCCCGCTCGTGACGCCGCACGGGTGGGTGATCGCCGCATGCGACGTGGGCCAGGGCGATGCGATCCTGGTGCGTTCGCAGGACGCGATCGCGCTCATCGACACGGGACCGGACGCGGGTGCGCTCGATGCCTGCCTCCGCTCGCTGAGCATCGACCGCATCGATCTGCTCGTGCTCACGCATTTCGACGCGGACCACGTCGGGGGTGCGGCCGTGCTCGAAGGGCGGGTGGGTACGGTGCTGCACGGACCGCCCGCCGATGACGCCGATACGCGCGTGCTCGACGACCTGGCGCGGGCGGGCGCTGCCCTCCGTCCGGTCGGCGCCGGGGACCGGGGCGCTCTCGGCCAAGCGTCGTGGCGAGTGCTCTGGCCGCGGAAGGACAGCGTCGCCTTCCCACCGGGCAACGATGCGAGCGTCGTCACCGAGTTCGCCGGGGGAGGAGTGCCCCGTGCCCTGTTCCTTGGCGATCTCTCCGCGGCCCCGCAACGTGCGCTGCTCCGCGGTACGCCGCTGACACGATACGACGTGCTGAAGGTCGCCCACCACGGCAGCGCTGACCAGGAGCCGGCCCTCTACGAGGCTCTGCAGCCGAGCGTGGCGCTCATCACGGTCGGCGCGGAAAACGACTACGGGCACCCGCGTCGGGAGACCCTCGATCTTTTGTCGGCGCTCGGCGCGCAGGTCTACCGCACCGATCACGACGGCCGCACGCTGCTCGGCGTCGAGGACCATGCCCTCCGCGTCTGGACCGATGGCGCGCCGCCCTGAGTCGGGTGTCCGACACCGCCGGTAGGCTGGTCCCATGGCAGCTTCCCGTCCTCCCTCCCGCGGCGGCGCGAAGGCCACGAAGATCCCGCAGGTGTCGTGGCGAGAGCCTCACCCCGCGCCGCTGGTGCTCGTCTCGGGCCCGGAAGAGGTCTGCGCCGAACGCGCGATCGCCGGGGTGCGCGACTACCTCCGTGCCGAGGATCCGGCGCTCGAGGTCAGCGACGTCCGTGCCGACGACTACGCTCCCGGCACGCTGCTCTCCCTGACCTCGCCGTCGCTGTTTGGAGAGCCGCGACTGGTCCGCGTGTCCGGCGTGGAGAAGTGCTCCGACGCGTTCCTCCAAGAGGCCATCGGGTATCTGGAGAACCCGCAGGAGGGGGCGACCGTCGTCCTGCGGCACACCGGAGCCAGCGTCCGCGGGAAGAAGCTCCTCGACGCCCTCCGCGCGGGGACCGGCGGCGGGATCGAGATCGCCTGCCCCGCCATCAAGCGCGACGGCGACCGGGTCGACTTCGCGGCGGGGGAGTTCAAGGCGGCCAAGAAGCGCATCGCTCCGCCGGCACTCCGAGCGCTCGTCTCGGCATTCGCCGACGACCTCACCGAGCTCGCCGCTGCATGTCAGCAGCTCATCGGCGATGTCGACGGCGACATCACCGAAGAGGTCGTCACCAAGTACTACGGCGGCCGGGTCGAGGTGTCGGCGTTCGTCGTCGCCGACACCGCCATCGCTGGCCGATACGGTGAGGCTCTCGTGGCGCTCCGCCACGCCCTGTCCTCCGGCGCAGACCCGGTGCCGATGGTCGCCGCGTTCGCGATGAAGCTGCGCACGATGGCGCGCGTCGCCGGCAACCGTGAACCCAGCAGGCAGCTCGCCCAGCGCCTCGGGATGAAGGACTGGCAGGTAGACCGCGCGCGCCGCGACCTGGCGGGATGGAACGAGCGCTCCCTGGGAATGGCGATCCAGGCGACTGCGCGCGCCGACGCCGAGGTCAAGGGTGCAGCGCGCGACCCCATCTTCGCGCTTGAGCGCATGGTGACGGTCATCGCCACCCGTGAGCCGTTCGGGGGCTAGGGCTCTCGCCCCCGGAAAGCAGAAAGCCCGCCTCACGAGGAGACGGGCTTTCCGGAAGTCAGAAGCTCAGAGAGCGGCGACCTGCTTGGCGATCGCCGACTTGCGGTTCGATGCCTGGTTCTTGTGCAGCACACCCTTGCTGACGGCCTTGTCGAGCTTGACCGAGGCCTTCTTCAGGCTCTTCTCTGCTGCGGCCTTGTCGCCGGCGGCGACGGCCGCGCGGGTCTGGCGGACGAGAGTCTTCAGCTCGCTCTTCACGGCCTTGTTGCGCGCGTGAGCCTTCTCGTTGGTCTTGTTGCGCTTGATCTGCGACTTGATGTTTGCCACGTGTGGACGCTTTCTGTACAGGAGTTATTCGGAGTGCCGGCAGCAGAAGAGGGCTGCTGCACGGCGGTCGTGAGGGAAGAACCCACACGCAAGCCAAGAGTCGAGTCTACCAGCACCGGACCGGATCGTGTGAAACGGCGCCGTCCCGGCGAGACGCCGTCGCGCGGAGGGTGGGACCGGGTGCAGAATCATCCTCAACGACGATGACGTCAAGGAGCCCGATGACCCCCCTCAGCACCGACCCGACCGCGCGTGCGCGGCTTCGCTGGTCCGCCGCCACCTCAGCCATCCAGATCGAGGGTTCCCGCCGTGCAGACGGAGCGGGCCGGTCGATCTGGGACGACGAGATCGCGAAGCCCGGACGCATCCGCGACGGCTCGACGGCGGAGCCGGCCTGCGACAGCTATCGCCGTGTGGCGGATGACGTCGCCCTGGTGGCCGGTCTCGGACTCGACCGGTACCGGTTCTCGATTCCGTGGGCGCGCGTGCAACCGGACGGACACGGACCCGGGAACGTCGCGGCACTGGACCACTACGCCCGCGTCGTCGATGCTCTGCTCGAGGCCGGAGTCACACCCTTCCCGACGCTCTATCACTGGGAGCTGCCGAGCCCGGTCGAGGCCGACGGCGGCTGGCTCGCCCGCGACACCGCCGAACGCTTCGGGGAGTACGTCGCCCTCGTCGCCGCCCGCCTCGGAGACCGGGTGTCGTCGTGGTACACGCTGAACGAGCCTGCCATGACCACCCTGCAGGGCTACGCGGTCGGCGCGCTCGCACCAGGCAGGCAGCTCTTCTACGGCGCGCTTCCGACCGCGCACCATCAGCTGCTCGCCCATTCCCGAGCCGCTGACGTGCTGCGAGACCAGGGTGCGGAGAGCGTGGGGCTCGTCAACAACCACACCTGGGTCCTGCCGCTGCGGGACACCGAAGAGGATCATGCCGCAGCCGCGGTGTACGACCTCCTGCACAACCGGCTGTTCAGCGAGCCGCTGCTCTCCGGGACGACACCGGATCTGGAGGCGCTCGGGCTTCCGCCGCTGCCCCTCCTCGGCGACGACCTCGCACGCATCGCGGGATCGATCGACTTCTATGGCGTGAACTTCTACAACCCGACGACCGTCACCGCCGCGAGTCCCGGGAACGACATCCCGTTCGAGATCGTGCCGACACCCGGAGTCCCCGTCACCGGGTTCGGACCCGAGTGGCCGATCATGCCGTCCGCTCTGCGTGATCTCTTGATCGATCTGCACCGCCGCCACCCGGGCATGCCTCCGATCATCATCGGAGAGAACGGAGCTTCCTTCCCGGAGCCCGACGTCGCCGGTCCTGTGGAGGACATCGACCGGATCGCCTACCTCTCCGCGCACATCGACGCGGTGGGCGAGGCCATCGCCGCCGGCGTCCCCGTCGAGGAGTACACAGTCTGGTCGCTGCTCGACAACTGGGAGTGGACGGACGGCTACACGCAGCGGTTCGGTCTCGTGCACGTGGACTTCTCGACGGGGGAGCGGATTCCGAAGGCCTCTTATGGCTGGTATCGGGAGCTCGTCGCGGGCGCTCATGCGGCCCGCACCGCCGGGGCGGCACGCGCATGAGCGGGGCCCCGGGCATCGCCACCCGCAGGGCGGGCCTGCGCTGGATGTCGTTGTTCACCCTCGCCTGGCTCGCCATCTGGACCGTCCAGCTCACCCCGGTCCAGCTCCTTCTCCCGCTGCAGCTCGACACTCCTGAGGACGACTGGATCCGTGGCGTCGTCTCCTCCGGGATCGTGCTCGGAGTGGGTGGTCTCGCCGGCGTCGTCGCCGGGCCGCTCGCCGGAGCGATCTCGGACCGCGCCCGTGCCGGCGCACACCGACGGCGGCCATGGGCTCTGGGCGGCGTCGCGCTCACCGCCGCGTGTCTCGTGCTCACCGGATTCGCCGAGGGGCCGTGGGCGGTCGGCGCCGGCTGGGTCGGCGTCTCGATCGGCGTCGCTGTCTCCTCCGCCGCGTTTACCGCGCTCATCGCCGACCAGCTCCCGACCACGCAGCGCGGCGCCGCGTCCGCCGCGGTCGGTTCGAGCCAGGCGGTCGGCATCGTGCTCGGGGTCGGCCTGGTCGTGCTGCTGGGCCTCGGTATCGTCGCCGGGTATCTCCTCCTCGCCGGCATCATCGCGGTGGTGGGCATCGCCGCGGCGCTGCTGCTGCCGGACCCGCCGAGCACCGAAGCGCTGCGTCCGCAGCGCATCGGGCGTCCCCGGCTGGCGTCGCTCCGCGACCGCGACTTCGCCTGGATGCTCTCCGGCCGGCTCGTCACGAACATCGGCAACGCTCTCGGGACGGCCCTGTTCCTCTTCTTCCTCCTCCACGGCCTCGGCCAGGAGAGCACGACCGCACAGGACAACCTCCTTCTCCTCATCGTCGTCTACACCGTCTTCGTCGTTGTCGCCTCGGTGATCACGGGGATCATCTCCGACCGCACCGGCGAGCGGCGTCGACTCGCTGTGGCGGCTACGGTCGTGCAGGCGGCGTCGGGCGCGGTGATCGTGGCTCTACCCACCTTCGAGATGACGATGATCGCCGCCGCGCTCATGGGCGTCGGCTACGGCACCTTCTCTACGGTGGGACTCGCGTTCGCGGCCGATCTGCTCCCGGATGAGCAGGACCACGCGCGCGACCTCGGCATCGTGAACGTGACCGCCGCCCTCGGCCAACTCATCGGGCCCGTCCTCGGAGCGGGGCTCGTCGCCCTGGCCGGCGGGTTCTGGCTCGTCTTCCTCGCGGCGGCCGTCCTATCGCTTGTCGGCGGAGCTCTCACCGCCGCCGCGCGGCCCCGAGTGCTCTCAGCCTGACGCCGTGCGCTGCTCGATCGTCGCGATCGCGAGCGCGAGGACGGCATTGAACACCCGCGGGCGCATGGCCGGGAGAAGGTGCGTGGTCCGCGGCACGACGATGAGTTCCGCCTCGGGGGCCAGACGCCGGAACAGGGGTTCGTTCAGCCGGAGCTGATCGTACTGGCCGTTCACGAACCACAGGGGCACCTCGATGCGGGGGACAGCGGCGGCGACGTCCAGGGCGGCGAGGCTGCGGAGCGTCTGGTCCTGGATGTCGAGCGCATAGCCGCCGGCGGCGAAATCCCCGCGATTCTCCTCGGGGATCGTCGCGGCGAGCATGCGCTGCGTCAGCCACATGCCACGGTCGGGCAGGGAGTCGACCGCACGGGCGAACAGGCGGTACGCGCGCAGTCCGGCGCCGCGGGGGAGCGAGGTGCATGCGGCGGCGACGAGTCCGTCGACGGGCGGAGGCTCCGCGCCACCGGTGTACGCCAGGGAGAGCAGCCCGCCCATCGAGTGCCCGACCAGCAGGACGGGGCCCCGCTCCGCGGCGGCGCGGACGGCGGCGTCGATCGTGTGCAGCGCCTCGTGGAGGGTGAAGTCCTCGGCCATCCGGCTGCCGTGGCCGGGAAGGTCGACGGCGGTGACGGGATGTCCGTGCGCCTCCAGGTACTCGATCTGCGACCGCCACATGGTGGCCGACGTGCGGATGCCGTGCACGAGGACGGTCTGGACGGTCACGCCTTCAGCATAAGGAAAGCGGGGCCGGTGGATGAACCACCGACCCCGCTTCGACACGAGATGTGTCAGAGGATGTTACTTCTCCCAGCCGACGTTCTCGACCGGCGTGATGCCGAACAGGTCGAGACCCACGTAGGGCTCCGGCGTCAGGTTGGCCAGACCCTCCTGAACCGTGTAGATCTGCGGGCCGTTGTACAGCGGGATGAGACCCCAGCGCTTGTAGATCTCGGGCTCGAGCTCCATGGCGGCCTTGGTCTGCGCCTCGGGGTCGCTCTGCGACTCGACCTTGTCCTTGATCTCCGCGTCGAGCTCGGCGTCACCGACACCCGACAGGTTCAGACCGGAGTCCGAGCAGTAGAGCTGGCAGAACCAGGCGGCACCGAACGGGTCGGACGAGGTGAAGCGGAGTCCGGAGACGTCCCAGTTCTTCGAGGTGTAGTCGTCGGAGAACTGGCTGGCGGGACGCACATCGACCTTGACGTCGATGCCGATCTCCTTCTCCTGCGCCTGCAGCGACTGCGCGAGCGCCTTGGCGGTCGCGGTGTCGTTCCAGATGGGGTAGACCACGGAGAGCTTGACGCCGTCCTTCTCGCGGATGCCATCCGAGCCTTCGGTCCAGCCGGCCTCGTCGAGGAGCTTCTTGGCGCCCTCGACGTCGAACTCCCAGCCGGCGGCCTTCATCGAGTCGGTGTAGCCGGGCTGGAAGGAGAACAGGGTGAGCGAACCGGCCGGGTCCTCTTCGTAGCCGAGGCCGTTCCAGGCGATCTGCTTCTGCTGGTCGATGTTGATGGCCTTGAAGAACGCCTCACGGACCTTGACGTCCTCGAACTGCGGCTTCGTCGCGTCGACCTGCAGGATGGTGTTCGCCGTCTGCTGGGCGCGGTAGACGACCGCACCGTCGACGTCCTTGACCTGGTCGATGAGCTCCTGGGAGCCCGTCTCCACCATGTCGACCTCGCCGTTCTTGAAGGCGTTGACGCCGGCCTGGCCGTCCATGCCCGTCATGGTGACCTTGTCGAGCAGCGGAGCGTCGCCCCACCACTCGGGGTTCGGCTTGAAGGAGATGTAGCCCTTGTTCGCGTCGAACTCGTCGACGGTGTACGGGCCGGCACCCCACTCCGGGTGCGGGTTGTCGATCATCGCCTCGTTGAAGACGTCCGGGTCGGCGAGGGCCGGGTGGATCACGCCGCCGTTGAACGGCATCTGCGGCCAGGCGAACTCGCCCTTGAAGGTCACGATGGCCGTCTTGGGGGAGTCGCCCTGCTCGACGGACTCGATCTCCTTGTAGCCATCGGTCGCGTTCGGGTTGAAGCCCTCGTCGTAGGAGCGGTTGGCCTTCCACGTGGCATCGATGGCGGTCCAGTCCATGTCGGTGCCGTCGTTCCAGTGGGCCTCGTCGGTGAACGTGAACGTCAGGACCGTCTTGCCGTCCTTGACCTCGTTCTTCCACTCCGACAGGTAGTTGTCGTTCTTGTACTGCGTGCCGTCCGGCTCCATCAGGATCAGCTGCGGCGTGTACCACGCGGCGATGCGTGCGGTGTCCGCGCTGCCGTCGCTGTTGAACGCGTTGAGCTGGTCGGGGACCTCGCGGATGGCGAAGTTGACTTCGCCGCCTTCCTTCAGGTTCTCGCGCGGCTGCGGGTTGTAGTTCGCCATTTCGACTTCGGCAGCTTCGCCGTTGTCGCCGCTGTTGCCACTGCCGCCGTTTCCGGCAGCGCACCCGCTGATCGCGAGTGCGAGAACGCCGGTGAATGCCAGCGCTCCCATCAGCTTGGACTGCTTCATGGTGCTCCTTTCGCCTTACGGCGTGTCATAAAGGGAAGAATAGTTCGAGCCTCATACCGGTACGCCGCCGTGCGGTGAATAGCGCCTAACCGTTATCGGACGGTGACCACCCTCGGCCCCGGCCATGCCCGCGTCAGACCGTCGCCGGCTTCGTGCTGACCGTGTCGGGATCGAACACGACGCGCTGCCGCGTGCGCTCGATGTCCGGGTCGGGGACCGGGATCGCCGAGAGCAGAGCCTTGGTGTAGGGATGCTGCGGATTGTCGAACACCTCGTCCACATCGCCGTGCTCGACGAAATCGCCGAGGTACATCACGGCGACCCGATCGGCGATGTGGCGGACGACGGAGAGGTCGTGCGCCACGAAGAGGTACGACAGCCCGAGCTTAACCTTGAGCTCATCGAGGAGATTGATCACGCCGGCCTGGATCGACACGTCGAGCGCGGAGACCGGCTCGTCGAGAACGACGATCTTGGGGTTCGTCGACAGCGCGCGGGCGATGCCGATGCGCTGTCGCTGACCACCCGAGAACGCCTGGGGGAAGCGATCGCGATGCGCCGGATTGAGGCCGACGAGATCCATGAGCTCACCGACACGACGGTGCACCTCGGCGCTCGGCGTTCCGATCGCGAGAAGCGGCTCCGCGATGATATCGGCGACGGTCAGGCGAGGATCCAGAGCACCCATCGGGTCCTGGAAAACGATCTGGATGTCGCGACGCAGTGCGCGCTCGACCTTGTGGCTGCGGATGTCGTTGACACTCGTGCCGGCGATCACGATGTCGCCCTCGGTCTGCTTGACCATGTCCATGATCTGCAGCAGCGTCGTCGTCTTGCCGGAGCCGGACTCGCCGACGATGGCCATCGTCTCGCCCTCGCGCACGTCGAAGCTGATCCCCTTGATCGCGTGGACCTCACCGACCTTGCGCTTGAGGAACGCCCCCTTCAGAAGGGGGAACGTCTTGGTGAGGTTCTTCACCTCGAGCGTAATCGGCCGCTCCTCGCGGGGAAGGCGGGTGAGGTCGCTCTCGGGGACCTCGCGCACGGGGTACACCGGTAGCCCGCCGAGCATGCCCCCATCCTCGATCTCGTCCGCACGGATACAGGCCGCACGGTGTTCTGACACGCCTCCCGTGTGAACGGGGAGAAGCTCGGGCTCCTTCGCGCGGCAGGCGTCGATCACGATGGGGCAGCGGTCCGCGAACGGGCACGCATCGGGCAGGTCGATGAGCAGGGGCGGGTTGCCCTTGATCGGGGTCAGGGGCTCCTTCTCGGCCTTGTCCACGCGCGGGATGGCGCCGAGGAGTCCGATCGAGTAGGGCATCCGGGTCTTGTGGAACAGCTCCCTGACCGGGGCCTGCTCGACGGGCTTGCCCGCGTACATGACCATGACGTCGTCGGCGGTGCGGGCCACGACACCCATGTCATGCGTGATCATCATCACGGCCGCGCCGGTCTCGTCCTGTGCCTTCTCGATGAGGTCGAGGATCTGTGCCTGAATCGTCACGTCCAGAGCAGTGGTCGGCTCGTCGGCGATGATCAGCTTGGGGTCGTTCGCCATCGCGATGGCGATGACGACGCGCTGGCGCATGCCTCCGGAGAACTCGTGGGGGAAGGCCTTCATGCGCTTCTCCGGCTCCGGGATCCCGACCAGCTTGAGAAGGTCGATGGCCCGGGCGTTGGCCTCCTTGCCGCTCATGTTGCGGTGCACGGTCAACGCCTCGATCAGCTGCGTGCCGATCGTGTACACGGGAGTCAGCGAGGTCAGCGGGTCCTGGAAGATCATCGACAGGCCGTTGCCGCGGATCGTGGAGAGCTGCGCGTCCGTCTTGCCGATCAGCTCCTGGCCGTCGAACATGATCGAGCCCGACACCTTGGCGTTCTCGTCGAGCAGGCCCATCACCGCCAGGGAGGTGACCGACTTGCCCGATCCGGACTCTCCGACGATGCCGAGGGTCTTTCCGGCCTCGAGGTCGAAGGAGACGCCGCGGACGGCGTGGACACGACCGGCCTCAGAGGCGAAGCTGACGTTGAGGTCGCGGACGGAGAGGATGGGGCTCATGCGCGGCCTCCAGCAGCCGAGGTGGGATCGAGGGCATCACGCAGACCGTCGGCGATGAGTGCCATCGACACGGTGAGCAGAGTGAGGACGAGGGCCGGGAAGTAGAACAGCCACGGCGAGCTCGTGATGGTCGTGCTCCCCTCGCCGATCAGGGAGCCGAGGGAGACATCGGGGATCTTGACGCCGAAGCCGATGAACGACAGACCGGTCTCAGTCGTCACGGCGGCGACGATGCCCAGGGTGAAGTTGATCACCAGCAGTGATCCGATGTTGGGGACCAGGTGCCGCAGGACGATGCGTCCGCCACGGACCCCCATGTAGCGCGCGGCCTGCACGTACTCGCGTTCGCGGAGCGACAGCGCCATCGTCCAGATGATGCGCGCGGGGAAGAACCATCCGACGAAGATCATCACCAGGGCGATGACCCACCAGACGCCGCCGGAGTCGTTCGAGACGACCGACAGGATGAGGAAGGTCGGAACGACCATCATGAAGTGGATCACCAGAAGAGCGATGCGCTCGAACCAGCCGCCGAAGTAGGCGGCAGCCGTGCCGACGAGTGCCGAGAGGATCGTCGTGCCGAGAGAGACGGTGATGGCGATCATGAGCGAGCGCTGCAGACCGACAGCGGTCTGCGTGTACGTGTCGTTGCCGGCGCCGTTGGTCCCGAACCAGTGGTCGGCCGACGGGGGCGAGCTCAATGCCAGGAAGTCCATGTCATTCACCGCGTAGCGCGACAGCAACGGTCCGAGCGTCGCGAAGAGGATCAGGACGAACAGCACGATGATGCCGCCGACAGCGGGCTTGTTGCGCAGGAACCGACGCGTGTACAACGTCCACTTCGAGAGCGTCTTGTCGGCGGGCTGCGGAGGCCCGACAGGCGGCTCGACGAGGGGATCGATCATTTCCGTGGTCATTTTCAGCTCACCCTCACTCGCGGGTCGAGGATGACCACGATGATGTCCGCCAGCACGGCGCCGATCGCGGTCAGAACGGCGCCGAACGCGGCGACCGCCACGACACCGTTGATGTCGTTCTGGTTGATGGTGTCGAGGAAGTAGCGCCCCATGCCCTGCCAGGCGAAGATCGTCTCCGTCAGGATCGCGCCGGTGAAGATCGTCGGGATCGTGAAGGCGACCTGGGTGGCGACGGGGATGAGAGACGTGCGGAGCGCGTGCTTCCGGATCGCCTGGGCCTTCGTGAGCCCCTTGGCGCGCGCCGTGCGGACGTAATCGGCGTTGATGTTGTCGAGCAGCAGGGAGCGCTGAAGGAAGTGATACTGGGCGTAACCGACCAGCACCAGAGCGATCGTCGGCAGGGTGACGTGCTGGAGCGCATCGATGATCGTGGGGAAGAAGCCGGTGACCCCGGGACTGGAGGAGCCGGTGACGTAGAAGATGCGCACGCCGGTCGCCTCGTTGAGGGCGATGGCGAGGAGCACCACGGCGAGACCCGCCACGATGATGTTGATGTTCATCGTGATGATCGAGGTCGCCTGGCCGATGCGATCGGCGAGCTTGTACTGACGAGAGGCGGTGTACACGCCCAGCCAGACGCCGAGGACGGCGGCGATGATCGTGGCTCCGAGGACGAGCTCGGCGCTGACCCACATGCGATAGGCGACCTGCTCGTTCACCGACTGCCCCGTCGGGCTGACGCCCCAGTCCCATCGCAGCAGAATCCCCGAGAACCAGGTCCACCACCGTTCGATCAGCGGGACGGTGTCGCTCAGGTTGCGGGGGATGAGGACGTTGTCGATCTGCTCAGGACTGAGCGGAGGGCGACGACCCACATAGTTGCTGCGCGGATCGAGGAAGCCCCACGCGAGGAAGTAGGTGAGGTTCGTCGCGACCACGATCATGAGCAGCCAGCCGAGGGCACGGCGCGCGAGGTACTTGATCAAAGGGGATTTGTCTTTCTCTTCTCCAGACGCGCTCGGGGTCTGCCGACGCAACGCTGAGCCGGGCGGATGATCGGGTTTCATCCGCCGTTCCGCGCGACGCGACAGCCCTCACGGAGTCTGTGACGGAGTCGTATCGCTTACGGGATCCGGTGTCACGGATTGATCCCGGGCAACTTCGGGAGACTATCACCGATACGCACGAATGGGGATTATGAGGACCCTCACCGTAGAATCGACGGGACATGTCCCCACGCGCTCTCACCCCGCTTCAGCCTGCCGCGACGCCGGCTGCGCAGATCCGTAACTTCTGCATCATCGCCCACATCGACCACGGCAAGTCGACCCTGGCCGACCGCATGCTCCAGATCACGGGCGTGGTCGCGGAGCGGGACATGCGCGCCCAGTACCTCGACCGCATGGACATCGAACGGGAGCGCGGCATCACGATCAAGAGCCAGGCGGTGCGGATGCCGTGGGCTCTGGGTCAGGCGCAGGGCCCGGACGAGGTGTTCGCGCTCAACATGATCGACACCCCCGGTCACGTCGACTTCACGTACGAGGTGTCCCGGTCGCTGGCCGCGTGCGAGGGGGCCATCCTCCTCGTCGACGCCGCGCAGGGCATCGAGGCCCAGACGCTGGCCAACCTCTACCTCGCGCTGGAGAACGACCTCCACATCATCCCCGTCCTCAACAAGATCGACCTCCCCGCGGCCGACCCCGAGAAGTACGCGAAGGAGCTGGCCTCTCTCATCGGGGGCAAGCCGGAGGACGTGCTGCGTGTCTCCGGGAAGACCGGCATGGGGGTCGAGGATCTCCTCGACCGGATCGTCGAGGAGATCCCGGCTCCGGTGGGCGACGCGGACGCACCCGCGCGGGCCATGATCTTCGATTCCGTGTACGACGCCTACCGCGGCGTGGTCACCTACGTGCGGATGGTCGACGGCAGCCTCTCGCCCCGGGAGCGCATCCAGATGATGTCCACCGGGGCGAACCACGAGGCCCTCGAGGTCGGCGTGTCGAGCCCGGAGCCCACCCCGACCAAGGGCCTCGGCGTCGGCGAGGTGGGCTACCTCATCACCGGCGTGAAGGACGTGCGGCAGTCGAAGGTCGGCGACACGATCACGAACGCGCGCAAGCCCGCGGCGGAGGCGCTTCCCGGCTACACGGACCCCAAGCCGATGGTCTTCTCGGGCATCTACCCGATCGACGGCAGCGACTACGCCGAACTGCGCGAGGCGCTCGACAAGCTCAAGCTCTCCGACGCCTCGCTGCAGTACGAGCCGGAGACCTCCGTGGCGCTCGGCTTCGGGTTCCGCTGCGGGTTCCTCGGCCTGCTGCACCTGGAGATCGTGACCGAGCGCCTTTCGCGGGAGTTCGGCCTCGACCTCATCACCACCGCCCCGAGCGTGATCTACGAGGTCGTCACGAGCGACACCGGCGAGACGGTGACCGTGACGAACCCGAGCGAGTACCCCGACGGCCGTATCGGCTCGGTGTCCGAGCCGATGGTCAAGGCGGCGATCCTGCTGCCGAAGGACTACGTCGGCACCGTCATGGAGCTGTGCCAGTCGCGGCGCGGCACGCTGCTCGGCATGGAGTACTTCTCGGAGGAGCGCGTCGAGCTGCGCTACAACATGCCGCTCGGCGAGATCGTGTTCGACTTCTTCGACCAGCTCAAGTCCAAGACGCAGGGCTACGCCTCGCTCGACTACGAGCCTTCGGGGCAGCAGGAGGCCGACCTCGTCAAGGTCGACATCCTCCTGCAGGGCGAGAAGGTCGATGCGTTCAGCTCGATCGTGCACCGCGACAAGGCCTACGCCTACGGCACGATGATGGCGGAGCGGCTGCGCAAGCTCATCCCTCGCCAGCAGTTCGAGGTGCCGATCCAAGCCGCGATCGGTGCGCGCATCATCGCCCGGGAGACGATCCGCGCGATCCGCAAGGACGTGCTCGCCAAGTGCTACGGCGGTGACATCACCCGCAAGCGCAAGCTCCTCGAGAAGCAGAAGGAGGGCAAGAAGCGCATGAAGATGGTGGGCCGTGTCGAGGTGCCGCAGGAGGCGTTCATCGCCGCGCTCTCCGGCGATGTCGAGACCAAGGACAAGAAGTAGCCCACCCGCTGAACCCGGGGGATGTGACGGCGCGCGGCGCAGGGGGTGTTCGCTCAGGGAACCCGAAGTAGGCTGGATCTCATGCGGCGCGGGACTTTCCGAGACGACACGGTGGACTATGCGGCCGTGGGTGCGACCCACGCCCCCGATCTGATGCAGTACCCGCCGGAGCGCAGCATCCCGGCGGAGGAATCCTGGCGGATCGGCAGTGGCGAGGAGCGTTTCCAGACGGCCGGCGAAGCCCTGCTGTCGTGGACGGCGCAGCGTGCGGCCGGGCTGTCCGTGGAGGACGTCCGTCCGGCTCCCGGTCCCGCCTATGCGGGCGTGAGCTTCGACGCCGAGGGCAATCCCATCGCGCCGAGCAAGCGGGATGTTGAGCCGCGCTACGACGCCGAGGGGATGCCCTTCGTGGGCGCGGGCATGACGCTGCACCTGCGGTGCCGAGTCGGCGGCATGCGCGCCGACTCCGAGCTGCGTGTGATCTCGGTCACGGAGGAGACCCGGCGGATCGGCTTCGTGCTGGGCACGGTCGGAGGCTCCGTGGTCAGCGGCGAGGAGTCGTTCGACGTGGACTGGCGCGAGGACAACGACGAGGTCTGGTTCACGGTCCGGGCCTTCGACGCCCCGAACACGCTGCTCTACCGTCTCGTCCCCGCTCTGATGAAGCGCCGCCGTCGCGAGCTCTTCGCGCGCTACCTCCGCGCGATCTCCCCGCTCTACGCGACCCCGGTGTGATGGCGGGACCACTTCCGCTCGGGGATCCGGCGCCCGCGGACGGGCGACTCCCCGCCGATCTCCCGACCTCCGCCGAGACGCCGTTCTCCGCCTACCTCCACATCCCGTTCTGCCGGGTGCGCTGCGGCTACTGCGACTTCAACACGTACACGTCCGGTGAGCTCCGCGGGGCGAAGCAGGAGGACTACGCGTCCACCCTCATCGGGGAGATCGCCCTCGCGCGTACGGTGCTGGACGAGGCCGGGGCGCTGCGCCCGATGGACACGGTGTTCTTCGGCGGCGGCACGCCGACGCTGCTTCCCGCGGGAGACCTCGCCCGCATGCTGGGAGCGGCCACCGCGGCGTTCGGACTCGCACCGGGCGCGGAGGTCACGGTCGAGGCCAACCCCGACACCGTGACCCCGGAGGTCGCGCGCATCCTCGCCGAGGCGGGGGTCACGAGGCTGTCCATCGGCATGCAGTCCGCCGTCCCGCACGTCCTCGCCGCACTCGACCGGACGCACCGGCCCGAGAACGTCCGCACCGCCGTCGCCGCGGCGAAGGAGGCCGGACTCGCGGTCAGCGTCGACCTCATCTACGGCGCACCGGGGGAGACCCTCGCCGACTGGGAAGCCTCGCTCGACGCCGCCCTGGCCCTGGAGTCCGACCACATCTCCGCCTACGCCCTCATCATCGAGGACGGCACGAAGCTCGCCCGTCAGATCCGTCGCGGCGAGGTGCCGACCCCGGACGACGACCTCCAGGCCGACATGTACGAGCTGGCGGACGAGCGCCTCGCCGCCGCCGGGTTCGAGTGGTACGAGGTCAGCAACTGGGCTCGCAGCGAGGGGCAGCGGTCGCGGCACAACCTCGCGTACTGGCGGGGCAGCGACTGGTGGGGCTTCGGTCCCGGCGCCCACAGCCACGTCGCCGGACTCCGGTGGTGGAACGTCAAGCATCCCGCCGCCTACGCGCAGCGCCTGGCGGCCGCGTCGTCGCCGGCGGCCGGGCGCGAACGTCCGGACCTGGAGGCGCGGACCCTGGAGCGCATCCTCCTCGTCAGCCGCATCCGTGAGGGGATCGCGGTGACCGACGTCCCGGAGCAGAACAGGGGGCGGGTGGCCGGGCTGATCGCCGACGGCCTGATCGATGCGGCGGCGGCGATCCGCGGGCGCGTCCAGCTCACGCTCCGCGGCCGTCTCCTCGCCGATGCCGTGGTGCGCGAGCTGACGGACTGAGCCGCGACGCCGGGCTGTCCGCCTTCGGAGATCTCCCGATCACAGGAGGTAGGATTGGCACTCAGGGTGGCAGAGTGCCAGCATCCGGTCGGCGGGAAGGGGAACCCATGGTCACAGAGCGAGGGCTGCAGGTCCTCCGCGCGATCGTGCAGGACTACGTCGAGACGCACGAGCCCGTGGGCAGCCGTTCCATCGTCGACCGTCATTCCTTCGGTGTCTCGGCGGCGACCATCCGCAACGACATGGCGCAACTGGAGGACGAGGAGCTGATCACGGCTCCGCACACCTCATCCGGACGCGTGCCGACGGACAAGGGGTACCGGGTGTTCGTCAATCACCTCGCGCAGCTCCGTCCGCTCTCCACCGCGCAGCGTTCCGCCATCGAGTCCTTCCTCGCCGATCCGGCCGACCTCGACGATCTGATGGCGCGGACCGTCCGCGTGCTCACACAGCTCACCGGACAGGTCGCCCTGGCCCAGTACCCGTCGTTCGCGCGGGCGCACGTGACCCACGTGGAGCTCGTGACGCTCGCTCCCAACCGGCTCCTCACGGTCCTGGTGACCGATGCCGGCGGGGTGTCGCAGCGGATCACCGTGCTCCCGGACATGATCGACGAGGCGGATCTCGCGGTGCTTCGCGCGCGACTCTCCGCCCTCATCACCGGCCAGGCGATCGCAGCGGCCTCCGACCGGCTGCAGGCGCTCCTGGCCGCCGACGAGACGCCGCAGGACCGCGTGCTCCGCACGGTCGCCGCCGTCGTCGTGGACGAACTCGGCGGCTTCCGGCAGGAGCGGCTCGTGATGGCGGGCGCGGCGACTCTGGCGCGGCGCGAGCAAGACTTCCGCGGCAGCATCCATCCCCTCCTCGAGGCCATCGAGGAACAGGTCACGCTGCTGCGGCTGATGAGCGAGATGGTGCCCGACGAGCACGGCCTCGCGGCGAGCATCGGCACCGAGAACGCCTCCTTCGGGCTCGGCGAGGCGTCGATCGTCGCCAGCAACTACGCGGCGCCCTCGGGGACCGCGCGGGTCGGTGTCATGGGGCCCACCCGGATGGACTATCCGAGCAACCTCGCGGCGGCACGGGCGGTCGCCCGCTACCTGTCGCGGATGCTCGACGACGACGAGGCCGGCCGCTGAGGCGGCCCCCACGGAAACACACGCAGAAGGGCGATTGTGGCGGACCACTACGAGGTTCTCGGGGTGTCCCGGGACGCTTCCACCGATGAGATCAAGAAGGCGTATCGGCGCCTGGCACGGCAGCTCCACCCGGACGTGAACCCGGGTGAGGAGGCCGCAGAGAAGTTCAAGCTCGTCACGCACGCCTACGACGTGCTCAGCGACGAGGAGTCACGCCGCCGCTACGACATTGGCGGCGGCGACGGCGCGAACAACTTCGGCGGCTTCGGCGGCTTCGGCGACATCTTCGAGACGTTCTTCGGCGCGTCCCAGGGTGGCGGTCGCGGCGCCCGCCCGCGGTCGAGGCGTGAGCGCGGGCAGGACGCGCTCGTCCGGGTCACCCTCGACCTCGGCGACGTCGTCTTCGGCGCGCACCGCGACATCGAGGTCGACACGGCCGTGCTCTGCGAGACCTGCCAGGGCTCCTGCTGTCAGGAGGGCACCTCGCCGGTCACCTGCGACATCTGCGGGGGCACCGGTCACGTGCAGCGTCAGGTGCGGAGCCTCCTCGGCAACGTCGTCACCTCCCAGCCGTGCGGCACGTGCGAGGGCTACGGCACGACCATCCCGTACCCCTGCGGCACCTGCGGCGGGCAGGGACGGGTCCGGTCGCGTCGTACGGTCTCCCTCGACATCCCGGCGGGCGTCGAGACCGGCCTGCGGCTGCAGCTCCCCGGCTCCGGCGAGGTCGGCCGCGCGGGCGGCCCGAACGGTGATCTCTACGTCGAGGTGACGGTCAACCCGCACCCCGCGTTCAGCCGTGACGGCGACGACCTGCTCGCCACGCTCGAGGTGTCCATGACCGACGCCATCCTCGGCACCGAGACCTCGATCGAAGGACTCGACGGGGAGGTCGACCTGGAGATCCGCGCGGGCGTGCAGTCCGGCGACGTGCTGACCATCAAGGGGCGGGGCATCACGCCGCTGCGCGGCACCCAGCGCGGCGACCTCCGCGTCGGCGTGCAGGTGGTCACCCCCACCAAGCTCGACTCCGCGCAGCGCAAGCTCATCGAGGACTTCGCCAAGAAGAACAAGGCGCCGGGCCCGCAGCTCGCGCAGTTCCAGCAGGGCCTGTTCTCCAAGCTCCGCGACCGGTTCCGCACCCACTGATCGTGGCGCTGCACTTCCTCGTCGAATCCGCGGGCGACGCCGCGGTGGGCGGTCTCGTGTCGCTCACCGGGGCCGAGGCGAAGCATGCGGCCGTCGTCCGGCGGCTCCGCGTCGGTGAGGCCCTCACCGTCGGCGATGGCCGGGGCGTCTGGCTGACGGGCGTCGCCGAAGAGGTGTCGCCGTCGCGCGTCGACGTCCGGATCACCGAGCGCGTCGAGCACGAGCCCGCGAGTCCGCGCCTCGTGCTCGTACAGGCGCTGGCGAAGGGCGACCGCGACGAACTCGCCGTGCAGGCCGCGTGCGAGCTCGGCGTCGACGAGATCGTGCCCTGGCAGGCGGGGCGCAGCGTGTCCCGCTGGGAGGGACCGAAAGCCGTGAAGGGGCGCGAGCGCTGGGCGACGATCGTCCGCGAGGCAGCCAAGCAGGCGCACCGGGCCTGGGTGCCGGAGGTGGCCGCCCCGGAGTCGACCGCGCAGCTCGCGGCCCGCGCAGCGACGCAACGTGTGCTGCTGCTCGACCCGACCGCTCCCGCCCGGCTCTCCGCGCTCGTCCCCGATGGCCGCGACCTCGTGCTCGTGGTGGGGCCGGAAGGCGGGATCGCTCCGGAGGAGCTCGAGAAGCTCACGGCCGCGGGCGCCGAGCGCGTTCTCCTCGGCGACACCGTGCTGCGCACGTCGACCGCGGGTCCCGCGGCGATCGCCGTGCTGTCGGCCGCCCTCGGCCGGTGGTGACCGGCCGCGCCACGCGGTCCCCCAGTAAGCTGAGAGCATGAGCGAACCCTCGATCTTCACGCGCATCCTCACCGGGGACATCCCGGGGGAGATCCTGCTCGACACGGGCCGCGTCTTCGCGATCCGCGACATCGATCCGCAGGCGCCGCTCCATGTGCTCGTCATTCCCAAGACCGAGGAGTACCGCGACGTCACCGCACTCGCGGCCGGGGATCCCGCACTGCTGGCCGAGATGGTCGCCGCGGCGAAGCGCATCGCCGACGAGCACGCGAACGGCGAGTACCGCCTCATCTTCAACAACGGCGCGAGCGTCGCGCAGTCCGTGTTCCACGTGCACGCCCATGTGCTCGGCAACCTCGAGGAGAACAAGCTCGTTGGCTTCTGACGATCAGGAAAACGTCACCGAACGGCTCTATGCCGACGGCGTCGCGATGGTGCAGCTGCTCGGTCCGCAGGACCGGCTGCTGCGGATGCTGGAGCGCGAGCACCGCGACGTGCAGGTGCTCGTCCGCGGCAACGAGATCACGCTCACGGGCGAGCGCGAGGCCGTCGCCAAGGCGAAGAACCTCGTCGACGAGCTCCTCACGATGACGAAGGCCGGGCACGACCTCGCCCCGAGCGACGTGTCGAGCTCGGCGCGCATGCTGCGTCAGGATGGCGGCCCGCGGCCCAGTGAGGTGCTGGGCGAGGCGATCCTCTCCACGCGCGGCAAGGTGATCCGGCCGAAGACCCTCGGTCAGAAGGAGTACGTCGACGCGATCGAGGAGAACACGATCGTGTTCGGCATCGGTCCGGCCGGAACGGGCAAGACCTACCTGGCGATGGCGAAGGCCGTCCAGGCGCTGCAGCGCAAGGAGGTCACCCGCATCATCCTCACCCGTCCGGCGGTCGAGGCAGGGGAGCGCCTCGGGTTCCTCCCCGGAACGCTCACCGACAAGATCGACCCGTACCTGCGGCCGCTCTACGACGCACTGAACGAGATGATGGATCCGGAGATCGTGCCGCGCCTGATGGCGACCGGCACCATCGAGGTCGCCCCGCTCGCCTACATGCGCGGGCGCACGCTCAACGATTCCTTCGTCGTGCTCGACGAGGCCCAGAACACCACGCCCGAACAGATGAAGATGTTCCTCACGCGTCTCGGGTTCGGCACGAAGATGGTCGTGACCGGCGACATCACGCAGGTCGACCTCCCGCAGGGCGCTTCCGGCCTCCGTCTGGTCACCCGGGTGCTCGACGGCATCGACGACATCCACTTCTCCCGTCTCACCAGTGACGACGTGGTCCGGCACTCCCTGGTGGGGCGCATCGTGGACGCCTACAGCGAGTACGACGAGCGGCGCGTGGCGCAGCGGGCTGAGCGCGAGCAGGCGCACGAGTTCGCCAATCGTGCCGAGCGCCGCGGCGCCCAGCGACCAGGACCACGCGACCGCATGCCGAAACGAGGGCTCTCATGATCGAGATCAACAACGAGTCGGCGATCGACGTCGACGAGACCGTGCTGCAGCGGCTGACCGACTTCAACCTCGCGCAGTTGCACGTCAGCGCGGACGCCGAGGTGGCCATCGTGCTCGTCGACGAGGGTGCCATGGAGGCGCTGCACGTGCAGTGGATGGATGAGCCGGGCCCGACCGACGTCCTGAGCTTCCCCATGGACGAGCTCCGCCCCGGCACCGAGGACCGGCCGACGCCCCCAGGGCTGCTCGGCGACATCGTCCTCTGCCCGCAGGTCGCGGAGACACAGGCCCAGGCCGCCGGCCACACCCTCATGGACGAGCTCATCCTGCTCACGACGCACGGACTGCTGCACCTGCTCGGGTTCGACCACGCCGAGCCGGACGAGGAGCGGGAGATGTTCGGGCTGCAGAAGCAGCTCATCCAGGGCTTCGCCGCGTCCGAGCGTCGTCGGCGATGACGGAGCTGCTGCTGCTCGTCGCCGCCGTCCTGCTGGTGGCGTTCGGTGGCCTCATGGCCGCGATCGACGCGGCGTACAGCGTCACCTCCCGCGCCGGTCTGGCCGACATGGCCACGGAGGGCCGCCGCGCGAAGGCGCTGGAACGGATCGCCGCCGATCTCGACGCGCACGTCAACGCCGTCGCCTTCATCCGCGTCCTCGCGGAGGTGACGGCCGCCGTGCTGGTGACGGTCGCGTTCACGATCATGTTCGAGAGCATCTGGTGGGCCATGCTCGCCGCGGCCATCCTGATGACCGGCATCACCTTCGTCCTCGTCGGGGCGAGTCCGCGCACGTTCGGGCATCAGCATGCCGAGAGCATGATCCGGGGCAGCGCGAACGTCGTCCGCGGGCTGCGCATCATCCTCGGGCCGATCGCCCAGGGACTCGTCGTCCTCGGAAACCGGGTGACGCCGGGTACCGGACGCAGCTCATTCTCCAGCGAGGATCAGCTGCTGAGCATGGTCGACGAGGCCGCGTCCAACGACCTCATCGAGGAGGACGACCGCGACCTCATCCACTCGGTGTTCGACTTCACGGACCAGTTCGTCCGCGCGGTGATGGTGCCGCGCACGGAGATGGTCACCGTGGGTGCGGAGGCGACGACCGACGAGGCCATGTCGCTCTTCCTGCATCGCGGCGTGTCCCGCATGCCCGTGGTCGACGACGAGGCCGACGACGTCGTCGGGGTGCTGTACCTCAAGGATCTCGTGCAGTTCGCGTACCGCGACGACAGTGCCTGGCGTGCGGCGTCCATCCGCCCGATCGCACGACCGGCCACGTTCGTCCCCGAGTCGATGCGCGCCGAGACCCTGCTGCAGCAGATGAAGCGCGATGCCGTGCATGTGTGCCTGGTGATCGACGAGCACGGCGGCATCTCGGGGCTCGTGACGCTGGAGGACCTGATCGAGGAGCTCGTCGGGGAGATCTCGGACGAGTACGATCAGGTATCCGCGGAGTTCGTGGATCTCGGTGCCGGACGCTACCGCGTCAGCTCGCGGCTGTCGCTGGAGGATGTGGGCGATCTGTTCGGCCTCGAGCTCGAGGATGAAGACGTCGACTCGATCGGCGGGCTGCTCGGGAAGGCGCTCGGACAGGTCCCGCAGCCCGGCGCGACCGCGGTCGTGGACGGCCTGGTCCTCACGGGTGGCGCCTCGCGAGGGCGCGGCCGAGGGATCGCGACGGTGTTCGTCGAGAGGGCGGCAGAAGCCGACGAGGCGCAGGAAGAAGGAGAGCGACGCGATGACTGAGGACACCCGGAGCGGGTTCGTGACCTTCGTCGGCCGACCGAACGTCGGAAAGTCCACCCTGACGAATGCGCTGGTGGGCGACAAGATCGCCATCACGAGCGAGAAGCCGCAGACCACCCGCCGGGCGATCCGCGGCATCCTCAACCGCCCCGACGGACAGCTCGTCATCGTCGACACCCCCGGCATCCACAAGCCGCGCACGCTCCTGGGCGAACGGCTGAACGACCTCGTGGAGCAGGTCCTGGGTGACGTCGACGTGATCGGCTTCTGCGTGCCCGCGACCGAGAAGGTCGGTCCGGGCGATCGGCGCATCGCCGCGTCGCTCGACGGCTACCCGCGCGCGCAGAAGATCGCGATCGTCACGAAGACCGATGCCGCGGGGCGCGACGAGATCACCGAGCGGCTGATGGAGGTGGACTCCCTCCGGGAGGACTGGGCCGCGGTGATCCCGCTGTCGGCGCTGACGCGCGACCAGCTCGAGGTGCTCGCGGACGAGATCCTGCAGCTCATGCCGGAGGGGCCCGCGCTGTACCCCGAGGGCGTCACCACGGACGAGTCGACCGAGGACCGCATCGCCGAGATCATCCGCGAGGCCGCACTCGACGGCGTGCGCGACGAGCTCCCGCACTCGATCGCCGTCGTCGTCGACGACATCGCCCCGCGCGAGGACAGCGACCTCACCGACGTTCATGCCTCGATCGTCGTCGAGCGGGACAGCCAGAAGGCGATCATCATCGGCCACAAGGGCAAGCGTCTCCGCGACGTGGGAGCGCGCGCCCGCGCCGGCATCGAGGACCTTCTCGGGACCCACGTGTTCCTCGGGCTCCACGTCAAGGTCGCGAAGGAGTGGCAGCGCGACCCCAAGCAGCTCGGGCGGCTCGGGTTCTGACATGCCGGACTGCAGGACGTCGGAGGCGGCGGGCCGACCGCCGACCCCACCGACATGATCGGCCGCGGCGAAGACCCGAGCTCGCTGCGGAACGAGGTCTTCACACGAGTGTTCGATGAGCACTGGGCGACGGTGCGCCATCACATCGAGGGCGTCGTCCCGGATGACGACGAAGTCAGCGAGATCGTGTCGGAGGTCTTCCTCGACGCGTGGTCGCGGCTGCGCCCCACCCGTCCGCCGGGGAAGGTCTGGCTGCTCCGTCAGACCGACCGTCACCTCCGCGCGCGGGCTCGTCGCTCCTCCGTCGTGCACGGGGCGATCGACGCGGTGCATTCGGGGCTCTCCGGCGACCCGGAGAGCCTTGGCGGGTTCGGGCGCAGCGAGGTGCTCAGAGCTTTGGGTGTCCTCACGCCGGGGCAACGGCGTATCATCATGCTCACGTACTGGGATGGACTCGCGGTGGGGGAGATTGCGGAACTGCTGCGTGCTTCCGAGTCCCGGGTGCGGAAGACGCTGGCGCGGGCCGAAGAACGGCTGCGCGCCACGCTGGGACTGGAGGGGACGGGGAGTGCGTGATGTCTGACAATGCCCTGCTTGAGCGTGTGCTCGTGGAGGCCGATCCCGCGCGCACCCCGCGTGATGCTCCTCCGGACGCGCGCGCCATCGCCGCGCGCGACCGCATCATCCGGTCCGCGGGTGCCCCGCGACGCCGGCGAGCACGGACGATCGGCTGGGCGGCAGGGCTGACGGCTGTCGCCGCGTCCGCCGCTGTGGCGATCGGCGTCCTCCTCCCGCAGGGAGCCGCCGTGGCGGGAGCGCCGTCTCCGCTCGTGTTCGAGGATGCCGGTTCGCTGGGTGACACGGTGGCCGCGGCGGAGGCGGATCTCGCGGTCTTCAGTCCACCAGCGGAACCGGAGCGCTCGACACGCACGGCCTTCTGGTCGTACAACGTCGAGGTCGACACCGAACGGGCCGAGGTCGTGCCGCAGTTCGCGACCTTCACCTGGGAGGAGGACCTCTCGGGAGAGGCCGTCGCCATCAACGGTGAGCCGTACGCTCCGACGGATGCGGTGGCGAACGGGCAGGCCGAGGTGAAGAGCACGGGCGAGGTGGCATCCCGTGTCGTCCTCGCTCCGGGTGAGTTCGTCACTCCCGTCGTCGCTGTCCCGGGCGATTCCGCTGAGGACGTCCGGGCATTGCTGGTCGCCTTCGACATGCCTGAGCAGCCGACCGCGTTCGAGGTGGTGACGGCGATCACCTCCGTCTTCGGGCAGTGGACGCTCACGAACGCGCAGCACGTCGAGCTGCTGGCCTTGATCGAGGAATCCGGGGGCGCGGAGGCTCTGGGGACGACGAACGATCGTCTCGGCCGCCCGGTCTCCGGTATCCGTGTGGTCTCTGCCGACGGCGTCGTCCGTGACGACGTGCTCGTATCGCTCGACACCGGCCGCATCGTGGGTCTCGAACGGACTGTGCTCAAGGACGACGGGGTGTTCCCCGCGGGGGCGATCGTCGACTACCGGATGTGGGACATCGACGAGGAGATGCTGCGATGACGCGGCTGCGCATCGCCGTCGTGGTCGGACTGGCCCTGGTCCTGACCGGAGCAGGCGGCCCTGTCGTCGCGGCCACGGCTGAGGAGCCGCCGCTCGACCCGCTGATGGTGCGCATCCTCGACGAGGTGCCCGGTGGCGTGGTGATCGACGCCGGCAGCGCCGTATGGCCGAAGCTCGACATGGAGTACACCTCGAACATGGCGACCGTCCGCACGATGGCGCGAGCGGTCGGGAACTGTGCGACCGGTCGGATCTGCGCGTACCGGGAGCTCAATCGCGTCGGCGCCATGCTGAGCTGGGGGAGCTGTACGACCATCGCGATCCCGTCCTCCTTCGCGACGAAGTCGGCGGCGAACGCCCGCACCTCCGGTTACATGCAGGTCCGGAACGGGAGCACAGTCCTGGCGACGGTCTCCGCCAATGCGTGGAGCAACGTCTCCGGCTCGGCGACCAACATCCGCTGCTTCCTCTGACGGCAGGACGGCTGACCATGGCGAGGCACTGGGTGGCGGAGGCGGCGGGATCTCCCGAGTCGTGGGCTTTCGAGGAGTACGTGCCCGCGCCGCCGCGCCGGGGCGAGGTCACGATCCGGGTCCGGGCCGCGGGGGTGAATCCGGCCGACGCGAAGCATGTCGCCGCCGCCCGGCCGGGGATCGAGTTCCCGGTGCCCATCGGCTACGAGGTCTCGGGTGAGCTCGCGGCGATCGGCCCCGCGACCCGCATCGGTTCCGGTGAGGCCGAGGTCGGCGATGAGGTCGTGGCGTTCCGCGTGCGGGGCGGTTACGCGACCGAGGTCACGGTGCCCGCGGCGAAGGTGTTCGCGAAGCCGTCCACGCTCACCCACCCGGAAGCGGCCAACCTCCTGCTCGTCGGCACGACGGCCGCGGAGATGCTCGCCGTCACCGGGGCGACGCCGGGGGAGACGGTCCTGCTGCATGGGGCGTCCGGCGCGGTGGGTGTCAGCGTGCTTCAGCAGGCGCGGCTCCGGGAGGTCCGGGTCATCGGCACCGCCAGCCCCGAACGCTTCGGCGAGGTCCGCCGTTTCGGTGGGATCCCGGTGGCCTACGGCTCCGGACTCGCTGATCGGGTGCGCGCGCTGGCCGACGGGCCGATCGCGGCGGCTCTGGACGCGGTGGGCACGGACGAGGCCGTCGACGTGTCCCTCGCCCTGGTGTCCGATCGCCGCCGGATCGTCACGATCGCGAACGTCGCGCGAGCGTCGGCCGACGGGTTCCTCGCGATCGCGGGGTCGATGCCCGACAGCGCCCGGTTCCGCGACGAGGTGCGCAGCGAGCTCATCGCCCTGGCGCAGAACGGTGACCTGGTGGTGCCGCTCGCACGCACGTTCCCGCTCGCCGAGGCGCCCGAGGCCCATCGGCTCCTCGCCACCGGTCACCCGGGCGGCAAGCTCGCCCTGGTCACCGACGCCTAGTCGATCTCGCGGAGCGCAGACGTGACGACGACCACGTCCTCGCCGTACTCGGCATCGACCGCGTCCTGCAGCGTCCCGTCGTCCCAGACGACCTGGAGCCACACGTAGCCGCGGTCCGTCGACAGGGCGAGCGCGTCCGCGCCGAGGCGTCCGGCGATGTCGTTCTGCACCCGATTCAGCTCGTCCGCCGAGCTCGTGCCGTCGACGCCGGCCGTCGGATCCTCCGGAACCATCGGATCGTAGAGGGCGAGGAGCGACGGGGGATCGGTCACCGTGAATCGCTCGCCGTCCCAGGTGCCGGTCACCGCGTAGGCCCCCCACCGCGTCTCGCCGGACGCCTCGCGGCCGTCCAGGCCATCCCAGCTCCAGTCGTCGAGCGGGACGCCGTCGCACTGCGGCGGATACGACTCGCGGATCGCGCCGAGACACAGCCACACGTCCCCGGACTCGTCGAGCACGGTTCCTGTGGCGACGACGCGCCCCTTCGGTGGTGCGGGTTCCGCCTCCTCCAGGAGCATGTCCGAGGGGACGGTCGTGCTTGTCGGCGGAGCGGACGCTCCCGGCGCAGTGGCACAGCCGGCCAGCAGCACCAGCACTGCCGTCGCGACGCCGACGGCAGTGACAGGGCGGTCGCGGAGGATGCTCATACCGACCAGTGTCGCGCGGGCACGCATCGTCTCAGACGTCGAAACGGCTGCGGCTTCCCTGCTAGCATGACCACATGCCTTTCGGCGGTCTGCTTCTTCTTAGCTGCCGCGACGAGTCCTGACACTAGGGCCTTCCTCGTCGCGGCGCTTGTGTTGGCCCGTCCATTTCGACGAAGAGAAGTAGCCCATCATGCAGAACACTCAGCGCCCGTCCGCAATGCCGATCCACAAGTACCGGCCCTTCCACGAGCAGATCACCGTCCACCTGCCCGATCGCACCTGGCCCGACGCCCGCATCACCGAGGCCCCGCGCTGGTGTGCGGTCGACCTCCGCGACGGCAACCAGGCCCTGATCGACCCGATGTCCCCCGAGCGCAAGCGCGTCATGTTCGAGCTGCTCGTGAGCATGGGGTACAAGGAGATCGAGGTCGGCTTCCCCTCGGCAAGTCAGACCGACTTCGACTTCGTGCGTCAGCTGATCGAGGAGAACCTCATCCCGGATGACGTCACGATCCAGGTCCTGACGCAGGCACGCGAGCATCTGATCGCGCGCACCTACGAGGCCATCGCCGGTGCCAAGCAGGCCATCGTGCACCTGTACAACTCCACGAGCGTGCTGCAGCGCGAGGTCGTGTTCCGCACCGACAAGCAGGGCATCATCGACATCGCGCTCGAGGGCGCTCGGCTGTGCCGTCGGTTCGAGAAGACGATCCCGGACACGCAGGTGTACTACGAGTACTCCCCGGAGAGCTACACCGGCACCGAGCTGGAGTTCGCGGTCGACGTCTGCAACCAGGTCATCGAGGTCTTCGAGCCGACCCCCGACCGCAAGGTCATCATCAACCTCCCAGCCACGGTCGAGATGGCGACGCCGAACGTCTACGCCGACTCGATCGAGTGGATGAGCCGCAACCTCGCCCACCGGGAGAACGTGATCCTGTCGCTGCACCCGCACAACGACCGCGGGACCGCGATCGCCGCGGCCGAGCTGGGGTACATGGCCGGAGCCGACCGCATCGAAGGGTGCCTGTTCGGCAACGGGGAGCGCACGGGCAACGTCGATCTCGTCGCGCTGGGCATCAACATGTTCACGCAGGGCATCGACCCGCAGATCGACTTCAGCGACATCGACCAGGTCAAGCGCACGGTCGAGTACTGCAACCAGCTGCCTGTGCCCGAGCGCAGCCCGTGGGCCGGGGACCTCGTCTTCACGGCGTTCAGCGGCTCGCACCAGGACGCCATCAAGAAAGGCTTCGAGGCCATGGCCGCCAAGGCCGAGGCACAGGGCGTGACGGTCGACGAGATCGAATGGGCCGTGCCGTATCTGCCCGTCGACCCGAAGGACCTCGGTCGCTCCTACGAGGCCGTCATCCGCGTGAACTCCCAGTCGGGCAAGGGCGGCGTCGCGTACCTGCTCAAGTCCGACCACGCGATCGACCTGCCGCGCAAGCTCCAGATCGAGTTCTCCGGGGTCGTGCAGGCCAAGACGGATGCCGAGGGTGGCGAGGTCACCAGCGAGCAGATCTGGTCGATCTTCACCGACGAGTACCTGCCGGCCGTCGACACCGAGGCGAAGTGGGGCCGGTTCGAGCTGCTCGCCACGCAGACCCGGAGCGACATGTCCGGTGACGTCGTGCTCGACGTCGTGCTGCGGGACGAGGACCAGGAGGTCTCCGTGTCGGGCAACGGCAACGGTCCGGTCGCCGCGTTCGTGGAGGTACTCCGGGGCCAGGGCTTCGACATCACGGTCTACGACTACGTCGAGCACGCTCTCAGCGCCGGTGGCGACGCGCAGGCCGCCGCGTACGTCGAGCTGCAGGTGGGCGACCAGCGCCTGTGGGGCGTCGGCATCGACGGCGACATCTCGACCGCATCGCTCAAGGCGATCGTGTCCGGTGTGAACCGTTCGATCCGCAGCCGTCAGCAGGAGCTGGCCGCCGTCTGACCCTCTTTCGAATCGCGCGATTTGTCGTATTCGGCCGCCCGATGCGACCAATCGCGCGATTCGAAGTGGGGGATCAGTCCATCCATTGCACCAGCTGCCAGATGAGGCCGTTAGGGTCGGCGAACTGGCAGTACCGCTCACCCCAGGGCTCGGTCTCGGGAGCGGTCACCACGCGAGCGCCCGCAGCGGCGATGCGGGCGAACTCCTCCTCGATCTCGTCGACGACGAAGACGATCAGGGTGCCCTGACCTGCGGATCCGGCGATCTCCTCCGGGCGGAACGTCGACAGTCCCGTCTTGAGGAAGATGACGTTGGGCACCGGCCCTGGATGCTGCAACGAGACGAAGCCCTCCGCGGACATCGCCTCCTCGAACCCGAAGTGGGTCGTGGCGAAAGCGGCGGAGGCGGCGACGTCGGGGACGTTGAGCGAGAGGGCGGTCTGCGTGATGATCACGGTTCTCCATTCTGAAAGTCTGTACAGCGTATAGGGTTAAGGCGCGAGCGGTCTAGGCTATTCCCGATGGCCAAGAACCTCGTCGATCTGCTCTGGCGGCACAGCCCCGTTGCTCCGCCGGCGTCGCAGCGCGGGCCGAAGGCGCGACACTCGGCCGATGACGTCGTCGACCGCGCCGTCGCGTTGGCTGACGCCGACGGGCTCGGCGCGGTGACGATCCGGTCTCTCGCGCAGAGCCTCGACCTGACGCCGATGTCGATCTACACCCACGTCAACAGCCGCGCCGACCTGCTCGTCCTGATGGCGGACGCGATGCACACCAGGATGCTCGTCGCGCCTGTGCAGGACTCCGGGTGGCGTGCGGCGGTCCGGGCGATCGCCGAGGACAACCTGCGTCTCCTCCGGACCCACCCGTGGCTCATCGACATCCACGATCCGCGGGTCGCGCTCGGCCCTGGCACCATCGCCAAGTACGACCGGGAGCTCCACGCCTTCGACGGCCTCGGTCTCGGTGCTGTGGAGCGCGACGCGGCGCTGACCTTCGTGCTGGATTTCACCCTCTCCGCGGCAGCACGCATGCGCGATGAGGAGGGTGCGGAGTCGTTCGCGGCATCGTGGGCGGAGGCGGCACCGCGCCTGGCGACCTACCTGGGCGACGAGATGCCGCTCGCTCGATCGGTGGGCCAGGCTGCCGGGGAAGCCATGGGTGGGCCCTACGACGCGCGAACGGCGTGGGAGTTCGGTCTCGCGCGCGTGATCGACGGGCTCGCCGCCACCTGACCCTCTTTCGAATCGCGCGATTGGTCGTATTCGGCCGCCGGATGGAGCCAATCGCGCGATTCGAAGTCAGTCCCGGGGCTTCACGATCGGGATCGCACCGGTTTCCGCGGCGACCTTGCGGCGGTAGAGCCGCCGCTGCTCCGGCAGCGAGACGTCGAATGTCACCGCGAGGATCCGGATCACGGCGGTCACGACGATGCCGATGACGGCTGCGAGGGGGATGGGCATCCCGACGGCGTTCGCGACGACGATGAACGTGCAGCCGGCGGCCGCAGCCACGGCATACAGGGAGCCGACGTGCATGATCGCCGTCGGCAGGCCCATCAGCATGTCGCGGAGCACACTCCCGCCGACCGCGGCGCAGACTCCGATGAAGACCGCGGGAACCTCGGGGATGCCGAAGGCGAGGGCCTTGCTCGTCCCGAAGGCGCCGAACATCCCGATCACGACGGCGTCCAGCACCACGATCGCCGTGTTGAGCCGCGTGAAGAGTCCGGCCAGCAGCATGCCGAGCAGGGCCGCACCGGCTGCGGTGACCAGGTACCACTGGTTCTGCAGGGTGGCCGGTGTCTGTCCGAGCAGGATGTCGCGGATGAGACCGCCGCCCATGCCGATCATGATCCCGATGATCGCGACGCCTAGCCAGTCGAGCCGGCGCTGCCCCTGGAATCCGGCGGCGAACATCGCGCCCTGCACTCCGCCGAGGCCGACGCCGAGGAGGTCCGCCCACAGCGGAATGGTGAAGAGCGGTTCGGTCACGCGTCCATTGTCGCGCACGGAGGATAATCGAAGGGTGCCCACCTACCGAGACGAAGCGGTGATCCTGCGCACCCACAAGCTGGGTGAGGCGGATCGCATCGTCACGATGTTGTCCCGGCGGCACGGCAAGGTGCGCGCGGTCGCCAAGGGCGTGCGTCGCACCTCCTCGAAGTTCGGCTCCCGCCTCGAGCCGTTCATGGTCGCCGACGTGCAGCTCTACGAAGGCCGCTCGCTCGACATCGTGCAGCAGGCGGAGTCGCTCGGGGCCTACGGCACGGATATCGCCGCGCACTACGATCGGTTCACCGCCGCGAACGCCATGGTCGAGACCGCCGACCGCCTCAGCGACGCCGAGGCCACCCCGGAGCAGTACCTCCTGCTCGTCGGAGGGCTGCGGGCGCTGTCCCGCGGCGAGCACGCCCCGCGCAGCATCCTCGATTCGTACCTGCTGCGGGTCATGTCCCTCTCCGGGTGGGCGCCGTCCCTCGAGGACTGCGCGCGCTGCGGGGCTCCGGGGCCGCACTCCGTCTTCGTCGCGCAGCTGGGCGGACTCGTGTGTCACGCCGACGCGCCCGCCGGCAGCCCGCGGATCGCCGAGAAGACACTCACACTGCTGCGTGCGCTGATCCGTGGCGACTGGGACCTCATCGACGCGGCCCCGCACGCCGACACCGCCGCCGCCTCGGGTCTCGTCGCGGCGTACGCCCAGTGGCACCTGGAGCGGGGCATCCGCTCGCTCGCGCACGTGTCGTCCACCCCCGGAGAAGGAGCACGGTGAGCCCGAAGCCCTACACGCACAAGGACGCCGTGCCGTACCGGCCGCTCGACTGGACCGGCGTGTACCCGCCCGCGTTCCCGGCCGTCCCGGAGCACGTCGCCATCGTCATGGACGGCAACGGCCGCTGGGCGAACCGCCGCGGCCTCAACCGTATCGAGGGCCACAAGGCCGGGGAGGAGGTGCTGCTCGACGTCGTCGCCGGCGCCATCCAGGCCGGCGTGAAGCACCTCTCCGTCTATGCGTTCTCCACCGAGAACTGGGCCCGGTCGCCCGAGGAGGTCCGCTTCCTCATGGGGTACAACCGCGATGTGCTGCACCGCCGTCGCGATCAGCTCAACGAGTGGGGTGTGCGCGTGCGGTGGGCGGGGCGCAAGCCGCGTCTGTGGGGGAGCGTCATCAAGGAGCTGCAGTACGCCGAGCAGCTCACCCGCGACAACGACGTGCTCACCCTCACCATGTGCGTCAACTACGGCGGCCGGGTTGAACTCGTCGACGCGATGCGGGCCATCGCGGCCGATGTCGCGGCCGGGCGGGTGAAGCCGAACGCGATCAGCGAAAAGACGATCCGTCGTCACCTCTACGTCCCGGACATGCCGGACGTGGACCTGTTCCTGCGCAGCTCGGGGGAGCAGCGCACCTCCAACTTCCTGCTGTGGCAGTCGGCCTACGCCGAGATGGTGTTCCTCGACACCCTGTGGCCCGACTTCTCGCGCGAGGAGCTCTGGCGCGCGATCGGGGTCTACCTCTCCCGGGACCGGCGCTTCGGCGGCGCGGTGGACACCCCGACCTCGGCCTGAGCCCGCAGCCAGCACTCCGTCTCGCGCGGATGCGTGAGTCGCACGATCGTGAGGTGGGGGAAGCGCTCCTGCACCGCGGGAAAACGTTCGGACCACTTGTGCAGCGTCGCCGTCTGCCAGGCCAGGATGCTCTCCTCCGGCGGGGCCCCCAGCATCCGCCAGATCGGCTTCTCGACGTTGCCGTTCCACATCCGGGTGCGCAGGATGCTGCGGCTGAGGGTGCGCCGGAGCAGACGCGACCGCACCACGCGGTACGGGTAGTCGAGCCAGAGCGCGAGCTGCGCTCTCGGAGTCAGGATCTCGTCGGTGCCCTTGCTCGTGTACTGCCACTCGGTCACCCAGCGCTCCTCCGCGGCGAAGGCGCGCACGTCGTCGAGGAACTCCGCCCGCGGGGTCCAGTCCGGCCCGTGGAACAGGCCGTCGATCTCCACGTGACGGAGGTCCCAGAGGGCGGCGAGCCGTCGGGACAGAGTCGTCTTCCCCGACCCGGTGACGCCCGCGACGAGCACCCGTGCGGGCTGGAAGGGCAGCGGATCGTCGGCGGAGAGCATCCGAGGATTCTACTGACGGAATACGTCGGACGCGCCGACGGTTGTCCCCGGTGTGACTGAACCCATCTCCATCGACATCTGGTCCGACATCGCCTGCCCCTGGTGCTACATCGGCAAGCGCAACCTTGAGAAGGGTCTGGAAGCGGTCTCCGCCGACGAGGACGCTCCGCAGGTCACGGTCACCTTCCACTCGTTCGAGCTCTCCCCGGACACCCCGGTCGACTTCGACGGCGATGAGGTCGATTTCCTCTCCGGCCACAAGGGCATGCCGCGCACGCAGGTCGAGCAGATGCTCGCCAACGTCACGAACGTCGCCGCGAACGCGGGCCTGCAGTACCGGTTCGACCTGCTGCAGCACACGAACACGGTGAAGGCGCACGAGCTGCTGCACTTCGCGAAGGCCGAGGGTCGCCAGCACGAGATGGAGGAGCGGCTCATGTCCGCCTACTTCACCGAGGGCAAGCACGTGGGACGCATCGACGATCTCGTCGCCCTCGCCGCCGAGGTCGGTCTCGATGCCGATCGCGCCCGCGCCGCACTTGAGAGCGAGCAGTACCTCGCCGACGTCCGTCAGGACCAGGCGCAGGCTCGCGCGTATGGCATCCAGGGGGTGCCGTTCTTCGTGGTCGACGGCCAGTACGGCATCAGCGGCGCGCAGCCGCCGGCGGCGTTCGAGAACGTGATCCGCGACCTCTGGGCGCAGCGCAGCACGGCCATCGAGGCCTGACCCGCACCGACAGACGACGGCGGGGACCCCGGGTCGGAGGTCCCCGCCGTTCTGCTGCCCGGGCTCAGAGGCGCTGCTGGCGCGGCCCGAGGGGGAGCGGCTCCATCGGCTGATCGTTCGCCGTCAGGTCGATGCCGAGGTCCCGCGCATAGACGACGCGCGTGGCGATCGTGACCTCCTCGCCGGCCTCCGTCAGCTCGAACACCCGGCCGCCCCGGAGGCGATTGCGCTCGGCGCCGGCCAGACCGTAGGCGCCGAAGCCGGTCCCCGGGGCATAGCCCAGCATCACGCCGTAGTAGTCGCCCATGTAATCGTTGACGTGGTCGTGCCCGACGAACACACCCTTCACGTCGCCGCGTTCGAGGATCGCGTTGAACATCCCCGAGTTGAACGGCCCGGGGCATTCGTCCTCGTTGCGTTCGCCGACGATGCCGTGGCGGGCCTTGCCGCGAGCGGCGTCGGCCGCCGTTCGGGTGTCCACACCGCCCCACCACATGAAGCGGTGCTCCCACAGTGCGATGTGGAGGAACATGAGGCCGGGTACCTTGCGCCCTCTGCGCTGCTCCAGCCGTTGCGACTGGTCGCGGTACCAGGCGACCTGGTCCATGCGCAGCCAGTCCCAGGCCGGGTAACCGGCGAAGTCCTGGCCGTCGATGGCGTCCGGCGCGTAGCGGCCCGAGTCCATCAGCCAGAGGGCGAACGCCTCCCGGTTCTTCTTGGCGGCGGAGCCGATCGTCACGATCGTGTTGCTCGTACCCGTCACGCCGCGGGTGTTCTCGGCGTTCACGTTGTACTCGTACGACCGGTAGATCTTCAGCATCCCGGCTTCGTCGACACCGGACTGCGGCAGCGAGTCCTCGTCGTGGTTGCCGTAGGTGACCGCCCACGGGATGCGACGGGACTCCATCGGCATGACGACGTTGTTGATGGCCTGCTTCACTGCCAGCCGCGTCTCGCAGCCGCCCGTGATCACGTCGCCGTTGATGACCACGAAGTCCGGCTTCTCCTGGTCGAGCACCTTCTCCATCAGCTCGACGGTGCGACGGTCGGTGAGCTCGTCGTCCTGCGTGTCATTGAACTGCACCACCGTGAAGGTGCCGTCCGCGCGGAAGCGCAGGCTCCGCGCCTGCCCGCCACCCGGCGACGCCGGGGCGATCGTCGCTGCGGCGGCTCCGGTGCCGAGGGGGAGGGCGGTACCGAGCGCACCGAGCGCTCCCGCGGTGAGGACAGTTCGCCGGCTGAGGGGCAGTCGGTCGGGCATGCGTGGTCTCCTTCGTCTTCGGCGCGTGTCGCCGCGGTGAGACTAGGGACGCCACATGTCGACGGGGAGACCGGAAGGTGAACGCGGGCGGCCGCGTACGGCGCCGGGACGCGGTGCGCGCGTGACGCAGAGGTGAACGATGCTCAGCGGGGGAGCGCGGCCTCGATCGCCTGGACGATCTCTGGGGCGTCGGGCTTCTGCTTCGGCCGGAAGCGGAGCACGTCGCCGTCCGGCAGCACGAGGAACTTCTCGAAGTTCCACTCGACGCGGCCGGCCTTGCCGCCCGCGTCCGGTGTCTCCTTGAGAGCCTTGTAGAGCTCGGCGGCGTTCTTGCCGTTGACCTTGATCTTGTCGTTCACCGGGAAGGAGACGCCGTACGTCGTGGAGCAGAACTCGAGGATCTCGTCGACCGACCCGGGCTCCTGGCCGAAGAACTGGTTGCAGGGGAAGCCGACCACGGTGAAGCCGCGGTCGCCGAACCGGCGCTGCAGCTCCTCCAACTGCTCGTACTGCGGGGTGAGTCCGCACTTCGAGGCGACGTTCACCACGAGCACCACGTCGGCGCCGAGATCGTCCAGTGTCTTCTCCTGCCCCTGGGCGTCGGTGAAGGGGATGGAACGGAGCGCGCGATCGGTCATATGCACAGCTTAGGTCGCCGCATCCCCACCGGCTCCGGGTCTGGGAGAATGGACACGCCATGACTCTCGCCACCGCCCCCGCCCGCCCCCTCCGCATCGGCCCGATCGACCTCGACGTGCCGGTCGTCCTCGCGCCGATGGCCGGGATCACGAACACGGCCTTCCGACGCCTGTGCCGGGAGTACGGGGCCGGCCTTTATGTCAGCGAGATGATCACCTCGCGTGCGCTGGTCGAGCGCAACGAGACGACCATGCGACTGATCCGGCACCACGAGTCGGAGACACCGCGGTCCATCCAGCTCTACGGCGTCGATCCGAAGACCATCGCCGAGGCCGTCCGCATCATCGTCGCGGAAGACCACGCGGATCACATCGACCTCAACTTCGGCTGCCCGGTTCCGAAGGTGACGCGCAAGGGCGGCGGAGCGGCGCTGCCGTGGAAGTCGAAGCTCTTCTCGGACATCGTCGATCAGGCCGTCAAGGCCGCCGGCGACATCCCGTTGACGGTGAAGATGCGCAAGGGCATCGACCGCGACCACCTCACGTTCCTCGACGCCGGGCGGGCCGCCGAGGACGCTGGAGCCGCCGCCGTGGCTCTGCACGCCAGGACTGCGAGCGAGTTCTACTCCGGTCACGCCGACTGGAGCGCGATCGGCGAGCTCAAGCAGGCCGTGACCAGCATCCCCGTGCTGGGCAACGGCGACATCTGGTCGGCGGACGACGCCGTGCGGATGATGGCGGAGACCGACTGCGACGGAGTGGTCGTCGGCCGCGGGTGCCTGGGACGGCCGTGGCTGTTCGGGCAGCTCGCCCTCGCGTTCGGGGGAGAGGGCAAGACGGTCGACGCGACCCTCGGCTTCGTCGCCGACGCCTTCCGCCGGCACGCGGAGCTGCTCGTCGAGTTCTTCGAGGACGAGGACCGCGGCTGCCGCGACATCCGCAAGCACGTCTCCTGGTACTTCAAGGGCTACCCGGTGGGCGGAGACATCCGTACCGGGCTCGCGACGGCTTCGAGCCTGCAGGAGATCGACGACCTCCTCGGCCGGCTCGATCGCGCGGCCCCGTATCCGGGAGCGGACGCCGAAGGGCAGCGCGGCCGCGCGGGGCACCCGAAGAAGACCGCCCTTCCGGAGAAGTGGCTGGAGTCGCGCGAGCTCGCCTCGTCGGCGTCGGAGATGATGCGTGGAGCGGAGATCGAGAACAGTGGCGGATGACCCCCGGGTCGGCGCACGCGCCGACGGCTACGACCCGCGCGACGCGGAGCGCTTCATCGCGGAGACCCATCGTTCCGAGCGAGACGACTTCGCCCGCGACCGCGCCCGGGTGCTGCACTCCGCGGCTCTGCGGCGGCTCGCCGCGAAGACGCAGGTGCTCAGCCCCGCCAGTACGGCCGACTTTGCCCGCAATCGCCTGACCCACTCGCTCGAGGTCGCGCAGGTCGGCCGAGAGCTCGCGGCCGCTCTCGGCGTCTCTGCGGACGTGGTGGACACCGCGTGCTTGAGCCACGATCTCGGCCACCCGCCGTTCGGCCACAACGGGGAGCGGGCCCTGAACGAGTGGGCCGAGGCCATCGGCGGCTTCGAGGGCAACGCCCAGTCGCTGCGCATCCTCACCCGGCTCGAGGCGAAGGTGCTCGACGCCGACGGCGCCTCCGTCGGCCTGAACCTCACGCGCGCGAGTCTCGACGCGACCTGCAAGTATCCGTGGACCGTCGACAGTCCCGTCCCCGACCCCGGGGGCCGGCTCAAGTTCGGCGTGTACCCGGAGGACGAGGCGGTGTTCCGTTGGATGCGGGAGGGAGCGCCAGGGCGGCTGCGCTGCATCGAGGCGGAGATCATGGATCTCTCCGACGACATCGCCTACTCGGTGCATGACTTCGAGGACGCGATCGTCAACGGGTACGTCGACGTCGCTCAGCTCGCCGACCCCGCGGCCCACGAAGCCCTGCTCAGTCGGATCCAGCAGTGGGTCGGCTACGACTTCACGCGTGACGAGCTCGCCGACGCCCTCTACCGGCTCGCCTCGCAGCCGATGTGGCTCGCGTCCTTCGACCGCTCCCGACAGGACCTCGCCCGGCTCAAGAACCTCACCAGCGACCTCATCGGCCGGTTCGCCCGCGCGGCTGTCTCGGCCACGCGCGAGGCCTTCGGAGGCACGCGCCTGGTCCGCTACAACGCGCACGTGATCGTGCCCCGCGTCGTCGAGGTCGAGATCGCCGTGCTCAAGGGGATCATGGGGCAGGCGATCGTCACGATCGATGCCAGGAAGGGTGTCTATAAGGAGCAGCGGAGGGTCCTCAAGCGGCTGGCCGACGCCCTGTGGTCGACGGACACCCTGTGGTCGGCCGGCGCCGACGTGTTGGAGCCCGCTTTCGCAGCCGACTTCGTCGCCGCCGAGGGCGACGCGGAGCGGGCGCGCGTGGTCGTGGACCAGATCGCGAGCCTGACCGATCAGAGTGCGATCGACTGGCACAACCGGCTGGTCGGCGAGATCGACCCGGCGGAGGTCGGCATCTGGACGCCGCGTCACGCGCGCCCCGGCGCGCGCACGCCTGTCGAGAGGCGGCCCATCGCAGAAGGCGCACGCTGATGCCCCGGATCCGGCAGGCCGACGTCGACGAGGTCAAGGCCCGCACCAACATCGCCGACATCGTGGGGGAGCGCGTCGCCCTCAAGTCCGCGGGTGTCGGCTCGCTCAAGGGGCTGTGCCCGTTCCACGACGAGAAGAGCCCCAGCTTCCACGTGCGTCAGCAGGTCGGCTACTACCACTGCTTCGGCTGCGGGGAGTCCGGCGACGTGTACTCCTTCCTCCGAGCCATGGACCACGTGAGCTTCACGGAGGCGGTGGAGCGGCTCGCGGGCCGGATCGGCTACACCCTCCACTACGAAGACGGCGGCCCGGCGCCGGAGACCAGTGGTCGCAGCCGCCTGTACGCAGCGAACACGGCGGCCGCGGAGTTCTTCCGCGCCCAGCTGCTGTCCCCGGATGCCGAGGCCGCCCGCCGTTTCCTCGGGGAGCGCGGTTTCGACGCCGGCGCGGCGGCGCATTTCGGCGTCGGCTTCGCCCCCCGTGGCTGGGACGGCATGCTCAAGGCGCTGACCGCGCAGGGGTTCACGCGCGAGGAGCTGAGCACCGCAGGCCTCGTCTCGACAGGACAGCGCGGCGTGTACGACCGTTTCCGTGGCAGGCTCGTCTGGCCGATCCGCGATGTGTCGGGGCAGACGATCGGCTTCGGCGCCCGCAAGCTCTTCGACGACGATCAGGGCCCCAAATACCTCAACACCCCCGAGACCCCGATCTACAAGAAGGCGCAGGTGCTCTACGGGCTCGACCTCGCCAAGCGGGACATCGCTCGCGGCGACCCCCGCCGGGTCGTGGTCGTCGAGGGCTACACCGACGTGATGGCCTGCCACCTCGCGGGCTTGACGACCGCGGTCGCGACCTGTGGCACGGCCTTCGGCGCCGAGCACATCAAGGTCCTCCGCCGGGTCATGGGCGACGACAACGCGTCCGGGGAGGTGGTGTTCACCTTCGACGGCGACGAGGCGGGGCAGAAGGCCGCCCTGCGCGCGTTCACCGAGGACGACAGGTTCAACGCGCAGACATTCGTCGCGGTCGCACCGGACGGCCTCGATCCGTGCGACCTCCGGCTGCAGCGCGGTGACGCGGCGGTGCGCGGTCTCATGGACGCGAAGCAGCCGATGTTCGAGTTCGCGATCGACCGCAAGCTCGCCGGATTCGACCTCGCCACGGTCGAGGGCCGGGTCGGCGCCCTCCGCGCCGCGGCCCCGATCGTCGCGGAGATCCGCGATCGCCTCCTGCGCCCCGGCTACGAGCGGGTGCTGGCACGCCGTCTCGGCATGGACCCGACCGAGGTGCACGGGGAGGTCGAGCGCGCCGCGCGCGGTGCGCAGGCCGCCGCTCCTCAGCCGCGTCGGGAGGCCTCGCCGCGGGTCGATCCCGCCACGGGCGGACCGGTCGTCGCGGCCGTGACGCTCGCCAGCCTGCCCCGTTCGCCCGACGTCGCCGTGGAGCGCGACGCGCTCATGGGCGCCCTCCAGTACGGTCATCAGATCGATGCCGCGTTGCTGACCCGCGCCCTGGCGGAGCCGTTCCGCACGCCCGGCCTCGATGCGGTGCGCGAGGCGGTCGCCGCGGCCCCCGACCGCAGCCGCGCCGGATGGGTGACGGACGCGGTGAACAGCGTGCGCGAGCCGTACCGCTCGCTCGCGGGCGAGCTGTTGATGACGCCGTTCCCGGCGCGGGATGAGGCCGGCGCGGTGGCGTCCGCGACGGATCTCGCCCGACGGCTGGTCGTGCGCCAGCTCGAGCACGAGAAGCAGGAGCTGCTGGGCGCGGTCCAGCGCGTCCCCGCGGACTCCGACGGCGGACGCGCGCTGCGGGTGCGGCTGCGGGACATCGACGTGGAGCGCCAGCGGTTCTTCGCCGAGTCGTAACCGGAACGGTCCCGGACGAGACGGCAGGATGGAGATATGCCCCGTACGCCCGAATCCTCGAACGCGATCGAGTGCTCCGATCTGGTCATCGACCGGATCGGTCACGGCACGCCCAATCGCGCGGTCGACGGCGTGACGTTCTCCCTCGCCCCCGGCGGGCTCATCTGCGTCGCGGGACCGACCGGCTCGGGCAAGTCGACCCTCGTCGCCGCGCTTGCAGGTTCCACGGATCCCTCGGTGCGCGTCGTCGGCGGGCGGGCGCAGGTGTGCGGCATCGACATCCGTCGTCCGGGTCGCAAGCATCGCATCCTCACCTATCGCACGGGCTTCGTGCCCCAGGGCGCCGGGGCGGATCTGCCGCCGCAGCTGACGGTCAACGAGGTCATCGCCGAGCCGATCCTCATCCGGGAGAAGCGCGTCAACACCCGCGCGCTCTCCATCCGGGTGGCGACGCTCCTGGATGAGCTCCACCTGCCGCTCGGGACCGCGGCGAAGTTCCCCTACGAGCTCAGCGCGGGCATGCGCCAGCGGGTCGCGATCGCCCGTTCCTTCGTGCTGGAGCCGCGGGTGCTCATCGCCGACGAGATTCTCGCGAACCTCGATCTGGAGGTGCGACCGGTCGTCTTCGACGCCATCACCCGGCGCCGCAAGGAGGAGGGGATGGCGGCTCTCCTCGTCACCAACGACGCGGACTTCATCCGGGAACTGAACGCCGAGACGCTCATGCTGCGCGGGGGCCACGTCGTCGCGCGTGGCGTCGGCAAGGACCTGCTCTGGGTGCCGAACGCGGAGTCGGATTCCCGCCGCTGAGCGCGACACGCCCGAGGGTCACGGAAGGCGGCCCGGTGTCACGAACAGCGTCCCGAGTTTGCTAAGCTTGACGAGTTGCCCGCACCGCGGTGCACATTCCTCGGTAGCTCAATTGGCAGAGCAGCCGGCTGTTAACCGGCAGGTTCTTGGTTCGAGTCCAAGCCGGGGAGCCAACGAGAAGGCCCGGATTCACTGAGCAAAGCCAGTGTCCGGGCCTTCTACCTTTTCCGCTCCCCGAATCGTGAGTCAGTGCGAAATCAGCGCTCTTGTTTCGGCCGGGGCGCGCGCCGGGTGTGATGTCGGAACAGTGCGGCAAGCTGTAGTGGTGACTCCGTCCGGGTATTCCGTTCCCATGACCTCGCTCAATTCAGAGGACAAGGTCAAGGGCGAGCACTCGTACGTGACCGCGTGCGCTGCGCAAGCTCAGATCGCCCTGATCCATCTGCGCCGCGTGTGGGCGCGCGAGGGTGAGCCCGGGGATCTGAGTGTGTGGAGCAATGTCTCCGACCCGCTTGAGGTCTGGGCTGATCTGCAAGGCGCGCTGACGGCGGGGATTGTTCTCTCTCGCCTGCTGAAGCCTCTGGGCGTCCATCCGCGACATTCCTTGACCAAGAAGCAAGCGCAGGCGAGCTCGAATGCGCGGGGCGACCGACTGCGATCGTTGCTGGACATCCCCGACAACTCCGTGCTGCTCACTATCCGTGCGGTCCGCGATCCGGTTGAGCACATCGATGAACGGCTCGATCGAGCAGTTGAGAACGATAGTGTAGCTTCAATCAGCGATCTCTACATCGCGTACATGATGTACCACACTGACCGACTCAACGACTCTGTCGAGTCCGCACCCACACCGTTGCACGCCAACATGCGCACCTTCCTTCCGGTGACAGGGCACATCCTCTACGGCGCGGAGCGGTTCGATCTCTTTGCGTACGAGGAAGCACTGCTCAAGCTCCTTTCGGCGGTTCCCGCGGCGAGGGAGTCGATCGACGAAACCCGTCCAGAGAGCGGTAGACGTAGTTTGGGCTCGTCCCAGCCGTCGTTCATCAACCCCGTTTACATCGACGAACGTAGGTCGGTCCTCGCAAACATGCGCAAGGCCAGAGACGTGCCTGGCCTGCGATCCACGAAAGTCGATGATCCTCAGTCAGTCATGTTCGTCATAACCCCACCAGTGGCCGTAGCCGACTAGACCGCCCGACGCGGCTCTAGAAGTGGGATGTTGATCGCGCGGTACATGGCATCAAACGGCATGCACACGTCTCTTGTTCGGGTGCGTGGTTGTTGAGTAAGTCCAGCGTGAACGCGTAGCTTGCGTGCCACATCCACTCCCACAGCTGTTCCCGGGCCGCTCGTCTGCAGGCCAGGACACAGGAAGAGCCCCTCCTGGCGGCGGGGCTCTTCCTGTGTCCTGGCGGAGGGTTCAGCCGACGCCCTCCATGGCGCTCGTCTCGGTGTTGCCGATCCGGGCGATCACGTCAGGGCGACGACGAGCAAGGTAGGCGTACCGGGTGAGCGCGAGGGCGACGGTGACGAGGAACACATAGGGGATCACGTTGTACGGGAAGGCCGGCACGGGCCACACGTTCGCGAAGAAGACGTACGCCATCGTCACGACCGCGACCGTGGCGCACACCTTCACGAGGCCGTTCCGCATCTTCGCCCGCTGCGTGTAGACCACGCAGGCGATGGCGACGAGGGCGTAGGCGACCATGTAGCCGTAGGTGCCCCAGGTGTTGACCCAGACGAGGATGTCGCCCGTCGCCGCCCCCGCCACCAGCAGCACGATGTCGACCGTGATCGCCGCGGCACCGGCGAGGATGAGCACGCGGTGCGGCGTGAGGTGCTGCTCGTGCGTGCGGCCGAAGCGCTCCGCGACGACGCCTTCCTTGCCCATCACGTAGACGATGCGGCCGATCACGTTGAGCGGGGCGACGACGACCGCGAAGAACGACGCCGAGACGCCGAACGTGAGCACGGCCGCGAACCAGCCCGGCATGCCGATGAGGGCGGACATGCTCTCCAGCGGGCTCGCGGCGGTGGCGAGGTCGTCGCCGAGGACCGCGATCTGCGTGTACGCGGCGAAGACGTAGAGGACGCCCACGCCGAGGGCGCTCCACATGATGGCGCGGGGGATCGCCTTGTACGGCTCCTTGGCCTCGCGGCCGAGGGCGTCTGCAGAGGAGAAGCCGACGAAGCCCAGGATGCCCAGGACCATGCCGGACGCGATGCCCTGGAACGACGAGCCGGTCGCGAGCACCTGGGCGGGGTCCCAGGCCGAGGGGCCCGCCCACGCGAGCGCCGCGATGAGCAGCACGAGGATGATGCCCACGGAGAGCAGCTCGAGGACGAGCGAGACCCGGGCGGAGAGCCGGATACCGCGGATGGTGAACAGCGTCGCCAGCCCACCGAGCACGATCGCCAGGCCGATGTCCCACCCGAGCCCCTGGGCGGGCAGGCCGAGCATGCTCAGGAACTGTCCCATGTAGCTGACCGAGCCGCTGAGGGAGGCCGCTGCGATGCCGAAGCAGCCGATCAGCAGTGTCACGCCGGCGAGGAAGGCGCCGAACGGGCCGAGGCCCTTCGACACATAGGTGTACAGCGAGCCTGCGGAGGCGTGCTTGCGGGCGAACACCACCACGCAGTAGCCGACGCACAGGATCACGATGGTGGCCAGTGCGAAGGCGTAGATGGTGCCGTTCCCGGCGCCGAGGAAGATGGCGGCGGCCGTGAAGGCGATGACGGCGCTGGGAGCGATGTTGGCGATGGCCTGGGCGGCGAGCTCGGGTCCGCTCATGACGCCGGTGCGGAGACCGGCATCCTGCGGGGCGCCAGGCGGGGCGACGACGGTGTCTGACATGGTTCTCCTGGTTTCGGGTTTCAGGGATGGGCCGCGGGCGGCGGTCAGGGGATGAGGAGGGTGCGCAGTGCCGAGCCGCCGTCGAGGTCGTCCAGGGCGGCGGCGGCCTCGGAGAGCGGGCGGCGACCGGAGATCAGCGGGTCGATCTTGAGCTGTCCGTCCATGTAGCGGTCCACGAGCGCGGGGACGTCGATCGACGGTCGCACCGAGCCGTAGTTCGAGCCGAGGATGCGCTGGTCGGCCTCGGCGAGGACGAGCGGCTCGAACGAGGCACGTGCTCCCGTGGGTGGCAGCCCGACGATGACGGCGGCGCCGCCGAGCCCGAGCATCTGGATGGACTGCTCGGTCGTGGAGGTGCGGCCGATCGCGTCGAAGGCGTAATCGACGCCGTCCGGGATGAGCTCGCGCAGCTGGGCCACGGCATCGCCCTGGGAGGCGTCGATGCGGTCCGTGGCCCCGAACTGCAGGGCCATCTGCGTCTTCTCCGGCCGCACGTCGATCGCGACGATGCGCTCGGCGCCAGCGAGTCGGGCGCCCTGGACGACGTTGAGCCCCACGCCGCCGCAGCCGATGACGGCGACGGTCGACCCCGGTTCCACGGCGGCGGTGTTCAGGACGGCGCCGACGCCGGTCGCGACCGCGCAGCCGACGACGGCGATGACGTCGAGGGGTGCGTCGTCACGGACCTTCACTGCTCCGGACGCGGGGACGACGACCTCCTCCGCGAAGGACGAGACACCCAGGTAGTGGTGCAGCTGCTCGCCGTCGCGGCTCAGCCGGGACGTGCCGTCGAAGAGCACGCCGAGGGGAGCGACCACGGTCGCGACCTTCTGACAGCGGGCCTCGTGACCGGCGCGGCAGTAGCGGCACTCGCCGCACGGCGGCACCCAGCTCAGCACGACGTGGTCGCCGACGGCGAGGGTGGTGACGCCTTCGCCGAGTTCGGTGACGACACCGGAGCCCTCGTGGCCCATGACCAGGGGAGCGGCGGCATCCCACTCGCCGCGCTTGACGTGCAGGTCGGAGTGGCAGACGCCGGCGGCGGCGATGCGCACGCGCACCTCACCGGCGCGGGGCGGGGCGAGGTCGACGTCGACGAACTCGATGGGCGACTGGGGGTCGCGGAAGACAACAGCTTTCATGACATCCTTCGGGAAGTGGGGATGCGCACGATGCTAGGAGAGAGCGGAAGGCCTCGGCATCCGACAGAAGAGTGAATCGAATGGCTGTCCTTCGACAATCTGTATGATCGGAGGGTGGCTCGTGACGTCGCCTCCGTGGCCCGCTATCTCCGCGCGGAGCTGCTGCCCGGCGCCGTTCCCGGTGCGCGGCCCGTCAACGCGGTCCTTCCCCTCGACGATTTCGGTCCGCCGGTGGATCCGCTCCATGCGACGCTCGTCGTGGCCGAGGAGGCCGCGCTCCTCGGCGTCGACGGCGACCGCCGGGCCGCGCTGCGGGAGACCGTGGTGGTCACCAGCGCCGACAGCCCCCGCCTTCGCGAAACCCTGCGGGACGCGGAGATCACGGCCATCGTCGGGGTCCCCCTGCCGCCGCCGCTGCTCGTCCCGACGCTGACCTCGCTCCTTGCCGTCGATCAGGCGGCGGAGGCTCGCGCCATCACCTCGGCGATGCGGGTGCTCACCCTGGCGGCGCGACGCAGCGGCATCACCGGCGTCATCGCGGAACTGGCGCACCGCATCGACGGGTGGGCGGTACTCCTGGATCGGCACGGCGACGTCATCACCACGGCCGGTGCCGGGAGCCTGCACATCGACGATGCGATCGCCGTCGCCGTCGGCCGCCCGGTGCGGGTGCGGCATCGTGCCCTGCAGGTGCACCCGGTCGGTCCTGGCCAGGACATCACCGCGCAGCTCGTGACCGCTCCGCGCAACGACAGCTCCGGCCGCGGTCGGGAACTGAGCTCGCAGGCCGCGGCGCTGCTCGATCTCCTGATGCGCACCCGCGACAGCAGCCAGCTGGAGCGCCTGGGCCGCTCGATGATGTTCGAGACCGTGCGCGAGGGAGGGGAGGAGGCCACTCGTCTGCTCCGCCGCTGGGGCGTGCACGAGCGCGTGCTGGTGGGGTTCGCCCTCGCCTCCCGTACCAGCGGTGTCGATGTCGAGCATCTGCTCGGCCTCTGGCTCGACGAGCTAGGCGCGGAGCACGTCTTCACGTCGCAGCGGGGAATCGTCCAGGGCGTCGTGCGCGAGGACCATGCCGACCAGATCGCGCATCGCGCCAGGGCCTTCGCGTCGACCCTCTATCTCGGCCTCGGCCGACCGGCAAGCACCGATGCTCTCGCGCGCAGCATCGACGAGGCGCGGCACGCCTGCGAAGCCGCGCGCACCGGGGGTGAACGCGTGGTCCGCTACGAGGCCATCCCGACGGTGTCGTTCGTGCTCGGGGCCCTGGATACGGATCAGACCACGCGCCTCGCGCGTCTGCTCGACCCGCTGCGCGCGGCCGAGCGGTCGGCCGAGCTCCTCGACACGCTCCGGGTGTTCCTCGCGAGCAACGGGGCGTGGAGCGAGAGCGCGGCGCGGCTGCGCATCCACCGCCAGACGCTGACGACCCGCGTCCGACGGATAGAGGACCTCACGGGTCTCTCGCTGTCCGATCCGGACGATCGCGTCGCGGCGTGGCTAGCCCTCCGCGCCGCTGACGGCTGAGCCGTGGCACGGACGACGAAGGGCCCCGCCTCGCGGCGGAGCCCTTCGTGAAGACGCGGTCTGATCAGCGCGCGGCGCCCTTGAGCGACCCCTCGACCTGTCCGGCCGGGTCGATGATGATGCACTGGATCACGCGGTCGTTGGCCTGCTCCCACGAGTCCTTGCTGGGGGTGAGCGTGGTCACGTCCAGGGCGGATTCCTGGTAGGAGACGCCGACGAAGGACGTGTACGCGTCGCCGATGCAGCCTTCGGAGGCGGCGCTGATGGCATCCTCCGAGTAGTCGCCGTCGTCCATCTTGATCTCGTAGAAGACCTCTTCGTCGTGGGGCTCGGAGCACGGCACGACGTTCGCGTCGGTGAGCATCCCGGAGCCGGTCTCGAGCATGCAGTCGCCGAGCTTCACCGAGAAGACGTCGATGTTCGCGCTCTCGGTGACCTGGCCGGTCTCCTCGTCGCGGTCGGCGTCGGCGCGACCGCCGCCGAGGATGCTGTTGATCGCGCTGCAGCCGGTGAGAGCGAGCGAGACGGCGACGGCCGAACCGGTGAGCACGAGTGCGCGACGGGTGCGCGACTTCATCATGGATTTCCCCTTCAGAGCGTGACGCGGGGCATGCTGAATATCCCCGCCGCGAACACGCTATAGTGCCCGGAGTCTATGACGCAACTTGAAGGATGCTGTGCGTGGGCTGAATGCGGTCAGCCCTCGAGGTCGTCCACGCCGGGGAGCCAGCTGGCCCCCGGACGCCCCCAGCCGCGCTTGCGCGCGATCTTCTGCGTCGTTTTCCAGTCGGAGTCCGAGAGGCGGTCGATGTAGAGCACGCCGTCCAGATGATCGAACTCGTGCTGCATGATCCGAGCGCGCCACCCGTCCACCTCCAGCGCGACCGGGTCACCGTCCAGGTCCGTCGCGGTCACCCGCACCCGGTCGGACCGACGCAGCGGGAACCGCTCGCCGGGGAACGACAGGCAGCCCTCGGACTCCAGCTCGGGGTCGGGCGCGCCCGGCTCCATCGGCGTCATCCACAGTTCCGGATTGATGAGCACACCGCGCCACGGCTGGTCGTCGTCGTCGACATAGGAGTACGTGTAGATCCGCAGCGGCACCCCCACCTGGGGAGCGGCGAGGCCGACGCCGGGTGCCGCGTCCATGGTCTCGAACATGTCGGCGACGAGGGCGCGGATCTCGTCGGTGATCGCCTCGACGGGGGAGGCGGGGGAGTGCAGGACGGGATCGCCCATGATGCGAATCGGAAGGACAGCCACGTCACAACCCTAGTCGGCGGCACTCTCCGGGTAGGGTCGTACTGTGAGCGCAGGGGTGTGGATGGGGACGGTCGAGGACGTCGGCGACCAGTTGGTCGGCGCGTTCCAGAACCCCGGCCTGCTCCTGGGAATCCCTCTGGCTCTCGCCGGTGCGGTGTTCATGTCGCTCGGCGCGCAGTACCAGCATCGGGGCGTGGAGAAGGTCGAGCGGCTCGGCGGCTCCGACGGCGCCGCCGGCCTCAGCTTCGATCAGCTCAAGCGCCTGTTCACCCGCCCGTCCTGGGTGATCGGGACGCTCATGCTGGGCCTCGCGATCGTCTGCCAGCTCGCCGCCCTCGTCAAGGCGCCCCTCATCGTGGTGCAGCCGCTCGGCGCCATCGCGCTGGTCATCACGACGCTGCTCAACGCCCGCATCTCAGGCCACGCCCCCACGCGGCAGTCGCTCACCGCGATCATCGCTTGTGTCGGCGGCATCTTCCTGTTCGTGTTCTTCGCCGCGATCTACGCCACGGAGAAGGAGGTCACGGACCGCGAGCTGTTCGTCATCCTCGCGATCCTGCTCGTCGTGATCATCGTGCTCGGGGCGTGCTGGCTCATCCTCCGGCACCGGATGCGGGCGCTGTTCTACATCATCGGCGCCGGCATCCTCTACGGTTTCGTCGCCACCCTCGCGAAGGTCATCATCAAGCGCATCGAGGCGGGCCAGTTCGAGTGGATCACCGCGGTCTGCCTGCTCGCGTTGCTCTCGGCGGGTGCCGTCGGCGCGTACTTCGTGCAGACCGCCTACAGCTCCGGTCCGCCGGACCTCGTCATCGCCGGTCTGACGGTGGTCGACCCCATGGTGGCCGTGCTCATCGGCATGCTCGTGCTCGGTGAGGCGGCGGCGGCTCCGTGGTGGGTCTTCATCATCTTCGGCGTCGCCGGCAGCATCGCCGTCTGGGGCGTCGTCGGGCTCGCGCGATTCCACCCGCAGGTGCTCAGCGAGAGCCAGGAGCTCGGCATCACCCGGGGAAGCGATCCCGCCACCCCGCCGGCTGCTCCGGCATCGGGCGCGCCGGAGCAGCCTGACCCGCGTGAGACACGCGGCCCGGACGCTCAGTAGGCCTGGTCGATGAGGTCGGGGGAGACCTCGGACGCCGCTGCCTCGTCGACGAAGAACACCGTCCGCTTCCGGCCCTTCGCCCCGGCGGCCGGAACGCTCGTGTAGCTGGCGCCGGCGAGAGCGAGGCCGAGCGCCGATGCCTTGTCGGCACCCGTCAGAACCAGCCACACCCGCTTTGATGCGTTGAGCACCGGACGCGTCAGGGTCACGCGCTCGGGCGGGGGCTTGGGGGAGTCCCGCACGGGGAGCGCCGCCGCATCGGTCACGGTGACCTCTTCCCGGTCCGGGAAGAGCGACGCGATGTGGCCGTCGGGGCCGACGCCGAGGAAGCACACGGCGAAAGAGGGCCACGGGTGGTCCTCGGTGCCGAAGCGGGCGAGCTCGGCGGCGTACGCGGCGGCGGCCTCATCGAGGTCGAGACCGCTGTCCGAGGCAGCGACCTCGTGCACGTTCTCCGCGGGGACGTCGAGGTGGTCGAGCAGTGCCTCCCGGGACTGGAGGGCGTTGCGGTCCGGGTCGTTCCGCGGCACATATCGCTCGTCGCCCCACCAGAAGTGGACGAGGGACCAGTCGATCTCGGCGGATCGCGGGTTCTCCCGGACGGCGCGCAGGACCGCACCGCCCATCGACCCGCCCGTGAGGGCGACGTGAGCCAGACGGCCGTTGCGTGTCCGCGCGCGGACACGGGTGAGGAAGCGATCGGCGACCCGGAGGGCGAGGGCGGCGGGGGTGGCCTCGACCACGACCCGCTTCTCTGCGGACGATCCCGGCATCGAGGTCACTCTCCTGTCTCGGGCGGACCGAGCTTCTCCCAGCCCTCCGTGATCACTCGACCGTACAGGACGTCGGGGTCGAGCCTGCGCAGCTCCTCCGCGAGGCACTCGCGCAGCGTCCGCCGCGGCAGGTGAAGGTCGTGGTCGGGCTGGTTCGGCTGGGTGAGCACGGCGACGCCGGGCGACGGGCGCTCGAGGAGGATGTCGCCGGACTCCCGGGTGAGGCGCACCGACTTGATGCCCTCCTGCCAGTGCTCCGGGTCCTCGTACGACCACCGCACCGGGACGTCCAGGGCCATCTGCAGCCAGGCGGCGAGCAGCGCCGTGGAGGGCGAGGCACTCCCGCCACGGACCTCGACGGCGGTGATGGTCTCGTACGGCGGCTGGTCCAGCACCGCGGCGAGCTGCTCGCGCCAGTGCGTGAGGCGCGTCCAGGCGAGGTCGGTGTCGCCGGGGGCGTGCGTGCGTCCGAGGAGGGCGAGCCGGTCGCGGACGTCCGGAGACGTGGCGGCGTCGGTGATCCGGCGCTGGGCGATGCGGCCGAGCGGCGAGGTCGCGGGAGAGGTGGGGGCCTCGTCCGGCCACCACGCCACCACCGGGGCGTCCGGGAGGAGCAGCCCGGTGAGCAGGCTCTCCTCGTTGCTCGCGGCGGCGCCGTGCGCGTGCAGCACGACGACCTCGCTGGCCCCGGCGTCTCCGCCCACGCGGATCTGCGCGTCGAGGCGGGACTCACCGTCGCCGGTCGTCAGCACGATCACGCGCATCGGGTGCTCGCGCGACGCATCGTTCGCCGCGTCGATCGCGGCCTCCGCGACGCCCTTGCGGGCGGCGATGACCAGGGTGAGGACACGGCCGAGGGCGACGGCGCCGCCCTCCTCGCGCACCTTGACGAGCTGCTTGGCGACCTGGCTGACGGTCGTGTCGGGAAGGTCGATGATCACGGGCGTCTCCAGACTCGTCCGTCGCGGGCCAGCAGGTCGTCGGCCGAGGCCGGTCCCCACGAGCCGGGCGCGTACTGCTCCACCGGACCGCCCTGGGCGGCCCAGTACTTCTCCACCGGGTCGAGGATCTTCCAGGAGAGCTCGACCTCCTCGTGCCGCGGGAACAGCGGCGGATCGCCCAGGAGGACGTCGAGGATCAGACGCTCGTACGCCTCCGGGCTCGCCTCCGTGAACGCGTGGCCGTAGCCGAAGTCCATCGTCACGTCGCGGACGTTCGTGCCGTTGCCCGGCACCTTCGAGCCGAAGCGGATCGTCACGCCCTCGTCAGGCTGGACGCGGATCACCAGGGCGTTCTGCCCGAGCTCCGAGGCGTTGCCGCGGCCGAACAGGTGCTGCGGCGCGCGGTTGAACACCACGGCGATCTCCGTCACCCGACGGCCGAGGCGCTTGCCCGTCCGCAGGTAGAACGGCACGCCGGCCCAGCGTCGGGTGTCGATCTCCAGCTTGATGGCCGCGTAGGTCTCCGTCGTCGACTCGGGGTTCATCCCCTCCTCGTCGAGGAAGCCGGTGACCTTCTCGCCGCCCTGCCAGCCTCCGGCGTACTGCCCGCGCGCGGTGGCGAGGGAGAGATCCTCCGGCACGTGCACCGCGGCGAGGACCTTCTCCTTCTCGGCCCGCAGATGCTCGGCGGAGAGGCTGATGGGCTCCTCCATCGCCGTGAGCGCGAGGAGCTGGAGCAGGTGGTTCTGGATGACGTCGCGGGCGGCGCCGATCCCGTCGTAGTACCCCGCACGACCGCCGACGCCGATGTCCTCGGCCATCGTGATCTGCACGTGATCGACGTAGTTGCGGTTCCAGATCGGCTCGTACAGCTCGTTGGCGAAGCGCAGCGCGAGGATGTTCTGCACCGTCTCCTTGCCGAGGTAGTGGTCGATGCGGAAGATCGAGTCGGCGGGGAACGCCACCTCGAGGGCCGCGTTGAGAGCGCGCGCCGACTCGAGGTCGTGCCCGAACGGCTTCTCGATGACGACGCGCCGCCAGCGCTCGTCGTCGTCCGCGTCCTCGCCCACGAGCCCCGATTCCTTGAGCTGCTTCGCGACGAGCGGGAAGTCCTTCGGCGGGATCGAGAGGTAATAGGCGTGGTTGCCCATGGTGCCGCGTTCCACGTCGAGCTTCTCGACGGTCTCCCGCAGCTTGCGGAAGGAGTCGGGGTTGTCGAACTCGCCGGAGACGAACCGGATGCCCTGGAGCAGCTGCGTCCAGGTCTCCTCGCGGAACGGCGTGCGGGCATGCTGCTTCACGGCGTCGTAGACGACCTGGGCGAAGTCCTGGTCCTCCCAGTCGCGGCGGGCGAAGCCCACGAGCGCGAAGCCCGGGGGCAGGAGCCCCCGGTTCGCGAGATCGTAGACCGCCGGCATGAGCTTCTTGCGGGACAGATCACCCGTCACGCCGAAGATCACGAGGGCGCTGGGCCCCGCGATCCTGTTGAGACGACGATCGTCGGGGTCGCGCAGCGGGTTGTGCCCGCGCGAGATGGGTACAGACATCGGTGGGGGCTCTCCTGCGGTTACTTCTGTGCGGCTTCGAAGAGGGCGAGCACGTCGTCCGAGGACTCGGTGATCGTCAGCGAGACGACGGGTCGTCCGTGCTCCGCGAGCACGCCCGCGTCGCCGGCCGCCTGCGCCTGGATGAGCTGTCCGAACGTGAACGGCCGGTCGGGGATCTCGAGGTCCACGTCCGTGCGCTCCAGGATCTGCAGGAACACGCCCTGAGCGGGGCCGCCCTTGTGGTACTGACCCGTGGAGTGCAGGAAGCGCGGTCCCCAGCCGAACGTGGTCGGGCGCCCGGAGTCGGCGGCGACGAGCTCGCGCAGGCCCTGGAGCTGCGGCACCTCGAGGCGGTTGACGTACGCCTGGATCGACACGTAGCCGTCGGCGGGGAGCTGGGCCCAGAGGGCGTCCAGCACGCCTTCGACGGTGCCAGACACGGCGAGGGCGGGGTCGGAGACCCGGACCTCGACGCCGTTCTCGACGAATGCGGGAGCTGTCGGCTCCGGTCGGGCGTCGAGCAGGCCCCGGGCGGCGACCTTGGCCGACTCGACGTCGGGCTGGTCGAACGGGTTGATGCCGAGGAGGTGCCCGGCGATGGCCGTCGCGTACTCCCAGACGATGAACTGCGCGCCGAGTGTGCCGCTGACGAGGATCTCGCCCTCGTGCCGCTCGTGCAGGTGGAACTCGTTGGCGTCGTCGACGAGACGCACGATCTGGAGGTCGGCGGGGACCGGGTCGAGCTCCGGCGAGACCGGGAGCAGGACGACCGGGAGGATGCCCGTGCCCTCCTTGCCTGTGGACTCGGCGATCAGCTGCTCGATCCAGTCCGGCAGCCCCTTGATGTGCGTGCCGTCGGTGATCAGACCCAGCTTGTCGCGGCGGGGGCTGGTGGCGGCGATCGCGGCCCCGAGACGGAGTGCGGGGTTGTCGGCGGAGTCCACGGCCACCTCGAGCAGCGAGGCCTCGGCCTCGTCCAGGAGCTCGTCGATGTCGACGCCGGAGAGTCCCGACGGGACGAGGCCGAAGGCGGTCAGCGCCGAGTAGCGGCCGCCCACGTTCGGGTCGGCGTTGAAGACCCGGTAGCCGGCCTCGCGTGCGGAGGCGTCGAGCGGCGAACCGGGATCGGTGACCACGACGATCCGCTCGGTGGGGTCGATGCCGAGGTCGCGGAAGGCGGCCTCGAAGGTGCGGCGCTGCGAGTCGGTCTCGACCGTGGAGCCCGACTTCGAGGACACGACGAGGACCGTCTCGGCGAGACCCTCGTCGAGCGCGGCGAGCACCTGTCCCGGGGCGGTGGAGTCGAGGATCGTGAGCGGGACGCCGGACGTCTGCGCGATGACCTCGGGAGCGAGCGACGAGCCGCCCATTCCGGCCAGCACCACGCGCGTGACGCCCTTCGCTGCGAGCTCCTCGCCCAGCGCGACGATCTCGGCGACCAGCGGGCGGGAGACCGAGACGGCCTCGACCCAGCCGAGGCGGACCGACGCCTCGGCCTCGGCGGCCGGACCCCAGAGCGTAGCGTCGCCGCCGGTGATGCGGGAGGCGACGAGGTCGTGGACCAGGGCGGGCACGGTCTCCTCGATGGCGACGCGCGCCGCGCCCGATGCGTGGATGGCGAAGGTCATCGCTGGGCCTCCAGAGCCTCGGTGACCTGTGCGAGCAGATCGTGCCAGGAGTCGATGAACTTCGCGACCCCCTCCTCCTCGAGCACCTCGGTCACGGCGTCGAAGTCGACGCCCACCTCGGCGAGCCCGGCGAAGACCTCGCGGGCCTCCTCGTAGCCGCCGGTGATGGTGTCTCCCGTGACGACGGCGTGGTCGAACGTCGCCTCGAGGGTCTTCTCCGGCATCGTGTTGACGACGCCGTCGGCGACCAGTTCCGTCACGTACAGCGTGTCGGGGAGGTTCGGGTCCTTGACGCCGGTCGAGGCCCACAGCGGGCGCTGGACGTTGGCGCCGGCGGTGAGGAGATCCTGCGCGCGCTTCTCGGCGAACGTCTTCTCGAAGAGCTCGTAGGCGAGTCGGGCGTTCGCGAGCCCCGCCTTGCTCTTCAGCGCGGCGGCGGCGTCCGTTCCGATCGCGGTCAGGCGCTTGTCCGTCTCGGTGTCGACCCGGGAGACGAAGAACGAGGCCACGGAGTGGATGGTAGACAGATCGATGCCCGCGTCCTTGGCCCGCTCGAGGCCCGTGAGGTACGCCTCGATGACCTCGGCGTAGCGCTCCAGGCTGAAGATGAGGGTCACGTTGACGCTGATGCCGTTCGCGATCGCCTCGGTGATGGCTGGGAGGCCGGCCTTGGTCGCCGGGATCTTCACGAGGAGGTTGGGCCGGTCGATCCGGTCCCACAGCTCCTTGGTCTGCGCCACGGTGCCGTCGGTGTCGTGGGCGAGGTCGGGGGAGACCTCGATCGAGACGCGACCGTCGACGTGGCCGGACTCCTCCCACACCGGGCGGAAGACGTCGAGCGCGGCACGGACGTCCTGGGTCGTTGCGGCGAACACGGCGTCCTCGGCGGAGGCTCCGGACGCGGCGAGCTCGGTGACCTGCGCGTCGTAGGACGTGTCGTTCTTATCCGTGATCGCGTTCGCGAAGATGGTCGGGTTGGTGGTGACGCCCACGACGTTGCGCGTCGCGATCAGCTCGGCGAGGTTGCCGGAGGAGATGCGGGTGCGCGAGAGGTCGTCGAGCCAGATGCTGACGCCGGCGGCGGCGAGCTGGGCGGTGGGGGTGCTCATGCGTTCTCCTTGATGGTCTCGCGGGCGGCCGCGACGACGGCCTCGGTGGTGATGCCGAACTTCTCGAAGAGGGTCTTGTAGTCGGCGGAGGCGCCGAAGTGGTCGATGCCGACCGATCGTCCGCGGTCGCCGACGATGCCGCGCCACGTGAGCACGGAACCGGCCTCGACCGAGACGCGGGCGGTGACGGACGCCGGCAGCACGCTCTCGCGGTAGGCCTCGTCCTGCTCCGCGAACCACTCCAGCGAGGGGGCGGAGACGACGCGGGCGTTCACGCCCTCGCCGGCGAGCACCTCGCGGGCGTTCACCGCGAGCTGCACCTCGGAGCCGGTGGCCACGATGATGACGTCCGGCGTGCCGTTCGGCGCCTCGGCGAGGACGTAGGCGCCCTTGGCGGCCTGGGCGGCGGAGGCGAAGGTGTCGCCCGAGGCCTCGCCCACGCCGCGCGGGAACACCGGGATGTTCTGGCGGGTCAGTGCGATGCCGGCCGGGCCCTCGTGGCGCCGGAGGATCTCGAGCCACACGGCGGCCGTCTCGTTGGCGTCCGCGGGACGGACGACGGCCAGGTTCGGGATCGCGCGCAGCGTCGCGAGCTGCTCGATCGGCTGGTGCGTCGGGCCGTCCTCGCCGAGGGCGACGGAGTCGTGCGTCCAGACGAAGACGCTCGGCACATTCATCAGCGCGGCCAGGCGCACGGCCGGACGCATGTAGTCGCTGAAGATGAGGAACGTGCCCCCGAAGGCGCGCGTGGGCCCGTGCAGCACGATGCCGTTGACGATCGCGCCCATGGCGTGCTCACGGATGCCGAAGTGCAGCACCCGGCCGTACGGGGTGCCCGACCACTCGTGGGTCGACCACTCAGCCGGGATGAACGACGGCGCGTCCTTGATCGTCGTGAGGTTCGACTCGGCGAGGTCGGCGGAGCCGCCCCAGAGCTCGGGGAGCTGCGCGGCCAGCGCGTTGATGACCTGGCCGGACGCGGCGCGGGTCGAGACGTCCTTGCCGGCCTCGAAGACGGGGAGTGCGTCGGCGATGTCGGCGGGGAGCTCGTGGGCCTCGACGCGGTCGAGCAGGGCCTTGCGCTCGGGGTTGGCGGCCGCCCAGGCATCGAACGACTCCTGCCAGGCGGCGCGGGCCTCGGCGGCGCGCTCCGCGAGGCCGCGCGTGCGCTCCAGCACCTCGTCGGCGACGACGAAGGTCTGCTCCGGGTCGAACCCGAGGACCTTCTTGGTGGCGGCGAGCTCGTCGGCTCCGAGCGCCGATCCGTGGATCTTGCCCGTGTTCTGCTTGCCGGGAGCAGGCCAGCCGATGATGGTCTTGAGGATGATGAGCGACGGCTTGTCGGTCTCGCCCTTGGCCGCCTCGATCGCGGCGTGGAGCTCGGCGACGTCCTCCACGTACTCGCCGGTCTTCTTCCAATCCACCGTCTGCACGTGCCAGCCGTAAGCCTCGTACCGAGCCGCGACGTCTTCGGTGAAGGCGACGTTCGTGTCGTCCTCGATGGAGATCTGGTTGGAGTCGTAGATCGCGATGAGGTTGCCGAGCTGCTGGTGGCCGGCGAGCGAGGAGGCCTCGCTGGTGACGCCCTCCTGCAGATCGCCGTCGCCCGCGATCACGTAGACGAAGTGGTCGAACGGGCTCGTGCCCGCTGCGGCCTCGGGGTCGAAGAGGCCGCGCTCGTACCGGGCGGCGTACGCGAAGCCGACTGCCGAGGCGAGGCCCTGGCCCAGTGGGCCCGTGGTGATCTCGACGCCCTTGGTGTGGCCGTACTCGGGGTGACCGGGGGTCTTCGACCCCCAGGTGCGGAGCGCCTTGAGGTCGTCGAGCTCGAGCCCGAACCCGCCCAGGTAGAGCTGCACGTACTGCGTCAGCGACGAGTGGCCGACGGACAGGATGAAGCGGTCGCGGCCGAGCCAGTCGGTGTCGGTCGGGTCATGCCGCAGCACCCGCTGGTAGAGCAGATAGGCGGCGGGAGCCAGACTCATCGCCGTGCCGGGATGACCGTTGCCGACCTTCTCGACCGCATCGGCCGCCAGGATCCGGGCGGTGTCCACCGCGCGTCGATCGATCTCGTCCCACTGCAATTCCGACACGTTCATGCCCTTTCCGACAGTTTCGAGGGCGCCGGTATTCCCTGGCGCATCCGCAACTTCCCTGGCGCATCCCGCATCGTCCGGGAGACGGGCGGGTTTTGTGCGCAGCACCGGGCGCGCGAGTGCTCTCAGCATAGCGGGGACGGTCTCCGCGGCCGGGGGTCGGAAGGCGCGGAACGCGTCACGGCGTGTCATACACTGGAGAGGTTGTCCGGTAACGCGCGCGGAGGAGGCGATCGAGATCTCGACGATGTCTGATCAGACCGTACGGAAGTCGTCCATCGGTCGCACGGTGAGCGCCTACGTCACTCTGACGAAGCCCCGGGTCCTCGAACTCCTCCTCGTCTCGACCGTTCCGGTCATGTTCCTCGCGCAGGGCGGACTGCCCGATCTCTGGCTGGTCCTCGCGACGGTCATCGGCGGGTCGATGAGCGCCGGTTCGGCCGGCGCGTTCAACATGTACCTCGACCGCGACATCGACGCGCACATGCACCGCACGGAGAACCGGCCGCTCGTGACCGGCGAGGTCAGCCCGCGCGGCGCCCTGATCTTCTCGTGGACGCTCGCGATCGTGTCGACCGTGTGGCTCTGGTTCACCACGAACCCGCTCACGGCGATCCTGTCGGCCTCCGCGATCTTCTTCTACGTCGTGATCTACACGATGATCCTCAAGCGCCGCACCGAGCAGAACATCATCTGGGGCGGCATCGCGGGGTGCTTCCCGGTCCTCATCGGCTGGTCCGCCGTCACCGGTTCTCTCGACTGGCCGGCCTTCATCCTCTTCCTGCTCGTCTTCCTCTGGACGCCGCCGCACTACTGGCCGCTGTCCATGAAGTACAAGGACGACTACGACGATGTCGACGTGCCCATGCTCGGCGTCACCCGCAACGCGTCGCAGGTCGGCCTGCAGGTCATCCTGTACGCGTGGGCCACGGTCGCCTGCTCGCTGCTGCTCGTGCCGATCGCCGGCATGGGCCTCGTCTACACCGTCTCCGCCCTGGTGTTCGGCGGCTGGTTCATCTACGAGTCGCACCGCCTGTACAACCAGGCGGTGCGGGGGACCGAGGCGCGGCCGATGCGAGTCTTCCACGCCTCGATCACTTACCTGACGCTGCTGTTCGTCGCCGTGGCGATCGACCCGCTGCTGCCCTTCTGATCCTCGTCGGCCTGGGGCTCGTCAGCCTGAGGCTCCGCATCGACCTGCGGCTCTGCGAATTCGGCATCGGCGGTCCGGAGAGCGGGCTCGTCGCGCGGGACTGAGACCGTCTCGATCGTCTCGTCCTGGATGATCGGCGCCTCCTGCTCGACGATCGGCGAGGCGGTGACGGGGGTGGCGACCAGCGTGCGCGCGGCGACGAGGCCGAGCGACAGGAGCAGGCCCACCAGGCCCGCACCGAGGACGACCGCGCCGACGACGACGAGCGACTGACCGACGTACACCTCGACACCGGTGGCGGTGCCGTCCATCAGGGTCGTGGTCATCGTGCCGACCTGTCCGGCGATCATCCAGCCGCCGACCCCGACCGCGGCGAGGGAGACGACGATGAGGAGCCAGAACCCGGCGCTGCGGGTGAGTGTCTTGTTCATGTCGACCACGATGGTCGATGCGGTGATGAGCGCCCGGTGCGCGCGCTATGGATCGTCTGTGCGGCAGAGAGCGACGATCAATTTAAGAGCGACGTTTGCCATCGACTGCTGCCACGACCTCTCTCTTGAACGGGTGGGTCGCTGTGGGGGAGCTGTAGCCCGCGTCATCCCGGTGCGGCCACCCTCACAGAGGACCGGGCGCTAAGCTCGCTGGGCGAATCGATGATCCGGGGGGATTGTATGGACAGGCGTATTCACGTCGATTTTGTGGCTGTCGAGGCGACGTCTACGTTGCTGCACGACTTCAAGGTGGGACCGGGGGACGAGTCGGGCCTTGATCTCTCGATCGCTGGGAGTGATCTCGTCGCGTCTGCGGCAGAGGTGTTTGCTGGCGGGTGGTCGGATGCGCTCGGCTTTCTCTCGCTCGCCTGTAGGCGGCTCGCTGGTGGGCTGGATGGGGCGTTGGCTGATTTTTTGGCGGGGGAGCATGCCCATCTCGACTCACTCGCGACGTCGATCGGGGCGTTGGAGGGATGACAGTGCATTGGACGGACCGCGATCCCGGGGCCGGTGACACGGCCGCGTTCGCCACCGCCATTGCTTGGGCTGATGCTCAGCTTGTGGACCTGGCCAACGCACAGGATGTGGTGTCGACGATTCTGCGTGATCTTGACGATGCGTGGAGCGGCCGCGCTGCGGACGCGTTCCGTACACGCCTCGAGGACTTCCACAGCCGCCTTGACGACTCCACTGATGCGATGACAACCGCGAGGAAATCGATCATCACGTACCGAGATGCCGTGGCGGAAATCTCCCGACTCGCCGAGCCTCTGAAAGAAGAACTCGCTGCATCACAGGCGGCCCTGAGCGGTGTGATGAACGATGCGTCCTTCGGCGGCGAGCCCGGGGACCGGTTCGCCGCCGAACAAGAAGCCCGCGCAGCGGCCAGCACCGCCGCGACAGCGTTGAAAAAACTCGCAGTTGACCGTCAAGCGGCTGATAGTGACCTCGCGGTTTCGCTTGCGACGGCGGCCTCACTCGGGTGGGGTGATCTGGATTGCACCACCGATCCGGTTCCTGGAACCCGAAGAGACGCGACGAATGACCGGGTGATGGATCTGTTCGAGCATTTTCGGACGGGTGATGAACGCGGTGCCGTCCTCACCGACAACGACATCTTCGTGCAGACCCTCATGCGCAGTACCACATCACCGCAACCCGGGAGCAAGTACTCGACGAGCTGCGAAGCGGAAAGCTCACGTCGTTGGCTCCGCGTTCTTACGATCGATCGATCAGTGATCAGCCGTTGGTGCTGGGCGCCGACGGGGTCAACATTATGTTTAGCACGATGACCGGTGCGATCCCGGATGTGGTGCTCGGTGGGCAGAACCTGCCCGAAACCTTCCTGGGCTCTTTTGACCTCGAAGTCCGGGCTGGGGAACCGCGATCGGATCGCGGGGTTGAGGTGACGTTTGTGATCAACAACGACACGTCCATTGATTCTGCTACCCGTGTTCCCCTCACTGGGGGTGCTCACATCCCTGGGGTGTTTGAGGCGATGTCGGAAGCAAATGCGAGAGAGGGGCTATGGTCTACGCATCACCAAACCATCGTCTGGACCGAAACGGTGTACCCGTGAACACTCGATGCCGTCGTCAGAGCCTCCCGGTCGCGAGTGTCACCGTAGCTGTGGCACTGGTCCTCGCTGGGTGCGCGGGTCCGCAACTCACCTCACCGGTCGGCGAGTGGGGCGCTGTCGACAACGACCACGGTGTGTTGTCGATCCGTTCTGACGGCACCTTCACGATCACTGACGCGTCCTTCAACCCCCTCGAGGACAGGGACGCTGACAACGACTTCAATGCCACGGGCACCTGGCGGGTTTTTCCGGACGAAGCCGAACTCACGCTCGTCTTCCTGGAAGCATCGCAAGGCGACTGGGACGTCAGCCGCGCCAGTTTCGACGTTCCGTTCCGATCAGGCACAATCCGTTTCCATGACCCGGATGATGTCCTCGATATCGAGTTCCGGCTCGTGGATGAAGCTTCGGAGTAGAGCGCAATCGACGAAAGCCGTCGCCCCGTTCCGCGCCCCGGTCGTCGTCGCGGATCATGAACCGCCGGTGGGTACGACGGACGCAGTGCGCTTGAGGTGCAGCACAACGACCGTGTAGGTCGCGGCCGACAGCGATGCCAGGACCATGTGGATGCCCACGAGCACCGGCGGCAGCCCCTCCCGCGCCTGCCAGACGCCGACGGCCACCTGCACGAGGATCGCGATGACGAGCACGAGCAGCCACCGGCGAGGCTCGAGGCGCAAGACCCAGGCGGATACCGTCAGGAAGAGCACGAGGGCGGCCAGGATGTATCCCGGCCAGGAGTGGACATGGGCGAGGATCGTGGCGTCGAAGCCGCGGCGCAGCACGTCGGCGTCGCCCGAGTGCGGGCCGGATCCGGTCGTCAGCACGCCGAACAGGATGGTCACGGCCAGGGCGAGGCCGGTGACGTGCGTCACGATCGCGAACCAGGTGGGGACGGCCCGCTCTCGCGGTCCTTCCGGAGTCGCCAGCCGCACGAGGAACGCGGCGGTGATGCAGACGAGCAGGAGCGACGACGTGTAGTGGAACCCGACGATGAAGGGGTTCAGGCCGGTGAGCACGGTGATGCCGCCGACCAGGGCCTGTGCGACGACGCCGATCAGCACGAGCCAGGCGAGGAGGACGAGGTCCCGCCGGGCGGGCGTCGTGCGCACCGAGTGGACCGCCGCCGCGATCACCGCGATCAGGAGCACGGCGGAGGCGACGGGGAACGCCGGGAAGTCGGTGAGCGAGACCAGGACGAAGGCGACGGCCGCGCCGGCGAGACCGCCGACCGCGAACCACAGGGCGTCGATGAGAGCCCGGCGGCCGCTGATGGTGTGCAGGACGAGCAGGACGACGGCGATCGCGATGATCCCGACGACGCCGGTCATCAGCCGGTTGCCGAACTCGATCATCCCGTGGATGCCCTGCACCTCGACGATCGGGACGAGCGACTCGGGCGTGCACAGCGGCCACTCGGTGCAGCCGAGGCCGGATCCGGTCAGCCGCACGGCGCCGCCGGTGCCGATGATGATCGTCTCGCTGAGGAACGACAGCCACGCGAAGACGGTGAGCGCACGACCCCACACCGCGGAGCGGGGGGAGGCGGTCGCCCTGTTCGTCGAGGGGGCGGGGATGGTCGTCTCGGGCATAAGTCCTCCGGCCCGTCGAAGACGTGGCGCACGGCCCGTCCGTCAGGCGGAACCTGTAGAATCGGATTGTTGCGATGAGCGCTGACAGCGCTGAAGCATCGTCAACAGTTTAGGCGCGATGGAAGCGCCCGTGATGAGGGCCCCACCAACGGCACCCGCTCCCGCAGACTCGACGGGGATCAGGTGTGTCGGGGCGGATGACACCGTTTGGGACCTGTGAGGAGAGTGTTGCATGTCGGATGTGCTGATCGACCGCCCGGAGCTCGATGGTCTGGGGGTGTACGAATTCGGCTGGCACGATGAGGATGCCGCGGGTGCCGTCGCGAAACGCGGGATCTCGGAAGAGGTCGTCCGCGGGATCTCGGCCCTCAAGAACGAGCCGGAGTGGATGCTGAAGACCCGTCTCAAGGGCTATCAGCTCTTCGGCCGCAAGCCGATGCCGACCTGGGGCGCCGACCTCAGCGACATCGACTTCGACAACATCAAGTACTTCGTCCGCTCCACCGAGAAGCAGGCGCAGAGCTGGGAAGACCTCCCCGAGGAGATCCGCGAGACGTACGAGCGCCTGGGCATCCCCGAGGCCGAGCGTCAGCGCCTGGTCGCCGGTGTGGCTGCGCAGTACGAGTCCGAGGTCGTGTACCACCAGATCCGCGAGGACCTGGAGGCCCAGGGCGTCATCTTCATGGACACCGACACCGCCCTGCGCGAGCACCCCGAGTTCTTCGAGGAGTACTTCGGCACGGTCATCCCCGCCGGCGACAACAAGTTCGCCGCGCTGAACACCGCCGTCTGGTCGGGCGGCTCGTTCGTCTACGTCCCCAAGGGCGTGCACGTCGAGATCCCGCTGCAGGCCTATTTCCGCATCAACACCGAGAACATGGGCCAGTTCGAGCGGACCCTGATCATCGCCGACGAGGACAGCTACGTCCACTACATCGAAGGCTGCACGGCCCCGATCTACAAGTCGGACTCCCTGCACTCGGCCGTCGTCGAGATCATCGTGAAGAAGAACGCCCGCGTGCGCTATACGACGATCCAGAACTGGTCGAACAACGTCTACAACCTGGTCACCAAGCGCGCCGTGGCGCACGAGGGCGCGACCATGGAATGGGTCGACGGCAACATCGGCTCCAAGGTGACGATGAAGTACCCGTCGATCTACCTGATGGGTGAGCACGCCAAGGGTGAGACCCTCTCCGTCGCCTTCGCCGGCCCCGGCCAGCACCAGGACGCCGGCGCGAAGATGATCCACATGGCGCCGTACACGCAGTCGTCGATCGTCTCGAAGTCGATCGCCCGCGGGGGTGGCCGTGCCGGCTACCGCGGCGAGGTGCGTGTCGACGCTGCCGCCCATCACTCGGCGAACACCGTCCGCTGCGACGCCCTCCTCGTGGACACGAAGTCCCGTTCCGACACCTACCCGGCGATCGACATCCGTGTCGACGACGTGCAGCTCGGCCATGAGGCCACGGTCTCCAAGGTCAGCGAGGAGCAGCTCTTCTACCTGCAGTCTCGCGGCATGCCCGAGGACGAGGCGATGGCGATGATCGTGCGCGGCTTCATCGAGCCGATCGCGCGCGAGCTCCCGATGGAGTACGCGATGGAACTGAACAAGCTCATCGAGATGGGCATGGAAGGATCGGTCGGCTAAATGGCGGCCTCGACGACAGCGCCCAGCGAGGCGCAGCACACGAACGCGCACATCGACCCGGCCGCCCAGGTGGCGGACGCCGGATTCGTCCCGGTGCAGACCCGCTCCGAGCGTCCGCACTCGTTCGACCCGGACGACTTCGGCACGCCGACCGGTCGCGAGGTGAACTGGAAGCACACGCCGGTGGCCGCGCTCACGCCGCTGTTCCGCACGGCCGAGGGCGACGAGGGCGTGCAGTACTCCTTCACGTCCGGCGAGCAGTACGTCGCCGCGCCGCTCGCGGCGGGAACCGCTCCGCGCGGCGAGGTCTTCCTCGCCGAGGACATCACCGCCGCCGTCGCGTGGCAGGGCGCCTCCGAGGCCCTGCACATCCGCATCCCGCGCGAGGAGGAGGTCGCCGCGCCGATCTTCCTGTCGCTCACGGGCACCGGCGCCGACCGTCGGGCGGACGCCCACATCGTGATCGAGGCCCTCGAGCACAGCGCCGCCACGGTGGTGCTGCAGCACAAGGGCTCGGCGCAGTACGCCCAGAACGTCGAGATCATCGTCCGTGACGGGGCGAAGCTCACCGTCGTCTCCGTGCAGCAGTGGGACGACGACGCCGTGCACGCGGCCGCCCACCAGGCGCGGGTCGCGGCCGACGCCACCCTCAAGCACTTCGTCGTCAGCTTCGGCGGCGGCGTGGTGCGCGTGAACCCGAGCGTCGAGCTCGCCGGTGCCGGCTCGGAGGGCTACCTCTACGGGCTGTCCTACGCCGACTCCGGTCAGCACCTGGAGAGCCAGGTGTACCTGCACCACAAGGGCCCGCACACGACCGGCGACGTGCTCTACAAGGGCGCGCTGCAGGGCGAGAGCGCCCACAGCGTGTGGATCGGCGACGTGCTGATCGGGGCGGACGCCACCGGCACCGACTCCTACGAGGCCAACCGCAACCTGGTGCTCACGGAGGGCGCACGCGCCGACTCCATCCCGAACCTCGAGATCGAGACGGGCGACATCGTCGGGGCCGGGCACGCGAGTGCCACCGGCCGCTTCGACGACGAGCAGCTCTTCTATCTCCAGGCCCGCGGCATCCCGGAGGACGAGGCCCGTCGGCTGGTGGTGCTCGGCTTCCTCACCGACATCGTGCTGCGCCTCGGCATCCCCGACCTGGAGTCGGAGCTGCTGGCCGCCATCGAGGCCGAGCTCGCCGAGGTGGACGCGTGAGCGCGCAGCGCGTCTGCGGCGTCTCCGAGCTGGAGCAGGACACGCCGCTTCGCGTCGAGCCGGACGGCGTGCCGATCACGGTCATCAAGGACGGCGAGGGCGTCATCCACGCCATCGGCGACACCTGCACCCACGGCGACATCTCGCTGTCCGAGGGCTTCGTGGAAGGTGACACGGTGGAGTGCTGGGCCCATGGCTCCGCGTTCTCCCTGATCACCGGCAAGCCCCAGAATCTCCCCGCATATGAGCCCGTCCCGGTCTACGTCGTCGAGATCGACGGCGACGACGTGCTCATCGATCCCGCTGTGACGAAGGAAGTCTGAAGAATGTCTGTTCTCGAGATCCGCGACCTGCATGTGACGGTCGAGACCGAGGCGGGGACCACCCCGATCCTCAACGGAATCACCCTCACCATGAACACCGGTGAGACCCACGCCATCATGGGCCCCAACGGCTCCGGCAAGTCCACCCTGGCCTACACGATCGCCGGCCACCCGAAGTACACGGTCACCTCCGGCTCCATCACGTTCGACGGTGAGGACGTCCTGGCGATGAGCGTCGACGAGCGCGCCCGCGCCGGTCTGTTCCTCGCCATGCAGTACCCGGTCGAGATCCCCGGCGTGACGGTGACGAACTTCCTGCGCACCGCGAAGACTGCGCTCGACGGCGAGGCGCCCTCGATCCGGCAGTGGACCAAGGACGTCAAGGAGTCCATGGCCAACCTCCGCATGGACCCGAAGTTCGCGCAGCGCAACGTCAACGAGGGCTTCTCGGGCGGCGAGAAGAAGCGCCACGAGATCCTCCAGCTCGAGGTGCTCAAGCCGAAGTTCGCCGTGCTCGACGAGACCGACTCCGGCCTCGACGTGGACGCGCTGAAGATCGTCTCCGAGGGTGTCAACCGTGCGAAGGAGTCCACCGGTCTCGGTGTGCTGCTCATCACGCACTACACCCGGATCCTCCGCTACATCCGTCCCGACTACGTGCACGTGGTCGTCGGGGGCAAGATCGTCGAGGAGGGCGGCCCCGAGCTCGCCGACCGTCTGGAGAACGAGGGCTACGACCGGTTCCTCGACCCCTCCGCTCCCATCGAGGCGTAGGCTGATCGCATGACAGCGACCCTGACGGACGAGAAGTACGACGCGGTCACCGAGGCTCTCAAGGACGTGATGGATCCTGAGCTCGGGATCAACGTCGTCGACCTCGGACTCATCTACGACCTCGCCTGGGATGACGAGAACGACGCTCTCGTCATCCACATGACGCTGACCAGTGCGGGCTGCCCGCTCACGGACGTCCTCGAAGACCAGACGGCGCAGGCCCTGGACAACGTCGTGGACCGCTTCCGCATCAACTGGGTGTGGATGCCGCCGTGGGGACCCGAGCGGATCACGGACGACGGGCGCGACATGATGCGTGCGCTCGGGTTCGCGATCTGAGCGTTCCGGTCACCTGACCACCAGACGAAGCGGGCGTGCCGGGCACGCCCGCTTCGACGTCTCCGCATCGGCGCGGAGAGAATCGGAGGACGAATGCTGTCGGTGAAGGCTCTGTCGCTGTCGGAGCTGCGCGAGCGGACCAGCGAGAAGTGGCGGGAGTATCCCGAAGACGTGCTGCCCCTCTTCGTCGCGGAGACGGACTTCCCGCTCGCCCCGGCGGTCACCGCCGCACTGCAGCGGGCGCTGGATCTGGGAGACACCGGATACATCGCCTCGCGGACACCGCTGGCGGAGGCGTATGCGGGCTTCGCGGAGCGCCGCTTCGGCTGGCGTCCCGACCCGGCGCGGATGCGCAGCACGGCGGACGTGAGCATGGGCATCGTCGAGGTCCTCCGCCGCGTCACGCAGCCGGGGGAGCGCGTCGTCGTGACGCCTCCGGTCTACCCGCCTTTCTACGACCTCGTCGCCGAGGCCGGTGCCGAGGTGCAGCGCGTCCCGCTGCGCGACACAGGGGCGCGGTGGGAGCTCGACCTCGACGGGATCCGCGCCGCGTTCGAGGACGGTGCGACGGCCATGCTCCTCTGCAACCCGCACAACCCCACCGGCACCGTGCACGATCGAGAGGCGCTGTCCGCGTTGGCGGAACTGGCCGAGGAGTTCGGCGCGACCGTCGTCTCGGACGAGATCCATGCGCCGCTCGCCCAGCCGGGCACGGGATTCACGCCCTTCCTCGCCGCGAGCGACGCGGCTGCCCGGGTCGGCTACGCCGTCGTGAGCGCGAGCAAGGCCTTCAACCTCGCGGGACTGAAGTGCGCGCTCATGGTCACCGCCGCGGAGGAGACGTCCGCGGTCGTGCGCGACCTGCCGGTCGAGGTGGAGTGGCGGACGGGGCAGTTCGGTCTGCTCGCGGCCGTCGCCGCGTTCTCCGAGGAGAGCGACGCGTGGCTGGACGGCCTCCTGCGCACCCTCGACGAGAACCGCGTGCTGCTGGAGGACCTCCTCGCGCGCCACCTGCCCGCCGCCCGCTACCGTCTTCCGGACGCGGGATACCTCGCGTGGATCGACCTCTCCGCCCTCGGCTGGGGCGACAACCCCGCTCGGAAGATCCTCCGCGAGGCGAAGGTCGCGCTGCACTTCGGCCCGGCCTTCGGGGAGGAAGGGGCCGGGCACGTGCGGCTCAACTTCGGCACCGGCCCCGAGATCCTCACCGAGGCGATCGAGCGCATCGCCGCGCTCGTCGAGCGATGACGACGGCGGAGCCCACCGCCACGATCTGGGACCGCAGCCGGGTCTGGGTGACCCTGGGTGCTGTCGCCCTGATCTTCCTCGCCGCGATCGAGGCCCTCGCGGTGACGACGGTCATGCCGATCGTGAGCGATGCCCTGGACGGCCAGTCGCTGTATGCCGTCGCCTTCGCGGGCACGCTCGCGACCAGCGTGATCGGGATGGTCGCCACCGGAGCCTGGTCGGATGCGCGTGGTCCGCGCGGCGCGCTGTACGCCGCGGTCACCCTCTTCATCCTGGGTCTGCTGATCTCCGGGTTCGCGACGACGATGCCCCAGTTCCTGATCGGTCGGCTGGTGCAGGGGCTGGGCGCGGGTGGCCAGACGGTCGCCCTGTACGTCGTGGTCGCGCGGCTGTATCCGCCGCACCTGCACGGGCGGGTGTTCGCGGCGTTCGCCGCCGCCTGGGTGGTCCCGTCGATGATCGGGCCCTTCCTCGCGGGAGCGGTGGCGGAGTACCTCGATTGGCGGTGGGCGTTCCTGGGCGTGGCGGTTCTGACCGCGATCGCGTTCGTGATGATCGCGATCCGACTGCGGGGTGTCGATCTCGGACGCGGCGAGCCGCAGGACCGTCGTGCGCTGCTCTCGCGCCTCTCGCTCGCCGTCGTCGTGGCGATGCTCGCGGTGGCCATCGGACTGTCCGCCGAGCTGGAGCCGGGGATGGGCTGGCCGGTGGCTCTGGGCGCCATGCTCGCGATCGGCGTCGTCGTGCTGCCGCTCCTGCCGCGGCGGACGCTTCGCGCGGGCGCCGGGCTCCCCAGCGTCGTGCTCATGCGCGGGATCGCAGCCGGGGCGTTCTTCGCCGCCGAGGCCTACATCCCGTACCTGCTGATGCGGAAGTTCGACTTCTCCGCCACCTGGGCCGGGATCGCGCTGATGCTGGCAGCCTTCGCCTGGGCCGGAGCCTCCGCCGCGCAGGGTCGCTACGGCGAGCGGCTGGGCAATCACCGCATCACGGCCCTCAGCCTGGGGGCACTGCTGGTGGCGATGCTCTGCGTGCTGGCTGCGGCGGCGTTCGACGTCTCCCCGGTGTTCGTGATCATCGGCTGGGCGTTCGCCGGGGGCGGCATGGGGCTGCTGTACCCGCGGCTCACCGTGCTGACCCTCGCCTACTCGGATGAGACGAACCAGGGGTTCAACTCGTCGGCGCTCTCGATCTCGGACGCTACGGGCTCGGCGGCGGCGATCGCCCTCGCCGGGCTGGCCGTGGCCTCGCTCGGCGGCGGCGCTGACGCGTTCGCGGTCGTCTTCGTGCTCGGCACCGTGCTGGTGCTGCTCGCGGCGATCCCCGGGCTCAGGCTCGGGCACGCCGCGGAGTCACGGGCGCGCTGAGCTCGCCGGCCAGCGCGACGACGCCCAGGTCGAACACGCGGTCCAGGCCCGCGGTGACGTCGATCTCGCCGGATGCCGGAAGAGCGCCGTGGCTGTCGGCGTGCATCCGCTGCTGGACGAGGGTCGCGTGGCCGAGCACGAAGTGCAGGAGCGCCGCCCCGCGGTCCTCGGCATCGGCCGCCCCCTCGGTGCGGAGCGCGGCGACCAGGGCGTTGCGTGCATGTGCAGAGCCGAGCTGGAGCGCGTACGTGCTGAGGACGAGCTCGGCGCCATCCCGGTAGGCGAAGAGGGCGTCGCGGAGCGCACGGGCGGTCGCGAGCACTCCTTCCGCTCCGTCCGGGACGGTCGCGGTGATCCGATCGGCGAGGTCGGCGAGGAGCTCCTGCTTGTTCGCCACGTGCCAGTAGAGGGCGCTCGGCTGTACGTCGAGCCGGGCCGCGATGCGGCGCATGGAGAGATCGGCCAACCCCACCTCGTCGAGAAGGGCGAGGGCGGTCCGTGCGACGCTCTCCCGATCGTGACGGGCGGGATTCGTCTCGGGACTCATGCCCCCACTATAGTGAACGGCGTTCAGGTGAACGCTGTTCAGGAGGATGGATGCGCTGGCGGGAGCGGGAGGCGGCGACGATCGCGGAGCCGGGAACGCTGCGTCTCGACGCTGTAAGCGTGACCATCGACGACCGTGTGCTCCTCGACGACGTGACGCTGGAGCTCACCGCACCGCGCATCGCCGTGATCGGAGCGAACGGCTCGGGGAAGTCGACGTTCGCCCGGCTGCTGAACGGCCTCATGACGCCGACCACGGGAACGGTCACCGTCCACGGCCTCGACGCGCTCCGGGAGCGGACCGCCGTCCGCCGCCGGGTGGGCTTCGTCTTCACCGATCCGGATGCCCAGATCCTGATGCCGACCCCGGCCGAGGATCTCGCGCTGTCCCTGCGAGGGCGACCCCGTGACGAGATCGCCCGCCGGGTGCAGGAGACGCTGGACCGGCACGGACTCGGAGGCCACGCCGACGTCCCGGCGTCCTCGCTCTCGGGAGGACAGAAGCAGATGCTCGCCCTCGCCGCGGTGCTCCTCGCCGAGCCGGCGCTGATCGTGGCGGATGAGCCGACGACGCTTCTCGACCTGCGCAACGCGCGACGGATCGGAGACCTCCTCCTGTCGCAGGAAGCGCAGGTGCTCGTCGTCACCCACGATCTCGAGCTCGCCGCCCGCTGTGACACGGCCATCCTCTTCGACGGCGGACGCGTCATCGATCAGGGGGATCCCGACGCGGTCGTCGCGCGCTACCGGCGGCTGTGCGCATGATCCTGCCGTCCCCGGTCGGTGCGGGACTGCTGCACCGGGTGCCGGCCGGCCCGAAGCTCGCCGGGCTCGCCGTCGCGGCGCTCGCGCTGACGATGGTGCCGCAGGGGCCGATCAGCATCGCCGTCTGCCTCGTGGCCGTGATCGCGCTCTACCCGATCGCCGGTGTGCCGCTCTCCGCCGCCGGGACCGAGCTGTGGCGGCTGCGTGCGGTCCTGGTCGTGCTCGCGGTCGCCCTCGCCGTCTTCGTGTCTCCCGTCGCCGCCTGGGTGAGCACCGGGAGAGTCGCTGCATTGCTGCTGCTCGCCGCGCTCCTCACCCTGACCACGCGCATGTCCGATCTCCTGGCCGTGCTGCAGCGCCTCCTGCGTCCCGTGCGCCGTGTCGGGATCGATCCCGAGGCGGCGTCGATGGCGGTGTCTCTGACGGTGACCATGGTGCCCGTCGTCGCCGGATTCGCGCAGCGGGTACGGGACGCGGAGCGCGCGCGAGGAGTGCGCCTGGGTGTGCGCGGCGTCGTGCCGCTGCTCGTGCTGACGCTGCGCCGCGCGGATCAGGTCGGCGACGCCCTCGCCGCCCGCGGGGTCGGCTGACGGTCACGCCACGACGGCGGTGCCGGGGACGGCACTGCCGGGGCGTCCCGCCAGGCGCAGCGCGGCGACCAGCAGCAGGACGGCGAGCGCAGCGGTGGCGACCGTCGTGCCGAGCACCAGGAGCAGCACCACTCCGCCGAGACCCAGCAGCGTTCCCAGCGCCAGGCGGTGGTGCGACGCCGTCGCCTCCGGCGAGGGGTGGTTCTCGAATCGGTCAACGCGCACCGCGACCACCGCGGTGAGGACGACAGCCGACAGGAGCCACAGCGGGCGGGCGGCCCACCACTCCGCACTGTCGAGGGCGGGAAGGGCCACGCCGCCGAGCAGGGCGACCAGGGCCGTCGCTCCGGCCATCGCCAGGAGCACCGGCATGTGCCAGAGGTAGATCGTCATCGTCCGCCGGGTGACGAAGGCGGTGAACGCGGCCACCGGGATGCGACGGCTGAAGCGCCCGATGCGCGCGCGGTGGAGGGAGAACAGGGTCGTGTGGATCAGCCCGACCAGCAGCAGGGCGGACGTCGGCGGGTTGATGTTGGCGATGAGGTCGGGGGAGTAGACCCCGACGAGGAAGAGGACGATGAGGAGAGCGAGGGAGCCGGCGCCGATCACGACGCGGGTCCGGCGACGCAGGGCGTCCACGCGGCCGTCGGCGAGGAGGAATCCGAGCTGCTGCATCGTCAACCACACGAAAGCGAGGTTGAGGAAGCCCACGGCGTCCGTCCCGGTCAAGGCCCGCAGAACATCGACCGTCACGGCCCCGGTGGCGAGGACGGCGATCGTGCGCAGGGGCGCGCGCTCGTGCAGGGCGACGAGCGCGGGGAGCAGCGCCTGACACAGCAGGAAGACCCCCAGGAACCACAGCGGCTGTCCGTATCGGAAGCCGGCGACCGCGATGAGATCCGGCGCGACTCCGAGGACGGTGAGCACCGCGAGCGCGACCCCGACCGCGCCCACCGTGAACAGGGCCGGGCGCAGGAGCCGGTGCACCCGACCGGCCACGAAGGCGGTCGCGCTCCCGCCGCGGGCGCGGAGGCGGCGGTATGCGAGGAGCCCCGAGAACCCTCCGATCACGAAGAAGAGCGGCATCACCTGCAGCAGCCAGCTCAGCGGCGCGATCCAGCTCGTGCCGTCGCTCGCGTTCTCGAACACCGGCCCGGTCTCCGACACGGTGACCCCGACCATGACAGCGTGCAGCAGGACGACGCCGAGCACGCAGAGCGCGCGCACGACGTCGATGCCGGTGTCGCGGTGACCCGCGTGATCGGATGAAGCGGGGGTGGGGGTGCTGAGGCGTGGAGCCGCGGCGATGACCATGAGTCCTCCTGGGAACGGTGTCCTCGGAGGTTATGGAGGCGGTGGTGGGCGGGACATCACTCCGTGGTGCCGTCCTGCCCCCTACGCAGGGGTGACTCAGGCCGACGGCTCGACCAGGCCGGTGTCGTAGGCGAGGATGACGGCGTGCACGCGGTCCCGGAGGCCGAGCTTCGCGAGCACCTTGCCGACATGGGTCTTCACGGTCTGCTCGGCGATGAACAGGTCACCGGCGATCTCGGTGTTCGACCGGCCCTTGCCGATGAGGACGAGGACCTCCCGTTCGCGGTCGGTGAGATCGGCGAGGGCCGTCGCAGACCGGCGCGACGCCGGCCGCCGTCCGGCGAACTGCTCGATCATGCGCCGGGTCACGCTGGGGGCGAGGAGTGCATCGCCCCCTGCCACCACGCGGACGGCATGGACGAGTTCCTCCGGCAGGGCGTCTTTGAGGAGGAAGCCGCTGGCCCCGGCGGCGAGGGCGTCGTAGACGTAGTCGTCGATGTCGAACGTGGTGAGCATGAGGATCCGCGGCACGTGCGCGGCCGGGTATGACGGGCCGAGGATGCGGCGGGTGGCCTCGATGCCGTCGAGCTCCGGCATGCGGACGTCCATGAGGATGACGTCGGGATCGAGCCGCGCGGCGAGTGTCACGACGTCCGCGCCGTCGGCCGCCTGGCCCACCACGCGGATCCCCTCGTGCGCGTCCAGCAGGGCGGCGAAACCGGCGCGGACCATCGCCTGGTCGTCGGCGATGAGCACGCTGATGGTCACGGGTTCTCCTTGTCTTCCGCCGAGGCGGTCGGGGCGGGCGGTGCGGCTGTCGCGGACAGCGGCAGGGTGGCCTCGACGGTCCAGCCGCCGTCGTCGGACGGCCCGGCGGCGAGGTTTCCGCCGAGCACTTCGGCGCGCTCGCGCATTCCCCGGAGGCCGTAGCCGCCGGAGGGGCTCTCGGTCGGCTGTGCCGGTGCGGCGTTGCGCACCCGGATGTGCAGGCTGTCGGCGTCGGCATAGAGGCGGACCGTGACACGGGCACCCGGGGCATGGCGGACGGCGTTGCTCAGGGCCTCCTGCACGATGCGGAAGGCGGCGATCTGCACGCCCGGTCCAGCCGCGGACGCGGCTTCGATCCCTTCGAGCACGAGGCCGACCTCCACGCCGGCCCGGCGGATCGTGTCGACGAGGGCGGGGACGTCGTCCAGCCCCTGCTGCGGTGCGAGCTCGGCATGCTGGTCCTCCGTGCGGAGCACCCCCAGCATGCGCCGCATCTCGGTGAGCGAGGTCCGGGCGGTGGCGGCGATGTCGTCGAACTCGGCGGCGGCGTCGGCATCGAGGCCTGTGATCCGGTAGCGCGCGGTCGACGCCTGCACCTGGATCACCGACATGCTGTGCGCCACGACGTCGTGCAGCTCCCTGGCGATCCGGGTGCGCTCCTCCACGAGAGCACGCCGGGATTCCTCCAGCGCGCTGTGCTCCTTCTCCCTGGTCAGCTCGGCCGCCACCCGCACGCGGCCGGCGACGAGGACGGCGATGAGGAACATCGCGGCGGCGACCGACGTCGTCACGATGAGGTTGGCTGTCGCGCTGCCGGAGCTCGCCGGCGTGGCGACCATGTCCGGACGCAGCAGGGGCGCCGTCAGCGAGGTGAGCGCACCGATCACGAGAGTCAGGGCGCCGAGTCGGGCTCCCTGCACGAAGGACATCACGCCCACGAAGAGGACGAACGCGAGCAGGGCCGGTACCGACCACGGCCAGGGCGACTGGATCGCGCGCGCCGGCTCGACGAGCAGAGGCAGCAGGAAGGCGCCGGCGGTGAAGACGACGATCGCCGTCCGCGGACGGGAGGGGATCAGGAGGGGAGCGCCGCACACGGCGGCGCCGAGCAGGAAGGACAGCGGCAGCGGCGTGCCGGAGAGCACCGTCTGGAGCGGGACCAGGAGCGCGTACAGCACGACGACCGCCGCGGTCAGCGCCACGAGGGCGCCGGTGCGACGGCTGATCCGTGACGGGCGCGGGGTGCGCTCTCGGCGGCGTGCCATGCGTCTCATCCTGCCAGGTGCGCGACCGGCGTACGGCGGCGGCGGAGCGCGGCGATCCGATCGATGACGACGCCGACGATCAGGGCGATGACGACGCCGATGGCGGCGCTGAGCACGGGCTGGTCGTGCAGCCAGGCGCCGGCGAGGAGCCCGATCGCGAGACTGAACACGCTCCAGCTCACACCGGCGATGAGGCTCAGCGGGAGGAACCGCCGCCACGGGAACCCGAGCGCTCCGGCGGACATGTTCACCGCGACGCGTCCGATCGGGATATAGCGGGCGCCGAGGATCAGTGTGGCACTGCGACGGTCGAGCGCACGCTGCGCGTAGGCGAACGCCGCGGCGACGCGGGGGCGCCGCATCCAGGCGAACCTGGTCGTGCCCAGCCGGCGGCCGATGAGGAACGCGATGTTGTCGCCGATCGCGGCACCCAGGGCGGCGACCGCACCCAGCAGCACGATGTTGCCGTCACCGGTGGACGCGGCCACCGCCGCCGCGGCGACGAGGACCGTCTCGCTCGGGATCGGCGGGAAGAACCCGTCGATCACGGTCACCGCGAACAGCACGGCGTACAGCCAGGGGGAGGCGATCGCCTGCAGGATGAGGTCGTTGAGGATGTCCACCCCGGCACCGTAAGCAGGGGGTAGGCAGAGGGGCATCACTCCGCGGTATCGCCTCGGTCACCCTGGAGAGGGATATCCGTGCCGGGCGTCGCCACAGGCAGGGCGGCATATACTGGTTGGCTGGCCGCTCGGCCATCACCTCCTCCCGAACGAACGGACGTCCGCTGTGCTTGCCGTGCACGACCTCGAGATCCGCGTTGGCGCGCGCCTGCTGATGGAGAACGTCTCGTTCCGTGTGTCCGACGGCGACAAGATCGGCCTCGTCGGACGCAACGGTGCGGGCAAGACCACGCTCACCAAGGTGCTCGCCGGCGACGTGCTGCCCTCGGGTGGCACCGTCACCCGGTCCGGAGAACTCGGCTACCTGCCGCAGGACCCGCGTTCGGGCAATCCGGAAGACCTCGCCCGTACCCGGATCCTCGATGCCCGCGGCCTCGGCCAGCTCAACCTCGGCATGACGGAGGCCTCGCTCGCGATGGGGTCCGACGACCCCGCGGTCGCTGCCAAGGCGATGAAGCGCTACGGGGCGCTCACCGAGAAGTTCGAGGCGCAGGGTGGCTACGCGGCCGAGGCCGAGGCAGCCTCGATCGCGCACAATCTCTCGCTGCCGGATCGCATCCTCGACCAGCCGCTGTCGACCCTCTCCGGAGGCCAGCGTCGTCGCATCGAGCTCGCGCGCATCCTCTTCTCCGACGCGCAGACGATGATCCTCGACGAGCCGACCAACCACCTCGACGCGGACAGCGTGGTGTGGCTGCGCGAGTTCCTCAAGAACTACAAGGGCGGGCTGATCGTCATCAGCCACGATGTCGAGCTCGTGGGCGAGACCGTCAACCGGGTGTTCTACCTCGATGCCAACCGCCAGGTCATCGACATCTACAACATGAACTGGAAGAACTATCTGCGGCAGCGCGCCGCGGACGAGGAGCGTCGCAAGAAGGAGCGGGCCAACGCCGAGAAGAAGGCGACGACCCTGCAGCAGCAGGCGGCGCGCTTCGGGGCGAAGGCGTCGAAGGCGGCCGCAGCGCACCAGATGCTCGCGCGTGCCGAGAAGCTCCTCTCCGGTCTGGAGGACGTGCGTCAAGAGGACCGCGTCGCGAAGCTGCGGTTCCCGAAGCCCGCCCCCTGCGGCAAGACCCCGCTCATGGCCTCCGGGCTGTCGAAGTCGTACGGCTCGCTGGAGATCTTCACCGACGTCGACCTCGCGATCGACCGCGGCTCCAAGGTCGTCGTGCTCGGCCTGAACGGTGCGGGCAAGACGACGCTGCTGCGCATGCTCGCGGGTGTCGACAAGCCGGACACCGGTCAGCTCGAGCCCGGGCATGGCCTCAAGGTCGGGTACTACGCGCAGGAGCACGAGAACCTCGACGTCAGCCGTTCGGTCCTGGAGAACATGGTGTCGGCCGCTCCGCACATCACGGAGACGGAGGCCCGCAAGGTCCTCGGCTCCTTCCTGTTCACCGGCGACGATGTCCTCAAGCCGGCGGGTGTGCTGTCCGGTGGCGAGAAGACCCGGCTGTCGCTGGCGACGCTCGTGGTGTCATCCGCGAACCTGCTGCTGCTCGACGAGCCCACGAACAACCTCGATCCGGCATCGCGCGAGGAGATCCTCGGGGCACTGGCCCACTACGAGGGCGCGGTCGTGCTCGTGTCGCACGACCCCGGAGCGGTGCAGTCGCTGAACCCCGAGCGTGTCCTCATCCTGCCCGACGGCGTCGAGGACATCTGGAGCCAGGAGTACCAGGACCTCATCGAGCTCGCGTAGCGGATCGTGGCATAGCCAGAGGATGGTGGAGCACCCGATCCTTCCTCCCTCGGAACTCGCGGCGTGGCCGCGGGCTCTGCCCACCGTCACCGGCATCGCGCCACCGCTGCGCGTCGCGGAGCTTCCCGATGATCCCGTGCTGCTCTTCCAGGACGGGGTCCGTGCGGCGGTCGCGGCCGGCGTCCCCGAACCGCACGCGGCGACACTGGCGACGGTCGGTTCGGACTGCATGCCGGACGCGCGCACGCTGATCCTCAAGGACGCAGACGCCCGCGGCTGGGCGTTCGCCGGGGTGCTGTGGCGGGTGGAAGGCGTCCCGCAGGCGGGATCGAAATGGTGCTTGCCGACGGTCCGGAGGGCGCGTTTCCGATCCTGCATCGGCATAGTCGCTGTCCGGGATCGAAAGGGTGCCGGGCAGCGCAGCGTCCGGCGCGTTCTCGCGTGTGCGTGACGCTCGGCGGGTGCGTCAGCGCGCGTCGAGGAGTTCGTCCTCGGCGTCCGCGTCGCGGTCGCGGCGCTTCGGCGCCTTCACCGGTGCCGGCTTCCCCTCGACCTCTTCGCGGTGCTTCACGATCTCCGTGCGGATGATGTACCCGATGAAGATGAAGCCCATGATGGCGAACAGGATCCACTGGATCGCATAGGACAGGTGCGGCCCCGGATCGTCGGTGGGGGACTCGAAACCACCCAGCGCCGTGTCGGCGGCGGGCTGCTCCTCGACCAGACGTCCGTAGGCGCCGGTGATCACATCGTCCCCGACGAGGTCGGCGATGGACGGGAGGTGGATCGTGGGCACCTGGCCCTCCGGAGCCCCGCGTCCGGACCCGGGCAGCGGCTCGCCTGGGCGCAGGCGGACGGTCACCGTGACCTCGCCGGACGGCGGGGACGGAACGGCGTCCGGGAGCTGCCCCTCACCCGGGGGCACCCAGCCGCGGTCGATGATGAGGACGCGGCCATCTGCGTCCCGGAAGGGGACGAGGACCTCGAACGCGCTCGTGCCTCCGTGCGGACGGTTGCGGACCAGGAGCTGCTCGTCGGCGAGGTACTCGCCCTGCAGCGTGACGGGGCGCCATTCGTCTGCGGGGTCGAGGTGGTCGTCGGCGACCACGTCGGCGAGGGGGACGGCCGGGGCGTCGTAGTTCTGCTCCACGAGCGCGATCTGCTCGGCCCTGGACTCGTTCCGCTCGAACTGCCAGTTCGACAGGAAGACGCAGGCGATCGCGAAGCCGATGGCGATGAGGACGTACACGCCCCAGCGGGTCAGGCGGTTGCTCATGAGGAGGGCACCCCGTCTCGAACCGTCACCGGGAAGTCCCGCGCGGCCAGGTAGTCGTGGAGGAAGCCGACGTGCTCATTGCACGCCAGCCAGATCTTCTCGCGGTCGGCGGCGTGGATGCGGGGATTGCGCCAGACGACCTGCTTCGTGGCCGCGCTCCGGCATCCGGCGCGCGAGCAGATGAGCTCGCTCATCGGTCCGTGCGGCCTTCGCGGATGGTGATGACGTCGGGGGCGGTCTCCGGAGCGAGCGACGGCGCGGGCGGCGCGTCGATCTCGCGCAACGGCGACTCGGCGGCGGTCTCCGTGCTGTCGCTTCCGGCGTTGGCGAAGACCACCGCGATGTACGGGAGGACGGCGGCGGCCAGCGCGAAGACCCAGGTCCACCAGCCGAAGGGCTGCACGAAGAACATCAGCCCGAAGCAGACGATGCGGATCGTCATGGTGAGGGCGTATCGGCGCACACGGTGGTCACCCTCATCCCGCGGGGACTGCGGCAGTGAGGTGACGGCCGGGACTCGACGTGCGTTCTTCACGATGATTCCAGCCTACGCCGCCGCAGCGACATCGGCATGCGCGTGCGGAGCGTCAGCTCGCGACGACGAAGGGCAGGGTGAAGGCGCCGAAGACGACCAGTCCGATGATCGTCGAGACGATCGTGAAGACGAGGACGCCGATCATGAGATACCCCATGACGAGCCCGGCGATCGCCATGCCGCGCCCGCCGAGGCCCGGGGTGCGACGGATCTGCCCGAGGGCCATGTGGCCGGTGATCACGGCGGCGATGGAGGCGAGCATCGGCAGGAGGGCCCAGAACAGCACCACACCCGCGATGCCGCAGACGAGCGCGGCGACGGCGAGACCGCTGGTCGGGCGGGCGGGCGCTGCCGCGTACTGCTGCGGGGCTGCATACTGCTGCGGTGCGGCGTACTGCTGAGGGGCCGCGTACTGCGGCGGGGCGGCGTGCGCCGGGGGAGACTGCGGGAATCCCGGATACGCAGGCGGGGAGCCGGCGGCCGGCGGCTGCTCACCCGACGGACCGGAGATACGGGGATCGCTCACTCTGATGCCTTTCGTCGCCCTCAGAGTCCCAGTACGCTCCTCGTCTGTCAAACAGGCGTCGCGAAGGCGAGAGGGCAACGTCGCTAGGATCGATCACGGTTCGGATTCCCGGCCCTCGACCCCAGACCCAGGAGTGTCCCATGAGCGCGGAGCGCGTCGTCCTCGTCACCGGAGGCAACCGCGGCATCGGCCGCGCCATCGCCGAGCGCTTCGTACGCGAGGGATACCGGGTGGCGGTGACCGCGCGCAGCGGCGAGGGCCCGGAGGGCACCCTGACGGTGCGCGCCGACGTCACCGACGCCGCCGCTCTCGACGCGGCCTTCACCGAGGTGGAGCAGCAGCTCGGCCCGGTGGAGATCGTCGTCGCCAACGCCGGCATCACCAAGGACACCCTGCTCATGCGCATGAGCGAGGACGACTTCGACAGCGTCGTGGCGACGAACCTCGGCGGCACCTTCCGCGTCGTCAAGCGGGCCTCGAAGGGGATGCTGCGCGCGCGGTTCGGACGGGTCATCCTCATCTCCAGCGTCGTGGGCCTCTACGGCTCGGCGGGGCAGACGAACTACGCCGCCTCCAAGAGCGCGCTGGTCGGTTTCGCCCGCTCGCTCACGCGCGAGCTCGGCGGACGCGGCATCACCGCCAACGTGGTGGCACCCGGCTTCATCGAGACCGACATGACCGCGGAACTCCCCGAGGAGACGCAGAAGCAGTACAAGGCGAACATCCCCGCCGGGCGTTTCGCGACGCCGGATGAGGTCGCGGGCGTCGTGACCTGGCTGGCGAGCGACGACGCCGGCTACATCTCGGGAGCCGTCATCCCGGTCGACGGCGGTCTCGGCATGGGGCACTGACCCCGGCTCTCCCCGTCAGCGATCGATCGCCCGCACGAGGAGCTCGGCGAGACGCTCGGGCGCCGAGAACTGCGGCCAGTGCGCGGAGCCGATCCGGACGACCTCGGCGTCGTCGATCGCCCGATACTCCTCCGCGTACGGACCCCACTGGCTGATCACCGCATCGAAAGCCTCCTGATCCAGCCCTCCCATCAGCAGGGTGACCGGGATGCGGTACCGTGCCGGGTCGCTCAGAGCGAGCTCGTCCGTCGGCACCCGCGCGGGCACGCTGTGGGTGAGCGGGACGGTCCTCGTGCGGGTCTCGTCGTCCAGATCGTGCACGTCCTCGTCCGGGAAGAAGCTCCAGCCCGGAAACGGGACGACGCCGTCCTGCACCGGGAACTCGCTGATGCCCGAACCCGAGGGCGGGGGCACGGTGTCGACGAAGACGACCCTGGCCACGCGGTCAGGTCGTGCGTCGGCGACGCCCCAGGCGACATTGCCTCCGCCACTGTGTCCGACGACCACCACGTCGCCCTCCGCGGCATCGACGGCGGCGACCGCGGCCGCGACCCAGTCGTCGATCCCGATACCCGCCGCTGTCTCCGCAGACGCGTCGAGCCCGGGCATGGTCAGCGGACGAGAGCGGTGGCCGGCGCGCACGAGGGCGGGCACGACGTCGTCCCAGCTGGAGGCGTCGAGCCAGAGGCCGGGGATGAGGATGATGTCCATGATCTGACGGTAGACCCGGCCCCGGACATCGGCCAGCGTCAGGGGAGGAGCGGGATGACCGTTCCGAGGTCGACCGGACCGATGACCAGGCTCGCGGACTCGCGGACGGCGGGCTTGGCGTTGAAGGCGAGCCCCAGCCCGGCGACCGCCATCATCGGAAGATCGTTGGCGCCGTCGCCGATCGCGATGGTCGCGTGCGGCGCCACGTGGAGCTCCTCCGCCCAGGTACGCAGCCAGAAGGCCTTGGCCGCACCGTCGACGATGTCACCGTCCACCCGGCCCGTGAGCGCGCCGTCGGCGACCTCGAGGCGGTTCGCGCGCCAGCGGTCCACGCCGAGTCCCGGTGCGACGTCGTCGAGGATCTCGTGGAACCCTCCCGAGACGACGCCGACGATTCCGCCCCGAGCGTGCACGGCGGCGGTGAGGTCGCGGACGCCCGGGGTCGGCTCCACGCGGGCGCGAACGCGGGCGAACGCCTCGACGGGAACGCCCGCGAGAGCGCCGACACGAGAGCGGAGGCTCGTCGCGAAATCGATCTCGCCGCGCATCGCAGCTTCGGTGGCCGCCTGCACCTCGGCCCGACGCCCGGCCTCCTCGGCGAGGAGCTCGATCACCTCGTTCCGGATGAGCGTGGAGTCGGCATCGAGGACGACGAGGAATCGCGCGGTGGTCACCCACCGAGCCTAGCGACCGAGGGACCGGAGCCCGTGCCGCATGACGCGTCAGCGTTCGATGAACACGCCCTTGCCGACGACCGTGATCCCCGACTCCGTGACAGTGAACCCGCGGGCGAGATCCCGTTCGCGGTCGACTCCGACCGTCGCGCCGTCGGCGAGGACGACGTTCTTGTCGAGGATCGCGCGGTGCACGCGGGCACCCTGACCGACGTGCACGTGATCGAACACCACGGAGTCCGTGATGGTCGAGCCGCCGCCGGCGAGCGTCCACGGGCCCACGACGCTGCGTTCGAGGTGCGTGCCGGACAGCACCGATCCCAGCGACACGATCGAGTCGATGGCGTTGCCGATCCGCCCCACCGAGTCTCGGACGAACTTCGCCGGCGGGGAGTTGACCGCCTGCGAGTGGATCGGCCACTCCATGTTGTAGAGGTTGAAGATCGGGAGGGTCGAGATCAGGTCCCGGTGCGCGTCGAAGAACGAGTCGATCGTCCCCACGTCGCGCCAGTACGAGCGGTCGCGCGGCGACGACCCGGGGACCTCGTTCTGCTTCATGTCGTAGTAGCCGGCTTCGCCGCGGTCGACGAAGTACGGGACGATGTCGCCGCCCATGTCGTGGCTCGACGTGGGCAGCTCCCCGTCGGCCTCGACCGCCGCGATCAGGGCGTCGGTGTCGAAGATGTAGTTGCCCATCGAGGCCAGGACCTCGTGCGGGGAGTCCGCGAGACCCGTGGCGTCGGTCGGCTTCTCCAGGAACTGCCGGATCCGTCCGGATTCCGGATCGGCGTCGATGACCCCGAACTGGGACGCCAGGGCGAGCGGCTGACGGATGCCCGCCACCGTCGCCTTCGCCCCGGACTCGATGTGCGCCTCGAGCATCTGGCGGAAGTCCATCCGATAGACGTGGTCGGCGCCGATGACGACGACGATGTCGGGCTTCTCGTCGTTGATCAGGTTCATGCTCTGCAGGATCGCGTCCGCGGAGCCGGAGAACCAGCGCTTGCCCAGGCGCTGCTGGGCGGGGACCGAGGTCACATACGAATCGAGCAGGGCCGACATGCGCCAGGTCTGGGAGATGTGCCGGTCGAGGCTGTGCGACTTGTACTGCGTGAGCACGACGATCTGTCTCAGCCCGGAGTTGATGAGGTTCGAGATGGCGAAGTCGATCAGGCGGTACTGGCCGCCGAACGGGACGGCGGGTTTCGCGCGGTCGGCCGTCAGCGGCATGAGTCGCTTGCCCTCGCCGCCGGCGAGGATGATCCCGAAGACCTTCTTTGGAGCGGACATGGCTCCACCATAGATCCCGTTCGGCGCGGGGAACTAGCATCTGGACAACCCGCTCGATAGCGTCTAGGAATGCGAGTCGAGATGATCACCAAGGAGTATCCGCCGGAGATCTACGGAGGCGCGGGTGTGCACGTCGCCGAGCTCGTGTCCGCGCTGCGTCGGGACATCGACGTGACGGTGCGCGCGTTCGGTGCGCCGCGCGACGAGGAGGGCACCTTCGCCTACCGGGCACCGGAGAGTCTCGCCGGCGCCAATCCGGCGCTGCAGACGCTCGGCACGGACCTGGAGATCGTGTCCGCGATCGCGGGCGCCGACGTCGTGCACAGTCACACCTGGTACGCGAACTTCGCCGGTCATCTCGCCTCCCAGCTCCACGGGATCCCGCACGTGCTCACGGCGCACAGCCTCGAACCGCTGCGGCCGTGGAAAGCCGAGCAGCTCGGGGGCGGCTACGCCGTGTCGAGCGGGATCGAGAAGCTCGCCTACGAGAACGCCGCCGCGGTGATCGCGGTGAGTGCCGGCATGCGTGCGGACATCCTCCGCAGCTACCCGCAGGTCGACCCCGCGCGGGTCCGGGTGATCCACAACGGCATCGACGTGGAGCGCTGGCGTCCTGTTCAGGACCCCGCGTTCCTCTCCTCGATCGGCATGGACCCGGACCGGCCCTCGGTCGTCTTCGTCGGACGCATCACACGGCAGAAGGGGCTGCCCTACCTCCTGCAGGCGGCACGGCTGCTGCCGCCCGAGGTCCAGCTCATCCTCTGCGCTGGTGCTCCGGACACGCCGGAGATCATGGCGGAGGTCCAGGAGGGGGTGCGGCTGCTGCAGCAGACCCGCAAGGGCGTGGTGTGGATCGAGCGGATGCTGCCGCGGGACGAGCTGTCGGCGATCCTGGCCGCGGCGACCACCTTCGTCTGCCCGTCCGTCTACGAGCCGCTCGGGATCGTGAACCTCGAGGCGATGGCCTGCGGAGCCGCCGTCGTCGGGACAGCGACCGGCGGGATCCCCGAGGTGGTGGACGACGGCGTGACCGGCCGACTGGTCCCGATCGAGCAGGTGCAGGACGGGACGGGCACGCCGACCGACCCCGAGCGCTTCGTCGCCGATCTCGCCGCGGTCCTCACCGAGGTGGCCACGGATCCGGAGAGGGCCCGGGAGTACGGGGAAGCCGGCCGGGAGCGGGCCCGCACGCAGTTCAGCTGGGCCGCGATCGCCGATGAGACCCGCGCGCTCTACGCGGAGCTGACCGCGTGAGCCGATAGGCTTTCGGTATGCCGATCGCTCTGGAGTTCACCGACGTCGTCGTGCGCCGAGAGGGGCGCAACATCATCGATCACGTGACCTGGCAGGTCTCGGACGATCAGCGATGGGTGATCCTCGGGCCGAACGGTGCCGGCAAGACGACCCTGCTGCAGCTCGCCGACACGCTGATGCACCCCACCTCGGGCACGGTGACGGTTCTCGGCGAGACGCTCGGACGCGCGGACGTCTTCGAGATCCGTCCGCGGATCGGGTTCGCGTCGTCGGCCATGGCCAAGCGCATCCCGCGCGATGAGACGGTGCTCAACACCGTCCTCACGGCGGCCTACTCCGTGCTCGGACGCTGGAACGAGAGCTACGAGGACATCGACGAGCGGCGTGCGCTGCGCGTTCTGGGCGACTGGCGCCTCGCGCACCTCGCCGACCGCACGTTCGGCACGCTGAGCGACGGTGAGCAGAAGCGTGTGCAGATCGCCCGGGCGGTCATGACCGACCCGGAGCTGCTGCTCCTCGATGAGCCGACCGCCTCGCTCGACCTCGGCTCGCGCGAGGAGCTCCTCGCGCTGCTGGGCGGCTACGCGTCCGCACCGACGACGCCCGCGATGCTCATGGTGACGCATCACGTCGAGGAGATCCCGGTCGGGTTCACCCATGTGCTCCTGATCCGTGACGGCGCCGTGGTGGCGGCGGGGCCGATCGCCGAGACGCTCACCGCGGATGCCCTGGGCGAGACCTTCGGGATGCCGATCACGCTCAGCAGCGAGGACGGGCGCTACTCCGCCCGCGCCGCCTCCTGACCTCGGTTCTGATGGGTTACTGCGCCCGTCGAAGTACTGGTAGAATCGATCCTTGGTGCGCTCGGCACCGCAGACTTCCCTCGTCCCTGGCACAATCCAGGGCAGCAACAAAGGAATCCCATGAAGACTGACATTCACCCCGACTACAAGGCTGTCGTGTTCCGCGACCTGGGCTCGGGCGAGACCTTCCTCACCCGTTCCACCGTCACCAGCGACAAGACCATCGAGCTGGACGGCGTGGAGTACCCGGTGATCGACGTCGAGATCTCCTCGGCCTCGCACCCCTTCTACACGGGTAAGCAGCGCATCATGGACTCGGCCGGCCGCGTCGAGAAGTTCAACCAGCGCTTCAAGGGCTTCGGCGGCTCCTCCAAGTAAGACCGCCCACGAAGGCCCCGCACTCCTCGGAGTGTGGGGCCTTCGTCATGCCCGGGCCGGGCGGTCGCTCAGACGTCGATGACGATGCGTCCGCGCTCGATGCGGCCCGGCGGATCTCCGGGGGTCGGCGCCGGGGCCGTGCGCCGGGTCTGCCGATCCCGCTCCTGGCCGGCCTCGTGCGCGGTGGGCGACCACACCGCGTCGAAGACACCGACCAGCCCTCCGGACCCGGCTTGCTCGTACTTCTCCTCGACCGGACGACGGGAGAGGGAATGCCGGATGCCCACGAAGAACAGCACCGGTCCCGTGCCGAGCACGAGGACGATCGTGGTCCATCCGAGCAGATGCTCCATGGCCCCAGGATAGATCGCGGAGCGCGCCGACGGCACCCGTCGCGCTCCGGAGGTCAGCGGATGCGGCGTCCGTGGGCGAGGTCGATCAGCCGTTCCAGTACGGGCCCCGTCCGCAGGCCGTTGTGCTCGTGCTCGCTCGTCACCCAGGGTGTCACGCCGGGGAGGAGACGGGCGGTCTCCAGCGAGAACTCCAGGGGCACATAGACGTCGTTCACGTAGACGGCGGCGGCGCCCGTCGCTTCGGAGGCGGCGAGAGCAGCGGCGTCGTAGATCCGCGGCCAGGGGTGGTCCGCCAGGATCGACGTCACCTCGCTCCAGGGCTGCAGCGCCGGGACGGTGTCGGCCCACTCGCGACGGACGTGCTCGCCCGTGAACAGCGTCGGATCGTCGCGGAAATCGGTCGGCTCGACGCGCTCGGCGGACCACCGCGTGGTGTGTCCGTTCGCATAGCTCGACTCGTGGAAGGCGTAGTACAGCGGGTTGCGGCCGCCGAAGGGCATGGCGTGCTGGAGGTCGTGCCGGAAGGCGTTGGATGCGGGATCCCGTTCCAGCAGCGACCAGACCGTCTGCCAGCCGTCGTCGGTGCCGAGAGCGGAGCCGACCGAGCGCAGGCGGGAACGCGACACGACCTCGCCGTCGGGGAGGACGATCTCACCGGCGTCCGCAAGATCGATCAGGCGTCGCATGACGTCGCGGTGCTCCGGGAAGCGTCGGTAGTACCGCTCGGACGCCGTGCGCATCTTGTCGTAGCAGAGGGCGTAGACCTCGTCCGGGTCGCGCTCGACCGTGCTGAGGCCTCCGGTGATGAAGACGTCGTCGAGCGAAGCCGCGTGGGTCGACAGGTAGGCCAGCGTCGTGAACCCGCCGAAGGACTGCCCGAGGACGCTCCACGTCGGCGCCCCCAGGTGCTCCCGCAGCGCCTCGCAGTCGCGCACGATGGCATCGGCGCGCAGGTGCGTCAGATGCTCGGCGACGGCTTCGGCGCCCCGCACGAGGTCGCCGTCGCCGACAGGGGAGGACAGCCCGGTGCCGCGCTGATCGAGCAGGACGAGTCGATAGTGCGCGAGGGCCTGGTCCAGCCACGCCGGCGCGGTGGAGGAGTGGAAGGGGCGCGGCGCCTCGTGGCCCGGCCCGCCCTGCAGGAACACCAGATAGGGGAGGGCCTCGCCTCCCTCCCGTGCGACCACGCGGGCGAACACGTCGATGGTGCGGGTGTCTGCCGGGTCGTCCCAGACGAGGGGGACCGTGAGCGTGTGCTCCTCGACGGCGAGGTCGAGCAGGCGGCGGCGGAGGACAGTGGTCATGGTCACATCACATTCCCGATGTAGGAGTACTTCACGAAGACCTCGGCGGCGATTCCGGACTCGTCGAGGACTCCCTGGACGGCCGTCATCATGTAGTTCGAGTCCCAGCCCATGTAGAGGAAGTGCGTGTCGTCGAGGTCGTCCCACTGCCCCTTCCATGCCTTGTCGCGGTAGATCGGTCCGCCGTGGGTCGCGCAGTAGGCCAGAGCGGCCTCGGTCGTGTCGGTCCACGCGCGACGGAACACGCGGTTGAACAGGTGCTTGACGTCGTACACCTCCCACCGCTCGCCCCGATACTCCACGTAGTCGAACTCGCGTTCCCACCCCGCGGGCCAGCCGCGGCGGCGGACGGCGTCCAGGATCGGGGTGAGGCCGTCGTCGTCGATCTCGGGCAGTGCGGGTCGTGCCCACACGCGGACGAGGTCGGCCGTCAGGCCCACCGTGCGTGCGGTGATGGCCGCCGTGCCCCAGGACTCCTGGGCAGCGAGGGCACGGGTCGCCGGCACGGCGCTGCGGGCATAGGCCTCATCGCGCTTGACGGGGAACGAGGCACCGAAGACCCGCTCCGTCAGCCCCTGTTCCAGCAGCGTGAGGTTGCCGAGAGTGGGTGCGAGGGCGCGGTGGCTGTTCTGCTCGTCCTCGGAGTACTCGCTCCAGGGGCGCACGCCATCGCCAGACCAGGCGTCGCCGGGCACGGCGGGCACGATGTGCTCGACATCGAAGCCGTCCACGTCGTCGACGCCCTCGAGCCGGCCGAGCACATAGGCCGGGTACGGCAGCTCGCTGTACTTGAGCACGGCGCTGACCCGCTCGTCCGACGGAGTGATGCGCGCGATGGCGCGGGCGAGGGCGTCGTGTCCGTCGCGACGCGCACGGCAGAGCCGGGCGATGAGGCGTTCGGCGGGAAGGTTCACGAGCGCGCGACGGAGGAACATCGCCTGCAGCCACTCGAGCGTCTCGAGGAGCTGACCCCGGTCGATGCGGCCACGCGCGTGATCGCTGTAGGCGCTCATGACCAGCGGGTAGGAGGAGCGTCCGAACGTGTTGACGTACCGCAGTTGCCGCGCGACCTCGGGGTCCTGCTCCTTCGTCGGATCGAGGAGGATGCCGTAGATCTCCGCATAGTGCCGCCACGTCTCGGCGTCAGCCTGGAGGTGGGCGACGTCGACGCGCGGGAACGACCGGCGGAAGGCGCTGTACACGCCGTGCTCCCCGTTCGCCGCCACCTCTCGCCCCGTCACGAGCACGAGGTAGTGACGCCAGAACGCCCCGATCGCCTCGCCCGTGTGGTGCTCGATCGGCAGCCAGAACCGCGCTTCCACGTCCATCTGCTCGGCGTGGTTCAGCCCCATGAGGATGTAGTTGTGGATCAGCTCGTGATCCCGCAGCGGCTCGCCGGTGGAGTTCAGGCTCTCGAAGATCTGCTGCGCGTTGGCCTGGGCGCCGAGCGTGATCGACACGTGTTCGAGTCGCTGCAGTCCCCGCCAGATCGACGGTGCCTCGTCGGCATGGATCTGGCTGCGGAAGAACGCGTAGTTGTCGTCGAAGCGCGACTCGCGGTCGAGGTCGTCGCGGCGATCGAGCACGACCGATTCGTAGAGATCGGCCCAGGCCTCGTGCGGACGCAGCTTCGTGCGCTCGGGGTCGTCGGGGCGGACCAGCACGCGGGCGAGATCGGCGGCGAGCTCCGGATCGCGCTCACGCACCGAGTGATGCAGCGCCGCGACGAGGAGCATGAGCGTGGTGAGGCGCTGCTGCCCGTCGATGAGGATGAGGTCGGCGTCCGGGCCGGAGCCGTCCTCGGCGGAGAGGATCGAGCCGATGAAGTGGCGATGCGCGTCGTCTTCCGCGGCGACCGCCCTGACGTCGGAGAGGAGCCGCTCGCAGCCGCCGATGTCCCAGCGGTACTGCCGCTGGTAGACGGGGACGACGATGGTCGTGCGTCCCGCCGCGAGCCATTCGATCGTGTTGACTGCCGTCGCCTCGACGTTGGTCGCGGTGCTCATGCTGGTGTCTCGTCCTCCCGTAGCGACAGGCGCCACGGACGCGCCGGGTGCCCCGCCCAGTCTATTCGCTTATCCACGGCGACCCTCCGGGGGAGCGCCAGGTCCCGCTGTTAGCCTTGCCTTATCAGGGCCTGTTAAAACGTGCTGGCCCCCGATGAAAGGAACATGACTCGATCATGGGATACATCAAGTCCGCAGCGCTGGAGGAGAAGGGCTTCGTCGTCCTCGACAGCTACGACCAGGAGGCCGACCCCAAGGAGTGGCTCGACATCGAGTACGTCGACTGGAAGTCCTCGGGCGACACCCGGTTCGCACCCCTCGCCAGCGCCTTCGGCGACATCGAGTGCAACGGCTTCTGGAACCACAAGCCGCCGCGCACCGACAAGGACGGCGTCTGGATCGACGAGCAGACCGCCAAGGCACCGAACCTCACGCGCCGTGCGCAGGAGCCGGGCGCGAACGTCGGGCGCTGCCGCGTCATCGAGCTGCAGCCGACCCCCTACGGCGACTGCCTCTACAACCTCCACCAGGACGACAACAACCGCCTGAACCCGGACGGCACCGGCTGGGTCGTGCGCGGGTTCTTCAACCTGACGGACGACAAGGACAGCTACTTCGTCCTGCGTGAGAACCGCACGGACCCCAGCATCGAGTACCGCATCGCCCTGCCGGCCGGTGCGCAGCTCATCGTCGACACCCAGCGTCTGTGGCACGCGGCCACCCACAACGGCACCGACCCGCGCTACTGCCTCATCACCTCGTGGACCTCCGGTCCCGAGCTCGACGCCTACATCGAGAAGTACCACGGCACCGACGACGTCCCGAACGTCGAGGTCCCGCAGGACGTGCTCGAGTTCGGCTACGCCGAGCAGGCCCGCAAGGATGCCGCTCGCGCGGCCTACTACGCCGCGAAGGGCCAGCAGGTCAAGCAGGCCATGAGCGAGGCCTGAGCGTCCCCATACTGGGTCGCTGAGCTCATCGAAGCGCCCGAAGGCCCCGGTCCACGGACCGGGGCCTTCGTCGTCGAATCACATGCTTGTGATTTCGCGGGAACTCGGCGAGAATGGGCGCACAACCGCATACTCTCGCCACTTCGTGGTTCAGGTCGTAGGGGAAGACGCACCTGATGAAACGGAGAGATCATGGCGACGGCTTACGCACGCGGAGTGGTGTTCATCCACTCGGCGCCTCGCGCGCTCTGCCCGCACCTGGAATGGGCGGTGGGTCGCGCTATCGGGCGTGCGGTGAACTTCGACTGGACCGAGCAGCCTGTGCTGACCGGCGCACGCCGCGCCGAGTTCTACTGGGATGGTCCCGTCGGTACCGGTGCTGCCCTCGCGACCGCGATCCGGGGCTGGGAGCACCTCCGGTTCGAGGTGACCGAAGACCCGACGCCCCGCAGCGACGGCGGTCGGTGGCTGCACACGCCCGACCTCGGCATCCACTACGCCCAGACCGATGCCGCCGGCAACATCGTCATCGGAGAGGATCGCATCCGCTACGCGATGGAGATCGCCGCGGGCAACGCCGTCGAGCTGCAGCGCGAGCTCGACATCGCCCTGGGGTCCGCCTGGGACGAGGAGCTGGAGCCCTTCCGTCACGCCAGCGACGACGCGCGCGTCGTCTGGCTCCACAAGGTCGGCTGACCGACCGTCGATACCGGGAGCGCGGAGGCGTGAGTATCGGATGCCGGTGAGTGATCCCGGACGCTGAGAAGACGAATCCCCGCTCCGCTCGACGAAGACCCCGCCCCGGCAGACTGGGCGGGGTCTTCGTCTGCGCAGATCAGATCACGGCCGCGTGCGCGAGGTCGTCGACCGTGTTCACACCACCGCCGCGCACGTCCGCCCAGGCCTGCGCCAGACGCGTCATCGCCTCCGCCGCGCGCTCGGGCGGGAGCGTGATGGGAACCCGGAGTCGCCGCTCCAACACTCCGCCGGTGGTGAAGCGCGGCCCGGGCGGGAGGATGAGTCCCCGCTCGCGTGCAGCGAGGGAGAGTGTGGTCGACAACGGGGCGCCGAGATCGATCCAGGCGGAGAGGCCGCCGGGCGTCTCCGGCATCCGCATCCCCGGGATCTCGGCGATCGCCGCGGCCACCGCGTTCCGCCCGGCGCTCAGGCGGCGCCGCACGTGATGGGTGAGCGCGGGGACGTCGTCGAGCAGCTCCACGGCGATGCACTGCTCGAGGAGGGCCGTGCCGAGCTCGAACGAGGGTCGGACGGCCAGCAGCCGGGCGATGACCGAGCGCTCGGCGCGGATCCAGCCGATGCGCAGGCCTCCCCACGCGATCTTCGACATCGATCCCACCGTGATCACGTTCGGGCCCTCGGCCGCCATCGGCGCCGGTGCCCATCCCCGGTCGATGTCGAGCTCTGCCGTCGTCTCGTCGACGATCAGGTGCGTGCCGGTGTTGCGGGCCGTCGTCGCGATCCGAGACCGCTCCTCCTGCGGCAGCGTCGCTCCGGTGGGGTTGTGGAAGTCGGGGATGAGGTACGCGACGTGCGGGCGTGCGGTCAGCAGGGTGTCGGTGAGGTGCCGGGCGTCCCAGCCATCGGTGTCGACCGGCGTCGGGAGAAGCCGGTAGCCGTGCCGGTGCAGAGCCTCGAGCGCGTGCGGGAAGGTCGGCTGCTCCACGAGGGCGCGTTCGCCCCGGCGCCCCAGCGCCGTGAGGATGAGGTTGACGGCGTTGAGGGCGCCGGAGGTGATCATGATCTCGTCCGCCGAGGTCACCGCGCCGCGCTCGGTGAATCGGCGGGCGACGGCATCGCGCAACTCGGGAAGGCCCTGCAGCGAATAGCCGCTCGTCCCGCGCAGGGCCGCGAGCCGGGGGAGGGACCGCACGGTCGCGTCGTACAGGCCGGGGGTCGAGTCCATCGAGGCAATCGACAGGTCGATCGCCTCGTCGTCCGCGTCGGGGGCGGCGGCCGACGGGCCGTGCGGGAGGGTCACTCTGGTGCTTCCGCCATGATGCCGGGACACGTAGCCGCCGGCCTCCAGAACGCCGTAGGTGCGGGTGATGGTCGAGCGTGATCGCCTGAGTTCGAGGGCGAGGGCCCGTTCGCTCGGCAGTCTCTCGCCGACCGTGAGGCGTCCGTCGAGGATGAGGGCCCTGATGCGGTCGGCCAGGCCCGAGGCCGAGGCGTCATCGATGTCCTGGGTGCCGAGCTGGGTGACGAGACGGGAGGCCATGCGTCCAGCCTGCCGCAAAGTGGCCTTCCATGTGCAGGCCACTTTTCGCTCAGTGGTCGGCCTCGTCACGCCTTCGCGCGGGCCACGATGGGGAGATGCTCTTCCGTGCCGTCTTCCTGCCCTTCACCGCGACCAGCCGTCGAGACCTGGTCGAGCGGCTGGCGCAGCTCGTGGGCGGGCTCTTCCTCTACGGCGTCGCGCTCGGCTTCATGGTGCGCGGCGGCATCGGCGTCGCGCCGTGGGACGTCCTGTCGCTGGGTGTCGCACGCTGGACGGGACTCGGGTACGGGGTCGTCACGGTGCTGATCTCGATCATCGTCCTGCTGCTGTGGATCCCGCTCCGTCAACGGGTGGGCCTCGGCACCTTGCTCAACGCGCTGCTCATCGGCCCGTTCGCCGATCTCACGCTCCTCGTGCTGCCTGCTCCGCCGTCCGTGTGGGTCGGGGCCCCCATGTTCGTGTTCGGACTCGTGCTGCTGGCATTCGCCACCGGTCTCTACATCGCGGCGGACTTCGGCCCCGGACCGCGCGACGGACTCATGACGGGGCTCGTCCGGGTGACCCGGTGGCCGGTCTGGCTGGCGCGGACGGTCATCGAAGGCTCCGTGCTGCTCGTCGGCTTCCTCCTCGGCGGTCCGGTGGGCGTCGGCACCGTGCTGTTCGCGTTCGGCGTCGGTCCGTTGATCGGCTGGTTCCTCCCGCGGATCGAGCGCCGCCGTCGGCAGCGTTCGCAGCTCCTCGCCGTCCGGGCGAGCGCGCCCCTGGGTCCCTGAGCCTGTCGAAGGGTGAGAGCGGACTGCGCATGACGAAGGCCCCCGGGAAGATGATCCCGGGGGCCTTCGTCGCGGATGCGGAAGCGGTCAGTCGACGCCGCCGAGCACGAGCACGGCGTTGTGTCCGCCGAAGCCGAACGAGTTGCTGATGGCGATCTGCGGACCGTCGCCGAGCGGAGCCGCCTCTCCAGACAGACGGAACGGCACCTCCGGGTCCGGCTCGGTCATGTTGATCGTCGGCGGGGCCACGCGGTCCCGCAGCGCGAGGAGCGAGAAGATCGCCTCCAGCGCGCCGGTCCCGCCCAGGAGGTGTCCGGTGGACGCCTTGGTCGCCGACACCGGGATCTCATCGATCCGGTCGCCGAAGACGTTTTTCAGCGCGACGTACTCGTTGGGGTCGCCGACCGGCGTCGAGGTCGCGTGGGCGTTGATGTGCGTCACCTGGTCGGGGGTGATGCCGGCCTCCTCGAGTGCCTGGACGACGGCACGGGCCGCCCCCTTGCCCTCGGGGTCGTTGCCGGTGATGTGGTAGGCGTCGGCGGTCACTCCACCGCCGAGGACGTAGCCGTAGATCTTCGCGCCGCGGGCCTTGGCGTGCTCCTCTGTCTCGAGGATGAGGGCCGCTGCGCCCTCGCCCATCACGAAGCCGTCGCGGTCGATCGCGCCGGGTCGGGAGGCGTGGGCGGGGTCGTCGTTGCGACGCGACAGCGCCTGCGCGGAGGCGAACGCGGCCATGGTGATCGGGTGGATCGCCGACTCCGTGCCGCCGGCGATGACGACGTCGGCCAGGCCCTCCTGCAGGTGGTGGAAGGCGTGGATGATCGACTCGGTGCTGGAGGCGCAGGCGCTGACGACCGTCTGTGCGTAGGCGCGGGCCTCGAACTGCAGCGACAGGTTGCCGGCGGCCGCATTCGGCATCAGCATCGGCACGGTCAGCGGCATGACCCGGCGGGGGCCCTTCTCGCGCAGCGTGTCCCAGGCGTCGAGCAGCGTCCAGAGGCCGCCGATCCCGGTCGCGAAGTCGACGCCGAGGCGCTCGGGAGCGACCTCGGGCGAGCCCGCGTCCGCCCAGGCCTCACGGGCCGCGATGAGGGCGAACTGTGAAGACGGGTCGAGACGCTTCGCCTCGTGGCGGGGCAGCACCTCTTCCGGACGGACGCTCGCGGAGGCGGCGAACGTGACGGACAGGTCGTACTCCTGCACCCAGTCGTGCTCGATCGTGCGGGCGCCGGAGGCACCGGCGAGAAGGTTGTCCCAGTTCTCCGGTGCCGTCCCGCCGATGGCGGAGGTGGCGCCGATGCCGGTGACGACGATGCGCTTGGTCATGAGGTGTGGTTCCTTGTCGAAACGAGGTCGTGCGGGGGATGGGCAGGGACGGAGGATGCCACTCCTCACCCGGGGCGAGGGTGGCATCCTTCCGGGATTACTCCTGGCCCGCGACGATGAAGTTGACGGCGTCGCCGACGGTCTTCAGGTTCTTGACCTCGTCGTCGGGGATGGTGACGCCGAACTTCTCCTCGGCGTTGACGACGATCGTCATCATCGAGATCGAGTCGATGTCGAGGTCGTCCGTGAACGACTTCTCCAGGGCGACCTCGCTGGCGTTGATGCCGGTCTCGTCGGTGATCAGCTCTGCGAGGCCGGCGAGGACCTCATCGTTGGTGAAAGCCATGGTGGTCTTCCTCTTTCTTGCGGGTTGTATTCGGAACCGTGGAACAGTCTAGGGAAGGTCGACGCGTCTTCAGGGAAGGACGACGACCTGGGCTGCGAAGACGAGGCCGGCGCCGAAGCCGATCTGCAGGGCGAGTCCGCCGGAGAGCTCCGGGTGCTCGGCCATGAGGCGGTGGCTGGCGAGAGGGATCGAGGCGGCCGACGTGTTGCCGGTGGTCTCGATGTCGCGGGCGATGACGGTGGTCTCCGGCAGGCCGAGCTGCTTGGCGAACTCGTCGATGATGCGCATGTTGGCCTGGTGCGGGATGAAGGCGGCGAGGTCGGAGGCCTCGATCCCGGCCTTCTCCAGCGCCTCACGTGCGACCTTCGCCATCTCCCAGACGGCCCAGCGGAAGACCGTCGGGCCCTCCTGGCGGAGCGTCGGCCACGGCACGACGCCGTCGCGGAAATCCGTGAGGGTGGCGTTCATGCCCACGGCGTCTGCTTTCGAGCCGTCGCTGCCCCACACAGCGGGGGCGATGCCCGGCGTGTCGCTGGGGCCGATGAGCGCGGCGCCGGCGCCGTCGCCGAGGAGGAAGGAGATGCTGCGGTCGGTCGGGTCGACGACATCGGAGAGCTTCTCCGTACCGATCACGAGCGCGTGGCGGGCCGCACCCGCCTTGATGAGCGCGTCGGCTTGCGCCACGGCGTAGGCGTAGCCCGCACAGGCCGCGTTGATGTCGTAGGCCGCGGCCGGGTTGGCCCCGACGCGGTCCGCGACGATCGCGGAGACGGACGGCGTCTGCTTCGGGTTGCTGATGGTCGCGACGATCACGAGGTCGACATGGGCGGCCGGGACGCCCGACTTCTCGATGGCCTCGGCTGCCGCCGCGGTCGCGAGGTCGATGGCGTCGGTGTCCTTGTCGGCCCGCGCCCGCGTGATGATGCCGGTGCGCTGACGGATCCACTCATCGCTGGAGTCGATCGGCCCGATGAGGTCTTCGTTGGGCACCGCGTTCTCGCCGCGAGCCGCGCCGAACGCGTAGATGCGGGTGTAGGCGGGCCCGGCGATCTGGGCGAGGGAGGCGGTCATGCGGCTTCTCCGTTCAGCAGCGCGACGGCGGCTTCGAGGTCTTCGGGGGTCTTCACGGCGACCGTCGGCACGCCGCGCAGGCCGCGCTTGGCGAGACCGACGAGGGCGCCCGCGGGGGCGAGCTCGATGACGCCGGTCACGCCGGCGTCGGCGAACGAAGCCATGCAGAGGTCCCACCGGACGGGGGAGGAGACCTGGTCGACGAGGTAGTCGAGCGCCGTCCTGCCGTCGGTCACGACCGAGCCGTCGCGGTTGGTCCAGAGCGTGATCTCGGGGTCGCCCGGCTGCACATCGGCGACCGCGTCGCGGAGGGTCGAGACGGCGGAGGCCATGTAGTCGGTGTGGAATGCGCCGGCGACCTGGAGCGGCACCACGCGCGTGCCCTTGACCGGCTCCTCGGCGAGAGCCGCCAGGGCCGGAAGGGGACCGGCGACGACGATCTGCCCGCCGCCGTTGAAGTTCGCCGGCGCGAGGCCGAGCTCGGCGAGTCGGGCGAGGAGAGCCTCCTCATCGCCGCCGAGCACCGCGCTCATCCCCGTCGGGGTCTGGGCGGCGGCATCGGCCATCGCCCTCCCGCGGATGCCGACGAGGCGCATGCCCGTCTCGGCGTCCAGCACGCCGCTGCCGACGAGCGCCGCGATCTCCCCGACGGAGTGCCCGGCGATGCCATCCGCGCGGCGACCGGCGCCGGCCACGAGGGCATCACCGGCCACGAGGGAGGCGGCCACGATCAGCGGTTGGGCGACGCGGGTGTCACGGATGGTGTCCGCGTCCGACTCGGTGCCGTGCGCGCGGAGATCGAGCTGTGCGGCCTCGGAGTAGGCGGCGAGACGCTCTTCCACTCCGTCGAGCTCGAGCCAGGGGGCGAGGAATCCGGGGGTCTGCGAGCCCTGTCCAGGGCAGACGACGACAATCACCCACCCAGTCTGCCAACGATCGCGGCAGAACGGTGGATGATCCATCACAAGATTGCGTGAAACCCTTGTGTGTGGCGCACAGATCGCGCGGCTCAGCGCGGAGGGCGACGGAGCGGCGGACGGCGACGCACCTGCTCGGCCGCCCCGATGGAGCCGAGGATGAGCGCGGTCTGCAGGATGAGGGCCTCGCGGGGTCCGGTCGCGTCCCACCCGATGACCTCGCTCACCCGCTTGAGGCGGTAGCGGACGGTGTTCGGATGCACGAAGAGCTCGCGGGCTGTCGCCTCGAGGGACCGGCCGTTGTCGAGATAGCTCCAGAGCGTCGTGACGAGGTCGGTCGAGTGCGCCTGCAGCGGGCGGTAGATGCGCTCGATGAGGGTCTGCTTCGCGAGAGGGTCGCCGGCGAGGGCGCGCTCCGGAAGCAGGTCGTCGGCTTCGACGGGCCGCGGTGCGCTCCGCCACGCGCGGGCCACCGCGAATCCGGCCAGCGCTGCACGCGCGCTCTGGCTGGCATCGACGAGGGCGGCCACCGCCGGCCCCAGCACGACGAACCCCGGGCCGAAGGACGGCTCCAGACGGGCCGCGATCTCCTGGAACCCGAGCTCCTCGTCCTCGCCCTCCTGGCCCTCGACGCGCGCGCGTCCGAGCACGAGCACGAGGCGCGAGCCCTGCACGCCGATGAGGACGTCAACCGCGAGCTTGCGCGCCGTCCGACGCACGAGGTCGACGTCGAACTGCGGGGGTGTGGTGCCGACCAGGACCGCGACCTCTCCATGGCCGTGCCACCCGAGCGCGGCGATCCGGCTGGGCAGCTCCTCGTCGGCCTCGCCCGTGAGGATCGAGTCGACGACGAGCGCCTCGAGCCGCGCGTCCCACAGACCGCGGGCCTCGGCGGCGCGGGCGTAGACGTCGGCGGCGGCGAACGCCACATCCCGCGAGTAGAGCAGGATGGCTTCGCGGAGGTGCTCGCCCTTGCCCGCCACCCGCTCCTCGGTCACCTCGACGGTGACGCGGATGAGCTGGAGCGTCTGCTGCAGACTCACGCTGCGCAGCAGCTCACGGGGAGCGGCGGCGAAGATGTCCGCGGCGATCCACGGGGTGGACGTCGGGTCGTCGTACCACTGGATGAACGACGTGATGCCCGCCTGCGCCACCAGCCCGACCGCGGAGCGGCGGGCTGGTGGCATGTCGGCGTACCAGGGGAGGGTGTCCTCCAGCCGCTTGATGGTCACCGTGGCGATGTCGCCGGAGATCCGGCGCAGCCAGGTGAGCGTGGCGGCCTTGTCCATGCCGGCGGCGGAGGTGGGTGTCACCGAGGGCTCAGCTTTCGCCGCCTGCGTTGCCGCTCGTGCCGGCGTTCACGTCGTGCAGGCGGTACTTCTCGATGGCCTGAGCGGAGAGGCCGCGGTCGACCTTGCCCTCCTCGGCCAGTGCCTGCAGGGTGCGCACGACGATCGACGGGCCGTCGATCTTGAAGAAGCGGCGGGCCGCGGCACGGGTGTCCGAGAAGCCGAAGCCGTCGGCACCGAGGGTGGCGAAGCGGTTCGGGACCCACGGGCGGATCTGGTCCTGCACGGCGTGCATGAAGTCGCTCACTGCGACGACGGGACCTTCGGCGCCCTGGAGCTTCTGCGTGAGGTACGCGGTGCGCGGCTCCTGCTCCGGGTGGAGGAAGTTGTGCTCGTCGGCGGCGAGGCCGTCGCGGCGCAGCTCGGTCCACGAGGTGACCGACCACACGTCGGCGACGACGCCCCAGTCCTTCTTCAGCAGCTCCTGGGCCTCGAGTGCCCACGGCAGACCCACGCCGGAGGCGAAGAGCTGCGCGCGGGGGCCGTCGCCCTCGCCGACGGCGACGCGGTGGATGCCGCGGACGATGCCGTCCACATCCACGTCGGCAGGCTCAGCGGGCTGCACCATCGGCTCGTTGTACACCGTGAGGTAGTACATGACGTTCGGGTCTTCGTGCTGACCGCCGTACATCCGCTCGAGACCGGAGCGCATGATGTGCGCGATCTCATAGCCGTACGCGGGGTCGTAGGAGACCGTCGCCGGGTTGGTGGAGGAGAGCAGGTGCGAGTGGCCATCGGCGTGCTGGAGGCCCTCACCCGTGAGGGTGGTGCGGCCGGCGGTGGCGCCGATGATGAAGCCGCGGGCCATCTGGTCGCCGGCGGCCCACTGGGCGTCACCAGTGCGCTGGAAGCCGAACATCGAGTAGAAGATGTAGATCGGGATCAGCGGCTCGCCGTGCGTCGCGTACGACGTGCCCGCGGCGGTGAACGCCGCGAGAGCACCGGCCTCATTGATGCCGACGTGGACGATCTGTCCCTGCGGGCTCTCCTTGTAGGCGAGCAGCAGCTCCCGGTCGACCGACGTGTAGTGCTGGCCGTTGGGGTTGTAGATCTTCGCGGTCGGGAAGTACGCGTCCATGCCGAACGTGCGCGCCTCGTCGGGGATGATCGGCACGATGCGGTGGCCGAACTCCTTCGAGCGCAGCAGGTCCTTCAGCAGACGGACGAACGCCATGGTCGTGGCGATCTCCTGCGTGCCGGAGCCCTTCTTCGGGAGCGCGTAGGCGTTCTCCTCGGGAAGGGACAGGCCGACGTGCGTCGAGCGGCGCTCCGGGAGGAAGCCGCCGAGGGCCTTGCGGCGCTCAAGCATGTACTGGATCGTCTCGTCCTGCGGTCCCGGGTTGTAGTACGGGGGCAGGTACGGGTTCTCCTCGAGCTGCGCGTCCGTGATCGGGATGTGCATCGCGTCGCGGAACGTCTTGAGGTTGTCCAGCGTCATCTTCTTCATCTGGTGGGTCGCGTTGCGGCCCTCGAACTGCGGGCCCAGCCCGTAGCCCTTGACGGTCTTCGCGAGGATGACGGTCGGCTTGCCCTTGTGCTCGGTCGCGGCCTTGAACGCGGCGTAGACCTTGCGGTAGTCGTGGCCACCCCGCTTGAGGTTCCAGATGTCGTCGTCGGAGTAGTCCTTGACGAGCGCGGCGGCGCGCTCGTCGCGGCCGAAGAAGTGCTCGCGGATGTAGGCGCCGGACTCGGCCTTGTACGTCTGGTAGTCGCCGTCGGGTGTGACGTTCATGAGGTTGAGCAGTGCGCCCTCGGTGTCGCGGGCGAGCAGGTCGTCCCACTCGCGGCCCCAGACCACCTTGATGACGTTCCAGCCGGCGCCGCGGAAGAACGACTCCAGCTCCTGGACGATCTTGCCGTTGCCGCGCACCGGGCCGTCGAGACGCTGCAGGTTGCAGTTCACGACGAAGGTGAGGTTGTCGAGGCCCTCGTTCGCCGCGACCTGGAGCTGTCCGCGGCTCTCGACCTCGTCCATCTCGCCGTCGCCGAGGAACGCCCAGACGTGCGACTGCGAGGTGTCCTTGATGCCGCGGTTCTCGAGGTACTTGTTCGACATCGCCTGGTAGATGGCGTTGATCGGGCCGAGACCCATCGACACCGTCGGGAACTGCCAGTACTCCGGCATGAGGCGCGGGTGCGGGTACGACGGGATGCCGTTCGGCGCATGCGACTTCTCCTGGCGGAAGCCGTCGAGCTGGTCCTCCGTGAGGCGCCCCTCGAGGAAGGAGCGTGCGTAGGTGCCGGGGGAGGCGTGACCCTGGATGAAGATCTGGTCGGCGCCACCGGGGTGGTCCGCCCCCTTGAAGAAGTGGTTGAAGCCCACCTCGTACAGCGCCGCCGAGGAGGCGTAGGTGGAGATGTGACCGCCGACGCCGATGCCGGGGCGCTGGGCACGGTGCACCGTGATGGCGGCGTTCCAGCGGATCCAGGCGCGGTAACGCCGCTCGATCTCCTCGTCACCGGGGAACTCGGGCTCGTTCTCCGGGGCGATGGTGTTGATGTAGTCGGTGGTCGGAACCATCGGCACGTTCAGGTGCAGTTCCTTGGAGCGCTTGAGCAGGCTGAGCATGATCTCGCGCCCGCGGCCGTGGCCCTTGGCGTCCACCAGCTCGTCGAGCGACTGCTGCCACTCACCGGTCTCTTCCGGATCGCTGTCGAGGGGGCCCTGAGAGTACGGATCCTGGTCGTGGACGGTCACGGGGGAACCTTTCGTCAAGCTGGCAGGTCATGCCAAGGAAACGGGAAGCGACACGGGCAGCCTTGTCGGCCGTGCACAACGCGCGCCGACCTCAGCCTATCCCTCTTCCACGACACGGGTGCGCATCCGCACCCGGATAGACTGAGCGCACCAGGGCCTTTAGCTCAGCTGGTAGAGCGCCACGTTTACACCGTGGATGTCGGCGGTTCGAACCCGTCAAGGCCCACCGAGATGTACTGCCGGTAGAACTCGACCGGGTCGATCTTCAGCACGTGCGCGATCCCTTCCAGCTCATCGGCGAGGAACGGCGACTTCCCGTTGAGTCGCTCTCCCATCGTCGACGGTGAGACCCCCATGCGGACCGCGACGAAGCGGGCCGACCGCTCGTGCTCGTCGACGATCACGGACTTCACGAACTCGCCGCGTGCACGTCGGAGCTTCCGCTCGTCGGTGATGATCGGCGTCACATTCCCCTGGATGTTCATGCGGATCAGTGTACGGGTTTCCGGTCACTCTGGCAAGTCGGCCCGTACGCTCACCCCGGAAATTCGGCAACACGCCGCAAATCCGTATTGACGGTGTGCGGAATCTCGCACACACTTACCGACATGACGAACTCACGAATCGGCATCCCGGACAAGGTGCGCGGTGTCGCCGCCGAAAAGGGATACACCCAGGACCGCCTCGCCCAGACGATTCGCATCTCGCGAACGCAGCTCGTCGAACGCCTCGGCGGACGGATCCCGTTCAAGGCGGACGAGATCCTGACGCTCGCGTTCGAGATGCGCGTGCCGGTCGAGCGGTTCTTCCCGACTGAGGCCGAGATGCGTGAGGCCGCTGACGCCGAGGCGGTGGCGTGATGGTCACCATCCGCTACGCCGCCGGCATGATCGCGGTCCTGTGCTGGGCGGTCACGTTCGTCACCCTCACCGTCGACGCGGTCACGATCCTCGGCACCCTCGCCGTGCTCGCGTGGTTCTGGACGTTCGGTGTCTTCACCTGGCCCTTCTGGTTCGGGGACGCCGCTACGAACACCCGACTCGCCGAGGTCGACGAGTCCCTCGACTTCGAGGCGTCCGTGCTGGGCGACCTCTCCCACCTCAACGACGAGAACGGACGATGACCATGCAGGAGCAGAGCCGGTACGAGACCCGCAGTGGGCGGGTCGTGAAGGTCCAGGAGAACGGCGGGATCGTCTTCGACCACGTCAACGGGTACATCACGCCCGAGATGGTGCCAGACGCCGAGGAGTTCTTCGAGGCACGGAAGGACGACGAGCTCGGCCGGTGGCGCTGGCCGGAGGACCGCAAGTTCGTGGTGTACGGCCGCGATGACGGCGGGGCGCGTGTGGTCGACGAGACGACCGGCGACAACTGGTTCTATCGGCGCGAGGACGCCGTGCACGTCGGAGACCCGTACTTTGCGGCGTCTGCGTTCTGGGAGGCGCACCCGGTCGAGCCGAAGCCGACCGCCGCCGAGATCGTGGAGCTCCTGCGGGCGTGGTCCGACGACCCGCGTCCGACGCGTGAGCGGCTGATCCTCGGGCACGCGGCGAACACCATCGAGGACCTTCGTCGGGGTCGGCGATGAACGCCCGGAAGATCGCCGTCGCGATCGTCGCGGTGTCCGTGCTCGGTCTCGCGGGATGTTCCTCGCCGGACACGCGTGAGGTGTGCGAGGCGCGGGGCGGCGAGTGGACGAGCACCACCATCCTCATGCCGATCCTCGTCGGGAAGGTCACGGTGCTCCAGCCGATCACCACCTGGTCGTGCGAAGGAGGCGAGCAGTGAGCGCCCCGCAGTCGGATCCGGTACCCGTGCGCGCCGAGCGGATCCCGAACGCGAACACCCCGGTTCGTCTGTCCGAGGTGCGACAGCAGCGGGCGTCGTTCGTCGCGAACGTGGCGGCCGGTGCCGTGCTCATCGCTCTCTGCCTCGGTGGGATCGGGTTCTACTTCGTGTCGGGGCTGGCGTCATGAGCCGCTTCATCGGGATCGACTACTCGACGACGTCGACCGGCGTCGCGATCGTCGACGGTGAGCACTGGCAGGTGTTCCGCCTTCGCTCGTCGTCGACGCCCGGCGCATCGCTGCTCGACTACTACGACCGCATCCTCGGCCTCTCCCGGGACATCACCGCAGCGATCGACTTTCAGCCCGGCGACCGGATCGGGATCGAGGGCATCGCGTTCGCAGGCCGCGGGTCGTCGGTGGACCGTCTGCATTACGCGTGGCACCGCACCGTCGAGTACGTCGCGCGGACGGCGACCGAGCCGGTGATTGTCACGACGAATCAGGTGAAGCAGCTCGCGACAGGCAAGGGCTCTGCGGATAAGGACCAGGTGCTCCTCGCTACTGAGCGTCGGATTCCGCAGGCGCGGGTCGGCGGCAATGACGAAGCCGACGCCGCGTGGGTCGCGGTCGGCGTATCCATCCTCGCCGGGTCCCCGGTGATTGATCTGCCGGCGGCTCACCTGCCGAAGGCATGGACGAAGGGAAAGACAGCATGACCGAAACCAAGCCGACGTCGTTCAAGAACGGCGTCCCGAAGGCGGAACGCAACGGCATGTTCGGTGCCGAGGACCGCCTGATCGAGCTCGCGAAGGCGGGCGGCACGGTCACGGCGATCGTGACGTACTCGGTGCCGAAGGTGATGCACGACGAGATCGCCGACGAGCGGTACCCGGTGGTGCAGATCGATCACATCGAGCCGCTGTTCGAGGAGAAGGCGGAGGCGTCGGCGGTGAAACTGCGCGACACGGCGTACAAGGCGCGGACCGCTGAGGGTGCGCTCGACATCCCGGAGGTCGAGAACTGATGGGCGTCCGTATCGAGCAGACGGCGGGCCTACACCCGCGCCTCACCCTCGACTCGCGGATGGCACGGGAGCGGCATGCCATCGCGTCGCGTTACCGCCCGTCGGCGCGCGAGCGGTTCGCCGAGCTGCGTGAGCGGCTGTTCGCGTCGCGTCCGATCATCGGGGACCAGAAGCCGCGTCCGGGTGCGGACGGCATCACGTCGACGCGGCTGCCGATCTACGGCAAGCCGACGTTCCGGAACGTGATCGACGAGAACGGGAAGCACGTCTGATGGCCGCCCCGGAGACGAGCATCGCGCTCGCACGCCCGGAGGTCGTCTCCGGGCGGTTCGAGCCGAGCATGGACGAGGAGGAGTATCACGCGCACCCGGCGCTGTCGGCGTCGGGGATGAAGGTCCTGCTCCGGTCGCCGAAGCACTTCCGGCTCGCGCGGACCGAGAACCGGGCTCCGAAGAAGGAGTTCGACGTCGGGCATGCGGCGCACAAGCTGATCCTCGGTGTCGGGATGCCGATCGTCGAGATCCCGGCGGGGCTCCTGTCCGGCGCGAACGCTGCGGTGCAGAGCGCGAAGGCGAAGGCGTGGGTCGAGGAGGCCCGCACCGAGGGCAAGGTGCCGCTGAAGCCGAAGGACTTCCAGGCGGTGCGTCGGATGGCGGACGCCGTGCTGACGAACGTGAAGGCGCGGCGTGTGCTCGAGGCGGCGCCGTGGCGTGAGGTGTCGCTGTTCGGTGAGGACGAGGCGACCGGGGTGCAGGTGCGGAGTCGGCTCGACGCGCTCGGTGAGGGTGTCCTCGGCGACGTGAAGACAACGCCGGACGTGAGCCCCCGGAAGATCACGAACGCGGTGGTCGACCTGGGTTACGACCTGTCGGCGGAGATGTACCGGCAGATGGTGATCCGGGTACTCGGGTACGACCCGGGGCCGATGAACCTGATCTTCGTCGAGAAGGAGCTGCCGCACGAGGTGCGTGTGGTGCGGCTTGCGGACCCGGCGTGGCGGGTCGGTGGGGAGACGAAGATCCGGGCGGCGCTGGACGTGTTCGCGTGGTGCTCGGAGCAGGGCGTGTGGCCCGGTGATGACGAGGACGGCGGAGAGATCCGCGACCTGCCCGTGCCGGCTTGGTACGAGCGGCAGATGAACGCGCTCGAGGAGGACGTGCTGTGAGCACTGCACTGATGCCGACGTCGACGGCGGCGAAGGACTGGACCGACGAGGAGAAGGCGGCCGTCGAGGCGGCGGGCCTGGTCTTCGTCCACCAGTACGGCGAGCGGCGGGGTGAGAAGGTCCTCGCGCCGCGTCCTGTGATCGCGAAGTTCATGCACATCTCGGAGAAGACCGGGCTCGACCCGATGGCTCGGCAGATTTACTGCATCGGCCGGTTCGGGCAGGACGGTCTCGAGTGGTCGGTGCAGACGGGTATCGACGGGTTCCGGGTGATCGCGGAGCGGTCGAAGCAGTACGCCGGGCAGGACGAGCCGGAGTGGCTGACGAAGGATCACGGGTGGGTGCCCGCGTTCGTCAAGGAGCTGCACGGGGATCACCCGCTCGCGGCTCGCGTAAAGGTGTATCGGCACGACTGGGACCGGCCGATGGTCGGGATCGCGACGTGGGACGAGTACGCGCAGACGACTCGCAAGGGCGACCTGACTGCGATGTGGAAGCAGCGCGGCCCGGGGCAGCTCGCGAAGTGCGCGGAGGCGCTGGCGTTGCGGAAGGCGTTCCCGCAGGACCTCTCGGGGCTCTACACCGACGACGAGATGCAGTCGCAGACCGTCGACGTCGGTGAGGGCGAGGCCGAGGGCGAGCAGGTGCGGCGTCCCCGTCGGGGGATGACGACGCTCGCGGATCGGGCGCGTGCTGCGGCGGAGGCCGACGCCCGCACGGATGACGCTGCGGCGGCCGAAGTGGGACCACAGGTGCCGGAGGGTGCCGACGGCGTGGAGAGCGCGGGAGACGAGCCGGTGGAACCGGAGGCGACGGAGTACGACGTGGTCGACGCCGACGTGGTCGGTGAGTTCCCGTGCTCGAACTGCGGGTTGCCGCGGGCAGACGACGAGGGCGGCATCTGCGGCCCGTGTGAGGAACAGATCGAGGCGGACGTGGCCGCCGGTGAGGAGCAGTCATGAGCGGCAAGCGGACGGACTACGTCGGCAGCGCGAAGGCGAATCTGCGGAGCCTCCATGACGGGTCGGGCTACCGAAACGGTGAGGACGCGCTGGTGGTCGCCACGATCTCGCAGGTGTACGCGACGCTCGCGCTCGTCGAGCAGCAGCGCATCGCGAACATCCTCACGGTGATCGGTGACGAGGAGCCCGACACAGTGACGGAGGTCTTTCTTCGTATGGGCGTCGACCAGGCCGCGGTGCGTGCCGACATCGCCGCGGCGCTGGGGTGGTTGTGATGGGCCGGCCGATGGTGCGGAACGAGCACGGGGCGGTCCTCGGGATCGACTGGCGTCAGGTGCCCGGGATGGGCCTCGAGTCGGTGCCCGGTCGGATCGACGTGCGGAACGTGATGCCCGGTGACACGGTGCACCTCGACGGGCAGGACGTCGTCGTGCACCGGGTCGAGGGGCCGCGGTCGGCGTCGGCGATGCACCTCATCACCCGGACGGCGGGCGGCGCGGAGATCGTGCACGAGGCCGTGATCGGTGAGCGGGTCGACGTCGTCGCGGTGGGCGCGTTCGACCCGGAAGGCGCGGGCGCATGAGCGACATGGATCAGGCCGTCAGCGTCACGACGTCCGTCGACATCGACTGGGAAGAACTCGGCCGGGTGTTCGCCGATCAGGTGAGCACGGATCAGGCGAGGTTCTTCATCGGGTTCTACGAGGCGGTCGTCGACGAGCAGTTGATCTTCATCGCTGACGAGAAGGCGTTCGATCTCCATGACATCCGCCATGACGTATCGGTGCTCATCTCGAACCTCGGGCACTTCATCGCGACACGTGAGGCGAGGTCATGAGCGATCAGATGCAGGCCATCCTCCGGCGGGGTGACGTCCTCGTCTGGGAAGACGGCACGATCATCGACGTCGACTCGCTCGACGCGTACACCGAGGAAGCGCGGCTGATCGCGCACCCCCTCGACTCGGCATCGATCCGCACGCCCGACTGGGTGATCGACGCGCTGAACGACGCGTCGCGGTGGGCGGCCCGGATGGTCGCGATCATCGCCACGGCCGAGGAGATCAAGCGGCAGAAGTCCGCCGAGCTCGCCGACGCGCGGGCTCAGGCGGTTATCGACACGGCCGGCTTCCCGACTCGGGAGCAGGCGTCGCGGGTGCGGCTGCGGACGGTCGCGGAGCGGGAGGCGTACGACCGGGCGGTCGTCGCGTTCGAGAAGGCCCGCCGGGTGGGGAACCTCCTGTCGGACTACACGAGTCGGCTGCAGTCCATCGGGAAGCAGATCGAGATCACCTACCGGAACGGGGGGATGTCATGAGCACGAACATCGACGAGGACCGGGTGGTTCTCGAGGCCCTCGACTTCGCGCCGTCGTGCGAGGAGTGCGGGGACGAGGCGGCCGAGTGGTGGGTGGCGCTGTCGTGCTGCGGTGTGAGCACGACGAAGTGCCTCGGCTGCTACGCCCGCTGGGAGACGCAGGTCGCCACGCAGATCGGGCGGCCGGTGAAGTGCATCAGGTGCACGGCGGAGGGCTACCTGTCCTTCGACTGGTACCGGACGGGGCGGATCTGATGGGCGCCGGGGACTTCACCGCGGCGACGGTGCGACACGCGTTCTTCAAACGAGAGCGGGAGCGGTGCTTCCGCTGCCGGCGCCCGCTCCGGTTCGAGGACCGCGGGCGCGGCTGGTCGGCGCATCACCGGATGCCGCGGGGTGCGGGCGGGGTGGGTCGGAAGGACGGCGAGCTGGCTCGCATGATCTCCGACGTCACGAACTGCCTGATCCTCTGCGGGTCGGGGACGACCGGGTGTCACGGGTGGGTCGAGTCCCGCCGTGCGCTCGCTGAGGACTACGGCTTCATCGTCCGCCGGGGCATCAATCCGCCGGCGGGGATTCGGATCAAGAGGGCCGACGGGACGTGGTGGCTGCTGACGCGCAGCGGGCTCGCCGTCGAGGTCGAGGAAGGAACAGGGCTATGAGCGTGAAGGTGTCGAGCTGGGTGTGGCACGGCGACGAGTGCAAGACGCTTATGGGCAACGAGCTCGTGCTGATGCTGTCGCTAGCGGACGTCGCCGACGACAACGGTCGGTGCCGGTACATCGCCGACGATGACGACCTGACGTACGAAGGTCTCGCGCGGAAGGTCCGAGTGGATCGACGGACGATCGAGCGGCTGATCCCGAAGCTGCGGAAGCAGGGTCTCTTGACGATGCAGCGAGGGTCCAAGAGTCGGCCGAATGAGTTCGCGATCGTCGTCCCGTGGGTGCAGACGTCTCCCGACAATCTGTCGGGGAACGATTCGGGCATTCCCCGACAGCCGGTCGATATTCCCCGACAGGACGTGCAGGATTCCCCGACAAACGACGCATCCGTTCCTCTCTATAGACGTATAGACGTAGGAGACGTAGCAACGTCGGACGTCGCAAGCGACGCCCTCCCGTCGAAGTACACCCCGAGTGTGTCGAGGCTGTGCGATCTGCTGGCCGAGAAGGTCCGGGCGAACGGGCACAAGGTCGGCACCGTCGGTGAGAAGTGGTGGGCGGCGTGCGATCGGCTGATGCGTCTCGACGGGTACACGGCTGAGCAGATCGAGTGGATGATCCATTGGTCGACCTCGAACGAGTTCTGGGCGGCGAACATCCGGTCGATGCCGACGCTGCGAGAGAAGTTCTCGACGCTCGTCATGCAGGCGAAGCGCGACGCGATGAAGCACCAGGCGCAGTCGCCGAACGCCCGCGCGAACAGCATCGTCGAGATGGGCCGCCGTCTGCACGAGGCGGGGGTCGCGTGATGGACATCACCCAGACTGCGGACCTGCTCGCCGAGGTGCAGCTCATCGATAACCGCCGGATCGAGGAGGCGACGCTCGTCGCCTGGCATCGGCTCGTCGATGACCTCGACTACTCGGAGGCCGTCGAGGCGGTGCGGCTCCACTTCCGCACCTCTACGACCTACCTCACCCCGGCGCACGTCCGCGCCGCCGTCGAGCGGATCCGTCTCGCGGGCCTCGGTCCGCAGCAGGACGAGTACGGCAACGACATCGAGCCCGACTATCCCGCGGTCGCCGCGTACGAGCGGCTGCACCCCGAGCAGAAAGCGATCACCTCATGACTGACCCGATCCCGCTGCACCCGCAGCCGAGCATCCCGAACCCGCTCGTCCTCTCGCCGTACATGGGGATGACCGACGAAGAGATCGAACAGGGCATCGAAGCAGCGGGACACCGCATCGATGCCGCCGCGCACACGCGCGAGGCGCTCATCCGTGAACGCGAACGCCGGGTCGCCGCTGGTGGTGCGCGATGAGCGCCATCGTCACCGAGGCCACGCACCCCGGTCCGTGCTTCGCCTGCGACCGCGGCATCCGTCCCGGCCAGATGAGCCGGCTGAACGAGGAAGTCGATGGGGCGGGTGCGGATCCGGAGTGGGAGCACGTCACCTGCCCGGCCGCCGCGACCGTGTGTCCGACGTGCTTCACCGAGGTCGCCCGCAACGGCGCCTGCATGTGCGGGGCGGTGGGCGCATGAACGGGCGGATGCAGGTCCTCGTCGACGGCGAGTGGCAGGACATCGGCGGGACAGTGAGCAGCTTCACGCTCGACGAGGACACCGTGAGCGACGACGAGCAGGAGCAGATCCCGACGTCGTTCGAGATGAGCGTGCCGATCTCACCCGCCGCCAGCGCCGCGCTCTGGGAAGCGATCGAGCGCGCCGAGCGTGTGGCTCGAGCACAGCGCGCCCTCCGGCGACTGTGGCTCCGCTTCCCGTACCGGGGGGAGGGCGTCCGATGAGCGCGCTCCGCATCGTTCCGGTCGACCTCAAGCACGCGCAGGAGTTCGTCACGGCGCATCACCGCCACCACCAGGCACCCCGAGGCCACAAGATCAGCCTCGGCGTCGCGCGCGGCGAGGTGCTCGTCGGCGTTGCAATCCTCGGGCGCCCGACGTCGCGCGTCATTCAGGCGAACTGGGGCTACACCCTCGAAGTGAAGCGCACCGCGACCGACGGCACTCGGAACGCGAACTCGATGCTCTACGGCGCGTGCAAGCGGGTGGCCTTCGCGCTCGGATACGAGCGCCTCATCACCTACACGCAGGAGGGCGAGACCGGCGCGAGCCTCCGGGCGGCCGGCTTCCGCGTGCTCGCTGAGCGCCCACCTCGGGGCGGCTGGAACATGCCGTCCAGGCCGCGGGAGCAGTCCGGTCCCGTGAACATCGCACGCACGATCTGGGAGGTCACGCCGTGAGCGACTTCGTCGATGAGGTCCCGCCGGAGGACCCGTACGCTCCCGACACGGCACCCGCCGTCGACGGCCTCGCACTGTTCGAGCAGGGCGTGATCGGTGGGATGCTCGCGCACCCCCGCATCATCCCCGCCCTCGAGCGTGAGGTGTCGGCCGGCGACTTCCACGACGGCCGCCTCGGCGTGATCTTCACCCGGGTCGTCGAGCTGCACCTCGCCGGTGCCCACATCGACTACCTGTCCGTGTGGGACCAGCTCACGAACTGGGACGTGCACGGGATCTCACTGCCCGAACTCAGCGAGTGGGGCAACGTCACCGGCGAGGCGGCACGGTTCTACGCGACGAAGGTCCGCGAGGCATCCGTGGAGCGTGAGCTTCGGCTGATCGGTGCCCGGCTCATGGAGGGCGGCGTCGACCCCGGTGTCGCGATGGCCCGGGCGGCGCAGGACCTCCGCACGCTGCGGGACATGGCGGTCGGTGGCATGTCGGTCCGGTGGCTCCGCGAGGTCCTCGACGTTCCCGAGGAAGACGACGCCTACGACTGGGCGATCCCGGGGCTTCTCGAGCGGCAGGACCGGCTCATGCTCTCGGCGGGTGAGGGCGTCGGCAAGTCGACGTTCCTCCGGCAGATCGCGACGATGACCGCCGCGGGCCTGCACCCGTTCGAGGGCAGCGACATCCCGCCGCTGAACGTGCTCGTCATCGACGTCGAGAACAGCGAGCGGCAGTGGCGGCGGGCGGTGCGCGGACTCGCGGAGCGGGCGGCGCAGCTCGGGCAGCGCGACCCGCAAAACCACCTCGCGTTGCACTGCGTGCCACCGATGGACATCACGAACGCGAACGATCTCGGCAAGATCCACCGCTGGATCGACGAGTCGAAGCCGGACCTCGTGCTGATGGGGCCCCTGTACCGGATGACGGGCGGGTCGCTCAACAAGGAGGAGGAGGCGAAGCCCGTGCTGAACGCGCTCGACTCCATCCGTGAGCGCGACGTCGCGATGCTCATCGAGGTCCACGCGGGTCTCGACAAGGACGGCACGGGGGAGCGGGGGCTGCGTCCGCGTGGCTCGTCGACGCTCCTCGGCTGGCCGGAGTTCGGTCTCGGTATTCGCCGGGACAAGCAGATCGAGGGGCGGACGCCGACGTTCAGCCTCGTCCGGTGGCGCGGGGACCGTGACCGCCGGGACTTCCCTCGAAAGCTCATCTGGGGTCAGAGCTGGCCCTGGGAGAAGTCGTACTGAGAAAGGACATGGGGATGGCTACCAACAAGGGACGACGGATCGTCGACGCGCTCGACGACCTGCGTGCAGAGCTGCGGCTCGCGAACCAGATCGAGGTGCTCCGTGCGGGCGCTTCGTTCCTGGACCACGACAAGGGCGAACGCGCCAAGACCGAAACCGCGAAGGCTCGCCTTGCACGGCAGAACCAGCTTCGCGCGGACATCCGCGCGGGGCTCGACATCGAGGAGACGGAGCGATGACGATCGAGGAGGAGTACGTCCGGTTCGTCGCGGACGCCGACTGGACGGACGAGTGCGAGGTGCTCGCCCGGATGCGGAAGCGGAAGATGCGGCTCACGCCCGCTCAGGCGCGCGCATTCGCCGCCGAGCTGGTGGAGGCCGCCGGACACGCTGAGAGGGCCGCAAACGAGGCTGTGCGACCAGTGGTGGCACCTGCGTTCGATCTGCTCGGAGCGCTCGACGCCTCGATCCAGCGGGCGAAGGACCGTGCACACGTCCAGGTCGAGACGATCGCGGTCGAACTCGGCGCGACCGTGTCCCACTCGGCGCCGGTGTCGCCGGACTGCGCCGCGGGGAAGCACCCGCACGGGTGGCAGGACACGGCGTGGGACGACGACGCCGACGTCGAGGTGCCCTGCAAGTGCTCGTGCCACGACACCACCGAGGAGAGCGCGGCATGAAGGCGTCGGAGCTGCTCGAGCGGCTGCAGCGCCACTACATCAAGCCCGGCGAGCTGATGCCCGGCGGTGCGTTCCTCCCCGAAGTCGTCCTCGGATCCCGTCGCGCCGACGCCCTCTACGTCGGGTTCTTCCAGTCCCGCGGGAAGATGCTCGTCGGCCACGAGCTGAAGGTGTCCCGTGCGGACTGGCTCCACGAGCTCGACCAGCCGGCGAAGGCCGAGGCGTGGGAGCCGAACTGCCACTCCTGGTATGTCGTCGCCCCGAGCACCGACATCGTCCGTCCCGAGGAACTCCCGCACGGGTGGGGGCTGATGATCCCCGGCCGGTCGCGGACCCGGATGACGGTCGTCGTGAAGGCGACCGTCCACCCGGACCGGAACCCGTCCTGGGAAGCGACGCACGCGCTCGTGCAGAAGATGGACAGCCTGCGGATGCGGGCCATCGAGAAGGACCGCGAGGCCACGCACACGAAGCTGTACGCCGACATCGAGGAGAAGGTCGAGCGGCGAGTCGCGTTGCACACCGGCGACGGCCAACTGCAGAGCGAGCGGGACCACCTGCGCCGCCTCGTCGACGACCTCAGCGACATCCTCGGCCTCACGGTCGTCGGGTCGTCCTGGGGTGACGGCAACAAGGCGACCGTCGACGAGATCCGCACCTCGTTCGCGACATGGCTCGACGCCGACAAGGACGTGCAGCGCGCCCTCGGCCGCCGCTACTTCGACCTGTCGAACGCACAGCGCGCGGTCGCCGACGCGGTCAGCGCACTCGAGGCCGTGCGAGGTGCAGCATGACCACCCCGATCCCCGTCGCCGACCGCCTCCACGCCCGCACCGACAACCCCCGGCGCGCGTACTGCGGCACCACCGACGCCCCGAAGTTCGCCCACGACCTGCGCACCGTGACCTGCCCGAACTGCGCAGCCGCGATCCGAGCCGACAAGGAGACCACACGATGACCGCTCTGAAGTCGGGCGAGCTGTTCGCTGGGGTCGGTGGCCTCGGCATGGCCGTCGACGAGGTGTTCGATTCCGAGCCCGCGTGGTTCGCCGAGTTCGACGCGGCCCCATCGAAGGTGCTCGCGCACCACTACCCGGACGTGCCCAACTTCGGCGACGTGCGTGCTGTCGACTTCCGCACCGTCCCGCACACTCAGATCCGCGCCGGCGGGTTCCCCTGCCAGGACGTCAGCCTCGCTGGCCGACGCCGTGGCATGACCGACGGCACACGCTCCGGCCTCTGGTCGGAGTTCGCCCGATCCATCGAAGAAGACCGACCCGACTGGGTCGTCATCGAGAACGTGAGAGGACTGCTCAGTGCAGACGCAAGCGGAGGCAACCTGGAACCCTGCCCGTGGTGTGTGGGAGACGAGCCGAGTGAACATGCTCTGCGGGCACTCGGAGCTGTACTCGGAGACCTGGCCGACCTCGGGTTCGATGCGGAATGGGTCGGTCTTCGAGCGTCCGACGTCGGAGCACCTCATGGCCGGTTCCGCGTCTTCGTCCTCGCCTGGCCCGGGGAGCGAACTGTTACCGACGCCCGCGGCGGCGGACGGGTCCGGGGGACGAGTCTCGGCCGAGATGGGCGGGACGAGGGAGTCCGGGGCGAAGCGTTCGATCACGCTCGCGACGGCGGTGCATCACAGACTGACGTGACGCTCCTCCTGCCGACACCTGTCGCTCAGCCCTCCGGGAACACGCCAGAGGATCACCTGCGGAAGAAGCCGGGCCGCGAGGTGGTCACGGATCTCGCGATCATCGCGGAGAACGGGTTGATCGGGTCAGGTGGCCGACTGCTGCCCACGCCCGGCGCCTACGACGGGGATCGGGGCGGTTCTCAGCACCCGGACAAGCGGCGTGCCGGGAACCACTCGGTCACAATCCAAGACGTTGCAGAGCACACCACCGACTGGGGGCCGTACACCTCGTCGTTCGCTCGGTGGGCTTCAGCGATCGGTCGTGCCGCACCCGATCCCGTCCGGCACGACGGCAAGGGCGGGAAGGCCCGCCTGAACCCCGAACTCACCGAGTGGATGATGGGCTGGCCCGCCGGGTGGGTCACTGCCTCCGTCATCGGTCTGTCGCGTGCCGAGCAGCTCAAGGCGTGCGGCAACGGCGTCGTCCCGCAGCAGGCCGCCCTCGCACTCCGCATCCTCCTCGCCCGCCCGGGCGTCCCTTCGATCCGAGAGGCGGTGGCAGCATGAGCCACACACTCGAAGTCCTATCCACCGCCGAGCACGGCACCGTCGACGGGTACCGTGCCGGATGCCACGGCTCCGCGGTGTCCTGCGGCGCGGCCGTGTCCTGCGTCGACGTCTACATCCGGTATCAGGGCGACTGGGGATTCCGGAAGCGCGTCGACGCCGGCGACAACCCCGTCGACATCGTCGCCGAGGAGGCCGCCGAGCTCGACGCGGTCCGGGAGCGCGACAAGGCCGCGAACCGGAAGGCGAAGGCCGCCGCCGCCCGCGCCGAGAAGGAACGCGACGAGAAGAAGGCGCGAGCCGAGGCCCCGAACCTCACGGAGCGGATCGGCGACGACGTCCGCCGGCTCATCAGCGAGGGGAAGACGGTCCGGGAGATCGCGGCCGAGCTGAAGGTCGCGATCGCGTCGGTCACCCGCACCCGGGAAGCGCTCGGCATCAAGGGCCCGCCGCCCCGGATCATCGTCGACGTCGCCGAGGTCGCTCGCCTCCACGCCGAGGGCTACTCGGACACGGTGATCGCTCACCGGATGGGGGTCGCGAATAGCACGATCAGCACGATCCGCCGGACGAAGCTGAAGCTCCCGCGCCTGTCACCGAAGGTCGCCCGGGCGCACGAGGAGTCGCCCCGCGCGGCCCGGCAGCGTCGCATCGTCGAGCTGCACGGGCAGGGCATGACGGACCAGCAGATCGCGGACGAGCTCGGCATCACCCGGTCGGCGGTGTACCAGGCGCGGGGGCGGCTCGACCTTCCCCTGAACCGGGCACGCACCCGCGGCCCGTACAAGCCGCGTGCGACCACAAGGCCGGAGCGGGTGGAACTCGCCCCCGACGCGGACGTCACACATGGCACCCCTGACGGCTACACGGCCGGATGCCGCGGTCGCGGATGCCCGAGCACCCCGACATGCACCGACACGATGCTGAACGCTCACAGGGCCGCACGCCGACAGGCAGGGGGCGAGTGATGGACCCGCTCACGATCATCGACCCCAACGCCGCACATGACCAGTGGGTGCGCGAGCACGAATGGCACCTCGCGATCCTCCCTGACCTGATCGACGCGATCGTCGACGCCACCCTTCCCGAGATCCCCGTCGGTGGCGGCTCCCGCTTCGACAAGGACCAGATCACCGGCGGCGGCTACCTCGACAACATGCGCGCACTCGACGCCTACACGGTCAGCGCCGGCGGCCGCATCATCGGTCAGGGCGCCGCGGCCGACGCCCGGGAACTCTGGTACGAACTCATCACCTACCTCGGGGCCGCGGCGCAGGTCGTGTCCCGCCCGATCCGCCCGGTGCCACCGGTCGGGAACACCGTGAACGCGGACCCTCTCACCGCTCGCGGGGAAGCGCTCCTCGCCGCCGGGTGGCTGATCGACCACGGCGACCGGATCGCAGAGGCACCCGTGCTCGACAAGGAACCGACGGACCTGTTCACCCTGATCCGCCACCTGCGGGGCCGCTACGGGGTGTTCCCACACCCGCGGCGGGCCCGGCTCGCGATCTGCACGGTGTGCGGGGAGACCACGGTGCGGACGTGGTGGGCGACGTCCCGTGACGGACGGGCACGCTCCGTCGAAGTGAAGACCTGCTCGACCTGCGGAGACGAGCACCGCGACGACGAAGGGACAGCATCATGACCGACCAGAAGCTCATCGACGACGTGGTCACGGCATTCACCGACCACGACCTCACCGCCCCGAGCCGCGACGACATCGCCCGCGTGCTCGAGGTGTTCGAGACCTCGCTCCGACGATGCGGGTGCGACGCCTGCACCACCGCCCGACGGGAACGCATCGGACTCACCGAACACGACCTCACCAGCCTCGCCCGCGTGCTCCACGAGGTCGTCTACTCGCCGGGCGCATCGTTCGACCGGGCCGTCCCCGGCATCCAGGAGTACATGCACGCGTGCGCCGAGAAGGTGGCAGCGGCCCTCCCGTGGGTGGTTCCGACGCCTGAGGTCGAGCTCGTGGTCGGGGAGGCGCACACCCCGACCGACGACGAGCGGCGCGTACTGGGCGACGTCTGGGACGACGGAAACGCGCTGGGGCTCGACGGGTGGGTCGGCCCCGGGCGCGGCACCGAGCCGATCGACGACCACGCCGTGCAGGCTCGGAACCGCGCGATCGATAAGTACGCGGCAGCTCTCCGTCGTTCCGAGCAGCCGATCGACGATGATCGGGAAGCGCAGGCGAACCAGTACATCTCGGGGCGCGGCGACTCACAGACGCGGCGCGACTTCCTCGCGGGCTGGGACGCCGCTATCCGTCGCACCGAGGTACCGGAGCCGAGCAAGCAGGGTGCGCATGGCGGGACGATCCCGCTGTACGGGATGCTCGATGTCTGGATGGCGCTGTACGGCACATCACACCCGGATTTCGACGCGTTCTACGCCGAGCACGGGTACGCCGAGACGTGGGCGCGTATCCTCGCCGCCGTTCGACAGCGTCGTTCGGAGCCGCAGGACGAACCGTCCGACGCGCAGGTGGAAGCCGCAGCGCGGGCGATGTTCGAGCCGGACGGCCCCGGCGGTGACTACACCTGGGCGGAGATGGTCGTCGAAGACCCGAGCCGCGCTGACATCTGGCGCGAGGACGCCCGCAAGGTGCTGCGTGCTGCATCCGTCGTCACCGAGCAGGGAGAGAACCGATGAGCGAGCAGCAGAGCGCGGTCGAGCGACTGGCCGAGCAGTGGAACACGACCCCGGATCACACGCCGAGCACATACGACCTGGGCCGGGTCGATCAGCGGCACGAGATGACGAGGCAGCTCCTCGAAGCGATCGAGGCCGACCGACGTGCGGGCTGGGAAACCGACCGCCTCCTCGACTTCCCATCGATGGCCGTCATCGCTACGCGCAGGGTCACTCCGTGGGTGCCGGTGAAGCAGGAAGGAACCGACGATGTCTGAGCGTAAGCCCCCCAACTTCACCCAGCAGGACACCCACCTGCTCGGCGCGTACCTGTTCGACCAGGACAGCGAGCAGGTCACCCTCTGGATGCACGAGCACGTCCAGAACACCCGCGACATGCACGCCCTGATGGAGTTCCTCGGCCGGGCGATCTACAAGATATTCCCCCTCGGACTCACGAAGGGCGTCGTCGTCGACGAGAACCACTACTGGGCGATGAGAATCACCGGGGCGACACAGGACTACATCGACGCAGGCCGCATCATGACCGCCGCGTTCAACGCCGACTGGCCCACGATGACCGCCCTCATCGTCGCCGTGCTCAGCCACCCGCACGAGTACCACGCCGAGGTCGTCGTGCACCTCCTCGCCGCTCTCGGCGACGGCCTCCGAGCCGCCGCCTCCGAACACGACCGGGAAGTAGGAGACCATGACTGAGCGGATCCAGCTCTCACGCGCCCGAGGGTGGCGGAAGCCCGAGAACACCGTCGTCGTCGCACGGCCGTCACGGTTCGGCAACCCTTACTCAGTTGAGACATACGGTCGACACGCGGCGATCGGCATGTTCCGGCTGTACGCCCTGCAGGTGCTCGGCATCGAGCGGATTCGCGCCGAGCTGCGAGGGTGGAACCTCGCGTGCTGGTGCCCTCTCGATCAGCCCTGCCACGCGGACGTCCTCCTCGAACTCGCGAACGCCTCCACGCCGGAAGGGGACCAGCGATGAGCATCCTCTACCCGTCCGAACTGGTCCCGATCTTCCGGGCGCTCCGTGCCCCGATAACCGGGACACCGATACCCTCACTCCCGCGCGTCGCCTTCCCGAAGGTGCTGTGCTCGCACCCGGTCAGCATCCCGTACGACGACCGCCCGAACCGCGACCTCGTCCGCGACGTGAACGCCCGCCTCTACGCCGAGGACCAGCGCCTCCGCCGTCTACTGCCTCCCGCGCCGTCCGGACATCACTGGGAGGGGCAGATCAGCAGCTCGGACGACTGGTTCGACCGGGCCGCTTCGGTCACCTACCGCCTCCGGTACCGCCTCGTCCGAGACGACGGGTCCGACGATGGGTGAGATGCTGACGTACCGGCAGGCCGCACGCCGCGTCGGACGTTCAATGCGAGCCGTCCGCTACTGGCGGGCACGCGGCATGCCGATGTCGTGGGAGATCCGCGAGGGCCAGAAGGTCCGCGTCGTCGAGGAGTCCGTCCTCCTCGCCTGGTGGCGGCAACGGATGAAGAACGACCCCGTCTACCAGATCAACCTCCGCAAACGGCTCGCCGAAGCCGACAACGACTGATAGGACAGAACCATGACCGCAAACCGCCTGATCTGCTTGATCTTCGGCCACGAGTGGACCCCAGAGGAAGTCCTGCGCAATGTGCACCGCCGGATGCCCAGGGGGAACTATCGGGGGCTACCTCGGACCCTCATGCAGTGGAGGTGCGATCGTTGCGGCACCGAGCGGAAGACGCACATCGCGATGAAGCCCACAGCCTGACCCTGTCGCCGACCGATAGATCACCGCTATCACCGACGGCGGTTGCATACCCTACATTCATGATCGGAAAGTCGTCGGAGGGGCTGATACAGCCCCACACAACCGAAGACAACCAATAACGAAGCCCCGCCGTTCCGCAGACGCCGGGGCTTTCGTGATCTCGGGCGCAGCGCACGCGACCCGGCCGAACCCATCCCCTCGGCCGGCACGGGACCCCTGCGCCCGAACACGGTCCGACGACGCGGGCGGGCAGCGGCAATCCCTGTCCGCCCGCGTACCACCCACCCAATGACGAGAGGGGGCGGCCATGCAGTGCTCACAGTGCAGCCGGAAGATGCGACCCTTCGGCGTGAAGAAGGTCGACGCCCCCGACACGATCGCGCAGGGCGGACGCGGGCTCTGCGCGAACTGCGTGAAGAAGCAGGGGCAGCCCGTCGACCCGATCGACGACAGCCCGGCCGTCCTTGTCCGCGCCCTCGTCCGGCCCTCGACCTACAAGGCGTTCGCCCGGCACGCGAAGGAGCTGCACCTCGAGGTCGGCGACCTCCTGTCCCGCCTCGCCGACCGCGCCGTCGGCACCGCACCGCTCCCAGCACCCGCACCGACCGTCGCCCCGGTCGAGCCCACACCGAAGCCGACCGACGAGCGAGGCGGCACGCGCGGTCGCCCCGTGCACGTCGAGGACCCGATCGACCGCCGCATCCGCACCCTGAACGCGGACGGCCTCACCGACACGGCGATCGCCCGGGCGGTCGGCATGTCACAGCCGTCGGTCTCCCGACGTCGCCGCTTGCTCGGCCTGCAGTCGCCGCGCCCACGCGGCCCGAATCGCAAGGCCGCATGATGGCCGTCGTCGTCCACCTCGACACGATCAGCGAACACCTCGACGATGTCGAGTGCCCGACCTGCGGGTACAACGCGATGATCCGGCTCCGCGGCTACTTCCTCGGCACCGCCGGCGTCCACATGGTCTTCGACCAGACGTTCTGCGGCAGGTGCAACGCCGAGAAACGTCGCCTCGGACGGGAGGCCGGCACATGACCGGCAAGCGCACCCACAAGGAATCCCGTCGGATGCACAAGCTCCGCCTCGAGTTCTTCGAGGAGGGGAAGCGGCAGTCGCGCAGCACCAACCCCGACGAGGTCGAGAAGTCGAAGTGCTGGATCTGCCGCGACGCGATCGACTACGACGCCGGGCAGGGCACCACCGCCGACTCCCACGAGCTCGACCACTATCACCCCGTCGATGACCGGCCCGACCTCGAGGAAGACGTCGACAACTTCCGCCACTCGCACTCGTCCTGCAACAGCAGCCGGGGCAAGCGTGCAGCCAACACGCAGGGACTCGGCGAGCAAGTCGCCGCCTGGTGGTGAGGAGCACATCATGGAGACATGTGACCAGTGCGGGCCCGCCGTCCAGGCGAAGGAACGCGCGACGCTCCCGTCCGGTCGGACCCTGACCTACTGTACGCACTGCGCGTCAGCGAACATGGTCGGCCTGATCCGCGCGAACGCGACCCTCAACCCGATCGAGCCGGCATGCGTACCGCCATCAGCGTGACGGTCGGGATCGTCATCGGCTGGTCAGTGCTCGCTATCTGGCAAGGCCCGACCCGCTGGCTCTTTACCCGCATCCTCCCGGGTGATCCGCCCGACCACGTCGATCGCGTGAGGGTGTGGCACAACCACGTCGAACAGCCGGGCGCATCATGGCCGGCGTGACCGCCCTCGCACTCCGCGGCATCGGCACCGCACCCGACTTCGTTCACGACTCCCTCACCGACACCTGGATCCACCCCGACACCGGCGTCGTGATCTTCGGTGAGGACATGCCACGCGAACTCATCCCGTGGTGTCACCTCAACCCCGAGGAGGAGACGTGACCATCACCGCCCGCCTCGCCGCACGCCGCGAGGCAGCACTCAGCGAATGGTGCCGGAGCGCCGCACGCGACCGCACCCACTCGGTCACCTCCACGGAGACCAGACGCGCGCGCCGCCGCCTCCGCCTATGGGACACACTCCTCGACCTCTGGACACTCAGAGGGAGACGGTAACCCCCACCCACCCACCCCCGGTCACACACGCCCGCATACGGACACACCACAGGGAGGGCGTAGCCCGACCACCCCCAGAGGATCCCAAGCGCTCACGCGACCGACAAACCCCCACCCCCCAGAAAATCCAGACACACCCCAGGGGGCGGACGACAGCCCGGGGGAGCCGTCCTCTCTCCCCGACCGAAAATGCCCGATTTCTACCAGGGGGTGACCCGGATGCCGAAGAAGGCTGAACGTCCTCACAGGGCCGCGCTGACGCGGATGTTGAGGGTTACGGGGCTCGCGAATGTTCCCGAGGAAGCCCCCCTCGTCGAGCTGTTGCGCACGTTGGCCGACGAGTTGGACAGCGGGGGCGGCTCTCGGCCGCGGATCGAGTACCGGGCGGCGCTGAAGGACGCGCGGATGGTGCTGAATACGACGGCGCGCGGGAAGCCGAAGGGCTCGCCTGACGTGCCGGAGCCGGCGAAGGCGTCGAAGCCCGGTGAGGGCGAGTCGGAGGCCCTCGAGGACGAGGAGATCGACGAGCCGACGTCGCTGGCGAAGTTCAAGGCGGAGCGGGGCATCGGCTGACCGCTCGAGGTGGGGGTGAGCGGTGGCCGCGAAGCTGTTCGGGCGGACTGAGCCGCGTCTGTGGACGAAGCCGCTGCGGGAACTGACGCCGGAGACGTCGCGTGGGTTCGAGGTGATCGAGTTCGCGCTGACGATCCTCGGCGTGACGCTCTACCCGTGGCAGAAGTGGCTCCTGATCCACGCTCTCGAGCTGCGCCCTGACGGCACATACCGCTTCAAGCGGGTCATCGTGCTCGTCGCCCGGCAGCAGGGGAAGACGATGCTCGCGTCGGTGCTCGCCACGTGGTGGCTGTTCGTCGACTCGGGCCGGAACACCGCGCAGGTCCCGCCGCTGAAGTTCAAGGTCGTGGGTGTCGCGCAGAACCTCGATATCGCGAAGGAGCCGTGGGCGGCGGTCAAGTCGTGGTGTGACCCGGATCCGGAGACGGAGGAGGAGGCCGAGCTCGCGATCGATGCGCTGCAGGCCGCCACGGCGAAGGTTCGCGACGCGAACGGGTCGATCTCGATCATCGCCCGGTCCCGCGCCCACTACGAGATCCGGGCGGCGAAGAACGCTCGAGGCAAGCCCGCCGCACGCGTCCTGATGGACGAGATGCGTGAGCAGCGCGACTGGGTCGCGTGGAATGCCGTCTCGCAGACACTCAAGTCGTTCTGGTCCGGGCAGCTCTGGGGCATCTCGAACGCAGGCGCGTCCGACGCGGTCGTGCTCCGCACCCAGCGCGACGCGGGCCTCGCGGATATCGCGGACTGGGATGCGTACGTCGGCGCCGGGCTCACCTCGGCGGAGGAGTACGCGAACACCCACGACACGTCGCTCGGGATCTTCGAGTGGTCCGCGCCGGACGGGTGCGCGAAGGACGACATCGACGGCATCCTGCAGGCGAACCCGTCGATCGGCTACGGCGCGATGACGGTGCAGGACGCGCTCTCTGACATCCGGTCGATGACCGATGCCGGTTACCGCACTGAGGTGCTGTGCCAGTGGGTCACGGTGCGCGTCGATTCGTTCATCAACGTGAAGGACTTCCAGGCGCTCTGCATCCCGCCCGCCGACGTGAAGATCACGAAGGGCGAGCGGACCGTGTGGGCGATCGACACCTCGAAGCGGTCAAACGACTCGGGTGTGACGACGTGGATCGGCGCGGCGACGCGCACAAAGTCCGGGAAGCCGTTCGCGACGGTCCGTCATCGCCGTACCGGCATCGTCTGGGCGCCGGACTACATCACGAAGCTCGCCGACGAGTCGGGTTTCCGGGAGGTCGTGGTCGTCGGACGTGGCGCGCCGGCGGCGGAGCTCGTGGAGGAGCTGCAGAAGCCCGAGCGGAATCTCACCGTGCACGTCCTCGACGGCGGCCAGTTCGCCGCGGCGACGGGCCAGATGAGCGACGCGGTCCGCGACAAGGACATCGTGCTCGTCGAGCAGCCGGACATCACGCTCGCCGTCGAGGGCGGCGTGACGAAGGAATACGCCGAGAACGACGCCTGGTCGCGCTCGAAGTCCCTGCCGGTCGACATCTCAGGCCTGATCGCGATGTCCGAGGCGCTCTACGGGCTCGTGAACCTCGAGCCCGAGACCGTCCCCGACCCGCCTAAGCCGCCGGCCGCCGAATCGGTGAGTCGCGCTGACATCGCGCCCGACGAGATGAACCTCGCGACGGTCGCATTCTGAGAGGAGGCCCCCGGTGGCAGACGAGATCGGCTACGTCAAGGACGGCGCGCTGCGCGGATGGTCGTCTCTCGCCGACGAGGCGCACGAGAAGAACATCGACCTGCAGTGGCCGCACTCGCTCGAGGTCTACGACCAGATGCGCCGCGAGGATGCTCAGGTCGGCTCCGTGGTCCGGGCGGTCACGCTGCCCATCCGCTCGACGCGGTGGGAGATCGACCCGGCGGGGGCCCGCGACGAGGTCGTGAAGCTCGTCGCGCAGGATCTCGGCCTTCCCGTGAAGGGGCAGGAGGAGCCGGAGCGCCCGAAGCGGGAGCGCGGTCGGTTCTCGTGGGACGAGTTCCTCCGCCTGGCGCTCCTCGAGCTCGTGTTCGGCCACTCGGTGTTCGAGCAGGTGTACCGGATCGAGGACGGGCGCGCTCGTCTCGGGAAACTCGCCTGGCGGCCTCCGCGGACGATCAGCAAGTTCGAGGTCGCGAAGGACGGTGGACTCATCGCCGTCCACCAGCACGGCGTGTTCGGCTCGACGACGGTGAAGATCCCGGTCGACCGACTCGTGGTGTTCGTGAACGAGCGCGAGGGCGCGAACTGGATCGGCCAGTCGCTCCTCCGGCAGGCCTACAAGAACTGGCTCCTCAAGGATCGCCTGCTGCGCATCCAGGCGCTCGTCGGCGAACGCAACGGACTCGGCGTGCCGGTGGTCACCGGCGCGGAGCTCCCCGAGAGCATCTCGAAGGACACCGCGAAGGCCGAGGAGTGGCTGAAGGCGCAGAAGGACGAGGGGCTCAAGCTCGCGAAGGACTTCCGTGCCGGTGAGGCGGCGGGCGCGTTCGTCCCTCATGGCGGCACCGTCGAGCTGAAGGGCGTGACGGGCAAACTCCCCGACATCGACGGCCCCATCCGGTACCACGACGAGCAGATCGCGCACGCCGTGCTCGCTCACCTGCTCACGCTGGGCGGCGACAAGTCGACCGGGTCCTACGCGCTCGGCGACACCTTCGCGGACGTGCTGACCGGCTCGCTCAACGCGGTGATGAAGCACCTCGCCGACGTGACGAACCAGCACGTCGTCGAGGACCTCGTCGACCAGAACTGGGGGCCGGAGGAGCCCGCGCCGCGGATCGTTCCCGTTCCGCTGGGCAAGGACGCGCCGCTGACCGCGGAAGCGATCCGAGCGCTCATCGACTGCGGGGCGTTCACGGCCGACGCCGAGCTCGAGAAGTACCTCCGGGCGCGTTACGGGCTCCCGGCGCACGACCCCGACACCGCGCGAGAGCGCACAACCACCACGCAGAGCGCCGCGGGCGAGCCTGCGCCAACAGAGGAGGCAGCATGACCGACCAGCGCAGCGCGCGAAACCGGTTCTGGGGCAAGCTCACCCCGCCGAAGTCGAAGACCGAGTTCTTCGACGCGATCACGATGCCGTCCGCGGGAGGCGAGGGCACCGTCGCGACCATCCGCATGTACGGTCCGATCGACTCGTGGGGCGGGTTCTGGGGCATCTCGACGAAGGACGTCGCCGAGGTGCTCGACGGGCTCCCCGACTCGGTCACGCAGATCATCCTCCGGATCAACTCGCCCGGCGGTGAGGTGTTCGAGGGCGTCTCGATCCTGAACATGCTCCGCGCTCACGACGCCAAGGTCACCGCAGTCGTCGACGGCCTCGCGGCGTCGGCCGCTTCGGTGATCGCGGCCGGGTGCGACGAGACGGTCATGTCGCCTGCCTCGCAGATGATGATCCACTCGCCGTCAACGATCGTCTGGGGCAACGCCGCGGACATGCGGAAGGTCGCCGATGTGCTCGACACGATCGAGGAGTCGATCATCTCGATCTACCGGGACAAGGCGGGCGAGTCCGCCTGGGGCGAGCTCCTCGCCAACGAAACCTGGTACACCGCCGAGGCCGCCGTCGAGGCAGGCCTGGCCGATCGCGTCGCCGTCGTGAAGGACGCCGGAGAGACGGCGACCGCCGGCACGGATGACGACGGCACCGACCCGCTCGAGGGCGACGACGTCGAGGACATGTACCAGTCCGCGCGCGCCCATCTGGGCCTGCACCCCATCGGCGCTTCGGCGCCCCACAAACTCCCGAGCTCGTCCGAGCCGGGGAATCCCAAGGAACAGAAGGAGGCGCTCAACATGAGCGACGCTTTCCTGGCTGCGGTTCGTGATCGGCTCGGCGTGACCGATGCCAACGCGTCGGAGGAGACGGTCCTGTCCGCTCTCTCCGAGGCGCTCAACGAGTCGGCCGACAACACCACGCCCATCTCGGCGACCACGGTCGCCCCGACGATCCCCGCCGGCACGCAGCTCATCGAGAACTCGATCCTCGACTCGCTCCGCGCCGACGCCGCCGCTGGCCGCGAGGCCCGCGAGCAGCAGATCAAGGACCGCCGCGACGGGATCATCGCGAACGCCCTGCAGGAGGGCCGCATCACGGCGGCCTCGGCGGAGCACTTCCGCACCATGCTCGACTCCGACGAGGACGGCACCGCGAAGGTGCTCGCCTCGATGGCGAAGAACAGCGTTCCGGTCGCGGAGATCGGACACGCCGCCGGCGAAGTGTCGGCGGAGGACGCGCTCATGGCCCGTGCGGGCTGGGGCGACGACGACGAGGAGGCCTGACATGGCTGACCACATCCACCTGTTCAAGCCGGGCGCATCGGTGACCTTCACGGCATCGGCGGACGTCATCGGCGGTCGCCTCGTCGAGGTCACCGGCGCCCGCACGGTCGCGAACGCCGCGGCCGACAGCGTCAAGACCGTCGGCGCGGCGGCTCAGGACACGAAGTCCGGCGAGGACGTGCTCGTGCTGCGTGGCGGGGTCCAGAACCTCGTCGCGTCCGCGGCGATCGTCGCCGGAGCCCGCGTGAAGCCCGCGGCGGCCGGGAAGGTCGTCACGGTCGGCGCTGGCGAGCGGGGCATCGGCCTCGCACTCACGGCGGCCGGTGCGGCCGACGCCCTGCTCCAGGTCGCACTGGACTGAGAGGAAGAACAGACATGGGAAACTCCCTGACGTACCCGGTGCCCTCGATCGACAGCACCGGCAGCCTCACCGCTGAGCAGATCCACGAGCTGCTCCGTTCGCGCACCGCGGTCGCTCGTCGCGTCCGCACCCTCGCGGACAAGCGGTTCATCTCGGACGCGCTCCTCAAGGGCCGCTTCCAGGCGGTCGGCGGGACCGTGCTCTACGAGAACGGTGACCCGCTGTTCGCCCCGGACGACCCCGAGGCGATCGCCCCCGGCGGCGAGTACCCGCGTTCGCAGGTCACGGCGGGCGACCTCGCCGCGGCGAAGGTCGACAAGTGGGGCCGCGACGTGCCGGTCACCGACGAGTCGATCAAGCGGCGCGGCATCGACGTCGTGAACCGTGGCCTCGGCCAGCTCGTGAACCGCATGGTCAAGTTCGTCGACTCGGCGGCGCTCGGCGTCATCGCGTCGAAGATCACCCAGACCAGCGCGGCGACGGCGAACTGGACGACGGCGAAGGCCATCGTCGCTTCGGTCGAGAAGGCCAAGGCGGAGGCCGAGGAGGCGGGCGAGGGCCACACCCTCGACACCATCGTCCTCAAGCCGACGCACTACGCGACCGTGATGTCGCTGTTCCTCGAGGCGGGCTTCCTGCCGCGCGAGGGGTCGAACCCGCTCATCAACGGCACGTGGCCGCAGGTCCTCGACCTGACCTGGCTGCGGTCGCCGTACACGCCGACGACGGCCCCGCTGCTCGTCGACTCGGACGAGCTCGGCGGCATGGCCGACGAGGACCTCGGCGGCCCGGGCTACAGCAACGCGCTGCCCGGCATCGAGGTCAAGTCGATCCGCGAGGACAACATCGACGGCTACCTGCTCCGCTCGCGTCGCGTCACCGTGCCCGTCGTCACCGACGCCACGGCCGGCGTGACCATCACCGGAACGGGGCTGAGCTGATGGCCGAGGCCAAGAAGTACGCGCACCGTGTGACGGCCACGATGATCGTCGCGAAGGTGCCGGGCGCGCAGGGCGGCGAGGTCTACCTCCGTCAGGGTCGCGTCCTGCCCGCGTCGGTCACAGCCGACGAGATCAAGCGGCTCAGCACGCTCGGACTGATCGAGAAGTTCGAGCCCGACACCGCTGACGGCGAGTCCGCCGACAGCTCGAGCAAGTAGTGAGACAGGGGGCGATGGACATGACCATCACACACGCCGACCTCGGCGGCGACGAGAACACGGCTCGACGGGTTCTCGTGCTGGCACGGTCCATCGCCCCCTGCATCGACGCGTTCCCCGACGACTCGGAGCAGAAGCTCGACGCGATCGCGGTGCTCAGCGCCGTCGTCGCCGAGCTGCCTGCGCCGGGGGACCGTCGGACGAAGTCCCTCAGCCGGAACGGCACGTCGATCACGTTCGCGGACATCGAGTCCGCGTTCGACTCGGACGCCCGGGCAAGCCTGCGGGCGCTGTGCGACGCTCAGGGGGCCTCGGTGTCGCCGGGGTCACTCCCGGCGGGGTCGTTCCCCACGGAGCGCGCATTCGAGCGTGTGTGGCCGGAGGGGGGCTACTCGTGATCGGGTCGTTCTTCTTCCCGCACAAGGTCCTGATCCGCGACATGATCGACCGCGGCGGGGAGGGGTCCACCCCTGGCCCTGCACGCTCGTCGATCGCGGAGACCATCGACGAGCGGACGCTGGTGAAGAACCGGGACAACCTCGAGGTTGTGTCGAACTCCCGCGTCACCGTCCCCCTCGACGCGAACGTCGCGCCGGGTGCGCTGGTCACCGTGTGGCCGGGCACGCCGGCGGCGCGGGAGGCCGAGGTGATCCGCGTCGGCCGGGACGAGAACGCCCCGCCGCTGCCGTCTCACCTGATCCTCTGGCTCACCTAGGGAGGTGCATCGTGAAGATGCTCAAGCCCATCCTCAGCACGGTCGAGAAGGTCGCGCAGGACGCGATCCGGGAGGGCGGCCGGGAGGTCCTGCGCCGCGCCCGCGAGAAGTCCCCGACGCTGACCGGCGAATCGGACAAGTCCGGGTTCATGCAGGTCGACGACATGACCGTGCAGGTCGGGTTCACGTCACTCGTGTCCCGGCTGCAGCACGAGGACCTCGACAATCGGCACCCGCAGGGCGGCGAGGCGAAGTTCCTCGAGAAAGCGTTCGACGAGGTCGACATCGAGCAGATCGCGGCGCAGAAGCTCCGGGAGGCGTTCGGATGACGATGGACGACGCGACTCTCACCCGGCGTCTCTGCCGGGTCCTCGCCCGCGTCCCGACGTTCGAGTACGACGTGACCCCGCCGCCGTCCGGCGTGGCCGTGCAGTACGGGGCGCTGAAGGCCGAACCGGACCGGGCTGTGGGCGTGCGCGTCTACAGCACCACGGACGAGCGACATCTCCACTGGCGGCGCGCTCAGGTGCGCATCCGGGGCGCGAAGGGAAGCAAGACGGACGCCGACAAGATCGCCGGCATCGTCTTCGCTGCTCTCCACGGGCTCTCCCGCGAGGGAGGTATCAGCGGCATCCGCCGCGAATCCATGTCCCCGAACGGGGCCGACACGAACGGGCGCGAGGAGCGCACCGACAACTACATCATCACCCTCGACAACCAGGAGTCCTCATCATGAGCGAAGCAGTTCCCCTTCCCGCCGGCACCACGCTCGGGAAGTCCTTCGAGTACGGCATCGACATCAACCTCGGCACGTCCGCCGATCCCGAGTGGCAGCCGTTCCGCCGGATCAGCGGCTTCCAGCCGACCTACACGCCGACCACGCAGGACGCGCAGACGTACGACGACCTCGGCGCCGACAACTCGGACGTGACCGGCTGGTCGTTCGCGATCGCGTTCAACGTCCAGGTGAACCGCAACACCGCGACCGGCCTGTACCTGCCGGAGATCGAGGCGCTGCTCGCCCGCACCCGCCCGTCGGCGAAGGGCGAGGCCGCAGTCGTCGAGGTGCGCTGGTACCACAAGCCGGAGATCGGTACGCCGAACCCGGCCGACGCCGGCCAGGGTCGCGCGACCGTCGCCATCACCCGGCAGAACACCGGCCCGAACGGTGAGATCGAGGTCCTCTCGGTCACCCTGTCGGGCAAGGGGCCGTACACCGAGATCGCGAACCCGTTCGACGGATGGGACAGCACGGTCGCGGTCATCGGGACCGTGGGTCCGGAGGGTGCCGGCGACGGCGACCTCATCACGATCACCGGCACCGGGTTCCTCGGCACGACCGGCGTGTCGATCGATGGTGCGTCGCTCGCCGCGACGGACTACACCGTCGTCTCGGGTGCGACGATCATCGCCGCCCTGCCGGCCGGTGACGCCGGCAACGTGCCCGTGATCGTCACGAACGCGGCGGGCGCTTCGGCGCCGCACACGTTCACGCGAGGGGCGTGACGCATGGCGTCCCCGTCCGACTTCGCGGCGTGGGCGCAGCAGGACCTCGTCCTCCCGTTCGGGGGCAAGACCTATCGGGTCAAGCCCCCGAACGTGGGCGACGCGGGGAAGCTGCTCGCCTGCGCGATCCGTGGCGAGGTGAACCTCGGCATCGTGAAGGGCCCGATCCCTCCCGAAGTCCAGGCCGTCCTCGAAACGATCCAGCCTGACGAGCACCCCGCCCTCGGCGACGTGCACCAGGAGATGGTCGACGACGGCCTCTCGCCGACGACGATCGACCGCTTCACCTACTACGCGGTGTTCTACTGGGCGCGCAGCGAGGAGTACGCCGACGCGCTCGCGCGGCTGCTGTTCACGCCGCGCGTCACCGACGACAACCTGTTCCCCGACGAGGAGGACGAGGCGACCCCAAAAGCCTCGTGACGGCCGAGGACTGGGCACCGTATGGGCGGGGCGTTCCAGACGCGGACGGGTGGTATCCGGACTACCGGACACCACCCGCGCATCTGCGTCCCGCCCCGCCCGCGGCCCCTGCGTCCTCGACCGTCAACGGCACCGAGCCCGACATCGACGACTCGCTGCTCGCGATCGTCACCAACTGGCGATTCGTCATCGCCGACCTGTTCGAGCACTTCCAACTCGACCTGTACGACGCCGCCGTCAGGGCGCGCCCCTGGCCGGGCGTGCGCACGGCGATCTTCGCGCTCATCGACACTCCGGGTTCCCGGATTCGGAGGGCGCTCACCCGGAGGTGACCACCGATGCGCGCAGCCGAGATCGATGTCCTGTTCACGGCGGACACGAAGCAGATCGAGCAGGCGGACAAGAAGATCCGGGAGACGGGTCAGCGTGTCGAGAAGAACCCGGTCGAGCTCGACGCGAATGCGAAGCCCGCGCTCGAGAGCATGGATCGGGTCGAGGAGGCGGCGAAGAAGCTCGTGTCGAAGGACACGCTGCTGACGGTCGACGCGAACATCGAGCGCGGCGAGAAGTCCCTCGATCGGGTCCAGAAGCGTCTCGACTACCTCCGGTCCGTCGAGACGACGATGGACGTGAAGGCCGACATCGCCCGCGCCGAGGCGTCGCTGTCCAAGGTGCAGCGGAACCTCGACGGCCTGAAGGCCGCACGCGCGACGATGGAGGTCGACGCCGACACCTCGGAGGCGGAGGCTGCTTTCGACGGTGTGAAGGACGACGCCGGCGACGCCGGTGAGGATGCCGGTGCCGCGTTCGGAGACCGGGTCATCGCCGCTCTCGCGACGATCCCGGTTGTCGGTGCCGTCGTCGGCATCGGCGCCGCCGCCGCGAAGGCACTCGTCTCCGCGTTCGAGGACGGGCTACAGATCGAGGTCGGGTACGACCGCCTGCAGGCCCTCACGGGCGTCGACGAGGCGACCGCGCTCCGCCTGGGGCGCGCTGCCGGTGAGGCGTACGCGAACAACTTCGGCGAGTCGGTCGAGTCGAACATGGACGCGACCCGGCTCGCGCTGCAGTTCCGGATCATCGACCCGACGTCGACGACACGGGATGCGCAGCTCGTCGTGCAGAGCCTCGCGGGTATCGCCGATGTGCTCGGCGAGGACGTGCAGCCGGTGGCGACGGCGGTGACGACGCTGCTGAGCAGCGGCCTGTCGAAGTCTGCCCAGGAGGCGTTCGACCTCATCGCTACGGGTGCCCGGAACGGCGTGAACCGCGCCGATGACCTCCTGGACACCCTCACCGAGTACCCGGCCCTTTTCCAGCGCCTCGGCCTGTCCGGGCCGGAGGCTCTGGGGCTCATCAGCCAGGGACTCAATGCCGGCGCGCGGAACAGCGACCTCGCGGCCGACGCCCTGAAGGAGTTCCAGATCCGGGCGACGGACGCGTCGGAGACGTCCGCTCAGGGATTCAAGGACCTCGGACTCGACGCCGAGGAGATGACGGCGAAGATCGCCGCTGGTGGAGAGAGCGCCCGCGACGGGCTAGAGACCGTGCTGACGAAGCTCCGCGAGACGGAAGACCCCGTGCTCCGGAACGCCGCGGCAGTCGCTCTGTTCGGGACGCAGGCGGAGGACCTCGGCGCCGCGCTGTTCGCGATGGACCTTTCGTCGGCCGTCGCCGAGCTCGGCACCGTCACGGGTGCCGCTCAGCAGATGTTCGACACCCTCGCGGGGAACGACGCATCGAAGATCGAGCAGGCACAGCGGAACATCGAGATCGCGGCCGACGGCATCAAGGGCGCGCTCGCTCAGGCGTTCGCGGAGCCGCTCGGCGACTTCGCTGACTGGATCTCACAGAACCGCGGCCCGGTGCTCGAGTTCTTCCGCGACATGGCGGTCGGTGCGCTCGACTTCGCGATCACGGCTTCGGACGCGACCGGCGACTTCGTGTCGGGGCCGCTGGCCGACATGGTCGACGGCTTCGTGTCGTTCCTGAAGCTGACGAACTTCGACCCGTTCAAGGACTGGACCGACCTCGACAACCTCGTCGCCGACCTCCGTAACTTCGACGGGGTCACGGACGACGTGAGCACGAACCTCGAGGGCATGAAGGCCGATCTGACCGACTGGACGGATCCGCTCATCGCGCTCGGCTACGTCAACGACGCGGCCCTGCGCACTGCGGATGCTGTCTCGCAGGTCGGGTTCTCCGCGGAGAACGGGACGGCCCTGCTCAGCGGGTTCGAGGTCGCGACCGATGGCACGGTCCGGGCGACGGGCGAGCTGAAGTCGCAGCTCGACGCTTCGGCTGAGGCTCTGCGCGCGGAGTACGACGCGGCGATCGCGGCGGGGGAGTCGCAGGACAACCTCCGCGGCCGGTACAACTCGACCCGTGACGCGCTGATGAACCAGCTGACGGCGATGGGGCTGACGCGCGAGCAGGCGCAGGCGCTCATCGACACCGTGCTGCAGACGCCGGAGGAGGCGTCGACGAAGTTCACGTCGAACGCGGACTCGGAGCGCGGCAAGGTCGAGTTGCTGACGAACCGTGTGGTCACGATGCCGGACGGGTCGACCACTCTTCGGGCTTACACCGAGGACGCGATGGCCCGCCTGCAGGCGCTGAAGGATCGGCTGGCGTCGATTCCTCAGTACCGGCGGATCACGTTGGAGACGTTCAGTTACGGCACCCGTGACGTGTCCCCGCAGGCGCAGGGCGGCATCGTCGAGTTCATGGCCAACGGGGGTATCCCGGGCCTGACGCCGATGCGGCCGCTCGCGCAGATGGTGCCGGCGAGCACCTGGCGGGTCGTGGGTGATCGCTCCGATGTGCCGGAGGCGTACATCCCGCTCGACGGTTCGCCGCGGTCGATCGCTCTCCTGATGGAGACGATCCGACGCATGCCGAACTTCTACGGCATGGCGGCGGGGGACGTGTCCTCGGTGGCCGGCCCGCAGGTGGGCGCCGCGGTGCGGTCCGTGCAGGCGACGTTCACCGGCGACTTCTACGCGTACGACCCGACGGCGGTCGGCAGGGAAGCCCGCGACAAGCTCGCGCAGCTCCTCGCCGCGATGCCGCTCTCGTAAGGAGGTAGTACGACATGCCGATCATCCTGTCCGTTCCGGTCGCGCCGGAGCATGTGCCGGCCCCTGACTGGTCGCCGCTGCCGATGTCGTGGACCGGATGGGACGGGTCGGTGTGGCCTCTCGTCGGGGCCGAGGCGAGGAACCCTCGTCTCGGCCGCGGCGTGAAGGGGCTGCACATGCCGAAGTTCACGGTGCAGAAGTCGTCGTCGTTGCTCATCCCCGGCGCGGAGGTCGAGGGGTACTCGATCGACGAGCGCGAGGTGTTCTGGCCGGTGCTATTCCGGGCGGAGACGCCGCGCGATTGGCTGGCCGAGCACGGTGCGTTCTTCGACTCGTTCCACCCCGTGAAGACGGGGACGTGGACAGTCGGGTCCGGCGTCGACGCGCGCACGCTTCCCCTGCGTGGGGACTTCAGCGGTAACCACGTCTTCGACCGTGACCCGGTGCTGTCCCTGTGGACGATGGTCGGCCTCGAGCTCGAAGCGCCCCGGCCGCTGTGGCGGGGTCGTGCGATCAAGCAGCGCTTCGAGAACTCGGAGGGTGTGCCGTTCATCGACCCGGCCGGGTCGCCTCCGCTGCACATCTCGCGGGGTGCGTCGTTCGCCGAGGCCGCCGTGAACAACCCCGGCGATGAGCCGGCGTACATGGTGCACACGATGGAGGGCCCGCTCGATCAGGTCGTCATCGGCTTCGGTGACGCGCTGATCGATGTGCCCTTCCCGGTCCCTGCTGGGTCGGTGCTCGTGATCGACACCGACCCGAGTTCGCGCCTCGCGACGCTCGACGGTGTCGACGTGACCCGCGAGCTCGGCTTCCAGATGTTCGCCCCCGTGCCCGCGAAGGGCGCGACTCCGCTCACGCTCATCGCCGACGGCGGGGGTGCCGTGACCGTCGAGATCACCCCGCTCTACTGGCGGGCGTTCTGACCCGGAAGGGGGCCGCGATGCGACGCTCCTACCTCCGGACGGTCCTCACCGACGCCGACGGCGAGTACCTCGCCGACTTCCGCGGGACGGGCACGGTAGTCCAGCGGGCCTACCAGACGCACACGGCGGCGATGGTGATCCCGGGGAAGCACCCGGCGGTCGCGGCGCTGCTGGCCGCTGAGGAGCCGCGCGGCGAGGTGTGGATGATTACCGAGGACGTGGACGCTGGGACGCTCTCGCGGGAGCGTGTGACCAGCGGCAGGGTTATCTCGGCGCGGGGGTCCGGTCCGTTCGGTCCGGCGACCGTGAACATAGCCGACGACAAGTCGCTGCTCGACACGGTGCTCGGCTGGCCGAAGCCGACGGCGGGGCTGACCGGGCAGAACGTCGAGTACGCGGTGTACACGGGGCCGACGGAGACGGCCGTCAAGGCTGCGATCGCGGCGAACGCGACCCGCCTCGGCCTGCCGTGGGACATCGTGCCCACGCGCGGCGTCGGCCCGGCGACGAGGCTCGAGCTGCGGATGCACGACCTGACCCGCATGGTCATGCCGGTCCTCGAGTCGGCTCGCCTGATCCTCACGGTCGAGCGGCAGGACAACGGCCGGTGGATGGTCGACGTCGTCGCCGGCGACACCTACACGGGTGCGCTCACCCCGGAGTCCGGGGTGCTCGCCGAGTGGGAGTGGACGATCCAGTACCGGACCGCGACGCGCGGTGTCGGCGGCGGCCGTGGCGATGGTGTCGACCGGCAGTTCAAGCAGTACATCGACACGGCGGCGGAGGCCGCGGTCGGGCTCCCGCTCGAGGTGTTCCTCGACGCCCGTCAGACGGAGGAGGGCGTGGACTTCACGCCGGAGATCGTCGAGGAAGTGAAGTCGCGCCGGCCGTCGGCGGGCTTCACCCCGCAGATCCAGGAGGCCGGGTGGTTCCGGTTCCCGGACGCGTACCGCATCGGCACGCGTGTCCCGGTGAAGGCCGGGGCGTTCGAGGTCGACGACGTCATCACCCAGATCGAGATCGTCCACGACGACAAGGGCTTCCGGGTGACTCCGACGATCGGGCTCGCGACGGCCGACCCGCAGCAGCAGCTCCTCAACCTAGTCCGGCAGTTGGCCTCGCAGGTGCGCGGCCTCGAGCGGAGGTAACTCACGATGACCATCACCAGCGTCGGATACGCGGGGACGATCACCGACTCGAACTGGCGCCGGATGGCGACGGCGGCGGTCGGGTCGCTCTACGGCGTCGATGACTTCACGTCTTTCCGGGTGACGGCCGGCCCCGGCGACCGGGCACTAGCCGTCGCCGACGGCGGGGCTTTCGGCCTCGGCGTCCGCGACGAGATGGACACGCCGATCGTCCTGAACGGCGACCCGGTCGCGTCGGGCTCCCGGTGGGACCTCGTCGTGCTGCGCCGTGACTGGAACGCGAAGGAGACGACGCCGCTCATCATCGCGGGCTCGCCGACGAAGGCGCTCCCGGACCGCTACACCGGGTGGGGAACGCAGAACGATCAGCCGCTCGCGCTCGTTCGGTTCGCCGCCGGGCAGTCGACGGCGCAGGAGATCGTCGATCTCCGGTGCATTCCGGCGGATGCCGGCGTCGTCGCGTTCGACCCGCTCACCCTGTCCTACCTCGATCGGGTCGGTACGCAGGTACGGATCGGCGACACGCTCTGGACGCGAACGGTGAACGCGACCGGCTCGCCGCTGTGGGTGTCGACGGACCTGACCGACACCGGGTGGGTGAACGTTCCCCTCGGCCCGAAGTGGGCGGCTATCTCGGGCTATCCCCTGCGGGTGCGCCGCGTGGGGCCGGGGGTTGAGATCCGCGGAGCTGTGAAGCAGACGACCGGCGCAAGCCTCACCAACCTGGCAACCGTGCCGGCGCTGTTTCGGCCGGTGGGGAATGTGCCGCTCGGGACGGCACGCACGAACTCGTCATACTCCGGCGGCCTGTTCCTGAACGCTGCTGGATCCATCGGGATCGACAACGACTACGCGTCTGGGGTCCTCGCATCTGGGGCCTACGTGATGATCCACGGCAACTGGTTCGTGGGCTGAGAGAGCGAGGGATGAGTCATGGCTGAGGACTACTACGACGCGAAGCTCGCGCTGAACCCGGAGACGGGCAACGTCGTGCCGAGCGCGCAGGCGCAGGTCTACGCGATCGAGGACGTCACGTTCTCGACGCCGCTGCCGATCACCGACCTGTCGGACATTCCGATCGCGATGCTCGTCGCGTCGCCGACGGGGATCTACCCGCCGTTCAAGGTCGCGACGGGCGACACGAGGGTCAACATCGTGTCGGGCTCGATGGTCACCCCGGCCACCTCGGCTGAGGGGTCGCGGGGCCTGCCCGGTCCTGCCGGTGACGACGGCATCGGCCTCCCTCCGGCGGGCACCCTGCCGGACGGGTACGTCCCGATCGTCGCGTCGGGCGAGTGGACCGCAGGCCCGATGGCCTCGGGAGGCACGGGCGGCGGGTCGTCGTCGATGCTCGAGGTCTACTGGGTGGAGGGTCAGGGCTGGCCGACACTGCCCGCAACGCCCCCTCCCGGGATCAAGTCGCGGTGGTTCATCGGCGGCCCGTCGGCCTACACCGGCGTGACGTGGGCGGGTGTCCGCGACATCTACGTCGCCCCGGGGGTGTGACCGATGCCGAACCCGATCCCGGGCGTGCTGTACCAGCGCACGCACCCTGACCCTGCCTGGTACGCACCGGGCAGGCCGACGCTGAACGCGCCGACTCCCGCGGTCGGTGCGGACTGGACCGAGGACGCCCCGCCGTGGAGGTTCACGAACCCGGCCGAGCTCACCGCCCGGTGGCCTGCAGGGGTGAAGATCGTCGACATCCAGACCGGATCGTCGGACTTCTACACGAACCTGATGAGCACGGTGAACGCGGCCGGCGGGCGCGTCGTCGTCCGGCTCGGTGCCGGCGTCTACCGGCTCAACCAGTTCCGGCTCGCCGGGACGTCGGGACTCGCGACGTACGCGTTCGGGTTCTTCTTCCCGAACCTGCAGGGCCTCCTCGGTCAGGGCGCCGACAAGACGTTCGTGCAGATGGACGCGAACAGCATGTCGCAGGCGCAGTTGAATGACCTCTCGCAGATGACGAAGGCGTCGTTCAAGCCGAACCAAATGGGCTTCTGCCGTCTCGACGGGACGGCGTCATCGCCAGTACTGATCTCGGGGCTCACGTTCCGGGCGGCGGATCAGCAGCTCATCACGGCGCTCGCGTCGGACCTGTCCGACCTGTACCGCCCGCAGCCGGCCCCGCATCAGGGACTCGTCATCTATAACCAGTCGTACGGGATCGTGTCGCACGTCCGGTTTCAGGGGGCCGCGCGTGCCCTCAACTCTCAGCCGCCGTTCGAGCAGGCGAACGCGAACTCGCAGCGCGGGAACGTGCAGTGGATCCGATGCGAGTTCGACGGCCGCCGGTCGCCGGCGCTCGATCCGGCACGCCCGCGTCGGTGCGCCCCGATCATGCTGAACAACGAGGTCTCGTCGACGCTCGAGGACTGCTGGCTGCACCACTCGAACGTGTCCCGCTATGCGGCGAACGACGAGAACACAGGTCCGACGGGGTCGTACACCCTCACCCGGACCAAAGTCGAGCAGATCACGAACACGCAGAACCGCGACCCCGCGATCAACGGGGGCGCGTCGCTCGGCGGGTACGAGAACGCGTCGCTCTGTGGGTGGGAGTCGAGTAACGCGACGATCACCCTGAACGACTGCATGCTCATCCAGGACAACCCGAACTCGAACTCGCAGTCGCCGATGCACCTGCAGTTCACGTCGGTCGGCAGCCGGAACCCGCAGGGTGGCCGGCTCCGGGTGAACGGTGGCGTCTACCGCCACTCGCAGCACCCGCAGATCAACGGGTTCCTCACGTTCCGAATCTCGCCGGCGACGTACTGGTGGATCGACGGGGTCGCCAACACGATCGACGTCCGCGACGCGAAGGGCGTGAAGCTCACGCCTTATGTCGTGACGACGTCGTGGCCGCCGACCGCATCGGCACTGTCCGCTGCCGGGGTCACCCCGGCGACTCACTTCCTCGTCAGATCGAACTAGGAGACAGACCATGCAGTTCAGGAACGGATTCGAGGCGGGCGCCAACGGTACGGCGATCACCGCGGCGAACAGCGGCGGCGGGTCGGACATCGCGTTCAGCGTGTTCGGTGCCGGCGCGCGGTACTCCAACGTGCGTGCTCACTCGGGCACGTTGTCGTGCGAGTTCACCGACCCGGCGATCGCGACCTACGGTGGCGTGTCGCACACAGCGGAGACGCTGTTCGGCGCGAAGGGCTACGTGCGGTTCACGAGCGCGAACAGCGGCGGCGAGTTCCACCTCGTCGGCCTGTACGACTCGGCGGGGAACAGCGTGCTCATCTTCCGCCTCACGTCGGGGAACCTGCTTCGCCTGTACGCCTCGGGTGGTGGCGGGTCGAACGCATGGGCACCGTCCGCGACGATGCCGACCGGGCAGTGGATCCGGTTCGAGCTGCTCGCCGAGCAGGGCACGACCGCGACGGGCGGCCGGGTGCGCGCGGCAATCTTCGCTGGCGAGTCGACCACGCCGCTCGCGGACTCCGGCTGGCTCGAGGGGATCAACCTCGGCGGCGGGACGGTCGCGATCACCCGCACCCGGTTCGGTAAGGGTGCGGCCGGGTCGAACGCGACGGGCGTGTTCATGGACGATGTGCTGCTGCACACGGGGGCGGACTATGCGTCGTTCCCGACCAGCATCGGCAACGACGCTCCGATCGTGTCGGCGGGTGGCGACCAGACGGTCGCGGGCGGTGCGACGGTGCTCCTCACGGGCACAGCGTCGGACCCGGGTGGTTCGATCGCGTCGACGGTCTGGTCGTTCGTCTCGGCGGCGTCCACGGGCACGCCGACCCTCACGGGTGGGAACACGCTGACGCCGTCGTTCGTGGCAGGTGCGGCTCCGCAGCTCTACACGCTGCAGCTCACCGCGACGGACAACCTCGGCGCGTCGAGCACGGACACGGTCGAGATCCGGGTGCCCGCTTCGGGTGCCGTGGATGCGCGACCCCTGCCGCTCGCCGCGACGAAGGTCGGCGCGTGGACCCGGACCGGCGCGTCGTCCGACGGCGCCGCGCTGGCCGACGAGTCGAACACGACCTACCTCGAGTCCGACGCGGTGTCGGGTGCGGAGCAGAGCATCCGTGTCCGCCTGGCGCCGTCCACGTCCCGCGCGACCGGCAAGGTGCAGGTCACGTTGGGCATGGACTCCGGGACCGGGACGTGGCAGATCCGGCTCTACGAGGGGACGACGCTGCGGCAGTCGTGGACGCAGGCGGGTGTCACCTCGACGCCGACGGCCTACGAGTTCACGATCAGCGCGGGCACGATCTCGTCGATCACGGACTGGTCGAACCTCAGCCTCGAGCTGGGGGTGACTTCCTAGATGGGCGGCCGTGCTTACCGTGCCGGCCTGAACACGCCTGCGACTCCGCCTGTCGGGCGGGCGTATCGGGCGGGGATGGTCGGCACGGCCCCGGCGTCAGCGCCGAAGGGGCGGGTCTTCCGGGTGGCGGCGGTGGGCACGGCGCCCGCGTCGCGCGTCGGTCGGGTGTTCCGGGCCGCGATGTCGGGTACCGCCTCGGTGGTGGTGCTCCCGATCGCGGACCGGACGGTCGAGCCGATGTCGACGGTGTCGCTGACCGCGGTGCTGTCGTCCGGCTTCGCGGCCGACTCGTACACCTGGCGGCAGGTGTCGGGGCCGACGGTGTCGTTCTCCGGCACGGGCGCGTCCCGGTCGTTCACGGCCCCGTCGGCAATGGCCGGCGCGACGGTCGTCATCGGCGTCCGCGCCACCGTCGGCGGCACGACCTCCGTCGAGCGCACGTTCACGGTGAACGTGCTCCCGCAGATCGTGTGGATGCGCACGAACGAAGACCCCGTGTGGCGGGGCGCGAAGATCACGCTCTGAAAGGCGGTCAGATCATGGGTGGAGCACCGACTCTGCGGATGCCGGTGAACCCGGCCTATACGGCGTCGTGGGATTCGCACACGCGGCGGTCGCCACGGTCGAGCGAGCCGGGGACGGACATGTTCGTCCCGATCGGCACGCCCGTCTACGCGCCCGCAGCAGGCGTCGTCTACGGCTACGGCAGCACGATCGGCCCTGCGACGGGCCGCTGGGTGGGTATCGACTTCGACAACGGCCTCCGCTTCCGGGCGCTGCACCTCTCGCGGGTGATGCGCACCGGCGGTCGGGTGAAGGCCGGTGACCTCATCGGCTATTCCGGCGCCTCGGGCTACGGGTACGAGGACTGGTCGAAGCTGCGCACCATGCCGGCCGCGCACGTCCACGTCACCCTGTGGCCGTCGCACGTCACCCGATTCGGGTATCAGCCCGACGGCCGCCCGTGGTCCGTCGATTTCATGCGCTACGTCGCGAAGCCCGCACCCGCGGGCCCGAAGCCGATCAAGAAGGAGGAGGACGCCATGTTCCCCACGATTCTCATCAACCAGGCCAACCCGTCCGGCACGTTCTACCTGTACGACCTCCGCACGCAGAAGGTGATCCGCCCGATCACCCGTGAGGAGAACGCGGCCTTCCGTGTCGCGGAGAAAAAGGGCGCCGCGGTGTTCATCACCGCGACAGCCACCGACTTCAAGAAGGCCGGCGGGAAGTAACCGTGATGGAACGGCGGCCGATCCCCCCGAGGATTCGACATCGGTACGAGGCGATCATCCGCGTCATCGACCTCATCACCTACTTCGCCGTGTTCGTCGGTGGCGTCTATGCCCTCGTCGGCACGCCGAACTCGGTCGTCGATGAGCTCGCCGGGTGGGAGTGGCTGATCGTCCTGTGGGCGTTCCTGCTCCTCCTCGGCGGGTCCGCCGGGTTCGTGGGGCGCCTGACGCGCTGGTGGATGGTCGAGGTGCCGGCGACGGTCCTCGGATCGTTCGGCATCGCGATCTACTTCATCGTGCTCGGCCGGTTCGCGTTCGCCTCGATCACGTCCGCCGTGGCCGTGTCGCTGGTCGCCGTCGCGATGCTCGTCATGGTCCGCCGGTACGCCGAGCTCCAGATATTCGCGACGGAGCCCGGGACCGACTTCCGTACTCGTGTCGCCGCGGCGCTCCGTCGACGGACTGCTGACGTCGTCCGACGACACAGGTAGACGGGGGTCAGCGCATGGAGGATTTCAACTGGGTTGCGCTGGTCGTCGCGGTCGTCGGTGGTGGTGGTGTCGGCGTGGCGATCCGGGAGGTCGTCGGCGTCGTCACCCTCGCCCGGCAGGGTGTCTCCGGCAAGGAGGACAAGCGCCGTTCGGACATCATCGCGCAGCGCGACCATGCACTGAAGATGCAGGCCGAGGCGGAGGCGGGGGAGCGCGCCGCCGACGAGCGCGCGAACCGTGCAGCCGCTCGCGCCGACTACGAGGCCGACGTCCGCCGGCAGTGGCAGGAGGAAGCAAGCCGCCTGCGTCTCATCATCATCGACCTCGGCGCCGACCCCGGACCGAGGCTCATCATCCCGTCACCCCAAGGAGGCACATCATGAGCACCCCCACCCCTTCGACCCCGAACCTCGGGAACGTCGTCGAGAACCCCACCGCCCGGAAGGTCATCTACGGCGCGTACGCCGTGGCGGCCGTCGTCGTCGGCGGGATCGCCGCCTACTTCCTCGGCATCCAGACCCCGATCCCCGAGCAGGTCATCGGCGCGCAGGCCGTCATCGCGTACCTCGCGATCCCGGTGGGCGGCCTGGCGCTCGCGAACACGGGGCGCTGACATGGCGCTCTCGAACGCGGCGAAGGAAGCCGCGGCACTCGCGGTCACCGGGCTCGGCGACCGGATCAGCCTGCACACCGCAGACCCCGGCACGACCGGAGCGAACGAGGCCACCGGCGGGTCGCCGGCGTACGCGCGGAAGCAGACGACGTGGAACGGTGGGGCCTCCGATGGGGTCGTCGCCGGGTCGCCCGTCTCGTTCGACGTGCCGGCCGGGACGTATACGCACTGGGGTGTGTGGACGTCGGGCGGTGTGTTCGTCGCGGGTTTCCCGCTGGCGTCGTCCACGGGCGCGCTGCCTGGTCAGACGACGGTCGCCGTGACTCCGACGTTCACGGCTTCGTAGCCGGAGGGGGGTAGGTCATGGTCGCGCCTGAAGTTGTCGGCACGGCGACGACGTTCGCGTCTGCGACGTCTGGGGCGACCATCGTCCTCGACAAGCCGACCGGGCTGATCGACGGTGACATGCTGGTCGCCGCGCTGCGGACGATGGGCTCGACGTCACCGTCGGACTTCGCCCTGTCGGGGTGGACGCGACGCGGGTACGCGTTCGCTCCGAACGACAGCGCTGGCCGGGTAACGGGCCTCTACACGCACCCCGTGTCGTCCGCGGCGTCGGAGCCGGCGACGTACACGTTCACGAAGTCGGTGGCGGATGCTCGCCGCGTCGGCGCGATGTTCATCGTCCGGGGCGTCGACCTCGCGAACCCCGTCGCCGGGAACTCGGTCGGCTGGGACGCGACCCCGACGCCGCGGATCCAGCTGAACGCGTTCGCGGTGGACACGACGGACGCCGCCCTGCTGCTGTATGCGTGGGGTAACGAGGTCACGTCGCCGAACGCGACGGCACCGACGATCATCCCGGGTGCGGAGATCGCGCTCGTCCCGTCGTCGTCCGGCACGGGCGCGACCCGGTCGGTCGTGTGGGTCGGGTGGGAGTCGATCGCTGCGAGCTCGTCGGGGAACAAGAGTCTGACGTGGACGAACGTGAATGGGCCGGCGGCGACGGGTGTCGTCCTGCGGGGCCTGAACGTGGTGTCGCGGACGGGTGACGGTTCCGTGTCGGTGGTCGGGTCGGCTACGCGTGCCCTGGCTGTCGCTGTGGCGGCGTCTGGCGGCGTTTCGGTGTCCGGGTCGGCGTCGGCTACGGTGACCGTTTCTCGGGCCGCTGACGGGGCTGTGAGCGTGTCCGGTGCCGCGGCCGTGGCGGTCGCGGTGTCGCGTGCTGCGGATGGTGGCGTGACGGTCGTCGGCGCGGCGGTGGCTGTGGTCGGTGTGGCGGTCGCTGCACCGGGTGCGGTGACGGTCGGGGCCGTGGCGTCCGTGGCGCTGGCCGTGGCGGTCGAGGCGGTCGGGTCAGTGCTGGTCGTCGGTACGGCTGTCGTGCAGGGCCCGTCGTTCCCGGACGTGCTCACGCTCGCCGGCGGCGTGGATCAGTACACGCTCGACGGATCCGTGGAGGTCCTGACGTTGGAGGTCCGATGATTACCGTGAAGCAGGGCGACCGGGTGCCGGTGGCGCTGACCGTGAACCATGACCTCGGGGCGGCGTCGGTCGTCCTGGCGGTGAAGCACCTCTCCCGGTCGGCTCTCGCCGAGACGGTCGACGTCGATGTGACGGACGCCGCGGCGGGTGAGGTCCAGTTCACGCTCGATGGGACGTGGGCGCGTGGCGACCATTACCTCGAGCTGAAGATCACGCAGGGCGAGGAGTTGCGCACGGCCCCCTCGGAGGGGACGTTCGTGGTCCGGGTCGTCCCGGCGATCATCCCCCCTCCGACGGAGTAGCCGTTCCCCGGTCCTGTGCGCCCGTCTCCGGGCCGATCATCCACCCCTGGGCATCATCACCCGCCCGGGGGATCCCGACCCCCAGAAGGAGGTAATCCCCATGCCGTTCACCCGCACGAACGGGCGACGCCGCGACCCGCAGCGTCCGACCCTGTGGCAGCGCATCCGCGCCTGGCTCCGCAACCTGTTCCGCTAGGCCGTCCGCGGCCCCCCACACACACGAACCCCCCATCCATGCCTCCGGGCGCGGATGGGGGGTTTCGTCGTTTGGTCAGTCGCCTGGGCTGGTCATGCTGTCGAAGCTGCGCTTCACGGAGATCGACATCACGCCGAGCACGGCGGCGATGAGCAGGCAGATCACCCCGGTCGGCGGGGCGAAGAACAGCAGCGCGATACCGGCGAGTGCAGTGACGGCCGAGAGCCCGCCGAACACGACATAGGTCCAGAACGTGAACAGGTTCCATCTGCGCATGAGCCGAGCATAGCGATCCAGAATCCCCCTCGTTAGCCCTTCGGGTGACGAGGGGGATTTCGTGCGTTCACGGGGCGGTCAGGTGTCTTCGGCGTGGATCGCTTCGAGGATGCGTTCGACCAGTCCTTCCGGGACGGGGTCGCAGGAGGCGGGTTCAGTGGTGGGGTTACCCGCCTCCTGCTCGGGGCGCGCGTCGGGATTCGCGCGGGTCATGCTGCGGCCTCCATCCGGCGGCCGGACCGGGCCGGGATCTGCCGAGGCCGGAGGGCGACGATCGACGCCTGCTTCCGCTGCTCGCTGACGCCGGTGTAGACCTGCGTCGTCGACAACGACTCGTGCATCATGAGTTCCTGCACGACCCGGATGTCGACGCCGCTCTCGACGAGGTCGGTCCCGAAGCCGTGGCGGAGAGAGTGGGGCGTGAGTCGCGGGTCGGTGATGCCCGCCCGCACCTTCGCCTTCGTGATGAGGTCCGTCACCGATGACGCCCGTATGTGGGTGGTCGGGTTCTTCCGCGCCGGGAACCACCAGTCGTGCGCCGGCATCGTCGCGGCGAGCTCCCGCACGGTGGGGTGCAGGGGGAGGCGCCGTTCCTTCCGGCCCTTCCCGACGGTGCGGATCGTGTTCGTCAGCACGTCGATGTCGTCACCGTGCACTGCGGCGATCTGCGACACCCGGAACCCCTGGTAGTACCCGACGAGGATCATCGCCCGCGTCTTCCGGTACGCCCCGGACTCGAGCATCGCGTCGACCTGCTCCCGGGTGAACGGACGCGGCTCGCCCTTCGGGACGCGGATCGCCGGGAGCTTCGTCGCCGGGTTGTCGTCCCGCAGTCCCTCCGTCTGCAGGAACGTGTAAAACGCGAGGATCGCACCCCGCTCGGTCCGACGTGTCCCGGCGGCGACCCCCTCCCGGCCAACGTGTCGGCGCAGGGAGAACACGTCGCAGTCGACGAGGCGTCCGGTCGTGGCGGCGAGCGTGCGAAGGATGCTCGCACGGTTGCGGATCGTGGTCGGCGCGAGGTTCTGCGCCCGCTGGTAGTCGGCGAACATGTCGAGTGCGTCGACGTCGTGGTCGTGCATGTCGTTTCCCCCTCCGGAAAGCGATGAGATCGGGTCCAGGGACGGTATCGGCGGATCGCCGACGGACCCTAGACCCTTCCGATGCATGCGCTTTCCTGGATACGGTCAGGTGTGATCGTGCCAGCGGTCAGGCCGACTTCGCGGACCGCCGTTCGGCGAGGGAAACGACCGGGCGCATCTGCGCGGCGGGCATGAACTGGGGTCCGAACTTCCGCGACTTCACCGTGGATGTCGTCGGTTCGATCCCGGCAGGGCCCACCCGTAACGTTTGCAGCGGGGAGCGCAATGACGCGACGCATCGTCATCAGCGGGGCATCAGGCCTCATCGGTTCCGCTCTCGCCGCCTCTCTGCGGGCGGACGGCATCGAGGTGACCACCCTCGTGCGACGTCCCCCGCAGGCGGAGGGCGAGATCGAGTGGGCTCCGGGTGAGGCGTCCCTGGATCCCGACGCACTCGCCGGGGCGGAGGCCGTCGTCGCCCTCGGGGGTGCGAGCGTCGGCCGGCTGCCGTGGACGCGTGGGTACCGCCGCCAGCTCGTCGAATCACGGCTCGACGCGACGAACACGCTCACCACCGCTCTGCGCGCCCTGCGTACCGACGCGCCCGCCTTCCTCTCCGCTTCCGCCGTGGGCTACTACGGATCGGCGCCCGGCGAGGTGCTCACCGAGCACTCCGGCCCGGGGAGTACCTTCCTGGCCGACCTCACCGTGCGCTGGGAGACGGCAGCGCGACGAGCGGAGGACCACACGCGGGTCGCCCTGCTGCGGACGGCACCGGTGATCCACCGCCGGGGTGTGCTGCGGCCCATGATCACGCTGACGAAGCTCGGCGTCGCCGGCCCGCTGGGGCCGGGTACGCAGATCTGGCCGTGGATCTCGTTGGACGACGAGGTGCGTGGCATCCGCCATGTCCTCGAAGAGAAGCTCGCGGGACCCGTCAACCTCACCGGGCCGACCCGGGCGTCCGCGAACGACATCGGTCGCGCGCTCGCGCAGCGGATGCACCGGCCGTTCTGGCTGCCCGCTCCCCGGTGGGCCCTGCGCCTCGCCCTCGGCGATGCCGCCGACTCGTTGCTGCTCCCGGACGCCGACGTGCGCCCCGAGGCGCTGCAGCAGTCCGGCTTCCGATTCACCCATTCCACAGCAGCCGAAGCGGTCGCCGCCGCGATCTGACGAGCCCGCGATTCTCCCGGCGAGACCCCTGCCGTCGCAGCGCTCGCGCTGTCAGGATGGGCGCATGGAGATCATCGAGAACTCGAAGCTCACCGTCGTCGGCGCCGGAAGCGTCGGATCGAGCGTGGCCTATGCGGCTCTGATCCGGGGATCGGCCCGCCACGTCGCCCTGTACGACATCGCGACGGAGAAGGTCGAGGCGGAGGTACTCGACCTCGCGCACGGCACGCAGTTCACCGGCAGCAGCGACATCATCGGCGGCAGCGATATCTCGGTGGCGGCCGGTTCCCACGTCGTGGTCATCACCGCGGGAGCGAAGCAGAACCCGGGGCAGACGCGCACCGAGCTCGCCGGCGTGAACGCCGGCATCATCCGGCGCATGATGCCGGAGCTGCTGTCCGTCGCGCCGAACGCGGTCTATGTCATCGTCACGAACCCGTGCGACGTGCTCACCGTCATCGCTCAGCAGGAGACGGGCCTGCCCCCGGAGCGCATCTTCGCCTCCGGAACGGTCCTCGACACCTCCCGGCTGCGCTGGAAGCTGGGGGAGCGGGCGGGCGTGTCCACGGCCAGCGTGCACGCCCATATCATCGGGGAGCACGGCGACACCGAGTTCCCGCTCTGGTCGCGGGCGACGATCGGCACGGTCCCGATCCTCGACTGGGAGACCCCGGAGCACCCGCGCTTCACCCTGGAGGAGCTGGACGAGATCGCCGTCGACGTCCGGGACGCCGCCTACAAGGTGATCCAGGGGAAGGGCGCCACGAACTACGCGATCGGGCTCTCCAGCGCGCGCATCGTCGAAGCGATCCTCCGAGACGAGCACGCGGTGATGCCCGTGAGCACGGTTCTCCGCGACTTCCACGGGATCGACGGCGTCGCCCTGTCCGTGCCGTCCATCGTCAGCGCCGCCGGGGCCGTGCCGATCCGCACGACGGCGTTCTCGGATCGCGAGCTCGACCTGCTGCGGCAGTCCGCCGACGCGCTCACCGCGGTCGCCGCATCCCTGCAGGAGTGACGGCTGGTGGGGCGGCGGTCCGCCCCACCGGGGTTCACCGGCCGTGCGGATCGGTGCGGTTGAGCATCACGACGACGTCGTCGTAGTCGCCGCGCGCCTCGCCGTAGCGGAGGAACTTCACCCGCTCGACCTGGATCTCGGTCGCGTCCGGCTGGGTCTCGATGAGCGTCATGACCTCGTCGATGAACGCGTCCAGCGGCAGAGCGGCCTCGTTCTCCGCATGCCCGGGCATGAGGTCCGTGCGCACGGCGGGCGGTTCGAGCTCCTGCACGGCGACGGTCGTGCCGGTGAGCTGCAGCCGCAGCGACTCGCTGAGCATGTGGATCGCCGCCTTGCTCGCGTTGTACGTGGGCGTGACCTTCAGGGGTGCGAAGGCGAGACCGGAGGAGACGGTCATGATGGTCGCGGCGGGCTGGGCCCGCAGGTGCTCGATGAAGGCGGCGATGAGACGGATCGGGCCGAGGATGTTCGTCGTGACGGTCTCCTCCGCGGTGGACAGGAAGCCGGCCTGCGTGGTCCAGTCCTCCGTGCGCATGATGCCCGCCATCGTGATCAGCACGTTCAGAGTCGGATGCGCGGCGAGGACCGCGGCCGCGGCCTCGCTGATGCTCGCCGGGTCCGCGGTGTCGACGCGGACGGTGTGGAGCGCGGGATGCGCGGCGGTGATCGCGGCCAGCCGGTCCTCTCGGCGTCCCCCCACGATCACGGTGTTGCCGCGCTCCTGCAGTCGGAGGGCCAGCGCCAGGCCGATCCCGCTCGTCGCGCCGGGGATGAAGATGGTGTTTCCGGTGATGTCCATGACCCCAGCCTCGGTGCTGCACCGGCGCCGTTCCAGAGACGGCTGATCGGGGGATCGGCGGTCCCTGGATCCCGTCCCGTGTCCGGGGGATACTGCACGGATGGATCGCGATGCCCTGGCCGACTTCCTCCTGCGCCGTCGGGAGGCGCTCCGTCCCGCCGATGTGGGTCTGCCTGAGGGGCCGCGTCGACGGACGACGGGACTGCGGCGGGAGGAGGTCGCGCAGCTGGCGACCATGTCGACGGACTACTACACGCGTCTCGAGCAGCGCCGGGGCCCGCAGCCGAGCGCCCAGATCCTCGCCGCCCTCGCCCGTGCGCTGCGGCTGTCCTCGGACGAGCGCGACTACCTCTATCGCCTCAGCGAACTCAGCGCTCCCGATCGGGCGGTGATCACCGACTACGTCCGTCCCGGCATCCTCCGCGTGCTCGACCGTCTGCACGACACCCCGGCGTTCGTGGTCTCGGCACTCGACGAGGTGCTGGTGCAGAACGACGCCTCCCGGGCGCTGATCGGGGACGCGAGCGGTCTGACCGGACTCGACCGGAGCGGCATCCATCGCTGGTTCGCGCGACCGGAGGAGGAACGGCGGCGATACCGGGAGGTCGATCACCCCCGGCAGTCACGGGCGCTGGTGGCGGCGTTGCGTGCAGCGTACGGCACCATGGGAGCGCGGTCACGGGCGGGGGAGATCGTGGCGGATCTGTCGGAACGGAGCCCCGAGTTCGTGCGGCTCTGGGCGGCCCACGAGGTCGCCCGTCGCTTCGAGCAGCACAAGGTGATCGTCCATCCGGAGCTGGGGGAGATCGAGGTGGACTGCCAGGCGCTGTTCACCGAGGACGAGTCGCAGGCGCTCATCGTTCTCACAGCGCAACCCGGGAGCGAGGCCGCCGGGAAGCTCGAGTTCCTGCGCGTGCTCGGCACGCAGAGCGTCTGAGCCCTCGCGCTCAGGACTCCTCGTGCACGGCGGGATCGCCGTCGAACAGGCGCCCGTCCGCGCGTCCGAGTGCGGTGATCGCGGCGACCTCCGCGTCGTCGAGCACGACGGCGGCGGCCGCGAGGTTCGCCGCCTGGTGATCCGCGGACGACGCCTTCGGGATCGCGACCGTCTCCCTGGCCACGTGCCAGGCGAGGACGGTCTGCGCGGTCGTGATGTCGTGAGCGGCGGCCACCTCGCGGACGACGGCCTCGTCGAGGAGGGCCTGCGCACGCCCCAGCGGGCTCCAGGCCTCGGTGAGGATGCCGTGCTCCCGGTGGTAGGCCAGCTGCTCCTCCTGCGGGAAGTACGGGTGCACCTCGATCTGGTTCACGACCGGCCGGACCCCGGTCTCCCGTTCGATGCGCTCGAGATGCTCGGGGAGGAAGTTCGAGACGCCGATCTGGCGGACGACGCCCCGCGCCTGGGCGTCCACGAGCGCCTCCCACGCCTCGACGTACTCGTCCTGGCTCGGGTTCGGCCAGTGGATGAGGTGCAGATCGGTCGCGTCGAGGCCGAGGCGGGAGCGGCTCTCCTCGATGCTGGCGGTCGCCGTCGCGTGGGCATGGTGCCGTCCGGGGAGCTTCGTCGTCACGATGACCTCGGAGCGGGGGACGCCGGAGGCCGCGACGCCGCGCCCGACGGAGCCCTCGTTCTCATAGTTGAACGCCGAGTCCACGAGGCGGTAGCCCGCACGGAGGGCCTGGGCGACCGCGTCGGCTCCGGCGTCGCCGTTCAGCCGGTACGTGCCGAGACCGAGTGCCGGCAAGGCGAAGCCGTTGTGGGCGCGGAAGGTGGGGACAGCGGTCATCGATGCTCCTGGCGTTGGCGTGCTTCCAGCGTAGGGCGAGTTGGCGCCGCACGGCCCTCCGCGCGATGCTGGCAGGCATGATCCTGATCGTCGCGACCTCATGACGGCGTCCTTCCGCTGCCCCTGCGCTTCGGGGGACGCCTTCGCCGCGTGCTGCGGGCCCCTCCTCGACGGCGCTCCTGCCCCGACTGCCGAGCGGCTGATGCGCTCCCGGTACACCGCGTTCGTGCGGGAAGACGGGGCGTACCTGCTCCGCACCTGGCACCCGGACACGCGACCGGAGACGATCACCTTCGAGCACGACCTGGAGTGGCGACGCCTGCTGATCGTGGATCGCGTGGCGGGCGGCCCCTTCGACACGGAGGGCGTGGTCGAGTTCGAGGCGTTCTGGCGGCAGGGCGGCACGCGCGGATCGCTGCACGAGCGCAGCCGCTTCGTCCGTGAGAACCGGACGTGGTTCTACGTGGACGGCGACATCCGGTGATGCGGCGCTCGGCCCGGCAGCGACTAGATTTGAGAGCGTGAACGCCACCCCGGAGAACCAGCGCACCCTGCTCGACATCGCGGACCTCGACCGGCGCATCGCGCAGGCGGAACGTGCCCGCACGCAGCCGAGCCAGGCGGGCCGGATCGCCGAGCTCGTCGCCATCCGTCAGGAGCAGCTCCGCGAGCTCACCGTCCTGACCGGCGCCAGGGACGACGCCCGCACCGAGCTCTCGCGGCTGGAGTCCGACGTCGCGCTGGCCGAGCAGCGGCGCGACCGGGACGCCCAGCGCCTCGCCGCGGCCACGAACCCGAAGGAGGCGCAGGCTCTGGAGCACGAGCTCGCCAGCCTCGCCAGGCGTCTGAGTGACCTGGAGGATGCGGAGCTCGACGTCATGGGCCGGGTCGAGGAAGCCGACGCCGCCGTGGCCGCGCAGCAGGCGCTGCTGGATGCGACGACCGCGGAGGGGAGTGCCCTTACCGCGCAGGGCAAGGCCGACGTCGCTGCGGCGACCGAGCTCGGCGCCCAGCTGGCCCGCGACCGGGAGGCTGTCGCCGCCACCGTTCCCGCGCCTCTTCTCGCGGAGTACGATCGCCGCGCCGCGAACAGCGCCGGAGCCGCGCTCCTCACCCGCGGGACCTGCGAAGGCTGCCGCATGATGCTCCCCGGCACCGATCTCAACGAGATCCGTCGCGCGCCCGAGGACGAGGTCGTCTCGTGCCCCGAGTGCGGCTGCATCCTCGTGCGCACCGAGGAGTCGGGACTCTCTTCATGAGCGCATCCGGCCTGCACCGCCCGTGACGGCGCCGGCGTCGGGCCCGGAGCGACGCCTCGCGCTGGTCGGCCTCGGTGCGGGGGAGTATGCCGCGATCGAGCTGGACGAACACGACGAGGAGCAGCAGCGTACGCTCCTGCCCGCGGCGGAACTCGCCGGATGGGTGGCCGCGGTCGAAGCCGCCGACGCCCCGCGGTGGATCATCCGCAGCGCGGCCGAGATCTACGCGCTGCTCCTGAGCGAAGGCGTGAGGATCACACGCAGCCACGATCTCGTCCTCTGCCACGCGATCCTGCGCGACACGGCCATGGTGTCCACGCCGCTGGCACCCGCCGCGGCGTGGGAGCGCCGCGACCCGGTCGACACCACCCCCTCCCTGTTCGAAGTCCTCGACGAGGAGTCCGGCGAGGACGCGATCGCCGCGGCTCTCGAGCAGTACCGCGCGCAGCGGATCGTGATGGCGGAGGCGGCGGACGGGCGCCTGACGCTGCTGTGCGCCGCGGAGTCGGCCGGCGGGCTGATCGCGGAGGAGATGCGCGTCGCGGGGCTCCCGTGGGACGCCGGGGTGCACGATGCGATCCTCACCGAGACCTTGGGGGCTCGCCCCGCATCGGGCGGGCTGCCTCGACGGATGGTGGAGCGCGGCGACGAGGTGCGGGCCCTGCTCGACGACCCCACGCTGCACCTGGACAGCCAGCCGAAGCTGCTGCGGGCGCTGCACCGCGTGGGGGTGTCGGTGGAGTCGACGAGCAAGTGGGAGCTGTCCGCCCACGAGCACCCGGTGATCGAACCGCTCCTCGCCTACAAGAAGCTGTCTCGCCTGCTCAGCGCGAACGGCTGGAGCTGGCTGTCGGAGTGGGTGCAGGACGGCCGTTTCCGCCCGGTGTACATCCCCGGCGGCGTCGTGACCGGACGGTGGGCATCGGCCGGCGGCGGCGCGCTGCAACTGCCGCGCAACCTCCGCCCAGCGGTACGCGCGGATCCGGGCTGGGCCCTCGTCGTGGCGGACGTCGCCCAGCTCGAGCCGCGGATGCTCGCGGCCATGGCGGCCGACGAGGCGATGGCAGCCGCGGCGCGCGGCGGGGACCTCTACGCGGGGGTCGTCGCGTCGGGTGCCGTCGCGACACGCGAGGAGGCGAAGTACGCGGTGCTTGGTGCGATGTACGGCGCCACCAGCGGCGACAGCGGGCGACTCGTTCCCCGGCTGCGGAAGGTCTATCCCCGCGCCATGGCGCTCGTCGACGACGCGGCGCGTGTCGGGGAGGACGGCGGCATCGTCTCGACCTGGCTCGGTCGCTCCTCGCCGCGTCCGTCCACGGAGTGGATGCGGCTGCAGGCCGATGCCACGGGCGCCGACGCCGACCCCGCCGTGGTCTCCCTCGCCCGCCGCCGCGCGCGGGAGTGGGGGCGCTTCACCCGGAACTTCGTCGTCCAAGGCACCGCGGCGGAGTGGTCGCTCATCTGGCTCGCCGAGATCCGTCACCGTCTGGCACAGCTCCCCGAGGTCTTCGGTGCCGCCGAGGCATCGGGGCCGTTCGCCCGGGAGCCGCACCTGGCGTTCTTCCTGCACGACGAGGTCATCCTGCACACGCCGCAGGAGCACGCGGAAGCCGCCGCCGAGGCGGTGCGCGATGCCGCTGCCGTCGCCACCACCCGCCTGTTCGGCACCTTCCCGATCGACGTTCCGCTCGACCTGCGCATCGCGGACTCCGCAGAGAAGTGAGGCCCCGTAGACTGGAGGGGCGAATGGGTCGACTGGACGGTCGCGTGGCGGGCAACCGCACCGAGGAACGTCCGGGCTCCACAGGGCAGGGCGGTGGGTAACACCCACCCGGAGTGATCCGCGAGACAGTGCCACAGAGAGCAGACCGCCCCGCGAGGGGTAAGGGTGAAAGGGTGGTGTAAGAGACCACCGGGGGCCGTGGTGACACGGCCCGCCAGGTAAACCTCGCCCGGAGCAAGGTCAGACAGAGGATGATGACGCGGCCCGCCGAGTCCTCGGGTAGACCGCTGGAGCGGCACGGCAACGTGTCGCCGAGAGAGATGGCCGTCGAAGGGGCGAAGAACCCCGGAACAGAACCCGGCGTACAGGTCGGCCCATTCGCCTCGAACGCCGAAGGCCCCGATGACTCCCGTCATCGGGGCCTTCCCCGTTGGGTCGCTGAGCCTGTCGAAGGGTCAGTCGCCGGCGAGCGAGGCTGCGCCGATGATGCCCGAGTTGTTGCGGTGGATCGCCGGGACGATCGGCGTCTTCAGATCGAGCAGGGGAAGGAAGTCGCCCGCGTTCTTCGACACACCGCCCCCGACCACGAACAGGTCGGGGCTGAACAGGAACTCGATGTGCGAGTAGAACGCCTGCAGGCGCTCGGCCCATTCCGCCCAGCTCAGGCCCTCGCGCTCGCGTGCCGAGGTAGCCGCATAGGTCTCGACGGACTCGTACTCGCGGAAGTTCAGGTGGCCGAGCTCCGTGTTCGGCAGCAGCACGCCGTCGTACAGGAACGCGGAGCCGATCCCGGTGCCGAGCGTGGTCAGCAGCGTGAAGCCGAGCACATCGCGGGCGGCTCCGTGGCGGGCCTCCGCGACGCCGGCGGCGTCGGCGTCGTTCACGAAGACGATGTTGCGGCCGAGGCCGTCGCGGAAGAAGCGCTCGGCGTCGAAGTCGATCCACTCCTTCGAGACGTTGGCCGCGGAGAGCGTCTTGCCGCGCTTGACGATCGCGGGGAACGCCACGCCGAGCGGCAGGGTCGACTCATGCACGTCGAGCGTCTTCAGGACGGTCTGCACTGCGACGAGGACGTCTTCCGGTGCTGCGCCGGCCGGAGTGGGCACGCGCACCCGATCCGAGGCCATGGTGCCGTGCTCGAGGTCGACGATTCCCGCTTTGATGCCCGTGCCGCCGATGTCGACGCCGATCGCTTTTGCCATGGCCGATAGCTTAGCGACCACGGTGCACGCCAGTAGGATCGATGACATCACCCCAACCGCTCGCGGGAAGAAGGAGCAGCCATGACCGACGGCGATCACAAGTACTGGTACAACTCCGTCACGGGCGAGGTCGAGTTCGGCATGCTGTCGCCGTCCATCGACCGCATCGGTCCGTTCGACACCGAGGCCGAGGCGCGCCGGGCCCCCGAGGTGCTCAAGGAGCGGTCGCGCGCCTGGGCCGAGGAAGAGGCCGCGGAGCCGGGCTGGGACGCGAAGCCGTCCAGTGGCTTCGGTGCGGAGAAGGGCCAGGGCGCAGAGTAGCCATGGACAAGCAGAGGGACTTCGTCCTCCGGACGATCGAGGAGCGCGGCGTCAAGTTCGTGCGCCTGTGGTTCACCGACGTGATCGGCACGCTCAAGTCCGTCGCCATCGCGCCGGCCGAGGTCGAGGGCGCCTTCGCCGAGGGCATCGGGTTCGACGGCTCCGCGATCGAGGGGCTGACCCGCACGTACGAGTCCGATCTGCTCGCCCAGCCCGACCCGACGACCTTCCAGACGCTGCCGTGGCGCGGGGAGATCGACCCGACCGCCCGCATGTTCTGCGATCTCACCACGCCGGACGGACAGCCCGCGGTGGCCGATCCCCGTCACGTGCTGAAGCGGACGCTCGCGAAGGCCGCCGATGCGGGCTTCACGTTCTACACGCACCCGGAGATCGAGTTCTACCTGCTCAAGTCGTCGTCGTTCGGCCCTGAGGGACCCGTCCCTGTCGACTCCGCCGGCTACTTCGACAACGTGCCCGGGGGCACGGCGCACGACTTCCGTCGCCGTTCGGTCCGCATGCTGGAAGACCTCGGCATCTCCGTGGAGTTCAGCCACCACGAAGGCGGGCCCGGCCAGAACGAGATCGACCTGCGCTACGCCGACGCCCTCACCACCGCGGACAACGTGATGACCTTCCGCACGGTCATCAAGGAGGTCGCGATCGAGCAGGGCGTGTACGCCACGTTCATGCCGAAGCCGCTCAGCGGCCAGCCCGGCAGCGGCATGCACACGCACATGTCGCTGTTCGAGGGTGATCAGAACGCCTTCTACGAGGAGGGCGCGAAGTACCAGCTCTCCAAGACCGGACGTCACTTCATCGCGGGTCTGCTCAAGCACGCCAACGAGATCTCCGCCGTGACGAATCAGTTCGTGAACTCGTACAAGAGGCTCTGGGGCGGCGACGAGGCTCCGAGCTTCATCACGTGGGGCCACAACAACCGCTCCGCCCTGGTCCGCGTCCCGATGTACAAGCCCAACAAGGGGCAGTCGTCGCGCGTCGAGTACCGCGCGCTCGATTCCGCGGCGAACCCCTACCTGGCCTACGCGCTCATGCTCGCCGCCGGTCTCAAGGGCATCGAGGAGGGGTACGAGCTCCCGCCGGAGGCGGAGGACAACGTCTGGGCGCTCAGCGACGCCGAGCGCCGGGCGCTGGGGTATTCCGCGCTTCCTGCCAGCCTCGACCACGCCCTGGAGTATATGGAAGCCTCCGAGCTCGTCGCGGAGACCCTGGGCGAGCAGGTGTTCAACTACGTGCTGCTCAACAAGCGCAAGGAGTGGGAGGCGTACCGCGGCCAGGTCACGCCGCTGGAGCTGAAGAACAACCTCGAGCTCCTCTGAGCGCGGCATGGCTCGCCCCGACGCCTCCGTCTCGCTCTCGGCCCTCGCCCGGCTCGGATTCGCCGAGCTGAGCGAGGCCGCGGCGGCGCTGGCGGAGCTCGAGAGCCTGCTCGGCGTGCCGCGCGCGATGCTGCTCGAGGCGGTCGTCGCCGCGGATCCGGATGCGGCGGTCCGTGGGATGCTGCGGGTCGCTCGACGAGACCCCTCCCCGTTGCGAGCGCTCGTCGGCGACGAGGAGACGCGCCGGCGCGTCTGGCGCGTCTTCGGCGCCTCCGTGGGACTGGCGGAGTTCTTCCTGCGGCATCCAGACGAGCTGGACGTGCTGGCCGCACCGATGGACGTGCTCCCCGCGGCGGACGTGTGGCGTGATCGGCTCCTCGCTGCGGTCGGAGCGCAGGACGGGTTCGCCGACTCGGCGGAGGACGGGACGATCGTCGCGCTCCGCGTCGCGTATCGGCGGAACCTCGCGGAGATCGCCGCCTTCGACCTCGGTCACCCGCGCCCCGAAGAAGTCGTCGCCGCGGTCGCCGCCTCCCTCGCGGATCTCGCTGGAGCAGCCCTCGAGGCCTCGCTCGCGATCGCCCGCACCCGCCAGGCGCCGTCCGCCGGTCGCGATGCCGTCGCTGCCACCCAGCTGGCCGTGATCGGCATGGGGAAGGCCGGCGCGCGGGAGCTCAACTACGTCAGCGACGTCGATGTGATCTTCGTCGGCGGCACCACGGACGAGGAGGTGCTGTCCGAGCCGCAGGCGATCGACATCGCCACGCGTCTGGCCAGGGACACCATGCGCCACCTCAGCGCCATCGAGGTCGAGCCGCCGCTCTGGGAGGTCGACGCGGCGCTGCGCCCGGAGGGCAAGCAGGGCGCGCTCGTGCGTTCCCTCGCCTCGCACGTCGCGTACTACGACCGGTGGGCGAAGAGCTGGGAGTTCCAGGCTCTGTTGAAGGCTCGTCCGCTGGCCGGGGATCCCGACCTGGGCGCCGCCTACATCGCCGCGGTGCAGCCGCGCGTGTGGTCGAGTGCGGCCAGGGAGGAGTTCGTCGAGAGCGTCCAGCGCATGCGCGAGCGGGTCATGGAGCACATCGACCCGGAGGACGCCCCGTATCAGCTCAAGCTCGGCGCGGGCGGGCTGCGCGACATCGAGTTCACGGTGCAGCTCCTGCAGCTCGTGCACGGTCTCACCGACGAGTCGCTGCGCACGCGTGGCACGCTGGAGAGCCTGGACGCCCTGGTCGCCGGCGGCTACATCGGTCGGGCGGATGCGGGCACCTTCGCGGACGACTATCGGGTGCTGCGGCTCATGGAGCACCGTCTGCAGCTGCGCGACCTCAGCCGCACCCACCTCATGCCCAAGACGCCGGCCGGCCTGCGCATTCTGGCGCGCAGCACGAAGCTGGCGGACACGGGGGAGGGCGTCTGGGCGCGGTGGGAGAGCGTCCGTCGCGAGGTGCGCGACATCCATACCCGCCTCTTCTACCGCCCGCTGCTGAGCGCCGTGGCCGGACTGCCCGAGGAGGAGCGCACCCTCTCCGCGGAGCAGGCACACGACCGGCTCGCCGCGATCGGGTTCCGCGACCCGGCAGGAGCGCTGCGGCATATCGGCGCGCTGACACGCGGGCTGAGTCGCAAGGCGACGATCCAGCGGCATCTCATGCCCGTCATGGTGCGCTGGTTCGCGGACGGCAGCGACCCCGACTACGGTCTCCTCGCGTTCCGCCGCATCAGCGAACGGCTGGGGGACACCTCGTGGTTCCTGCGCATGCTGCGGGACTCGTCCGGCGCCGCGGAGAGCCTCACCCGACTGCTGTCGTCCTCGCGGTACATCGGCGAGCTGCTGGAGTGGATCCCGGAGTCGGTGGCGTGGCTGGACAGCGCTGAGCGGCTGCGTCCGCGGAGCGCGCAGGCGCTCGACGACGAGGCCCGAGCGATCCAGACGCGCCATGAGACGGTCGCCGATGCGCTGCGAGCCGTGCGGGCCCTGCGGCGTCGCGAGCTCCTGCGCACCGCGATGGCGGCCGTCCTCGACGTCGTCACCATCGAGGAGGTGGCCACCGCGCTCACCGACATCACGGATGCGACGATCCAGGCCGGCCTCCGCGCCGTCCTCCGCGAGGTCGTGCCGCCCGAGGACGCAGCGCTCGACTTCGCGGTCATCGGCATGGGGAGGTTCGGCGGTGCCGAGCTCGGCTTCGGGTCCGATGCCGACGTCCTGTACGTGTACGACGCGAACGGCGTGGACCCGGGCCGAGCAGAGAAGCTCGCGACGAGGATCGTGGCGGGACTCCGTGAACACCTCACCGATCATCGCCTGCCTCTCGACCTCGACGCGGGTCTGCGGCCGGAGGGGCGCAACGGTCCGATCGTGCGGTCGCTCGACGCCTACGCGGCCTACTACCGCCGCTGGTCGCTGTCGTGGGAGGCCCAGGCGCTGCTGCGGGCGCGCGGTGTCGCCGGGAGCACGAAGCTCATCGGGCGGTTCATGGAGCTCGCGGACAGCATCCGGTATCCCGAGACGGTCGACCTCCAGGGTCTCCGGGAGATCAAGCGGATCAAGGCGCGCGTGGAGGGGGAGCGGCTGCCGCAGGGCACGGACCCGCGTCGTCATCTCAAGCTCGGGCCGGGGACACTCAGCGACGTGGAGTGGCTCGTGCAGCTCCTCCAGCTTCAGCACGCGACCGACGTGCCGGGCCTCCGCACGACATCCACGCTGCGGGCGCTGGACGCCACGGTCGAGGCCGGGCTCGTCGAGGAGGACGACGCCGAGCGCTTGCGGGCGGCCTGGCTGCTGTCGAGCCGTCTCCGTTCGGGCATCACCCTGCTCACGGGGCAGACGAGCGACGTCCTGCCTGCCGACCGCCGTCAGCTGGATGCCCTGGCCCGTCTGCTGGGCTATCCGCCCCGGTCGGCGACACCGCTCGAGGAGGACTACCTGGCGGTCACGCGGCGCGCGCGACGGACCTTCGAGCAGCTCTTCTACGGCTAGACGGCCGGTCGAGTTGCACGATCGTCCTCCGTCGCTCAGAGTGAGCGTATGACCTCTCCTCGCATCGGCGTGATCTGGAACCCGACGAAGTCCGACCGGGATGTCCTCGAGGAGGCCGTCACCCTCGCGTTCGGCGAGGAAGCCGATGTGCGCTGGGGGGAGACCACCCCGGACGACCCCGGTCGCGGCGTCGCCGCGAAGGTCGTGGAGGAAGGCTGCGCTCTCGTCATCGCGGTCGGCGGCGACGGCACGATCCGCGCCGTCGCCGAAGCTCTGGTCGGCACCGATGTCGCCCTCGGGATCGTGCCGCAGGGCACCGGCAATCTCCTGGCGCGCAACCTCGGCGTGCCGCTCGAGGGCGTGCTGCCGGCGCTCGAGCACATCCGCGACTCGGAGCCCCACCGCATCGACCTCGGCTGGGTGGAGTTCGACGGCGAGGAGCACGCCTTCTCCGTCATGGTCGGCTTCGGGGTCGATGCGCAGATGCTCGTGGAGACCAACGACGACCTCAAGGATCGCGCCGGCTGGCTCGCGTACGTGGAGGCGATGGGGCGAGCACTCGCCGGTACCGAGATGACGGACATCACGCTGCAGCTTGACGACCACGAGCCGGAGGAGGTGCGCGGGCACACGCTGCTCGTCGGCAACTGCGGCATGCTCCAGGGCGGCATCCGGCTGCTTCCGGACGCCGTCCTCGACGACGGCCTCCTGGACATGCTGCTCATCAGCTCCGACGGCGCGCTGCAGTGGCTCGACACCGTCCGTTCGGTCGTCTGGGACAACGGCATCCGTCGCATGATCGGGAACGTCGATCAGGCGGTCAGCACGGACTCGACCACGCACGTCTCGGCAGAGCGGATCCGCGTGCAGCTCGCCGCGCCGCAGATGTTCGAGATCGACGGCGAGGAGATCGGCGAGATCGACGCCTTCACCGTCCGTGTGCAGCCGGGAGCCGTGCTCGTCCGCTGATCAGGCGACGGTCACCGCGGGCGGCGTCTTCTTCCTGTCCTGATTGGGGAAGACGACCTTCTGCACGATGATGATGATGCTCGCGGCCACCGGAATGGCGACGAGCGCCCCCAGGATCCCGCCGAGCGCGCCACCGGCCACGGCGGCGATGACGACCAGCGCGCCCGGGACGTCGACGGCCTTGTTCATGATCCGCGGAGAGAGCACGTACGCCTCGATCTGCATGTAGATCAGGTAGTAGATGATCGCGATCAGCGCGGTCGTCGGCGAGACGAACAGGCAGATGAGCGAGATGACGATCGACGCCGAAAGCGTGCCGACGAGCGGGATCATCGAGCCGATGAAGGCGATCAGTGCGAGCAGCGCCGGCACCGGCGCTCCGATGATGGTCAGGAAGATGAGGCTCAGGATGCCGTTGGTGAGCGCGAGACTCGCCTGACCGATGACGTAGCGACCGACGGCACTCGAGACGTCCTCCAGGAGCTCGCTGAACGTGTCGCGCTGGTACGCCGGGACGAACCGGGCAGCCACCCGCTTCATGCTGCGCAGCGACGCCATGAAGTACAGCGTGAGGATGACCACGATCGTGATGCCTGTCAGGCCGCCGGCGATCCCGGCGCCGACGGCGAAGACACCGCCGCCGATGTCGAGGAAGTTGTCCGGGTTCTGCACGAAGCCGAGCACGCCATCCACTGCGTCCTTGATCGTGCCGCCGAACTGTCCGCTGACGTCCTGGAACCAGGCGCTGTTCGTGAAGTCCTCGATCATCTTCGGACCGTCTTTGATCAGGTTCCCGATCTGCTCCACGAGGGTGGGGACGATGGCGAGGATGATCCCGGCGAAGGCGAGGAGGACGCCGATCACGACCACGGCGACCGCCGCCGGGCGGGGGAGCTTGCGCTCGATGAACCGCACGATCGGATCGAGGCCGAGCGCCAGGAAGAGCGCGACGCCGATGTAGACCAGCACGGTGGCGAGCTGGCCGACGATGCCGCCGATCATGAGCGCGACGAGCACCCCGAGGGCACCGAGGAGACCGAACATGAACGGGTTTGCCCTGGCGCCGGCGACCACGCTCGACGGCGACCGTCGCTGTGCGGACACGCTGGGTGCCGGATCCGGCGGTGCGATCAACTTCCTGCGACGCATGGTCCCCTCCCTCTGCCGATACTCGACACTCGATCATCCTCCACGCGGTCCCGTGCGCTGCTCAGCGACACCCGCCGGCTCGGCGGGCGTCAGGTGCGTCGAGTCAGTGGCTGCTGCTGCCCTTGCCGCTGTTGCCGGCGCTGTTGCCCTTGCCGTTGTTGCCGTCGCGGCCGGGGCTCTTGCCTCGGTTCTCCTGCGCCTGCGGTGCGGCGTTCTCGGGCAGGCTCTCCTCGGCGACCGACTCGGTGACCGGTGCGGTCGGGGCCACCGGGGTGGCGGCCACCGGCTCGACGGCGACGATCTCTGTCGGCTCCGAGTCGACGACGGTGTCCGCGGGAGCCGGCTCGACCGGCACGAGGTCCTCGACGATCCTCGACGCGCCATCGGAGACGGCGCCCGAGCTGGCGAGAGCCTGCTCGCCGTGTCCGAGCAGTGCTGCGGAGCCGGTGGTCACCGCGCCGAGCACGACCACCGCGGCGATGAGGAGAGACTCGCGACGACGGCGCGTACGCCGTGCCGGGAACGCCGCGGGGTGCGCCGAGGCGGCGCGACGGCGGGCGCGAGCCTCGGCGCGCGTCCGGGGGAGGGTGCTTGCGGTCGGCGCGGGAAGCGGCACGGTGAGGTCCGTGGTCGCCTCTTCGGTCGAAGGGCGGTCGATCAGACGGCGCAGTTCGCTCTCGACCTCCAGAGCGTGCGGTCGTGCGTCGGGGTCGATCGCCGTCATCGCGCCGAGCAGCGCGGCCCACTCCGATCCCAGCTCTGCGGGGATCTCCGGCGCGACGTGGAGACGGGCGAGGGCGGATTCGACGCTGACGGTGGGGGCGAAGCCGGGCTTGCCGGTGAGGGCCTCCAACAGGACGAGTCCGAGCGCGTAGATGTCGACCGCGGGACGGATGTCGCCGTTCCGCAGCTGCTCGGGTGCCATGTAGGTCAGCGTCCCGAGGACGATGCCAGGGGTGGTGACACGGGACATGTCGATGGCGCAGGCGATCCCGAAGTCGGCAAGCTTCGCGCTCCAGCGGCCGTTCGTGTCGAGGGGCGGCGTGAGGAGGACATTCGAGGGCTTGATGTCGCGGTGCACGATGCCGGCGCTATGCACGGCGTGGAGTGCGGAGGCGATGTCCGCCCCGATCGTGGCGATCTCGCGCGGAGTGACCGTTGCGCGGGCCATGCGCTTGCTCAGCGTCGGTCCCGGCACGTATTCCATCACGAGGTATTTCGGTCGTCCGGGCTCGAGGTGCGCGTCGAGGAGCGTGACGAGGCCCGGGTGGTTGAGGCCCGCGAGGAGCGCCTTCTCCGAATGCACGCGCTCCACGGACAGCACGGCATCGTCGGACTCGCGGAACATCTTCACCGCGACGGTGCGTTCGAGCGCGATGTCCTCCGCGCGGTACACGGTCGCCATCCCGCCCATGCCGACGGCCTCCGCCAGACGATAGCGGCCGTCCAGAAGCGCGGTGGTGGGCGGGGCTTCCTGGGTGATCACGGCGTCCTCCACTGGCGGGACCGGGTATCCCGACGATGTCTTCACCGTATCCGCGCAGAGAAAACACTGCGTTGGGGTTGACGTGGAGCCCGACACCTGCAACGGCGGATCCACGGGGAGCTGAGAGACTGGACGGATGGCAGGGATTCACCACGTGGAGGTCTGGGTCGCCGACCTCGTGTCGTCGCGAGCGGAGTGGGGGTGGCTGCTCGGTGCGGTGGGTTTCGTCCGCGCCAGCGCGTGGCCCGAGGGCGAGTCCTGGGAGGCGGGTGGCGCGTATGTCACCCTCACGACATCCCCGAACCTCAGCGGCAGTGAACACGATCGTCGCGCCCCTGGCGTGAACCACCTCGCGTTTGCGGCAGGCCCGCCGAGCCGAGTGGACGCGATCATCGCGGCGGCACCCGAGCACGGCTGGCGGCCTTTGTACGCGGAGCGCTACCCGCACGCCGGTGGGCCGGATCACTACGCCGGATGGCTGGAGAACTCCGCGGGGTTCAAGGCCGAGATCGTCGCCGACGAGCCCTGACGCGGGCCATGCCCAAAGCACCCTTACCGCCAGAGGCGGGCGGCGGTGCTGGCGGTCTCCCTGGAGATGGCGTTGGCGGTGATGAGTCGTCGGTTGGCTTCGGCGAGGGCGGCCTTCATACGGCGGATGGCGGTGTCCCAGTCGTGGTGGGCGCGGTCGTATGCCGCCTGCGCCTCACCGGACCATGAGGATCGAAGTCGAGCGGCCTCCGCGTCGAGGGTGTCGAGCTGCTCCTGGAACTGCCGGACGGTGAGGGCGAGACGCGCAACCGTGTCGCTAATGGCGTCGTGGTGGACCGCTATTCTCATCGTTGCTCCGACAGCTCCTGGCTGAGGTCGAGCTCGCGGAGGACGTACGGCTGAGCGACGGCGTCGGTGAGGTAGTACGTGTAGAAAATGACCGCGGCCTCGTCAGCGGTGAACACCTCGTTCGAGAACACGCGCACCGCACGGGTCTGACTGATGGGGATCAGCGTCGTCTCGTCGGCAGGCTCGGGACGCCCTACCGTGTACAGGCGGGTCTCACCGTCAGGCCCTGCCAACCGGACCTCCACGGTCACCTGATCGGCTGAACCCGCCGCCTGCATGAACCCGTCTCCGCCATCTTGCGGAGTGACGATGATGCTCTCGGGGTTCGGGGCTCGCCAGATTACGTAAGTGAACTTTTCTTGCCCGTCGAGGTGCCCGAGCATCATGCGCAGATGATCCGGGATGGGCCGGCGACGGTCGCTGATCCATCCGGTCATCCCTCGCGGGGTTGTCTTCGCGAAGGGCCCATAAAGGGTCAAGGAACGTACCTCACTTCGATCTTCTCCTTGTCGACCCACGGCTTGTTCTCTTGAACGTTGCGTATTTGCCCCCGTAGTCTCGTCCGTCCCCGCCATCGAGTTCGTCCTCGAATTGCCAAACGGTGAGGGCGAGACGCGGGACGGTGTCGTCGATGGCGGCGTGAGGGACCGCAGCTCTCACGGCGCCTCGTCCTCGGTGGGGACGGGGACGCTCATATCGATCTCGCGGAGCGTATAGGGCTGGGCGACTTTGTCGGTGAGGAAGTAGGTATAGAAGATCACCGCGGCTTCGTCTGCTGTGAACACCTCGTTGGGATGCACGGTGGTGGAGTACCGTCCGTCATCCCAGTGGATGACCTCGGTGGGCTCGCCGGACATGTCCGCGCCCGGACGCCCGACGACATACTGATGCGCGGTGCCGTCCGGATCGACATAACGGACCTCGATCGTGAGGGCTTCTGCTGTCCCGGCACACTGGATGTACTCCTCGCTGAAGGGGATGCTGTCCAGGAGGTCCGCGCCCTCCGGGGCGCGCCACAGGCTCCATGCCCATGTTGAGGACCCGTTGAGCTGACGCAGCGAGAACTGGATCTGTTCCTGGTACGGCCGGAAGTAATCGACCAGTGCGCCGCGAGTATCGTCATTGATCTGACGGATATGTGTCGGTTGACTCAATTCACGGTCTCCAGAATTACTCGAGTGATTGTGATTCTCTCCCCATTCAGGGTGGCGGTCGCTGGTCGTTCGGGGCTCACGGTGGCATCGAAGCCACGTTGGGCTGCATCGCGGCTGCCCGTGCCGCCCTTGATCTCGATGCCGGTGTACGTCCCGTCGGCGTTCTCGATGAAGCCATCGTAATAGCGAACTTGGTCTGAGGTCGCTTGGGGATTGTGGTGATACCCCTGGATGGTCGCGCGGATCTTGTTGCGGATAACATCCTTGCCGGTGTCCTCGGCGACACGATCGAGTCCGGTCTTTTCTGTGTCGACCCAGGGGCGTTTGCCGTCGCCGTTGTACTGGCCGAGCACGTTCCGTCCGCCGTGCGTGGGGTGTGGGGCGGGGCGCTCAGGAGGATTCTGAGCGGACTCGTTCGCCCACCTGCCGGCAGCGTGTCCGGCTGCGGTCAGGCCGGCCGCGGCTACGCCGGCGCCAGCCCAGGCCAGACCACCCCCAGGGACGGCGCCGACGCCGGTTACGGCGACCGCTCCGCCGCCGCCCATCATGGCCCCGCCGCCGATGACCAGGGCGGCTCCGCCGAGGAGTTCGAGGATGATGTCCGGGTGCTCCCACAGCGTCTGTGCGGAGACGGCGAGCATGTCCATCGTGGCCTGGAACGGCTGCACGACAGCGAGAGTGAACACCACCTCGGTGACGGCATGCTGGGCTGCGGTTGCGACCTCAGCCTCGGTGAGCGGCATGCGCGCGGCCTCTGCAGCCTGGTCCAATCGGACTGCGCAGTCCCGGGCGAAGACCTCCAGCGTCGCCCGGGCGTTGAACAGCACCTCTCTGGCCTGTTCATGCGCCGCACCGGACGGGTCGACGAACGGCACCTCCACCTCCGGGTGCCGTAGGCCCTGCCCGACCCGAAGCTCGCGGACGTAAGCGCGGTGCGCGGCCAGTGCCGTGGCGGCCTGCTGCTCGGCCTCGTCCCACAGGTTGATGGCGCGCGCGGCCTCCTCCTGCGCCCACTCCAGCGCATCCGCCCAGGTGAACAGGGCGTGAGCGCCCTCGCGGAGCCCGTCGCCCGCGTTCGACCAGTGCAGCAGCTGACGATCGAAGCGCGTCAGGTACGCGTCGTAGGCCTCGCCCGTCCAGGTGCCCTCATCGTCGAGCGTCGCGAGCTGGTCGCGCACCCGTGCCGCAGCCACGCCGCGTGCCTTCCATGCCTCGGCCGTCGCCCTGACCTCGCCGGGGGAGCCGGGAATGAGCGCGGCGGCGGAGCGGGTCTGCCCGAGCTCCATCACTCTTCCCAGATCATCGCGTCGACCTCGGCCTTCGCGGCATCCGTCCCCTCGTCGAAGACCCGGGCCGTCGTCGCCAAACGCTCGGTGAAATCGTCGGAGTCCGTCACCCGGGCTGCGAGGCCCGCAGACCAGGCTTCGGCGAACCGCTCAGAGGCTGCGACCACCCACTCGTGGCCGGCGCTCGTCGGCGGGGCGAGGTCGGTCGACCCGACGTCGGCGATGATGCGTCGCGTCTTCGCCGCCATTGCCCGCAACACGTCCGTGTCGACCTCATAGTCCTGCGACATGCCGCCCTCTTCCTGCGAGCCCCCCGGCTGCGGGATCGAGCATAGGTGAAGACAGGGTCAGAAGACAGCGATATGTCTGGATTCGTGAATGAAATCACCTCGAACGAGTACGGAGGGGTAGGGCTGCCGTCATCTCCCGGCCCCGGACGGCGAAAGAGCCCGCCCCCAGATGGGGACGGGCTCTGTCGCGATCCGCGGTCGGCTCAGACTCCGAAGTACAGCTCGTACTCGAACGGGTGCGGGCGCTGAGCGATCGGCAGGATCTCGTTCTCGTACTTGTAGGAGATCCAGGTCTCGATGAGCTCCTCGGTGAACACGCCGCCCTCGAGGAGGAACTGATGGTCGGCGCGGAGCGCCTCGAGCGAGTCCAGCAGGGAGTTCGGCACCTGCGGGATGTTCTTGGCCTCCTCGGGCGGAAGCTCGTAGAGGTCCTTGTCGACGGGCTCGTGCGGCTCGATGCGGTTCTTGATGCCGTCGAGGCCCGCCATGAGCTGCGCGGCGAAGGCGAGGTACGGGTTGCCCGAGGCGTCGGGGGCGCGGAACTCAATGCGCTTGGCCTTCGGGTTCGAGCCCGTGATCGGGATGCGGATCGCGGCGGAGCGGTTGCCGGCCGAGTAGACCAGGTTGACCGGAGCCTCGAAGCCCTTGACCAGACGGTGGTAGCTGTTCAGCGTCGGGTTGGTGAAGGCGAGCAGTGCCGGCGCGTGCGCCAGGATGCCGCCGATGTACCACCGCGCGATGTCGCTGAGCTGACCGTATCCGGCCTCGTCGTAGAACAGCGGCTTGCCGTCGTTCCACAGCGACTGGTGGGTGTGCATACCCGAGCCGTTGTCGCCGTACAGCGGCTTCGGCATGAAGGTGGCGACCTTGCCCCACTCCTCGGCGGTGTTCTTGACGATGTACTTGAACTTCAGGATGTCGTCGGCCGCGTGCACCATGGTGTCGAAGCGGTAGTTGATCTCCTGCTGGCCGGCCGTGCCCACCTCGTGGTGGGAGCGCTCGAGGATGAAGCCCGCATCGATGAGCTTGAGGGTGATGTCGTCGCGCAGGTCGGCCGTCTTGTCGACCGGGCTGACGGGGAAGTAGCCGCCCTTGTAGGGGGTCTTGTTGGCGAGGTTTCCGCCCTCCTCCTCGCGGCCGGTGTTCCACGCGGCCTCCTCGGAGTCGACCTTGTAGAAGCTCTCGCCGGCGGTCACGGAGTAGCGCACGTCGTCGAAGATGTAGAACTCGGCCTCGGGGGCGAAGAACGCGGTGTCGGCGATGCCGGTGGAGGTGAGGTACTTCTCCGCCTTCTTCGCGACCTGACGCGGGTCCTTCGAGTAGATCTCGCCGGTGCGCGGGTTGTAGATGTCGAAGATCATCACGAGGGTGCTCGCCTCGCGGAAGGGGTCGATGTACGCCGTCGTCACATCGGGGATGAGCTGCATGTCCGACTCGTGGATGCTGGCGAAGCCCCGGATGGAGGAGCCGTCGAACAGCTGTCCGTCCGTGAAGAAGGCCTCGTCGACCGTCGCCGCAGGGATGTTGAAGTGCTGCTGCACACCAGGGAGGTCGGTGAAACGGATGTCAAGGAATTTGACGTCGTTCTCCTTGATGTAGGCCAGTACCTCGGACGAATCTTTGAACATGTACGACTCCTGTGATGCGGATCGATGGCTTCGGGGCCACTTTGCACAGTACGGACGGGGGATTTCTCCACGGTATCCGCTTTGTTTCGTCCGTGTTACAGCGTGAGCAGGATCGGAGGGCATCCACAGCCTCGGTAGGCTGGAGGGGTGACGGATGCTGTGAACACGTACCCCGGTGAGCGACTCGGACTCCCGGAGTCCGGACCGGGGAGCATCGGCCGCCCCGGACGCCGGATCGGCGCCCTCGCGATCGACTGGACGGCAGCCGTCATCCTCTCCGTCGCGTTCTTCCAGTACGACCCGTTCGCCACGCTGCTCATCTTCGGCGTCGTGCAGATCCTCTTCATCCCGACCGCGGGCGGCAGCCCCGGGCACCGCATCCTCGGCATGCGCGTCGTCCGTCTCGACGGCGGATGGATCGGTCTGTGGCGCCCGATCGTGCGCACGCTGCTGCTCCTGATCGTGATCCCGGCCGTGGTGTGGGATCCGGATCAGCGCGGTCTGCACGACAAGGCCGTGGGAACGGTCCTCATCCGCGCCTGACGCTCAGGCGCGGCCGCGGTTGCGCCGGCGTGCCTCACGGGGTGCACGGCCGCCGAGGAAGGAGCGCGCCGGATCCACGACGTAGCCGCGGCGCAGCGCTTCGCGGCCGATCAGCATGCGGAAACCCATCTCGTCCCGGTTGCTCAGGGTCACCTCGGCCATCACCTCGCGGTCAACGAGCCGGATCATCAGCTGCACGACGAGACGCTCCTGCGCGTGCCCGGACGAGCTCCGGACGGCCCGGCGGTCGTGGATGGGGGACTCCACCACGACAGCGTCTTCCTGGCTGTCCTGCCAGGGCTTCACGCGGAAACGCACCCAGGCCTCGCCGTCGCGCTCGAACTCCTGGATGTCGAATGCATGCAGGGACGAGGTGCGGGCGCCGGTGTCGATCTTGGCCTTGATCCAGTCGACGCCGAGATCGGGCAGGCTCACCCACTCGCGCCACCCCGTAAGGGTGTTTGAATGGGTAGACCTACTCACCTGATACATCCTGGCAGGAAATCCCCCGTGAAGATCGCAGTGCTGTCCCGTGCGCCGCAGGCGTACTCCACCCAACGCCTCCGCGCGGCCGCACTGCAGCGTGGCCACAACGTGAAGGTGCTCAACACGCTGCGCTTCGCGATCGATCTGACCTCCGACGAGCCCGACCTGCACTACCGGGGCCGGCAGCTCAGCGACTACGACGCGATCCTGCCCCGCATCGGCAACTCGATCACGTACTTCGGCACCGCCGTGGTACGGCAGTTCGAGCAGATGGACGTCTACACCCCGAACACGGCGAACGGCATCTCCAGCGCGCGCGACAAGCTCCGGGCGAACCAGATCCTCTCCCGGCACAACATCGCGATGCCGCCGACCGCCTTCGTGCGCAACCGCGCCGACGTGCGACCGGCGATCGAGCGCGTCGGCGGCGCTCCCGTGGTGATCAAGCTGCTCGAGGGCACCCAGGGCATCGGCGTCATCCTCGCGCCTCAGGTGAAGGTGGCCGAGGCCATCATCGAGACGCTGCACTCCACCAAGCAGAACGTGCTCATCCAGAAGTTCATCGCCGAGAGCCGGGGGCGCGACATCCGCGCGCTCGTCGTCGGGGACCGCGTGGTCGCGGCGATGCGGCGCTCGGCGGCCGGAGACGAGTTCCGCTCGAACGTGCACCGTGGCGGCTCGGTCGAGGCGATCGAACTCGACCCGGTCTACGAGCGGGCCGCCGTGCGGTCGGCCCAGATCATGGGGCTCCGCGTCGCCGGCGTGGACATGCTGGAGGGTGACGAGGGACCCCTGGTGATGGAGGTCAACTCCTCTCCGGGCCTGCAGGGCATCGAGACCGCGACCAAGCTCGACGTCGCGGGCGCCATCATCGACTACATCGCCGGTCAGGTGGCCTTCCCGGAGATCGACGTGCGGCAGCGCCTCACGGTCTCCACCGGATACGGCGTGGCCGAGCTCATGGTCCACGGCGCCGCGGATCTCGTCGGCAAGACGCTGGGAGAGGCGGGCCTGTGGGAACGCGACATCACAGTGCTCACGCTGCACCGCGGGGTGAGCGTGATCCCGAACCCGCGCAAGCACGTGGTCCTCGAACCCGACGACCGCCTGTTCTGCTTCGGCAAGCTCGATGAGATGCGCTCGATGATCCCCGAGCGTCGTCGCCGGCGGGCGAAGGTGCGCCGCCTCCCCAAGCAGCCGCTCTCGGAATGAGAGAAGCGCGGCCGCCCTCGGTGAGGACGGCCGCGCTTCGCGATTCCGGAGAGCGGGTCAGCGCGGACGCTGCGCCCGCACCTTCGTCGGGTCGATCCCCTTCGGGATGGGAAGCGACGACAGCGACTGCGACACCGAGTCGATGCGGCGGATGACGGCCGCCATCGTGGCCTTGTCGATGGCCTTCGGAAGCTTCTTGATGGTCTTCGCGAGGTCTGCGATCGGCACCTCGTCCTCACCGTGCCCGACGTAGAGCACCGTGATCGGCACGCCGTGGGCGACGCGCTGCGCCCGGCTGCGCTCCTCGTTCACCAGTCGCGTGAGACGTCCGCGGGCGCCCTCGCCGACGACGACGATGCCGCCACGGCCGACCGTCCGGTACACGGCCTCCTGCGTCTTCGGGTTGATGCCCACCGGGGTCTCGGAGGCCTGCCACCGGCGGCCGAGGCTGGTGCTGAGCACGTGACCCGTCGCACCGGGCATGCCGTCGATCTTCGTGTACATGGCCGACGTCGAGAGCCGGGTCATGAGGAAGAGGGCGCCGAGCACACCGAGCATGAGACCGGTGATCGCCCAGAGGACGAGCGTCCACACCTGGAACGGCGGGATCAGGTAGCCGGCCAGGAGACCGAGCAGCACGCCGCCGATGAGGATCGCGGCCTGCGCCCAGGGGAGCCAGGGGTAGGCCTCGCGCGTGAACCGGAAGAGGGACTTGATCTGGGAGAAGAACCCAGGACGCTTCTCGGGTTCGGGAGCACGCTTTGCCATGGAGACCAGCCTACCGAGTCCGAGCGCCTTGCGATGCCGCCGTTCGCGTGCAGCGGAGAGCAGAGGGTGACCGTTCCTGCACAATTCGGACCGCGACCGGATCCCATCCCGGCGGCACCGAACCGGCACGGCGGGTCCGGCGGAAAGGGTGGGATGGACCACATGACACCAGCGCGTGAGACTCCGTTGCAGGAACCGGCTGTGCTCGCACAAGCGCACCGGACGATCCGTCTCTTCGATCCCTCCGAAGGGCCCTTCCTCGGTGCGCTCGTGACCTCACCGGAGGGACCGCTCGTGCGCGCCGACGCCGAGAGCTTCGCCGGCTGGGCGGGCTGGCGGTACGCGGGCTCTCAGCACGTGGCCGCCCCGGTCGACATCGCCCGACGGATGGACGGGCATGACGTGTTGCTTCCCTGGTGCACGGAGCGCCTGGAGTCGTACCTGGACCGACGGCTCCGGACACGGGGCGGGCTGCCGCCCGGGGAGATCGGCACGGTGGTCGTGAGTCTGCTGCGCGGACTGGCGGAGTTGGGCCCGGCGGCTGCTGTCGAGGCGGAGGGAACATGGTGGCTCACCGAGGGCGGCCGGCCCCTCTTCGTGGTCGGGCCCGGCCAGGAGGCGGTGTCTGCCGTCTCCGAGATCATGGACCGGCTGTGCGCGGAGTGTACGGACAAGATGCTGGCCCGGGCTCTCGACCGCGCCCGGGGTCGAATCGGCACGGCCGCGGCACAGCGCAGGGTGCCGCGGCGGCTGCTCGAGGAGGCGGAGAGCGACCTCCTGGAGATGGCGGCGCCGCGACCTTTGGAAGAGGCAGCCGAAGACCGGGCAGCCCCTCCCGCGGAGACGGGTGTTGCCGGGGCGTTGCGGGGTGTCAGGGTCGAGCCGGTTGCCCGTGCGCGGCTGCGGCACCGCCGGGCGCGGGTGGAAAGACCGGGCGGACCGCGCTCGACGCGGATGGCGGCCGACCTTCTCGTTCTGCGCGACCGCCTCGTCGACAGGACGCGAGCCCTCATCGGCCAGCAGGCCGATCGGCCGCGCCGGCCCGCACGGGAGTGGGGGACCGGATCCCGACGGACACGGGTTCTCGCCGTGGCCGGTGCCGGTGCGGTGGTGGTGCTGCTTATCGGCTTGCTGTGGCCGAGCGAGCGAGATGATCCGGCGGTCGGGTCCCCGGGGAGCAGGCCCTCCGCCTCGTCTCATCGTGCGGGAGCCGACTCTGAGGACGAAGAGTCGCGGTCGCCGGCTCCCTCGGCGCGCACGACGGTGGCGCCGACGGGCGATGATCCGGTACTCGCCCTGCCGGGGCTCGTGGCGCAGATCGAGGAGTGCGAAGCTCAGGAGGACCGGGTGTGCGGTTCCGCGGTCGCGGCGAGCCCGTCGGAGGTCATCCCGCTCGTGGCCGGAGCCGCCGGCGTCCAGGATGCCGCTCTCATCGATCGCTATGGAGACATCGCCGTGCTCGAAGTGCCGTCATCGTCCGCTGTAGAAGACGGGACGGAGGGTGCGATCACTCTTGTTCTCGCGCGTATGGAAGAAAAATGGCTGGTCCGCGACGCATATCGCGTCGCGGACCAGCCGAGATGAGGCGAAGCCGTCGAGTCAGGCGCCGAGCTGACCGCTGAACTGCGCGGCCTCCAGGCGCGCCTTGACAGCGCCGAGGAAGCGGGCTGCGTCGGCGCCGTCGATGATGCGGTGGTCGTACGACAGGGCCAGGTACACATAGGAGCGCACCGCGATCGCGTCCGTGCCGCCGACCTTGACCAGACCAGGGCGCTTGACGACCGTGCCCGTGCCGAGGATCGCCGACTGCGGCAGGAACACGACAGGCGTGTCGAACAGCGCGCCGCGCGAGCCGGTGTTGGTCAGCGTGAACGTGCCGCCCGCGAGCTCATCGGGCTTCAGCTTGTTGTCACGCGTGCGCGCCGCGAGATCGGCGATCTCGTGGGCGATCTCGGCGATGTTCTTCGACGCCGCGTCGCGGAGCACCGGCGTGAGCAGGCCGCGCTCGGTGTCGACCGCGATCGAGACGTTCTCGGAGGCCGGGTAGACGATCTGCTCGCCGTCGACCGTCGCGTTGATGATCGGGAAGGCCTGCAGGGCCTCCGCCGCCGCCAGCGCGAAGAACGGCAGGAAGGAGAGCTTGTCGCCCGTCTTCTCGAGGAAGGACGCCTTGACGCTGTCGCGGTACTCCGCGAGAGCAGTGACGTCGACCTCGACCACAGTGGTGAGCTGAGCGGTCTGCTGCATCGACTCCACCGCGCGCTTGGCGAGGACCTTGCGCAGGCGCGACATCGGCTGAGTGGTCCCACGCAGCGGCGACACCTCGAGCGGTGCCGGAGCGGGCGCCGCGGCAGCTGCCGGTGCGGCCGTCGCCGTCTCGGCGGCCTTGAGGACGTCCTCCTTGCGGATACGGCCTCCGACACCGGTGCCCTTGACCGTGGCAAGGTCGACACCCTGCTGCGCAGCCAGACGGCGGACGAGCGGGGTCACGTACAGGTTGTCGCTCTCGGTCGGCAACGACAGCTTCGGAGCCTCGGCCTGAGCGGGCTGGGCCGGAGCTGCGGGCTGTGCCGGAGCAGCGGGCTGTGCCGGAGCCTCGGCCTGCGGAGCGGGAGCGGCGGGAGCCTCGCCCTGCGGAGCGGGAGCGGCGGGAGCCTCGGCCTGCGGAGCGGGAGCGGCGGGAGCCTCGGGCTGAGCGGCGGGCGCAGCACCGGAACCGACGCGCGCCAGCACGGCGCCGACCTCGACGGTCTCGTCCTCGCCGGCGACGATCTCCTGCAGCACGCCGGCGACCGGCGACGGGATCTCGGTGTCGACCTTGTCGGTGGAGATCTCGAGGAGCGCCTCGTCGACCTCGACCGAGTCGCCGACCTGCTTGAGCCAGCGGGTGACCGTGCCCTCGGTGACGCTCTCGCCGAGCTCAGGGAGCACGATGTCGGTGGCGTCGCCGGACGGAGCCGCAGGGGCGGCCTCAGCGGGAGCGGACTCGGCGGGAGCCTGCTGCTCCGCTGCGGGAGCCGCCTCGGGCTCCGGAGCGGCGGGGGCGGCGGCTTCGGCCGGAGCGGCCTCGGCGGCAGCAGGGGCATCGTCGGCAGGGGCCGCGCCGCTGCCGTCACCGATGCGGGCCAGCAGAGCACCGACCTCGACGGTCTCGTCCTCGGCGACGAGGATCTCCTCGATGACGCCGGTGACGGGGGAGGGGATCTCGGTGTCGACCTTGTCGGTCGAGATCTCGAGCAGGCCCTCGTCCGCCTGGACGGTGTCTCCCACCTGCTTGAGCCAGCGGGTGACCGTACCCTCTGTGACGCTCTCACCGAGAGCGGGGAGGACCACGGATGTGCTCATGACTGAGTCTCCTTCAGAAGTTGTATGACGCTTGTCTAGCTTAGTGACTCGGGCACCGGTTGGTGCTCAGAGGGCGTGCAGGGGCTTTCCGGCCAGCGCGAGGAAGGCTTCTCCGAGGGCCTCGCTCTGGGTCGGGTGGGCGTGGATGAGCGGCGCGATGTCCTCCGGGTGGGCTTCCCACGCGACCGCGAGCTGCCCCTCGGTGATGAGTTCGCCGACGCGGTCGCCGAGGAGATGCACACCGAGGACGGGACCGTCCTTGAGACGGACGACCTTGACGAGGCCGCCCGTGCCGATGATCTCGCTCTTCCCGTTCCCGGCGAGGTTGTACTCGTAGGAGTGGACGGCATCGGCACCGTGCGCGGCGACTGCCGCCTCCTCCGTGAGACCGACGGAGGCGACCTCGGGGCTGGAGTAGGTGACCTTCGGGATCTGCACGTCAGGCACGTTCACGGGGGAGAGGCCCGCGATGCGCTCAGCGACCGCGATCCCCTGCTGGAACCCGCGGTGGGCGAGCTGCAGACCGGGGACGATGTCGCCGACCGCCCACACGCCGGGGACATCGGTCCGGAGGTCGTTGTCGACCGTCACGAACCCGCGGTCCAGGCGCACTCCGGCTTCCTCGAAGCCCAGGTCGGCGGTGGCGGGGCCGCGGCCGACGGCGACGAGGAGGTAGTCGGCGGTGAACTCCGTGCCGTCCTCCAGAGTGAGGGTCACGGACGAGTCGTCCTGGGTGGCTGTCTGGAAGCGCACGCCGAGCGAGTACTGGATGCCACGCCGGCGGAAGGCGCGCTCGAGGCCCTTGCTCATCGCGATGTCCTCGTTCGGGACGAGGTGGGGCAGCGCCTCCACGATCGTCACCTCGGCACCGAAGGAGCGCCACACGCTCGCGAACTCGACGCCGATCACGCCGCCGCCCAGGATGAGCACGCGCTCGGGGATGACGTCCAGGGCGAGTGCCTGCTCGCTGGTCAGGATGCGTCCGCCGATCTCCAGCCCGGGCAGCGAGCGGCTGTAGGAGCCCGTGGCGAGGATCACGTCCGTACCCACGTAGACGTCGTCGCCCACGCTGACGCTCCGGTCTGCGTTCAGGCGGCCGAGCCCGGTGACCGTCGTGATCCCGCGCGCCTTCACGAGCCCCTCGAGGCCTTTGTACTTCTTGGCGACGATGCCCTCGCGGTACGTGCGCACGCCCGCGGGGTCGATCCCGCCGAACGAGGCCGTGACGCCCACGGAGGAGGCGTCACGCACGTGATCCGCCACCTCGGCGGCGTGCAGCAGCGCCTTGGTCGGGATGCACCCGCGGTGGAGGCACGTGCCTCCCACCTTGTCCTTCTCGATCAGTGCGACGGACTTGCCGAGCTCGCTGGCTCGCAGTGCCGCGGCGTACCCGCCGCTGCCGCCGCCCAGGACGACGATGTCGAAGGTGTGGGTTGTCATGGGTGTCATGCCTCCGGGTGGGATGCTGCTTCGGCGAAGGCGATGATCGATCGGACCATCGCCCCCGTGGGGCCCTTCTCGGTGAAGCCGTAGGGGGCGCCCGCGTGTTCACCGGAGCCCGCGATGTCCAGGTGCACCCAGGGGATGCGCGGCGCGTCGTCCTCCTCCGAGGTGCGTCCGACGAAGCGCCGCAGGAAGAGACCGGCGAAGGACGCGCCGCCCATCCGATCTCCCATGTTGGCGTTGATCATGTCGGCGATGGGGGAGTCGAGCGTCTCCTCCATGTAGGCGGGCAGGGGCATGTGCCACGCCGGCTCTCCCGTGCGCGCGGCGGCGGCGAGGAACTCCGCGACCGTCTCGTCGTCGCCGAAGACGCCGGTATGGCGGTGGCCGAGGGCCGCGACGATCGCGCCGGTCAGGGTCGCGACGTCGATGATGACGTCGGGGTTCTCCCGGCTCGCCGCGACGAGCCCGTCGGCGAGGACGAGGCGCCCCTCGGCGTCGGTGTTCAGCACCTCGACGGTGGTGCCGTCGAGGATGCGGATGACGTCGCCGGGGCGCAGGGCGCGGCCGGACGGCATGTTGTCGGTGATGCAGAGCCAGGCGGTCACGTGCACGGGAAGCCGCAGGGCGGCGATGGCGCGGAGCGCGGCGAGGGAGGTCGCGGCACCCGCCATGTCGAACTTCATGCCGACCATCGACGCGGCCGGCTTCAGGGAGAGCCCACCGGTGTCGAACGTGATCCCCTTGCCGACGAGGGCGATGTGGCGCTGCGCGTCCGCCGGCGCGTAGTCGAGGCGGACGAGGCGCGGCGGACGGTCGGATCCCTGGCCGACGCCGAGGATGCCGCCGAAGCCCTGTTCCGCGAGAGCGGTCTCGTCGAGGATCTCCACGGTGACATCCAGGTCCGCGACGCTGTCGGCGGCGCTCTGCGCGAGCTGCGCGGGGCTCTGCCACTCGGCGGGTACGTTCACGAGGTCTTTGATGAGGGCGACAGCCTCGCCGGTGGCGTGGGCGCGGGCGATCGTCTCGTCGTCGAGCGGGGCGTGGACGACGACCGCCGTCGCCCGCTTCTTCCTGCCGTTCTCGGCGCGGTAGTCGTCGAAGCGGTAGCCGCCGAGAACGGCGCCCTCCGCCGCGGCGCCCGCGTGCTCCTCGAGCCCGGCGGCGAGGCCGAGCGCGACCGTGTCGAACCCGGTCAGGGAGCGGAGCGCCACGCCGGCTGCACTCCGAACGGACGCGTCGTCGACGGTGGAACCGACGCCGACGACGGCGAACGGGAGGGTCGTCAGCTCCGGTGCGTACACCCGAGCGAAGGCACCGGCGGCGCCGGTGAAGCCGATGCCCGCCAGGACATCGGCGAGACCGGGGTGAGCTGCCAGCGACTCGGCCGACTCGGAGAGATCGGGGACGACGAGCACTGCGGCATCGGCAGCGCTTCCGGGGAACTGATCGGTGGTGTGCGAGAGCACGGGAAGCGTCATGCTCTCCATCCTAGGATCTCCGCGCCGGGGTCGTCGGTCCGGCGGCCGGGGTGTGTTCGCTCTCAGCGAGACACGTCAGAGCCCGGCTTCGGGTGCGGCTCGTAGCATGGAGACATGCCCTTCTCCGGAGAGATCCACGAACGCGTCGCGAACGCCCCCGCGGTGCCCCACGGCCTGCCTCTCGTGATGCTGCTCACCGGTTTCACCGACGCCGGCAGTGCGGTGTCTGGGCTCATCGATCACCTGCGGGAGTCGACGTCGCCGCAGCCGCTCGCGATCTTCGACAACGATGTGCTCCTCGACTATCGCGCGCGTCGCCCGGTCATCTCGTTCGACCAGGACCACCTCGCCGAGTTCCGCCCGCCCCGCCTCGAGCTCTCCCTCGCCACGGATGCGCTGGGACGCCCGTTCCTGCTGCTCACGGGGTATGAGCCCGACTTCGCCTGGAACGCCTTCGCGGAGACCGTTCTGGATCTTGCTGCGGAGTTCGAGGCCTCGGGACTGCACTGGGTCCACTCGATCGCGATGCCCGTGCCGCACACGCGACCCATCGGGACGACGGTGAGCGGGAACCGGCGCGACCTCGTGGTGTCGCACTCCGTGTGGCGTCCGCGCACGCAGGTCCCGGCTACCGCGGGTCACCTGCTCGAGTACCGCTTCGCGGAGCGCGGGGAACGCGTCGTCGGCTTCGTCCTCCTCGTGCCGCACTACCTCGCCGAGACCGAGAACCCGGAAGCGGTCAGTGCCGCGGCGGAGAAGCTCATGGCGTCGACCGGTCTCGTGCTCATGCTGGATGCGGTGCAGGAGCGGCGTGCGGACTACATCGCGCGCGTGGACGAGCAGGTCGCCGCGAACGACGAACTCCAGCAGATGGTGCACAACCTCGAGCGGCGGTACGACGCCTACATGGCCGGTCGTGACCCCGAGGACGACTCGTACGACGAGGGCGGATTCAGTGAACGAGACCTGCCCAGTGCCGATGAACTCGCGGCCGAGCTCGAGCGCTATCTCGCCTCGCGTCCGTCCGGCGACGAGGACAAGCCGGGGCGCGGCTGAATCCGTCCGCACGGATCGGGCGCGAATGCGTCCTCATCGCCATACGTGTGCGATACTAGGAGTCCGACCCGTTGTCAATCGGTGTTTTCGAGCACTGGACTTGACAAGGGTCTTACTAGTGTCCGAAATGTCCCGGGGTCTCCCAGCGGCCCCGTGAAAGGCGAAACGTGACTCCTGCCACGACGAAGAACACGCGGACGAAGAAGGCCGATCAGATCACCGCGGATCCCGAGGTCGAGGACGTCGAAGCGACCGAAGCGGCTCCCGCGCCCAAGCGCGCCGCGGCCAAGCGTGCCCCCGCGAAGAAGAAGAAGGCCGACGACGTCGTCGAAGAGGACGACGCCGCTGCGACCGACGACGCCGCTGGCGACGAGGAGGAGGACGACGCGAAGCCGACCTTCACCGAGCCGCTGCCGACCGGAGCGATCGTCATCTCCTCCAAGGATGACGAAGAGGTCCCAGTCTACTCTACTCAGATCACCGGAGCCACGGCCGACCCGGTCAAGGACTACCTGAAGCAGATCGGAAAGGTCGCGCTGCTGAACGCGGCCGAAGAGGTCGAGCTCGCGATGCGCATCGAGGCGGGTCTCTTCGCGGAGGAGAAGCTCTCCGCGATGTCCCCCGCCGAGAAGACGAGCCAGCTCGGTCTCGACCTGCAGTGGGTCGCCCGTGACGGTCAGCGCGCCAAGAGCCACCTGCTCGGCGCGAACCTGCGACTCGTCGTCTCGCTCGCCAAGCGGTACACCGGCCGCGGGATGCAGTTCCTGGACCTGATCCAGGAGGGCAACCTCGGTCTGATCCGCGCGGTCGAGAAGTTCGACTACACCAAGGGCTTCAAGTTCTCGACCTACGCCACCTGGTGGATCCGTCAGGCGATCACCCGTGCGATGGCGGACCAGGCCCGCACGATCCGCATTCCGGTGCACATGGTCGAGGTCATCAACAAGCTCGCCCGCGTGCAGCGGCAGATGCTGCAGGACCTCGGTCGCGAACCTACTCCGGAAGAGCTGAGCCGCGAGCTCGACATGACCCCGGAGAAGGTCGTGGAGGTGCAGAAGTACGGCCGCGAGCCGATCTCCCTGCACACCCCGCTCGGTGAAGACGGCGACAGCGAGTTCGGTGACCTCATCGAGGACACCGAGGCAGTGGTTCCCGCCGACGCCGTGGGCTTCACGATGCTGCAGCGTCAGCTCGAGCAGCTCCTCGACTCGCTCTCCGAGCGCGAGGCCGGAGTGATCCGGATGCGCTTCGGCCTGGGCGACGGTCAGCCGAAGACGCTCGACCAGATCGGTGACACGTTCGGCGTGACACGTGAGCGCATCCGCCAGATCGAGTCGAAGACGATGGCCAAGCTGCGCCACCCGAGCCGCTCGCAGTCGCTGCGGGACTACCTCGAGTGATGCAGGCGAACGAGGGCAAGGCGCTCGAGACGAGCGTCGACGGAAAGAGCTATGCGCGGATCCCGCTGCGCACCCGTGTCGTGATGCCGGACGACGATCTCGACGCCATCATCACGGAGTACGCGAAGGCCGCCGTCCAGCCGGGCGACCTGCTCTTCGTGACCGAGAAGATCGTCGCGATCACGCAGGGGCGGTCCTACCGCCTGGACGAGATCAAGCCGCGCAAGCTCGCGCTGTTCCTGTCGAAGTACGTCACCCGCACGCCGTACGGCATCGGTCTCGGCATGCCGGAGACGATGGAGATGGCGCTGCGCGAGTGCGGTACGCCGCGCATCCTCTTCGCGGCGGCCGTCTCGGCGGTCACCAAGGCGTTCGGGCGCAAGGGCGATTTCTACCGCATCGCGGGGGACAAGGCCCGCGCGATCGATGGCCCGACGAAGCACACCATCCCTCCGTACAACGAGGCTGTGGTGCTCGGGCCGAAGGACCCGGACCGGGTCGCGGCGCACCTGAAGACGCTGATCGGTGGCCAGGCCGAGGTGGCGGTGGTCGACATCAACGATCTCGGCGGCAACATCCTCGGCTCCACGCTGGACAAGGCGGGGGAGCTGCGCCTGGTGAAGATCCTCGGGGACAACCCGCTCGGTCAGGGTCTCGAGTCCACTCCGCTCGGCATCGTCCGCGCGGTCTGAGCAGGTCGAACCACCCCTTTACGAACGAACCGGCCCCTTGCGTGCAAACGCAAGGGGCCGGTTCGCGCGCAAGGGGCCGGTTCGACGGTCCGACAGGCTCAGAAGCCGATGACCTCGCGATACCGCGGCTTGTGGCCGGTGCGGATGCCGGTGACGCTGGGCTTGTTCTCGTACACGCCCGCGCCCCAGTTGCCCTCGACGAGGACGGGGCCGTCCGGGGTCACGACGACGTCCCACCCGACGTACTGCACCTGCGGCACGACGCGGGCGACCTGATCGATGAACGCGCGCACCTCGTCCATGTAGGGCAGCTGGAAGTCGGCGATGCGGAACCCGGAGTCCGGGTGCGTCTCGTGGACGTGGCCGTGCGAGTCGTAGCCGGCCCCGACCGCGTGCCCGTTCTCGTCGAGCATCGTGTAGAAGCCGCCGAAGGTCATCTGGTCGCTGACCGCGCCGCGTCCGAACTTCTGGGCCATCGCGAGGATGTGTGCCTTCTCGCCGTCGAAGAACGCGGTGATGCGCGTGGTGTTCACGGTCCCGGGGCACACGGCCGCCAGGTCGTCGTGCTGACGGATGACCTCTTCGATCAGCAGCTCGCCGCGATCGAGGAGGCCGCGGTGGAACTCGGTCCAGTCCGTGATGTCGGCCGCGTGATACCGGTGCACACCGGTCCCGGCCTGACCGACCGGCTCCTTCGTGACGATCGTGCCGAGGCGCTCCGTCAGGGCACGGACCTCGTCGGCGTTCCCCTCCTCGACCACCATCCACTCGCGGTGCAGATGCGCGGAGAACTTGCGGTTGAACTCGATCTTGTCCTGGAAGATCCAGCGGAAGTCGGGGTGGTCGTACTTCTGCGAGAGCTGGTTGGACACGGGGTGCGTCATGTACGTCTCGCGCTCGGCACGGTTGAGCATCGCGAAGTCGTAGTCGATGTAGTCCTGGAAACCCACGTTGTGACGAGCCGCCGACCAGAGCATGTCGGCGACGATCGTGGGAACGGGGCGGTGGTGCTGGGCCGAGGCCTCCCTGGCCCGTTCGAACACCGAACCGACGTCGATGCGGCGGGCGCGGCCGAGGAGATAGCGGATGCGGGGCGCGAGAGAAAGGCGTGACATGAAGCTCCGGGTCTAGGGATCGACGTCCCAGTCTACGCGGGGAGCCCCCAGGCTCCTGGGAGCACGGAAGCTAGGCTGGAAGACGTGTGTGACACGAGTTCGAGTGCGCTTCCGCAGGCGATGATCTCGCGCTCGGCCCTCGCGGCCGGCGCGTCGGCGGCGATCCGGGCGGGCGGCCGCCGGGCCGACCTCCGGCGCGATGCGTGGGGACATGGGTTGCTCGCCGTCGCTCAGGTGGTGACCGCCGCGGGGGCGGAAGAGGTGCTCGTGGACTCTCCCGGAGAGGTCGAGGCGCTCCGTCTCGAAGGCATCACCGCGACCACCACCGGAGAGCCAGACCTCGATCCCTTTCTCCTCTATGGGCTGCCGTCCGCGGAGGGGCTCCCGGCGACGGCTCCGGTCATGCGTCTCGTCGGCCGCGTCATGTCCACCAAGCGTCTCCGGGCCGGGGAGGCCGTCTCCTACGGCTACACGTTCCGTGCGGCGGAGGACACCGTCGTCGCGCTGGTGACGGGCGGCTACGCCCAGGGCGTCGTCCGAAGCCTCGGCAATCAGGTCGACGTGGAGATCGACGGCGCGCTGCACCCCATCGTCGGGCGTGTCGCGATGGACGTCTGCGTCATCGATCTCCAGGACACCGCGGCGGACGTCGGCGACGCGGTCACCTTCTTCGGTGGTGCCGGCCCCGCGTCCGGCGCCATCGCACGCTGGGCGACGCTCACCGGGATGACCCCGGCGGAGCTCGTCGCGGTCCCCGGAGCGCACTCCGTGCGCGGATGGGAGGCATGATGGGTGGCCCGATGCGCCCCGAACTGCGTCTGGACAGCGCCGTGTTCCGCAGCAACATCGCGGCGGTCCGAGACCGCCTGGGCGACTCCGCGCTGATGCTGGTCCTCAAGGACGACGCCTACGGCCACGGGCTCCGCTGGGCGGTCGAGACGGCCCTCGAGGCCGGAGTGACCTCTTTCGGCAGCTACGACGTGCGCGGGGGCGTCGAGGTCCGGCGCATCGCGGGCGGCGAGGTGACGGTGTTCGCCTGGGCGACCTCGACCGATGAGGAGATCGACGAGGCGCTCCTGCAGGACATCGAGCTCGGCGTCGGCACGGTCGAGTATCTCCGACGGATCATCGCCCGGGCGGAGATCCTCGGTGCGCGCGCCCGGGTACACCTCAAGATCGACACCGGGCTGCACCGCAACGGCGTGCGGCCGGAGGATTGGGCGGCCGCGGTCGCCGAGGCTCGGGAGGCCGAACGCTCCGGCGCCCTCGCCCTCGTCGGGGTCTGGAGCCATATCGCCGAGGCGAGCGACGCCGAGGACGACGCGGCGCAGGCCTTGTTCCTCGAGGCCGTCCGAGTCGTCGGTCTCTCCGGGCCGCGGCCGGCGTCCCTGCACCTCACGGCCTCGGCGGCGTCCTGGTGGCGACCTGAGCTGCGCGGGACCGTGTCGCGGATCGGCGCGTTCTGCTACGGCATCCGCTCGGCGGACGGTCCGGAGCTTGACGGGGTTCGTCCTGCGGCGCGTCTCGTCGCGCCGGTCGTGCGGGTGGAGGGCGAGAGCGCGATCGTCGCCGTCGGAAGTCTGGACGGTGTCCCCTCCACACTGACCGGGATGACGGTGGGCACCCCCGCCGGCTCGCGTACGGTCTCGACCATCGATGTCGCCACGATGACGGTCGAAGGCTGGCCGGAGATGGCGGTCGGCGACGAGGTGACGCTCTTCGGCCCCGGAGCACAGGGGGAGGAGACAGCAACGACCCTCGCCGAGCGGATCGATACGGTGGGCGAGGAGATCCTCACCCGCCTCGGTCCGCGGATTCGGCGGAGGGTCGTGGACTGAACCGGCTCGGCCGGGTCAGGCGCTGATCAGACCGTCTCGATGAGACGAGCGGTCTCGTCGTGCCAGCTCGTGGCCACGCTGCGCAGCTTCTCTTCGTACTTGCGGCCGTGGTGGGCGCAGAAGAGCAGCTCGGAACCGTTGACCTCGGCGGCGATGTAGGCCTGCGCTCCACACGAGTCGCAGCGGTCCATCGCGGTCAGGCGGTACTCGACAGCGGAGGTCTCACGTTCGGTCGTTGCATTCATCTCGGGGCCTCCTCGGGTGTCGGCGTCCTTGTTGGTCGTGCTCAATACAACCACGCTGCACCTGGGGGCATGCCCGGTCGACGGCGTGTTTCGCTCAGCGCGTACGCGCGCACCCGCGATGGCGGCGCCCCGGGGAGTGTCTGCGAGGGGCGGCTCCCTCTCGCGAATAGACTCGGAGATTGTGAATGCCGAGTACTCCGCCCATCATCTCCAGGTGCTCGAAGGACTCGAAGCGGTCCGCAAGCGCCCCGGCATGTACATCGGCTCGAACGGTTCGCCCGGGCTCATGCACTGCCTCTGGGAGATCATCGACAACTCCGTCGACGAGGCGGTCGCCGGCAACGGCTCCCGGATCGACGTCATCCTCCACGACGACGGCAGCGTCGAGGTGCACGACCGTGGTCGCGGCATCCCCGTCGACGTCGAGCCCCGGACCGGTCTGACCGGTGTCGAGGTCGTCTACACGAAGCTGCACGCGGGAGGAAAGTTCGGCGGCGGCTCCTATGCGGCGTCCGGCGGTCTCCACGGCGTCGGCGCTTCCGTGGTGAACGCGCTGTCCGAGCGCCTCGACGTCGAGGTCGACCGCGGCGGCAAGACCTACGCGATGTCGTTCCATCGTGGCGAGCCCGGCATCTTCCAGGACTCCGGGGAGAAGCGACCCGACGCGCCCTTCACCCCGTTCGAGGAGAACAGCGAGCTGCGCGTCATCGGCAAGGCGCCGCGCGGGGTCACCGGCACCCGCGTGCGCTACTGGGCGGATCGTCAGATCTTCACCAAGGATGCCGCGTTCCAGCTCGCCGAGCTCGAGACGCGAGCGCGTCAGACGGCCTTCCTCGTCCCCGGGCTCGAGATCGTAGTGCGCGACGAGCGCACCGCGAGCGCCGGGGTGGGGGAGGACGGGGCGCCGACCGGCCCCGTGGAGACCTCGTACCTCTACGAGGGCGGCATCTCCGAGTTCGTGGACTACCTCGCGGTCGACCCGCCGGTGACCGATACCTGGCGTATCCAGGGGGAGGGCACGTTCACCGAGACCGTCCCGGTCCTGCAGCCCGACGGGCACATGGTGGCGACCGAGGTCGAGCGCGTCTGCGCCGTCGACATCGCCCTGCGCTGGGGCACCGGCTACGACACCCGCATCCGCTCCTTCGTGAACATCATCTCCACGCCGAAGGGCGGCACGCATCAGCAGGGCTTCGAGCAGGAGCTGTTGAAGGTGCTCCGCAGCCAGGTCGAGCAGAACGCCCGCCGACTCAAGGTCGGCAACGACAAGCTCGAGAAGGACGACGTCCTCGCCGGCCTCACTGCGGTCCTCACGGTCAACGTTCCGGAGCCGCAGTTCGAGGGTCAGACGAAGGAGGTGCTCGGCACGCCCGCCGTGCGCCAGATCGTGGCCCAGGTGATGCGGAAGGACCTCCAGCAGCGGTTCACCTCGACCAAACGCGACGACAAGAGCCAGGCCACGCAGCTGCTCGACAAGATCGTCTCCGAGATGAAGGCCCGCGTGTCGGCACGGGCGCACAAGGAGACGCAGCGCCGGAAGAACGCGCTCGAGTCGTCGACCCTGCCGACCAAGCTCGTCGACTGCCGGACGAACGACGTGGAGCGAAGCGAGCTCTTCATCGTCGAGGGCGACTCGGCCCTCGGCACGGCGAAGAACGCGCGCAACAGCGAGTTCCAGGCGCTGCTGCCGATCCGCGGGAAGATCCTCAACGTGCAGAAGGCATCGGTCGGCGACATGCTGTCCAACGCCGAATGCGCGTCCATCATCCAGGTGATCGGGGCCGGCTCCGGTCGGACCTTCGACATCGACGCCGCGCGCTACGGGAAGATCATCCTCATGAGCGACGCCGACGTCGACGGTGCGCACATCCGCACCCTCCTGCTCACGCTGTTCTTCCGCTACATGCGACCGCTCATCGAGCACGGGCGGGTCTTCGCGGCTGTGCCGCCGCTGCACCGGATCATCGTCATCAACCCGGGATCCAAGCCGAACGAGACCATCTACACGTACAGCGAGCAGGAGTTGCACGCGCTGCTCGCCAAGCTCCGCAAGGCCGGCAAGCGCTGGCATGAGCCGATCCAGCGCTACAAGGGCCTCGGCGAGATGGACGCCGAGCAGCTCGCGAACACGACAATGGACCGCTCCGGCCGGCTGCTCCGCCGTGTGCGGATGGAGGACGCCGAGGCGGCGGGCCGGGTCTTCGAACTGCTCATGGGCAACGAGGTCGCCCCTCGGCGGGAGTTCATCATCGACTCCGCTGACCAGCTCTCCCGCGAGTCCATCGACGCCTGACGGAAAACGCAACGACGAAGGGGATCCGGCGAGGCCGGGTCCCCTTCTTCGTGGAACGGATCAGACGAGCGTGCGGCCGATGCTGCCGATGACCCCGTCGATCGGCTGGCCGGAGGCATCGCGTCGTGCCCCGACGTCCGGGAGCTTGCGCACCGCGCCGGTGGGGTCGACGGCCAGTGCCGGGTTCGGGCCGACCCAGGCGACGGTGAGGCGGTCCTCGCCCTTCAGGAAGGCGTGGGCGCGGACGCCACCGGTCGCGCGGCCCTTCGACGGGTACTCCGTGAAGGCCGAGACCTTCGCACGGCCGGGATCGGTTCCGGGCAGGATGCTCTCCGCGCCGGAGACCGTGGCAACCACGGCGTCGGTGTCCGGGGCGACGGCGCCGAAGAAGAGGACCGCGGCGCCGGAGCCGAGCTTGATGCCCGCCATGCCACCCGCAGGTGCCCCCTGGGGGCGTACCGTCGAAGCCGAGAACCGCAGGAGCTGCGCGTCGGTGGTGAGGAACACGAGGTCGGCGTCATCCGCCGCGTCGGCTGCACCGACCACGGCGTCGCCGGCCTTGAGGCCGATGACCTCCAGGTCGGGCCGCGCGGGCAGGGTCGACGGCACGATCCGCTTCACGATGCCCTGCGCGGTGCCGAGCGCGACGGGGGTCTCGCTGTCGAAACGGACGAACCCGAGGATGCGCTCGCCCTTGGCCGTGATCCCGAGGTAGTCGCGCAGCGGGGTCCCTGCGGCGAGCTGCACGGACGTGCCGGGCACTGAGGGCAGGTCGACGGGGGAGAAGCGGACGACGCGTCCCGTGCTCGTGAGGGCACCGACCTCACCGCGGACCGTCGTCTCGACGGTCGCGACGATGGCGTCGTGCTTGCTGCGCCGGGCAGGAGCCGTGAGCTCCTGCCCTTCGCCGAGGTCCACGCGAACGGCGCGGCCCGTGGTCGAGAGGACGACGGTGGTCGGCGCGTCGGCGATCTGCAGGTCGACGGCACCCTTCGTCGCGCGGGGCTTCGGCGGGGCGGCGTTCATCAGCAGCGTGCGGCGCGGCGTGCCGTAGGCCTCGGCGACGGCGTCCAGCTCCTGGGCGACGGCCGCGCGCAGCAGCGCCGGGCTGGCGAGCAGCTCGCGCAGGGACGCGATCTCCGCGAGGAGGGCGTCCCGCTCCGCCTCGAGCTCTATGCGGGAGAACTTCGTCAGACGGCGCAGACGCAGCTCGAGGATGTACTCGGCCTGCGGCTCGCTGAGGTCGAACACGGAGCGGAGCCGCGTGCGGGCCTGCTCCGTGTCGTCCGAGGATCGGATGACCTGGATGACCTCGTCGATGTCGAGGATCGCGATGAGCAGACCCTCCACCAGGTGCAGGCGCTCCTCCCGACGGGCGAGACGATAGCGGCTGCGGCGGGTGATGACCTCGATGCGGTGGCCGACGTAGACGCTGAGCATCTCCTTGAGCCCGAGCGTGCGGGGCTGGCCGTCGACGAGGGCGACGTTGTTGATGCTGAAGGAGTCCTCGAGCGGCGTGAGCCGGTACAGCTGCTCCAGCACGGCGTTCGGGTCGAATCCGGTCTTGATCCCGATGGCGACGCGCAAGCCGTGGTTGCGGTCGGTGAGGTCGGTGACGTCGCTGATGCCCTGGAGCTTCTTCGCCTGCACCGCGTCGCGGATCTTCTCGATGAGACGCTCCGGGCCGACCATGTACGGCAGCTCCGAGACGATGATGCCCGTGCGGCGGGGACCCAACGGCTCGATCGACGTGCGTCCGCGGACCTTGAGGGCGCCGCGACCGGTCGTGTAGGCGTCCTTCACGCCGTCGAGCCCCATGAGGATCCCGCCCGAGGGGAAGTCGGGGCCCGGGACGTACTCCATGAGGTCCTCGGTGGTGGCGTCCGGGTGCTCGAGGAGGTGGGTCGCCGCGGCGACGACCTCGATGAGGTTGTGCGGCGCCATGTTGGTCGCCATGCCGACGGCGATACCGCTGGCGCCGTTGACGAGCAGGTTCGGGAAGGCCGCAGGCAGCACGGCCGGCTGCTGGAACTGGCCGTCGTAGTTCGGGATGAAGTCGACGACGTCCTCGTCGAGGTTCTCGGTGAGCGACAGTGCGGGCGCGGCGAGGCGCGCCTCGGTGTACCGGGCGGCGGCGGGGCCGTCGTCCAACGAGCCGAAGTTGCCGTGACCGTCGACGAGCGGCACCCGGAGGGCCCACTCCTGCGCGAGGCGGACGAGCGCGTCGTAGATGGCCGAGTCGCCGTGGGGGTGCAGCTTTCCCATGACCTCGCCGACCACCCGGGCGCTCTTCACATGACCGCGGTCCGGCCGCAGCCCCATCTCGGCCATCTGGAAGAGGATCCGGCGCTGCACCGGCTTGAGGCCGTCTCTGGCATCGGGGAGCGCACGCGAGTAGATGACGGAGTACGCGTACTCCAGGAACGAGCCCTGCATCTCATGGGAGAGATCGATGTCCTGGATGCGTTCCTCGACGGGCTCGGGCGGCGGGGTTTTCGGCATGGACTTCCTGAGGGCGTACGGGAGCCTGTGTCAGACTGGCTCGGATGTCCTTCATGCTACCGTCCGCGCCGCCCGGCGCCCGGAGCGTCGTCGGGGTGGCGGACGACCTGTGCGCCGCTCTCCGCGGCGAATCCGCCACGCTGCCGCGCGCCGATTCGGCCGTGCTCGTGGTGATCGACGGTCTCGGGGCGATCAGCCTCCGGGGCCACGCCGGTCATGCCCGGTGGCTGACCGCTTCCATGACGAAGAAGGACATCGCCCAGACGGTGTTCCCGACGACGACGGCTGCGGCGCTGACCAGTCTCACCACGGGGGCCTGGCCGGGGGTGCACGGCCTCGTCGGGTACCGGGTCAGGGATCCGGAACGGGACGTGCTCGTGAACCAGCTCAGCGGGTGGGAGACGGACGGCCTGGATCCCCTCACCTGGCAGGGGACGCCCACCGTGTTCGAGCGCGCGGCGTCGGTCGGACGGGAGACGTTCGCCGTCGGACTCGCGACCTACGCGCACAGCGGCTTCACGCGGGCGACGTTGCGGGGAGCGACCTTCGTGCCTGCCGCCACGCCGGAGGAGCGGGTCGAGGTCGCCTACACGCTGGCTGCGGAGCATCCGGGCTCGCTGGTGTACTGCTACCTTCCCGAGGTCGACAAGGCGGGCCACAAGCACGGTGTCGCGTCCGCCGAGTGGGTGGCCGCGTTGGAGCGGATCGACGGGGCGTTGTCGCTCCGTGTCCCCCCGCGGGTCGGCGTGGTGGTGACCTCGGATCACGGGATGGTCGATGTGCCGTTCCACCGCCAGGTCGTGCTCGAGGAGTCGCATCTCGCGGGTATCCGTCACGTGGGCGGCGAGCCCCGCATGCTGCACCTCTACCGTGAACCGCACGCCGATGCCGCTCTGGTTGCGACGCGCCTTCGCCGTGACCTCGAGGGCGCGGCGGATGTCGTCACCCGTGCGGAGGCGGTGCAGGCCGGGCTCTTCGGTCCGGTCGTGCGAGACGAGGTCCTGGAGCGCATCGGCGATGTCTTGGCCATCGCCACGGGAGTCCGGGCGCTCTACGACGGTACGGCCGACGACCAGCGTAATCGCGGCATGGTGGGGCAGCACGGGGCGCTCACGCCGGATGAGACGCGGGTTCCCTTCCTGCGGTTCGGGTCGTTCGCCTCCTGAGGCGCGACCCGGGACCGATCACTCGTCGGTGCGCGCTCCGAAGACGATCTCGTCCCACGATGGCATCGCGTTCCGGCGGCGTCGACGCCCGCTGCCGTCGCTGTCCCCGGAAGCAGGCTGGCGCGGCGCGGGCTCGGGGGCCTCGGGCTCGTCGTCGGGCTCCTCCAGGGCGGCGAACAGGGCGATGGGGTCGGACTCTTCCGGAGTCTCCTCGATCTCGTGCTCGATCGGCGACGGCTCCCGCTGGCCGCGACGGCGGCGCAGGGCTTCGAGGAGGTCGGCGGTCTCCGGACTCGTCGAGGCGGAGTCGGGCGCGCGGTTGATCGCGGCGTCCTGGACCGCCGGCGCCGAGCGCTCGGGCAGGGTCGGCTCGTCGGCCTCTGCGACCGGAGCCGGGACCAGACGAGGACCGAAGGCACCGGAGTCGAAGCGGCTGTCGTCCTTGTAGGGGGAAGCGGCACGGTCGGCTTCCACCGCCCTGAGGCGCGGGATGAGGCCCTCCGGGAGCGAGCCCTGGCGGGAAAGCTGCGTGGCATCGGCGTTCAGAGGGGAGAGGGCGCTGCGCCGCGGATCGAAGCTCCAGCGGGCGTCATGCTCGACGTCGTTGGCGGAGAACTCCAGCTTGATGATCCAACCGGACTCCTCCTTCCAGCTGGCCCAGCGTTCGGACGAAGCGGCCACCTCGGCGAGCTTCGCGCGGACCGCAGCTCCGAAGGTGGGCTGCGCGTCCGGCTCGACCTCGCTGCCGATGAGGACGGGCACGGCGAGGGCCTGGCCGATGATGTGCTCGCGCTCGGCGAGGACGGGGCCCTCGAATCGGGCGACGTCGTCGACGCTGATCCCGAGGAGCTCGGCGACCTCCGCGGCGGTGAGACCGGCGCGGATCTGTGCCTGGATGTCGCGGGGACTCGCGGCGAGCTTCTGGGCGGCCGGTTCGGCCTGGCGCGTCGCGCGGCGGATCTCCCGCTGCAGCACGGCGTCGATGGGCAGCGCGAACCGCTCGCCCGCCTCGGTAGCGAGGACGAGCACTCCTGCCTCTGTGCCGACGATGGTGACGTTTTCCATGCGAATGCCCCTCTGATGGGTGTGCGTTCATGGTGTCACGCCGGCGGGGCCCGAACGGGGAATACGGCGGGCGTGCCGTGAGTTTGCCCTGTCGCATGGGAGGGCATTTGCGAAACGCCCGCCGGTCATGCAAACTATGGCCGCCGATTACCCGACGGCGCACCCGCCCACTCGCACCATGAAAGTGGAGATTCACCGCATGGCAACCGATTACGACGCTCCCCGAAAGAGTGAAGACGACTCCGAGTCGATCGAAGCCCTCAAGGAGCGTGTGCCGGACAAGCTGTCCGGCACGACCGGAGACGAGGACTCCGACAACCCGTCGAGCTTCGACCTCCCTGGCGCGGACCTCTCCGACCTCGAGCTGGATGTCGTCGTGCTGCCCGCGCAGCAGGACGAGTTCACCTGCATGAGCTGCTTCCTCGTGAAGCACCGCTCGCAGCTCGACCACGAGGGACCCGATGGCCCCATCTGCAAGGAGTGCGCTGCCTGAGCAGCCCTCTGAGCGACGCCCCACGCGCCCCCGACCATCCCGGTCAGGGGCGCGCTGTCGTCTGCGGGTGCGCTCAGCCCCGTGCGGCGCGGATGGCCGCGGCGAGGCGGTCGGGCGTGCGGGTCGAGATCGTCCAGGCCACGACGGGGTCGGCCTCGTCGGTGTTCGGCACCACGACGACGCCATCGATGCCGCCGCGGATGAGGTGCCACCCGCGTGCGGGCAGCTCAGGTCCTCTGGCGCTGCGCGCGTCCTCGCCGGTCAACGCCATCGGCTCGCCGAGATAGCGCGCGTCGATGTGAGCCGGCCCGGCGCGGAGTACGCCGTCCTGCACCGCCACCACCGGAGCGAGGGCGAGGGCAGCCACCACGAGGAGCGCCGAGACCGCCGCACCGAGGAGCAGCGCGAAGGTCGAGCCGACCGGCACGAAGATCAGGGACACCATCGGTCCCGCCAGGGCGATGGTGACCAGCAGCCACAGGCTGGGGGCCAGTCGTTCGTGGTAGCGGGGACGTGCGTCCGTTGCGGGGTTCTGCATTAGCCTCATGGGGTGACCGATTCCGTTGATGTCCCCATTATCGCCGCAGTGGTCCCCGGCTATGCGCATCCGGGCGACGCCGGAGCCGATCTCGTCGCCGCCGAGGCTGTGCGGTTGGAGCCGGGGGAGCGGGCGCTCGTGCCCACGGGCGTGCGCATCGCGCTGCCGGACGGCTATGCGGCCTTCGTGGTGCCCCGGAGCGGTCTTGCGGCGAAGCACGGCATCTCGATCGTGAACTCGCCCGGCACCGTCGACGCCGGCTACCGGGGCGAGATCAAGGTCAGTCTGATCAACACGGACATCCACAGCGCGTACGATGTCGCCGTCGGCGATCGCATCGCGCAGCTCATCGTGATGCCCGTCACCCGTGCCCGGTTCCTCCCGGTCGACGAGCTTCCGGACAGCGTCCGCGGCGCCGGCGGATTCGGCTCGACCGGCTACCAGGCACAGACTCCCGAGAACGAAGCAGGACAGGCGAAATGACCGACAGCAACGACACTCCTTCCAAGTCGGCGCCCGAGAACCGCGCCACCGAGGGCCCGTTCGACGACTCCGAGGCGAACCCCGTCCGCCCGTACATCGACCTCGGCGGGATCAAGATCCTGCCGCGCGAGGGCCTGAACCTGCGGCTCGAGGTCGAGGAGCAGAGCAAGCGCATCGTGGCGGTCGGGCTCGACTACGCCGAGTCGTCGCTCCAGGTGCAGCCGTTCGCGGCTCCGCGGAGCGGCGGTCTGTGGGACGAGACGCGCGTCCAGCTGCGCGACCAGGTGAAGGCGCAGGGCGGTCGCGTCGAGGAGCGGGAGGGGCCGCTCGGCAAGGAGCTGCTCGCCGAGGTCCCCGCGACGGCCAGCGAGGGTTCCGGCCTGCGTCTGGCGCGCTTCATCGGCATCGACGGTCCGCGCTGGTTCCTCCGCGGCGTGATCGGCGGGGCGGCGGCGTCCGACCCCGAGGCGGCGGCGAAGGTCGAGGACCTCTTCCGCTCGATCGTCGTCGTCCGCGGGGGAGCGCCCATGCCGCCGCGCGACCTCATCCCGCTGAAGATGCCGGCGACGCCGGGCTCCGCGTGACCACGCCGGACGCCGAGGAGCCGCGCACGCAGAGCGCGTCGGAGATCCTCGGAGCAGCACTCGGCGGGGCAGCGCGCAAGGCCGGGCTCGACCCGTCCGAGAGTGCGAGCACGCACAAGGTCGTCTGGTCGGCCATGGGCGGCTGGCGCGGGATCCTGGAGTCGGTGCTGCCGAGCCTCGCATTCGTGATCCTGTTCACCCTCCGCCCCGAACCCCTGCTGCTGCCTCTCGGAGTCTCGGTCGGTCTGGCCGCCGTGTTCACGGTCGTCCGGCTGGTCCAGAAGTCGCCGCCGTCGGCCGCTCTCGGCGGGCTGATCGCGGCTGTGGCCGCTGCGGGGCTGGCGCTGTGGACGGGGCGCGGCGAGGACAACTTCGTCCCCGGCCTCATCACGAACGCGGTCTACGGCTCGGCGATCCTCGTCTCGGCGCTCATCGGCTGGTCCGTCATCGGTCTCGCGGTCGGCTTCCTCATGGGGGAGGGCACCGCCTGGCGTGCGGACCGTCGCAAGCGACGCGCGTTCTTCTGGCTCGGCATCGCCTGGGCCGCGCTGTTCTTCGCGCGGCTGATCGTGCAGTTCCCGTTGTACCTGGCCGGCGACGTCACCGCCCTCGGGACCCTCAAGCTCGTGATGGGGCTGCCGTTGTTCGCGCCCCTGATTGCTGTGACGTGGTTGGTCGTCCGCGCGCTCTATCCCCGCGCGTCGTCGCACGACGACGCCGCGGCGGCGTGATAGATTTATCTCGACATCAAGATAAATCACGGGCTTTCGCCGGTGACCAGCGCGGAGCAGACTGGTTAGGTCCCCCTTGCTAGCCGCATGGCCGCACCGGCGAGCAAGATGGAGGCGCCTGTCGCTCCCATCCGAATAGAAGGAGACGGATTCGTGTCCACGGTGAACAGCTTCGGTGCCAAGAGCACCCTGACGGTCGGCAGCACCGACTACGAGATCTTCCGCATCGACACGGTGCCCGGTTTCGACAAGCTCCCCTTCAGCCTCAAGGTACTCCTGGAGAACCTGCTTCGCACCGAGGACGGCGCGAACGTCACGAAGGCGCAGATCGAGGCGCTCGGGTCGTGGGACGCCAATGCGGAGCCCAACACCGAGATCCAGTTCACGCCGGCGCGCGTGGTCATGCAGGACTTCACCGGTGTGCCCTGCATCGTCGACCTCGCCACGATGCGCGAGGCCGTGACGGCGCTCGGCGGCGACCCGAACAAGATCAACCCGCTCTCGCCGGCCGAGATGGTCATCGACCACTCCGTCATCGCCGACCTGTTCGGCACCGAGAACGCCCTCGAGCGCAACGTCGAGATCGAGTACGAGCGCAACGGCGAGCGGTACCAGTTCCTCCGCTGGGGCCAGACCGCGTTCCAGGACTTCAAGGTCGTGCCCCCCGGCACCGGCATCGTCCACCAGGTGAACATCGAGCACCTGGCGAAGGTCATCTACGACCGCACCAACGGGGGCGTCCTCCAGGCCTACCCCGACACCTGTGTCGGCACCGACTCGCACACGACGATGGTCAACGGACTGGGCGTGCTCGGCTGGGGCGTCGGCGGCATCGAGGCCGAGGCCGCGATGCTCGGCCAGCCCGTGTCGATGCTCATCCCGCGCGTCGTCGGCTTCAAGCTCTCGGGTGAGATCCCCGCCGGCGTGACCGCGACCGACGTGGTGCTGACCATCACCGACATGCTGCGCAAGCACGGCGTCGTCGGCAAGTTCGTCGAGTTCTACGGCGAGGGCGTCGCCTCGGTGCCGCTCGCGAACCGCGCGACGATCGGCAACATGTCGCCCGAGTTCGGCTCGACCGCCGCGATCTTCCCGATCGACGACGTCACCCTCGACTACCTGCGCCTCACCGGCCGCAGCGACGAGGCCGTCGCGCTGGTGGAGGCCTACGCCAAGGAGCAGAAGCTCTGGCACGACGCCTCCCACGAGCCGGTCTTCAGCGAGTACATGGAGCTCGACCTGAGCACGGTCGTCCCGTCGATCGCCGGCCCGAAGCGCCCGCAGGACCGCATCCTCCTCTCCGAGGCGAAGACGCAGTTCGAGCAGGACATCCTGAACTACGCCACGGCCTCGACCAGCGACGACATCGTCGATCTCGAGTCCAAGCACTCCTTCCCGGCGTCCGACCCCGGTCAGGTCCCCGGCGAGGAGGAGCCGACCACGCGCCCCGTGCACATCAGCAGCGGTGCGCCGGCCAACGTGTCGAACCCCGTCCCGGTCACGACTCCGGAGGGTGAGAAGTACACGCTCGACAACGGCGCCGTCACCCTGGCCGCCATCACGTCGTGCACCAACACGTCCAACCCGTCGGTCATGATCGCCGCCGGTCTCCTCGCCCGCAAGGCGCGGGAGAAGGGCCTCAAGCAGAAGCCGTGGGTCAAGACCACGCTCGGCCCCGGCTCGAAGGTCGTCACCGACTACTACGAGAAGTCGGGTCTGGACAAGGACCTCGAGGGTCTCGGCTTCTACACGGTCGGCTACGGCTGCACCATCTGCATCGGAAACTCCGGCCCGCTGATCGAAGAGGTCTCCGAGGCGATCAACTCGCACGACCTCGCGGTCACGGCCGTCCTCTCGGGCAACCGCAACTTCGAGGGTCGCATCAGCCCGGATGTGAAGATGAACTACCTGGCCAGCCCGCCGCTGGTCATCGCGTACGCCCTCGCCGGTTCGATGCACTTCGACTTCGAGACCGACGCGCTCGGCAAGGACCCGGACGGCAACGACGTGTTCCTCAAGGACATCTGGCCCTCGCCGGACGAGGTGCAGGAGATCGTCGACTCGTCGATCTCGCGCGACCAGTTCATCAAGCAGTACGCCACCGTGTTCGACGGTGACGAGCGCTGGCGCAACCTGCCCACGCCGGACGACGACACGTTCCAGTGGGACGAGAACTCGACCTACGTGCGCAAGGCCCCGTACTTCGACGGCATGAAGATGGAGCTCACCCCGGTGAAGGACATCGAGGGCGCGCGCGTCATGGCGACGCTCGGCGACTCGGTCACCACCGACCACATCTCGCCCGCCGGGAACATCAAGCCGGGCACCCCCGCGGCCCAGTACCTCACGGAGCACGGCGTCGACCGCAAGGACTTCAACTCCTTCGGCTCGCGTCGCGGCAACCACGAGGTCATGATCCGCGGCACCTTCGCGAACATCCGTCTGAAGAACCTCATGGTCTCGGCCGTGAACGACGGACAGGTCGTCGAGGGCGGCTACACCCGCGACTTCACGCAGCCGGACGGCCCGCAGTCGTACATCTACGACGCGTGCATGAACTATGCCGAGCAGGGCACCCCGCTGGTCGTCTTCGGCGGCAAGGAGTACGGCTCCGGCTCGTCGCGCGACTGGGCCGCCAAGGGCACGAGCCTCCTGGGCGTCAAGGCCGTGATCACGGAGAGCTTCGAGCGCATCCACCGCTCCAACCTCATCGGCATGGGCGTCGTCCCGCTGCAGTTCCCCGCCGGCGAGAGCTGGGAGTCGCTGGGCCTCGACGGCACCGAGATCGTCTCGATCACGGGGCTCGAAGAGCTCAACAACGGCGTCACCCCGAAGACGGTCAAGGTCACCGCCACCCCGAGCGAGCACTCGCCTGAGGGCAAGCAGACCGTCGAGTTCGACGCGGTCGTCCGCATCGACACCCCCGGTGAGGCGGACTACTACCGCAACGGCGGCATCCTGCAGTACGTGCTGCGCTCGCTCGTCTGAGCCACGACGACGAAGGGGCCCGTGTCCACGGACACGGGCCCCTTCGGTATGTCAAGGGTCTGCCGCCCTCGGGGGATTCCCGGCTCCGAGCGGTAGGATCGAGAGCGTGTCCGCACCCGTTCGGGCGCACCGCCGAGGCCTGTGAGGAGGCGCAGATGCCCATTCTTCCGAGCATCTCTGGACCGCGCGATCTTGATCGGCTCTCGCCGGAGCAACTGGAAGAACTCGCTGCGGAGATCCGGGCTTTCCTCGTCGAGAACGTCTCGCAGACGGGCGGTCACCTCGGTCCGAACCTCGGCGTCGTGGAGCTGACGATCGCCCTGCACCGCGTGTTCTCGTCTCCGGACGATCCCTTCATCTTCGACACCGGCCACCAGTCCTACGTCCACAAGATCCTCACCGGTCGTCAGGACTTCTCCAAGCTGCGCGTCCGGGACGGCCTCGCGGGCTACCCGCAGCGGGCGGAGAGCCCCCACGACGTCGTCGAGTCCTCCCACGCCTCCAGCTCGCTGAGCTGGGCCGATGGTGTGTCCCGGGCGCTCACCGCGACGGGGCGCGCGGACCGACACGTCGTCGCGGTGGTCGGCGACGGAGCGCTGACCGGCGGGATGACGTGGGAGGCGCTGAACAACATCTCCGACGACAACGACCGCAACCTCGTCATCGTCGTCAACGACAACGGCCGCTCGTATGCGCCGACCATCGGCGGCATGTCGCGGTTCCTCAACCGGGTCCGCACCGCGGCGGCCTACAAAGACCTCCACCACAAGTCCGATCGCCTCTTCCGCGCGTTCGGGCCGGTGGGCCGCGCCGTGTTCCGCGGCGTGCGCGGCGGCACCCACGGCTTCCTCTCCCGGTTCACCAACAACGAAGCCCTGTACTCCAACCTCGACATCAAGTACCTCGGTCCGGTCGACGGGCATGACCTTCCGGCGTTGCTGGAGACCCTGGAGCTGGCGAAGTCGTACGGCGCACCGGTCATCGTGCACGCGATCACCGAGAAGGGCCGCGGCTACCAGCCGGCCCGCGACGACGAGGCCGACCAGTTCCATGCGGTCGGCAAGATCGATCCCACGACGGGGGAGACCCTGTCCTCGGGCGGCCGCGGATGGACCGACGTGTTCTCCGATGCCCTCGTGAAGGTCGGGGAGCGGCGCTCGGACGTGATCGCGATCACCGCGGCCATGCTCCGGCCCACCGGCCTCGCCCCCTTCGCGGAGCGCTTCCCGGACCGTGTCTACGATGTCGGCATCGCCGAGCAGCATGCGGTGGCCTCGGCCGCCGGACTCGCGTACGGCGGCCTGCATCCGGTCGTCGCTGTCTACGCCACGTTCATGGGACGGGCATTCGACCAGGTGCTGATGGACGTCGCGCTGCACCGCGCCGGTGTGACCTTCGTGCTCGATCGGGCCGGCGTCACGGGTCCCGACGGCCCCAGCCACCACGGCATGTGGGATCTCGCCATGCTGCAGATCGTGCCGCACATCCGCATCGCCGCACCCCGTGACGGCGCACGACTGACGGAGGCGCTCGACGAAGCGGTCGCCGTCGAGGACGCTCCGACCGTCATCCGCTTCCCGAAGGGCGATGTCTCCGCCGATCTGCCGGCGCTCGAGCGCCTCTCGGACGGCGTGGACGTGCTGGCCCGCGGCGACGGCGAAGACGTCCTCATCGTCGCCATCGGTCCGTTCGCCGCCCTGGCTCTGGACGTGGCCGACCGGCTGCGCGCCCAGGGCATCGGTGCCACCGTGATCGACCCGCGGTGGGCGATCCCCGTGCAGCCCTCGGTCGTCGAGCTCGCGGCGCGGCACCGCCTGGTGATCACCCTGGAGGACGGCATCCGCGTGGGCGGCATCGGCACGCGCGTGCGGCAGGTGCTCCGCGAGGCGGGCATCGACACGGCCGTCGACGAGCTGGGCCTTCCCGACGAATTCATCGACCACGCGTCGCGCGATCAGATCCTCGCCGACGCGGGGCTCACCGCCTCGAAGATCGCCCAGGACGTCGTGGCGCAGGTGCTGGGCACCCGCATCCCGAAGGCCCGCCACGCCGGCGAGACCGGCGCGATCGAGTTCCCGCTGCACGAGCGCCACTGACGCGGTCCCGAGCAGAACTCCCGTCGTCAGCGGAGGTCGGCCACCGTCTCGGCGACGATCCGTTCCACCGCCGGGAGGGCGCGGGCGCGCTCGTCGGGGACGAGACCGACCCGTGTGCGGCGGTCCAGCACATCGGCTGCGGTGAGGGCACCCTGGAACCGGACGGCGTGCTCGACGGCGGCGCGGGAGAGAAGGGTTTCCTCGACGACGGCGTCCTGCGGGCCGTGCGATGCGGGATCGTCGATCAGGCGCAGGGACGCCGTGCTGCTGGGGCCGGCGCGGAGACCGCGCTGCCGCACCGCCAGGTCGACGGCGTCCTCGGCCATCCGACGGTAGGTCGTCAGCTTGCCGCCGAGAACGGAGACGACGCCCGACGCGGAGGTGCGCACGAGATGCCGACGCGAGACGTCCGCGGTCTCGGCCGCTCCGGTGTCGACGAGCGGGCGGAGGCCGGCGAACGCCCCGAGGACACGGTCCCGCGCCAACGGCACCGCGAGCAGGCGGTTCAGGGTCTCCAGGAGGAAGGCGATCTCCGCCTCGGTGGGTTCGGCGACGGAGGGGATGGGCCCCGGTGCGTCGACATCGGTGAGCCCGACGATGACACGCCCTCCGCGCTGCGGCAGGGCGAACACGTAGCGGCTGATGGAGCCTTCGAGAGGGATGGTGAGCGCGGCGGTCGGGCGGCCGAGGTCGGCGGCGTCGAGGACGATGTGGGTGCCGCGGCTCGGGCGCAGCGTGAGGCCGTCGTCCAGAGTCGCCGCCCAGACTCCGGTGGCGTTGACGACCGCCCGTGCCCGGATCTCGATGCGTTCGCCGGTGAGCATGTCCGTCGCCGTGGCTCCGTCGGCGTGCAGCCGCTCGGCGCGGACTCTGGTCAGGATCCGCGCGCCGAGACCGGCAGCCGTGCGGGCGACAGCCACGACGAGGGCTGCGTCATCGGACAGCTGGCCGTCATACGTGACCATGCCACCCCGTAGGCCGCGGGGATTCAGAGCGGGGAAGAGGCGCAGCGCTCTCGCCGTCCCGACGGGATGTGGCCCCGGCAGGACCTTCCCGCTCGTGCGCGCCTGCAGGCGGAGGAGGTCGCCGATGGCCATCCCCGCCGCGCCGGCCCCGCGCTGGCGGCCGCTGACGCCCGGGGTGAACGGGAGCAGCTGTCCGAGCGGACGGATGAGGTGCGGTGCGATCACCGACATCAGCAGATGCCGCTCCCGTGCACTCTCGCGTGCCGTCGCCACGTCGCCCGTTGCGAGGTACCGCAGGCCGCCGTGGACGAGTTTCGAACTGAACCGGCTCGTCCCGAAGGCGAGGTCCTCCGCCTCGATGAGGGTCACACGAAGCCCGCGTGACGCGGCGTCCAGGGCCACGCCCGTCCCGGTGATCCCGCCGCCGACCACGAGGAGGTCGCACGTGTCGTCGGCCGCGGCCGCGAGGTCGCTTCCGCGGCGCGCCGCGTGGAGGGCGGTCGAGGCGGCGGTCATGGCCGCAGGTGTCCGTCCAGCGCGGCGCGGAGCTCGCGTTCCCACGCCTGCTCGTCGATGAGGTCGGCCACCGTGCCGTGCGACAGGACGGCGGACTGGGCGATCAGGAGCAGCATGACGGCGATCTCGCCGGGTTCGCCCGCGCGCACCGAGCCCTGGGCCTGTGCCGCTGCGATCGCGTCGGCCAGCCACCGGAGGATGAGGCGCTGGCTGGAGCCCACCCGGTGCAGCGTGTAGCGGGTGAACGCCTCGGGCTCCTCGTCGAGGAGATGCCCGTACACCGGATCGGCGCGGAAGAGGGAGGTGAACCGGAGCACGTCGGCGACGAGAGCATCCCGGGAGTCGATTTTCTTGGGGAACTCCTGGAGGAGGGTGGCGACGCGCCGGAGGAGCGCCGAACGGACGACGTCGTCGGCATCACGCCAGGTCCGGTAGATGGTCGGGCGGCTGAGGCCGGAGCGCCGGGCGAGTGCGGCGATGGTCACGCCGTGGACACCGCTGCGGACGAGCAGGTCGTCCGCCGCGTCGAGGACTCGGCGTTGCGTGGCATCCCAGGCGGGAGGGAAGGCTTCCGAGGGAACATCCGAAGGTTGACGTTCTTCCATGATGTGTCACACTGTAACCCATGGAGCAGCGGAACGGCAGAGGAGCCGACAGGCCCGAGATGCGCTGGAACGGCTGGGGCGACCCGGAACGGGCGAAGGACCTCCCTCTCGCGGTCCGCGGCCTGCTGCCCCTGCTGCTCGGCCGTGTTCCCCGCCCGCCGCGTCCGCCCGCTCTGGATGACGTGCGTGTGCGGCCCTCCCGGCTGACGGCCGCTGATCTCGACGCGCTGGTGGCGGCGGTCGGTCCCGACGCTGTCGACGCCACGTCGTCGGCGCGCCTCCGGCATGCCGGGGGGCGCTCCACCCCCGATCTCCTGCGGCGGCGGGCTGTCGAGCAGGATGCGCCCGACGCCGTCGTGTTCCCCGCGGACCATGACGCCGTGTGCGCCTGCCTCGCGCTGGCGGGAGAGCGCGGGATCGCCGTGATCCCCTTCGGTGGAGGAACGAGCGTGGTCGGGGCGCTGGACCCGGAGACCGGCCCGCATCGCGCGGTGCTCAGCCTGGATCTGCGCCGGCTCTCCGGGCTGCTCCGGCTCGACGAAGTGAGCGGCGAGGCGACCCTCGCGGCAGGTACCACCGGACCCGAAGCCGAAGCGCTGCTGTCGGCGCACGGGTTCGAGCTGGGGCACTTCCCGCAGAGCTTCCGGTACGCGACCATCGGCGGCTTCGCCGCCGCCCGATCCTCCGGGCAGAACTCCGCGGGCAACGGGCGTTTCGACGCGATGGTGACGGGGATCCGCGTCGCGACGCCGACGGGAGACCTCGACCTCGGCCGCGCGCCGGGATCGGCGGCGGGGCCCGATCTCCTCCGCCTCTTCCTGGGGTCCGAGGGGATCTTCGGCGTGATCACGGAGGTCCGCGTCCGAGTGCACCCGGTACCGACCGTGCGGATCTTCGAGTCGTGGACCTTTCCCGATTTCGATCGCGGGGCCGATGCGCTCCGCCGGGTCGTCCAGCAGGGGGCCGGCCCCACGGTCATCCGGCTCTCGGATGAAGCCGAGACCGCCGTGAGCCTCGCCCAGGTCGGCCGGATCGGGAAGGCTCTCGCGAAGGGGGCGAGCGTCGTGACGGTGTTCGAGGGCGACGACGCCGCAGCGCGCCGGGACCGGACCGCGGAGATCCTCGCCGAGGTCGGCGGCCGGTCCGCGGGCACCGGCGACGCGGAGGAATGGGCGGCGGGACGCTTCGACGGTCCGTATCTGCGCGATGCTCTCCTCGACGCCGGGGTGTTCTGCGAGACGCTGGAGACCGCGACCACCTGGTCGAACCTGCACGCTCTGAAGGAATCGGTCGAGGGCGCGTTGCGGGACGGCTTCGACGCGGCGGACGCCCGCTCGTACGTCATGTGTCATGTCTCCCACGTGTACCCGACCGGCGCGTCCCTCTACTTCACGGTGCTCGCCGGGCTGCGACAGGATCCGCTCGGCGCCTGGACCGTCGTGAAGGGCAGGGTGAACGACGCGATCCTCGCGAACGGCGGGACGATCAGCCACCATCACGCCGTGGGTCGCGATCACGCCCCCTGGCTCGCGCAGGAGATCGGGGACACCGGAGTGCGGATCCTTACGGCCGTGAAGCGGGAGCTCGATCCGCGCGGCATCATGAACCCGGGCGCCGTCCTCGTCGACGGTGGGCACAGGGCGACCGTCTGACATGGGGCACATCGCGGTGCTGTCGAACCCGCTGTCCGGCAAGGGCCGCGGGCAGCGGGTCGCGGACGACGCGCTCGCTCACCTCCGACGGTGCGGCGCGGACGTGCGCGTGTACGCCGGGCGTTCTGCTGCCGACACGAGGCGGCTGGCCGCCGTGGCCCTGGACGCGGGACCGGACGGACTCGTCGTGGTCGGCGGCGACGGCACCCTCTCCGGCATCCTCGAGCTCGTGTGCGCCGCGGGCATCCCGGTCACGGTCGTCCCCGCCGGCACCGGGAACGACCTGGCGCGCGCCCTCGGGCTGCCGCGCGCGGACGTGGCGGAGGCGGTCGAGCTCGCGCTGACCGGCGTGCCCCGCGCCATCGACATCGGCGAGGTGCGGACGTCGACGGGCACTTCCCTCTTCCTCACCGTGGCGGCTCTGGGGTTCGACGCCCGGGTGAGCGATCGCACCAACCGCCTCCGCTGGCCCTCCGGCGCGCTGCGGTACTACCTCGCGCTGCTGATCGAGCTCATCCGGCTGCGTCCCCTCGATTTCACGATCCGTGCCGATGACGGCCCGGTGACCCCGGCCCGCGGCATCCTCGTGGCGGTCGGGAACACGGCCAGCTACGGCGGGGGGATGCCGGTCTGCGTGGGGGCGGCCCCGGACGACGGCGCCCTCGACGTCGTCGCCGTGGGGCCCCTGGGCCGCCTCCGGCTGGTGCGCCTGTTCCCACTCCTCCTGCGCGGGACGCACCTGGCGCGCCGGGAGGTGCGGCACGTCCGGGCCCGCACGGTCACCGTCGCCGCCCCGGGGCTTGTGGCCTACGCGGACGGCGAGCGCGTGGGGGAGGATTCCTGCACCATCTCGATCCGCGCGGGGGCACTGACCGTCATGACTCGGGCGGAGCGGAAGGACGCGCATGTTCGATGAGGACGTCGTCATCGTCGGGTCGGGCTTCGGCGGCTCCGTCGCGGCGCTCCGACTCACGGAGAAGGGCTACCGCGTCCGCGTGTTCGAGGCCGGGCGGCGCTTCGCCGACGAGGACTTCGCGAAGACCAGCTGGGACGTGCGTCGCTACCTCTGGGCCCCGGCGCTCGGGTGCTTCGGGGTGCAGCGCATCCATCGGCTGCCGCACGTCATGATCCTCGCCGGTGCAGGCGTGGGCGGGGGGTCGCTCAACTACGCGAACACGCTGTACGAACCGGGCGCGGCGTTCTTCGCAGACCCCCAATGGGCGTCGATCCGAGACTGGCGCGCGGCACTGGCACCGCACTATGCCACGGCCAGGCGCATGCTCGGTGTGGTGGAGCGCTACCCGCACGAGGGTCCGGTGGAGCGGATCATGGCCGGAGCCGCGGAGGACCTCGGGGTGGGCGCGACTTTTCGCCGAGCTCCGGTCGGCGTGTGGTTCGGTGAACCCGGGAAGCGGGTCGCCGATCCGTTCTTCGGGGGCGAGGGTCCGGATCGCACGGGATGCACGCTCTGCGGCAACTGCATGGTCGGCTGCCGCGTCGGTGCCAAGAACACCCTGGTGAAGAACTACCTCGCCCTCGCCGAGCGCCGCGGAGCGGTCATCGAGCCGCTGCGCACCGTCACCGAGGTGCGGGAGCTGTCGGACGGCGGCTTCTCCGTCACGACGCGGCGCAGCGGGGCCTGGTTCCGCCGGCGGGAGCAGACCGTCACCGCACGGGAGGTCGTGCTGGCCGCGGGGACCTGGGGCACGCAACAGCTCCTGCACCGGATGAAGGACGCCGGAGCGCTGCCACGGATCTCCGACGCCGTGGGCCGGCTCACGCGGACCAACTCGGAGGCCCTGGACGGGGCCGTCGCCGTCCGAGTGCCCGACGGGGTGGAACTGGCGCGCGGCGTGGCGATCACGACCTCGTTCCACGTGGACGAGCGCACCCACGTCGAGAACGTCCGCTACGGTCCGGGATCGAACCTGATGGGCGCTCTCGCCACCGTGCTGGTCCCCGGTGACCGCGCCCTGCCGGGTCGCCTGGTCGCACTCGCGGGGCAGGTGCTGCGCCGTCCCGCGCGGGCCCTGCGCCTTGCCTCTCTCCGACGCTGGAGCGAGCGGGGGATCATCGCGCTCGTCATGCAGACCGCCGACAACTCGCTCACGCTGTCGCTGCGGCGGCGCTTCGGGCGCGTGCAGCTCACGAGCGCCCAGGGGCACGGCGCACCGAACCCCAGCCACCTCCCCGAGGCGCATCGTGCCGCCCGTGCCATCGCCGCCCGCCTGCAGCGCGAGGGCGGAGTGCCCACCGAGGCGCGCGGATCCTGGCCGGAGGTCTTCGGGATCCCGCTCACCGCGCACTTCCTCGGCGGGGCGGTCATCTCCGCTTCGCCGGAGCACGGCGTCGTGGACGAGTATCAGCGCGTCTGGGGACACCCCGGACTGCATGTCGTCGACGGAGCCGCCGTGCCCGCCAATCCGGGGGTGAACCCGTCCCTGACCATCACCGCCCTCGCGGAGCACGCCCTGTCGCACTGGCCACGACGCGGGGAGCCGGATCCCCGGCCGACGCCGGGGACGACACAGGGGGCCACGCCTTCGGCGCGACCCCCTGCGGAGATGTGATCAGCGGCTCTCGATACCGCGGATCTGCGGCGTGTGGAACGAGCCGCCGAACGCGCGCTCGGACGCCCCCTCGCGGTCGAGGTACGGCGACGCCCCACCATCGATGAACGGCCAGCCCGCGCCCAGGATGAGGCACAGATCGATGTCCTCGACCTCCGGGACCACACCCTCGTCGAGCATCCGCTTGATCTCGGTCGCGAGCCCGTCCTGTACGCGCTGCAGGATCGTGGCGGCGGACGCCGGGCTCTTGCCGACCGCCGGAGCGAGGACCTTCTCGGCCTGCTTCGTCCAGCCGACCACCCGGCCGCCCTTGTCCTTCTCCACGACCTGGTCGAGCTCGGCCAGGGCGTGGAAGTTCTCGTTGGCGTAGAACCGGTCGGGGAACGCGCGCACCATCGTGTCCTGCACGTGCGCGGCGACCTTCCAGCCGACGAGGTCGATGAGCTGGAAGGGACCCATCGGCAGGCCGAGCGGCGCGAACGCCTTCTCGACGTCAGCGATCGGGGTGCCCTCGTAGACGGCGCGCGCCGCCTCGCCCATAACCTTCGCGAGCAGACGGTTCACCACGAAGCCCGGGGCGTCGGCGGTGAGCACCGCGTTCTTGCCGAGGTTCTTGGCGACGACGAACGCGGTCGACAGTGCTGTGTCCGCCGTCGCCGGCGTCTTCACGATCTCGATCAGCGGCATGACCGCGACCGGGTTGAAGAAGTGGAAGCCGACGAGCCGCTCCGGGTGGGCCAGCTTCGCGCCGATCTCCTCGACCGACAGCGACGAGGTGTTGGTGGCGAGCACCGCGTCCTCCGCGATGATCTTCTCAATCTCGCCGAAGACCTGCTGCTTGACGCCGACCTCTTCGAAGACCGCCTCGATGACGAAGTCGCAGTCCGCGTAGAGGCTCTTGTCGGTCGTGCCGGTGACGAGGCCGCGCAGCTTGTTCGCGGTGTCCGCGTCCACCCGGCCCTTGGTCTCCAGCTTGCCGATCTCCTCGTGGATGTAGGCGACACCCTTGTCGACGCGCGCCTGGTCGAGGTCGGTGATGAGCACCGGCACCTGGAGCTTGCGCACGAACAGCAGCGCGAACTGGCTGGCCATGAGGCCCGCACCGATGATGCCGACCTTGGTGACCTTCTTCGCGAGCTCCTTGTCGGGGGCGCCGACCGGACGCTTCGCGCGCTTCTGCACGAGGTCGAACGCGTACATCGAGGCCGCGAACTGATCGCCGGTCACGAGTTCCGCCAGCGCCTCGTCTTCGCGGGCGAAGCCCTCCGCCTTGGTGCCGCTCTTCGCCTTGTCGAGCAGTTCGAGGGCGGCGTACGGCGACTTCGGCACGGTGCCGATCTTCGACTCCAGCATGCCGCGGGCCATCTTGATGGCGATCGGCCACTTGGTGAGGCGCTCGATCTTGCCGGGCTCGTTCTTTCGCACGACCTTCTTGCCGCCGAGGACCGCGTCCGCCCAGGCGAGAGAGTTCTCCAGGTAGGTCGCGGCAGGGAAGATGGCGTCGAAGATGCCGAGGTCGACGGCCTGCTGGGGTTTCAGCATGCGGTTCTGCTTGAGCGGGTTGGAGATGACCACCTCGAGGGCGTTCTCGATGCCGATGAGGTTCGGCAGCAGGTAGGCGCCGCCCCACCCGGGGATGATGCCGAGGAAGACCTCGGGGAGCGCCACGGCCGCGGCCGAGGCGTCGACCGTGCGGTACGTGGAGTTCAGGGCGATCTCCAGCCCACCGCCCAGCGCCAGGCCGTTCACGAACGCGAACGACGGCACGCCGAGCTCGCTCAGCTTCCCGAGCACCTTGTGGCCGAGCTGGGCGATCAGACGCGCGTTGTCGCGCGATCTGACCTTGCTGATGTCCGAGAGGTCGGCGCCGGCGGCCATGATGTACTGCTTGCCGGTGATGCCGACCGCCTGGATCTCGCCGGCCGCCGCGCGGGCCTTGAGTCCGTCCAGCGTCGCGCCGAGCTCGGTGAGGGTGGCCGGGCCCAGGGTGTTCGGGCGGGTGTGGTCACGACCGTTGTCCAGCGTGATCAGGGCGAGGACCTTGCCCGAGGCGAGGCGGATGTCGCGCACGGGGGAGTGCGTGACGACCTCTCCCTCGGTGAGCGCCTGGATGGGCGAGAAGTCGACGTCGTCGTAGCTCACTTCTTCTTCTTTCCGTCGTAGTGCGGGTTCTCCCAGATGACCGAGCCGCCCTGGCCGAGACCGACGCACATCGCCGTCAGGCCGTAGCGCACGTCGGGGCGCTCCGCGAACTGCGCCGCGAGCTGGATCATGAGCCGGACGCCAGAGGCGGCCAGCGGGTGGCCGACGGCGATCGCGCCGCCCCACGGGTTCACCCGGGGGTCGTCGTCGTCGATGCCGAAGTGGTCGAGGAGGGAGATCACCTGGATGGCGAACGCCTCGTTGAGCTCGAAGAGTCCGATGTCGGAGATGTCGAGGCCGGCCTTCTTGAGCGCCTTCTCGGTCGACGGGATCGGGCCGATGCCCATGATCTCCGGCTGCACGCCGGCGAAGGCGAACGAGACCATCCGCATCTTCGGCGCGAGGCCGAGCTCCTTGACGGCGCTGCCGCCGGCGAGCAGCGACATCGTCGCGCCGTCGGTGAGCGGCGAAGACGTCCCGGCGGTGACGCGGCCGTGCGGACGGAACGGCGTCTTGAGACCGGCGAGGTCCTCCATCGTGGTCTGCGGACGGCGGCCCTCGTCCTCGGTGGCCAGGCCCCAGGCGCCGTCGGCGCCCTTGATCGCGACCGGCACGAGATCCGGCTGGATCTTGCCGGCGTCATAGGCGGCCTGCACCTTCTGCTGGCTGCGCATGCCGTAGCGGTCGGAGCGCTCCTTGGTGAGGTGCGGGAAGCGGTCGAAGATGCGCTCCGCGGTGACGCCCATGTTGAGGGCGCCGGGGTCGACCATCTTCTCCGCCACGAAACGCGGGTTGGGGTCGGCGTTCGCGCCGATCGGGTGGTGCCCCATGTGCTCGACGCCGCCCGCGAGGGCGAGGTCGTACATGCCCACGCCAATCGAGGCGCCCATGGTCGTCACGCTCGTCATCGCGCCGGCGCACATGCGCTCGACCGCGAGTCCGGGGACGGTCTGGGGGAGTCCGGCGAGGATCGCCACCGACCGCCCGAGGGTGAGCCCCTGGTCGCCGGTCTGGCTCGTCGCGGCGATGGCGACATCGTCGATGCGGTCCGCCGGCACGGCCGCGTTGCGCTCCATCAGGCCGATGGTCGCCTTGACGGCGAGGTCATCCGCGCGGGTGTTCCAGTACATGCCCTTTTCGCCGGCGCGCCCGAAGGGGGTGCGCACTCCATCGACGAAGAAGACGTCCGAGATCTCGGCCACTCTGCCTCCAAGTTAGTGCGGTGGCCTCAGTCTATGAACGGCCGGAAACCGGGAGGAATCGGTTGGATCGAACCTACGAAGCGGTCGCGGACGTGGTGTCGGGCGATTGCGTCGCCTCTACAAAGGCGCCGGCGATCTTCTGTGCAGTCTGTTCAACCTGCCAGGGGCGGGCTCCGAGCGCGGAGAGCGCGGCACCGATCTCTTCCGCCGTCGTGCCGGGGCCGTCCCACGCGATCCGGCGCAGGTACTCGGGCGTGAGGAGGTTCTCGGTGGGCATGCCCAGCTCCTCCGCGACCGCCTCGACGGCGGGACGGGCGGCCTTCAGGCGGGCGTCCGCCTCCGGGTTGCGGTCGCCCCAGGCGCGGGGCGGCGGGAGCGCGTCGCTCGGCACACGCTCGCGCGGCAGCGTCTCGGCGGCACGGCCGTCGACGATCGCCTGCCACCAGCGGTCGAGCTGGGTGCGGCTCGCGCGGCCCTGGAACTCCTTGACTCCGGCGAGAGCCTGCTTGGAGGCGGGGTTGGCGAGGACCGCAGCGACGAGAGAGCGGTCGGGAACGAGACGGCCGGGGGAGATGTCCTGCTGCTGCGCGTACATCTCCCGTGCCTCCCACAGGGCGCGGGCGACGGCGAGATTGCGGGCACCGCGCACCTGGTGGAGACCGCTCAGCCGCCGCCAGGGGTCTTCGCGCGGGGCCTTCGGGGCTCGGGCCAGGGTGGCGGCGAACTCTTGGGCGGCGAAGGCGGTCTTGCCCTGCTCCTCGAGCTCGGCGACGAGGGCGTCGCGGACGTCGACGAGGTGCAGCACGTCCAGCGCGGCATAGTCCAACCAGGAGTCGGGCAGCGGCCGGGTCGACCAGTCGGCCGCCGAGTGCTCCTTCTTCAGGGTGATGCCGAGCGTGTCCTCGACGACGGCGGCCAGACCCACCCGGTCGTGACCGAGCAGGCGGGACGCGAGCTCGGTGTCGAAGATCTCCGTCGGCTCCAGGTGCAGCTCGCGCAGCGACGGGAGGTCCTGGCTGGCGGCGTGGAGCACCCACTCGACGTCGCCGATGGCCTCCTGCAGGGGAGCGAAGTCACCGATTGCGGGCGGGTCGAACAGGAACACCCCGGCCTCGCGCCGGAACACCTGCACCAGATAGGCCCGCTGCGAGTAGCGGAAGCCGGACGCCCGCTCGACATCGACGGCGACCGGGCCGGTGCCTGCGGCGAGCGCAGCGCAGGCGGCGCGGAACTCCTCGGTTTCGGAGATCACGGAGTATTCAGTCACGTACAGCCTTTCGCGCGCCGATCACGGCGATGCCCTCGGAACCCGGCGGAAGCCCCGCCAGCATTCCGACCAGCTCGGCCCATGCTTCGACGTGCGGTCGGAACGGGCCCTCCGGAGTCCAGGACGCCCGCAATTCTATCTGTGCGCCATCGCCCTCGTCGGCGAGGCCGCCGAATCCCTTCGACAGCGTCTTCGTCGACGTGCCCGACGGGGAGTGGTAGATCGCGTCCCGGGAATCCAGCGCGTCCACGAGCCACGACCAGGTGACGTCGGCGAGCAGGGGGTCGGTGCCGATCTCGGTCTCGAGTGGCGCCTGGGCGAAGATTACGATGCGCCAGGCGCCGCCCCAGGCATCCGGCTCGTGCGGGTCGTGCAGCAGGATGAACCGTCCGGTCCCGTACACGGAGTCGCCGTCCTCGCCCGGGCGGACGTCGGCGGACAGAGCGATCGCGAAGGGGGCCAGATTCTGCGGCGTGGGGATCTCACGGACCGCGATGTCGTCGCGGAACGCGGTCGCGCGCAGTTCGGCGACGGCGGCGTCGAAGGGCGTCCCGGCCTCGGGGTGTGCGGTCACGGCAACAGGCTAGAGTCGGAAGGCGATGAAGAGTCTCAGGCACGCCGTTGCGATCGTTGTCCCCGCGCTCCTCGCTGTGGGCGCTGCCGTCGGGGTCCTCGTGATCGCGGTGGCGCGCCGGGTCGTCATCCCATTGCGCAGTCGCATTCAGGACACGGAGATCCTCGCGATCGACACCGGCGCTCAGACGATCGAGCTCCGCCGCACGCTCGACACCGAGCTGCCTGGGCGGTACGGCCTGTTCACGACGGGCACCTACGGCTACGTCAAGCTCGGCGCGGTGCTCAGCGCGGACAGCACGACCGTGCGGCGCAAGCTCCTCACGAAGATCGAACCCGGAGCCCGGGTGGACCGCGGAGCATCGTTCAGCGGCAGCTACTACACGTCGCCGAGCGAGCTGCACCTGCGCTGGGAGAACGTGCTCATCGGCTCTCCGGCCGGACCGTGCCCCGCGTGGTTCTTCCCCGGGGAATCCTCGACCTGGGTCATCCAGGTGCACGGTCGCGGCACCACGCGGGCGGAATGCCTCCGTGCCGTGCCGGTGCTGCACGCGGCCGGGCTGCCCACGCTCGTCGTGTCCTACCGCAACGACGGCGAGGCGCCGCGCACGCGAGCGGGCGCCTATGCCCTCGGAGCGTCGGAGTGGCGGGATGTGGACGCCGGGATCGCCTACGCGTTGCGTCACGGCGCGGAGCGCGTCGTGCTGATGGGCTGGTCCATGGGCGGGGCGGTGTCGTTGCAGGCTGCGGTCAACTCCGGCCACCGCGATCGCATCGCGGGCATCATCCTCGAGTCGCCGGTCGTGGACTGGCGCGCCGTGCTGCGTTTCCAGGCCCGGGTCGCCCGGGTCCGCGAACCTCTGCCCGCCCTCGCGATGGGGGCGCTGCAGCTGCCGCTCACGGCGAGGCTGAGCGGTGCGGACGAACCGATCCTGTTCGACCGCCTGGACATGGTCGCGCGGGCCGACGAGCTGCAGGCGCCGATCCTCATCCTGCACAGCGACGACGACGGCTTCGTCCCCGCGGACGCCTCGCACGCCCTGCAGGAGGCGCGGCCGGACCTCGTGACCATGCCGCGCTTCACCGTCGCCCGGCACACCAAGCTCTGGAACTACGACGAGAAGGGCTGGACCACGGCCATCACGGAGTGGCTCGCGGCACAGGGGCTCAGCGCTTCTGCCTGACCTGGTTCTTGGCCCGCATCAGCATGCCGGTCATGCCGCCGATCCGCAGCGGTGACACGGCCTTGGTGAGCCCGATCGACTGCGGGTAGTCCTCGGGGATCGCCAGGACCTCGTCCGCCGTCAGTCCGGTGAGGCCCTGCACGAGGATGCTCGCGAACCCCCGGGTCGTCGGCGCCTCTTCCGGAGCCGTGGCGTGCATGGTCACAACGTCGTCGTGGACCTCGACGAAGATGTAGACCGGCGATTGGCATTCCGCGACGCGCTCGCACATCTCCGGATGCGCCGCCACCTCGTCGGAGACGGCAGGCAGCTCGTCGGCGTACTCCAGGAGCAGCAGCAGACGGTCCGATTCCGGGGTCTCCAGGAATCCGTCGCGGATCTCGGCGAGGGTCTCGGGCAGGGCGGAGGCGTTCATCCCCGCCATTCTCCCACCTCAGATAGTGCCGGGCTCCGTGCCCGTGACGATCGGGACGCGCACGGCACTGCCCCACTCCGTCCACGAGCCGTCGTAGTTGCGGACGTTCTTGAAGCCGAGGAGGTGCTTCAGCACGAACCAGGTGTGGCTCGAGCGCTCCCCGATGCGGCAGTAGGCCACGACGTCGTCGCCGTCCTGCAGCCCGGCGCCGTCACGGTAGATGGCGTCGAGTTCTGCGCGACTCTTGAAGCCGCCATCCTCGGCGACGGCCTTCGCCCACGGCACGCTCTGCGCGGTGGGGATGTGGCCGGCCCGCAGCGTCCCCTCCTCCGGGTAAGCGGGAGCGGTGGTCCGCTCGCCGCTGTACTCCTCCGGCGAGCGCACGTCGATGAGCGGGGCGCCGAGGTGGGCGAGCACGTCCTCCTTGTATGCGCGGATGACCGTGTCGTCGCGCTCCACCACCGGGTACTCCGTGGCGGGGCGGTTCGTCGCCTCGCGGGTGAGCTCGCGGCCCTCCGCGATCCAGCGGTCACGACCGCCGTCGAGCAGACGGACGTCCTCGTGGCCGAAGAGCGAGAACACCCACAGTGCGTACGCCGCCCACCAGTTGTTCTTGTCGCCGTAGATGACCACCGTGTCGTCGCGGGCGATGCCCTTGCGGCTCAGCAGCTCGGCGAAGCCCTCGCCGTCGACGTAGTCCCGCACCACCGGGTCGTTGAGCTCGGTGTGCCAGTCCACCTTCACCGCTCCGGGGATATGGCCCGTCTCGTAGAGGAGGACGTCCTCGTCCGACTCGACGACGACGAGGCCGGGCTCTCCCAGGTGGGCGGCGAGCCACTCGGTCGTCACCAGGCGGCCGGGTTCGGCGTACTCGGCGAACTTGGGGGAGGAGGAGTCGAACTCGATGGCCATGGGGTCTCCGTAGCGGTGAGCGGGCGAGCGGGCGGTACGGACGGCGTAGTGTGGATCCGTCCCTTCGACGATAGATCCTCCGCGCGCCCCCGGGACCCGATCCGTAAGACTTCGACACAGGCCGTTGCCTGATTCAGGACCGTGATGACCGACCCGACCACCCGCACCGGAACCGTCCACCTCACCGAGCGCACGCCGACGGTCAGCGGACCCGAGATGCTCGCGAGCCTGGTGCCGCCGCCGCAGTTCGACGACGCCACGTTCGACAGCTATCGGGCGGACCCCGCCTACCCGTCGCAGGAGGAGGCCAAGCAGACGCTGCTCCGGTTCGCCGGACGCGGCGCCCCCGTCAAGCGGGGCGGCCTGTTCAGCAGGGCGAAGAAGGAGCCCGAGCTGAAGCCCGGGGTCTACCTCGACGGCGGTTTCGGCGTGGGCAAGACCCACCTGCTCGCGTCGATCTACCACGCGATGCCCGCGCGCCGGAAGTACTTCGGCTCGTTCATCGAGTACACCGCCCTGGTGGGTGCCCTCGGCTACAAGAACACCGTCGACCTCCTGAAGGGCGCCGATCTGCTCTGCATCGACGAGTTCGAGCTCGACGACCCGGGCGACACCATGGTCATGACGCGTCTGCTCGGTGAGCTCGTGCCCACCGGGACCCGGCTCGCGGCGACCTCCAACACGCCGCCGAACGCGCTCGGCGAGGGGCGTTTCGCCGCGCAGGACTTCCTCCGCGAGATCCACGCGATGTCGGACAGCTTCCAGACCCTGCGCATCGACGGCGTCGACTTCCGGCAGCGCGCGATCGACGGTCACGCCGTGGCGCTGGACGACGCGGCGTACGGCGCCGCAGTGGAGAGGGCAACGGCGGACGGCGCCGTGTCGGACGACGCGTTCGACGACCTCATCCGGCACCTGGCGCAGGTGCACCCCTCGCGCTACATCCGGCTCATCGACGGCCTGCACCGGGTGGGGCTGCGGGGCGTGCGTCAGCTCACCGACCAGTCCGAGGCCCTGCGGTTCGTCGCCTTCGTCGACCGCGTCTACGATGCCCAGATCCCGATCCTCGCGACGGGCCTCGGGCTCGACGCCGTGTTCTCCGACGAGATGCTCGCCGGCGGCTACCGCAAGAAGTACCTGCGCGCCATCTCCCGGCTCAACGCGCTCACGCATTCTGCGTAAGCCCGCAGGCCCGCGTAACGCGATGTTCACACGCGGAGCCGGGCTGTAACCGCGGGGAAACAAACCTCACGCATGGGCGAAATCGCCCGTGGTCACACTGAAGCTCTCAACTACTTCGGATGTGAGGTTTTCCTATGGATGCTCCCGGCAACATCTCGTGGGCGATCACCGCGACGGCACTGGTGCTGCTCATGACGCCCGGCGTCGCGTTCTTCTACGGCGGTCTCGTCAAGGCGAAGAGCGTCGTCAGCATGATGATGATGAGCTTCGGCTCGATCGGACTCGTCGCCGTGCTGTGGATTCTCTTCGGCTTCTCGATGAGCGCCGTCGACAGCCCGACGGCTTTCGCGGGCAACCCCTTCGCGGACATCGGCCTGTCCAGCCTCGCCTCGGGTGAGGGGTCGAACGTCGCCCTCCTCAGCGTCGCGTACGGCGCCACCTTCGCGATCATCACCGTCGCCCTCATCTCCGGGGCGATCGCCGATCGGGCGAAGTTCGGCAGCTGGCTGATCTTCGCGGGCGTGTTCGCCACGGTCGGCTACTTCCCGGTCGCCGCCTGGGTCTGGGGCGGTGGCTGGATCATGAACCTCGGGACGACCCTGTTCGGCGAGGACAGCGGCATCGGCGTGATCGACTACGCCGGCGGTACCGCGGTGCACATCAACGCGGGCGCCGCGGCGCTGGCCCTCGCCCTGGTGCTGGGCAAGCGCATCGGGTTCCAGAAGGGCATCCTCAAGCCGCATAACGTACCGCTGACGCTGCTGGGCGCCGCCCTGCTGTGGTTCGGCTGGTTCGGCTTCAACGCCGGTGCGGAGTGGCTCGCCGAGGACATGGGCGGCGTCGGACTCATCGGCCTGAACACCCTGGGCGCGACCGCGGCCGCGATCCTCGGCTGGATCCTCATCGAGCGCATCAAGGACGGCAAGCCCACCTCGGTCGGCGCCGCGTCCGGCGCGGTGGCGGGTCTCGTGGCGATCACCCCGGCGTGCGCCAACCTCACCCCGGGATGGTCCCTCCTGCTCGGAGCGGTCGCCGGCATCGTCTGCGCCCTCGCCGTGGAGCTGAAGTTCCGCCTCGGGTTCGACGACTCGCTCGACGTTGTCGGCATCCACCTCGTCGGCGGCCTCATCGGCACCGTGTACCTCGGCTTCTTCGCCACCGGCACCGGCCTGTTCGTCGGCGGCGACGCCCGCCAGCTCGCCGTCCAGGTGATCGCCGCGGCCGGCGTGCTGATCTACTCCTTCGTGGTCGCCTGGGTGATCGGCTTCGTGATCCAGAAGACGATCGGATTCCGCATCACGAACGAGGACGAGATCGCCGGTGTCGACCAGGTCGTCCACGGCGAGGAGGGCTACGCTCTCGCGAACGCGTGACGACGGTTAGGGTGACCGTGTGGGCACGACCAGCAACGGCATCCTGAAGACACTCACGGACCTCCTGCGCCGAGCAGTGGGCTCCTCCCGGGCGTCGCGGACCTCTCCCGGTCCGCGGCGCCCGGACGCGCGTCTGCGGACGGCCGAGGAACGCGAGCGGCGGTCCGGTACCGTGGCGGACTCCGGGGCGGAGCCGGGGAGAACGCGCGGCACCGAGACCGTGCGGCTCGATGCCGGGCGCATGCCGGCCGTCCGCGTGGCCTACGCTCCGCAGCGGGACGGCGCCCCGGATGCGGGCGAGGTGGTCTGGACCTGGGTGCCGTACGAGGAGAACGACGGCCGGGGCAAGGACCGGCCGGTGCTGGTGATCGGACGGCAGTCGTCCGAGCGGGTGTACGCGGTGCGGATGACCAGCAGGCCGCATGACGGCGACCGAGACTACCTCTCGATCGGGAGCGGGGAGTGGGACGGGCAGGGCCGCGAGTCGTGGGTCGACATCGAACAGCTCTACAGCGTCCACGAGCGTGGACTCCGCCGGGAGGCGGCGGCCCTGGATCGTACCCGGTACGCACGAGTAGCGGCGGCGCTCCAGCGGCGATACGGGTGGGCGCAGAGCTGAGACCGGCGCCGGTTCCCATCCGATCGACGCGGGGCTCCGAACCTTCCTGTGAGTCGCCGCCGGCGGCACCCAAGGAGGAATCATGCGTTTCATCCCGACCAAGGTCCATGGAGTTCTCGACTACGTCGTCGGGATCGCTCTGATCGCCGCGCCCTGGCTCTTCGGCTTCGCCGGCATGGGTGGAGCTCCCGTCGTCATCCCGATCGTGCTCGGCATCGGCCTCATCGTCTACAGCCTCTTCACGAAGTACGAGTGGGGTCCGTTCGGTCTGATCCCCATGCCCGTGCACCTCGTCTTCGACATCGTCGCGAGCCTCTTCCTCGCCCTGTCGCCGTGGCTGTTCGGCTTCGCGGACGAGGCGCTGAACGTCTGGCTCCCGCACGTCGTCGTCGGTGCCGCCGTCATCGTCGTCGTGCTGTTCTCCCAGCCGCAGCCGCAGAGCACGCGCGGACGGGCGGCGACCGCCTGACGCGGGACAGGACGAAGGGGCGACCGGATCCGATCCGGCCGCCCCTTCGTCATGAGGGCTACTCCTCGTTGTCGGCCTCGGCCTGATGCTCCTGCTGCTGCTCGGTGTCGACCTGGGCGGGAGGCAGGTCCTGGAGGAACTGGCGGTCGCTGTTCGGGTCGCCGCTCCCGTCGCCGGCGAGCGGATCCTGCGCGCTGACGTCGTCGGCGGGGATGTTCTCTCGTCCGTTCATGTCCTGTCCTCTCACGCGGGGCGCCGGGTGCGCCCGTTCGCAGGCGAGTCTGCCCGCCCTCGGCGGAGGACGGGATCCCCTGGTGCGATCGGACGCGCAGTGATAGGCGCGATCAGCCCCGGAGAGCGGCGCTGATCCAGCGGGCGTACTGGTGCCAGGGGTCGCCGCCCTGTTGCAGGACCGCGATGTGCGCGCGGATCTCAGGCGTCAGCGTGAACCACTCGCCGCCTTCGCGCGCAGAGGCGAACTCGCGGTGACGCTGCTGTTCGCGCACCCGGTCGCCCTGTTCGAAGGCGAGGAGCTCGTCGTGACGGATGCTCGCCAGGCGGCGCCGCGGCTGCCTGCTCGTGCCGATCTTCACCCTGCGGTCGTAACGGAGGTAGTACACGACGTCGATCCGCGGGAACGGCAGGTCGGGGTCGGGGGAGTCCCCGTAGCGCCAGTCGCAGAGCGCGCAGTGCCACGCGTCGTCCGTCCGCAGCCCGGCGAGACCGCCGCACAGCGGGCAGGGTCCGGGGAGAAGGCGGGGTTTCGGCACCGGAGCAGCGTACGTCGTCCCTCGGACATCGCCGCCATCTGGCAGCAGCCGGCGCTCCTGTCAACCACTGCCGCGGAGCGTCGTCCCTTGCCAGACTCGGCCTATGGTCTTCATCGGATTCCACGCCTCCCACGAGCAGATCCCGCCCAGTGCCTTGCTCGACGCGGTCGTCAGCGCGGAGTGGGCCGGCTTCGACGGGGCGATGTGCTCCGATCACCTGGCCCCGTGGCTGCCCGAGCAGGGGGAGTCGGGATTCGCCTTCAGCTGGATCGCCGCGGCGCTGGCCCGCACCCGCTTCCCGATCGGCATGGTCAACGCGCCGGGACAGCGATACCACCCGGCGATCGTCGCACAGGCCTTCGGGACGCTGGAGGAGATGTTCCCTGGACGGTTCTGGGCCGCACTCGGCAGCGGGGAAGCCATGAACGAGCACGTGACCGGCGACGTCTGGCCCGCCAAGGACGTCCGGAACGCGCGGTTGCGCGAGAGCGTGGACGTGATCCGCCGGCTGCTGGCCGGAGAGGAGGTCGACCATGACGGTCTCGTGCGCGTGCACCGCGCGCGGATCTGGACCCGGCCGGCGCAGCCGCCACCCCTCTTCGCCACCGCGGTCAGCGCCGGGACCGCGGAGTGGGCGGCCGGGTGGGCGGACGGGCTCGCGACCGTCGCCCAGGAGCCGTCCGCGCTCCGGAGGGTGGTCGAGGCCTACCGCTCGGCCGGGGGACAGGGGCCGTGCATCCTGCAGACGCACGTGAGCTGGGGCGCCGACGACGCCGAGGCGTACGCGACCGCGAAGGAGCAGTGGCGGCAGGGAGTCGTCACCCCGCCGCTTGCGTGGAACATCGAGCAGCCGGAGGACTTCGACGCGGCGGTGGGCGAGGTCGACGAGGCGGGGCTGCGCAAGGCGGTCCTCGTGGATCATGACGCCCGTTCCCTCGCGGGACGACTGGCGGAGCTCGTCGGCGTCGGCTTCGACCGGATCTACCTGCACCACGTGGGCCGCGAGCAGACCGGGTTCCTGAAGGCGGCCGCCTCCGAGATCCTGCCCGCCCTGAGAGAGCGCACATGAAGATCACCGACACGAGCGACCTGTGGTGGAAGACGGCCGTCGTCTACTGCCTCGACGTGGAGACCTTCCTGGACGCGGACGGCGACGGCGTCGGCGACCTCCGCGGCCTCGCGCAGCGGATCGACTATCTGGCACAGCTGGGCGTGACGTGCCTGTGGCTCATGCCGTTCTACCCCTCTCCCGACCTCGACGACGGTTACGACGTCAGCGACTTCTACGGCGTGGACCCTCGTCTGGGCACCCACGGCGACCTCGTGGAGGTGATCCGCACCGCCCGCGACCGCGGCATCCGCGTGATCGTCGACCTCGTCGTCAACCACACCTCCGACCGTCACCCGTGGTTCCGCGCGGCGCTCCGGAGCGTCGACTCGCCCTATCGCGACTACTACGTGTGGCGGGACGATGCGCCGCCCAAGGGCCAGAAGAACACGGTGTTCCCCGGGCAGGCCGACGGGATCTGGACGAAGGACGACAAGTCCGGGCAGTGGTACCAGCACAGCTTCTACGAGCACCAGCCCGACCTCAACATCGCCAACCCCGTGGTCAGGGACGAGATCGCGAAGGTGATCGGATTCTGGCTGCAGCTCGGCGTCTCGGGTTTCCGGGTGGACGCCGTGCCGTTCCTCCTCGAGGTCCCGAAGACGGCCGACATCCCCGACCCGCACGAGCTGCTGCGGGATATGCGACGCTTCCTCCAGCGTCGGTCCAGCGAGGCGATCCTGCTCGGCGAGGTCAACCTGCCGTACGAGGAGCAGCGGGCGTACTTCGGGGGCGCGGACGGCGATGAGCTGACCATGCAGTTCGACTTCGTGGCGATGCAGGCGCTCTATCTGTCGCTCGCTCGCCGCGACCCCGCGCCGCTCATCGAAGCGCTCACGGCCCGCCCGGTTCTCGGACCGGAGGTGCAGTGGGCGAACTTCCTCCGAAACCACGACGAGCTCACCCTCGACAAGCTGACCGAGGCCGAGCGCCAGGAGGTCTTCGAGGCCTTCGCGCCGGACGAGAGGCAGCGAGTGTTCGGGCGCGGGATCACCCGACGGCTGCCGCCGATGCTGGAGGGCGATCCCCGGAGGATCCGGATGGCCTACAGCCTGCTCTTCACCCTCCCCGGGACGCCGGTGCTGTTCTACGGCGAGGAGATCGGGATGGGCGAGAATATCGCCATCGAGGGACGGCAGGCCGTTCGGACGCCGATGCAGTGGTCGGCGGATCGCAATGGCGGCTTCTCCGATGCGCGTCCCTCTCGCCTGGTCGCGCCGGTGCCGACGGACGGCTATGCCCCGGCGCACGTGAACGCCGTCGCGCAGCTCGAGGACCCGGGGTCGTTGCTGCACTTCATCCGCGATCTGACCGCGCGCTACCGGGTGTCTCCGGAGCTCGGGTGGGGGATGTTCCGCGTCATCGATCAGCCGCAGGACGCCCTGCTGGTGCACTCCCTGGAGGCCGATGTCGGGCTCACGATCGCCGTCCACAACTTCGCCGAACGGCCGGCGACGACGCGGTTCCGGCTGGGGGAGGAGCCCGCGGGTACGACCCTGGTCGACCTCCTCGACGCGCGGCGCGTGCCCCTCGACGACGACGGCGGGGTGGAGCTGGAGCTTCCCGCGTACGGCTATCGGTGGCTGCGGGTCTTGCGCCCGGGGGACGGCAGGGTCCTGTGACGATCCGGAAACACCGAAGGCCCCGGATGACCGGGGCCTTCGAAGGGATTCTGTGGGCGATACCGGACTCGAACCGATGACCTCTTCCGTGTGAAGGAAGCGCGCTACCAACTGCGCCAATCGCCCATACCCGTGGGGTACGTCAACCGATACTACCCGACCGGAAAGCGCTCGGATGACCAGTCCGGGAGACACGCGCGAGATTCGCCACGGGTTTGGCGGAGCGCGGATCATCGGCTAATGTTTCATAAGTGCCCGGGACAACCGGGAACGAAATGCGGATGTAGCGCAGTTGGTAGCGCACAACCTTGCCAAGGTTGGGGTCGCGAGTTCGAGTCTCGTCATCCGCTCGAGTGCAGTAGATCTTCTCGAAGATCGGCGGCACGTGGGGTCAATCCACACGGTGGCGTGGCCGAGCGGCTAGGCACCGGCCTGCAAAGCCGTTTACACGGGTTCGAATCCCGTCGCCACCTCACGGGAAAACTGAATAGCCCCAACGGGCGCGATTGGCGCAGCGGTAGCGCGCTTCCCTGACACGGAAGAGGTCACTGGTTCGATCCCAGTATCGCGCACCACCTGAAACCCCCGGTTCTGCCGGGGGTTTTTTCTTCCCCGCACGCCGTTCCCCCCGCTCCTCCCTCGCGCAGGCTCGCAGATCCGCGCGCGGTCGCAGCCTCATGGCAGAGCTCTGCGCCCTCGGCGCGAATCTGCGTTTCGGTGCCGCCGGGATCGAGTTCGAAGATGTGTTCGAATATCGGTATCCTGGACGAGGCCGGAGGAAGGAGCCGGTGTGGGGAACTCGGGTCACGCGCTCTCCGCGTACAACGACATGCGGTCGCAGCATCAGGCCATCGAGGCCGCCGCACGCCGCGGCCCCCTGCAGTCCCTGTCCGATCGCGAGCTCGCCCTGCGTGAGTCCGCCGTCACCGTCTATCCGCACGCGCTCCAGCGGCGGGTGCGGGCGTGGGTGCGGTTCGGCCCGGAGGCGATCCGCGTGGAGGCCAAGGTCGTCCGCTCCACTCCGCTCGCGGCTGGCATCGAGTTCCGTGCCGGCGAGCGCACGTACCGCTGCTGGGTCTGGGGGAACGCCGTCCAGCCGGTGGAGGGGTGACTCCGAGAGTGGACACCACTCGCACGATCTGTTCGTTTCCCGTCCGCACATCGGCGTCTTCGGCCCCACGGGGTGATGCCGATGACAGGGTGGACCGACATCACCACCTGCGATCGACGATCGCTCTTCCGCGGGACGAGATTTCGTGGCGATCACCTCAGGAGGGCGGACATGGGCAGGTTCATCTACGAAGGAAGCACCAAGGTCGAGGTCGAAGACCGCGCGCTGCGACATTTGCAGCTGGTGATGACGGCGAAGCTGCGGCGGGGCGAGCCCTTCCCGTACACCTGGAAGGAGGACGCCAGCATCGGGGGCGGACGGATCACCGTCTGGATCCATGCCGGGAGCTCCATGGTGTTCAAGTACGTGGGGAGCCGTCAGCCGGAGGTCAATCGGGCCTGGGTCGACGCGCTGGCGTACACCGCCAACTCGCCGAACGGCCTGTATCTCGTGCCGGAGCCGGCTGGCAGCGCCGTCACCAAGAATCTGGACGTGTCGTAGGCCACCGGGCCGCGACAGTCGGGACGCCCCCTCCGCGAGGCGAAGTGGAGGCGTCCCGACGTGGTGCAGCGAGGCTCAGACTCGCCGTCGCTGCGGCGCGGCGACGCGGACCCCTCTGAGCCCGCACCTCAGTCGAGCAGCGTCTCCCCGATGTAGCCGCCCTCCGCACAGCCCGGGGGCACGGCGAACACGGCGGATCCGATCGGGACGGTCCACTCGTTGAGCAGGTCGAGTTCGTCGAGCCGTTGCTGCATGGGGACGAACTGCCGCGCGACGTCGGCCTGGAACGCGGCGAAGAGCAGTCCGGACTCGGAGACGCCGTCTCCGGCCGGGCGCTCGTCGTAGTTGTACGCCCGGCGGAAGATGCGTTCCGTGCCGTCACCGCGAGCGCGCCGGATGTGCGCGAACGCCGGGATGACGGGGAACCCGATGGCCGTCGTCGCGTCGAAGTCCGGCTCGTCGAACTCCGACGTCCCCGTGAGCGGCGCACCGTCGCGGAGCAACCGCCCCACCGAGGCCTCACGGCCTCCGCGATCCAGGCGGTCCCACGCGTCGAGGTCCATGCGGATGCGGCGGAGGACCATGCCCGTGCCGCCGGCCAGCCAGCCGTCATCGCTCCAGACCACTCGGTCGAAGTCGTCGGTTCCCGGCTGCGGGTTGCTCGTCCCGTCGACCTGCCCGAAGAGGTTGCGCATGGTCGTCCCCGGTCGCTCGGTGCCGTGCGCGCGGCGGAAGCCCTGCTGGATCCACCGGACGGTCGCGAAGCCGCGCGCGTCCTTCAGGAGCATGCGCTGCGCGTGCGCGACCGTCAGGGGATCGTCGGCGGCGAGCTGGAGGAGCAGGTCTCCCTCGCTGAACCCCGGCTGCAGGCGATCCACCCGGAAGGCGGGCAGGGGAGCGAGCCAGGACGGACTGCTGCCGCCGGCCCGTGCCACGAGAGCCGGGCCGAAGCCGAACGTGACGGTCAACCGGGCGGGGGCGACGGCGAGCTCCGGCTCGGAGTCCGCCAGCGCCCCGCGTCCCTGGGTCAGCCGCGCCGCATCGTCCGTGAGGATACGCAGGAGCCGGCGAAGTCCGTCGCGGTCGACTTCCGGCCGGAGATCGAGCGCCACGAACGAGCCGTGCGCCTGGGCGGGGGTGTCGATCCCGGCCTGATGGACGCCGTGGAACGGAACGGTGAGGGAGCCGTTGAGCGGAGCACGGGCCGCGGGAGCCTCCGTGTCCGCTCGCGTGAGGGCGAGGTCCGCCCCGACCGCGACGGCGGCCCCGACACCGGCGACAGCCCCTCCGAGAAGGAACTGCCGCCGGGTCGAGCCGGTGCGGCCGGTGCGCGCGCCCGAGACGCGCGCGGACATCAGTGGTCCATGCCCTCGTGGTCGTCCGCGCCGTCGTAGTTCTCGTTCGCGCCGGAGTAGTCCTTCACCGGCGCGGCGAACTCGAACGTGGAGTCGTCCGACAGGGTGACGGTGAAAGCGATCTCGTCACCGGCTTCCAGAGGCTCGGAGAGGTCCATCATCATGATGTGATTCCCCCCGGGCTCGAGGGCGAGGCGGCCGCCGGCGGGGACGACGAAACCTCCGGCGATCTCCCGCATGACCATCTCCCCGGCCTCGTTCTCCACGGTCTCGTGCAGCTCGATCATCGGCGAGGCGGCGGAGGCGACCGATGTCACCGTCACGTCCTCCTCGCCCTCGTTGACGAGCACGCCGAAAGCCGCGGACATGCCTTCATCGGCCGACTTGACCCAGGCGTCGTCGATCCGGAGGACCTCGCCGGCGGGGGCGCTGGTCGGCGTTTCGGCGGTGGGCGCGGTGCACCCGGTGAGCGCGAGGAGCGAGAGGACGATCGCCGCGCCGAGGCGGGGGAGGGAGGTGCGAGTGTTCATGATGATGCCTTTCAGGAGTTCTCTGCCGTGTCGTCGCCGGATTCCGGCGCCACGGCGGCCGCGCGACGGCGGCGGAGGATGAGGAGGAGGACGGCGAAGACGGCGACGGCGGCTGCCGCCCCTGACCCGCCGACGAGCAGGACCCGGATCGGATCGCCCGTCTCGTCTGCGTTCTGATCCGATGCGGTCGACGATCCGCTCGGGGCGGACGCGGTCGGCCCCGGGTTCCCGGTCGACTCCAGCGGAACGGCGTCTCCGATCGCGAAGGGGATGATCCCCGCGATCGGGTGCCCGTCCTCGGAGACGACCTGCCAGCGCACCTGGTACCCGCCGTCCGGCATGTCGGGCAGGAGGGCAGCGGTGACGTTCCGTCCGCGGACCTCCACTTCGCCCGTCGCCCAGTCCTCACCCTCCGCGTCGACGACGAGGACGACGGCCCCGGCGGTCGACTCGTCGAGGACGAGGAGCTCGCCCGAGAACGTCATCGTGACGCTGACGGGCGCGGTGTCGAGCCGTTCCCCGTCGGCAGGGCTGCTCTCGATGAGTTGGTCATGGGCGGTCGCCGGCGCTGCCGTCGCGAGGATCGCGACAGCCGCCAGCACCGCCCCGGCCGCGAATCTGCGGACAGGGGACATGGAAGAGCCTCTCTTCAGACGTCGCCGAGCGACGCGGGTACCTGCGTTCGAACGCGCGTCACCGGGGACGGCGCGAGGACGCACCGCACGGCGGGAGGCCGCGGGCGCGGATCAGAGCGCGGGGAGAGCGGGCGGGGCGCGCCCGAGAAGCGGAGTGAGAAGGCGAAGACCACGGCCCGCCGGCACGAGGAAGAGCCCGGCGAGGCGGAACGGAGAAGCGGCGGAGCGCGGGGCGAGCGTCACGTCCGCACGTCGACGCACCCAGCGGACCAGTCGGACGGCGAGATCGCGCAGGGTGAGGAGCAGCCGCTCCCCGCGGTGGAGAGCCGCCACAGTGAGGAGGGAGGCGAGGGCGTGCCCGAGCCACATCGAGGCGTCGATGGTCGCGACGACCGCGGAGCCCTCGACCGCAGGGAGGACGAGCGGAGCGCCGTGCACGTGACGGACAGCCACGCCGGACGCGCTGACCGTGCCGAGCACGAAGAGCACGTGGAAGAGGAACTGGCTCACGGCCACGGAGAGGGTGAGCCGGGTGAGGGAGAGCCTTCGTCCGGCGAGGAGCACGCACACCATGAAGGCGAACAGCCAGGGCACCAGGATGCCGAGAGGACCCGGCATCTCCCCGCCGCCGCTCACGTGACCCGCCAGGGCCACGAAGATCGCGAGCGACGAGGTCGCGAAGCCCCGCACGACGGCGGGCTTGCGGGACGGGCTCACGGGCACCAGTCTGCCATGCGCCGGTGGTCGCCGCGGGCGTGAGCCAGGCGTCAGCTCCGCGGTGCGCCCGAGCGCTTCACGACGTCGTAGGCCGCGAGCGCTGCCTTGCGGGTCTCGCCGAGGTCGACGATCGGCTCAGTGGGGGCGTCTGCGGCCCAGCGCCCGATGTACTGCCCCTCGCCGTCGAACTTCTTGGCCTGCAGCTCCGGGTTGAACACGCGGAAGTACGGGGCGGCGTCGGCACCGGAACCCGCGACCCACTGCCAGTTGAACGGGTTGCTCGCGTCATCGGCGTCGACCAACGTGTCCCAGAACCACTCCTCGCCGAGCCGCCAGTCGATGAGAAGATTCTTGACGAGGAACGATGCCGTGACCATCCGCACCCGGTTGTGCATGTACCCCGTGTGCCAGAGCTCCCGCATGCCCGCGTCGACGAGGGGGACGCCGGTCTCGCCGTGCTGCCAGAGCTCCAGGCGTGCGGGATCCAGCGGAGGCCACGGGAACGCGTCGAACTCGCGCCGCAGGTTCTTCGTCGCGAGATCGGGGAAGTGGAACAGCGTGTGCCAGGCGAACTCGCGCCAGCCGAGTTCCGAGAGGAATCCGCCGGCGCCGTCGACCTCGATCGCCTCGTGCCACACGGTGAAGGGGCTGAGCTCGCCCCAGCGCAGACGCGGAGACAGCCGGGAGGTGGCACCGGCAGCCGGCGCGTCGCGAGCGTGGTCGTACGTGCGGAGGTCTTCGGCGAGGAAGTGCTGTAACCGGCGGCGCGCGGCGGGCTCGCCGGGCTCCCAGGTGTCGCGCAGACCGCCCGCCCAGTCCGGGGTGGTGGGCAGCAGCCCCCAGTCGTCCAGCGCGTCGGAGGAGAGCCGCGTGCCGACGCCGCGAAGCTCGCGGGGCTCGGGGAGCGGAGCGCGCGGGGCCGGAAGGGCCAGACAGGCCCGCCAGAACGGTGTGAAGACGGAGTAGTGCGTGCCGCTCCCGGTGGTGACGGTCCACGGCTCGTGGAGGAGCGACCCGGCGAAGGATTCCACCTGGAGACCGTCGTCGCGCAGGGTCGCCTTCAGCCCGGCATCGATCTCGCGCCCGGCCGCCCCGTATCGGCGGCTCCAGAAGACCGCTCCCGCACCCGACTCGGCGACCAGTTCTCGCACGACCCGGTCGGCGGGCCCGCGCCGCAGCACCAGCGTCGCCCCCTTCTCACGCAGTCGTCCGGCGAGCGAGGCCAGCGAATGGTGCAGCCACCAGCGCGCCGCGCCGCCCAGCGGACGGATGCCGGGGGACTCCTCGTCGAGGAGGAAGAGCGCGATGATCGGTTCGTCGCGCTCGACGGCGGCACGCAGCGCGGGGTTGTCGGCCAGGCGGAGATCGTCGCGGAACCAGACGATCGAGGGCGACGTCATCGGGTCGCCCACAGCGCCCAGGCGATCAGCAGAGGCTGCAGGAACAGGCGGCCGAACCGCCGCTGGTCCGTGTCGAGCCCCGGCGTCGAACGCCCGGTGCGCCACTGATGCCAGTTGCCGGGGAAGACCGCGGCGAAGAAACCCGCCGTGGCCCACCCCATCCGTCGGCGCTCGCGGGGCAGGGCCACCAGCCCCGCCGCGAGCGCGACCTCGGCCGCACCCGACGCCAGGACGATCGTGTCCTTGTCCATCCGGGTCAGGCGGGTCGCCCAGTCGGGCACGACGACCCGGAACCCGCGTGTCTGAGTGAAGTGCAGCACGCCCATCGCCCCGAGGGCGAGAGCGAGGAGCCAGCGGGCGATCGTCCGTGTCATGCGCCCACGCTATCGTCCCCGTCGGACGCCGCGGCTGTCACACTGAGGCAATGACCGTGCTGCGCATCACCGTCCTCTTCCTCCTCGCCGCCGTCGCCGAGATCGGCGGCGCCTGGCTCGTCTGGCAGGCGGTGAAGGAGGAGAGGGGCTGGCTGTTCGCGGTCCTGGGGGTCATGGCGCTCGGGGCCTACGGTTTCATCGCGGCCCTGCAGCCGGATGCGAACTTCGGCCGTGTCCTGGCTGCGTACGGCGGGATCTTCATCGCCGGCTCCCTCGCCTGGGGCGTCATCGTCGACGGATTCCGCCCCACCTCGTGGGACGTGATCGGCTCCGCGGTGGCGCTGGTCGGGGCGGCGATCATCATCTTCGCGCCGACGGCCGCGGATCCGCTGTCGGAGACCGCCGCGTGACGGTCGGCGACCTGCGAGCGGACGAGTAGCCTAGATCCAGACCCAGATGGAGTGATCAGTGCCTGAAAACGCCCAGCCGACCGACGGCTTCGCCCTGTTCTCTGACCGAAACGTCGTCGCCATGCGCGTCGGCGGCGTCCTGAAGGACCTCGCTGCGACGGTCACCGAGACCGACGACGTCGAGCCCGTCACGATCGACAGCCCCGACGGCCTGAACATCCTGCGTCACTCGACCGCGCACGTGCTCGCCCAGGCGGTGCAGCGGATCAACCCGCAGGCGAACCTCGGCATCGGTCCGCCCATCACGGACGGCTTCTACTACGACTTCGGCGTCGACACGCCGTTCACGCCGGAGGACATCAAGGCGATCTCCAAGGAGATGCAGCGCATCGTCCGCGAGGGCCAGCGCTTCGTCCGTCGCGTCGTGACCGACGAGGAGGCTCGTGCGGAGCTCGCGGACGAGCCGTTCAAGCTCGAGCTCATCGGGCTCAAGGGCCCTTCGACGGGCTCCGAGGGCGAGATCGCCGAGGGTGCCTCCGTCGAGGTGGGGGAGGGCGAGCTCACGATCTACGACAACACCACCCGCGACGGCGAGGTCGTCTGGAAGGACCTCTGCCGCGGTCCGCACCTGCCCAACACGCGCATGATCGGCAACGGCTGGGACCTCACCCGCATCGCCGCCGCGTACTGGCGGGGAAGCGAGAAGAACCCGCAGCTCCAGCGCATCTACGGCACCGCGTGGCCGACGAAGGACGAGCTGCGCGCCTACCAGGAGCGCATCGCCGAGGCCGAGCGCCGTGACCACCGCAAGCTCGGCGCCGAGATGGACCTGTTCTCCTTCCCGGACGAGATCGGCTCGGGACTGGCGGTGTTCCACCCCAAGGGCGGCATCATCCGCTACGAGATCGAGGAGAACCTGCGCAAGCACCTGCTGCGCAACGGCTACGACCTCGTCAACAGTCCGCACATCACGAAGAAGGATCTCTTCATGACGTCCGGGCACCTGCAGACCTACGCGGACGGCATGTTCCCCCCGATGCACCTCGACGAGGTCGTCGACGATGAGGGCAACGTCACCCGCCAGGGCCAGGACTACTACCTCAAGCCGATGAACTGCCCGTTCCACAACCTCATCTTCCGTTCGCGCGGGCGCTCTTACCGGGAGTTGCCGCTGCGTCTGGCCGAGTTCGGCACGGTCTACCGCTACGAGAAGAGCGGAACGCTGTCCGGACTCACCCGCGTGCGCGGCCTGACCCAGGACGACGCGCACATCTACGTCGCCCAGGACCAGGTCAAGGAGGAGCTCACCACCAACCTGAACCTCGTGCTCGACCTGCTCCGCGACTACGGCCTCAACGACTTCTACCTCGAGCTCTCGACGAACGAGGAGGGCAACCCGAAGTTCCTGGGCGAGCCCGAGCAGTGGTCGACCGCGATCGACACGCTGCGCGAGGTCGCGATCGAGTCCGGTCTCGAGCTCGTGGCCGACCCCGGGGGCGCCGCCTTCTACGGACCGAAGATCTCGGTGCAGGCCCGCGACGCCATCGGCCGCACCTGGCAGATGTCGACCATCCAGCTCGACTTCAACCAGCCCGACCGCTTCGAGCTGGAGTACACCGGTCCCGACGGGCAGAAGCACCGGCCCGTGATGATCCACCGGGCGCTCCTCGGCTCCGTCGAGCGCTTCTTCGCGATCCTCCTCGAGCACTATGCCGGCGACTTCCCGCTCTGGCTCGCGCCGAGCCAGGTCGTGGGCGTGCCCGTGGCCGAGCAGTACGGCGACTACCTGGATGACGTCATCGCGCAGCTGCGCGCGGCGGGCGTGCGGGCCGACGTCGATCACTCCGATGACCGCATGCAGAAGAAGATCCGCACCCACACCACGGCGAAGGTCCCGCTCATCCTCATCGTGGGGGAGCAGGATCGCGCCGCAGGCACGGTGTCGTTCCGCTTCCGCGACGGCACGCAGGAGAACGGCGTGCCGGTCGCCGACGCGGTGCGCCGGATCGGCGCGGCCATCACGTCGCACGCGCTGGTGCTGAAGGCAGGGGATCTCGCATGACGGGCGGTGAGGCGGACCTCGAGGACGCCTCCCGTCTCGTCGGGGTGCCCGACGAGTTCCAGCGCCTGTGGACCCCGCACCGGATGGCGTACATCCAGGCCGGGCCGGAACCGCTGCGCGAGGAATGCCCGTTCTGCGAAGCGCCGAAGTACCCGGATGCGGAGCGGCTCATCGTGGCGCGCGGGGCGACCGCGTACGTGCTGCTGAACCTCTTTCCGTACAACTCGGGGCACCTGCTCGTGTGCCCGTACCGGCACATCGCCACCTACGACCAGGCGACGCCCGAGGAGGTCGCGGAGATCGGCGCCCTCACGCAGACGGCGATGCGCGTGCTCCGCGAGGTATCCGGCTGCGACGGCTTCAATCTCGGCATGAACCAGGGTGCGGTGGCCGGAGCGGGCGTGGACGCGCACCTGCACCAGCACGTCGTGCCGCGGTGGCGCTCGGACGCGAACTTCTTCCCGATCATCGCCAAGACGAAGGCGCTCCCGCAGCTCCTCGGAGAGGTGCGGGAGGCCGTCGCGGAGGCCTGGCCCGCCGCCGAACGCTGAGTCGTCGCGTCGGCGTCCCAGACCCAGGGCCGAGCAGGGGTCAGCGCACCTGGCGGGCGGTGAACTGCATCCGCGGGTTCGCGTAGAACTCCTGCGCCTCGACGAGCTGCAGCTCGCGCTCGCCCGAGTCGAGCGTGGCCTGCAAGAGGTCGTAGACGCTGGAGGCGGTGCGCTCCAGAGCGGTCTGCGCGCTGCCGGTGGCGACGTAGTGCGCGGTGAACAGCGCCGCCGTCACGTCGCCGGAGCCGTTCGCCTTCATCGGCAGGTGCGGGGTCTGCACGAGCCAGGCGCCCGCGTCGTCCACGGCGAGCATCTCGATCGTGCCCTCTTCGCGGTCGGGCCGCTCGACGCTCGTGACGAGCACCGTGTGCGGTCCCATCGCTCGGGCGAGGTCGACCGAGGCGAGGGTCGACTCGAGCGTGTCGGGCTCGGTCTCGGTGAGGAAGCCCAGCTCGAACTGGTTCGGCGTGATGATGTCGGCCACCGGAACCACGCGTTCGCGGAGCAGGATCGGGATGGCCGGAGCCACGAAGCAGCCCGACTTGGCGTTGCCCATGACCGGGTCGCACGCGTACAGCGCCTCCGGGTTGGCAGCCTTCACCCGGGAGACCGCGTCGATGATGACGTCGCCGATGCCCTCGCTGCCCTGGTAGCCGCTGAGCACGGCGTCGATGGAACCGAACACGCCGCGTTCCTCGATGCCGGTGATGACCTCGCCGACGTCAGCCGGGTCGATCAGCGGGCCGCGCCACGCGCCGTAGCCGGTGTGGTTCGAGAACGTCACGGTGTAGACCGGCAGCACCTCGACGCCGATGCGCTGCAGCGGGAAGACGGCGGCCGAGTTGCCGACGTGACCGTACGCGACGGCGGACTGGATGGACAGGATCTTCATACCCGGTCCCTTTCATTCTGGGCGGGGCGGTGCCCGCGTCGGGTGGTCATCGTCCGGCGGCGACGAGGTCGGCGATGAGGGTCTCCGTGTCGCCCTCGGAGAGGTCGTGCACGGTGAGTCGGAGGTGGTGTGAGGGCTCGGCGCGCTCATCGAGCGCGAAGTCATCACCGGTGCGCGCGAGCCAGCCGCGCCGCATCAGGTGGTCGGCGACGGTGCGTGCGGGCTTCTCGAAGCCGACCCACAGGCTCAGGCCGTCCGGGTCGGGCGCGTCGATCCCCTCCGCGCGCAGGCGTCCCGCGAACGCGGCGTTCCGCGCGGCGTAGTGCCGGCCTGCCTCCGCGATCTCCTCGCGCACGGCGGGGTCGGTGAGCTGGGCGAGCGTGAGCCGCTGCAGCAGGTGGCTGACCCAGGTGGTGCCGGGGCTGAGCCGCATCGCCAGGCGCTCCGCCGTCTCCGGGTCGGTCGCCGCGAGCGCCAGGCACATGTCAGGGCCGAGGAACTTCGACACCGAGCGGACCAGGGCGAATCGCCGATGCTCGGGTCCGATCAGCGATTCGTACGGACGCTGGGAGAGCAGAGAGAAGTGGTCGTCCTCGATGACGAGCACATACGGGTGGTCGGCGAGCACGGCCCGCAGCGCCTTCGCGCGGACGGGGGAGAGGCTCACCCCCGTCGGATTCTGTGCGCGCGGGGTGCAGATGACGGCACGGACCCCCGCGTCCAGAGCGGCGCGGAGACCGTCGACCGTCATCCCCTCCTCGTCCACCGGCACCGTGATGGCCCGGTATCCGCCCAGCCGTACGGTATGGATGCTCGCGAGGAAGCAGGGGTCCTCGAGCGCCACGGCGTCGTCACGCATCAGGGCCTGGGCGAGCAGGCGCTCGACGGCGTCCACTGCACCGCTGGTCACGGTGACCCGGAAGTCGTGACCGGTGAGGTCGGCGCCCATCCACTCCCGTGCCCACGCCTCGAGACCCCGGTCGATCACCGGCTCCCCGTAGAGCACGGGTCGGCGACCGATCGTACGGAGCGCCGGGGACGGATCGGGGATCCGGGCCGGGTCGGGGTTGCCCGTGCCGATGTCGCGGAGGACGGTGTCGGGCGCGTAGCCCTCCTGCGGCACCACATCGACGCCGGCGACGACGGTGCCGGCGCGCCCCCGCGAGTGCACGAGACCCGCCTGCGCGAGCTGGCGGTAGGCGGCGACCGCGGTGTTGCGGTTGACCCCGAGGGTCGCCGCGAGCTCGCGCACGGGAGGGAGGACCTCGCCGGGCCGGAGCGTGCCGCGATCCCGGAGGGCGCGCACGCTGTCCGCGATCTCGGCCGCGGTGGTTCCCCTGATCTGCTCGCTCATGATCCTCCTCCGAGATTCTAGGTGGATCGGACAGTGCTACCTTTGATCTAGATCAAAACCGATTTCGGATCATCCGACAGGAGACCCCCATGACCGAGCAGCCCACCACCGGATCCGCACGCGTGAAGCGCGGTCTCGCCGAGATGCTCAAGGGCGGCGTCATCATGGACGTCGTCACCGCCGAGCAGGCGAAGATCGCCGAGGACGCCGGGGCCGTCGCCGTGATGGCGCTGGAGCGTGTCCCCGCGGACATCCGTGCGCAGGGCGGGGTCTCGCGGATGAGCGACCCGGACATGATCGACAGCATCATCGACGCAGTGTCCATCCCCGTCATGGCGAAGGCGCGGATCGGGCACTTCGTCGAGGCCCAGGTGCTGCAGGAGCTCGGCGTCGACTACATCGACGAGTCCGAGGTGCTCTCGCCCGCCGACTATGTGAACCACATCGACAAGTTCGGCTTCACCGTGCCGTTCGTCTGCGGCGCCACGAACCTCGGGGAGGCGCTGCGTCGCATCAACGAGGGCGCCGCGATGATCCGGTCCAAGGGTGAGGCCGGCACGGGTGATGTCTCCGAGGCGATGAAGCACATCCGGAAGATCCGGGGAGAGATCGCCGCGCTGACCGCGCTGCCGAAGGATGAGCTGTTCGTCGCCGCGAAGGAGTTGCAGGCGCCGTACGAGCTCGTCGCGGAGATCGCCGAGACCGGCAAGCTCCCGGTGGTGCTGTTCGTCGCAGGCGGCGTCGCGACCCCGGCCGACGCGGCGATGATGATGCAGCTCGGCGCCGACGGCGTCTTCGTCGGCTCCGGCATCTTCAAGTCCGGCAACCCCGCGGAGCGGGCGAAGGCCATCGTCAAGGCCACCACGTTCTTCGACGACCCGAAGGTGATCGCCGAGGTCTCGCGCGGCCTGGGCGAGGCGATGGTCGGCATCAACGTCAGCGACCTGCCTGCGCCGCACCGCCTCGCCGAGCGTGGCTGGTAGCCCGCGCGTCGGCGTCCTCGCGCTTCAGGGGGACGTGCGAGAGCATGCCGCGCTCCTCGAGGCGCTCGGCGCCGACGTGGCGCTGGTCCGTCGGCCCGAGGAGCTCGCCCGGGTCGACGGACTCGTGATCCCGGGCGGTGAATCGACCGTGATCGACAAGCTCGCCCGGTTGTTCGGGTTGCAGCAGCCGATCCGGGACGCGATTGCGGAGGGGATGCCGGTGCTCGGCACCTGTGCGGGGCTGATCCTGCTGGCCGATGAGGTCGTCGACGCGATCGACGGACAGCAGAGTTTCGGCGGACTCGATGCGGTCGTGCGGCGCAACGCGTTCGGGCGTCAGGCCGAATCGTTCGAGGCCGAGCTGATGGTGCCCGCGTTCGACGAGCCGGTCACGGCCGCCTTCATCCGCGGACCCGTCGTGGAGGCGGTCGGACCGCGGGCCTCGGTGCTCGCGAGCCTGCCCGACGGTCGCGTGGTCGGTGTGGAGCAGGACGGACTGCTCGGACTCAGCTTCCACCCGGAGATCACGAACGAGACGCGGTTCCACCGACGCTTCCTCGACCGGGTATCTCGCCGCTGACAGTGTCGTGGGTTCAGGCCCTGGCGCGAGAACAGGCGCGTCCGCGCGAAGGTGCCTGAACTCGCGCGAACGCCTGCGCGAGCGGGACAACAGCGGCACCGCGGCACGGTTCGATAGACTGGACGACGCCCTGGGCGGCGTTCCGGGGCGCAGACGACGAGCGGAGACTTATGTCCGGGCATTCCAAGTGGGCCACGACCAAGCACAAGAAGGCCGTCATCGACGCGCGCCGTGCGAAGTCCTGGGCCAAGCTCATCAAGAACATCGAGGTCGCGGCCAAGCTGGGCGGCGCCGATCTGCAGGGCAACCCCACGCTCTTCGACGCGGTGCTCAAGGCGAAGAAGACCTCGGTCCCCAAGGACAACATCGACCGCGCCATCAAGCGCGGCGCCGGCATCGGCGGCGAGGCCGTCGAGTACACCTCGATCATGTACGAGGGCTACGGTCCCAACGGCGTCGCGCTCATGATCGAGTGTCTGACCGACAACAAGAACCGTGCAGCGGCCGAGGTGCGCACCGCGCTCAGCCGCAACGGCGGCACCCTCGCCGACCCGGGCAGCGTGGCGTACAACTTCAGCCGTAAGGGCGTCATCGTCGTCGGTTCCGAGGGCACGACCGAGGACGACGTTATGATGGCCGCGCTGGAGGCCGGCGCCGAGGAGATCGAGCCGCACGCCGAGGGCTTCGAGGTCATCACCGAGGCGAGCGACCTCGTGGCCGTCCGCTCCGCGCTGCAGGACGCCGGGATCGAGTACGAGTCGGCCGACGTCGAGTTCGTGCCGAACCTCAAGGTCGAGATCGACGCCGAGACCGCCCGCAAGGTGTTCCGCCTCATCGATGCGCTCGAGGACAGCGAGGACGTGCAGAACGTCTTCAGCAACTTCGACCTGTCCGCCGAGGTCCAGGCGGAGCTCGAGAACGACGACGCCTAGGCGCGGCGCGCGCCGACGACAAGGCACGCGGCCTAGCCTGATCGGGTGACCACTTCGTTGCGCGTGCTCGGCATCGACCCCGGACTGACCCGGTGCGGTGTGGGCATCGTCGACGTCGATCGCGCCCGCCGCGGCACGTTGGTCCATGTGGGGGTCATCCGCTCCGCCCCGGATGCGGAGATCGGCGACCGTCTCGCGATCGTCGCGGCGGGGATCCGCGCCGCGATCGCCGAGCACCGGCCCGACGCGGTCGCCGTGGAGCGGGTCTTCGCGCAGCAGAACACGCACACCGTGATGGGCACGGCGCAGGCGAGCGGCGTCGCCCTCCTGATCGCGGCCGAGGCCGGCCTGCCGGCGGCGACCCACACGCCCAGCGAGGTGAAGGCTGCGGTGACCGGGTACGGCTCCGCCGACAAGCGTCAGGTCCAGGCGATGATCGCGCGGATCCTGCGGCTGGACGCGCCTCCGCAGCCCGCGGATGCGGCGGACGCCCTGGCGATCGCCCTGTGTCACGCCTGGCGTCGCGGCGCTCCCTCGACGAGCCGGTCCGGCGGCGGCCTCACGCCGGCGCAGCGTGCCTGGGCCGACGCGGAGCGTGTCGCTCGAACATATCTACGAGCCGGCTCCTAGACTGAGAGGATGATCTCCTCTCTGCACGGCACCGTGCTGCACACGACGCCGGACCAGGTCATCATCGACGTCGGGGGCGTGGGCTTCGCGGTCGCCGTCCCTGCCGATGTCGCCCACACCGCGACGGTGGGGGAGAAGCTCCTCCTGCACACGAGCCTCATCGTGCGGGAGGACTCGCTGTCGCTGTTCGGCTTCGCCGATCGCGGAGAGCTGGAGATCTTCGGCCTGCTGCTCAGCGTCACCGGGGTCGGCCCGAAGTCGGCGCTCGGTGTGCTGTCGCACCTCACCGCCGACCAGATCGCGGAGGCCGTGACGGCAGAGGACGACGCGCCGTTCCGCCGCGTCTCCGGCATCGGCCCCAAGACGGCGAAGCTCATCGTCGTACAGCTCGCCGGCAAGGTCCAGGCAGTGGCCGCCCCGTCGGCCGCTGCCGCTGCGAGTGGTGACGACGTCGTCGCCCAGGTCTCGGTCGCCCTGGTGGGCCTCGGCTGGTCGGAGAAGGTCGCGGCCGAGGCGGCCACCCAGACGGCAACGGAGGCGACGGACGCCGAGCGGGCCTCCGTGGCGCTTCTCCTGCGGCGTACGCTCGCGCTCCTCGGCCCGGCGCAGGCAGGCCAGGGCCGTGGCTGACGCCCTCGATCCGACCGAGCCGACCGACGAGTCCGAGCTCGCCATCGAGGGCGCGCTCCGCCCATCGAGCCTCGGCGAGTTCGTGGGACAGCAGAAGGTGCGCGGACAGCTGCAGCTGCTCCTGGAGGCGGCCCGCCTCCAGTCCCGCCCTGCAGACCACATCCTGCTCGCCGGTCCTCCCGGACTGGGCAAGACCACGCTGGCGATGATCGTCGCCCACGAGAGCGATCGTCCGCTGCGCATGTCCAGCGGTCCCGCCATCCAGCACGCCGGAGACCTCGCGGCGCTGCTGTCGAGCCTCGTGCCCGGGGAGGTGCTCTTCATCGACGAGATCCATCGCATGGCCCGGTCGGCGGAGGAGATGCTGTACCTCGCCATGGAGGACTACCGGATCGACATCATGGTCGGGAAGGGTGCGGGGGCCACCAGCATCCCGTTGGAGCTGTCCCCGTTCACGCTCGTCGGCGCCACGACGCGCTCCGGACTGCTGCCGAACCCGCTCCGCGACCGCTTCGGCTTCACCGGTCACCTCGAGTTCTATGACGAGGGCGAGCTGGAGCAGGTCATCGAGCGGTCCGCCTCCGTGCTCGGCGTCGACCTGCCGACCGACTCGCTCTCCGAGATCGCACGACGCTCCCGCGGGACTCCGCGCATCGCCAACCGCCTGCTGCGACGGGTGCGCGACTATGCGCTCGTGCACGGCGGAGGCGAGGCGACCCTCGGGGGTGTGCGGGCGGCGCTCGACCTCTACGACGTGGATGCGATCGGCCTGGACCGCCTGGACCGCGCGGTGCTGGACGCCCTGGTCCGTCGGTTCCGCGGCGGGCCCGTCGGCCTCAGCACACTGGCGGTCGCGGTGGGGGAGGAACCGGAGACCGTGGAGAGCGTGGTCGAGCCCTATCTCGTCCGGATCGGCTTCCTCGGTCGCACGCCCCGGGGGCGGGTCGCGACGCCGGAGGCCTACGCGCACCTCGGCGTGGCGCACCCGGACGGGATGCTGAAGTTGGATGACCTATAATCGCTGAAGACTTCCCCGATACCGCTGTGCGCCCAAAGGCTGGTGCGTGCACCTGAGAAAGGCGCCATCCCCATGCCCATGGAATTTGTCCTCTTCGGACTCCTCGCCGTCCTGCTGATCTTCATGATCTTCAACACGCGCAAGCGCACGAGGCAGATGAAGGCCGAGCAGGAGGAGAAGGCGACCAAGACGGTTCCCGGCGCCAAGGTCCTGCTGCAGGGCGGCCTCTACGGCACCATCGTCGCGTACGACGCCGAAGACCTCGACTCCCCGGCGCTGGTGGAGATCGCTCCCGGCACCGTCATCGAGGTGCACAGCCAGGCGATCCTCCGGGTCGTGGAGCCCAAGGACGCCATCGTCGACGCGCCCGCCGACGCCGCGGACGACCACGTCGTCGACGAGACCGCCGCTCCCGCGCTGGAGACACCGGAGGAGACCCGCGCCCGCCTCGAGCGGGACGCCGACGACAAGTAAGACGAGGGCCGTCGCGGCCTCCCGGATCACCGTCCTTCCAGAAAGCTGAACACACGTGGCTTCATCCTCTCCTGTCCGTCACGCCTGGCGGGTCCTCCTCGGCCTGCTCCTGGTGACGGGCGTGCTCTTCGGCATCAACGCGCTGGGTGTGTATGTCTTCAAGCAGAGCTCGTGGACACCCGAGCTGGCGCTCGATCTGCAGGGCGGCACCCAGATCGTCCTGAGCGCCGAGACGGAGGACGGCGCCGCACCGACGCAGGAGCAGCTCGACCAGGCCGCGGCGATCATCCGTCAGCGCGTCGACGCCTCCGGTGTGGCCGAGGCCGACATCACGACCGAGGGTGGACGCAACATCGTCGTCCAGATCCCCGGTGAGGCGGACGAGCAGACCCGGGAGCGCATCCAGTCCAGCGCGCAGCTCGAATTCCGCCCGGTGCTCTACACGACGGCCGCGAGCACGGAGTTCGTGGGGGAGGACGGCAACTCCACGCCGTACCCGAGCCCTGATCCGTCGCTGAACGACCAGCCGACGGCCGAGCCCACCGATGCCAGCGACCTGTCCTGGGTGACCGACAAGCTCGCGGCGGAGTTCCAGGCGTACGACTGCGCCAACCCGTCCAACGACCCGTCGAAGGCGCCGAAGGACGAGCCGGTCATCGCCTGCTCGCCCGATGACACCGCCAAGTTCATCCTCGGCCCGGCGGAGCTGGACGGCCGCGCGATTACCGACGCCACCGCGGGGCGCGACCCGCGCTCGGGCGCCTGGATCGTGCAGCTCACGATGAACGGCGACGGCGCAGACGCGTTCGGTCAGGTCAGCACGCGGCTCAACCAGAACCGCATCGACGGGCTGTCGCCGCGCGACCAGTTCGCCTTCGTGCTCGACGGCGAGGTCATCAGCGCGCCGCGCATGAACGGCGTCATCCTCGACGGCCGCCCGAGCATCTCGGGCAGTTTCACGCAGGAGAGCGCGACGACCCTGGCCGACCAGCTCAAGTTCGGAGCCCTCCCGCTCAGCTTCGAGGTGCAGAGCTCGGACACGATCTCCGCGACCCTCGGCACCCAGCAGCTCCAGATCGGTCTGATCGCGGGCCTCATCGGCCTCGCGCTCGTGGCGGTGTACTCACTGCTGTCGTACCGGGCGCTCGGGACGGTGATCATCGCGTCGATCGCGGTGATGGCGGTGCTCACGTACATCGTCATCTGCATCCTGGCGTGGCGGATCGGCTTCCGGCTGTCGCTGGCCGGCGTCGCCGGTCTGATCGTGTCGATCGGCTTCACCGCCGACTCCTTCATCGTCTACTTCGAACGCATCCGCGATGAGCTGCGCGACGGCAAGTCGATCACGGGTGCCGTCGAGGACGGCTGGGGTCGGGCGAAGCGGACGATCTACATCTCCAAGTCCATCAACGTCCTGGCCGCCGTGGTGCTGTACATCCTCGCCGACTCGACGGTGAAGGGCTTCGCGTTCACGCTGGGCCTCACGACCGTGATCGACGTGCTGATCTTCGTGATCTTCACCCACCCGGTCATGCAGCTGCTCGCTCGTACGCGGTTCTTCGGCGGCGGGCACAAGCTCTCCGGTCTGGATCCGGAGGCCCTGGGCGCCGTGTACCGGAGCCGCTCGCAGTTCCGTGAGGTCGCGACGGCGTCCGCGGGGCGCGGGGCGAAGAACGCGCGTTCGCGCGGAGAGGCGGATCGCCGGCAGACCATCGCCGAGCGCAAACGGGCGGAGGCCCTCGCCGCCGAGAGACAGACCACGGCCGGAAGTGAGGGAGACAACTGATGCCTTCCATGAATGAGTTCGGCAACAACCTCTACACGGGCAAGACGTCCTTCCCGTTCGTCGGACGCCGTCGCCTCTGGTTCATCATCGCGATCGCTCTTGTCGTCGGCTCGGCCCTCGTGCCGCTGTTCCGTCCGATCCAGTTCTCGATCGAGTTCACCGGCGGCTCGCAGTTCACCGTCGCCGCGCCCGACACCACGGACCAGGACACCGCGTCCGAGGCGGTGCAGTCCGTCGTGCCCGGGGCCGCGACCAAGGTCGTCATCGTCAACGACCAGGACATCCGGGTGCAGACCGACCAGATGACTGCGGCGGAGACGCAGCAGGTGGCACGCGCCCTCGCCGACGCCTACGGCGTCGAGCCGGATGCGGTCACCTCCTCGTTCATCGGCCCGGCCTGGGGCGAGAGCGTGACCCGGCAGTCGCTGTGGGGCCTGGCGATCTTCCTCGCGCTGACCTTCCTCATCCTCGCCATCTACTTCCGCACGTGGAAGATGTCGGCGGCCGCGATCATCGGTCTGCTCGACGTGCTCGTGATCACGGTCGGCGTGTACGCCCTCGCCGGATTCGAGATCTCGCCGGCGGCGGTCATCGGCTTCCTGACGATCCTCGCGTACTCCCTGTACGACACCACCGTGGTGTTCGACAAGATCAGGGAGAACACGACGGAAGACGGGGAGAAGACCTCGCGGCTGTTCGGGGAGTCGGTCAACCTCGCGGTGAACCAGACCCTCGTCCGCTCGATCAACACCTCCGTGGTGGCCGCGCTGCCGGTCGGCGCGATCCTCTTCATCGGTGCCTTCTGGCTCGGTGCGGAGACGCTGACCGACATCTCGCTGTCGATCTTCGTGGGCATCCTCGTGGCGACCTACTCGACCCTGTTCGTGGCCGCGCCGCTGTACTCGCTCTTCCGTGAGAACGAGCCGCAGATCAAGGAGCGCGACGCCCGTATCCGCGCGGCGCGAGCCAAAGCGGCTGTCGAAGCCTGACGCCCCCGTCGCGGGGCCGACCCCCGCTCAGCGCGCGTAGGATTGTCTGATTCGGAGGTGAGTGGATGGCGGAGCCGCAGACGGCATCGCAGGGTTCGAGTCTGCGACGGCTGGTGCCCCGCATCTTCTCGCGTGCGTCCCGGATCAACGATCTCGACAATCTGATCCGCACCGTCAGGGCCAACCACCCCAAGGGCGACTTCGCCGTCATCTCCCGTGCCTACGCCGTGGCGAAGGAGAAGCACGAGGGACAGAAGCGGCAGAGCGGCGAGCCGTACATCACGCACCCGCTCGCCGTCGCGCAGATCCTCGCGGAGCTCGGTCTCGGGCCGCGCGCGATCGCCGCCGCGCTGCTGCACGACACCGTCGAGGACACGGGCTACGCGCTCACCGATCTCACCGCCGAGTTCGGCGACGAGGTCGCGATGCTCGTCGACGGCGTGACCAAGCTCGACAAGGTCAAGTACGGCGAGAGCGCGCAGGCCGAGACCGTGCGCAAGATGATCGTCGCGATGTCGAAGGACATCCGCGCGCTGCTCATCAAGCTCGCCGACCGGTTGCACAACGCCCGCACCTGGGGCTTCGTCCCCCCGGAGAAGGCGGCGAAGAAGGCCAAGGAGACGCTGGAGATCTACGCGCCGCTGGCCAACCGCCTCGGTATCCAGGCGATCAAGTCGGAGCTCGAAGACCTCTCCTTCGCCGTCCTCCATCCGAAGATCTACAACGAGATCCACAGCCTCATCGCCCAGCGCACCCCGCAGCGGGAGAAGTACCTGAGCCAGGTCATCGAGGAGATCGATGAAGACCTCCGCGACCTGCGCATCCGCGGCAAGGTCGTCGGCCGACCCAAGCAGCTGTACTCGGTGTACCAGAAGATGGTCATCCGCGGCCGCGAGTTCGACGACATCTACGACCTGATCGGGATCCGTGTCCTCGTGTCGTCCGTGCGCGACTGCTACGCCGTGCTCGGCGCCATCCACGCGCGCTGGACGCCGTTGCCCGGCCGGTTCAAGGACTACATCGCCACCCCGAAGTTCAACCTCTATCAGTCGCTGCACACGACCGTGATCGGCCCGGCCGGACGCACGGTCGAGATCCAGATCCGCACGCACGAGATGCATCACCAGGCGGAGTACGGTGTCGCCGCGCACTGGATGTACAAGGAGCGGATGAACGGCGGCGGCAAGGCCGAGGTCCGCGCCTCCGACACCGACATGGCGTGGCTCGCGCACATCTCCGACTGGCAGGCCGAGACCGCAGACCCCGGGGAGTTCCTCGACTCCCTCCGGTTCGAGATCGGCGCCAAGGAGGTCTACGTCTTCACTCCGAAGGGGCGCGTGATCGGCCTCCCGGCCGGTGCCACTCCGGTCGATTTCGCCTATGCCGTGCACACCGAGATCGGGCACCGCACCATGGGCGCCAAGGTCAACGGACGCCTGGTGCCGCTGGAGTCGGAGCTGAAGAGCGGCGACGTCGTCGAGGTCTTCACGTCGAAGAACCCGGATGCGGGACCCAGCCAGGACTGGCTCGGCTTCGTCAAGAGCACACGCGCCAGGAACAAGATCCGCGGCTGGTTCACGAAGGAGCGCCGCGAAGAGGCCATCGAGCAGGGCAAGGAGGCCATCGCGCGCGCGATGCGACGGCAGAACCTGCCGCTGCAGCGGCTGATGAGCCAGGACTCGTTCACCGAGGTCGCCCACCAGATGCACTACGAGGATGTCTCGGGTCTCTACGCCGCCGTCGGCGAGGGGCACGTCTCGACCCAGTCGGTGCTCGAGAAGGTCACCGCGCTCGTCGCCACCGACGAGCCCACGACCGGGGCGATCGACTTGCCGGGAAGCGTCCAGACCCGCGAGTCCCGGGGCGGCGATTCCGGTGTGCTCGTGCGTGGCGCGAACGACATCCTGGTGAAGCTGGCGAAGTGCTGCACGCCCGTCCCCGGCGATCCGATCGTCGGGTTCGTCACGCGGGGGAGCGGCGTCTCCGTGCACCGGGCGGACTGCGTGAACGTGAAGGCCCTCAGCGGCGAGCAGGACCGGTTCGTCGAGGTCTCCTGGGCGCCGACGACGAAGAGCGTGTTCCGGGTGCAGATCCAAGTCGAGGCCCTTGACCGCTCCGGCCTCCTCTCCGACGTCACGCGGGTGCTCAGCGAGCACCACGTGAACATCCTCTCGGCGACCGTGTCGACGACGGACGAGCGCCTGGCGCTGAGCCGCTTCGTGTTCGAGATGGGCGACGCCGTGCACCTGGACCGCGTCCTGAACGCGGTGCGCCGGATCGATGCGGTCTACGACGTGTACCGCGTCACCTCCTCCTGATCAGACGCTCCAGCGCGGCGAGACCGCTGACGCTCCCGGGAACCCGGTGCCCTCTCTTGAGGGTCCGGATCGCACCCTCAAGAGCCGCGGGGTGGGCAGGGGCAAGCGCCTGCATCCAGGACAGCACACGCGGATCGCGGTGCAGCGTCGTGGCGAGATCGCACATCGTGCGGACGGGAGATGTCACGAGTATCCCGCCGAGGCGGCGCACGTCCGACGCGGGGACCATCGTGTCGTGGAACGACACGCGGGTGTGCACGCGCGGGCGCACGCGACGTTCCACACAGCGACGCACATGATGGATCGACGGCGGGGCATCGCCCGCGCCGTGTATCCAGGCGGCGCTCGGCCCGCATGCGGCGGCACCCTCCTGGACCAGGGCGGCGATGCTGCTCGCACGGACATCGGCGGATTCGGGAAGATCTGCGGGGATGTAGGCGTCGCCGATCTCGACGACATGTCCGTCGAGGCGGGCGGCGCTGAGTTCACAGAGACTGAGTCGCGCGCCGGGCAGATACAGCAGAGCGGGGTGCATCTCGCCAGTGTGGCGGCCGGCACCCCGCTCGTGCGGAGATCAGTGGATCTGTGGAGAGCTCAGCCGCCCAGGGCGTTGAGCCAGGCGCGACGGGCCTCGAGGGCGTCCGCGGCCTCCTTGACGGCCTTGCTGTCACCGGCCTTCTCGGCGGCTGCCAGTTCCGCCTCCAGCTTCTCGATCGCCTCGTGGAGCTGTGAGCTCATGTCGTTCGCACGAGCCTTGGTCTCCGGGTTGTTCTTCTTCCAGTCGACGTCCTCGCGGGCCTTGAGTGCCTGCTCGATGACGCGGAGCTTGTCGTCGAGGGCACGCTCCTTGTCGCGCGGGAAGATGCGGCCGACCTCGTCCCACTCGCGCTGGATGCGCGTGAGCAGGGCGCGGGCGCGCTTGATGTTCGGCTCGTCGGCGACCGCCTTGGCCTGCTCGAGCAGCGCCTGGCGGGCTTCGATCTTCGGAGCGGAGTCGGCTTCTTCCGCTGCGGCCTGCTCGGCACGAGCGGCGTAGAGCGCGTCTCCGGCGGCCTTGAAACGCGCCCAGAGGGCGTCGTCGGCCTTGCGTCCGGCGCGTCCGGCCGTCTTCCACTCGTCGAGGAGCGAGCGGTAGGCGGGGATGCCGTCGACGCCGCGCGGGGCCAGGGCTTCGGCGCGCTCGACCAGTCGCGACTTCGCGTCACGCGCCGCCTTGTGTGCATCGTCGAGCTCGGAGTAGAACGCCCGGCGGTGCTTGTCGACGACGGCCCTGGCATCGCGGAACCGCTTCCAGAGCTGCTGCGAGACGCCCTTCGACAGGCGCGGACCGTTCTGCTGCTGGGCCTGCCAGGACTCGAACAGCTCGTTGAGCTCGGCGGTGACCTGCTTCCACTGCACCTTGCTCAGGTCGCGGGCGGCGATGGCCTCGGCGCGCTCGACGAGGGCGGTGCGCTCGGCGACGGCCTGCTCGACGAGCTCCTTCGCCTGCTGCGCCTCCTGGGCGGTGGCCTCGGACAGAGACGCGGTCAGCGCGGTGAGACGGTCGCGGAGCCCCGCGAGGTCGCCGACGGCCGCGGCATCCGTGGCCTCGTCGATGAGGTGTGCGGCCTGCTTGGACAGGTCGCTCGCGGAGGCGCCGCCGGCCTGGTGGCGCTGCTCCAGGGCGACGACCTTGAAGGCGATGTCGTCGTACTTGCGGACGAAGTAGGCCAGAGCCTCATCGGGGGTCCCGTCCGGGTACTGACCGACGACGCGCCAGGACTCGCCTTCGCGGACCTCGACGGTGCCGTCTTCGGAGACGCGGCCCCAGTCGCCGGCGGACGAGACCGGGGTCGGCTTCGCCGCGGCCGGCGCGACGGCGGCCGGTGTCGGCGCCTTCCGCGGCATCGGCACTCCGGGCGGGGTGGGAACGGGCGGGGTCGGCTTCGCGGGCTCGTTGGCAGACACGATGATTCTCCTTGCGCGGTCACGCCGCGGGAGGCGGAAAGGACGAGGCTCAGCCTAGTACGCCCTCTCTTATCCGCGAGACCCCGTCTTCCCGCCGAGACCCCGCGATTCGTGCGCGAACGAGGCGGGGTCTCGGCGACGAGGCGGGGTCTCGCGGGGTGGGACGTTACCGTTTCGTGAGCAGAACGTTCGACGCAGGAAACACTCCGCGTCATCTCCGAGTAACACGGCGCTCCTATCGTCGCGACCACGACAGTCCCCAGGTCGACAGGAGTTCCATGGACGACAACGCAGCGCGTACGGCGGAGATCGTCGTCGTGGGGGCGGGCGTCGCGGCGCATCGCTTCGTCGCACGGATGCTGGAGGACCCGGACCGTGCCGTGCGGATCACGGTGTTCGGGGACGAGGGACGCCTGCCGTACGAGCGTTCCGGTCTGGCGCGCGTCGTCGGCGGCGGCCCGGCGTCGGCAGGGGAGCTCGACCGCGCGCCGTTCCGCGACGACCGCGTGCGCCTCATCGATGACGACAGAGTCCTGCGGATCGACAGGGGAGGGCACCGCGTGCGGACTCGTTCGCAGCGGTGGTACGACTACGACGCGCTCGTGCTCGCGACGGGGACCCACGCCCAGCGGCTCGACGTGCCGGGGATCCGTGCCCGTGGCTCCTTCGCCCTGCGCACCATGGAGGACGCGCACATGCTGCGTGCGTTCCTGGCGGTCCGTGCGACGGAGGTGCCGCGGGCTCTGCGCGCTATCGTCGTCGGCGGCGACGAGGGTGGAGTGGACGTCGCGTGCGTGCTGCACGACGCCGGGGTGCAGACGACCATCGTCGACACCGTCGATCACCTGCTGCCCGCACACCTCACGGTTCCCGCGGCGACCGCACTCCGCGGGGTCGTCGAGGCGCGCGGCATCGTCGTCCGGACGCGGACGCGGGTGACCCGCGTCGACCCGGACGCGACGGGCGCGGTGACGGCCGTGGAGTTCCAGGACGGCACGTTCGCGCGGACCGACCTCATCGTGACGACGGGTGCGCGGGCGCGGGATGAGCTGGCACGGAACGCGGGGCTCCCCACGCGGGTGGGCGGCGGTCTCCTCGTGGACGCGGACGGGAGGACGCCCGACTCGCGCGTCCTGGCGATCGGCGACGTCGCCGTAGACCCGGGATCCGGCGGCACGGAGGCTGCGCTGGCGTCCGCGGATCGAGCGGCGGCGGCCCTGCTCGACGCTCGGATCGCGAGCCCGGCGGGACACGGGTGGCGCGGGAGCCCCGGCGGTATCGAGATCGTGACCTCGCGTCTCGCGGATGGTGACGGGCCGACGGTCTCCGTCCCTCTTCCGAGCGGGGGAGACCGCGTGTTCGGTGAGGTCGTGCTGTCGGAGGATGCGCGCGTGGTGCACCGCGCGACGGTCATCGGGGCGCCGGCGCACGCTCCGCTCGCCGGCTTCGCGCCCGGGATGCCCGATGGCCTGCGGGCGGCGCGGGAGCTCCTGTCCGCCGCCGTGGCCGAGGACGGTGCGGCGGCCTGTGGACACGGGCTGATGTCTTCGCCCCTGGCGGTGCTGGCTGCGGAGCTCACGGACCGAGGAATCCGCACCGTCGCGGAGGCTCTCGACGGTGCCGTGGAGAGCCGCGGCTGCGGCCCCTGTCTCCGCCGTCTCGCGCTCGCGCTGCAGGAGTGCGCCGAGGCGGACGCCGCCGTATGGCACGGCGATCACGGAACCCCGCGCTCCGAGGTGCGACTTCGCGGGACGACGGCCGCTCCCGTCCTGGAGGTGCGCGTCGGCGACGAGTCCGACGGTGCGCTGCTCCTCGTCGTGGGTCATCTCGCGGCACGACGCGAGGCGACGGTACGGATCGATCGAGGGCTCCTCGCCGTCAGCGGGCTCCGGGCGGCGGACATACCGGACGCACTCGCGGACCTGCGAAGCGCCGGCGCCGTCGTTCCGGAGAAACCTGGCGGGGCTGACCTCACGCGGCCCGGAAGTCCGGTCGGCGTCGTCCGACAGCCGTCACGGGCAAATCGGCGTGCCGGTGGCGCGAGGTCGGCGAAGGGCTCCGCGTGAGTGCGCCCCCGCGCCCCGCTCCGGCCCTCGTCGGCTGCCGTGTCGTCGTGGTCGAGGTGCCGCGGCCGGTGCGCCCGGAGCCGGTCGACGTCGACACGCTCCTCCGGATCCTCGCGGCGACGGGCTCGGAGGTCGTCCGGATCACTCCGCCGCGGGCGGACCACGCGATCCCCGCAGGCGCGAAGCGGACGCTGTACCGGATCGCGTCCGGTCAGGTGGACGCGGTGCTGTTCCCCGTGGCGGAGGCTCTGCCGGGGTGGCTCGCCACCGTGGAACGGCTGGGCATGCTCGACGCCATCCGCGAACGGTCACGTGCGTCCCGCCTGCTGCTCGCCACGACCGACGCCGCCGCGACCGCGCGATTGGTGGAGAGCGGCCTGCCGGCATCGACGTCGTGCGGGCCCACCGCGGACGACCTCGCCCGGAGCGCTCTCGCCCCTCTCACACAGGGGGTCCTCGAGCGGCGGACTGCGGCGGGTCGGCTGGCGGTGCGCAGTGGCGGCGCGGTGATCGACGGCGGCTTCGTGCCGCTCTCCCGCGGCGCGGTCAGCATCCTCGAGGCCCTGTTCGTCGCCGACGGGCGCGTGCTCACGAGGGCGGAGATCGGCCAGCTGCTCCCCGGCGGTCGCCGCAGTGCGCGTGCGGTCGAGGTCGCGGTGGCGCGGCTGAGGGAGGCCCTCGACGACTTCGACCTCGTTCAGACGGTGGTCAAGCGCGGGTATCGGCTCGCTGTCCTCGACGAGGACTGACGACGCCGGCGGGCCTCACTCCGAGGGGGTCTCGGGTGCGGTCGGTGCCGGGCTCGGGGTGTCGCTCGGTGCCGGGGAGGGAGCGATCGACGAGGTCGGCGACGGCGCGGGCGTCGGCTCCGGCGTGGTCACCTGCGCGTGCACGACCTGGCTGACGATGGCGCCCACGACGATGAGGGAGCCGACTGTGACCGCGATGATGTTGTCGCGAGTGCGTCGACGGATCTGGTCCTGGTGCCAGCGGGTGCGAGCGGTGTGCAGCCGGGCGCGCTCCGCCTCGGTGCGTGTCTGCGCCTTCTTGGAACCGCGTGCGGCCATGCCCTGCTTCTCCCGTCCGACGCCGGTCTACGGCGTCGCCTGAGAGCCTACCGGGGCCCCGGCCTCGCCTCGTGTCCCTGGCCGCCGTTAGCCTGGAGGAATGTCCTCTCCCTCCGCCCTGCTCTCCGGGCAGACACCGCTCGCCGTGCGCATGCGCCCGGTGTCGCTGGACGAGGTCGCGGGGCAGCGCCACCTGTTGCGGGCCGGGTCGCCCATCGTGGCCCTCGCCGACCCAGAGGCCAGTTCCCCCGGCGCGGTGTCGATCATCCTCTGGGGCCCGCCCGGCACCGGCAAGACCACACTTGCCCAGGCCATCGCCCGATCATCCGGGCGCCGCTTCGTCGAGCTCTCCGCGATCACCGCCGGCGTCAAGGATGTGCGGGAGGTCATGCAGGAGGCGATCACCCAGCGCGATCTCTACGGGCAGACGACGATCCTCTTCCTCGATGAGATCCACCGCTTCACCAAGGCCCAGCAGGACGCGCTCCTGCCCGGTGTGGAGAACGGCTGGGTCATCCTCATCGCCGCGACCACGGAGAACCCCTCGTTCTCGGTGATCTCGCCCCTGCTGTCCCGGTCGCTGCTGCTCACGCTGCAGCCGCTCACCGATGACGACATCGGCGTGCTCGTGGACCGCGCGGTGTCGGATGCCCGCGGACTCTCCGGTGCGGTCGCGCTCAGCGACGAAGCACGGTCTGCTCTGATCCGCCTCGCCTCGGGGGACGCCCGTCGCGCTCTCACCGGACTGGAGGCCGCCGCTGCCGTGGCGCTCTCGCACGCCGCCGCCTCCGAGGCCGATGACGACGGCGAAGACCGGGAGACGGTCGTCCCGGAGGTCACCGCCGACGACGTGGCACAGGCCGTCGACAAGGCCCTGCTCCGTTACGACCGCCAGGGCGACGAGCACTACGACGTCATCAGCGCCTTCATCAAGTCGATCCGCGGTTCCGACCCGGACGCCGCACTGCACTACCTCGCCCGCATGATCGAGGCGGGGGAGGATCCGCGCTTCATCGCCCGACGGCTCGTCATCTCCGCGTCCGAGGACGTCGGTCTCGCCGACCCTCAGGCGCTCGGCATCGCCGTGGCCGCCGCTGACGCCGTGGCTTTCATCGGAATGCCGGAGGGGCGCATCCCGCTCGCAGAAGCCACCGTGTATCTGGCCACGACCGCGAAGTCGAACGCGGCCTACGTCGGCATCGACGCCGCCATCGCCGACATCCGCGCGGGGGGATTCGGGCGCGTGCCCCTTCACCTCCGCGACGCGCACTACCCCGGGGCGAAGCGCCTCGGGCACGGTCGCGGCTACCGCTACGCGCACGACAGCGAGTACGGCATCGTCCCGCAGCAGTACCTGCCGGACGAGCTCGAGGGTCGGCACTACTACGAGCCGAAGAACCTCGGCGCGGAGCGCGACATCAGCGCACGGCTGGAGCGCATCCGGCGCATCCTCGGCGACCGGTGAGCCGACGACCTCGGGCGTCTGCCGCCGTCTGTTAGACTTGAGCGGCTCGAAACCGAGTTTTCGGGCATCTCCTCGTTCACACCCCACCTCGACGGCACCCCGGCGTGCGCCCCGAGGCAGAACGCGGTGATACGTCCGTCGGACGTGAAATCCACGTCCACGTCATCGGAAGGATAACTTCGTGGTCACGAAGTCCCAGGACCGCCGCAAGGTGCGTCTCAGCCGCGCCCTCGGCGTGGCCCTCACCCCCAAGGCCGCCCGCTACCTCGAGAAGCGTCCCTACGCTCCGGGTGAGCACGGCCGCACCAAGCGCAAGGCCGACAGCGACTACGCCGTCCGTCTGCGTGAGAAGCAGCGTCTGCGCGAGCAGTACGGCATCCGCGAGAAGCAGCTGCGTATCGCGTTCAACGAGGCCCGTCGTCAGGACGGCCTGACCGGTGAGAACCTCGTCGAGCTCCTCGAGATGCGTCTCGACGCCCTCGTCCTGCGTTCGGGCTTCGCCCGCACCACGGCACAGGCGCGCCAGCTCGTCGTGCACCGTCACATCCTCGTCGACGGCCAGCTCGTCGACCGCCCGTCGTTCCGCGTGAAGCCGGGTCAGCTCATCCACGTCAAGCCCAAGAGCGAGGGCCTCGAGCCCTTCCAGGTGGCGGCCGCCGGCGGTCACGCCGAGGTCCTGCCGGCCGTTCCGGGTTACCTCGAGGTCGAGCTCGACAAGCTCCAGGCCCGTCTGGTCCGTCGTCCGAAGCGCGCCGAGGTCCCCGTGACCTGTGAAGTGCAGCTCGTCGTCGAGTACTACGCGGCCCGCTGATCCAGCGGAAGAACATCAGGCAGGAGGCGTCGGGGTTCCCGACGCCTCCTGTCGTTTCCGCCTACGATGGAGAGACCGCGCCTTCGCGGCTCTAGGGCAAGGATGACGACATGAAGAATGTGCTGTGGTTCCTGATCGGCGTGATCGGCGGCTTCGTCGCGGCTCACTTCATGAACAAGGACCCGCGGGGCCACGACATCCTGGCCGACGTTGACGCCCGCCTCAACGGCCTCGCCGCGATCCTCAGCGACGCGTATCGCGCGCAGGAGGCTCGGCTGACCGAGCCGGGCGAGAACTGACCCCCCGCATCTGCGCCTCGGCGCGCCCCCTCACGCAAGGACATCCGGCACTCCTATGAAAACTGCGGAAATCGCGCAGCGCTACCTCTCCTACTTCGAGAAGAACGACCACCTCATCGTCCCCTCGGCATCCCTGGTCAGCGACGACCCCTCGCTGCTGTTCACGGTCGCCGGCATGGTCCCGATGATCCCGTACCTCACGGGCGTGGTCCCGGCGCCGCACCCGCGCATCGCCGACCTGCAGAAGTGCATCCGCACCAACGACATCGAGGAGGTCGGGCGCACCGCGCGTCACGGCACGTTCTTCCAGATGCTCGGCAACTGGTCGTTCGGCGACTACTTCAAGGAAGGCGCGATCCGCTACGCCTGGGAGCTGCTGACGAGCTCGGAGGCGGACGGCGGCCTCGGCTTCGACGAGAAGGACCTCTGGGTCACCGTCTACGAGACCGACGACGAGGCCGAGGCGATCTGGCGCGACATCATCGGGCTCAAGCCGGAGCGCATCCAGCGCCTCGGCCGCGCGGACAACTACTGGAACACCGGCCAGCCCGGTCCCGGCGGCCCCGACTCCGAGATCTTCTTCGACCGCGGCCCGGCCTACGGCAAGGACGGCGGCCCCGCTGTCGACGACTCGCGGTTCCTGGAGATCTGGAACCTCGTGTTCATGCAGGACTTCATCGAGAACATCCGCAGCAAGACCGAGTTCGACATCGTCGGCGAGCTGCCGATGAAGAACATCGACACCGGCATGGGGCTGGAGCGCGTCGCCTTCCTCAAGCAGGGCGTCGAGAACATGTACGAGACCGACCAGGTGCGTCCGGTGCTCGACCGCGCCGTCGAACTCTCCGGCCGCCGTTACGGCGCCGTGCACGAGGACGACGTCCGCTTCCGGGTGATCGCGGACCACGTGCGCTCCTCGCTCATGCTCCTCTCCGACGGCGTCCGTCCGTCGAACGAGGGCCGCGGCTACATCCTGCGGCGTCTCATGCGCCGCACCGTGCGCGCCATGCGGCTCCTCGGTGTCGACGACCCGGCGTTCCCCGAGCTGTTCGCCGCCTCCCGCGATGCGATGAAGTCGGCGTACCCGGAGCTGGAGCGCGACTGGTCCGTGCTCTCCTCGGCGGCCTTCGCCGAGGAGGAGACCTTCCGGCGCACCCTGGCCCAGGGATCGACCATCCTCGACCTGGCACTCGACGAGACGAAGAAGGGCGGCGGGAAGACCCTCAGCGGTTCCGAGGCGTTCCTGCTGCACGACACCTACGGCTTCCCGATCGACCTCACCCTGGAGGTCGCCGAAGAGGCCGGGCTGGACGTGGACCGCACTGCGTTCGACTCCCTCATGCAGGAGCAGCGTCAGCGCGCCAAGGACGACGCCCGCAACCGCAAGCGCCAGCTCGCAGACGTCTCGGTATACCGCGACCTGCGGGCGCTGGGCGAGACGGGCTTCGACGGCTACACGGCCCTCGAGGTGGAGTCCCGCGTGCTCGGCCTGCTCGTCGACGGCGCGCCGGTGCGCAGCGCCGCCGAGGGGCAGATCGCCGAGGTCGTGCTCGCCGAGACGACGCTGTACGCCGAATCGGGTGGTCAGGTCGCCGACAAGGGCACCATCGTGGGCCCGGGCTACGAGCTCGAGGTGCTCGACGTGCAGCGTCCGGTCCCCGGGCTGATCAGCCACACGGTCGAGGTCTCCCGCGGCACGGTCGCGGTCGATGACATCGCGACGACGATCGTCGACGCCGCGAACCGGCGCGCCGCCCGTCAGGCGCATTCCGCCACCCACCTCGTGCACGCCGCCCTCCGCGACACTCTCGGCCCGACGGCCACGCAGTCCGGGTCGCTGAACCGCGCCGGGTACATGCGATTCGACTTCGCCTGGTCGCAGGCGCTGTCGACGGACACCCGCACGGAGATCGAGGAGATCACCAACCGCGCCGTGCAGGACGCCCTCGAGGTGACCACCCGCATCGTGACGCTCGACGAGGCCAAGGAAGCGGGCGCCATGGCGCTCTTCGGCGAGAAGTACGGCGACGTCGTGCGGATGGTCGACATCGGCGGCCCGTGGTCGCGAGAGCTCTGCGCCGGCACGCACGTGTCGACCAGTGCGGAGATCGGTCTGGTCAGCGTGGTGGGGGAGTCGTCGGTCGGCGCCTCCAACCGCCGGATCGAGGCTCTCGTCGGCGCGGATGCGTTCCGTGAGCTCGCGGCAGAGCGGGCTCTCGTGTCGCAGCTCACCGCCTCCCTGAAGACCCCGCGCGAGCAGCTCCCCGAGCGGATCGCCGATCTCGCCGCGAGCCTCAAGGCCGCGGAGAAGCGCATCGCGCAGTTCGAGGCGAAGGAGCGGGCGGGGCGTATCCCCGCGATCGCCGAGGCCGCGACGCGCGTCGGGGACTTCCGCGTGGCGGCACAGACGCTGGGCGATGTGGCCTCCGCGGACGATGTCCGCGAGCTCGTCAACGGCGTGCGCGACCGGCTGGGTTCCGATCCCGCGGTCGTCGCGCTCGGTGCGGTCGTCAACGGTCGCCCCGTCGTCGTCGTCGCCACGAACGAGGCCGCGCGCGGTGCCGGCGCGAAGGCGGGTGCGCTCGCGAAGCGCGCCGCCGGCGTGCTCGGCGGAGGCGGCGGCGGTCGGGACGACGTCGCCCAGGGCGGCGGTACCGACGCAGCGGCACTGCCCGCCGCGCTCGAGGCCGTCTCCCAGGAGCTGCGCGGCGCGTGAGCGGTTATCGCCGCGGGGTCCGGCTCGGCATCGACGTCGGCCGGGCCCGCGTGGGCGTGGCCCGGTCCGATCCGGACGGCATGCTGGCCGTCCCCGTCGAGACCGTGCCGCGCGACGAGCGCTCGCTCACGCGCATCGCCGAGCTGGCCGCGGAGTACGAGCCGCTGGAGATCGTCGTCGGTCTGCCGGTGAACATGCAGGGTGCGGACACGCCGTCGACGGTGGATGCGCGCGAGTTCGCGGCGGCGCTTCAGGCGCGCAGCGGCGTGCCGGTCCGCCTCGTCGACGAGCGTCTGAGCACCGTCTCCGCGCATGCGGCGTTGCGGAGTTCTGGGCGATCACAGAAGAACTCTCGTAGCATTGTGGATCAGGTCGCCGCCGTGGTGCTGCTGCAGCAGGCGATCGACACGGAGAAGAGCACCGGAAACCCGGCCGGTGCCCCGGTCCCCGTTGACGAGGAGCCCGCCTGAACATGTCCGAACGCGAGAGCCGTGCGCCCGAGCACGAGCAGAGCACCCGCTTGGGGGATCTGTTCGAGAACCTCCCCGCTCCGTCCCCGCAGGTCCCGACGGCCGGTGACGACACGCCGGCACCCGGATCCCGCCGTGCGGCCAGGGAGGCCGCCGCGCGCGAGCAGCAGGCGCCGCCCGCTCCCGACGCGGGGATCGAGCCCGATGCCCATGTGCCCGCCCGTCCGGTCTCGGCGTCGGCGGCGACCACCGCGGATGCGGCCGTGACCGACCACCGGCCGCAGGCGAATGCCGCAGACGTCGAATCGGTCGTGACCCGCGCGATGCCCGTCGCCGCGGCGAGCGCGGACGAGACCCCCGCCCCGGGCCCGCGCCGGTCGACCGGCACCGAAGACCCCGCACCGGCGCTGGGCGGAGGACTCGACGAGATCTTCGCCGCTCAGAACGACGGCCGCGATCACGGCGCGCCGACCAGGAAGAAGCGCCGCAAGGGCTGCCTCATCGCCCTGATCATCGTCCTGGTGATCCTCGGCGGCATCGCCGCCGGCGGCGTCTGGGTCGCGAACACCTTCGGCGACCGCATCGCCGACGCCATGGGGTGGGGCGAGCCGAAGGACTGGGAGCCCGGTCAGGCGACCGGCGAGGTGTACGTCACGATCAAGGAGGGCGATACCGGCGGACCCGTGTCGACGGCGCTCTACGAGGCGGGCGTCACGAAGACCGAGGACGTCTTCTATGACTACCTCATCGACGAGAACATCGCGGTGACCTTCTATCCCGGCGTCTACCGCCTGCAGGAGAAGATGACGGCGGAGGACGCCCTGGCCGCGCTCCGTAACGCGGAGAACAAGATCGAGAACTCGGCATCCGTACCCGAAGGCGCCACCATCGAGTACTTCCTTCCGCAGGTCGCCGACACGATGGGCATGCCACTCGAGGAGCTTCAAGCGGCTGTGAAGGACCCATCGGTCTACGGAGTCGAGGCGGACAGCTTGGAGGGATGGTTGTTCCCGGCTGTCTACACGTTCGATCCGGAGACCACGGCAACGCAGGTCATCCAGCGGATGGTCGACCGGACACGCGAGTCGCTGGCAAAGGCCGGTGTTCCGGCCGGGGATGAGCAGCGCATCCTCACCATCGCCTCCATCATCCAGCGTGAAGGCCGGACCGACGACTTTCCCAAGGTCTCTCGTGTTATCGAGAACCGTCTCGCGCCTGGAAACAGCGAGACGAACGGGCTTCTGCAGATGGACTCGACGGCTCAGTACGGTGTCGGAGAGCTGCATGCGGGAGCCGCGGGCTCGTCCGAAAAGGCCCTCACGGACCCGAATCCGTGGAACACATACATCCACCCGGGCCTGCCGAAGGGTCCGATCGCGACCGCGACCGATGCGGCGATCGACGCGGCGATGCACCCTGCCGACGGTCCCTGGTTCTACTTCGTCACGGTCAACCTCAACACGGGGGAGACGGTGTTCTCGGCGACGTACGCGGAGCAGCAGGAGGCCGAGAAGAAGCTGCACGCGTGGTGCAAGGACAACCCGGATTCCGGGTGCTACGCGGAGTGACGCGTGTGACGGACTCGGTGAACCGGAGACGGTTGGCGGTCTGGGGCGACCCGATCGGGCACTCCCGTTCGCCGGAGCTGCACGCCGCGGCGTACGGCGTGCTCGGACTGGACTGGGAGTACGGGCGCCGTCAGATCGGCGCAGAGAGCTTCGCGGACGCGGTTGAGGCCCTCGACGACTCCTGGCGCGGCCTGTCGCTGACGATGCCGCTCAAGGAGGAGGCCTACCGGTACGCCGCCAGCCGGGATGCCCACGCGGAGCTGACCGGCGCGGTCAACACGCTCCTGCTCTCCGAGACCCCGGCGGGATTCAACACCGACGTCGGCGGGATCGTCGATGCGCTCGGGGACGCCGGCATCCGCGAGATCGGGACGGCGCGGATCCTGGGCGCCGGAGCCACGGCGGCCTCGGCCCTCGTCGCCCTCGCCGACCTGGGGGCGACACGAGTCGAGGTCGCCGCCCGTCGGCCGGAACGCGCCGCCGGGCTCGTCCGCATCGGAGAGCGTCGCGGCGTCGTGGTCGCCCCTCGATCGTTCGAGGAGGTGGACGGCGACGCGGACCTCACGGTGGCGACGTTGCCCTCCGGCACCGCGTTGCCACCGGACGTCGCCTCCCGCCTGTCCGACATGGGCGGGACGCTCTTCGATGCGGCCTATGCCCCGTGGCCATCCGCGCTCGCGACGGAGTGGGGCGATCAGCCGGTGGTCTCCGGGCTCGGAATGCTGCTGCATCAGGCGGTCCGGCAGATCCGGATCTTTCTGCACGGCGACCCGGTCTCGCCGCTGCCGGACGAGGAGGCTGTCCTCGCCGCGATGCGCGCCACCCTCTGAGCGCCGCCGGACGAAACGCGGCACGGCGCGGGGGGAAACGCATGGGAGACTAGAGCACATGCTCCGCGTGCTCACGGCCGGCGAATCGCACGGCCCAGAACTCATCGCCGTCATGGAGGGTCTCCCCTCCGGCGTCCCGGTGTCGTCCGAGGCCATCCAGGCCGACCTCGCCCGCCGCAAGCTCGGCTATGGACGCGGCTCCCGGATGAAGTTCGAGCAGGACGAGCTCACGATCTCCGGCGGCGTCCGGCACGGGAAGACGCTGGGCAGCCCCATCGCCCTGCGCATCGGCAACACCGAGTGGCCGAAGTGGATCGAGGTCATGAACCCGGAGCCGGTGGAGCTCACCGATCGCTCGCGCGGTCGTGGCGCCCCGCTGACCCGGCCACGTCCGGGCCACGCCGACCTCGTGGGCATGCAGAAGTACGACTTCGACGAGGCCCGTCCGATCCTCGAGCGCGCGAGCGCCCGGGAGACCGCCGCCCGCGTGGCGCTCGGTGCCGTCGCCCGCTCGTTCCTCGGCGAGCTCGGCATCCGACTCGTCAGCCACACGCTCTCCATCGGGCCGGTGCGCGTGCCGGATGGCGCAGCGCTGCCGAGCCCGGACGACGTGGACGCCCTGGACGCCGACCCGCTGCGGTGCTTCGACCCCGCGACCTCGGCGCTCATGGTCGCCGAGGTGGACGACGCCAAGAAGGACGGCGACACCCTCGGCGGCATCGTCGAGGTCCTCGCGTACGGCCTGCCGCCGGGGCTCGGTTCCCACGTGCACTGGGACCGCCGCCTGGACGCCCGGCTGGCCCAGGCGCTCATGAGCATCCAGGCCATCAAGGGCGTGGAGGTCGGCGACGGCTTCGAGACCACGCGCCGCCGCGGCTCCGCCGCCCACGACGAGCTCTTCGCCACCGCCGACGGCATCGCCCGCGGCACGGACCGCGCCGGCGGTACCGAGGGCGGCATGTCCACCGGGACCGTGCTGCGCGTCCGCGCCGGCATGAAGCCGATCGCGACCGTGCCGCACGCGCTGCGCACGATCGACGTGGCGACCGGCGACGAGGCGACCGCGCACCACCAGCGTTCCGACGTCTGTGCCGTGCCAGCGGCGGGCGTCGTCGCGGAGGCCATGGTCGCCATCGAGCTGGCCCGCGCCGTGCTGGAGAAGTTCGGCGGCGACAGCATCCGCGAGACGCGCCGCAACCTGGAGGGGTACCTCGACGGCATCCCCGCGGAGCTGCGCACGGCCCCCGCGTCCGAGGCGGCGCTCATCGCGCATGACGAACGAGGCTGAGCCGCCGACGCTGGTCCTCGTGGGACCGATGGCGGCCGGCAAGACCAGCGTCGGGCGACGGGTCGCGCGGCGGCTGGGCGTCGCATTCATCGACACCGACAAGCGCATCGTCGCCGCGCACGGTCCGATCCCCGAGATCTTCGCCACGCACGGCGAGGCGCACTTCCGGGACCTGGAGCGCGCGGCGGTCCGCGAGGCCCTCGCCGAGGGTGGCGTGATCTCCCTCGGCGGTGGCGCCGTCACGGATCCGGAGACGCGGGCGCTGCTGCGCGCCCATCCCGTGGTCTTCCTCACCGTGAGCGAGGCCGCGGTCGCCGACCGCCTGCGCGGCGGGACGCGCCCGCTGCTGGCGGGCGAGGACCCGGTCGAGAAGTGGAAGCGCATCTTCGCCGAACGGCGAGGATGGTACGACGAGGTGGCGTCGACCACGTTCGACACCTCGCGGCGTCCGATGCAGCGCATCGCGGACGAGATCGTGGCATGGAGGAGAGAACAGCGATGAGCACGACGACCATCAGCGTCACCGGGAACGACGCCTACGACATCACGATCGGACGGGGGATCCTCGACCAGGTGTCGGCGGCTCTGGCCCCGAGCGTCCGCAAGATCCTCGTCGTGCACCCGCCGACCCTCGCGGCCCGCGCCGCCGAGCTCCGCGACCGGCTCCTCGCCGACACCGTGGACGGCCCGCGCGAGGTGCTGCTCGCCGAGATCCCGGATGCCGAGCAGGGCAAGCGCATCGAGGTCGCCGCGTTCTGCTGGCAGGTCATGGGCCAAGCCGACTTCACCCGGACGGACGCCGTCGTCGGCTACGGCGGGGGAGCGGTGACCGACCTCGCCGGCTTCGTCGCGGCGACGTGGCTGCGCGGCATCCAGATCGTCCAGGTGCCCACCACCGTCCTCGGCCTCGTGGACGCCGCCGTGGGCGGCAAGACGGGCGTCAACACCGCGGAGGGCAAGAACCTCGTCGGCGCCTTCTGGGCCCCGCGCGCCGTCGTCGGCGACCTCGACGAACTGGGCAGCCTGAGCCCGAACGAGGCGACCGCCGGCTTCGCGGAGGTCGTCAAGGCCGGTTTCATCTGGGCCCCGGAGATCCTGGACATCGTCGAGGCCGATCCCGCGCGCGCGGTCGACACCTCGACGGACGAGTTCCGCCGGGCCGTGGAGCTCGCGATCGACATGAAGGCGCAGGTCGTCTCGGACGACTTCCGCGAGGCCGGGCAGCGGGAGATCCTGAACTACGGCCACACGCTCGGCCACGCGATCGAGCACGCCGAGCGGTACCGCTGGCGGCATGGGGCGGCCATCTCGATCGGCATGCTGTACGCCGCGGAGCTGTCCCGGCTCGCGGGGCGGCTGTCGGACGCCGCCGCGGAGCGCCACCGCACGATCCTCGAGTCGCTGGGCCTGCCCACGTCGTACCGCGCCGGAGCCTGGCCGCAGCTGCTCGCCACGATGCAGCGCGACAAGAAGAGCCGCGGCGGCATGCTCCGATTCATCCTCCTCGACGACATCGCCAAGCCCACCGTGCTCCAGGCGCCGGACGAGTCGCTGCTCTTCGCCGCCTACCAGGAGATCGGCGCATGACCATCGCCGTCCGGCGCATCACGCCGGAGGACTGGCAGGAGGTCAAGGCGCTGCGGCTGCAAGCCCTTGCCGATCCGGCCGCACCGATGGCGTTCCTCGACACCGTCGAGCACGCCGCCGCACAGCCCGACCGCTTCTGGCAGGAGCGCGCCGCGAATGCCGCGGGTGACGCCGCCGCTGCGCAGTTCGTCGCGATCGCGGACGACGGCACCTGGACCGGGACCGTGACCGTGCTCCCGCATCGCGAGCAGCACGATGCCGGACTGGTCGTGGGGGTCTACGTGGCGGACGCGCACCGCGGCGCGGGCGTCATCGACGCGCTCCTCGACGCCGCAGCCGCCTGGGCACGCGATCGCGGGCTCCGCGCCCTCGTGCTCGAGGTCCACGTGGACAACTCCCGGGCGCAGGCCGTCTACCGCCGCCGCGGCTTCGTCCGGACCGGCGAGATCGAGACCTCGGGCTTCGGGCGGGAATGGGTCATGCGCCGCGAGCTGGTCGACACCGGGAGCGTGCCCGCATGAGCGCATCGCGTCAGCTGCTGCTCGTCAACGGCCCGAACCTCAACCTCCTCGGCACCCGCGAACCCGAGGTCTACGGCACGGCGACCCTCGCCGACGTCGAGCGGATCACGGCGGAGACCGCTGCCGCGCTCGGGTTCGAGCTGCGGGCGTTGCAGAGCAACCACGAGGGCGTGCTCATCGACGCGATCCACGATGCGCGCGCGGACTGCGCGGGCATCGTCATCAACCCGGGCGGCCTCACCCACACCTCTGTCGCCCTGCGTGACGCGCTCACCGGCGTCGCGTTGCCCTTCGCCGAGGTCCACATCTCCGACGTGTACGCCCGCGAGGAGTTCCGTCACCACTCGTACCTGCACGACGTCGCCGCGGTCCGCGTCATCGGACGCGGCGTGGAGGGCTACGCCGACGCGGTGCGGGACCTCGTCGCGCAGCTCTGAGCGCGCGGGATCAGGGCAGGCCGACGAGCAGCACGCACACGGTGATGCCCACGAGTGTCAGCAGGGCCATGGCGAGGAAACAGGCGGCCAGCGCACGGAGCCGCGGCCGCACGCTCGACACCGCGAGGCGGATGACGACCATCGCGACCAGGCCCAGGACCAGGACGATCGCGGTGACCAGCCCGACGGTCCCCGCGGCGCCGCCGCTGCGGACGATCCCGACGAGGGGCACGAGGCTTACCGCCGTGAAGATCGCGGCGACGATGAGCCACACCGCCCCGGACGACGTCCGCAGCGCCGGCTGATTCGCCATCCTGGTCGGGTCCCGGTCGCGATCGTCCTCGCTCATCTCGATTCCTCCTGTCCTCGTCCACGCTGCCCGGGGCGACGGGCAGCGTCACGGGGCTTCCGCTCTCGCGGAGGAGCGTCTATCGTGCCCCCGCGACGGCCCGCGCCGGGCATCCCGTAGAATCGACTGTCGGCCGACCCCGGCCCCCACGGACTCAGGAACGGAACTCCTCGCACATGGCATCCACCGCAGACATCAAGAACGGCGTCGTCCTCAGCATCGACGGGCAGCTCTGGAGCGTCATCGAGTTCCAGCACGTCAAGCCCGGCAAGGGCGGCGCCTTCGTCCGCACGAAGCTGAAGAACGTCGTCTCGGGCAAGACCGTGGACCGTACGTACAACGCCGGGGCGAAGGTCGACATCGAGAACGTCGACCGCCGCGACTACACCTACCTCTACACCGACGGTGACGGGTTCGTGTTCATGGACCAGACCGACTTCGACCAGATCACGCTGCCGGCGGCCACGGTCGGCGACGCGAAGAACTTCCTGCTCGAGAACCAGCAGGTCACCATCGCCCTCAACAACGGCAACCCCCTCTACATCGACCTCCCGGCCTCGGTCATCCTCGAGGTGACCTACACCGAGCCCGGTCTGCAGGGCGACCGCTCGTCCGCCGGCACCAAGCCCGCCACGCTCGAGACCGGCTACGAGATCCAGGTCCCGCTGTTCCTGGAGACCGGCACGAAGGTCAAGGTCGACACCCGCACGGGCGAGTACCTCGGCCGCGAGAAGTAAGGCGTGAGCGCCCGCACGAAGGCGCGCAAGCGCGCGCTCGACATCCTGTTCTCGGCCGACGTCCGCGGCGACGAGGTCGCGGTGGCCCTCGCCGCCGAGGCGAAGCGCGCGGCGAACGAGCCCGCACGTGAGGCGTCGTGGCTGTACGCCCGCGAGATCGTCGACGGCATCATCGACCAGCGCGACGAGATCGACGAGCAGATCACGACGCACAGCCGCGACTGGAAGCTCGAGCGGATGCCCGCCGTCGACCGCGCCCTGCTGCGCATCGGCGCGTGGGAGATCCTCTACAACGACGAGGTGCCGACCGCGGTCGCGATCGACGAGGCGGTGGAGCTCGCGAAGGAGTTCTCCACCGACGAGTCGGGCGCGTTCGTGCACGGCGTGCTCGCCCGCGTCGCCCGCTCGGCCTGAGCGCCGCAGCGGCGGTGTCGGCGGTGGCGGGCAGGATCGTCTCATGATCCGCCCGCCCGCCTCCGCCGCCCCGGGAGACGGCGCGCGGGATTGGCGTGCCCTGTTCGACGCGGCCGCCGCTCCGACGGCGGCGAGCCCTCTCGCCCTCGGGTTCGAGGTGCGTGTCCGCGACGCCCGCGGAGCCAATCCCTGGGCGTCACGCCCGCAGCGCACGGCGACCCCACGCGATGTCGCCAAGGGTGTGGGGGAGATCCTCCTCGGCATCCGTCCGCTGGAGCGGAGCGCAGCGACGGGGTCCTGGGTGCTCGGCTCCGCCACCTGGGACGCGGTCCGCCGCGCGCCGGACCAGTACGGTCGGGAGCAGTCGCGGTGGTTCGCCGATCTGCTGAGCATCGCGCGCGACGCGCTGCTCTCCGGCACGGCGGGGGACTGGCTCGTCGCCGACCTGATCGAGTCGCGGCTCCTCTGGGGGCATCTGCGGTCGGCGACCGACCTCGGCATCCCGCTCGTGGCGGCCCAGCGGTCGACGACGCTCGTCCTCGCCGACGCCGCGGAACTGACGGCGACCGTGTCCCGTGGCGACGACGGCGGCCTCGTGGTCCGGCCGGTCGTGACGGTGGGCGGGCGCGAGACACCGCCGGGCAGCATCAGGTCCCTCGGGCGCTCCGGCGTGTACGAGGTCGCGCAGAGCGGATCGCGCCTCCAGGTGACGCTCGCGGAGCTTCCGCTCGCGGGCCCCGCGCAGTCGCTGATCCGCGCCCGGACGCTCGTCGTCCCCGTGGAGGAGGAGACGGCGTTCCTCCAGGATGCCTATCCGCTCCTGGCGCGCCGCCTCCCCGTCCGCGCGGTCGGCCGCGTCTCGCTGCCCGCGCTTCCGCCGCCTCGTGCCGTGCTCCGGGTGGCGTTCCGCCGCGGAGACACCGTGGAGTACGCCGTCGAGTGGGACTATCGCGGCTTCGGGCGGGTGCCGTTCACGCTTGGTCCGGAGGCCGTGCGGGATCCGGAGGCCGAGGCCGGGGTGACGGAGCGGCTCCGGAGCGTCTGGGCGGAGCACGGCGTCGCGTTCGCTCCCTCGGGGGCTTTCCATGACGTGGCGGCTGCGGAGTTCATGACCCGCGTCGTCCCGGCGCTGGAGGCGGACGGCGTCGAGGTGGAGGTGTCCGGCCGTCGCAAGACGTATCGCGAGCTCGCCGGAGAGCCGGAGATCACCGTGTCGACCGTGGAGAGCACCGACCCGGACTGGTTCGACCTCGGCGTCATCGTCCGCATCGACGGACGGAGCATCCCGTTCGAGCCGCTGTTCACGGCTCTGAGCGCGGGCCGGCGAAAGCTCCTGCTCGTCGACGGCAGCTACTTCTCGCTGAACCACCCGGCGCTCGACCGGCTGCGCGACCTCCTCGACGAGGCCGGAGACCTCGACGAGTGGGAGACGGGCCCGCGGATCAGCCGTCATCAGACGGATCTGTGGGAGGAGTTCGAGGATCTGGCGGACGAGGCCCTTCCCGCGGTGAGCTGGCGGGCCACCGCCGAGGGACTGCGCAGCGCCACCGCGGTGCCGGCGGTGCCGATCCCTCCGGGGCTCACCGCACAGTTGCGGCCCTACCAGAAGGACGGCCTTGACTGGCTCGCGTTCCTCTGGTCGCACCGGCTCGGCGGCATCCTCTCCGACGACATGGGTCTCGGGAAGACGGTCCAGCTGCTCGCCCTCATCCTGCATGCCCGTGCGGCGGGGGAGGGACGTCCGTTCCTCGTCGTGGTCCCGACGTCCGTGCTGGCCACCTGGCGCACCGAGGCGGCGCGGTTCGCTCCGGGCCTCCGCGTGGTCACCCGGGACTCCACCGCCGGGCCTGCCGTGGCCGTCGTGGCTCGCGAGGCCGATGTGGTGCTCACGACCTACGCCGTCGCCCGGCTCGACGATGAGGGGTTCGCACGCGTCGCCTGGGGCGGACTGATCCTCGACGAAGCTCAGTTCGTGAAGAATCCGGCGACGAAGCTGCACCGCGCCGTCGCTCGCTTCCCGGCCGACGTCACCATCGCGGTCACGGGCACGCCGCTGGAGAACAGCCTGGAGGAGCTCTGGGCGCTGCTGAAGCTCACGGCACCCGGCCTGTTCGCCTCGGCGCGGAAGTTCCGCGAGCACTACATCCAGCCGATCGAGCAGGGGAAGGTCCCGGAGAATGCGGAGGGCGGACCGTATCGGCAGCGCCGCCTCGCGCAGCTCCGACGACGGATCCGCCCGCTCGTGCTCCGCCGCACCAAGGAGCTCGTTGCCCCCGATCTGCCGCCGAAGCAGGAGCAGGTGCTGGAGGTCGAGCTGAGCGCGGGGCATCGCGAGCTCTACGAGACGGTGCTGCAGCGGGAGCGGCAGAAGGTGCTCGGCCTGCTGGAGGACCTGGACCGGAACCGCTTCATCGTGTTCCGCTCCCTGACGCTCCTGCGCATGCTGAGCCTCGCTCCGGCGCTGATCGACCCGGCCGACGCGCGCCTCGGCTCCCGCAAGCTCGACGAGCTCCTGGAACGGATCGTCGAGCTGCAGGCGGAGGGGCACCGCGCGCTCGTGTTCAGCCAGTTCACGTCCTTCCTCGACATGGCGGCCGCCCGTCTGGACGCCGCCGGCATCCCGTACGCGCACCTCGACGGATCGACGCGGCATCGCGAGCGCGTGGTCACGGACTTCGCGGAGGGGGAGCAGCCCGTCTTCCTCATCAGCCTGAAGGCCGGCGGATTCGGACTCACCCTGACCGAGGCCGACTACGTCTTCCTCCTCGACCCGTGGTGGAACCCCGCCGCCGAGGCGCAGGCCGTCGACCGCACGCACCGCATCGGCCAGCGCAGCCAGGTGTTCGTCTACCGGATGATTGCCACCGGCACGATCGAGGAGAAGGTCCTCGCGCTGCAGCGACGCAAGGCCCGGCTGTTCACCGCCGTGCTCGACGACGACGCGCTCTTCGCCCAGACGCTCACCGCCGACGACATCCGTGGTCTCTTCGACGACTAGACCGTTTTCCCCGGCTCGTCCCGCCGGGTGCTCAGGGAGCCGTCGGTACAATCGAACGGTTCATCTTCGAGAGGAATGCAATGCGGATCACGGGACTCGGCCACGCCGGCATGTTCATCGAGACGGTCGGCGGCAACATCATCTGCGACCCGGTGCTCGGCCCGTCCTTCTTCGGGTCCTGGTTCCCGTTCCCGGACAACCGTGGCCTCGACTGGGAGCGCTACGGCCGCGAAGCCGACTTCCTCTACATCTCGCACCGGCACCGCGACCACTTCGATCCGGCGCTGCTGGAGCGGTACATTCGCAAGGACATCGAGGTGCTCCTGCCGGAGTACCCGATCGACGACCTGGAGCAGGACATCCGGGCGCTCGGCTATACGAACATCACCTACGCGCCCGCCGGCGAGATCATCGAGCGCGGGGCGCTCAAGATGATGATCACCCCGCTGCGCGCGCCGAGCGACGGCCCGATCGGCGACTCGTCGCTCAGCGTGGACGACGGCACAGGCTCGATGCTGAACCAGAACGACTCGCACCCGCTCGATCTCGACAAGCTCCTGCACTTCGGCAAGCCCGACGCCTACTTCACGCAGGTCTCCGGAGCGATCTGGTGGCCCATGGTCTACGACCTGCCGCTGGACGCGAAGCAGAACTTCGCCCGCCTCAAGCGCGAGGCGCAGAACAAGCGGGCGATGTACTACATCGAGAAGGTCGACGCTCCGCACGTCTTCCCGATGGCGGGTCCGCCCATGTTCCTCCGCGACGACCTCTTCGACTTCAACGGGATGGGTCGCAACGGCGAGTCCATCTTCACGGACCAGAAGCAGTTCATCGCGCACATGAAGGAGCTGGCACCGAAGTACGACGGGCAGCTCTTCGTTCCCGGCACGCTCGTCACGATCGACGGCGGTGCGGTGACCACCGAGCAGACGCTCTACACCGAGGCGGAGCTCGCCCACATCTTCGACGAGAAGTGGGAGTACCTGGAGGAGCAGCGCGCGACCCGCCAGCAGGAGATCCGCGACGAGGAGGCCTCTCGCGCCGCGATCATCCCGCCGGACGAGATGCTCGCGGCGATCAAGGAGTGGTGGGAGCCGCTGCTGAAGAAGTCGCGCACCATCCGCCTCGGAGTCGGCGGGCACGTCCGCTTCCGCATCGGGGAGCTGGACATGGTGGTCGACTTCCCGCGCGCCAAGGTCCGCGAGTACGCAGGGGAGGAGTGCGTGTACTGGTACACGATCCCGGCCGACCTCGTCTCGACGAACATCCGCGACCACGAGATCGACTGGTCGAACTCGATCTTCCTGTCGATGCAGTTCTCGGTCGGGCGCAGCGGCAAGTTCAACGAGTTCCTCACCACGTTCCTCAAGTGCCTCTCGGTCGACCGGATCGAGTACGTCGAGAACTGGTACCAGGAGCAGACCGACCAGACCGAGGACGCGGAGATCGGCGACTGGGTCGTCCAGCGCCGCTGCCCGCACCTGCGCGCCGACCTCACCAAGACGGGGAAGGTCGATGAGGACGGCATCCTCACGTGCAGCATGCACGACTGGAAGTGGGACCTGAAGACCGGACGCTGCCTCTCCACGAGCGGCCACCCGATCCGTTCCTCGAAGATCGACGACGTGACGGATCCGGTGCTCCGCGAGGCGAGCTGAGCACGCCTGTACCACCGAGCGCAGCCGGTGGTACAGTGAGGCGATGCCGACCGCTCTGACCCGTATCCAGGTGACGCAGACCGCCGCGCTGCGCGAGGCGCTGGAACTCGCGGAAAGCGAGTGGCCGGGACTACCGAAGTCGGAGCAGGTGGCGAGGCTCGCGGTGCTGGGGGCGGAGCGGCTCGCAGAGCGAGGATCCCACCGGCGCGCGACCCGGCGGGCGGCGCTCGAGGCGACACGGGGATCGATCGCCTATCCACCGGGGTATCTCGACGCTCTCCGGAAGGACTGGCCGGAGTGATCGTCGTGGACGCCGGTGTCCTCATCGCGCACCTTTCCACCGACGATGTCCACCAGGAGGCGGCGTTCGACATCCTCGATACCGAGGAAGACCTTCTGATCCACCCGATCACCCTCGCGGAGACGCTCGTGCATCCGGCGCGGATGGGCACAGAACTCGCCGATCTCGCCAAGATCGACTCCCTCGGGCTGCTGCGTCGGGAGGAGACGGTCGACGAACCGGTCCATATCGCGCGGCTCCGCGCCGCGACCTCCCTGAAGCTCCCGGACTGCGCGGTACTCGTCACAGCGGAGGCGTTCGGCGCGACGCTGGCGACCTTCGACCGTCGTCTCGCGGCGGTCGCCAGAGAGCGCGGTGTCGAGGTCGTCGGCGTCCGATCGCACCGCTAGACTGGGATCACAAGCAACCTTTAACACCGTCCTGTGAGGCGGAGAAGGGAGCGGCTGATGGGTGTGCGCACTGTGCTGCACCAAGCCGACATCTCACGAGCGCTGACCCGGATCGCGCACGAGATCCTCGAGTCCAATCGCGGGGCCGACGACCTGGTCCTGCTGGGCATCCCGACCCGCGGCGTCACGCTAGGCCACCGGCTCGCCGCGCTGATCAGCGAGATCGCCCAGGCCTCCGTCCCCGTCGGGTCCCTCGACGTGACGCTCTTCCGCGACGACCTCGCCAAGCACCCGACGCGGTCCCCGCAGCCGACGGAGATCCCTCCGGGCGGCATCGACGGGAAGACGGTCGTCCTCGTCGACGACGTCCTGTTCTCCGGCCGGAGCATCCGCGCCGCGCTCGACGCCCTGCAGTCGATCGGCCGTCCCGCCGTCGTGCGGCTCGCGATCCTCATCGACCGCGGACACCGGGAGCTTCCCATCCGCCCCGACTTCGTGGGCAAGAACATCCCGTCCGCGCGCACCGAGCGCGTCAACGTGCGTCTGTTCGAGAACGACGGCGCCGAGGAGGTGACGATCGGCGAATGAGGCATCTCCTCGACACCCGCACGCTCGACAGAGCGACCGCCCTGCGCATCCTCGATGTCGCGGAGGACATGGCCGACACCCAGTCCCGCGAGGTCAAGAAGCTGCCCACGCTCCGCGGGAAGACCGTCGTGAACCTCTTCTTCGAGGACTCCACGCGCACCCGCATCTCGTTCGAGGCCGCGGCGAAGCGCCTGTCCGCCGATGTCATCAACTTCGCCGCGAAGGGCTCCAGCGTCTCCAAGGGTGAGAGCCTGAAGGACACCGCGCAGACGCTCGAGGCGATCGGCGCCGACGCGGTCGTCGTACGACACCCCGGCTCCGGCGCCCCGCAGACCCTGGCCACGAGCGGCTGGATCTCCGCCGGCGTCGTCAACGCGGGCGACGGCACCCACGAGCACCCCACCCAGGCGCTCCTCGACGCCTTCACCATCCGCAAGCGTCGCTTCGGTCCCGACAGCCGCGGACGCGACCTCTCCGGTCTCCGGGTGACGATCGTCGGCGACGTGCTGCACTCCCGCGTGGCGCGCTCCAACGTCTGGCTGCTCACCACGCTCGGCGCCGAGGTCACGATCGTCTCGCCGCCGACCCTGGTTCCGCAGAACGTGTCCCTGTGGCCGGTCCGCGTGGTCTACGACCTGGACGAAGCCCTCGCGGAGGGGCCGGACGCCGTGATGATGCTACGCATCCAGCTCGAGCGCATGAACGCGGCGTATTTCCCGACTGAGCGGGAGTATTCGCGCCGGTGGGGCCTTGACGCACGGCGCGTGGCGGCTCTGCCGGGCGGTAGCATTGTCCTGCACCCCGGACCCATGAACCGGGGACTGGAGATCTCCTCCGAAGCTGCCGATTCCCCCCGTTCGACGGTGCTGGAACAGGTGTCGAACGGGGTCTCCGTGCGCATGGCGGTGCTGTACCTGCTGCTGGCAGGAGAACGAGACGACGAACGAGGGGGAGACCTGTGAGCGAGACCCTCGTCATCACCGGTGCACAGCTGCTCGGCGCGGACAGCGCCGACATCATCATCGAGGACGGCGTCATCGCCGAGATCGGAGCAGGGCTCACCCGCACCGGCGCACACGTGATCGACGCCGCGGGCCTGGTCGCGCTGCCGGGTCTCGTCGATCTGCACACCCATCTGCGTGAACCCGGGTTCGAGGCCTCCGAGACGATCCTCACCGGCACCAGAGCGGCCGCCGCCGGCGGGTTCACCGCCGTGTTCGCGATGCCCAACACCTCTCCGGTCGCCGACACGGCGGGCGTGGTCGAGCAGGAACTCGCCCTCGGCGAGGCGGCCGGCTATGCGACCGTGCAGCCGATCGGCGCCGTCACCGTGGGGCAGAAGGGCGAGCGCCTCGCCGAGCTGGGCGCCATGGCCACGTCGCGTGCCCAGGTGCGCGTCTTCAGCGACGACGGCTTCTGCGTGTGGGACCCGCTGATCATGCGCCGGGCCCTGGAGTACGTGAAGTCCTTCGACGGCGTCATCGCCCAGCATGCGCAGGACCCGCGGCTCACCGAGGGCGCCCAGATGAACGAGGGCACCGTCTCGGCCGAGCTCGGGCTGTCCGGGTGGCCGGCGGTCGCCGAGGAGTCGATCATCGCCCGCGACGTGCTCCTCGCCGAGCACGTCGGCTCCCGCCTGCACGTGTGCCACCTCTCGACGGCCGGCTCCGTCGACATCATCCGCTGGGCCAAGAAGCGCGGTGTCAACGTGACGGCCGAGGTCACGCCGCACCATCTGCTGCTCACCGACGAACTCGTCCGCGGCTACGACGCGCGGTTCAAGGTCAACCCGCCGCTGCGCCGCGAAGAGGACGTCCTCGCGGTCCGGGAGGGCCTCGCCGACGGCACGATCGACATCGTCGCGACCGATCACGCGCCGCACCCCGCCGAGCACAAGGCATGCGAGTGGCAGGCCGCCGCGAACGGCATGGTCGGTCTGGAGAGCGCCCTGCGGGTCGTGCACCAGTCGATGGTGCAGACCGGCCTGCTCGATTGGGCCGACGTGGCCCGGGTCATGAGCGCGACGCCCGCCCGCATCGGACGGCTCTCCGGCCACGGCACGCCGCTCGCCGCCGGGCAGCCCGCGCATATCACGCTGTACGACCCCGCGGTCGACGGCGTGTTCACCGCCGCGGACCTGCACGGGCGCAGCGTGAACTCGCCCTACCTGGGCCGCGCACTGCCCGGCAGGGTGGAGTACACGGTGCACGGCGGCGTCCTCACGGTCGACGGCGGCGCCGTCGTCGAGGAGCTCGGCGCATGAGCACACGGGACCTCGCGGTCGCGATCATCATCGCCGTCGCGCTGCTGATCCTGCTCTCGATGCTGTTCGCCTGGCGACGACGAGTGCGGCGCGATGCCGCGTACACGGCCCCGCTCGGGGTGCCGGAGCACGCGGAGGTGACGCGCCGCGACGAGGTGCTCTACGTGTCCACCACCCGGCACGAGCAGCCACTCGAACGGCTCGCGATCACCCCGCTGGCGTTCCGCGCACGCGGTGAGCTGGCCGTGACCGACCGCGGCATCGCGCTGGCCCTGGACGGTGCCCCCACCGTCTTCCTCGCCGCCGACCGCCTCGTCTCCGTCGACCGTGCGACCGTCACCATCGATCGCGTCGTGGAGCCCGGCGGGCTCGTGCGCATCTCGTGGCACGTCGACGACACGACCGTCGTCGACAGCTATGTGCGCCTCACCGGCGGCGACCTCCCGACCCTCATCTCCGACCTGCAGCGGCTCATCCCCGCCGCCCCTGACACAGGAGTTTCGTCATGACCCTCTCGACTTCCTCCCCGCAGGCCTCCACGGCCCGCCTTCCCGACCCCGCCGTCCTCGTCCTGGAGGACGGCACCCGACACCGCGGACGTGCCTACGGCGCGCGCGGGCGCACTCTCGGCGAGGTCGTGTTCGCCACCGGCATGTCGGGATACCAGGAGACCATCACCGACCCGTCCTACGCCGGGCAGATCGTCCTGCAGACCGCCCCGCATATCGGCAACACCGGCATGAACGACGAGGACACCGAGTCGCGCCGCATCTGGGTCGCCGGCTACATCGTGCGCGACCCCTCGCGCGTCGTCTCGAACTGGCGCGCGAACGCCTCCCTCGACGAGGTCCTCGTCGAGGACGGCATCGTCGGCATCAGCGGCGTCGACACCCGCGCGGTCACCCGGCACATCCGCTCCGCCGGCTCCATGCGCGGCGGCATCTTCTCGGGTGCGGAGGCGGAGCTCGACCCGGAGGAGCAGCTGCGCATCGTCCGCGAGGCTCCGGAGATGACCGGCCTCAACCTCTCGGCCCAGGTCTCCGTCGAGACCGCGACCGTCACCCCGGCGGTGGGGGAGCGCATCGGCAACCTCGCCGTGCTCGACCTCGGCGTGAAGCAGGCGACGATCGACAACCTCGCCGCCCGCGGCTTCGACGTGCACGTCCTCCCGCAGGACGTCAGCATCGACGAGATCCGGGCCATCGAGCCGGTCGCCGTCTTCTACTCGAACGGTCCCGGCGACCCCGCGGCGTCGGGCGACCACGTCGAGCTGCTGCGCGCGGTCCTCGACGACGGGCTGCCCTTCTTCGGGATCTGCTTCGGCAACCAGCTCCTCGGCCGGGCCCTGGGGCTCGGCACGTACAAGCTGCCGTTCGGCCACCGCGGCATCAACCAGCCCGTGCTGGACAAGCAGACCGGCAAGGTGGAGATCACCGCGCACAACCACGGCTTCGCCGTGGAGGCGCCCCTGGAGGGCTCCTTCGACAGCCCGCACGGCTACGGCAAGGTCGAGGTCAGCCACGTCGGCCTCAACGACAACGTCGTGGAGGGCCTGCGCGCCCTCGACATCCCCGCCTTCTCGGTGCAGTACCACCCCGAGGCCGCGGCCGGACCGCACGACGCCAACTACCTCTTCGACCGCTTCCGCGACATGGTCATCGCGAACAAGAAGGACGCACAGTAATGCCCAAGCGCGACGACATCCACTCCGTCCTCGTCATCGGCTCCGGCCCGATCGTCATCGGCCAGGCCTGCGAGTTCGACTACTCCGGCACCCAGGCGTGCCGCGTCCTCCGTGAGGAGGGCGTCCGGGTCATCCTCGTCAACTCCAACCCTGCGACGATCATGACCGACCCCGACTTCGCCGACGCGACCTACATCGAGCCGATCACCCCCGCGGTGATCGAGACGATCATCGCGAAGGAGAAGCCCGACGCGATCCTGCCGACGCTCGGTGGTCAGACGGCGCTGAACGCCGCGATGGCCCTGCACGAGCAGGGGATCCTCGAGAAGTACGACGTCGAGCTCATCGGCGCGAAGGTGGACGCCATCAAGAAGGGCGAGGACCGTCAGGTCTTCAAGGAGCTCGTCCTCGAGGCGGGCGCGGACGTCGCCAAGAGCGTCATCGCCCACACCATGGACGATCTCCTCGCCGGCGCCGAGCAGCTCGGCTACCCGCTCGTGGTTCGGCCGTCCTTCACCATGGGCGGGCTGGGTTCCGGCTTCGCCTACGACGAGGAGGACTTGCGCCGTATCGGCGGCGCCGGCCTGCGCGACTCGCCGACGACCGAGGTGCTCCTGGAGGAGTCGATCCTCGGCTGGAAGGAGTACGAGCTTGAGCTCATGCGCGACACCGCCGACAACACGGTGGTCGTCTGCTCCATCGAGAACGTCGACCCGGTCGGCGTGCACACCGGTGATTCGATCACGGTGGCACCGGCGCTGACCCTGACCGACCGCGAGTACCAGAAGCTCCGCGACATCGGCATCGACATCATCCGCGCCGTGGGCGTGGACACCGGTGGCTGCAACATCCAGTTCGCGGTCAACCCCGAGAACGGGCGCATCATCGTCATCGAGATGAACCCGCGCGTCTCCCGGTCGAGCGCCCTGGCGTCGAAGGCCACCGGCTTCCCGATCGCCAAGCTCGCGGCCAAGCTCGCCCTCGGCTACCGCCTCGACGAGATCCCGAACGACATCACCGGCGTGACCCCGGCGAGCTTCGAGCCGACGCTCGACTACGTCGTCGTCAAGGTCCCGCGCTTCGCGTTCGAGAAGTTCCCGGCCGCCGACGCCACCCTCACCACGACCATGAAGTCGGTCGGCGAGGCGATGGCCATCGGCCGCAACTACGCCACCGCCCTGCAGAAGGCGCTGCGGTCGCTCGAGAAGCGGGGCTCCAGCTTCCACTGGGGCGAGGAGCCGCGCAGCGTCGAGGAACTGCTCGAGATCGCGAAGACTCCGACCGACGGCCGGATCGTCACCCTGCAGCAGGCGCTGCGCAAGGGCGCGACCATCGAGCAGGCGTTCGAGGCCACGGCCATCGACCCCTGGTTCCTCGACCAGATCGTCCTCATCAACGAGGTCGCCGAAGTCGTCCGCACCGCCGGCGAGCTGGACGACGCGACGCTGCGCTACGCCAAGGAGCACGCCTTCTCCGACGCGCAGATCGCCCAGCTCCGCGGCGAGAGCGAGGCCGAGATCCGCGGCGTGCGCCACGGTCTCGGCATCCGCCCCGTCTACAAGACGGTCGACACGTGTGCAGGTGAGTTCCCCGCGCTGACGCCGTACCACTACTCGAGCTACGACGCCGAGACCGAGGTCGCGCCGTCCGACCGCACCAAGGTCGTCATCATCGGCTCCGGCCCGAACCGCATCGGTCAGGGCGTCGAGTTCGACTACTCCTGCGTGCACGCCTCGTTCGCGCTGTCTGACGCGGGCTTCGAGACCGTGATGATCAACTGCAACCCGGAGACCGTGTCGACCGACTACGACACGTCCGACCGGCTGTACTTCGAGCCGCTGACGCTCGAAGACGTGCTGGAGGTCCTGGACGCGGAGGCGGCGAGCGGCACCATCCTCGGCGTCGTCTGCCAGCTCGGCGGCCAGACCCCGCTCGGGCTCGCGAAGGGCATCGAGGCGGCCGGCTACACGGTCCTGGGGACGAGTCCGGAGGCCATCGACCTGGCCGAGGAGCGCGAGCTGTTCTCGCGCCTGCTCGATGAGGCCGGACTCCTCGCGCCCCGCAACGGCACGGCGATCGACGTGGAAGGCGCGGTGCGCATCGCCGAGGAGATCGGCTACCCGGTGCTCGTGCGCCCGAGCTTCGTGCTCGGCGGACGCGGCATGGAGATCGTCTACGGCACCGATGCGCTGCGCGACTACTTCGTGCGGACGGCCGGGGAGGTCGTGATCGAGGAGGGCAAGCCGCTCCTGGTCGACCGCTTCCTCGACGACGCGATCGAGCTCGACGTGGACGCCCTGTACGACGGCACCGATCTCTTCATCGGCGGCGTCATGGAGCACCTGGAGGAAGCCGGCATCCACTCCGGTGACTCGAGCTGCACGCTGCCGCCGGTCTCGCTCGGCCGCAGCGACGTGGACCGCGTCCGCGAGGCTACCCTCGCCATCGCGCAGGGCGTCGGCGTGCGCGGTCTGCTGAACGTGCAGTTCGCGATCAGCGCCGGCGTCCTCTACGTCATCGAGGCCAACCCGCGGGCCAGCCGCACGGTGCCGTTCGTCTCGAAGGCGCTGGGCATCCCGATGGCGAAGGCCGCCAGCCGCATCATGGCCGGCTCCACCATCGCCGAGCTCCGCGCCGAGGGGATGCTGCCCGAGCAGGACGGCTCACGCGTCCCGCTGGACGCCCCGGTCTCGGTCAAGGAGGCCGTGCTGCCCTTCAAGCGGTTCCGCACCGCCGACGGCAAGACGGTCGACTCGGTCCTGGGCCCGGAGATGCGCTCGACCGGCGAGGTCATGGGCATCGACCGCGACTTCCCGACCGCGTTCGCGAAGTCGCAGGCGGCTGCCTACGGCGGCATGCCGACCTCGGGCACCGTGTTCATCTCGGTCGCCGACTCCGACAAGCGCGCGGTGATCCTCCCGGCGCACCGCCTCCAGCAGCTCGGCTTCACGATCGTTGCGACCGAGGGCACCGCGGAGATCCTGTCCCGCAACGGCATCGCGGTCACGGTGGTGGAGAAGTACAGCGAGACCCAGGAGTCCGGCGCCCGGAACATCGTCGACCTCATCAACGACGGGGAGATCGACATCGTCGTGAACACCCCGTCGGGTGGCGCTGCTCGCGCGGACGGCTACGAGATCCGCGCCGCCGCGGTGGCCGCCGACAAGGCGCTCTTCACGACCATCGCCGTGCTCGGCGCAGCGGTGAGCGGGATGGACGCCGCGCACGAGGGCTTCCAGGTCAAGAGCCTGCAGGAGTACGCGCAGGACCGGATGGCCGCGGTATGACGGCACGCTTCGGCGAGCGGGCTCGCGAGGCCCTCGAGGCGCACGGCCCGCTCTGCGTCGGCATCGACCCCCACGCCGCTCTGCTGGCGGCGTGGGGGCTGCCGCCCGATGCCGCCGGAGTCCGCGAGTTCGGGCTCCGTACCATCGAGGCGGCCGCCGGTCGCGTCGGGATCGTCAAGCCGCAGGTGTCGTTCTTCGAGCGATACGGCGCGGCCGGGTTCGCCGCGCTGGAGGATGTGCTCGCCGCCGCGCGGGCGGCCGGACTGCTCGTGATCGCGGACGCCAAGCGCGGCGACATCGGGTCGACGATGACGGACTACGCCCAGGCGTGGCTGCCCACCGGCGCGCCGCTGGAGGCCGATGCGCTGACGGCGAATCCGTACCTCGGCGTCGGAGCGCTGGAGGGCGCGTTCGCCCTGGCCGAGGAGCACGGCAAGGGGCTCTTCGTCCTCGCCGCGACGAGCAACCCCGAGGCGACCGCGCTGCAGCAGGCGACGACCGCGGACGGCGAGACCGTCTCCGCCGCCGTCATCGCCGAGGTGTCGCGTCGGAACGCCGACGCGACGCCCGCGGGGGAGTGGGGCAGTTTCGGCTTCGTCATCGGTGCCACGGTGGACCAGGAACAGGCCGGCGTCGCGCCGTTCGCGCCGGTCGCCCCAATCCTCGCCCCTGGCTTCGGCGCGCAGGGCGCCACTCCGGCGGATCTCGCCCGCCGCTTCGGCCCTCAGGCCGCCTCGGTGATCGCGAGCGAGAGCCGCAGCCTCCTCTCCGCGGGCCCGGCGGCCCTCGCCGAGACGATCGCCGACCGTGCCGCCCAGTATCGAGAGGTCAGCCGTGGCTGAGGAACGCCGCACCGTCCCCGAGGTCGACAGGGCCGCCGCGGCGCGCCGCGCCGTCGAGAGACGACGCGCCAGAGCCTCGGTGAAGCGCGACCTGACGATGCGCGTCGTCACCCCGCAGTCCGTGCTGCATCGCGCGACGGAGGATCCCGACTCGGTCGAGGGGTCCATGCGCATCACCGACTTCCTCCTCGCCCTCCCAGCGATCGGCGCGGGAAAGCGCGACCGCGTGCTGGAGCAGCTGCACATCTCGCCCGTCAAGCGGCTCGGCGGTCTCGGGGCGCGGCAGCGACGGGTGCTGGAGGAGTGGCTGGACGAGCGCTTCCCGGTGCCGACGCCGCGCGGGGCGCGCAGCCGGCTCCTCGTCCTCGCCGGCCCCACGGCGGTGGGCAAGGGGACGGTCGCCGCGCACATCCGCGAGAACAACCCCGAGATCCACCTGTCCGTGTCGGCCACCACCCGACCACCGCGCCCCGGCGAGATCGACGGCGTGCACTACTACTTCGTCGACGACGCCGAGTTCGACCGTCTGATCGCCGACGGTGAGCTGCTGGAGTACGCGGTGGTGCACAATCGCTCCCGCTACGGCACTCCGCGCGCCCCTATCGACGCCGCCCTGGCCGAGGGGAAGACCGTCCTGCTGGAGATCGACCTCCAGGGCGCGCGCCAGGTACGCGAGGCCGAGCCGTCCGCGACGCTCATCTTCCTCCTGCCGCCGAGCTGGGATGAGCTGGTGCACCGGCTGGTCGGGCGCGGCACCGAGGACGCCGAGGAACGGAGCCGCCGACTGCGCACCGCGAAGGTCGAGCTGGCGGCGCAGAACGAGTTCGACCATCTCATCGTGAACGAGGACGTCGCCACCGCCGCTCGCGAGGTCGTAGACTTGTCTACAAGCTCTGCGCGCTGACCCGTTTCCGGGGTCGAGCACCACGCCCGTCCCCGAGTCCGTCGAAGGGTCGTCGCGGGCCCGCAGCATCGTCTTCGCGGCGAATCCCGTCGCCTGATCAGGAGGTCCACCCATGGCCGGACGCAACAACGGCATCATCGATCCCCCCATCGACAACCTGCTGGAGCGCGTCGACTCCAAGTACGAGCTCGTGATCTACGCCGCCAAGCGCGCTCGTCAGATCAACGACTACTACTCCGACCTGCACGAGGGGAACCTCTTCGACAACGTGGGCCCGCTCGTCGACTCCTCGGTCGAGGACAAGCCGCTCACCATCGCCCTGCACGAGATCAACGAGGACAAGCTCCGCCTGCGTCACGCGGAGTAACTCGACGACCGCGCCGCCCCCACGTCGGTGGCGCGGTCCAGAATGGGTGCCACACCCTCCCACCGTCCGTCCCCGTTCTGGAGCATCGATGAGCGCGCTGCGTCTGTTCACGTCCGAGTCCGTCACTGAAGGGCATCCGGACAAGATCTGCGACCAGATCTCGGACAGCATCCTCGACGGGCTCCTCGCGAAGGATCCCGGTTCCCGGGTCGCGGTCGAGACGCTCGTCACGACCGGCCTCGTCCACGTGGCGGGGGAGATCCGGACCGACGCCTACGTCGACATCCCGACGATCGTCCGCCAGGTCGTGAACGGCATCGGCTACACCTCCTCCGACACCGGCTTCGACGGCGACTCCTGCGGCGTCAGCGTCTCGGTGGGGGAGCAGTCCACCGACATCGCCCACGGCGTCGACAACGCTCAGGAGCACCGTGACGGCTCGTCTGTGGATCCGCTCGACGGTCTCGGCGCCGGAGACCAGGGCATCATGTTCGGGTTCGCCACCAACGAGACCCCGCAGCTCATGCCGATGGCCGCATGGACCGCGCACCGCATCGCCGAGCGGCTGACGGAGGTGCGCCGCAGCGGGCTGCTGCCCTTCCTGCGCCCGGACGGGAAGACGCAGGTCACCCTCGGGTACGACGGCTTCACCCCGAAGACCGTCGACGCCGTCGTGCTGTCCACCCAGCACAACCCGGACATCGCCCAGGACGACCTCAAGGCGCAGATCCGCGAGCACGTCATCGATCCCGTCCTCGCCACGACGGGCCTCGACCTCGACGACGTCACGTACTACATCAACCCGGCGGGCCCCTTCGTCACCGGCGGTCCCAAGGGCGACGCCGGGCTCACGGGTCGCAAGATCATCATCGACACGTACGGCGGCGCCGCACGACACGGCGGCGGCGCCTTCAGCGGCAAGGACCCGTCGAAGGTCGACCGCTCGGGCGCGTACGCGACCCGCTGGGTCGCCAAGAACGCGGTCGCCGCGGGTCTCGCCGACCGCCTCGAGGTGCAGGTCGCCTACGCGATCGGCGTCGCGCGACCGGTCGGCCTGTACGTGGAGACGTTCGGCACCGGACGGGTGTCCGACGAGGTCATCACCCGGGCCATCGACGAGGTGTTCGACCTCCGGCCGCAGGCCATCATCGAGCAGCTCGACCTCCTGCGTCCGATCTACGCGCAGACGGCCGCGTACGGGCACTTCGGCCGGGAGCTGCCGGACTTCACATGGGAGCGGACGGACCGGGCCGAGGAGCTGCGGCGCGCTGCCGGGCTCTGAGGGGCCTGCGGTGCTGATCTCTCCGGAGAGCCGGCGCATCGCGCGGGTGCTCCTCGAGTCGCCGCTGCCGCAGCTCGACCGCCTGTTCGACTACGCCCTCCCGCCGGAGCTCGGTGACATCGAGCCCGGGGTCCGCGTGCGCGTGCCCCTGCGGACCGCGGGGCGCGTGGTCGACGGATTCGTGGTGGAACTGGGCGTGGAGGACGACGCCGATCGGCCGCTCTCCGAGGTCGAGAGCATCGTGTCGAACATCCCTGTGCTGCCGGATCGCCTGTACCGACTGGCGCGGCGCGTCGCGGATCGCGCGGCAGGGTCGGCGTCCGACGTGCTGCGGCTGGTGATCCCGAAGCGGCAGGTGCGGGTCGAGAAAGCCTGGACCGCCGACGCCCCGACGCCGCTGCTCGAACCCGAGGCTCACGACGCGGCCACGTCCGTCGTCGCACTCTATGACGGACTGCAGGCGGTGCTCGACGAGAGCGGTCGTGCGGCCGTCGAGGCCATCCCGCAGCTCACCGACGACATGCCGGGCTGGGCGCGGATGCTCGCCGCCGCCGCGGCCACGACGCTCGCGGCCGGGAAGTCGAGCATCCTCGTCGTGCCCGACCATCGCGATCTCGATCGACTCCTCGCGGCCCTCGACGGGTTCGTCCCCGCGGAGGCGATCGCACGGTACGACTCGCGACAGACCAACCCGGATCGCTACCGCTCCTTCCTGCGCACGCTCGAGGACGCGCCCTGCATCGTCGTCGGGAACAGGTCCGCGGTGTACGCCCCCGTCGTCCCCGGTCTCGTGGCGATGTGGGACGACGGCGACAGTCTGCTGGGCGAGCCGCTCGCACCCTACGTCCACGCCCGGGATGCGGCGCTGCTGCGGCAGGAGGCGGAGGGCTCGGCCCTGCTCTTCGCCGGTCATACGCGGACGACCGAGGTCGAGCGGCTCGTCGTGCACGGCTGGCTGCGGGATATCCGCGCGACCCGGCGCGTGCTCCCGCGTGTCGTGCTCAGCACTCCCCAGGAGATGGAGCAGCCGACGCCGCAGCGCATGCCATCGTCGGCCTTCCTCGCCGCCCGGAACGCGGCCGCGGACGGGCCGGTGCTCATCCAGGTCTCGCGGCCCGGCTTCGCGCCGTCGCTCGTCTGCGCCGACTGCCGAGCTCCCGCCCGATGCCCGCACTGCGGCGGCCCCCTCGGCGCCCGCCATCGCGGCGCGGTCCCGGTCTGCGGGTGGTGCGGGCGCGGTGCCAGGGCATGGACGTGCCCGGCGTGTTCCTCGACCCGTCTCCGACTCGCCTCGTCGGGAAGCGAACGGACAGCCGATGAGCTGGGCCGCGCCTTCCCCGGTGTCCGCGTCATCGTCGCCGACGGCAGTCACCCGGTGGAGCGCGTCGATGCGCGTCCAGCCCTCGTGGTCGCCACTCGTGGCGCCGAGCCGCTCGCGGAAGGCGGCTACCGGGCCGTCGTCCTGCTCGACGGCCCGCGGATGCTGCAGGCGCCGGATCTGCGCATCGGCGAAGCGTGTCTGCGGTGGTGGTCGAATGCCGCCGCCCTGGCCGCCCCCGGCGCTCCGGTCCACCTCGTCGGCGTCGACGGCGCCGTCGCCAGAGCGCTGGCCACCTGGAACCAGGCCGCCTACGCGCGCACGGAGCTGGAGCACCGCGCACCGCTGCACATGCCCCCGACCGCGCGGGTCGCGCTCGTGGAAGGGTCAGCGGCCGCCGTCGCTCGCGCCCTGGAGGCGCTGTCCGAACTCTCCCTGCCCGCGGACGCGGTGCTCGGCCCCGTCCCCGTCGAGTCCGACGACGTCCCGCCGCGGGTCCGTGCTCTCGTGCGCTTTGACTACGGCGCGGGGAGCCGCGTCGCGACCACCCTCCGTGCTGCCGTCGTGGCCGAGGCGGTGAGCGGCCGCCGAGGCCGCACCAAGGCCGCCCGCAGCACGCTCTCGGTCCGCCTCGATATCCTCGATCCAGAACTCTGACCCTTCCGGAGAACCTTCATGCGCCTCGTCTTCGCCGGCACTCCCGCCGCCGCGGTCCCCACTCTGCGACGCCTCGCCGCCGAGCACGACATCGTTGCCGTGGTGACGCGCCCGGACGCCCCCCTCGGGCGCAAGCGTGTGCTGACCCCGTCGCCGGTCGCTCAGGCTGCGGTTGAGCTTGGCCTGCCGGTCATCCACGCTGCCCGGCTGGACGACGCGGTGACGACCGAGATCGCGGCCCTGCGCCCGGAGCTCGGCGTGATCGTCGCGTACGGAGGGCTCGTCCGTGAGCCGCTGCTGTCCACGCCGGAGGCCGGGTGGATCAACCTGCACTTCTCGCTGCTGCCGGCGTGGCGCGGTGCCGCTCCGGTGCAGCGCGCCCTGATCGCCGGAGATCCGGTCCTCGGTGCGAGCGTCTTCCAGCTCGTCCCCGAGCTCGATGCCGGCGACGTGTTCGCGATGCGTGCCATCGAACTCCCGGGCACATCAACGGCGGGGGAGGCGCTGGAGGCCCTGGCACTCGACGGCGCCGCTCTCACCGCCGACGTGGTCGCTGCGATCGCGGACGGCAGCGCCCGCGCCGTGCCGCAGGAGGGCGAGCCGACGTTCGCCGGCAAGCTGACGCTCGAAGACGGTCTCCTCGACTTCCGCGAGCCGTTCGACGCCGTGTACGCCCGGTTCCGCGGAGTCACGCCGGAGCCGGGAGCGCACACGACGATCGACGGTCAGCGGCTCAAGATCCTCGAGGCACGACCCGCCGGTGCCGAGGCGGAGGATCTGTCGTCGGGCGCCATGGCGGGCACGCGAGCGGAGGTCCTCATCGGGACGGCCACCGCGCCGCTGGCGGTCACCCGGCTGCAGCCCGCGGGCAAGGGCCCCATGAACGCCGCGGACTGGTGGCGGGGCCTGCAGGGCGCGACTCCGGTGGCCGGCTCGTGAACGCGAACGACGGACGGCGCCCCGGCTCGGGTCGGCAGCACGACGGCCGGGCCCGGAACGGAGGCGGCCGCGGCCCGAACCGGTCGGTCCAGCCGGCGCGCCGCGTGGCCTACGACGTGCTCAGGGCGGTGTCGGACTCCGACGCCTACGCCAACCTGCTCCTCCCGACCGCGATCGCCGAGACGGGCCTGAACCCGCAGGACGCGGCTCTCGCGACTGAGTTGACCTACGGCACTCTCCGGCGCCGGGGCACGTACGACGCGATCATCGCCGCCGCGGCCGACCGCCCCGCCGACGCGATCGACCCGGTGGTGCTCGACGCCCTCCGGCTCGCGGTGCATCAGCTTCTCGCGACACGGGTGGCCTCGCACGCGGCCGTGAACGAATCGGTGAACCTCGTGGCCCTCACGGCGGGACGCGGGGCGTCGAGCTTCGCCAATGCGGTGCTCCGGCGGATCGCCCGCGAATCGCCGGGCGAGTGGCTCGCGCGCATCGAGGCGGCAGCGCGATCGGACGACGAACGCCTGGCCCTCCGCGCCGCGCACCCGGTCTGGATCATCCGGGCGCTGCGGCGCGCCCTCGCCGCTGAGGGGCGGGTCGAGGAACTGGACGCCCTGCTGGAGGCCGACAACGTCTCGCCCGAGGTCACGCTCGTCGCCCTTCCCGGTCTGGCAAAGCCCCAGGAGCCGCGCCGGCCATACGCCGCCACGGCGTTCGCGTCTCCGGGAGGCGATCCGCGCCTCGCGTTGACCGCCTCCGATGGCGCGGTCCGGGTGCAGGACGAGGGGTCTCAGCTCGTCGCGCTCGCGCTGACCACGGCGACGCCGCTGCGCACAGGGGAGCGGTGGCTCGATCTCTGCGCGGGCCCCGGCGGGAAGACCGCCCTGCTCGCTGCCGTCGCCCGGCAGAACGACGCCGTCCTGGAAGCCAACGAGGTGGTGCCCACCCGCGCCCGGCTCGTGCGCAACGCCCTGCGCGCCGTTCCGGGCGAGGTCACCGTGCACGAGCGGGACGGCCGGGAGCTGGCGGCCGAGCGGCCGGACGCGTTCGATCGGATCCTCGTGGACGCGCCCTGCACCGGCCTCGGCGCCCTCCGTCGGCGCCCGGAGGCCCGATGGCGCAAGTCCCCGGCAGACGTCGCCGAGCTCGTGCCGCTGCAGGTCGGCCTGCTCACGGCGGCTGCGGACGCTCTCGCACCGGGAGGCGTCGTCGCGTACGTCACCTGTTCTCCCCATCTCGCGGAGACCACGGCGGTGGTCGAGGAGGTGCGGCGCATCCGGCCGAAGCTCGTCGAGCTCGATGCGCGTGCGGTGCTGCACGGCGTGGCGCAGTCGCCGATCGATCTCGCCGACGACGGGCGGGCGCAGACGGGCAGCGCTCAGCTCTGGCCGCATCGGCACGGCACCGATGCGATGTTCCTCGCACTCCTGCAGCGACCGCTGGAGGCGACAGACGCCCCGAAGGAAGGTTGAGACCATGGATCTGCCCCGCGCCCCGCGCATCAACCCCAGCATCCTCGCCGCCGACTTCGTCAACATGCAGGCGGAGCTCGCCCGCATCGCGACGGCCGACTTCGCGCACGTCGACGTCATGGACAACCACTTCGTCCCGAACCTGACGTTCGGCCCGCAGATGGTCCAGCGCATCCAGGAGACCAGCCCGGTCCCGCTGGACGTGCATCTCATGATCACGGATCCGGATCGCTGGGCCCCGGGCTACGCCGAGCTGGGCGCCGCGAGCGTGACCTTCCACCTGGAGGCGGCGGGGGAGCCGGTGGCTCTCGCGCGGCGGCTGCGCGACATCGGCGCCCGTGCCGGGGTCGCGGTCAAGCCCGCGACTCCTGTCGAGGGACTCTTCGACCTGCTGGACGAGTTCGACCAGATCCTCGTGATGACCGTCGAGCCGGGGTTCGGCGGACAGGGCTTCCTGCCCGAGACCATGCCGAAGCTGCAGGCGCTGTCCGCGGAGGCACGGCGTCGCGGCTCGTCCGTCTGGCTCCAGGTCGACGGCGGCATCTCCGCCGCGACGATCGCCCAGGCGGCCGAAGCGGGAGCCGACACCTTCGTCGCCGGATCCGCGGTCTACGGTGCGGACGACGTGGAGGCGGCCGTCACCCGGCTCAGGGACCTCGCGCGAGCCGGTAGCCTGGAGGGGTGAAGACTTTCGACGAGCTGTTCGCCGAGCTCAGCGTCAAGGCCGAGACCCGACCCGAGGGATCGGGCACCGTGGCGGAGCTCGACGGCGGCGTGCATGCGATCGGCAAGAAGATCGTCGAAGAGGCCGCCGAGGTCTGGATGGCGGCGGAGTACGAGTCGGATGCCGCTGCCGCCGAGGAAATCTCCCAGCTCCTCTACCACCTGCAGGTGATGATGCTCGCGAAGGGCCTCTCCCTGCAGGACGTCTACCGACATCTGTGATGCGCTCCGGTCCCACTCCTTCGAACTGAAAGCCGTTCATGCTGCGCATCGCCGTTCCCAACAAGGGCTCGCTCTCCGAGACCGCCGCCGAGATGCTCGCGGAGGCGGGCTACGCCGGCCGCCGCGACCCCAAGACCCTGCATGTCATCGACGCCGAGAACGACGTCGAGTTCTTCTTCCTCCGCCCGCGCGACATCGCCACCTATGTGGCCTCCGGCGCCCTCGATGTGGGGATCACCGGTCGTGATCTCCTCCTCGACGTGCAGCAGCCGGCGCGCGAGATCGAGCAGCTCGGTTTCGGGGCGTCCACGTTCCGCTTCGCCGGTCCTCCCGGACGCTTCACCTCCGTCCAGGACCTCGACGGCGTCCGCGTCGCCTCCGCCTATCCGGGTCTGGTGGGATCCTTCCTCCGCGACCAGGGCGTGAACGCCGAGCTCGTGCAGCTCGACGGTGCCGTGGAGTCCGCGGTACGCCTCGGCGTCGCCGACGCGGTCGCCGACGTCGTGTCCACCGGGACTACGCTCCGGCAGGCCGGGCTGGAGATCTTCGGCCCCGTGATCCTGGAGTCCGAGGCCGTGCTCATCAGTCGTCCCGGCGAGGCCGACGGCGTCGACACGCTGCTGCGGCGGCTCCGCGGCGTGATGGTGGCGCGCCGCTACGTGCTCCTCGACTACGACCTCCCCACCGAGCTGGTCGATCAGGCCGTGGCCATCGCCCCCGGCCGGGAGTCCGCGACGATCTCGCCGCTCCGCGATCCGTCCTGGGTGGCGGTCCGCGTGATGATCCCGCGGCGTCGCGTCAACCAGGTGATGGACGACCTCTACGCCCTCGGCGCCCGGGCCATCCTGGTCACCGCGATCCACGCGGCGAGGCTCTGATGACCCTCGCGAGTCGCGTCATCCCCTGCCTGGACGTCGCGGACGGCCGCGTCGTCAAGGGCGTCAACTTCGAGAACCTCCGCGACATGGGCGATCCGGTCGAGCTCGCCCGCCACTACGCCGCCCAGGGCGCCGACGAGATCACGTTCCTGGACGTCACCGCGACGGTGGATGCGCGGGCCACGACGTACGACGTCGTGCAGCGCACCGCGGAGCAGGTCTTCGTGCCGCTGACGGTGGGAGGCGGGGTGCGCAGCGTCGACGACGTCGCGCGGCTCCTCGCGGTCGGTGCGGACAAGGTCGGCGTGAACTCCGCGGCGATCGCCCGCCCTGAGCTCATCGGCGAGATCGCGGATCGCTTCGGTGCCCAGGTGCTCGTGCTCTCGCTCGACGTCAAGCGCGCCGACACCACGCGATCCGGCTTCGTCGTCACCACGCACGGAGGCCGTACGCAGACCACGCTGGATGCGCTCGACTGGGCGCGCGAGGCGTCCGAGCGCGGCGCGGGGGAGCTGCTCGTGAACTCGATCGACGCCGACGGCACCCGCGACGGCTTCGATCTCGAGCTCGTCCGCCTCATGCGCGAGGTGGCGCCGATCCCGGTGATCGCCTCCGGCGGTGCAGGGCGGGCGACCGACTTCGCACCGGCCATCAAAGCGGGAGCCGACGCGGTGCTCGCGGCGAGCGTGTTCCACACCGGGGCTCTGACCGTCGGCGATGTGAAGGACGCGCTGCGCGCGGAAGGAGTGCTCGTCCGATGACCGATACGCCGAAGCAGGACGAGGTCTCCGTCGACGACCGCATCGCACAGGTCGCCTTCAACGCCGACGGGCTCGCCCCGATCATCGTGCAGCAGTGGGATTCGCGCGAGGTGCTCATGCTCGCGTGGGTGGACGCCGAGGCGCTGCGCCGCACGCTCACCTCCGGTCGTGCGACCTACTGGTCCCGCTCCCGCCAGGAGTACTGGCGCAAGGGTGACACGTCCGGCCACATCCAGGTCGTGCGGGAGGCCCGGCTCGACTGCGACGGGGATGCGCTCCTGCTCCTCGTCGACCAGACCGGCCCCGCATGCCATACCGGCACGCGGACGTGCTTCGACACCACCGACCTGGACGCCGTCGACGGGGTGAGCGCCTCGTGAGCATCGCGCAGCGCGGCCGCTCCCTCTCCGTGACGGGGTTCCTGCTGGCCGGCGCCATCGGCATCATCTCCTCCACGCAGACCTGGTTCACCGTGCAGCGCGCGGATGCGGGGGAGGACATCCTCGTCCCTGGTGCCTCCGCCCTCGTGCTGCTCGCCCCGCTGAGCCTCGCCGTGCTCGCCCTCGGTGCAGCACTCGCGATCGCCGGCCGTGCCGTGCGCATCGTCTTCGGTGTGCTGGCTGCCGCGGCGGCGCTGTTCCTGGGGTGGTCCACGTTGCAGCTGCTCCTCGGCGATGCGTACGGCGCCGTGGCCGCGACGGTCACCGAGACGACCGGGCTCGCCGGGAGCGGAGCCGTCCACGAGGTCGCGGCGAGCATCGTGCCGTCGGCCTGGCCGTACCTCGCCCTCGTCGGCTGGGCGATCCTGCTCGCGGCCGCGGTCCTCGTGCTGACGACCTGGCGACGCTGGAAGGTCGGCGGTCGGCGCTACCGCACCGACACGCCCGCCGAGGCGCGGCATGATGGTCCCGTCGACGCGGTCGATTCCTGGGACGAGCTGTCCCGCGGGTCCGACCCGACACGCTGACCCCGATAGACTGAATCCAGATCCCACGTCGTCCCCCGGAGGAGAACATGACCAACCCGATCGCTGACCCCGGCCACGGACACTCGCCTGCGGCCTGGACCGCCGTCGTGATCATGCTCGTCGGCTTCGCCGCCGCGACCGTCGCGTTCTGCTTCGAGCAGCCGACCCTGGTGTGGATCTCCGCCGCGCTGATCCCGATCGGGGCGATCGTCGGCTGGGTGCTCGCGAAGGCGGGATACGGCGTGAAGGGTCCCAAGTACGCTCCGAAGGCGCACTAGTGGTCCTCGCCGACCTGACGGCCGGCGCTGTCGCAGACGCCGAGCGTCGTTCCGAGTCCCGTCCGCTCTCGGTCGTGGAGCGTGACGCCCTCGCGCGCCCCGCGGCGAAGGACGCGCTGTCGTTCCTCGCTCCCGCCGACCGGGTGAAGATCATCGCCGAGGTGAAGCGGGCGAGTCCGTCCCGCGGTGCCCTCGCGGAGATCCCGGATCCCGCGCACCAGGCCGCGCTCTACGAGACCGGCGGCGCCTCCGCGATCAGCGTCCTCACGGAGGAGCGCCGCTTCGGCGGCAGTCTGGCCGATCTGGAGGCGGTCACCGCCCGGGTCTCACTGCCGGTTCTCCGGAAGGACTTCATCGCCACCCGGTACCAGGTGCTGGAGGCCCGTGCCGCGGGTGCCGATCTCGTGCTCCTGATCGTCGCGGGCCTGGAGCCCGACGTCCTCCGCGACCTGTACGGGTTCATCCTCGAGCTCGGCATGACCCCGCTCGTGGAGACCCACTCCGCGGACGAGCTGGACGCCGCGATCGATCTCGGCGCCGCCCTGATCGGCGTGAACGCCCGCAATCTCAAGACCCTCGAGCTCGACCGCGATCTGTTCGGCCGGCTCGTGGGCCGCATCCCCGACTCGGCGATCAAGATCGCGGAGTCCGCGGTGCTCACCCCGGCCGACGTCGCGCACTACCGTTCGGTCGGTGCCGATGTCGTGTTGATCGGGGAGGCCCTGGTGACCGGAGACCCGGTCGCCACTCTCGAGAGCTTCCTGGAGGCGAAGTGAGTCTGCGCGACCAGCACGGTCCGTTCTTCGGCGAGTTCGGAGGACGGTACATGCCGGAATCCCTGGTCGCCGCGATCGACGAGCTCACCGTCGCGTACGAGGAGGCCATCGCCGACCCGGAGTTCCGAGCCGAGCTCGCCCATCTGCTGTCGTCCTATGCCGGGCGCCCCTCCGCGCTCACCGAGGTGCCCCGGTTCGCCGAGCACGCGGGCGGCGCGCGGGTCTTCCTCAAGCGCGAGGACCTCAACCACACCGGTTCGCACAAGATCAACAACGTGCTGGGCCAGGCCCTGCTCACCAAGCGCCTCGGCAAGACTCGGGTCATCGCCGAGACCGGAGCGGGGCAGCACGGCGTCGCGACGGCGACCGCTGCGGCGCTGTTCGGGCTGGACTGCACCATCTACATGGGCGAGGTCGACACCGAGCGGCAGGCGCTGAACGTCGCCCGCATGCGTCTGCTGGGCGCCGAGGTCGTCGCGGTGACTTCCGGATCGCGCACGTTGAAGGACGCGATCAACGACGCCTACCGCGATTGGGTGGCCTCGGTCGAGACCACCAACTACATCTTCGGCACCGCCGCGGGCCCGCACCCGTTCCCGGCGATGGTCCGCGACTTCCAGAAGATCATCGGGGAGGAGGCCCGCGCCCAGATCCTCGACGAGGTCGGCCGGCTCCCGGACGCCGTCGTCGCCTGTGTCGGTGGCGGGTCCAACGCGATCGGCATGTTCGATGCGTTCCTGGACGACGAGGGCGTGCGGTTGTACGGCGTGGAGGCGGCGGGCGACGGCGTCGACACCGACAAGCACGCCGCCTCCATCGAGCGCGGTCGGCCCGGCGTGCTGCACGGCGCGAAGACGTACGTGCTGCAGGACGAAGACGGCCAGACGGTCGAATCGCACTCGATCTCCGCGGGTCTCGACTACCCGGGCGTGGGCCCTGAGCACTCCTGGCTGGCCGACATCGGTCGCGCCGAGTACGTCCCGGCCACCGACGACGAAGCGATGCAGGCCCTGCGGCTGCTCAGCCGGACCGAGGGGATCATCCCCGCCATCGAGTCGGCCCATGCCCTCGCCGGCGCGCTGCGGATCGGCCGCGAGCTCGGCTCCGACGGCCTGATCGCGATCTGCCTCTCCGGTCGCGGCGACAAGGACATGGACACCGCCGCCCGCTACTTCGAGCTCTACGACGAGGACGCCCTCGCGCACGACGTGTCCGACGAGAGCGCCGCCGAGGACGCGGCCTCGAAGGGAGAGCCGCAGCTGTGAGCCGCGTCGAACAGGCCATCCAGCGTGCGCACGACGCCGGCCGCAGCGCCTTCGTCGGCTACCTGCCCGTCGGCTTCCCCGACCTGGAGACCAGCATCCAGGCCGCGATCGCCCTCGCCGAGAACGGCGTGGACATCATCGAGCTCGGCCCGCCCTACAGCGATCCCGTCATGGACGGCGCCATCATCCAGGAGGCGACGACCAAGGCCCTCGCTGCGGGCTTCCGGATGAAGGACCTCTTCACGGCGATCCGTGCGATCACCGCTGCCACCGACGTCCCCGTCCTCGTGATGACCTACTGGAACCCGGTGCTGCAGTACGGGGTGGACCGGTATGCCGAGGACCTGCTCGCCGCGGGCGGCGCGGGTCTGATCACCCCGGACATCACCCCGGAGGCCGCAGGCGAGTGGATGGCGGCCAGCGAGCGGCTCGGTCTCGACCGGGTCTTCCTCGCGGCTCCGACCTCGTCTGACGAGCGCCTCGACCTCGTCGTGCGGTCCTCGACGGGCTTCGTCTACACCGTCTCGACCATGGGCATCACGGGGGAGCGGGCCGAGCTCGACCGTGCGGCGCGCACCCTCGTGTCGCGGCTCCGCGACCACGGCGCCCGCCGCGCCTGCGTCGGCATCGGCATCTCGACGCCGGAGCAGATCGCGGGCGTGTCCGAGTATGCCGACGGGGCCATCGTGGGCACCGCGCTCGTCCGCGCCCTCCGCGACGGCGGCGTGCCGGCCCTCGCCGACGTCACCCGAACCCTGGCCGCCGGCACCGCGTCGGCGCGCTTCGCCTCAGAGAAGTAGGATCGCACTCATGTCCTCCGCGCTCCACAGCACCGCCACCGGCGTGCTCGCCAGCATCCCGAGCCCGTCCGTCTCGTACATCGATCTCGGCCCGCTCCGGATCCACTTCTACGCGCTGTGCATCATCGCCGGCATCATCGTCGCCGTGCTGATGACGAACCACCGTCTCACCAAGCGCGGCGCAGAGCCGTGGGTGGTCATCGACATCTCCATTCTCGCGGTGCCGCTCGCCATCATCGGCGCGCGCATCTTCCACGTGCTCACCCACCCGAACTTCTACTTCGGCGAGGGCAAGAACACCTGGAACCCGTTCGAACCGGGCTCGGTCTGGGCGATCTGGGAGGGTGGCATCGCGATCTTCGGTGCGCTCATCGGCGGTGCCGTCGGCGCCTACCTGGGCTGCCGGTGGACGGGCATCCGCTTCTGGACGTTCGCGGACGCGCTGGCTCCCGGACTGCTCCTCGCGCAGGCGATGGGCCGGTTCGGTAACTGGTTCAACAAGGAGCTCTACGGCCTGCCGACCGACCTGCCGTGGGGACTGGAGATCCCGTCCGACAACTCGGCCTTCCCTCCCGGTCTCCCCGAGGGCACCCTCTTCCACCCGACCTTCCTGTACGAGGTCATCTGGAACGGCCTCGGCGTCCTCGTGCTGCTGTGGCTCGGCCGGAAGCTGTTCTTCCAGTGGGGTCGTCTCTTCGCGATCTACCTCATCTGGTACAGCGCCGGACGCATCCTGTGGGAGTCGATCCGCATCGACCCGAGCGAGATCATCCTGGGCCTGCGCAGCAACGTCTGGGCCGCCATCATCGGCGTGGTCCTCGGCCTCGTCATCCTCGTGGTGCAGACGCGCCGTCACCCCGGTCTCGAGCCCTCGCCGTACCAGCCGGGCCGCGGACGGAAGGACGTGGACGCTGATGTACAATCGCAGGACAATCCCTCTGATTTCGTGGACGTGAGCGAGCCTCCGGCCGAAGAAGTCGCCGCCGGAGCCACTGCCACAAGCGCTGCTCCCTCGAGCGGGGACGGCTCCCGATAACGCCGACTCGCGGCGGGAGAACCATTGCACTGAACGAGCGGGCCGACGACGTCCCCGGGTTTCACTGAAGATCTGAGGACGGTAACTGGTGTACTTCCAGCCCCCTTACGGCGCCTCCGGCGCATACCCCCCGAAGCAGGGCATGTACAACCCGGCGTTTGAAAAGGACGCCTGCGGCCTGGCCATGGTCGCAACGCTGCGCGGCGAAGCCGGGCACGACATCATCGCGCTGGCCCTCGAGGCCCTGCGCAACCTGGAGCACCGCGGGGCCATCGGGTCCGACGCGGGCACCGGGGACGGAGCCGGCATCCTCACCCAGATGCCGGACGAGTTCCTCCGCGCGGTCACCGGCTTCGAACTGCCGCCCGTGGGGGAGTATGCGGCCGGGCTGGCCTTCCTTCCTCGCGATTCGAGCGAGCGCCGCCAGCAGAAGGCCGGGATCGAGAAGATCGCCCGCGCGGAGGGGCTCCGCGTCCTCGGCTGGCGCGAGGTCCCCACGGCCAACGAGAACCTCGGCAAGCTCGCCGACGAGGCCCGTCCGGCCTTCGAGCAGCTCTTCGTGAGCGCCGGCGGCGCCACCCTGGCCGATGCGCCGCTGACCGGCATCGCGCTCGATCGCGTCGCCTATCGCCTCCGCAAGCGGGCGGGCCACGAGCTCGGCGCCTACTTCGTCTCCCTGTCCAGCCGCACGCTCGGCTACAAGGGCATGGTCACCACGCTCCAGCTCGAGCCGTTCTACCCGGATCTGCAGGACGAGCGCTTCGCCTCAGAGCTCGCCGTCGTTCACTCGCGGTACTCGACGAACACGTTTCCGTCGTGGCCGCTCGCGCAGCCGCTGCGGATGCTGGCCCACAACGGCGAGATCAACACCGTCGGCGGCAACCGCAACTGGATGCGCGCCCGCCAGTCGCAGCTCGAGTCCGAGCTCCTCGGCGACATCTCGCCCCTGCTGCCCATCTGCACCGACGGCGCCAGCGACTCCGCCTCGTTCGACGAGGTGCTGGAGCTGCTCACCCTCACCGGCCGCAGCCTGCCGCACGCGATCATGATGATGGTGCCGGAGGCCTACGAGAAGCAGGCCGACATCTCGCCGGAGCTGCGCGCGTTCTACGAGTACCACTCCAACCAGATGGAGCCGTGGGACGGCCCGGCCGCCCTCATCTTCACCGACGGCACGCTCGTCGGCGCGACCCTCGACCGCAACGGCCTGCGCCCCGGACGCTGGACGGAGACCACCGACGGGCTCGTCGTCATCGGCTCCGAGACCGGCGTGCTGCACTTCGAGCCGGAGCGCATCAAGCGCCGCGGCCGGCTGCAGCCCGGCAAGATGTTCCTCGTCGACACAGCCCAGCGCCGGATCGTCGAGGACGAGGAGATCAAGCACGATCTCGCGACGATGCACCCGTGGCAGGAGTGGCTCGACGCCGGTTCCGTCCGCCTGGCCGACCTCCCCGAGCGCGAGCACATCGTGCACCCGCCGGCCTCCATCACCCGGCGGCAGCGCACCTTCGGGTACACGGAGGAGGAGGTCCGCATCCTCCTCACCCCGATGGGCCAGACGGGTGTCGAGCCGCTGGGCGCGATGGGATCGGACACACCGATCGCCGTGCTCAGCAAGCGCCCGCGGCTGCTCTTCGACTACTTCACGCAGCAGTTCGCGCAGGTGACCAACCCGCCGCTCGACTCGATCCGCGAAGAGGTCGTCACGAGCCTCAAGCTCGGTCTGGGACCTGAGGTCAATCTGCTGACCTGGGGTCCGGAGCACACGCGCACGGTGTCGCTCGACTTCCCGGTCATCGACAACGACGAGCTGGCGAAGATCCGGCACATCGACAAGGCCCTGCCCGGGCGTTCGAGCGCCACGATCCGCGGCCTCTACCACTTCGACGCAGGACCCCACACCCTCGCCGAACGCCTCACCGAGATGTGCGCCGAGGTCGATCAGGCCATCGAGGACGGCGCGGAGTTCATCATCCTGTCCGACCGCGACTCGAACAAGGATCTCGTCCCGATCCCGTCGCTGCTCATGGTGTCGGCCATCCACCACCACCTCATCCGGCGCGAGAACCGGATGAAGGTCGGTCTGATCGTCGAGGCCGGCGACGTGCGCGAGGTGCACCACGTCGCGACGCTCATCGGCTACGGTGCTTCCGCGATCAATCCCTACCTCGCCATGGAGACGGTCGAGCACCTCGTGCGGACCGGCTACATCACGGGCATCTCCCCGGAGAAGGCCGTGAAGAACCTCATCTACGCGCTCGGCAAGGGCGTGCTGAAGATCATGTCGAAGATGGGCATCTCGACGGTGTCCTCCTATGCGGGCGCGCAGGTGTTCGAGGCGGTCGGCCTCAGCCAGGAGTTCATCGACGCCTACTTCACGCGTACCGAGTCGAAGCTCGGCGGAATCGGGATCGAGGAGATCTTCGCCGAGAACCAGGCCCGCCATGACTACGCCTACCCGGAGGATGCCGCGGCCCGTGCCCATGAGCGGCTGTGGACCGGTGGCGAGTACCAGTGGCGCCGCGACGGCTCTCCGCACCTCTTCAACCCGGAGACGGTGTTCAAGCTGCAGCACTCCACGCGGACCCGCCGTTACGACATCTTCCGCGAGTACACGAAGCTCGTCGACGACCAGGCGGCGGAGCTGAAGACGCTGCGCGGCCTGTTCTCGCTGCGGACCGGCACGCGCAAGCCCGTGCCGCTGGACGAGGTCGAGCCCGTCTCGGCGATCGTCAAGCGCTTCTCCACGGGGGCGATGAGCTACGGCTCCATCTCCAAGGAGGCGCACGAGACGCTCGCGATCGCGATGAACCGGATCGGCGGCAAGTCGAACACGGGGGAAGGTGGGGAAGACCCCGACCGTCTCGTCGACCCCGAGCGGCGCAGTGCGATCAAGCAGGTGGCCTCCGGTCGATTCGGCGTCACGAGCCTCTACCTCACCGAGGCCGACGACATCCAGATCAAGCTCGCCCAGGGCGCCAAGCCCGGTGAGGGCGGCCAGCTCCCGCCCACCAAGGTCTACCCGTGGGTCGCGCGGACCCGGCACGCCACTGCAGGGGTCGGCCTCATCTCGCCGCCACCGCATCACGACATCTACTCGATCGAAGACCTCAAGCAGCTCATCTTCGACCTGAAGCGGGCCAACCCCGAGGCGCGCATCCACACGAAGCTCGTCAGCCAGTCCGGCATCGGCGCGGTCTCGGCCGGTGTCGCCAAGGCGCTCAGCGATGTCATCCTCGTGTCCGGTCACGACGGCGGTACGGGCGCCAGCCCGCTGAACTCGCTGAAGCACGCCGGAACGCCATGGGAGCTCGGGCTCGCGGAGACGCAGCAGACGCTCATGCTCAACGGCATGCGCGACCGCGTCGTCGTGCAGGTCGACGGGCAGCTCAAGACCGGACGGGACGTCATCATCGGCGCCCTGCTCGGTGCCGAGGAGTTCGGCTTCGCCACCGCGCCCCTCGTGGTCAGCGGCTGCATCATGATGCGCGTCTGCCACCTCGACACCTGTCCGGTGGGCGTCGCCACGCAGAACCCCGTCCTGCGCGACCGGTTCACCGGCAAGCCCGAGTTCGTCGTGAACTTCATGGAGTTCATCGCCGAGGAGGTGCGCGAGCTGCTCGCCGAGCTCGGCTACCGTTCGATCGACGAGATCGTCGGTCGCACCGAGCTCCTGGAGACGAACGCGGCGATCGCGCATTGGAAGGCCGAGGGGCTCGACCTCAGCCCGGTGCTGGAGGGACCGGCGTTCCCGGCCGGCGAGCCGCGTCGCAGCGGCCGCGCCCAGGACCACGAACTCGACAAGCACTTCGACGTGCAGCTCATCGACATCGCGAAGGCGGCGCTGCTGAACGGAGAGCCCGTCATGGCGGAGCTCCCGATCGCCAACACCGAGCGCGCGGTCGGCACGATGCTCGGCCATCAGGTGACCTCGCGCCACGGCGCCACCGGACTGCCGAAGGAGACGATCGACGTCACCCTCACCGGCACGGCCGGGCAGTCGCTCGGGGCGTTCCTTCCGCCGGGCATCATCCTCCGGCTGGAGGGCGACGCGAACGACTACGTCGGCAAGGGACTCTCCGGTGGGGACATCACGATCCGGCCGCCCCGCGGCTCCGCGATCGCCCCGCACGAGAACGTCATCGCGGGCAACGTGATCGGGTACGGCGCCACGTCCGGCACCATGTTCATCTCCGGTGTGGTGGGCGAGCGCTTCCTCGTCCGCAACTCCGGTGCGACCGCGGTGGTCGAGGGCGTGGGCGACCACGCGCTCGAGTACATGACCGGCGGCCTCGCGGTGATCCTCGGATCGACCGGCCGCAACTTCGGCGCCGGCATGTCCGGGGGAGTGGCCTACGTGCACGCTCTGGACACCGCGAAGGTCAACGCGCAGTCGCTCGGCAGCGGCGAGCTGCGGCTCGAGCCGCTGGACCGCGCGGACCTCGAAGTGCTGCGCGGGCTGCTCGTGGAGCATGTGGAGCGCACGGCGTCCCCGCGCGCCGCCGCCCTGCTGGAGGACTTCGACGCCAGCGCGGCGGAGTTCGTGAAGGTGCTCCCGCGCGACTTCGCCGCCGTGCGCAGCATGCGCGAGGAGGCACTGGCCGAGGGGATCGACCCCGACGGCGACATCGTCTGGAACCGCATCCTGGAGGTGACCGGTGGCTGACCCCAAAGGCTTTCTGAAGGTGACCGAGCGGGAACTTCCCGCTCGCCGTCCGGTGCCCGTGCGCATCATGGACTGGAAAGAGGTGTACGAGCCCGGCGACAAGGCGGTGCTCCGTCGCCAGGCCAGTCGCTGCATGGACTGCGGCGTGCCCTTCTGCCACTCCGGCTGCCCCCTGGGCAACCTCATCCCGGAGTGGAACGACCTCACCTGGCGCGGGGAGGGGCGCGCGGCGATCGAGCGGCTGCACGCGACGAACAACTTCCCGGAGTTCACGGGACGGCTCTGCCCGGCCCCGTGCGAGAGCTCGTGCGTCCTCGGCATCAACCAGCCGGCCGTGACGATCAAGCAGATCGAGGTCTCCATCATCGACGAGGCCTTCGCCAAGGGCTGGGTCGAGCCGGAGCCGCCGGAGCGTCTGACGGGCAAGACCGTGGCCGTCGTGGGCTCGGGCCCCGCCGGTCTCGCGGCCGCCCAGCAGCTCACGCGCGCGGGGCACACCGTCGCCGTCTTCGAGCGTGACGACCGCATCGGCGGCCTGCTGCGCTACGGCATCCCGGACTTCAAGATGGAGAAGAGCCAGCTCGAAGCGCGCCTGCGCCAGATGCAGGAGGAGGGCACGCGGTTCCGCGCCGGCGTCGAGATCGGCAAGGACATCTCCTGGGCCGACCTGCGCGCCCGGTACGACGCGGTCGTGATCGCCACCGGCGCCACGGTCCCGCGCGACCTGCCGATCCCCGGTCGCGACCTCGACGGCGTGCACTTCGCGATGGAGTACCTCGTCGAGTCGAACCACGCGGTCGCCGGCGACACCGTCCCGGACCAGATCACCGCCGAGGGCAAGCACGTGATCGTCATCGGCGGCGGCGACACGGGCGCCGACTGCATCGGCACCGCGCACCGCCAGGGCGCGCTCAGCGTCACCAACCTCGCCATCGGCAAGCAGCCGAGCGAGACGCGGCCGGATCACCAGCCGTGGCCGATGATGCCGACGATCTTCGAGGTGGCTTCGGCTCACGAGGAGGGCGGAGAGCGGGTCTTCCTCGCCTCGACCGTGGAGTTCCTGTCGAACGACGTCGGCGAGGTCCGCGCGCTGCGCGTGGCCGAGACCGAGTACGTCGACGGTCGCCGCGTGCCCAAGAGCGGCACGGAGCGGGAGATCCCGGCCGACCTGGTGCTCATCGCGATGGGCTTCACCGGACCGGAGCAGGACGGCTACACCGAGGACACCCGGCCGGAGGTGACCGAGCGCGGCGCCTTCCGTCGTGCCGCGAGCTACGAGTCGTCGATCCCCGGCGTGTTCGTCGCCGGCGATGCGGGACGCGGGCAGTCGCTCATCGTCTGGGCGATCGCGGAGGGCCGGGCGGCGGCGGCGAACGTCGACCGCTTCCTCATGGGCACCACCGTGCTGCCGGAGCCCGTGCGCCCGAGCGATGTCGCGATCGGCCTCCAGCCCGCGTAGGCTGAGGCCGGCAGTGTCGCCTGTTTGTAATCCCCCACTTCTACCCTGGAGACATGTTGAGACGCGCGAAAATCGTCGCCACCCTGGGCCCCGCCACTTCCACGTATGAGACGGTGCGCGCACTGATCGATGCGGGTGTGGACGTCGCCCGACTGAACCTCAGCCACGGTGACTACTCCGTGCACGAGAACAACTACGCGAACGTGCGCCGTGCGGCGGAGGACTCCGGTCGTGCCGTCGCCATCCTCGTGGACCTCCAGGGTCCGAAGATCCGTCTGGGCCGCTTCGAGGACGGCCCGTACGAGCTCGCCAAGGGCGACATCTTCAAGATCACCACCGAGGACATCATCGGCAACAAGGAGATCTGCGGCACGACGTTCAAGGGGCTTCCTCAGGACGTCAAGCCCGGCGACTTCCTGCTGATCGACGACGGCAAGGTGCGCGTCGAGGTCGTCGAGACCGACGGCGTGACGGTCACCACGCGTGTCGTCGTCGCCGGCGCCGTCTCGAACAACAAGGGCATCAACCTGCCCGGCGTCGCCGTCAACGTCCCCGCGCTCAGCGAGAAGGACGAGGAGGACCTCCGCTGGGGCCTCCGGACCGGTGCCGACCTCATCGCGCTGTCGTTCGTGCGCAACGCCTCGGACGTGACCCGCGTGCACGAGATCATGGCGGAGGAGGGCGTCCGCGTCCCGGTCATCGCCAAGATCGAGAAGCCGCAGGCCGTCGACGCGCTCGAAGAGATCGTCGACGCGTTCGACGGCATCATGGTCGCCCGTGGCGACCTCGGCGTGGAGCTGCCGCTCGAAGCCGTCCCGATCGTGCAGAAGCGCGCCGTCGAGCTGGCCCGTCGCAACGCCAAGCCCGTGATCGTGGCGACGCAGATGCTCGAGTCGATGATCAACAGCCCGGTGCCGACCCGCGCCGAGACCTCCGACGTCGCCAACGCCGTCCTCGACGGTGCCGACGCGGTCATGCTCTCCGGCGAGACCAGCGTGGGCGACTACCCGGTCGTCGTCGTCGAGACGATGGCCCGGATCATCGAGTCGACGGAGGAGCACGGTCTGGAGCGCATCCTGCCGCTCACCACGAAGCCGCGCACGCAGGGTGGGGCCATCACGCTCGCGGCCCTCGAGGTCGCGGAGTTCGTGGACGCCAAGTTCCTGTGCGTCTTCACGCAGTCGGGCGACTCGGCGCGCCGTCTGTCCCGCCTGCGCTCCCGCATCCCGATGCTGGCCTTCACGCCGGAGCCGGGCATCCGTCGTCGGATGGCGCTCACCTGGGGCCTGCGCTCCACCCTCGTTGACATGGTGCAGCACACCGACCTCATGTACCACCAGGTCGACGAGTACCTCCTCGGGAACGGCCTCGCCGTCGAGGGGGACAAGGTCGTCGTCATCTCCGGTTCCCCTCCCGGGATCATCGGATCCACGAACGACCTGCGCGTGCACAAGGTCGGCGATGCGCTCCGTGGCGCCGCGCCGATCTACAAGGCCGGCGTCTGACGCAGGGCGTTCCGAGAGGGGTGGGGCTTCGGCCTCGCCCCTCTCTGTCATCTCCGGGCCGGGGCGTCAAGCCTCTCGGCCGGGGCGGCGGTCTCGGTTAGCGTGCTGCCATGGTCCTCCGTCGTCTCCTCGTCACCTCCGGGCTGACGTTCCGCATCCTGGAGAGTCCGCGACCCGCCGGCAGCACCGCTCCGACCGTGGTCCTCGTGCACGGGATCGGGATGTCGCACCGGTACCTGTCGCGGCTGCACGCCGTGCTCGCCGATACGACCCGGGTGGTCTCCGTCGACCTGCCGGGCTTCGGCGGCCTGCCGAAGCCCCGGTTCGACGTCTCCATCCCGCAGATGGCGGCGGGCCTGGCTCAGGTGGTGGCGAGCCTCGACGACGACAGGGTCGTGCTCGTCGGGCACTCGATGGGCGTGCAGTGGGCCGTGGAGACGGCGCTGCGGCATCCCGAGTACGTCCGGACCGTCGTGACGATCGGTCCCGTCGCCGATGACGCCCACCGGACTCTCCGCGCCCAGGCCCTGGCACTAGCCCTCGATACGTTCGGTGAGACCCCTGCGATCAACGCCGTCGTCTTCACCGACTATCTGCGCTGCGGCGTGTGGTGGTATCTCGGTCAGGTCCGGCACATGCTCGCGTATCCCCTGGAGGAGAGGGTTGCGGCTCTGACCATGCCGGTGCTCGTCGTCCGGGGGAGCGACGATCCGATCGCCGGACGCGCGTGGTGCCGGCGGCTGCGCGACGCGGCGGCCGTCTCGCGATTGGTGGAGATCCCCGGTCATCATCATGTCGCGCAGCAGTCCGCGCCCCGGGCGGTGGCGTCCGCGATCCTGGCCCACACGACGGGAGCATGGCCGACGGCGGTGCCGGCCGCACCCATCCGACGGGGGAGGGCACGATCAGCGTCCTGAGGATCCTGGGCTGGTGGGCTGCGGACTACGCCTACGCGGGGTTCTGGCAGGTCCGCTCGTTCTTCGGCCGTGACCAGGCGGACGACTTCGCCACCGGAGACCGCGCCCCCATCGTGGTGCTCGCCGGTGTCTACGAGACCTGGCGCTTCCTGGAGCCGCTCATCGTCGCGCTGCACGAGAGGGGTCATCCGGTCCATGTCGTGGATGCGCTGCGCCGCAACCAGTTCCCGGTGCAGGATGAGGCCGATCAGGTGGCCGACTACCTGCGCGCGCACGACCTCTCCGGCGTGTTCCTCGTCGCCCACAGCAAGGGCGGTCTCGCCGGGAAGCTGGTGATGACCGGCCCGGAGGGTGCGCGGATCCGCGGCATGCTCGCCATCGCGACGCCGTTCGGCGGCTCCCGATATGCGCGGCTCCTGCCCGGTCGGGTGCTGCGGGCGTTCGCGCCCGACGACCCCTCGATCGTCGCGCTGGGGCGGGAGCTCGACGTGAACGCGCGCATCGTCTCGATCTACGCCGCGTTCGATCCGCACATCCCGGAGGGGAGCGAGCTGCCCGGTGCCAAGAACGTCGTCCTGGAGACGGGCGGACACTTCCGCATCCTCGCCCACCCCCGCGTGATGGCCGAACTCGCCGCCCTCACCGAGTGACGGGGCGAGGGGCTCGCGATACTGGTGCCGGCGGTGGGACTCGAACCCACACGCCCTCTCGGACAAAGCATTTTGAGTGCTCCGCGTCTGCCATTCCGCCACGCCGGCCCGTGTCTCGCGACTTCGACTGTAGCGCAGACGACGGACGGTTCCCCGCGCGCCCGCCGTCTTCAGCCGGCGGCGGGGGCCTCTCCGTTAGGATGGAGGGGTGACCGAGCAAGAACAGGCTGAGCAGCCCACGGCATCCGCACCCCGACGCGTCGTCGTCGCCGAAGACGAATCGCTGATCCGTCTCGACATCGTCGAGATCCTCCGCGACAACGGCTTCGATGTCGTCGGCGAGGCCGGCGACGGCGAGACGGCGGTGGCACTCGCCACCGAGCTGCGTCCCGACCTCGTCATCATGGACGTGAAGATGCCCCAGCTCGACGGCATCAGCGCTGCCGAGAAGCTCCACAAGGGCAACATCGCCCCCGTCGTGCTGCTGACCGCGTTCAGCCAGAAGGAGCTCGTGGAGCGGGCGAGCGAGGCCGGAGCCCTGGCCTACGTCGTGAAGCCCTTCACCCCGAACGACCTCCTCCCCGCGATCGAGATCGCCCTGGCCCGCCACGAGCAGATCATCACCCTCGAGGCCGAGGTCGCCGACATGGTCGAGCGCTTCGAGACCCGCAAGCTCGTCGATCGGGCCAAGGGCCTGCTCAACGAGAAGATGGGCCTGAGCGAGCCCGAGGCGTTCCGCTGGATCCAGAAGGCGTCGATGGACCGTCGCCTGACGATGCAGGACGTCGCCAAGGCGATCATCGAACAGCTCGCTCCCAAGAAGTAGGGCATCCGGTGCTCCGGCTGGACGCAGAGCACGTTCTGCGGCCGGTCCGCGCCGGCGACGGTGCGGCGCTCGCGCGCGCGTACCTCGCGAACAGAGAGCACCTCGCCCCGTGGGAGCCGGAGCGCTCCGAGGCGTTCTTCACCGAGGACTGGCAGGAGCAGAACGCACAGCAGTGCGTCGCGGAAGCCGCCCTCGGCCGGAGCTCCCGGTTCGTGATCCTCTCGGACGACGGCGAGATCCGCGGCCGGGTCAACCTCAACACCATCGTGCGCGGTGCGTTCTGGAGCGCCGATCTCGGGTACTGGATCGATTCCACCCGACTGCGCCGCGGGCTCGCCGGGCGCGCGGTCGCCCTCGTGGCGGAGCACGCGCGGGACGAGCTGCGGCTGCACCGCCTCCAGGCGTCGACGCTGCTGCACAACGTCGCCTCGCAGCGGGTCCTCGCCGCCACCGGCTTCGAGCGCATCGGCATCGCCCCGAAGTACCTGCGGATCGCGGGGGAGTGGCAGGACCACATCCTGTTCCAGCTGCTGCTGGAGGAGCCGCTCAGCCCGCGGCGGGAGCGTCCTTGATCATGTTGGTGATGCGGATCGTCGAGCAGCGCCGGCCCTGATCGTCGGTCACGACGATCTCGTGCACCGTGATGCTCCGGCCCAGGTGCACGGGCGTACAGACTCCGGTGACCACGCCCGAGGTGGCCGACCGGGTGTGTGTGGCGTTGATGTCGACGCCGACAGCGAGGCGGCCGGCGCCCGCGTGCAGGTTGGCCGCCATCGAGCCGAGCGATTCGCCGAGCACGACGTAGGCGCCGCCGTGCATGAGACCGACCGGCTGGGTGTTGCCCTCCACCGGCATCGTCGCCACGCACCGATCGACGCCGAACTCGACGAACTCCATGCCCATCTTCTCGGCCAGCGCACCCATGCCGCGGGCGGCCGCCCACTCGAGTCCTTCGCTGGTGGCGACCTCGCTCATGCATCCTCCTCTGCGGGTGTCCGTGCTCCTCGTTAGGCTGACAGGGTGACGGACTCCGCAAAGCCTACCCTCATGGTCGTCGACGGCCACTCGCTCGCCTACCGGGCCTTCTTCGCCCTCCCGGTCGACAACTTCACCACCAAGGACAACCAGCACACGAACGCCATCTACGGGTTCCTGTCCATGCTGGTCAACCTGATCAAGGCCGAGCAGCCCACGCACCTCGCGATCGCGTTCGACACCTCCCGTCACTCGTTCCGCACCGACGAGTACCCGGAGTACAAGGCCACCCGGTCCGAGACGCCGCAGGAGTTCAAGGGCCAGATCCCGCTGCTGCAGGACTGCCTCGCCGCCATGTCGATCCCCGTGCTGACGCAGGAGGGCATCGAGGCCGACGACATCCTCGCCACCCTCTCCACGCAGGGGGCGGCCCAGGGCTACGACGTGCTCGTGGTCTCGGGAGACCGCGACACCATCCAGCTCGTCACCGACGACGTCACGCTGCTGTATCCGTCCGTGCAGGGTGTCTCGCAGCTCAAGCGCTATGACCCGGCGACCGTGCAGGAGCGCTACGGCGTCCGTCCCGAGCAGTACCCCGACATCGCCGCCCTCGTGGGTGAGACCAGCGACAACCTCCCCGGCGTGCCGAAGGTGGGGGAGAAGACGGCCGTCAAGTGGCTCACGCAGTTCGGCTCCCTCGACGAGCTGCTCGAGCGTGCCGGTGAGATCAAGGGCGTGGTCGGCGGCAACCTCCGCGACCACATCGAAGACGTCCGCCGCAACCGCAAGCTCAACCGCCTGCTCACCGACGTGGAGCTGCCGGTCGCACCGGCCGACCTCGCGGTCGCCCCGATCGACGCCGAGGCCGTCCGCGACATCTTCGCCCGGCTGGAGTTCCGGACGCTGCTGCCGCGGGTCTTCGAAGCCGTCGGTGCGGGCGAGGTCGCCGACGACCCGGCCTCCGTCGTCGAGATGCCCACGCCGGCACAGGTCTCCGCCCCGGATCTGGCCACCTGGGCCGCGGCGCAGGACGGAGACGTCGCGCTCCGGGTCGTGGTGCGGTCCGGGGCGCCCGTGCGCGTCGGCGTCGCCACCGGGAGCGAGCTGCGCGAGCTCGACTGGTCGGAGGAGGCGGCCGCGGCGCTGCGTACGTGGCTGGAGTCCGACGCGCCGAAGGTGCTGCACGATGCCAAGCCGCAGGTGAAGGCGCTGCTCCGTCAGGGCATCCGTCTGGGCGGGCTCGCCTACGACACGAGTCTCGCGGGCTGGCTGCTGCGCCCCAGCTTCCCGGACAAGACGCTGTCCGACCTCGTCCAGCGCTACCTGGGGGAGAAGCTCCCCGAGGCTGATCCGTCGCAACTCGTGCCGGAGACCGAGGGCGCCACCCCGTCGCAGGAGGCGTGGTTCATCCTGCGCGTGGCCGAGGCGCTGCGGAACGATCTGCCGGAGCCGGTGGATGCGGTGCTCCGCGACATCGAGCTGCCGACGCTCCGCACGCTCGCCGACATGGAGCTCGCGGGCGTCGCCGTGTCGCACGAGGTGCTGTCGACGTTCTCGGCGGAGCTCGCGACGCGGGCGGATGCCCTGGCCCAGGAGGCGTTCGCGGTCGTCGGTCGCGAGTTCAACCTCGGGTCCCCGAAACAGCTCCAGGAGGTGCTGTTCGAAGACCTGCAGCTTCCGAAGACGCGCAAGACGAAGACCGGGTACTCGACAGATGCCGCAGTGCTCGCCGACCTCCAGGAGTCGCACCCGCACCCGTTCCTGAGCCTGCTGCTGCAGCACCGTGAGGCGACGAAGCTGCGGCAGATCATCGAGTCCCTCGACACCGCGATCCGCGAAGACCACCGGGTGCACACGACCTATGTGCAGACCGGCAGTCAGACGGGGCGCCTGTCGAGCACCGACCCGAACCTCCAGAACATCCCGGTCCGCACCGAGGAGTCGCGGCGCATCCGCAGCGCCTTCGAGGTCGGCGAGGGGTACGAGACCCTGCTCACCGCCGACTACTCGCAGATCGAGATGCGCATCATGGCGCACCTCTCGGGCGACGAGGGACTGATCGAGGCCTTCAACAGCGGTGAAGACCTGCACCGCTTCGTCGGCGCCCGCGTGTTCGGGGTCGATCCCTCCGAGGTCACGCCGGCGATGCGCACCAAGGTGAAGGCGATGTCGTACGGCCTCGTCTACGGCCTCTCCGCGTTCGGGCTGTCCAAGCAGCTGCGCATTGAGCAGTCCGAGGCCAAGCAGCTCATGGTGGAGTACTTCGCGCGGTTCGGCGCGGTCCGCGACTACCTGCGGGCCTCGGTGATGAAGGCGAAGGAGGTCGGCTACACCGAGACGATCTTCGGGCGTCGGCGGCCGTTCCCCGACCTCGCGAGCCCCAACCGTGTGCTGCGGGAGAACGCCGAGCGTGCGGCGCTGAACGCCCCGATCCAGGGGAGCGCGGCCGACATCATGAAGATCGCGCTGTTCCACATCCACGACGACCTCCACGCCGCGAAGCTGGAGTCGCGGGTGCTGCTGCAGATCCACGACGAACTCGTCGTCGAGGTCGCGGCAGGGGAGTGGGATGCGGTGGAGCAGATCGTCCGCACGCGGATGGGGGATGCCGCTCAGCTCTCCGTGCCGCTCGACGTGCAGGTGGGCCGCGGTCGGGACTGGAACGAAGCCGCGCACTGATCCCGGTGGCCGCCGGGGGCGGGGATTAGGCTGGAAGGTATGACTTCAGCACCCCGCACCCCCTCCGCCATCGACAGCGTCGCCGATGAATGGGTCGACACGATCGCCGTCCTGGCGCCGACTCTCGGCACCTACATCGGCCGCTCCGAGGTCAACGACCGGTTCGGCGATCTGAGCCCGGAAGGTCATGAGGAGATCGCCGCGGCGACGCGGGCCACGCTCGACAAGCTCTCGGCGCTGGAGCCCGTCGACGCGATCGACGAGGTCACCAAGACCGACCTCAGCGCCGAGCTCCGCCTCGACCTCGAGCTGCACGACGCGAAGTGGCACCTGCGCGATCTGAACGTCATCGCCTCCGCCGCGCAGGACGTCCGCTCCGCCTTCGACCTGATGCCCACCGCGACGGTCGAGGACTGGGAGGTCGTCTCCACCCGACTCTCCGCCGTGCCCGCGGCGTTGCGCGGGTACATCGAGACGCTCCGCCTGGGCATCGCCGAGGGGGTTACTCCCGCGCGCCGCCAGGTCGCGGAGGTCGCGACACAGATCGACCGCTACATCGCCGACGACGGGTTCTTCGCCGCCTTCGTCGCGCACGCCGACCCGCAGGAGGGACAGCTTCCCGCCTCGCTCGCCCGCACGCTGGCCGACAACTCCGCGGCCGCCCGAGTCGCCTACGGCGAGCTGCGGCGCTTCCTGGCCGAGGAGCTCGCACCCGAGGCCGGTGAGACGGACGCCGTGGGGCGCGAACTGTACGCCCTCAACTCTCGCCGATTCCTCGGCGCCACCATCGACCTCGACGAGACCTACGAGTGGGGCCGGGAGGAGCTCGCCCGCATGGTGGCCGAGCAGACGGCGATCGCGAACGAGATCCTCCCCGGCGCCTCCGTCGAAGAGGCCGTCGCGCATCTGGAGTCCGACCCCGCCCGCAAGCTCGTCGGCACCGAGGCGCTTCAGCGGTGGATGCAGGAGACCAGCGACCGCGCGGTCGCCGAGCTCGGCGCCTCGCACTTCGACATCCCGGAGGCCATCCGCACCCTGGAGTGCATGATCGCGCCGACGCAGGAGGGCGGGATCTACTACACCGGCCCCACCGACGACTTCTCGCGCCCCGGCCGCATGTGGTGGTCGGTCCCCGAGGGCGTCACCGAGTTCGACACGTGGCGCGAGCTCACCACCGTGTACCACGAGGGTGTGCCGGGGCATCACCTGCAGATCGCCCAGGCCGTGTACAACCGCGCCGAGCTCAACTCGTGGCGACGGCTGCTCGCCGGCACCTCCGGCCACGCGGAGGGCTGGGCGCTGTATGCGGAGCGACTGATGGAGCAGCTCGGTTACCTGGACGACCCGGCGGATCGCCTCGGCATGCTGGACGGGCAGCGGATGCGGGCGGCGCGCGTGGTCCTCGACATCGGCGTGCACCTCGGCAAGCCCCGTCTCGACGGTGACGGCGTCTGGGATGCCGACTACGCGCTCGACTTCCTCCGTCGCAACGTCAACATGTCGGACCAGTTCGTGCAGTTCGAGGTCAACCGGTACCTCGGCTGGCCGGGTCAGGCGCCGTCGTACAAGGTCGGTCAGCGCATCTGGGAGCAGGTCCGCGACGCCGTCCAGCAGGCGGAGGGCGACGCGTTCAGCTTCAAGGGCTTCCACAAGCGCGCCCTCGATCTGGGCGGCGTCGGACTGGACACGCTGCGGAGCGCGCTGCTCCCTCGGTGACGGGAATGCCGGCTCGAGTCCGCGCGTTCCATTCACCTGAATAGGAAGGTGTGACATGGACATCGAATTCGGGCTGGACACGTTCGGCGACATCACCCGGGATCAGGACGGCGAGCTGCTCAGCGGCGCGCAGACCATCCGGAACGTCGTCGCCCAGGCGGAGCTGGCCGATACCGTCGGCGTGGACTTCTTCGGCGTGGGGGAGCACCATCGGCGCGAGTTCGCGGTGTCCTCACCGGAGATGGTGCTCGCGGCGATCGCCGCCCGTACCGAGCGGATCCGGCTGGGCACCGCCGTGACCGTCCTGTCCTCGGACGACCCGGTGCGCGTGTTCGAGCGTTTCTCGACCCTCGACGCCCTGTCCGGAGGGCGGGCGGAGGTCGTGCTCGGGCGCGGTTCGTTCATCGAGTCCTTCCCGCTGTTCGGCTACGACCTGCGCGATTACGACCGGCTCTTCGAGGAGAAGCTGGAGCTGTTCGTCGAGCTCCTCAAGGAGGAGCCCGTGACGTGGTCTGGGTCGCTGCGGCCGTCGCTCGACAACGCGGACGTGTTCCCGAAGACCGAGAAGGGTCTGCGCACGTGGGTCGGCGTCGGCGGGAGTCCTGAGTCCGTCGTGCGTGTCGCGCGTCACGGTCTCGGCCTGATGCTGGCGATCATCGGCGGCCCGGCCGGGCGGTTCAAGCCGTTCGTCGACCTGTACCACCGCTCGGTCGCCTCCTTCGGGACGACGGCGCACCCGGTGGCCGTGCACTCGCCCGGTCACATCGCGCCCACCGACGCGGAGGCATGGGACGAGGCCTACCCGGGCTTCGAGGCGATGAACAACACCATCGGTCGTGAGCGCGGCTGGCCGCCCTACAGCCGTGCGCGGTTCCAGAACGACATCGGTCCCGAGGGCTCCCTCTATGCCGGCTCGCCCGAGCGTGTGGCGGCGAAGATCGCCGACACGATCACGACCCTCGGGCTCGGCCGCTTCGACCTCAAGTACGCGACGGGCACCCTCTCGCACGAGTCGATGATGCGCAGCATCGAGCTGTACGGCACCGAGGTGATCCCTCGGGTGCGGAAGCTCCTCGCCGACCGCGACTGAGCCGGCGTCATCTCGCGGCTCGGCGGGACGGGACGGCCCTACGATGAGAATCATGGCCGATACCGCCCTGCCGAGCCGCACGTCGCTCGCCGAGCGCCTCGACGTCCTTCCGTTCACCCGCCGACACCTGCGCCTGCTCACCGGGTCCGGCGTGGGCTGGGCCCTGGACGCGATGGACGTGGGGCTCATCTCCTTCATCATCGCGGCGCTCACACAGCAGTGGGGCATCTCCAAGGGGGAGGCCGGCTGGATCGCCTCGCTCGGCTTCGTCGGCATGGCGGTCGGTGCGACCCTCGGCGGTCTTCTCGCTGACCGCTTCGGCCGCCGGCAGGTGTTCGCCCTCACGCTGCTCATCTACGGCGTGGCCACCGGAGCGAGTGCTCTGGTCGGGTCAGTGGCGGCCCTGCTCGTGCTGCGTTTCTTCGTCGGCCTCGGGCTCGGGGCGGAGCTGCCGGTCGCCTCGACCTACGTGAGCGAGTTCGCCCCCGCGCGCATCCGGGGACGGCTGATCGTCATCCTGGAAGCGTTCTGGGCCGTCGGCTGGACCGCCTCCGCGCTCATCGGGTACTTCGTCATCCCCGCCTCCGAGGCAGGCTGGCGGTGGGCCTTCGCACTCGGCGCGATCCCCGCGGTCTACGCGCTCGTCGTGCGGTGGGGTCTGCCCGAGTCGCCGCGCTGGCTGGCGTCCCGCGGACGCATCGCGGAAGCCGATCGCATCGTGGCGGCGTTCGAAGCCGATGCGGGGGTCGAGTACACCCCGCCTCTTCGGAAGGAGCCGGCGTCGCGGGCGATCGCGAAGACGGCGCGGGCCCGGCTCACGACCCTCTGGAACGCGGAGTTCCGGGTGCGGACGGCCTGCCTCTGGCTCGTGTGGCTGGCTGTGAACTTCGCCTACTACGGGGCCTTCATCTGGATCCCCAGCATCCTCGTCGACGCCGGATTCGACCTCGTCCGTTCGTTCGGCTTCACCCTCATCATCACGCTCGCGCAGCTCCCGGGCTACGCCGTGGCGGCCTGGCTCATCGAGGTGTGGGGACGACGCATCACGCTGTCGGTCTTCCTCCTGGGGGCGACCGCCTCGGCCGTCGTCTTCGGCACCGCCACGACCGTGCCGATGATCATCGGCGCCGGCATGGCCCTGTCGTTCTTCACCCTCGGCGCGTGGGGCGCGCTGTACGCGGTGACGCCTGAGATCTACCCGACCTCGCTGCGCGGCACCGGGGCGGGCTGGGCCGCGGGGGTCGGACGCATCGCCTCCATCGTGGCGCCCCTCGCCGTTCCTGTCCTCCTCGTCGCCGGCGGCGCTCCTCTGCTGTTCGTCGTGTTCGCGGCCTGCTTCCTCGTCGCGGCGGCCGCCGCGTGGGGACTCGTCGACCGGAGCGGAGCGGCGCTGGACGACCGGTGACGTCCGGGACCGGGAATAGGCTGGGCGCGTGGCTGATGTACGTTTCGTCGCGATAGGCGACTCCTTCACCGAAGGCGTGGGCGATGTGCTCCCCGATGGGCGCGAGCGCGGCTGGGCCGACATCGCCGCGCAGGGGTGGGCGGATGCCGCGGGGCACACCATCCAGTACGCGAACCTGGCGATCCGGGGGAAGCTGGCCTGGCCGATCGTCGAGGAGCAGCTCGAACCAGCGCTGGCCCTGCGTCCCACGCACCTGTCGTTCAACGGTGGCGGCAACGACATGCTGCGGCCGCGGACCGACGTGGAGCACATCGCCGATGCGTTCAGCCGGGTCCTGCGACGGTGCGACGAAGAGGGGGTGACGATGATCCTGCTCTCCGGCGCCAACCCCAGCGGGCAGCTTCCGATGGGCTCCCTCGTGCAGCGCCGGGGCGACCTGCTCTCCGAGGCGGTCCTGCGGCGGATCGAGGACCGCCCCGACGTGATCCGCGCCCTCAACTGGCCGGACACGGAGCTCTCGAAGCCCGCGTACTGGTCGGAGGACCGGCTTCACATGAACGCGGCCGGACACCATCGCGTCGCGGCCCGCGTGCTGCACGGACTCGGCTTCGAGCCGCCGGCAGCCTGGTGGGCGCCGCTCGATCGCTGGACCGCCGGCCCCGCGGGTTTGGCCTACTACCGGGAGTTCGTCGGGCCCTGGGTGCGTCGACGCGTGACGAGGACCTCGTCGGGAGACGGCCGCGCAGCGAAGTACCCCACCTGGGTCGAACGGACTCCGGCGTGAGCGTCGCCGTACCCCGCGCATGAGCGATATCGAGCTCGTCCGTCTCGCCGCCGGCACGGTGACGCTGCACGACGCCCGGCGACGCACGCGCCGCACCGTGGAACTCGAACCCTTCGCCCTCGGTGTCTTCCCGGTGACCGAAGAACAGGTCACCGAGGTCCTGGGCACCCCGTCACGGCATCCTCGTCGCCCGGTCGCCGACGTGAGCTGGCTGCGGGCCATCCACTTCTGCAACGCCGCCTCGGAGTGGAGGGGCTCGATCCCGTCTACCACTTCGAGGGTGAGGATGTGGCCTGGGACACTACAGCGGACGGCTACCGCCTGCCGACCGAGGCCGAGTGGGAGTACGCCTGCCGCGCCGGTTCCACCGGGCCGCATTACGCGCCGCTGGCGGAGGCCGCCTGGACGGCTGCCGACGGAGTCGGCACGCCGCAGGACGTGGGCGGGAAGCTCCCGAACCTGCACGGGCTCTTCGACACGCTCGGGAACGTGTGGGAATGGTGCTGGGACCTCCTCGACCCCGCGCGGTACGACGACTACCGGGTCTTCCGGGGCGGCGGGTTCGCCGACGACGCCTGGAGCGTCCGCGCCTCGGTCCGCCGTGGGGGAGCGCCGCGCATGCACCACGAGGACGTCGGCTTCCGCGTGGCCCGCGGCGCCTTCGACACCGAGGAGGAGGCGCAGGGCTGGTCGGCAGCAGCGGACAGGGACCGCGCCTTCGTCGACGGAGGGCTCCCGTCGGGATGGACGCCGCGCCGGCGTTAGTGCAGGCCGGGTGCGGCGGTTTTGGCCGTGATCTGTGCCGGGTGGGAGACTGAGCGGATGACCAGGCCCTTCGCGCTCATCCTCAACCAGGGTCGCGTCGCCGACCGCACGGACGGAGCCCTCGTCGGGGCGCGCCGCGTCGCCGACGCCCTGTCCTCGCTCCTCCGGCGGGAGCCCGTCGTGGTCGGCACTCCGGAGCCCGGTCGGCTCGACGACTGGTCGGTCGCGCTGCCCGAGGCCTCGGACACGCTCACGGGCCTCCGTGCCGCGGTGCAGGAGGCGATCATGGGGGAGACGACGCCGCTCCTCGTGACGAACACGTGTGCGGCGAGCCTCGGAACGCTGCCGAGCGTCGCCGAGCACCACCCCGACGCGGTGGTGCTCTGGATCGATGCGCATGGCGACTTCAACACGCCGGACACCACCGACTCCGGCTACCTCGGCGGCATGGTCCTCGCCGCCGCCTGCGGGCTGTGGGACAGCGGCCACGGGGCGGGCATCGACCCGCGGCAGGTCATCGTCGTCGGCGGCCGCGACATCGACCCCGCCGAGGGAGAGCTCCTCGCCGGCGCGGGAGTGACCGTCCTCAGCCCCGCGGAGAGCACGCCGGAGCGACTGAGCGCTCTCATCGCCGGGCGACCGGTGTGGATCCATGTCGACTGGGACGTCCTGGAGCCCGGCTACATCCCCGCGGCCTATCGGGTCGGCGACGGTCTGCTGCCGCACCAGGTGGCCGCGCTGTTCGCCGCGATCCCGGCCGCGGACGTCCGCGGCGTGGAGCTCGCCGAGTTCGAGGCGGGCGACGCGGAGGTGCCGGAGCGCGTCAGCGTCGAGTTGATCGTGGAGACGGTCCAGCACCTGCTGCGCTGACGGCGCGGAGTGCCGTCACGGCGCGGCGGGTGCGGCGCCGAGGTGCCAGGCGGTGATCGCGACCTCGGAGCCCGACACGATGTCGAGTTCGACCGGCCACGAACCGCGGTCGTACCCGGGGAGCAGCGAGGCGTGCAACGCACGCGCCACGAGAGCGCCGTCCGTGGCATTCGCGTCCCATCCGATCACCGCGGTCGCCTCGCCCTGGGGCAGCACGGTGACGGGCGCGGAGCCGGGGTCGGTGGCCAGGAAGGACGAACCGGGTCGCACCTCGACGTCGAGCGCATGCCCGTTCTGGTCGGCGAAGGCGATGTCGGGATACCCCTCGACCACGCACGGCTCCTCGCTGATGTTCATCAGACGGATGCTCTGGGCACGGTGCCCCGTGGCCCCGTCGGCCGTTCCGAGTAGCAGCGTGGCCCGGTCGGGAGTGCAGGCGTCCGCGGGGAGTTGGGGAGTCGAGGCCCCCGGGGCCCGCTCCGGTACCGGATCGCCCACGGCCGCCGGATCGACGAAGGCTCCCGACGACGACGAGAGCGACCACGCTCGCGACGGTGACGCCGAGAAGGCGCGGGGACCACCGCCGCGCAGATTCCTCACCGGCCCTGCGCGAGAACGCCCAGGCGGGGATCCAGCCCCAGGCGAATCCCCAGTAGGCGGTGTCCGGCGCGGACTCGACGACCGCGGGTGCCCGGCCGACGCCCTGCGCACCCCGTCCCGCGACCCAGACGACGCTGCACAGGACGGCGGCCGTCACCGTTAGCACGAGGACGCCCCACGCACCGGGGAGCAGCCAGGCATGACTCTGCAGCGATCCGATACCGGCGAAGCTCAGCAACCGCGTCAGCACGATGTCGGAACCGGTCAGTCGGGCGATGGCGCCGGAGACGATCCCCAGTGCGCCGAGGATCAGTCCGGCGAGCAGTCCCGCCGTCAACGGCGGCCTCGTGCGGCCGTCTCGGGCGCGCGGGAGGGCGGCGGTCGACGGGGGAGCGGAGGCCAAGCCTCATCCTATGGGCGCTCAGCGACGCCGCTCGGGATCCAGCCCCATGCGGATCCGCGTCCGCTTGCGTTCGATCAGGATGAACACGACTCCGAGGACCCAGAGCGGGATCAGAGTGAGGAACGCGACACGGAACGCGCCGAGCGTGTAGGTGTCCGGGGTGCCGGCGCCCTGGGCGTCGAGGAGGAGACCGATCACGAACACGGCGATCAGGGCCGCGATGAAGCCGCCCGCGTTCGTCACGCCGGTGGCCGTGCTGAGGCGATGCACGGGATTGTGCGTGCGCGCGTGGTCGAAGGCTATCATCGACGCGGGGCCCCCGGTCGCCAGAGCGATCGCGAGGACCCAGAGCAGCCAGTCCGGGGCGGGGCCGGGGAGGGCGATTACCGCGATCCACGCGGCCATCTGCACACCGACGGCGGGGAGGACGAGGGCGAGGGAGCGGTGGTTCGGCAGGCGGCGGGAGAGATCGCCGATGATCGGGCCGAGGATCATGCCCGCGACCACGTAGATCGAGATGATCCCCGCCGCGTGGGCGGTGGTCAGGCCCTCGCCGGCCGTGAGGAACGGCATGCCCCACAGCAGCACGAACACCGTGCCGGCGAACGGGGTGGTGAAGTGCGACCAGAACGCGAGCCGTGTGCCGGGATGCGCCCAGGCCGCCCGGATGCCGACGCCCGTGTCGATCGCCGACGTCACGACACGCACGACTCCGGTGTCCGTGTTCACCGACACGTCGGGACCGCTCTCCGCGGGGTTGTTGCGCACGATGAGCCACACGAGGATCGTGAAGAGCAGGCCGAGACCGGCGATGCTGCCGAACGTGATCGACCAGGTGGTGGCGTGCAGCAGGGCGGCGACCGGCACCAGCGCGATCAGCTGTCCGGCCTGCCCGATGATCCCGGTGAACTGGACCATGACGGGGCCGCGCTGCGCGGGGAACCACGTGGCGACGAGTCGCAGCACGGCGGGGAAGACCGCGGCGTCACCGGCTCCGAGGAGGACACGCGCGACGATCGCGATGCCGATGCTGGGGGACAGGGCCATGGTGAGCTGTCCGGCCGCCATGAGCAGCATCCCCGCCGTGATGATCGGACGGGATCCGAAGCGATCGAGGAGGACTCCCACCGGGATCTGCATCCCCCCGTAGACGGCGAGCTGCACGACCGCGAACAGCGCGAGCGTGGAGGCGTCCGCCTGGAACCGGTCGGCGGCCTCGACACCGACCGCGCCCAGAGATGTGCGGTTGGTGATGGCGAGCACGTAGGCCGCGACGCCGACGGACCAGATCGCCCAGGCCCGCCACCCCGGCGTGGAGACGGGCGAGTGGGAGACCTGAGGCACCCTTCCACGCTACTCCTGACCGGCGATGTCCGACGCCGTGGCTAGAGTGCCCGCATGACAGCCTCCTCGCAGCACCACGCCCTCGACTATGTCGAGCTCGTCGTCACGGATCTCGACGTGGCGAAACGCTTCTTCGCCACCGCCTTCGGGTGGAGCTTCCAGGACTACGGCCCTGGCTATGCAGGCATCCTCTCGCCCCGCGGAGACGGGAGCGAGGTCGGCGGGCTCCTGCTCGCGGACGCACCGCGACCCGTCGGCGGTCCGCTCATGCTGCTCTACTCCGACGATCTCGATGCGACGAGGGAGACGATCCAGGACGCAGGCGGCCGGATCCTGCAGGAGCCGTATGCGTTCCCCGGTGGCCGGCGCCTTCACTTCGCCGACCCGAGCGGCAACGAGCTCGGCGTCTGGTCCTCCCACTAGGCGCTGCAGAACACAGCGCGGGGCGGATGAGTGCCAGACTGCGAGGATGAGCCACCCGCCCCGCATCCCGGAGATGGAGACGTCGCGCCTCCGCCTGCGCAGGCAGGCGATCGAGGACGCTACCGTGTTCCGGCACCTGTGGACCGAACGTGACGAACGAGTCCCCGCGCACCGGCGGCTCGACCCGGACGGTCGCCCCGACGTGGACGACATCCGAGCGCAGATCCGCGATGCCGAGAAGTCGTCGCTGCTCACCGTGGAACGGACCGACACCGGGGATCCGATCGGGTACTGCGGTCTCGTCTACGGCGGTGACGGCGTGGGCGATGAGCCGGAGCTCGCGTTCGAGCTGCTCCGTGCCGAGCACAATCGGGGGCATGCCACCGAAGCTGCCCAGGCTGTCGTGGCATGGGCAGCTGGGGTGGGAATCGGCCGCGTCTGGGCCGGCGTCTGGGAATGGAACCTCCCGTCCCGGCGCGTGCTCGAGAAGCTCGGCTTCGTCGAATCCGGACGGGAACGCCCGTCCTCCGTCCACGGTCGAAACATCCTGACCGTCAGGACGCTCAGCCAGAGTTCCCGCGCCGAGGGGAGGGTGGCGGCGGTGCCGGACGGGGTCATCGTGAGCGGCACGCTCCCTGACGATGTGGACCGATGTGTCCAACTGTGGGTCCGTGCTCTCCTCGCACGAGACGGAGAAGTCGACAGCCACGCGGTCGGCGAAAGGACACGTGGCGTCTTCGGTCGTCCGCTCATCAGGTTCGCCATCGTCGACCATCCCTTTTCGGGGTTCGCGGTGACTGTCGGGAAAGTCGGCGAGCCGATGACGGCGGTGCTGGAGCGAATCGCGGTCGCACCGGGGAAGACCGGGCAGGGGATCGGGCGGGCGTTGTTGACCGATGCCATCGACTCTTCCCGGCGACGAGGGCGGTCGGCGATGGAGTTGGCCGTGCGTCGAGGGAACCCAGCCGTCCGCCTGTACGAGGCCCTCGGGTTTCGGGCCGCTTCGGGCCCGGCGGATCATCCGCTCGGGGGCGAGCCGATGATCACGTTCCGCCGATCATTGTGACCGACGCGCGCATCCCATCTCGTAGGATCGCGACATGACCTCCCCTCGCCGCATCCCTGCAGACCTGCGGAAACGCGGGGGGTTCCGGGGAGCCGACGACTCGACCGCCTCGCTCATCCTCGGCCAGTTCTTCGTCGGTGGCTTTTTCCTGTTCATCGTGGCTTTCTTCCTCGCGCTCGGAGCTGCGGAAGAGTACGACGGGGTGACGTCCTTCACCGGGGCGAGCATCATCGCCGTCGTGCTATCCGTCGTGTCGATCGTCACCGCGCTGGTGATCGGTCTGCCCCTTCGCCTCGTCTCGGCGCTGCGCGCGCGGTGGCTCGCCCACGGCGAGCTCACCGTCGTCGGGGTCGTCGTCGGACTCGGCGCCTGCATCGTGTCGGTCGTGCTGGCGAGCGTTAGCGGGGGAGCGGCACTCGCGTGGTGGGTGTTCGTCATCTCGTGGTCGGTCCTCGCCTTCTCGGTCGCGCATTTCGTCTGGCCACGGCGACGCCGGCGGGGTGGGTTCCGCGCACCCCGAGACGACGACCAGGCCGCGTGAGCACGGGCAGGGAGGGTCAGCATCCGGAGGGCCCGGGAGCACGGGACGCCGATGAGCACGTCCCGACGCACACGCGGCGGGGATTCCTCATCGCTGCCGGAACCGGCGTCGCGGTGACCGGCGTCGGCATCTGGCTCTCCACGAGCTCCGGGGGAGAGGCAGACGTCACCGGACGCCCCGACAACCCCCGAGGACTGTCCGAGTACGAGCCGGTCTACGACCGCGCGGTCACAGGTCTCGAGGTACCGCTCGGTTTCGACGACTGCGCCCACCCCACGGTTCGCGCAGACCGGGGCATCGCGGGCAGCGAACGTCGAACCGTGAGTCCGGTCATCGACCGCTTCATCATCCACCACACCGGCACGACAACGGATCAGTTGGACTTCTTCTCCCGCTGCAACAGGAGATCATCGGCTCCCACCTTCGATCTTCGGCACGACGGCTCGGTCATCGAGACCATCCGCCCGGGAGCGAAGCCGTCGTCCACCGGCGCGGACTGGAACTGGCGGTCCGTGGCGGTGGAGACGCTCGATTTCACCGGAGCCCCGGAGTACACGTCATCACCCACCAGGAGACGTGGTCGGGAACGGAGTGTCCCGGCCCGTTCCTCCAAGCGCGAGTGGAAGACATCGTTGCGCGGGCGCAAGAGATCTTCACGACGTCATGAGGCTGGAGCCGTCCGCGACAACAGGGGAGTGCGCCACCTTCTCTCATTGACCGAACTCACCTGGGACGATCTGAGGGAGATCTTCGCGCGCGCCGCGCGGATCGAAGCGGGAACCCTAGCGAGGAGGGACGGCGCGGCCGCGCTGTTCTTCCCTTCCTCGAGCCTGCGGACGCGTGTCTCGTTCGAACGCGGCGCTGCGGAGATGGGTTTGCAGCCGATCGTCTTCCCTCCGGAGGCGCTCGACACCGTCGAGGACGCGGTTGACATCGTCGGATACCTGTCAGCGTGGGTCGAACTCCTCGTCGTCCGGCATGCCGATCTCCAAGTGCTTCGTGAGCTGGCTGCCCCTGGGATTCTCCCGGTGGTCAACGCGATGACCGACGCGAACCACCCCTGCGAGGTGCTGTCCGATCTCTTCGCGCTCTCGCGCGAGACGGATGTCCGCTCACTCCGAGTCCTCGTAGTGGGACCAGACGGCAACATCGCTCGAGCCTGGGAGGAAGCCCATCGGGCGTTCGGAATCGATGTCGTGCAGGCCTGCCCGGAGAAGGTCCGCACACCCGCGCTGCCGTGGAAGGAGGATCTCAGCGATGCCGTGCAGGAGGCCGACGTGATCATCACAGATGGGCCGGGGGAGCACAGTGCGGCCATGGCGCCCTATCGGATCACTGCGGATCTCCTGGACAGCGCCCCTGACGGTGTTCGTTTCGCGCCGTGCCCGCCGTTCGTCCGCGGGCGTGAGGTTTCGGTCGCTGCCGCCAACCATCCCGCGTTCGTGGGCTACGAGTTCAAACGTCACCTGAAGAGCGTGCAGCAGGCGATCATGGGGTGGGCGTTCGAGGGATGACGGGGAGATGGTCGCGGTAGCGTTCTGTTCTCAAGCTGACATAATGTGCATTATCGGATAATCCGTATCAGGGATCTGCGGGACGAGAGAGGGCGGGAAAGTCGCCACCGCGGCCCTCGGTCATGCGTTGACGTACGCAGCGAGATGTTCGCCCGTCAGCGTCGACCCGTCTGCGACGAGCTCGGCGGGCGTTCCCTCGAACACGATGCGACCGCCGTCATGGCCGGCTCCCGGTCCGACGTCGATGATCCAGTCGGCGTGTGCCATGACGGCCTGATGATGCTCGATCACGACCACCGTCTTGCCAGCATCGACAAGTCGATCCAGCAGACCGAGGATCGTGTCGACGTCGGCGAGATGCAGACCCGTCGTCGGCTCGTCCAGCACGTAGACGTCGCCCTTCTCACCCATCTGGATCGCGAGCTTGATGCGCTGGCGCTCACCGCCCGACAGAGTCGACAACGGCTGTCCGAGCGACAGGTAGCCGAGCCCCACGTCTTCCAGGCGTCCGAGGATGGCGGCCGCAGCCGGGAGCTTCGCGTCACCCTCGCTGAAGAACACACGGGCTTCAGACACCGGAAGGTCGAGCACCTCGGTGATGTCCTTCCCGCCGAGCTTGTACTCCAGCACCGCCGCCTGGAAGCGCTTACCACCGCAGTCCTCACAGGGTGTCTCGATCGTGTCCATGAACCCGAGCTCGGTGATGATGACACCGGCACCCTTGCACGTAGGACAGGCGCCCTCGGAGTTCGCGCTGAACAGGGCGGGCTTCACGCCGTTCGCCTTCGCGAAGGCCTTGCGGATGGGCTCGAGCAGCCCCGTGTAGGTCGCGGGGTTGCTGCGACGTGAGCCCTTGATGGCGGATTGATCGATCGCCACCACGCCCTCGCGTCCGGTCACCGAACCGTGGATGAGCGAGCTCTTACCGGAGCCGGCGACACCGGTGACGACGGTCAGGACGCCGGTCGGGATGTCGACGTCCACGTTCTGGAGGTTGTTCGTGGATGCGCCGCGCACCTCGATCGCGCCGGTGCGGTCACGCACGGCGTCCTTGAGCTGTGCACGGTCGTCGAGGTGCTGCCCCGTCAGCGTTCCACTGGCCGTGAGACCCTTGACGCTCCCCTGATAGCAGACCTCTCCCCCGGCGCTTCCGGCACCCGGACCCAGATCCACGACATGGTCGCCGATCATGATGGTCTCCGGCTTGTGCTCGACGACGAGCACCGTGTTCCCCTTGTCGCGAAGGCGGAGCAGCAGGCCGTTCATCCGCTCGATGTCGTGCGGGTGCAGCCCGATCGTCGGCTCGTCGAAGACATACGTGACGTCAGTCAACGAGGAGCCGAGATGGCGCAGCATCTTGATCCGCTGCGCCTCTCCCCCGGACAGCGTGCCCGACGGTCGATCCAGGCTCAGATACCCCAGGCCGAGGGTCACGAAGGCGTCGAGGTTGGCACTCAGCGCCTGGAGCAGCGGCCCGGCTCCCGGGAGATCCAGGCCGCGGACCCACGTGGCGAGATCCGTCACCTGCATGCGGCACGCGTCGGCGATGCTCACGCCGTCGATCTTCGACGACCGTGCGCCCTCGGTGAGCCGGGTGCCGTCGCACTCCGGGCACACCGCGAAGGTGGCAACGCGCTCGACGAACGCGCGGATGTGCGGCTGGAGCGCGTCGAGGTCCTTCGAGAGCATGGACTTCGTGATCTTCGGGATCAGGCCCTCGTAGGTCATGTTGATGCCGGAGATCTTGACCTTCGTGACCTCTCCGTAGAGGAAGAGGTGACGCTGCTTTTCTGTGAACGACGAGATGGGCTTGTCCCCCGGATAGAACCCGGACTGCGAGAACCCCTTCACCATCCAGCCGTCGGCGGTGTACCCGGGCACCATGATCGCGCCCTCGTCGAGGGACTTCGACTCATCGACGATCTGCGACAGGTCGAGGTCGGACACCACTCCCCTGCCCTCGCAGCGCGGGCACATGCCGCCGAGGTAGATCGCGTCCTTCACGATCTTCTTCTCGCCACCCGGCCCGGTCATGACGCCGCTGGCCTTCTGCGTCGGGATGTTGAAGGAGAACGCCGTCGGGCCGCCGATGTAGGGCTGGCCCAGCTTGCTGAACAGGATGCGGAGCATGGCGTTGGCATCCGTCACGGTGCCGACGGTCGACCGCGGGTTCGCGCCGAGACGCTCCTGGTCCACGATGATCGCCGTGGTGAGCCCTTCCAGCACGTCGACGTCGGGCCGCGGCACAGACGGCATGAACCCCTGCACGAACGCGCTGTACGTCTCGTCGATCATCCGACGCGACTCGGCGGCGATCGTGTCGAAGACGAGAGAGCTCTTCCCCGACCCGGAGACTCCGGTGAAGACCGTCAGACGTCGCTTCGGGATGTCGACGCTCACGTCCTTGAGGTTGTTCTCTCGCGCGCCCTGGACGCGGATGAGGTCGTGGGTGTCCGCGGGGTGCTCAGCAGCGGTCATGCGGCGTCCTTCGTGGTGGTGGGGCCGTCAGGCGGCCTGATTGATACGGAGCAGGTTGCCGGCGGGATCGCGGAAGGCGCAGTCGCGGACGCCGTAGGGCTGGTCCATCGGCTCCTGGACGACATCGGCGCCGACAGCGACCAGCCGGTCGAACAGGGCGTCCAGGTCGTCGCTCGCCAGAGTCAGCGCGCCGTAGCTGCCCTTCGCGATGAGCTCCAGGATGGTCTGCCGCTCCGCGTCGGTGATGCCGGGGTCGGTGGCCGGCGGATGGAGCACGATCGAGGTCTCGGGCTGGCCGGCCGGGCCGACCGTGAGCCAGCGCAGGCCGTCGTACCCGGCGTCGTTGCGCACCTCGAAGCCGAGGGCGTCGCGATAGAAGCCGAGGGCTGCCTCGGCGTCGGTGTGCGGGAGGAAGGCGTAATGGATGCGGATCTTCATGATGCTCACGTTAGGTGCGCCTCGGGGCGCGGCGCTTCTCGATTCCTGATCGGTCGGGTGACCTGCTTGGCCTGGAACGACGGGATGCCCTCGACGTCGGCGGCGCGTTCACGGTACACGCGGGGTGAGACACCCACCAGTTCCGAGAACCGGGTGCTGAAGGTTCCCAGCGAGGAGCAGCCCACGGCGAAGCACACCTCGGTGACGGTGAGGTCGCCGCGACGCAGCAGTGCCATGGCGCGTTCGATGCGGCGGGTCATCAGATACGAGTACGGGGATTCGCCGTACGTCTCGCGAAACCGCCGGCTGAGATGGCCGGCCGACAGGTGCACGCCCCGCGCCAGAGCCTCGACGTCCAAGGGCTTCGCGTACTCGCGGTCGATGCGGTCGCGGACCTTCCGCATCACGACCAGCTCCCGCAGGCGAGCCTCATCCACCGGTGTCACGTGACGATCCTGCCATGACCCCGGAAGACGCGGAATGACCATCCGCGACGCGCGGAGGCCCTCCTCCCCCGCCTGTCGGAGATCCGGCGCTACCCTGGGGGCATCCTCACAGGATTTTCTCAGAAGGGGTTCACCGCCATGTCTGAAGCACTCGCTGAAACGAAGTCGTTCTTCAAATCCATCCGCGTCGCTCTCGCGGTCTCCGGCGTTCTCGCGCTGCTCGCGGGCATCGCGCTGCTGGTCTGGCCGGTGAAGTCCGCCGTCATCGTGACGGCGATCTTCGCGTCCTACCTGATCGTCGCGGGAGTCGTGTACATCGGCCTCGGCATCTTCTCCCGCGCGAAGGGCGGTTGGTCGCGCGTCGGACACATCGTGCTCGGCCTGCTCTACATCGTCGCCGGCGTCATCGCGTTCTTCAACCTGAACGTCGCCGCCGCCACCCTGGCGCTGGTCGTCGTGATCTTCATCGGCGTGAGCTGGATCGTCGATGGTGTCGTGGCACTCTCGCTGCTCGGCAGCGACGGATCGCGGGTCTGGACGCTGATCTACGCGATCCTCAGCATCATCGCCGGAATCATCGTCCTCTTCTCGCCGGTCATCGCCGGATTCGCGCTCTGGCTGCTCCTGGGCATCTCGCTCGTCGTGCTCGGCATCGTGCAGATCATCCGCGCGATCACGCTCGGCAAGGACGAGAAGGCCTTCACCACGGGTGCTGCCGCCGTCTGATCCGCACACGCGAGACGCCCCGGACCTGCAGCAGCGGGTCCGGGGCGTCTCGCGTCTGACGGCTATTCCGCGGCGAACGCGCTCACGTCGCCGACGAGGCGGGTGTTGTCCGCGGGGATGGGGTCGATCGCGGCCTTGGCAACCTCGGCGGCGAACTCGGACACGTTGTAGAGGCGCCCGGCGGACTCGCGGCGCTCGGCGATGGCACCGGGGTTCGCGCGCTCGAGCAGCGTCGCGGTGATCGTGCCCTCGATCATGTCGCCGGAGACGACCGTGAAGCCGATCCCCTTCTCCGCGAGACCGGGGATGAGCTCCCGCAGCGCGTCCTCACCGGCCCGCTTCGACAGCGCGACGGGCTCGTACTCCGGCATCGTCGGCGTCGTGCGGATGAAGTGCGCCTGGTGGCTGGTGACGAACACGACGCGTGCGCCATCCGACAGCAGCGGCGTCGCGGCGTCGAGGACGTTGAGCTGCGCGTCGCGGTTGAGCTTCAGGGCGTAGTCCTCGGCCATCCCCGACTCCATGCCGCCCGAGGCGTTCAGGACGAGAACGTCGAGGCGTCCGTACTCGGCGCGGACGGCGTCGAACATCTCGGCCACGGACGCGGGGTCGGTGAGGTCCGCGCCGACGACGAGCGCCCGGCGGCCGAGCTCGCGCAGCTGCGCCGCGAGCTTCTCCGCGCGCGGGGCCTTGTTCCGGTAGTTGATGACGACGTCGGCGCCGGCCTCGGCGAGGTATCGCACGGTGTCGGCGCCGATCCCCCGCGATGAGCCGGTGACGAGGGCCACCTTGCCGTCGAGGGATCCTGCGGGAAGAACGTCGGTCACGGGTGACTCCTCATGGTGCGTGGAACGCCGTGAGCGCACGGCTCTCACAGATTACCAAGGGGCGCAGCGGCGGCCGGTCGGCTGCCGCCGCGCGTGGTACGTTGACGGCAAAGGAGGCCGCATGGACAACTTCTCGACGTTCGTCACGTTCATCGACCACTGGGCATGGATCGGATGGCTGGTCCTCATCGCGGTCTTCCTCGTCATCGAGATGCTCTCCCTCGACTTCACCTTCCTGATGCTGAGCTTCGGCAGTGTGATCGGACTCGTCACCGACTTCGTCGGGCTCCCGGTCTGGATCCAGATCCTCATCGCCGCCCTGGCATCCGCCCTCTTCATCCTCTTCCTGCGGCCGCCGCTCCTGCGGCGCCTGCACCGCGGCGCCGACCCCACACGCTCGAACGTGGAGGCGCTCGTCGACCTGCGGGGCATCGCGCTCAGCGAGATCACGCAGATCTCCGGTCAGGCGAAGCTCGCGAACGGCGACACCTGGACCGCCCGAACGACCACCCCGATGGCGATCCCCGCGGGGGCGCCTGTCGCCGTCAGCGCGATCAACGGCGCGACCGCCATCGTCCGACCCCTCAACGACTAGGAGCACGCGTGGACGACGCATCGATCATCCCGACCGTGATCATCTGGATCCTGGTGATCGCGGTCATCATCTTCGTGATCGTCACGATCGCGCGGGCTATCCGCATCATCCCGCAGGCGACCGCGGGAGTGGTCGAGCGGCTCGGCCGCTATCACAAGACACTCTCCCCCGGGCTCAACATCCTCGTGCCGTTCATCGACCGCCTGCGGCCGCTGATCGACATGCGCGAGCAGGTGGTGTCGTTCCCGCCGCAGCCCGTGATCACCGAGGACAACCTGGTCGTCTCCATCGACACCGTCGTCTACTTCCAGGTCACCGACGCGCGCGCAGCCACCTACGAGATCGCGAACTACCTCGGCGCCGTGGAACAGCTCACCACGACGACTCTCCGTAACGTCGTGGGCGGTCTGAACCTCGAAGAGGCGCTGACGAGCCGTGACAACATCAACGGGCAGCTCCGCGTCGTCCTGGACGAGGCGACCGGCAAATGGGGCATCCGCGTGGGCCGCGTCGAGCTCAAGGCGATCGACCCGCCCGTGTCCATCCAGGACTCCATGGAGAAGCAGATGCGCGCCGAGCGGGACCGCCGTGCCGCGATCCTGACCGCCGAGGGCACGAAGCAGTCCGCGATCCTCGAAGCGGAAGGCCTCCGTCAGGCGGAGATCCTCCGCGCCGAGGGGGACAAGCAGGCCGCCGTCCTCCGCGCCCAGGGTGAGGCGGAGGCGATCCAGAGCGTCTTCTCCGCGATCCACCAGGGCGCGCCGGACGACAAGCTCCTCGCGTACCAGTATCTGCAGATGCTCCCGAAGATCAGCGAGAGCCCGTCCAGCAAGCTCTGGATCATCCCGAGCGAGCTGACCGAGGCGCTCAAGGGCATCGGCACCGCCTTCACCCCGAAGGTCGGACCCGGGTCGACCACTCCCCCCGCGGGCGCGTGACCCACCCGTACTTCGTCAAGGCCGAGCAGCCCCGCATCCTGGCCCATCGGGGTCTCGTGACCGCCGAGGGGCGGGAGTCCGGCGTCTGGGAGAACACCGCGGCCGCCTTCGCCGCCGCCCATGCCGCCGGGGCCGAGTACATCGAGACGGACTGCCAGGTCACCGCGGACGGCGACGTCGTGCTCTTCCACGATCACGACCTGCGCCGTCTGGTTCACGATCCGCGCGCTGTGCACGAGGTCAGGGCGCGGGAGCTGAGCGCCCTGTTCGCCGAGCACGGCGGTCTGCTCACGGTGGCCGAGGCGCTCTCCGCCTTCCCGGAGACCCGGTTCAACATCGACGTGAAGACACTGGCCGCCGCGGCGCCGCTGGGCCCCATCCTCGCGGCGCACACCCATCGTGTCCTCGTCACCAGCTTCTCGGATGCCAACCGGCGGGCGACGCTGGAGGCCGTACGGCAGACCGGCACCGGGCTCCGTCCCGCCACCTCCGGCGGGAGTCGGACGATCGCGGCGGTGCGTGCGCTCTCCGCCGTGCGCCTCTCCCCCGCCAGAGCGCTCCGGGAGATCGACGCCCTGCAGATCCCCGAGCGTCATGGGGCGATCCGAGTGCTGACGCCGGCGCTCCTCCGCGCCGCCCACCGGGCCGGCACCGAGGTCCACGTCTGGACCGTGAACGACGCGGACGACATGCGCCGCCTCGTGGACGCCGGCGTGGACGGCATCGTGACCGATCGCGCCGACCTCGCCGTCGCCACGATCCGGAAGCCCTGAGCCCCCATTATCCTCCGGCGCTGGGATTCCCCTGTGAATACCGCGGAGAACGTCCCGACGTGGATGAAGCGCACAGGCTCGAACGTTATACCTGACAGCGACGAGAGGACCACACAATGGCAGATCGCAGCCTGCGCGGCATCCGACTCGGCGCCCAGAGCCTACAGAGCGAAGAGGGCGTCGTTTTCATGGAGCGCCGTGAGACCACCTACACCTGTGACACCTGCGGACACGACACCACGCTCATGTTCGCTGCCGATGCCGAACCGCCTCAGACCTGGGAGTGCCGTTCCTGCGGTGCGGAAGCCCGCCTGAAGGTCGACGGCGAGGCCGTCACCCTCGAGGCCACCGACGAGAAGGCCGCTCGCACGCACTGGGACATGCTCATGGAGCGTCGCACCCGTGCGGAGCTGGAGGAGCTTCTCGAGGAGCGTCTCGCCTACATCCGAGCCCGGCGCGGTGCCGGGGAGGACCCCACCCGCGAGAAGATCGGCGCCTAGCGCCGACGGGCGCGCCACCACCCGAGACCGAGTGCGCCCAGCCCGCCCCACAGCAGCACCTGCTGCAGCCAGGGGCCCAGGACGATTCCCGCCGTGAGGCCGGAGCGGAGCTCGACATCCTCGAGCATCGCTCCGGCCTCATCCGCGTCCAGGCTCGTGACCGTCCGCCCGTCCGGGAGGATGACCTGGCTCGTGCCGACCGTGGAGATGTTGACGACGCTCCGGCCCGTCTCGATCGCGCGCATCCGCGCGAACGCGAGCTGCTGGAGATTCTCATCGGTGCCGCGGAAGTCGGCGTTGTTCGTCTGGAAGACCAGTACCTCGGCGCCGCCGTAAAGGCCCTCGGTGATGACGTCGTCGTAGATGACGTCGAAGCAGATTGCCAGGCCGACCCGCACATCGTCGACCTCGACGATCGGCGGGTTCGCCCCCGGGGTGTACTCGCGCTGGATCAGTCCGATGAGATCGGGCGCGAGAGCGTTGAAGAACGCGCGATCCGGCACATACTCGCCGAAGGGCACGGGATGACGCTTGTCGTGCTTCTGCGGCGCTGTGCCGTCCGGCAGCCAGAGCATCGAGGTGTTGTAGTAGAGGTTCCCGCGGCCGGTGGCGGCGTTGGCGAGCAGCGGCGCATCGATGCGGTTCGACACCAGAGTCATCCGTCGTGCGATGGCGGAGTTCGCGAAGGGATCCGTGTCGAGGCCGCCTTCCGGCCACACGAGCAGATCGACGTCCTCGCCGTACAGCGGTTCGGTCGCCTCGGTCTGTGCCTGGATCACGGCGAAGGGCTCGCGCTCGTCGAAGTAGCCGGTCGGCCCGTTCCCCTGCACCGCGGCGATCCGCATCGATCCGGACGGCGTCGTCGGGAAGAGCGGCGTGAAGAAGAGGACCAGGACGAGGGCAGCAGGCGCGAGCAGGGCGACCGGTCGCCGCCACAGTTCCAGGCGCACGATCTCGATCACCATCGCGACGAGGAACACCATCAGGAAGCTCAGCCCGCTCACGCCGACCCAGGAGGACAGCGCGGCGAGGGGGCTCTCGGCCTGGCTCATCCCGAGGCGGGCCCAGGGGAAGCCGCCGTACGGCCACCAGCCGAGGAACAGCTCCCGCCCGACCCAGAGCGCAGCGATCACGGCCGGGAGGGTCAGCAGACGCCCTGCGGTGCCCGGCCAGGCGCGGGGCAGCCAGCGGTACGCGAGGGTCAGGGGGATCAGCGCGACGGCCGTGAGGACGCCCTCGACGACGCTCAGGGCGGCCCACGGCAGTGGCCCGAGGTACCGCGAGGTCCAGGACACGAGCACAGCGAAGAACACGATGCCGTAGACCAGCCCCACGAGCAGTGCTCCGCCGGCCCGTCGGCCGATCAGCGCGAGAAGCAGAAGCCCCGTGGCCGGGAAGGCCAGGATCCAGACCGCGGCCTCGGGAAACGCGAGGTCCATGAGCAGCGCAGCCAGTGCGGCCACGGGAACGGCGGCCCACAGGGGCAGGAGGGCGCGTCGACGGACGGAGGTTTCGGTCATGCGGGTGGATCTCACATCGAGGAGTAGGCGACGATGCCACGGCGCACACCGTCGAGGGCAGCCCGGGCAGTGCGTGCCAGCGCGGCGTCCTCCGCGACGATGGACAGCTGATCCAGGAGGTCGATGGTCTGCTTCGCCCACCGCACGAAGTCGCCGGCCGCCATGTCGGCATCGATCAGGACACGATCGAGCATCCCGCCGCGCGCCCAGGCGTGCATCGCACCCGCGAGCCCGGCCGCCAGGGGCTCGCTTCCCGGCAACTGGTGGTCCTGCTCCAGGTCGTCGAGCTCAGCCCACAGCGCGGTCGTCTTCTCGTAGGCCGCTCGGAAGGCGCCCCTCGGGAGGCCCCGCTCCCCTGCATTCGCTTCGTCGCGGCGCGGCTCGTACACGAGGCAGCATGCCATCGCGGCCAGCGACGGCGCATCCAGCCCCTTCCAGAGGCCCTGACGCAGCGATTCGGCCACGAGCAGGTCGCGCTCACCGTAGATCCGCCGCATCGTGCGCCCGGCATCGGTCAGGTGCATCCCATCCTCGCCGCGACGGACGTAGTCCAGCGTCTCCAGCACCTCGACGACACGGTCGAAGACGCGGGCCACCGTGCCGGTCCTGGTCTCGATCTGACGGCGCGTGCGATCGGTCTGGCGCTTGAGCTTCCAGTAGCGCTCGGCCCACCGGGCGTGCTTCTCGCGGTCGGGGCACCGGTGACAGGGGTGGCGCTGCATCCGCGTCCGGAGCGTCTGGATCCGTTTCATCCGCTTGTCCCGAGCAGCGTGCGGGGCCTGGGTGTCCTGCCGGTTCTTCTTCTCGAGGTCGCTCAGCTCGCGGCGGATGGCGGCGTACTCCGGGAAGTCGCCGTGCTCGCACGCCATCGCCGACTGATAGCCGGTCAGCGACTCCTCGGCCTCCCGCACCTGTCGGGCGAGTCCGACCACCGCGCGGTCCGCCTGGAACTGGGCGAACGACGACTCCAGGATCTGCCGGGCTCTGGTCTGCCCGAAGAGATCGATCAGGTTGACGGCCATGTTGTACGTCGGCCGGAAGCTGGAGTTGAGCGGATAGGTCCGCCGCGACGCGAGGGCGGCGACGGCCAGCGGGTCCATGCCCTCGCTCCACTGCACGACCGCGTGCCCCTCGACGTCGATGCCGCGGCGCCCAGCGCGGCCCGTGAGCTGTGTGTACTCACCGGAGGTGATCGCGACTCGAGCCTCGCCGTTGAACTTCTCCATCTTCTCGAGGACCACCGTCCGCGCCGGCATGTTGATGCCGAGGGCCAGCGTCTCGGTCGCGAAGACGACCTTGAGCAGCTTCCTCTGGAAGAGGTCTTCGACGACCTCCTTGAAGGCGGGCAGGAGGCCGGCATGATGGGCGGCCACGCCCCGTTCGAGGTTGTCCAGCCAGTCCCAGTAGCCGAGCACCCCGAGGTCTTCGTCCTGGAGTGTGCGGGTGCGCTCCTCGACGATGGCCCGGATCTCGGCCCGCTCCTCCGACGAGGTCAGACGGAGACCGGAGCGCCGCACCTGCTGCACCGCCGCGTCGCAGCCCACGCGGCTGAAGATGAAGAAGATGGCGGGAAGAAGGTTCGATCGCGCCAGGAGCTCGACCACATCGGGACGGTCCATGCGCTCGATCCGGCGCGCGTTCGCGGCGCGCACGGGGCGGCGTCCGCCCCGAGGCGGACGAGGGGCCTGGCGCCCGGCGTGCCGGTTGCTTCGGTAGGACTGGGCCTGGCGGTTGCTCTCGTAGGTGGAACCGGTGAACGACCGGATCCGCATGAGCTCTTGATTCACCTGGGCCGTGGCGATGCCGGCACGGTCGTCGAAGAGCGGCAGCAGGTCGTCACGCACGAGCACGTGCTGCTCCAACGGCACCGGACGGATCTCGGAGACGATGACCTCGGTGTCACCGCGAACCGTGTCGAGCCAGTCGCCGAACTCCTCGGCGTTCGACACCGTCGCGCTCAGCGACACCAGGCGCACACGGGGCGGGAGGTGGATGATGACCTCTTCCCACACGGCTCCCCGGAAGCGGTCGGCCAGATAGTGCACCTCGTCCATCACGACGTAGCGCAGGTCGCGCAGCGCCGCGGAGTCGGCATAGATCATGTTCCGCAGGACCTCGGTGGTCATGACCACGATGCGGGCGTTGCCGTTGATGTTGGTGTCGCCCGTCAGCAGACCGACGTCGTCCGCACCGTAGACATCGACGAGTTCGCGGAACTTCTGGTTGGAGAGCGCCTTCATCGGCGTGGTGTAGAAGGCTTTGTCCGTCGCGGTCTGCATCGCCAGGTGGATGGCGAACTCCCCCACGATGGTCTTCCCGGCGCCGGTGGGGGCCGCCACGAGTACGCTGCGACCGTTCTCCAGCGCGTGGCATCCGGCGAGCTGGAACGGGTCGAGCTGGAAGCGCTGGCGCGCCGCGAAAGCTGCCGTCTCCGGATGCGCCGCACTCTCCTGCGCCTGCGCATATCGCTCGGACGGCGAACTCATGTGGCGTCCGGGACGAGTCCAGCGGCGGTGTCCCGCTTGCGCTTGCGTCGGTCGAAGAGGAGCGACAGTCCTGCCGCTGCGAAGAAGAGGACGATGAGGATGCCGGCCAGCATGAGCATGCTCACCACGTCCGCGGCCGGGGTCGCCAGCGCGGCGAAGATCGTCGCGATGAGGATCGCCACCCGCCACCCCTTGAGGATCGCGCGACCCGACATCACCCCGGCGAGGTTGAGCGCCACGAGGAAGACGGGAAGGACGAACGAGATGCCGATGACGATCATCAGCTTGAACACGAAGTCGTAGTACTCCTGGGCGGAGTAGAAGTTGGTGCCGCCCTCCGGGGTGAAGCTCCACATGAGCTCGATGACGTGCGGCATGATCTGCACCCCGAGATAGCAGCCTGCGAAGAACAGCGGCACTGCGGCGACGACGAAGCCGACGGTGTAACGGATCTCCTTGCGGGTGAGGCCGGGCATGATGAAGGCCCAGATCTGCCACAGCCAGACAGGTGCGGAGAGGAACAGGCCGATCGTGAAGGCGATGCGCATACGCATGTCGAACGCGGACGTCACTGTCGCGAAGTTCAAGGCGCTGAAGTCATCACCGCGCTGTTCCGAGATGATACGGATCGGACCGGTGATGAAATGGATGACCGGGTCCGCGATGATGAACGCCACGACCATGCCGACGACCAGAGCGATCGCCGCGTACATGAGGCGCTTGCGCAGTTCGACGAGATGTGCGCCCAGCGACATCCGCCGATCCCGATCCGCCGTCGGCATCACGGTCGGTTCGATGGCTGCCACGGCCGGTCAGGCGCGAGGCGGAGTCTCAGGGTCGGTGCCCGAGTCCTTCACCGTCGTCGGCTCCGCGGGAGCCGACTCGGCACGAACCGCGTCTTCTTCCTTCATGGCCTTCATCTCACCCTTGAAGACGCGGGCCGACTGGCCCATGCTCTTCGCGAGAGCCGGCAGCTTGGCAGCGCCGAAGAGGAGGAGGATAACGGCCAGCACGATGAGCAGGTGCCAGCCTTGCATTCCAGCGAACATATCGACAATCCCGTCGTAGGGGGGCTTTCCGCCCAGTCTACAGATCAAACCTCGGCATCTGGCCGGTGGTAGAGCGCGAGTCCGGCGGCAGCCCACTCCCGGGTTGCGGTCCGCGCGATCCCCGGATCCGTGACCTCCATCGCACCGCCGAAACGGGCCGCGAGCCGTTTGATGCCACGGGGGTCCGCGAGGTGGAGCTGCGTCGTCACCATCCCGTCGCCGATGCGGAGCGTCTCCGTGGGCACGAAACCGCTGAGCAGCGGAGCGAGGCGCTCCGGGACGCGGACGGTGACCTCGCGCTCCTCCTCCAGCCCGGCGAACGCCTCCGGCACCCGGTCGCCGCCGTGCGTGCTGGGGATGTCGGTCAGGGTCGGCGCGCTGACACGATCGAGATGGAACGTGCGCATCGCCTCGCGCATGTGGCACCAGCCCTGCAGGTACCACTGTCCGTTCGTGATGAGGATCTGCACGGGATCCACGGTGCGGGTCATCGGGGCCGCGTCGGGAGCCTGGTAGGTGAACGAGACGGCCACGCCCGTCTGCAGGCCGCGGGAGACGACCTCGCGCACCTCGTCCACCGCGGTCGGGGCGACGACGACGTCGGCCGGGGCGTCAGCGGCCCCCCGCGAGAGCTTGGAGATGAGTCCGGCCACGAGCCCGGAGTCGGATACGGCGGGCACGGCGGCGACCATCTGCAGGCCCGCGAGCAGGGCCGCGGCCTCACGCGCCGTGAAACGCGGCACCCGACGCAGGGCCACGTCGTTCGTGATCTCGATGACGTCCTCGAGGTCGAGGAGGTCCCAGTTGATGTCGAACATCTCCTGCGGCTGCTGCCAGTAGCCCGCCTCGCCGGGAAGGCCGATGACGGTCAGCTTCTCGACCATCGCCCGCATCTCCCGCGGGCTCACCCCGAACTCCTCGGCGGCCTCCGCGAGCGAGACCTGTCCGTGCTCGAGCAGATACGGGACGAGGGTGAGGTAGAGGCGGACGCGTTCTGCGGCGAGAAGAGGCTTGGGAGCGGCGCTCATGCCGACACCTCCGTATCGGTGTGGGCCTCGACCACCGCGCGCAGACGGCTGATCACCGCGTCCCTGAGCGGTGCGGGCTCGACCACGCGGACCTCGGGTCCATAGGAAGCCAGCTCGTCCGCCAGGATGTGCAGATCGACGAAGGGCACATGGATGCCCTGGGCGGCGGGTGTCGCACGCCGGCCCAGGCGCAGTGCCGCTTCGGTACCAGGGGTGACCTCCAGCAGCGCTGAGTTCTCGGCAGCGACACGCTCGAGGCCGCTCAAGGCCCGCTCCCCCGCGCCCTCCCGCAACGCCGCGTCGAACGTGGTCGCACTCACGACGACGTCGCCGACGATGCGGCTGAGCAGGAACGTCCGGTCCTCCTCGATGTCGACGTCTACGCCGTAGACATGCCAGCGCGCTTCATAGTCCACCAACGCGAGCGGACGGATACGCCGGCGCCGGGGCGCGTCCTCTCCCGGCTTCAGATAGTCGAAGGAGACCACCCTGCGGCGTTCGATCGCGTCCTGCAAAGGCGCGAAAGCAGCGTCGCGTGCGGTGATCCGCGGCGCGAAGCCGATGATCGGCTCATCGCCGTCGATGCCCAGGGCGCGGATCTTCCGGACGCCCGACTGCGCGTCTCCCGAGACGGACTCCGCACTCCAGACGCTACCGGCGAGGCGGAGCACGGCCAGCTCCGCAGGAGAGAACTCGATGTCTCCCGGCAGGTCGTATTCCGCTTGCGGAATGCGGTATCGGGCCTCCCGCAGGTCGTTCGGGTCGGCGGCGTCACCGATCGTCTCGATCGGGACGCCGAGAGCGCGCAGCTCGTCCTTGTCCCGCTCGAACATCTTCTCCAGAGCATCCGAGCGCGTCCCTGCATCGGCGCGCTGGCGATAGCCGGAGACGTTGTCGAGGATCTGCTGCTTGGTGAGCCCGATCTCCGTCGCCATCAGCGCCACGACGAGGTTCGTCAGGCGCTCTTCGGCAGGGATCCGGGCAGCCATCAGGGTGCGGAGACCGGGGACACGCCGAGGATGTCGACCACGACGGCCATCGCGGCGGAGCTCTCGGTCTTCGGCAGGACGACGAGGACCTGGGAGCCGACCGGCTTGCCCACCAGCGCGTCTGCCACCGGGGCGGCGATCTGGCGGATGCTGTCGGTGGCGGACTGTCCCCACGTGCTCTGCAGGACGGACTTGTCGTCCCAGCTCACCGCGGTGAAGTGGACGAGCGGCGTCTGCTCGTCGGTCAGCTTCTCGCCGTCTCCGCGGATCAGCGTCTGGACGACCTGTTCCTCCGGGGCGGCGCTGTCGGGGATGATGATGCCCGGGGTGCCGTCGTCGGCGCGCACCACGGTCGGCATGCCCTGCGCGTCATTGAACTGCAGCGTGCCTTCGGCCTTCGGGAGGAAGGCGTCGACGATATCGATCACGAACACCGCGATGTCGTCCTCGCCCATGCCGAAGCCACCGAGGTTCGCCTCGCCGAAGTCCTCCGGAGTCAGACCCGCCACGATGCGCGTGCCACCCGTCGCGCACTCCAGGACATCGGCGAGCCCAGGAGACTGCGTGGCCCAGGAGCCGATCGTCGACGGGCGGGTGTCCTCCTCGTCGTACGTCGTCTGGAAGATCTGCTCGCCGGTCGCGCCGTTGTAGATCGAGATCTGCGCGATGAGCGGCTGGGCGTCATCCACGAGCGCACGCCCGTCCCCCGTGACCGCGTCGGCGTAGGACGTCTCCGTGAGACGCACCGGTGCGAAGATCTCCACCTCGGGCTCGGAGCCGACCTCGCCGCTGACCGTGACGGCACTGTCGATGCCGTTGGCGTGTCCGTCGCGATCGCACGTGGCATCGGCGGACGAAGAGGTCACGCTGCATCCCGTCAAGGCGAGCGCGGCGAGGCTGAGGGAGGCCAGAACGGCGGACGTTTTACGCACGCGCTCCAGTCTATTCCGTCGGGTGGTCGGATTCGCGCGATGCCGCCGCCAACCGCGCGCCTTCGGCGGCTTTCCCTGCTTCACGGGCGCGCTTGCGGAGGTTCTTGTCGGTGATCTCGCGATCGCCGACCGCACCCGGTGTCCACAGCTCCACATCCTCGTCGCTGTAGCTGCTCTTCGAAGCGCGACGCTTCACCGACGGAGCCACGGCGCCCGGGGCGAGCCGGCGAGCCGTGAGGAGGAAGCCGGTGTGGGCGACCATCCGGTGATCCGGACGGACGGCCAGTCCCTCGACATGCCAGCCGCGCACCATCGTCTCCGACGCCTCCGGGTCGGTGAACAGCCCGGTACCGCGGATGAACTCGGCGACACGGGAGAGCTGCGTGGCGGTGGCGATGTAGCAGAGCACGACACCGCCGGGGGTCAGCGCCTCCGCGACCGCCTCGATGCACTCCCACGGCGCGAGCATGTCGAGCACCACCCGGTCGACGGTGCCGGGCTCGACTTCCGCGGGCAGCGCGGCGACGAGGTCTCCGACGACGACGCGCCACGAGTCGGGCCGCTCCCCGAAGAAGGTCTCGACGTTCGCCTGCGCCACCTCGGCGAAGTCCTCTCGGCGCTCGAAGGAGAGCAGACGTCCCGTCGAGCCGACGGCCCGCAGGAGCGACAGGGACAGGGCGCCTGACCCGACACCCGCCTCGACGACGGTGGCTCCCGGGAAGATGTCGGCCTGCATGACGATCTGCGCGGCGTCCTTCGGGTAGACGATCGCGGCGCCGCGGGGCATCGACATCGCGAAGTCGCGCAGCAGCGGTCGGAGCGCCAGGTACTCGTGCCCCGAGCTGTTGGCCACGACCGAGCCGTCGGGAAGGCCGATGAGATCACGGTGGCGGAGGACGCCATGGTGGGTGTGCAGCTCGCCGTCTTCGCGGAGCGTGACAGTGTGCAGGCGGCCCTTCGGGCCGGTGAGCTGCACACGATCACCCTCGCGGAAGGGGCCGCTGGGGCGCGGAGCGGTAGGGGTCGTCATCGAGTGGCCTCCGTGATCGCGGCGCGGGAGCCGAAGAGCTCCACGAGGTCGGCCGCGCCCCGGCCGTCGAGGGTCGCCCAGAGCTCGTGAGCGCCCAGGCCGTCGAGCGGGACGATGTGCGGGACGCCGATCGTCAGGGCTCCGGAAGCGAGACCAGCGCGAAGACCGGTCGGCGAGTCCTCGATGACCACGACGTCGGCAATGTCCACATCGAGGAGTGCCGCGGCCTGAAGGTACGGCTCGGGGTGCGGCTTGGGGTTGTCGACGTCGTCTCCGGCGACGACGATGTCGAACGCCTCGAACTCGATCAGCCCGACCACGTCGAGCGCCATCCGGCGCAGCGACATCGTCACCAGTCCGGTCGGGATCCCGGCGGCGCGGAGGTCGCGGAGAAGCTCCTGGGCGCCCGGTCGGAAGGGGACGCCCTGGGTCCGCAGCGACTCCTGCACGGCGGTCGTGAGGTGCGAGACGATCGTCTCGGGAGCCATGTCGACCCCCGCGCCCTGGAGGATGATCGCGCTGTCGATCAGGCCGCTGCCCACGAGCTGCAGGGCGTCCTCATGGGACCAGGTGCCGCCGAACGACTCCACCAGAGCGGTCTCGGCCGCCATCCAGTACGGCTCGGTGTCGACGAGTGTTCCATCCATGTCCCAGAGGACCGCGCGGGGCTTGTTGCTCACTGAACCCATGCTAGCCGGGCCCGCCCACATCCCCTCGACGCGGGCTAGCCTGGGGGGACCAGAACCACGACCTCGAAGGGAGCACGGCATGGACGTTCTCGGTTCGCGCATCATCATCGCCGCCTTCGACGGATGGAACGATGCCGGTGAGGCCGCCACCGGAGCCGTCGGCGCTTTGCAGGCGGCCGGCGGCTACGACCTCGTGCACTCGGTCGATCCGGAACTCTACTTCGACTACCAGTACACCCGTCCTGCGACGCGCCTCGACGCCGAGGGCCGTCGCCAGATGACCTGGCCGGAGGCGGGGCTGTGGCGCCCGCGAGACCCGGGCCCCGGCCCCGAGTTCTGGCTCCTCACCGGCGCCGAGCCCGCTCGCACCTGGCAGGCGTTCGCGTCCGAATTCATCGATGTCGCGCTGCGCGACGACATCACGGGGTTCGTGACCCTCGGCGCGATGCTCTCCGATGTCCCGCACACCCGCCCGATCTCGATCTTCGCGTCGAGCCAGAACGAGCAGGTCCGTGAGGCGCATGCGCTGGAGCGGTCGGTGTACGAGGGCCCGGTCGGCATCCTCACGGTGCTCGAGCACTTCGCCGAGAACGCGGGCATCCCCTCCGTGAGCCTCTGGGCGAGCGTCCCGCACTACGTCGCCTCTGCCGCCCCCTCGCCGAAGGTCACCCTGGCCCTCCTCGACCGCCTCGAGGAGCTGACAGGGGTGGACGTGGACCGCCGGCACCTCCGCACGGAAGCCGCGGCCTGGGAGGCGTCGATCGATGCCGCCGCGTCCGAGGACGAGGATATGGCGGAGTACATCCGACAGCTGGAGCGCACGCGGGACACGTGGGACTCCCCCGACGCGTCCGGGGACGCGATCGCCCAGGCGTTCGAGCGCTACCTGCGTCGCCGCGACGACGGCCGCGGCGACCGCAAGCGCTGATCAGGCGGACGCCGGGATGACGCCCATCGCGAGCAGCACGAGCAGCACGCCGCCGAGCAGGATCCGGTAGATCACGAACGGCAGGAAGCTGCGCTTCGAGATCCAGTTCATGAAGAACGCGATCACGCCCAGCGCGACGACGAAGGCGACACCCGTCGCGGCCACGGTGTCGCCGAGCGAGAAGAAGGACGGCTCGCCCCAGCTCTTGAACAGCTGGTAGAAGCCGCTGCCGAACACGGCCGGGATCGCCAGCAGGAAGGCGTAGCGGGCGGCGGCGGCGCGCTCATAGCCGAGGAAGAGACCCATGGTGATCGTGCCACCGGATCGCGACACACCGGGGATGAGGGCGAGCGCCTGCGCGAGACCGAAGGCGATGCCGTGCGGGTAGGTCAGGTCGTCGAGCTTGCGGCGCTTGGCACCGACGTGATCGGCGATTCCCAGGAGGATGCCGAACACGATGAGCATGATCGCCACGATCCAGAGCGAGCGGAAGACGGTCTCGATCTGGTCCTGGAACAGGAGCCCGAGCAGCACGATGGGGATGCTGCCGATGATGATGAGCCAGCCCATGCGTGCGTCCGGATCATTCCGCGGCACCTTGCCGGAGAGGGACCGGAACCACTGGGAGATGATGCGGACGATGTCCCGCCAGAAGAACACGACGACCGCGGCCTCGGTGCCGATCTGCGTGATGGCGGTAAACGCCGCACCCGGGTCCTCCCCGGAGGGCAGGAACGTCCCGACGACACGCAGATGGGCGCTGGATGAGATCGGCAGGAACTCGGTGAGGCCCTGGACGATTCCCAGGATCAGTGCTTCGAGCAGGTGCATGGAGAGGCCTTCGTCTTTCGGGACGGCACGGAGCGCGTGGAGACCGCTCAGTACGTGCGCAGCAGATCGGCCAGCACCTGCTGACCGAAGACAAGTGAGTCTACGGGCACACGCTCGTCGACTCCGTGGAACATCCCGGTGAAGTCGAGATCGGCGGGCAGACGCAGCGGGGCGAAGCCGTAACCGGTGATGCCGAGAGTAGCCAGCGCCTTGTTGTCCGTTCCGGCCCCCAGGAGGTACGGGATGACCGGTACGCCGGGGTCGTGCCGCCCCAGCGCCGCTACCATCGCGTCGACGAGCTCCCCTGCGAACGGCGTCTCCATGCCGATATCGCGCACCACGGTCTCGATCCGGATGTCGTCGCCCACGATGCGCTGGAGCTCGGAGAGGACGTCATCCTCGGTCCCGGGGATCACCCGGACGTCGATCAGCGCCTCGGCGCGCTCCGGGATGACGTTGTGCTTGTAGCCGGCGGTGAGAGCCGTCGGGTTGGTCGTCGTGCGGAACGTCGATCGCAGGAAGGCCTCGGCCGGACCGGCCGCGGCGGCGAGGGCGTCGGGGTCGTCTGCGCTCCGGCCGCTCAACGCGCTCAAACCCTCGAGCAGCGCCTCCGTGGTCGGCGTGAGCCGGACCGGCCACCGGGTGCGGCCGATGGCGGCGACGGCCTCGGCGAGCTTCGTGACGGCGTTGTCCTCGTGCAGACGGCTGCCGTGTCCCGCCCGACCGGTGGCGACGAGGCGGATCCAGATCAGGGCCTTCTCCCCCACCTGCAGCAGGTACGCCCGACGATCGTCGACCGATATCGAGTAGCCGCCGACCTCGCTGATCGCAGCCGTCGCGCCGGCGAACCACTCCGGCCGGTCCTTCACGACGAGCGCGGAGCCCTCGACCCCGCCGTTCTCCTCGTCGGCGAAGAACGCCAGGACGAGGTCGCGCTCCGGCTGCTCCCCCGCGCGCAGGATGTCGGCCACGGCGGTGAGGATCATCGCGTCCATGTTCTTCATGTCCACCGCGCCACGGCCCCACAGCATGCCGTCCTGCACGGTGCCGGCGAACGGGTCCACCGTCCAGTCCTCGGCGACCGCGGGGACGACGTCCAGATGACCGTGCACGACGAGGGCAGGCTTGGTGCGATCACGGCCGGGGACCCGGGCCATGACGTTCGTCCGCCGCGGGATGGGCTCGTAGTACTCGACCTCGAGCCCCAGCTCCTGCAGGTACGCGCCGACGTACTCGGCGGCCTCCCGCTCCCCCTTCGCGTTGCCGCCGCCGTAGTTGGAGGTGTCGAAGCGGATGAGGTCGCTCGCGACGCGGGCGACCTCCGGCAGGGAGGAATCGGTCATGGACTCAGGCTATCGAAACCGCGTGCCACGCCCGGGCGTCACGCCCGGTTCGAGACGCCTCCGAGAACGTGCTAATCTCATTCTTCGGTCGGCAACGATCAAATCCAACACCTGCGCGGGTGGCGGAATGGTAGACGCGCTAGCTTGAGGTGCTAGTGCCCGATAGGGCGTGGGGGTTCAAGTCCCCCTCCGCGCACAGAGAGCGAAGGCCCCGGATCCACGGATCCGGGGCCTTCGTCGTTCCCGCTGCGGCCACGGTGCTCCGGTGCGGTCCCGCGCGAGGCGGGACCGCACCGCCTTCACACCGCGCCGACGCCGAAGAGCAGACCCAGCGCGTAGGTCACCGCCGCCGCACCGAAGCCGATGGCGAGCTGCCGCAGGGCGCGACGCAGGGGCGGGCCTCCGGAGAGCACGCCGACCATCGCACCGGTGCTGAGCAGCGCGATGCCGACGAGCACGAGCGCGAGCACGATCGCCGCGGTGCCCTCCATGCCGAAGATCCAGGGCAGGACGGGGATGATCGCGCCGGAGGCGAAGAGGAGGAAGCTGGAGATGGCCGCCGTCCAGTCGCTGCCGACGACCTCGTGCGCGTCCCCGCCCTGGACGGCCACCGGCCCCGTGGCGGCCCGGCGGACGCCCTCCTGGGCGGCCTGGACGATACGGCGGGCCCTGGCCAGGGATTCGCCCTGGTCCATCCCTCGGGCGCGGTACACGAGCGCGAGCTCGTTCTCGTCGATGTCGAGGTCGGCCGCGGCCGCCGCGGCGTCCTCGTTCGCCTCGGTGGCGGTGAGGAGCTCCCGCTGCGATCGCACGGACACGAACTCCCCCGCCCCCATCGACAGTGCGCCCGCGAGGAGACCCGCGATGCCGCTGAACAGCACGAAGCCCGAGCTCACGCCGGTGGCGCCGATCCCGAGGACCAGGGCCAGGTTGCTGACGAGGCCGTCGTTCGCACCGAAGACGGCCGCGCGGAAGGAGCCCGAGAGGCGACGACGGCCCCGCGCGGCGAGACCGCGGACGACCTCGTGGTGGACTTTCTCGTCAGCGCGCATGGCCGGGGTGGCCCAGCGCTCGGCGTCATACGGGGAGCGGGCCTCGGCGCTCTGGGCGAGGGCGAGGACGAAGATCGAGCCGAAGCGTCCGGCCATCCACCCCAGGAGGCGGGAGCGGACCCCCGCCCGCGGCAGGCGCGTCGGTTCGCCCCCCAGCAGATCGAGCCAGTGCTTCTCGTGCCGGCGCTCCGCCTCGGCGAGTCCGAGCAGGATCGCCCGCTCCTCCCCCGATCGGCGGGCGGCCAGTCGCTGATAGACGGCGCCCTCCGCCCGTTCCTCGACGAGATAGCGAGCCCAGCGCCGACGGTCGGCGGCCGTGGAATCGGCTGCGGCAGGGGCGGTCATGGAACCTCCAGGTGTCACGGTGCCCGGCGTCCGGGCAACCGTTCCACGCTATCCGCGGGGTGTCGCGCAGGCCGCGTCCTGGCATGGATTGCCAGCATTTCGGGGATCCGAAGCGGCGCCGAGATCGCCCTCAGGAGCGGACGCGTTTGCGCAGCACCTCGATGCGCGACTGGAGCTGCGTCACGGTCGCCTGCGCCACCGCCGGGCCGCCGCAGATGCGACGAAGTTCGGCGTGGACGGCACCGTGCGGCTGGCCGGACTGCCGTGCGTAGAGGCCCACCAGGCTGTTCAGGAGCTGGCGCTGCTCGCGCAGGGTGCGGTGCAGCGGTGCGGGCAGCGTCGTGGTCTGCGTCGGCTCGGCCTGGGCCTCCCGGACCTCGCGATGCCGGGACTGGCGAGCCTGCCGCTGCATGAGGAGCTCGTGCACGTGCTCGGGTTCGAGCAGGCCGGGGAAGCCGATGAACTCCTCCTCCTCGGGCGTGTTCGGCTCGGCGAGCTGACCGAACTCCTTGCCGTCGAACACCATCCGGTCGAAGTGGGCGACGGAGGAGATCGCCTGGTAGCTGAACTCCTGGGTCAGTGCGTCGGAGGCCTCGTCCTCGCGGTTCGCGCTCTCCAGCAGGGAGTCGTCGAGTCCGTCATCGTCCTTGGACTGCCGGTCGAGCGCGTGGTCGCGCTGCTTCTCCATCTCGTTCGCGAGCTTCATCAGCACGGGGACGTGCGGGAGGAAGACGCTCGCCGCCTCTCCGCGACGACGGGCGCGCACGAAGCGGCCGATGGCCTGGGCGAAGAACAGCGGGGTCGACGACGAGGTCGCGTAGACGCCGACCGCGAGCCGCGGCACGTCGACGCCCTCCGAGACCATGCGCACCGCGACCATCCACCGGGCGGTGCCCTCCGAGAACTTCTCGATCCGCTCGGACGCGGTGGCGTCATCGGAGAGCACGATCGTCGGCTGCTCGCGCGTGATGCTGTGCAGGATCTTGGCGTAGGCCCTGGCGACGGTCTGATCCGTGGCCAGCACGAGCCCGCCGGCATCGGGGATGTGGTGCCGGATCTCGGTGAGGCGGCGGTCGGCGGCGGAGAGGACGGCCGGCATCCAGTCACCCTCGGGGTCGAGGGCCGTGCGCCAAGCCTGCGAGGTCACGTCCTTCGTGTTGTCCTGCCCGAGATGGGTCTCGAGCTCGTCGCCGGCGCTCGTCCGCCAGCGCATCTTCCCCGCGTACATGTGGAAGAGCACGGGACGGACAACGCCGTCCGCGAGAGCGCGGCCGTACCCGTAGGCGTAGTCGGTGCTGGAGACCCGGGCTCCGGTCTCGTCCGGGAGGTACTCCACGAACGGGATCGGCGCCGTGTCGCTCCGGAACGGCGTGCCCGAGAGGAGCAGTCGGCGCTTCGCCGGTCCGTAGGCATCGCGGATCGCGTCGCCCCAGCTCAGGGCATCACCGCCGTGGTGCACCTCATCGAGGATCACCAGGGTCTTCGCGTCCTCGGTGAGGTGGCGATGCACCGACGACTTCGCGGCGACCTGCGCATACGTCACCACGACCCCGTGATAGTGCCGCGCCGGAGCCCAATCGCTGTTGCGGAAGCGCGGGTCGAGACGGATGTGGACGCGGGCGGCGGCGTCGGCCCACTGGGTCTTCAGGTGCTCCGTGGGGGCCACGACGATGACCCTGTTCACCTCGCCCATGCGCATCAGCTCGACCGCGAGGGTGAGGGCGAACGTGGTCTTGCCGGCGCCCGGTGTGGCGGCCACGAGGAAGTCACGCTGGTCGGCCTGGAAGTATGCCTCCAGAGCCTCCTGCTGCCATGCCCGCAGCTTGTTCGCCGTTCCCCACGGGGCGCGCTGAGGGAAGGACGGAGAGAGCATCGACTCCACGATAATCGCTCCCACCGACACCGGGGCATCCACCGCGACGCCGCGCGCGTCCCCCCTCGAAAGCACCGGCACGGGTAGGCTCGGTCACTGCGCGGCGGTCACCATCGTGCGCGCACGCCTTCGCGAAGGAGAGCCGGATGAGCGATCAGGAATCGACCAGGACCCCGTACGTCGCGAACGAGACCCCGCACCCCTGGCGGCGGTTCGTCGCGATCGGCGACTCGTTCACCGAGGGCATCGGCGACCCGGACCCGGCGGCCCCCGGGGGCCACCGCGGCTGGGCCGATCGCGTCGCCGAGGTGCTCGCCCAGCAGGTCGACGACTTCGCCTATGCCAACCTCGCCGTCCGAGGAAAGCTCATCGCGCAGATCGTCGCCGACCAGGTGGAGCCCGCGGTCGCGCTGCGCCCCGACCTCATCTCGATCTGCGCCGGCGGGAACGACGTCATCCGCCCCGGCACCGACCCGGACGCCATCGCCGCCCAGCTCGAGGACGCGGTGGCGCGCCTGTCGTCCACCGGCGCGGCCGTCGTCGTGTTCACCGGCATCGACACGGGGTTCACGCCCGTGTTCCGTCCCTTCCGCGGCAAGGTCGCGATCTACAACGAGAACGTCCGCGCGATCGCCGAGCGCCACGACTGCATCGTCGCGGACCAGTGGGCACTGAAGGTCGTGCAGGATGCGCGATTCTTCGACGACGATCGTCTGCACTACAACGCGCTCGGCCACCACGAGGTCGCGCGGATGGTGCTCCGCGCCCTCAACGTGCCGAACGACCTCGAGGCCATGCAGCCCGAGCCCCTGCCGCTGCGGACCTGGCGTGCCGCCCGCAGCGAAGACCTCGGCTGGGCCCGCGAGCACCTCGTGCCCTGGGTGCTCCGCCGTCTGCGCCACCAGTCCTCCGGCGACCACATCGCTGCCAAGCGCCCTGAGCCCTCCCCGGTCATCCTGCCCGGCAAGGAGTGACGCGCACTCTCACTCCGCAGGAGCGAGTGCCCACAGCGCCACGGCGGCGGCCGAGGCCACGTTGAGCGAATCCACGCCGCCGGCCATCGGAATGGTGACCACGGTGTCCGCGCTGTCGAGGGCGGTCCGCGTGAGACCGTCGCCTTCGGCTCCGAAGAGCAGCGCCACCTTCGCGGGCCGCTGTGCCGCAAACAGCCGGAGATCCACGGCTGTATCGCTGAGCGCGAGGGCAGCGATGTCGAAGCCCTGCTCACGGAGATCCGAGACCGCCGACGACCACTCGTCGATCCGGGTCCACGGCACCTGGAACACGGTCCCCATGCTCACCCGCACGCTGCGCCGATAGAGCGGATCGGCACAGCGCGCCGACACGAGCACTGCATCCGCCCCCAGGCCGGCGGCGGCGCGGAAGGCGGCGCCGACGTTGGTGTGATCGCCGAGGTCCTCCAGCACCAGCACCAGCCGTGCGTCGCGCACCACATCGGCGACCGACGGCAGTGCCGGACGGCGCATGGCGGCGAGGGCCCCGCGGTGGACCTGATAGCCGGTGACCTGTTCCGCGACCTCGTCCGGGACCACGAGCACCGGAACGGCACGCTCCCCCAGGATGCGCCGCACCTCCTCGACGCGCCGGGCCGAGACCAGCACCGATCGGGGTTCGTGCCCGGCGGCCAGCGCGCGCTCGATCACCTTGGCGGTCTCGGCGATGTAGAGTCCCTCCGCGGGCTCGCGGACGGCGCGGAGAGCGGTGTCGGTGAGGCCGCGGTAGTCGTCCAGCCGCGGGTCGTCGATGTCGGTCACATGCTGGAGGTCCACCGCTCCACTCTGCCAGCCCGGCTCTCGCCCACCCCACGCCCCGTAGACTCGATCGAGGAGGTCCTGTGAGCGTGACGAACACCGCTGAGCCGTCGGCAGAGCTCTCCCACGCCGCCACCCTGCTGCGCGGCAAGCGGATCGCCCTCCTCACCGGGGCCGGCATCTCGACCGACTCGGGCATCCCCGCCTACCGGGGCGAGGGGGCGCGCACGCGCAGCAACCCCATGACGATCCAGACCTACCTCGGAGACGAGGCCGCGCGGCGCCGCTACTGGGTCGGCGGGCATCTCGGCTGGCGGGCGTTCGCGCAGGCCGCGCCCAATCCCGGCCACCACGCCCTGGCGGAGATGGAGTCCAGAGGCGTGGTCTCGGGCGTCATCACGCAGAACGTCGACGGACTGCACCTCCGCGCGGGCAGCTCGCACGTCATCGAGGTGCACGGGACCATGCGCCGCGTGCTCTGCCTGCACTGCGGCCAGGTCTTCGACCGTCGCGACATCGCCGTGCAGATCGAGGAGCGCAATCCCTGGATCACCGTCCCCGAGAACGTGGCGCTGGCACCGGACGGCGACGTCCTCCCGGAGAGCACCGAGGGCTTCCTCGTCCCGACCTGCACCGTCTGCGACGGCATGCTCAAGCCGGACGTGGTGTTCTTCGGAGAGTATGTGCCGCAGGACCGCTTCCGTGCCGCGGAGTCGTTGCTGCGCTCCAGCGAGGCGCTCATCGTGGCCGGCTCCTCTCTCGTCGTGAACTCCGGCGTGCGCCTCGTGAACCGTGCGCGTCGGCGCGGCATCCCTCTGATCATCGTCAATCGCGAGCCGACCCGCGCGGACGCCTGGGCCGATGTCACCATCGCCGCCGGCACCAGCGACGTGCTCCCCGCCCTCCAGGAGATGCTCTCGTGACCTATCTCACTCTCATCCGCCACGGTCAGACCGACTGGAACCTCGCCCGTCGCATCCAAGGGTCGACCGACATCCCGTTGAACGAGACGGGCCGCGAGGACGCCCGATGGGCGGCAGAGAAGCTCGCCGGCACGACGCACCATGCCGTCTACACGAGCCCGCTCGTGCGGGCGAGCGAGACCGCCGGCATCATCGCCGAGCGCCTGGGTCTGGAGATCGCCGGCGTGGTCCCCGACATCCGGGAGCGGGAGTTCGGCGACGGGGAGGGCATGCTCGTCCCCGACTACATCTCCACCTACGGCGACTGGCACGCGGAGGTCCCGGGCGCGGAGTCGCTGCACGAGGTCGGCGTGCGCTCCATCGCCGCGCTGCACCGGATCGCGCGGGACGCCCGGCGGAGGTCGGCGCCGCAGGCGGAGTCGGTGCTCGTCGTGACCCACGGCGGCGTCATCCGCGCCGTCATCGACCATGTCTCCGGCGGCACGCTCCCCCGGGACGGCGAGGTACTGCGCAACGGCTCCGCGCACCGGTTCGTCGCGGCACCCGGCTACCTCCGGCTGCTGGAGGAGACGCCCGTCCTCTGACCGGACCTCAGCGGGCGCGGGAGACCACGGCGCGCGCATGCCGCAGAACGGGCTCGTCCACCATCCGTCCCTGGAAGCGGAACACACCGCGCTCCTGTGCCGCCGCCGCGAGCACCTCGCGGGCCCACACCACGGTCTCGGCGTCCGGCGCATACGCCGACCGGATCACCGGGACCTGACTCGGATGGATGCACGCCGTCGCGCGGAACCCGGACGCCGCCGCATCCGCCGCCTCCCGCTCCAGCCCCGCGGTGTCGCCGATGTCGACGTGCACCGCGTCGATCGCCGCCTTGCCGTGCGCACCGGCCTCCAGGAGCACTCGGGAACGGGCGTAGCGCGCGATGTCGCGGTAGCCGCCCTCCGCGTTCCGGGACGAGGTGCCGCCGAGGGAGGCCACCAGATCCTCCGCGCCCCACATCAGTCCGGCGACCGCCGGATGCGCGGCGATGTCGGGCGCCGCATGGATCCCGCGCGCCGTCTCGCACAGCGCGAGCAGGGTGAAGCCTGTGTCGAAGGCGTCCAGGCTCTCCGCGCTCTCCGTCTTCGCGACCATCACGGTACGGAAGGGTGACCGCGCCAGGGCCTCGAGATCGTCTGCGAAGGCAGCGGAGTCCGGGGCGTTCACCCGTACGATGACGCGCGCGGGATCGAGGTCCGCGGCGACAATGTTCTCGCGGGCCTCGTTCTTCGCCTCCGGCAACACGGCGTCCTCCAGATCGAGGATCACGGCATCCGCCCGTTCCTGGGCCTTCGCGAAGCGCTCCGGGCGGTCGGCCGGGCAGAACAGCAGGGCAGGGCCGAGGTCGAAGGTCATGCGGCGTCCTCCTCCGGCCGGCAGCGCACCAGCACCGTGCGGACGGCGGTCGCGACCACGGTGCCGTCCTGATTGCGTCCGGTGTGCGCGATCTGCACGATGCCCTGGCCGGGGCGGGACGACGAGAGCCGCTTGTCGACGACGACGCTCTCGGTCGTGAGCGTGTCCCCGGCGAACAGCGGGTGCGGGAAGGCGATGTCGCCGAGGCCGAGCTGCGCCACCAGCGTTCCCTGCGTGAGCTGGGCGACCGAGGAGCCCACCATCGTCGACAGCGTCCACATAGAGTTCATGAGGCGCGCGTGGAAGGGCGCCTGGGCATCCGCGAACGCGGCGTCCAGATGCAGCGCCTGGGTGTTCATCGTCAGGGTCGTGAAGAGGACGTTATCCGCCTCCGAAGCCGTGCGACCGGGGCGGTGCACGTACCGGACGTCGGTCTCGAACTCCTCGTAGTACAGTCCGCGCTGCACGATCTCGCGCATGGTCATGCCTCCACGCTACCGGGCGAGCCCGAGCGCCCTGGCGATCACGAGGAGCTGGACCTCGGTGGTCCCCTCGCCGATCTCGAGGATCTTGGAGTCACGGTAGTGGCGCGCCACCGGGAACTCGTTCATGAACCCGTTGCCGCCGAAGATCTGCGTCGCGTCACGGGCGTTGTCCATCGCTGCCTCGCCCGCGACGAGCTTCGCGATCGCCGCCTGCTCGGCGAACGCCTCTCCGGCGTCACGGAGACGCGCGGCATGGTGCCACGCGAGCCGCGCGGTATGCACGCGCGCCCTCATTCGCGCCAGCGTGAACTGGGCGTTCTGCCGCGTGCTGAGGGCGCTGCCGAAGATGGTGCGGCTCTTGGCGTACTCGACCGCCGCCTCCAGGCACCCCTCCGCCGCGCCGGTCGACAGAGCGGCGATCGCGATGCGGCCCTCATCCAGGATGCTGAGGAAGTTGCGGAACCCGCTCCCCCGCTCGCCGAGGAGATTGCTCGCCGGCACCCGCGCTCCGTCGAACGTCAGCGGATGGGTGTCCGACGCGTTCCACCCCACCTTGTCGTAGGGCGGTTCGACCGTGAATCCCGGGGTTCCGTTCGGGACGATGATGGTCGAGATCTCCTTGCGCCCCTCGCTCTGGCCGGTGACCGCGGTGACTGTCACGAACCGGGTGATCGGAGTGCCCGAGTTGGTGATGAACTGCTTGGAGCCGTCGATCACCCACTCGTCGCCGTCGAGCCGCGCGGTCGTCCGCGTCGCCCCCGCGTCGCTTCCTGCCTCGGGTTCCGTGAGCCCGAACCCTGCCAGGGCGCGACCGGCGAGGAGATCCGGCAGCAGCTCGCGCTTCTGCTCCTCGGTGCCGAAGCGGAAGACGGGCATGGCTCCGAGGCTCACCCCCGCCTCCAGGGTGATCGCGATCGACTGGTCGACGCGCCCCAGGGCTTCGATGGCGAGGCCGAGCGCCATGTAGTCGCCGCCCTGCCCGCCGTACTCCTCGGGGAAGGGCAGTCCGAAGAGGCCGAGCTCTCCCATCTGCCGCACGACGTCCATGGAGAGCGTGTGTGTGCGATCGGCCTCGTACGACTGCGGCGCGACGACCGTGTCGGCGAACTCGCGTACCATCGCGGCGAGCTCGCGCTCCTCCTCGGTGAGATCGTGCATCATCGGTCCTCCTCCGCCATCGTCACGCGGGCGACCGGTTGGTCGCGCCGCACCTGGTCGCCGACCGCGACCAGCAGCCGCACCACGCCGTCGTGCGGCGCGAGCACGGGATGCTCCATCTTCATCGCCTCGATCGCGACGAGGGGCGCTCCCGCCCGGACCGCCGCCCCGTCCTCGACGTGAACGGCCACGACGCCGCCGGGCATGGGCGCGCGAGCCTCGGGTTCCGTGGCCCTGGCCTCGCGTTCCGCAGCGGCGAGGCGCCTGCGCATCCGGCCGCGGCGGTCCAGGGGGCGCAGCCGCAGCGTCCGTCCTCCCTCGCTGACCCATACCGCGCCCTCCGCGTCGCGGGCCGCGTGCACCCGCTCGGAGCGCATCAGGGGCGGCGTCGCGCGCACGATCTCGTCGTCGTCGGTGAGCAGGGCGGCGGGTTCGGGGGCGTGCGGCGCGGCCCCGAGACGCCATCCCGGGAGGCTCCACCACAGCGGGCCGGCTCCCGCGCGCGCGGTGAACGCCTCGGGGCGGTTCTGCACCACGCGGGCGGCCGCCGCGACCTGCGCTGCCGACGGGGGCGTCGGTGTGAGCGGGAGCAGGGTCTCGATGAGGCCGGTGTCGAGGTCTCCCTCGCGCACCCGGCGATCCTGGAGGAGCCCGCGCAGGAACGCGATGTTGGTCTCCACGCCGAGCACCACGGTGCGGGCGAGAGCGTCGTCCAGGCGCTGCAACGCCGTCTCCCTGTCGTCCGCCCACGCGATGACCTTCGCGATCATGGGGTCGTAGAACCCGCTCACCACGCTCCCGGACTCGACGGCCGCATCCACCCGGACGCCCGGAGGCGCCTCGAAGAGCAGCACGGTCCCCGTCGAGGGGAGGAACCCGCGTTCCGGCGACTCGGCGTACACCCGCGCCTCCACGGCATGGCCGGTCGTCCGGGGCTCGACGTCGAGCGGCTGTCCATCGGCCATGCGGAGCTGCAGCGCGACGAGGTCGAGTCCGGTGACCTCCTCGGTCACCGGATGCTCCACCTGCAGCCGGGTGTTCATCTCGATGAAGAAGGCATCCTCAGGGGCGTCCGCGTCGACGAGGAACTCCACGGTGCCGGCTCCGACGTAGGCGACGCTCTCCGCTGCCCGCACCGCCGCCGCGAGCAGCCGGTCGCGGGTCGCGGGCGGGATCCCGGCGGACGGCGCCTCCTCGATCACCTTCTGGTGACGACGCTGGAGCGTGCACTCGCGCTCCCCGAGCGCCACGACGGTGCCGTGCGCATCGCCGAACACCTGCACCTCGATGTGACGCGGTCGGCGGATGAGACGCTCCAGGATGAGCGCATCGTCGCCGAAGGCGGATGCCGCGACGCGTCGGGCGGATCCGAGGGCGCCGGGAAGACCGGCGCTGTCGGCGACGACCTCCATGCCCTTCCCGCCCCCGCCAGCGCTCGGCTTCACGAGGAGGGGGAATCCGACCGCCTCGGCCTCCTCACGGATCTCCGCGTCGGACAGCCCGCGCGCGTCGAAGCCCGGCACCACGGGTACGCCGCTGCGGCTCACGTGCTCACGGGCTCGCGCCTTGTCCCCCATGATCTGCAGGGCCTCCACGGTGGGGCCGATGAAGACGATGCCGCTCTCCGCACACGCCTGTGCGAGCCCGACGCTCTCGGAGAGGAATCCGTACCCGGGGTGGACGGCCTCCGCCCCCGAGGCGCGAGCCGCCGTGATGACGGCGTCGATGTCGAGGTAGGACTCCCCCGCCGGTGCCGGACCGATCCGCACGGCGGCATCCGCCTCGCGGACGTGCGGCGCGTCCGCGTCCGCGTCACTGTAGACCGCGATGCTGCGGATGCCGAGGTAGCGAAGGGTTCGGATGATCCGGCGGGCGATCTCCCCTCGGTTCGCGACGAGGACCGAGGAGAACGAGAAGGAAGGCGAGTACGACATGGGGCTCACATCCGGAAGACGCCGAAGCGCGGCTCGGGCAGGGGGCTGCGGGCGACGACGTCCAGAGCGAGGCCCAGGAGGTCGCGGGTCTGCTCCGGGTCGACGATGCCGTCGTCCCACAGCCGCGCGGTCGCGTAGTACGGCTCGCCCTGCTCCTCGTACTGCGCCCGGATCGGCTCCTCGAACGCCATCCGCTCCTCCGCGGTCCAGGACTCGCCGCGCGCCGACAGCTGGTCGTCCTTCACGGTGGCGAGCACCGAGGCGGCCTGTGCTCCGCCCATGACCGATATCCGACTCGCGGGCCAGGTCCAGAGGAACCGCGGAGAGTAGGCACGTCCGCACATCGAGTAGTTGCCTGCTCCGAAGGAGCCGCCGATGATGACGGTCAGCTTCGGGACGCGGGTGGTCGCGACGGCCGTGACCATCTTCGCCCCGTCCTTCGCGATGCCGTCGGCTTCCGCGTCGGACCCGACCATGAACCCGGTGATGTTCTGCAGGAAGAGCAGGGGGATGCCCCGCTGATCGCAGAGCTCGATGAAGTGCGCGCCCTTGAGCGCCGACTCACTGAACAGCACGCCGTTGTTCGCGACGATGCCCACGGGGTGGCCGTGCAGCCGCGCGAAACCCGTCACCAGTGTGGTGCCGTACTCGGCCTTGAATTCATGGAAGGTGTCGCTGTCGACAAGGCGTGAGATGACCTCGCGCACGTCGTACGCGGCGTTGACGTCCACGGGGACCACGTCGTACAGGGAGCCGAGCTCCGCCGGAGCGCGAGTCTCCCCGACGTCCCAGGCCGGGGCGAGCGGCGGCGGCAGCGTGGCGACGATGTCGCGGAGGATCTCCAGGGCGTGCTCGTCGTCGTCGGCCAGGTGATCCACGACGCCGCTGCGACGGGCATGCAGCTCCCCTCCCCCGAGCTCCTCCGCCGTGACCACCTCGCCGATCGCCGCCTTCACCAGCGGCGGCCCGCCCAGGAAGATCGTGCCCTGTCCACGGACGATGACGGTCTCGTCGCTCATCGCCGGAACGTAGGCGCCTCCGGCCGTGCACGAGCCGAGGACCGCCGCGAGCTGCGGGATGCCCTGCGCGGACAGCCGCGCCTGGTTGAAGAAGATGCGTCCGAAGTGCTCCCGATCCGGGAACACCTCATCCTGGCGGGGAAGGAAGGCGCCACCCGAGTCGACGAGGTAGAGGCAGGGCAGGCGGTTCTCGAGGGCGATCTCCTGCGCCCGCAGATGCTTCTTCACGGTGAGCGGATAGTAGGTCCCGCCCTTCACGGTGGCGTCGTTGCAGACCACCATCACGTGCCGGCCGTGGACCAGGCCGATGCCGGCGATGACACCGGCCCCGGGTGCCTCGCCGTCGTACAGGCCGTCGGCCGCGAGCGGCGCGACCTCGAGGAACGGACTGTCCTCGTCGAGGAGGCGCGCCACCCGGTCGCGCGGCAGCAGCTTGCCGCGGGCGACGTGGCGCTCACGGGAGGCGGACGGCCCGCCCTGCGCTGCCGCGGCGAGACGGTCGCGGAGCTGCTGGGCGAGCGATTCCTGGGTTGCCGGCATCGTGACGTCCTCCTCGACCCACGTCGCGCCGGGAGGGAACCTGGCGCGCTGCATGCATTCTCGGTTAGTGTTCACTAACCCGTTGATTCAGGTTAGCGAGGATTAACTGAGATGACAAGCCCCGCCACCGCCCGCGACCGCGCCAAGGCGGAACGCTCCGACGCGCTTCTGCATGCCGCGGCACGACTCTTCGCCGCGCGCGGGTACAGCGGCGTGAGCCTGGAGGACATCGGTGCCGCCGTCGGCGTGTCCGGGCCCGCGGTGTACCGCCACTTCGCCGGGAAGCAGGCCCTTCTCGGTGCGGTCCTCGTCAAGGTCAGTCAGGACCTCGTCGCGGGCGGACGACGCGTATCCGCGGAGACGACGGCAGCCGACGAGCGGATGCGCGGACTCATCCGCTTCCACGTCGAGTTCGCGCTCGGCAACGCCGAGGTGATCCAGGTGCAGGACCGGGACCTCGCCTTCCTCGACGCCGACGACCGCGCCGAGGTCCGTCGCCTGCAGCGCGCCTACATCGAGCTCTGGATGGATGCGCTCGCCGCCCTCGATCGTCCGGAACCCCTGGACCGCGACGAGCTGCGGCTGCGCGTGCAGGCGTGCTTCGGTCTCATCAACTCGACCCCGCACAGCACACGAGCCGCGACGAGACGACACACGGCCACCGCGACCGTGCTGGTCGCGATGGCCGAGGCCGCGCTGCGCGCCGCTAGCTGAGCAGCATCGCCCGCCCCGGATCCTCGAGGATGTCGGCCACGTCCTTGAGGAACGTCGCACCCTCGGCCCCGTCCACGAGGCGGTGGTCGAAGGACAGGCTCAGCGTCATGAGCTGACGCAGCGCGATCTCCCCGCGGTACTCCCACGGCTGCCGACGCACGGCGCCGACCGCGAGGATGCCGGACTGCCCCGGCGGGAGGATCGGTGTTCCGGCATCCACCCCGAACACCCCGATGTTCGACAGCGAGAACGTACCTCTGGCCAGTTCGGCCGGCGAGGTCTTCCCCGCACGCGCGGTCTCTGCGAGCGCACGGATCGCTGCGGACAGCTCCACCAGGTTCATCCGCTCCGCGTCCCGAATCATCGGCACGATGAGACCACGCTCGGTCGCGGCGGCGATGCCGAGGTCGACGAAGCCGTACTCGACGATCTCCCCGGACTCTTCATCCCACCGCGCGTTCAGGCCCGGAGCACGGCGCAGGGCGAGGCAGACCGCCTTCGCGACGACGGCGAGCGGGCCGATCCGATGCTCCGCGAGCGCTCGGTCGTCGCGGAGGCGTGCCAGCATCTCCATGGTCGCGGTCACATCGACCGTGTGGAAGACGGTGACGTGCGGCGCGGTGAACGCGCTCTGCACCATCGCCGCCGCCGTGTGCTTGCGGACCCCGCGGATCGGGATGCGCGTCTCCCGCGGCCTCCCCTCCGCGGGCGGAAGGGTTCCGGATGCCGCGGTGGTCACGCGCTCGGGCGCCCGGGCGGGCCGCGACGGATCCGCTCCGATGCGCTCCGCGTACGCATCCACGTCTGCCCTCGTGATCACGCGGTCACCGATCTCCGCGGCGACGAGGACGAGGTCGACGCCCCGTCGTTTCGCGTAGGCGCGCACCGGAGGGGTGGACCGTGGTCGCTCCAGAATGGGCTCGACCGCGACCGACGGCGTCGCGTCGTGCGGGGCCGCCTCGAGAACGGCGGTGTCGGCCGCCGAGGCCACCTGGGCGGCACTCCGGCGCCGCGCCCGGCGCGCGGGGCGTCCACTCGATGTCGGGGCGGCTCCGTAGCCCACGAGGTTCGGCTGCGCCTTCTCCGGGGAAGCCTCCTGCTCGCCACCGGACGGCGTCGGGGGCGGATCCTCCCCCTCGATGTCGAAGGCGATCAGCGGTGCTCCCACGGCGACGGTCTCTCCCGCGTCCGCGTGCAGGGTCGACACCGTGCCTTCATAGGGCGACGGCAGCTCGACGACCGCCTTGGCGGTCTCGACCTCGGCGAGGGTCTGGTTCAGCGTGACGCTGTCGCCGGGCGCGACGAGCCAGTGCACGACCTCGGCCTCGGTGAGACCTTCACCGAGGTCCGGAAGGCGGAATTCGGCGATCATGCGTCTGCTCCCGTCAGGCTGTGCGGGCGATCCATCACGCGGTCGACTGCATCGAGGATCCGGTCGAGGTCGGGCAGATGGTACTTCTCGAGCTTCGCCGGCGGGTAGGGCACGTCGTGGCCGGTGACCCGCAGCGGGGCGGACTCCAGGTACTCGAAGCAGCGTTCGGTCACGCTCGCGATGACCTCCGCCGCGAGTCCGGCTTCCCGGGAGGCCTCGTGCGCCACGACCACACGGCCGGTCTTCCGCACCGAGGCGGCGACCGAGTCGTAGTCCACCGGCGAGAGGGAACGAAGGTCGATGACCTCCAGGGCGACGCCCTCGTCTTCCGCCGCCTCCGCCGCCTGCAGCGCGGTGCTCACCATGGCCCCGTAGGTGAGGACCGTGACGTCCGTCCCGGAGCGCACGACCCGCGCGAGTCCCATCGGCGGCGCGTCCGCGAGCGGAGCTTCGAGATCGACCTCGCCCTTGTGGTGATAGAGCCGCTTGGGCTCGAAGAACACGACGGGGTCGTCCGAGGCGATCGCCTGCCGGAGGCTCCGATAGGCGTCTTCCGGGTTCGAGACGGCGACGACCCGCAGGCCGGCGGTGTGCGCGAAGTATGCCTCCGGAGACTCGGAGTGATGCTCCGCGGCACCGATGCCACCGGCCCACGGGATCCGTATGGTGATCGGCATCTTCACGCGCCCCTGGGTGCGGTAGTGGAGCTTCGCGACCTGGGAGACGATCTGGTCGAAGGCCGGGTAGACGAACCCGTCGAACTGGATCTCGACGACCGGGCGGTAGCCGCGGAAGGCGAGGCCGACGGCCGTGCCGACGATCCCGGACTCCGCGAGGGGGGTGTCGATGACCCTGGCCGCCCCGAACTCGTCGAGGAGGCCGTCCGTGATCCGGAAGACGCCGCCGAGCTTGCCGATGTCCTCTCCCAGGAGCACGACCTTCTCGTCGTCGCGCATCGCCTGGCGGAGACCGGCGCCGAGCGCCTTGCCGAGAGTGAGTTCGGTCATGGTCACGCCTCGCCCTCGAACGACGCGAGATAGGCGGCGTACTCGTCGCGCTGCCGCTCCAGCCCCGTGTGCGGCTCGGCGTAGACGCCGTCGAAGACCGCCAGGGGCGGACGGGTGACCATGCCGAGGCAGGTCGCCCGCATCTCCTTGGCGACGGCGTCCGCTGCCGCCTGCGTCTCGGCGACGTGCTCTGCGGTGAGGTCGCCGGTGGCGCGGAGGTAGGCCTCGAGGCGTGCGATGGGGTCGCGGCGCCGCCAGGACTCCAGCTCGGCCTCGTCCCGGTACCGGGTGGGGTCGTCCGCGGTGGTGTGCGGACCCATCCGGTACGTCACCGCCTCGATGTACGCCGGCCCCTTTCCGGAGCGCGCGTGCTCCAGCGCCCAGCGCATCGCGGCCAGGCAGGCGAGCACGTCGTTGCCGTCCACGCGCAGGCTCGGGATCCCGAATCCGGGGGCACGCCCCGCGATCGGATACTGCGACTGCACCGTGACCGGCTCAGAGATGGCCCAGTGGTTGTTCTGACAGACGAACACGACCGGCGCCTGGTACGACGCGGCGAAGATCATCGCCTCGTTCACGTCGCCCTGACTGGTCGCCCCGTCCCCGAAGTAGGTCACGGCGACCTCCGGCGCGTTCTCGTGCCGGATGCCGAGGGCGTAGCCGACCGCGTGCAGGGTCTGGGCGCCGATGATGATCTGCAGCGGAGCGACCCGCAGGGCTGCAGGATCGTACGCTGCCCCCTCCTCGCCGCGCCACATGCGCACGTAGTCGCCCGGCTCGGCGCCCCGGGCGTAGATCACGCCGGTCTCGCGGTAGCTCGGGAAGACGTAGTCCTGGGGATCGAGGGCTCGGGCGGTGCCGATCTGCGTGGCCTCCTGGCCCTGGCAGGGTGCCCAGAGCCCGAGCTGCCCCTGGCGCTGCAGCGCGACGCCCTCGGCATCGATGCGGCGGAGGATGACCATGTCGCGATGGAGGGCGCGCAGCTGCGCGGCGTCGACATCGGCGACGAACGGGTCGAGGCGGGCGTTCGAGACACGCGTCCCGTCCGGAGCGAGGATCCGCTCCGAGAGCTCCAGATCCTGGGCGGTGTCTGCGATGGGGGTGGTCTGCGGCGACATCATCGTCCTCCTCGTCCCTGGCTGCCCTCGTGGGGCGACGCACAATGGAGCCGGCGTCATCACCGGCATGGTCTGAGGGTACGTCCGGTCAGCACCTCGCTCAAGCAACTCATTACTTATTGAGCATGTTGCTCATTTTTCTCCACTGCCGCGCTGCTAGGGTTTGGCACTATGCCTGGACTGGACCGGATCGACCTCGAGCTTCTCGCCGCCCTCGCCGACGACCCGCGCGTGACGATCGTCGCTCTCGCCGAGCGCATGGGCCTGTCGCGCAACACCATCCAGGCGCGGATGGCCCGGCTGGAGCAGAGCGGCGTCTTCCTCTCCTACGAGCGCGCCTTCTCCCCCGACGTCCTGGGGTTCCCGCTGCAGGCGTTCGTCAGCATCGGCGTCCGGCAGACCGAACTCCCCCGCATCATCAACGAGCTGGCGCGCATTCCGGAGGTCGTCCAGGCGCACGGCCTGAGCGGCTCCATCGATCTGCTGGCGCGTGTCGCGTGCCGCGACGCCCGTCATCTGTTCGACACGGACGCCCGGATCCTCTCGATCGAAGGTGTGGAGCGGACCGAGACTTCGCTCGCCATGGGTGAGGTGATCCCGTTCCGGGTGGCCGGGCTCATCGGCCTCGCGCGACGGGAATCCTGAGGAACCGACGGATCGCCCCGGCCGCTTCGGCCGGGGTCTCGTAGTGGATCAGGTGACCCACCTGGGCGATCTCGACAAGAGACGCGTCGGGGAAGAGCGTCACCAGCTTCCGCTCCGCCTCGATCGGGGTGATGTCATCGCGCTGGGCGGCGATGAGGAGTGTGGGCACGTCGATTGCCGGGGCGAACTCCCTGACGTCGTGCGAGACGCTCGCGACGAAGGCGTCGTGCAGTACGTCACGATCGGAGAACCGCGAGAAGTAGGTGTCGTGCTGGTCGTGGATGAACCGGCGCAGCTCCGGGTCCCGCGTCTTTGCCATGGTCATGCTCATCACGCGGACGATCACACGATTCCGCAGGAGCGCAGTCCCGATCCGCGGCGGGAGCTGGGCGCCGAGTGCGTAGTACAGCACGGCGAGCCGGGTCATGATCCCCTTCGGACCCTCGAGCGCCGGCGCGCCGATGGGGTTCACGAGGATCAGCCGCGGCGTCTCCAGTCCCCCGGCGACGGCGGCCGCGCTCACGATGGAGCCGAAGGAATGGCCGAGGATGACGGCACCCGGCGCCGTGGCTGCGGCGAAGTCGGTCAACCACCCCGCGTACTCCTGCAGGTCGTGACGACGACCGGGCAGCGGCGCGGACTCCCCGAATCCGGGCAGATCGGGCGCGAGCACGCGGAGCTCCGGAAGGAAGGCGATGACCGACTCGAGTCCGTGGTGCTCACCCCGGAAGCCGTGAACCGCGATGACGGTCGTCTCAGCGTCGTCCGGACCGTAGACCCAGTACGCCGTCGTTCCGCCGCGCACCTCCACCTCCTGGCGCTGCACCGGAATCCGGCTCAATCGCTCCGCATAGGGGGAAGGCACACTCATGGTCCGAGTCTACGAGGCATCGGCGTTCCCGCCTGGTCGGTGGATACCCCCGGGGCGTCCCCACCGTCTTGTCAGTGGCGTGGGTTAGTGTCCAAGAAGCCCCGGACCCCCGAACGAGGCGCAGCAAGGAGTATGTCGGTGCAGTTCACATCCACGGACATCGAGCAGGTGGAGTCCACCTGGCAGCAGTTCGTGCCCTCGGCGACCCTCCAGGACGTGGACCCCCGCCGGTTCCGCTTCGACTGGCGCTCGGTGGAGGCGTCGTCCATGTCGCTCGTCCGCTATCAACTCGCGGCCCAGGTGCACTCCCGTGCCGAGCCGGAGGATCAGCTGCTGGTGTGTCGCGTCGATGCCGCCGACGCCCGGATCTGGTCGGGCCGGCAAGGACTCGACGCCGGTCAGCCGTGGCTCACGGACGGCGTCCGGGTCGAGGCGAAGTGGAACCAGGTCGCCCGCGTCCGTGCTCTCGTGTTCGATCGCGCGGCGGCCCGCGACTCGATCAGGCAGATCACTGGCGACGACCGCCTCGAGCTCCGTGCCACCGGGCTCGCTCCGCACACGCGGGAGGACGGGGCACGGTGGGAGCGGATGTTCTCCTACATCGACGGCTCGTTCGGACCGGACGGCGCCGACCCCCTCATCGCCGCCGAGCTCGAGCGCCACGCCCTGCTGCTGACCATGTCGGCGTTCCCCACCACGTTCAGCGAGTCGCTGCACCGTCCGGCCCAACGCTCCGCGGCGCCGGCCTCGGTGCGCCGTGCTCTCGCCTTCATCGAGGACAATGCGCACCTGCCCATCACGGTGGACGATGTCGCGGCGGCGGCCTTCATCTCCACCCGAGGCCTGCAATACGCGTTCCGCCGCGCGCTCGACATGACACCGAACGAGGCCCTGCGGCGTGCCCGACTCGACGGCGCACACCGCGATCTGCGACACGGCAAGGGCGCGTCGGTGTCCGCGGTCGCGCGCCGGTGGGGTTTCAGCAACGTCTCCCGCTTCGCCGTGGCGTATCGCGAGGCGTACGGGAATCCGCCCGTGTTGACCGCCCTGTGACGACCGACTGACACCGCGCGCATATTCTGTTCGCACCGGACGGCGCGTCGTCCTGATGCGCACGATGTCGTGCGCAAATTGGCTAGAGTCCAAGTATCCCCGGGAGCGGTCTGCCGTCTTCCCCCCACGTTCCCAAGGAGCGCCATGAACATTCCCGCAGCCCCCGCCGCGAAGGTCGGCTGACGATGGGCAGCCTGTACTACGGCGACACCCAGACGCCGATCCAGATCGAAGACCGCGCGCTCGCGCACCTCAAGGTCGTCATCGCCACGAAGCTGCGGCGGAACGAGAGCTTCACGCTCTCCTGGCGCCATCCGGAGGGCGACGCTCCCGGCCGTTCCACCCTGTGGCTGCACCCGTCGATCCCGCTCCGGTTCGTCTTCGACGAGGCCGAGACGCCCGAGCTGAGCCGTCGCTGGATCGAGGAGCTCGCGCATTCCGCGAACTCGAGCGGGGGTATCACCCTCGTCGAGGAACATCTCGAAGGCGCGGACGTCGTCTGACGAGAAGGGCCGCGGGTTCTCCCGCGGCCCTTCTCCTTTCCGTCTGCGTCCGTTCAGAGCCCTTCGTCGGAGCTCGAGCTGACGGACCGCCGGGTCGTGGGCTCCCCGGTCGCCGGGTCGACGTACGTCCGCGACACCGTCTCCGTGCGGCGCCGACGGGCGAGCAGCACGATGCCGATGAGGAAGATGATCACGCCGGCCCCCATGAGGATGTAGCCGACCATGTCCAGGTCGACCCACGGCACGTCGACGTTGATCGCGAACACGAGGATCGCTCCGATGACGAAGAGCGCGATTCCGCTGCCGATGCTCATAGTCTCTCCCGTTCCCGCGGCGCGGTGCCGCTCTCGGGGAGCATGCCAGTTCCCCGCGGGCTCGAGGAGGGGCTTGACACGGCCGCACTCAGAGCTTTCGACGCAGGCTCACGCAGCGCCGGACTTCGGCTGACGAGCCCAGCGATCCGGACCGAAGACCTCGTACTCGATGCGCTCCGGCGCGATGCCTCGTGCCACGAGGGCACCTCGAATCGCCTGCATGAACGGCACCGGCCCGCACAGGAACACCCGCGCCGTCTGCGGGAGTTCGACGTCGGCCAGGTCCATCCGGCCGGAGCGCACCGCCGAGCCCTCCGCTTCGCTCGCCGAGTACCAGGTCAGCGCGCGCACGTCGTTCAATCGCTGCGCACGGTCGCGCACGTCGGCGACGAGAGCGTGGGTCTCCGGCTCCCGGTCCACGTGGAACAGGTGCACCGGCCGATCGGGACGCCGCTGCGCGAGATCGTCCACGATCGCTGCGACCGGCGTGATGCCGATTCCGGCCGAGATCAGGACCAGCGCGTCATCAGAATCGTCGAGGAGCAGATCCCCGGCGGGCTGGGAGACGTCGAGCACCGTCCCCACGTGGGCGTTCTCATGTAGCCAGGTGGAGACCTGACCGTCCGGTGCGCCGTCCGAGCCACGCACGCGCTTCACTGTGACGCGCAGCGCCGCACTGCCGCTCGCGGAAGAGATCGTGTACTGGCGGGGCTGGCGGGTGCCGTCCGGGAGGTCGACGGCCACGGCCACATACTGCCCGGTGCGATGGGGCAGTATGTGACCGTCGACCGGCTCCAGCACGAGGGAGATCGCGTCGCGGGCCTCCTCCACGCGTTCCACGACGCGGTGCGGCCGCCACGGGTGGTCCGGATCCGTGCCCGCCTCCGCGTAGAGGCGGGCCTCCTCCGCGATGAGCGAGCATCCGAAGAGCCAGTACACCTCATCCCAGGCTGCGCGCACAGCCGGGGTGACCGCCTCGCCGAGGACCTCGTCGACAGCAGCCAGGAGGTAGCGGCCCACTATCGTGTACTGCCGGGCCGATACCCCCAGCGAGACGTGGCGGTGGGCGATACGTCGCATCACCGGGGAGAAGTCCGGCGCGTCCGGATCGATGAGGTGGACGGCGAACGCCACGACGGACGCCGCCAGCGCCTTCGGCTGATCCCCCTGAGCCTGATGCGCGCGATTGAAGACGTTCAGCAGTTCCGGATGCGCCTCGAACATCCGCCGATAGAACAAGGTCGTGATCTCGTCGGCGTGGGTGGCGACGACGTCGGCGGTGGCGCGGACGATCGCTTCGGAATCCGTGGAGAGCTGCATGGCTGCCTTTCGGTCGGTGTCTGTTCAGCCTCTCGACGACGAGCGCGCCACGTCGCCGCGGATACCGTGGAAAACAGGACTCCGACCCGCGCTCACCTCGCGTAGCCGTAGGACTCGACCCGCGGGAACGCGAGCCCATCGCCTTCGCCGGTCCACACGCCGGTGAAGCGCAGCTCGACATCGTCTCCGGCGTCGAGCGGCCCGTTCCACGTGACGGTGTTCTCCGCCGCGGAAGGGCGGCCCGAGGTCGCTTCCAGCGTCGACGCCGCCCAGGTCGAGTCGTCGAGGAGTCCGTCCAGGCGGAACGCGAGCGCGCTCTTCGTGGAGTCCACCTCGCCGTTGTTGAGGAACTGCATGGTGTACGTCACGGTGTCCCCCACCTGGGGATCGGTCGGACTCATGTTGAACGTGTACTGGAAGAAGAGACAGGCGGGCCCGACGCGCTGCGCGAGCACGCCCGTGCTCAACGGCTTCGACACGGCCGGGTCCGCAGGGGTCGCCTCCGCGTGGGCGGCGGGAGCGAGCGCCGCTCCACCGAGCGAGAGAGCGGCCGCGACGCCGAAGGCGGCAGAGGCACGGGCAATGAGCGTCTTGTTCATGAGAGATGCCTTTCTCCGACGCGCTGCGGCGTCGGCGTGGTCATCGAGGGAGACTCCTCGATGACCATGAGACGCCGAATGGCACGATCGATCACGCGACGACGAAGAAATCGTCGCGTGATCGATCTGCCTGGCCTCTCCTAGCTCTCAATCACCGGCGCGCGAACCTGCCATCCGATGGCGAACGCCGAGCGCTGTCAGTCCCGCAAGCAGCAGCAGCGCTCCCAGGGCGAGCGGGCCGGCGGGTCCCTCGGATCCAGTGAGGGCGAGAGCGCCACCCGGAGGGGGCGGAGGAGTGACGGCGGTCCCATTGGTGAGGACCACCGCGACCGTCGCGTCTTCGGCGACCGTGAGCGTCGCGCCGCCGTCGCGGACGTCGACTCCTTCGCCGCTGAAGCGCGGGCTCTTCCACGTGACGTCCTCCACGGCGCTTGGCGCCTTCTCGCGGAGCGTGACGACTGTTCCCGCCGGCAGATCCGCGAGTCCCTCGCTCTTCCCGGCGCGGAGCGTGAGTTCACCGGTGACGGTCTGCTCCGCGAGCTCGTACGAGTACTCCACGGTGAACGTCTGGTCCGCAGGAACCAGGGACGTCCCCGGACCCGTGACCTTCTTGGTCACCGTGAAGCCCCCGACCGGCGGCGGCGTGACCGTCGTCGGGTTGGTGAGCGTCACCGCGACCGTCGTGCCCCGTGCGATCGTGACGGTGGCACCGCCATCGGTGATCGCCACGCCCGTGCCGGAGAAGACCGGCGCCTGCCAGCTCACGCCGTCGACGTCCTCCGGTGTGATCTCCGACAAGGTGACGACCGTTCCCGCCGGCAGATCCTTCAGACCATCGGTCTCCCCAGACCGCAAGGCGAGCTCGCCCTCCACCGTCTGTCCTGCGCGCTGATACGAGTAGGCCACCCGGAACTCGCGACCGTCGGGGACCAGAGCCGCGCCGGAACCCTTGACCTCCTTGGTCACGGTGAACCCGCCGACCGGGAGCACCCCTTCGCCATCTCCCCCGCCCTGGGAGTAGATGACCGGTGTGCTCTCGGTGACCCACCGGGAGCCGGCCACGGTGTTGTGGAACGCATCACCGGGACGGACGTCGGCGGGCAGAGCCGTCTTGTAACGGAGCACGTAGATCGCGTCGGCGACGATCGGCGCGTCCACCGTCACCGTGAACGACTCGGAGCTGACCTCCGTGACGGTGAAATCGCTGCCCGACTGCAGCGCCGTGGACACGGTGTACTTGCCTCCCGCCCAGTCCTTCGCGAGTACGTACGCCACGGTGACGGACGCGGGATCGAGCACGAGGCCAGCCGTGAACGTGTCGGTGAGCGTCGGAGTCTCCCCGGCCAACGCGGAGGACGGGATGTTCACACCCCACGCGATGTTCCGACCGTTGAGCGTCACGTCGCCCCACTTGGTCGGGGTCGTCGGCGCCGGGAACTCCGGGACCGGCCCGATCCCGCCGGGAACGTCGACCGGAACGACGGTCCCGCCGCCCGTCGTGAACGGGATCTCCGTCAGCGTGGTCTCCTCGTCTGCCCTGGCACGGAAGTGCAGGGTGCCGCTGACGTCGGTGTGGCTGTCGACGTAGTCCGTGAGCGTGCACACGAGCTCACCGGTCGACACCTCGCAGGTTCCGACGGTCTGGCCGTCCGGCGCCGTCAGGGCGAAGGAATCCCGCACCCCGGTCAGGCTCGGGCTCGTCGGAAACGCGAGGCGGAACGTGTCCCCCGCGGTCGCCGTGTCCGGCACCGCCCAGGTCGCTTCGAACGCGATCCGGTCCCAGACCTTGATCTGGTCGGTGGGTTCGGTGATGGTCAACGAGGTGATCCCCGCCACCTCCGCAGCGCGGGCCGTAGCCGGCGTCGCGATGACGGCCGCAAGGGCCGCCAGACAGATCGCGAGCAGAGCACCCACGAACGTCGTCAGGCGCGTTCCCCGCGCGCCCGATCTGATTGCATGCTGAATGACTGGCACTTTCGACTCCCCAGATAATCGATGAACTCGCGCGGATGGCTTCTTCCGCGCGAGTGATGTCCCCAGGAAGGGATGCAGAACGGCGCATTCTGTTACGCGGTTCGGCCGAACGAGTTCTTCGCGGCACACGCAATATGCCGTGATCCTGCGGAAAACGGCGTCATGAAACGGTCACCTCGTCATCTCTCCTGTGACGGATCGCTTCCCCTTCCGACGCGTCCGTCCGTCTGTAGAGGCATTCGCCGTCTACCTGGTGCCGGGGGCATCGTTGTCTCTCCCCGCTCCCGGCACCTCCTTTCGCAGCGCGTCGATGCTCCACCGGTAGCGCTTCAGCCCGGCGAGCAGGATCGCGGCGGACGTGAAGACGAAGACCGGGTATCGGAACGGTGCAAGCGGTCCGAGGAAGAGGAGCATCGTCACGCCGAACGTCACCGTGAGCAGCGCGGCGACTCCCGCCGCGATCCGGGTCCACAGCCCGACGGCCAGCAACAGAGCGAGGGCGGTCTCCAGAGCCGTCGCCGACACGGCCGCCGTGTCCACCACCACGTCGACGGGGATCGGGACGAGCTGGGCCGTGTACGCACGGAAGATCGTCCACGATCCCCACGACACACCATCTGCCCCCGGGCCGCCGAGGAGCCCGAACCGATCGGCGACGGCGAGGGCGAAACTCGCCGCGACCGCGAGACGCACCGCGAGCTGCCCCACGTCCTCGATCCGACGACGCGTCTCCGCGTTCGGCCCACTCGTGGTCGTCATGGCTCTTGCTCCGATCCGGAGGCTGACGGGCGTCGAGACCTCCAGAGGAGAGACAGGAGAGCGCCGCGACGATTACGACAGACGCGACGGGTAGTAGGGCGGGTCGGACTTGAACCGACGATCGTTGGGTTATGAGCCCACTGCCTTAACCAGCTTGGCCACCGCCCCGTACCGCCCCAGCCTAGCGGGGCGAGGGCTCACGCCTCGCTCGCCTGCGTGTGCGTGGCCGCATGCTCCAGGTAGATCGCGGCATTCGCCAGTAGCGAGGCGCGTTCGTCGTCCGAGAGCGACCTGCGCACCTTCGCAGGAACGCCTGCCACCAGGGACCCCGGCGGCACCTCGGTCCCACCGAGCACGACCGCACCGCCGGCGATCAGGCAGCCTTCTCCGATCACGGCACCGCTGAGGACGACGGCCCCCATCCCGATGAGAGAGCCGTCACCGATCGTGCAGCCATGCACGACAGCGTTGTGCCCGATCGACACCCGTGACCCGACGAGGACGGGATGCCCGGCGTCGACGTGGATCGACACGTTGTCCTGCACGTTGCTGCCAGCACCGATGACGATCGGCGAGGAGTCTCCGCGAAGCACCGCGTTGTACCAGACGCTGGTGCCGGCTCCGAGCGACACCGCGCCGACGATGCGGGCGCCGTCCGCGACGAAGGCGGTGTCGTCGAGCTCGGGGGTGCGATCCGGGAGGGCGAGGACGGAGGCTCCGGCAGCGATGCTCATGAGGCGAGACTACCCTCACTCCCCCGGAATCACGCGGAAGTGAGTGGAGCCTCAGCTTCCTTGCGCAATGCCTGAGCCTGAGTAACGTTGTACTCGTCAGACAGAGAACTTCATTCGGAGGAGCAAGAAGATGAGCAAGGCCCAGACCGTTTCCACCACCGCCATCGACCCGACTGTGGCCGCCGGTGCGGCGCAGTTCCTCTCCCCCGTCGTCCTCGGCCTCCAGGCGCTGACCGTCAACGGCAAGCAGGCGCACTGGCACGTCCGCGGCGCCAACTTCGTCGGCGTGCACGAGCTGCTCGACACGATCGTCGCCCACGCGGGTGACTTCGCCGACACCGCGGCCGAGCGCATCGTCGCTCTGGGCCTGCCGATCGACGCGCGCGTGAACGCCGTCGCCGAGAAGGCCGGCGCCACCGGCGTTCCCGCCGGTTTCGCGCAGTCGGACGAGCTGATCCGTGCCGTGATCGCCGACATCGACGCGATCCTCGTCGATGTGAAGGCGGCCGTGGAAGGCCTCGACGACGTCGACCTCACGAGCCAGGACGTGGCGATCGAGATCCAGCGCGGACTGGAGAAGGACCGCTGGTTCCTCGTGTCGCACATCGCGGCCTGACACCACGTTCACGACGAAGGGCGGCTCCGGTCCGGGGCCGCCCTTCGTCGTGTGCGCGCCGCCTCAGGCGACGTGCGTGAGGCGACCGCCGAGCAGCGTCGTGGCGACCGGCATCGTCCGGAGCCCCGCCGCGTCAGCAGTGCGAGGATCACTCCCGAGGATCACGATGTCCGCGCTCTGACCGGGACGGAGCGACGTGCGGACACTCGCGTCGAGGGCCTGATCCAGCGTCAGCCGCTCCTCGGGATGCCAGGCGGCCCGGTCGTCGTCGGTGCGCCAGACCGCCGCGGAGATCGCGTGCCAGGGGTCGAGCGGGGCGACCGGCGCATCGGAGCCGAAGCGCACCTCCGCCCCCGCCGACAGCAGCGAGGCGAGGGGGTAGCCGATCGCGGTCTGCTCCGCCCAGTGGTGCTCGACGAGGTCGCGGTCGTCCACGGCATGCTGGGGCTGGACGCTCGCGCGTACCCCGAGCCGGGCGAATCGGGCGAGGTCGGCGTGCCGCACCAGTTGCGCATGCTCCATCGACCCCGTGGCACCGGAAGCGCCGAACGCGTCGAGGGCCGCCGTCACGGCGCGATCGCCGATCGCGTGCACGGCGACCTCGATCCCCGCGCCCGCCGCCGTGGTCAGCAGCGCCGTGAGCTCCTCCGGAGGCACCGTCAGCACCCCGTAGTTCGCGGGGTCGCCAGGGTAGGAGTGTGAGCACGCCGCGGTACGGGTGCCGAGCGAGCCGTCGCTGATCACCTTCAACGACCCGACCCGCACGAGGGATCCGACCAGCCCGGTCGGATCCGATACCGCGAGGTGCTCCCCCGTGCGGAGGCCCGCGGCGATGGCCCGATCGAGATCCACCGGATAGAACGCGAACTCGACACGGTGCGCGGCGAAGCCCGCGACGATCCGTCGCGGCCAGGCATCGGCGTTCCACGCCATGTCGAAGTCCACCAGACCGGTCACGCCCCGTGCCGCGGCGGCCGCCCCCGCACGGATGACCGCCTCATCGCTGTGGGCAGGATCGACGGCATTGAGCCGGCGGGAGATCTCGAACGCGTCCTCCTCGCGGAGCAGACCGTCGTCCCCGCGGAAGCCTTCGCGCGCCAGGGCCGCCGAGTTCAGCCAGACGCTGTGCACGTCCGCATTGATCAGGTAGGTGGGCACGACGCCGGTCTCGGCATCGAGCGCGGCCACAGATGGCCGATCCGGCCACAGCGCGTCCCGGAACCCCGTGCCGATCCGCCGTCCGTCCGGCAGCACGGGCGCGTCGCGCATCAACCTCGCGGCCCCGGCGGCCGAGTCCGCCGCGCCAAGCGGCACGCGCTCCGCGGCGAGGGCCCACTGCACGGTGTGCACATGGTTGTCCCAGAGCCCCGGCACCGCCCAGGCACCGTCGGCCTCGATGACCTCACCCCGCGCCGGCAGGGCCCCGGTCGGCGCGATGTCGACGATGCGTCCGTCGGCGAGGTGGAGGTCGACCGGCTCATCATCCAGCAGGAACTCCCGCCCCGGACCCACGGGGCGGACGGCACGGACCGTTCCGACCTCGTCGCCGAGGGCGCTCACGCCCCGCCACCCGTCCGTGCGTCCTGCGCACGACGCATCTCCGCGGCGAGGGCGGCGTTCTCGTATGGCCCCTCGGCGTGCAGCGCCGCGATCACCGCCTCGATGGTCTCCGCGGGCTTGTTCTGGCTCAGCTTCCGCTTGGCGACGACCTTCGTCGGGGTGAGGCGGAAGCCGACCGTCCCGGATTCGAGTCTCTCGATGAAGGCCGCGTCGTTCGGACGCTCCCACATCAGGCGCGGGTCGGGCACGCGCGACTCGAATCGCGCGACCAGAGCATCGAGCACACGGAGGTTCTCCGCGGTGCTGAGGACCTCGGGAACGCCCGACAAGTGCACCGCGGTGTAGTTCCAGGTCGGCACCGCGGGGACGTCGCCGTACCAGCCCGGGGAGACGTACCCGTGCGGCCCTTGGAAGGCGAGCAGGATCTCCCGCTGCCCGAGACCGTGGATGGCGTCGTCCGGGCGGCCCACGTGCCCCACGACGGTCAGATCATCGCGGTCGTCGTCGAGGAGGATGGCATAGTGCGAGGCGACCAGACCCGCCTCGGGTGCGCTCACCACCGTCGCCCACGGGTTGGCGTCGATGACGCGGCGGATCTCGGCCACGTCGGCGAGCGTGAAGCTCGGATTCTGTCGCATGGATCCCAGCCTAGAGCGGCGGGAGCCCCGGTGATCCCGCCCTCAGGCCTGACAGCGCGGGCACCAGTACAGCTTGCGGGCGCCGATCTCCTCCAGCGCGATCTCGGTCCCGCACACCCGGCACGGCAGACCGGCACGGTGGTAGACCCAGTGCCGGTCGTCGCGGCTCGCCATCGCTGCACGGTACTGCTCGGGAGACAGCCCGTCCATGGTCATCATCTGACCCGTCTCCACGCCGATGGCCAGCAGCCGCACCCAGTCATGCCAGAGCGCCCTGACGACATCCTCCGGGACGTCGCGGCCGGGCGTGTGCGGGTTCAGCCGCTGCCGGTAGAGCATCTCGGCGCGGTACACGTTGCCGATGCCGCTGACGACCGCCTGGTCCATCAGCAGCAGCGCGATCGGGGTCGGCTTCTTCCGCACGGCGCGGACGAACCGCTCCTCGTTCTCCGCCGGATCGCCGACGAGCGGATCGGGACCGAGCTTGGCCACCGTCGCCAGCATCTCCTCGGGAGTCTGCAACACGCAGGCGGTGGGACCGCGCAGGTCGGCCACCGTGATGTCGGTCATGAGGCGCAGCCGCACCTGACCCACCACGGGCGGCGGCCATTCGTCGACCTCGTCGGTCAGCCCCTTGGTCTGCTCGGACATCCGCACGTGGACCCTGGCGCGCCGCGGCGCCCCGATCGAGGCGAGGGAGTTCTCCCCCGCGTCGTCGAGGATCGCCTCGTCGAGAGTGGTGCCGCGCTGATTGGTCTGGCCCATCCTGCCGTTGGCCGACGCGATGGTGGGGTCGACGAGGATCTCCCCCGCGAAATCCCAGGCACCGTAGAGACCGAGGTGCACGCGCAGCCAGAGGTCACCCTCCGCTTCGAGGAACATCTGCTTGCCCACGGCCTGCACGCTCACGGCCTGGCGTCCGTCGAGCACCGCGGCGCCCTCGGCGAAGCGTCCCTGCGGGCTGGAAGCGCTCATCGTCTTGCCGACGAAGTTGCGATCGAACTGGCGCGCGATGCGGTGGACGGAATGTCCCTCGGGCATGTCAGGCCCGGGGGTCCGGGAGGAGCGAGCCGTCGCGCTCGAAATCGGCGATCTGTCCGATGCGCCGGACGTGCCGCTCGTCGCCGGAGAACGGCGTGGCGATGAACCGGTCGATCAACGCCGTGACCTCGTCGTAGGTGTGCTGGCGAGCTCCGATGGAGATGACGTTCGCGTCGTTGTGCTCCCGCGCGAGCTCGGCCGTGGAGAGGTTCCAGACGAGCGCCGCGCGGACCCCGGCGACCTTGTTCGCGGCGATCTGCTCGCCGTTGCCCGAGCCCCCGAAGACGACGCCGAGCGCCGGCACCCCTGTCGCCTGATCCACGACGACGGCCTGCGCCGCCCGGATGCAGAAGGCCGGGTAGTCGTCGAGCGCGTCGTACTCCACCGGACCGTGGTCGATCACCTCGTGCCCCGCGGCGCGGAGGTGCTCCTGCAGCCGCGTCGAGAACTCGAGTCCGGCGTGATCAGTGGCGATGTGGATGCGCATGGTCTCCATCCTAGGATCCGCTCTGTCCTCGATTCAGGGGGCGATGCCGGCTGCCGCGGGCTTGAACCCCGCGCGCACGTTCTCGCAGCACCCGGGACGGCAGACGTCGAACGCGCCGCGCAGATCGGTGACGTGCGGACGTTCCGCGTTCGGGCGACCCTGCAGGCGCTCCTCGATGAGGTCGACGATGCCCTCCACGAAAGCCTCGCGGACACCGGGCGTCGGCGTGCGGACGAAGGCGAGGCCCGCCTCCTCCGCGGCCTCGGCGGCCTCGGTGTCGAGATCCCAGAGGACCTCCATATGGTCGCTCATGAAGCCGACGGGGACCACGATGACCGCCTTGCGACCGCGCGCCGGGAGCTCCGCGATCACGTCGCAGACGTCGGGCTCCAGCCAGGGCTGCGACGCGGGGCCCGAACGGGACTGGTAGACGAGCTCCCAGGGCACGCCGGCGGCTCCCGGGACGGCCGCCCGCACCTGCTCCATCGTCCACTCCGACACGGCGAGGTGCTGCGCGGCGTAGGCCCCGCCCTCGCCCCAGTCGATGTCGCGGGCGCCGGAGCGCTCGGCGTCGGCGGTCGGGATGCTGTGCGTGGAGAAGAGGACCTGGATCTCGGTCGGCGCGAAACCCTGGTCGAGGTAACCCTGCACCGACTCCCGCACGCCCGCCTCGAAGGCCTCGACGAAGCCGGGGTGGTCGTAGAAGGGGCGGATCTTGTCGATGGTCACCGTCTCGCCGAGGCCGGTGTCGGTCAGTACGCGGGCGAAGTCCTCGCGGTACTGGCGGCAGCTCGAGAACGAGCTGTACGCGCTCGTGGCGAACGCGAGGAGGGTGGTGTGACCGTTGGCGGATGCCTCGGGCAGCACGTCCTCGAGGTACGGACCCCAGTTGCGGTTGCCCCAGTACACCGGGAGGTCGATCCCCCGGGCCGCGAGCGCCTTCTCCAGCGCCTCCTTGAGCACGCGGTTCTGGCCGTTGATCGGGCTCACGCCGCCGAAGTGACGGTAGTGGTGCGCGACCTCCTCCAGCCGCTCGTCCGGGATGCCGCGACCGCGCGTCACGTTCCGGAGGAAGGGGATCACGTCCTCCTGGCCCTCCGGGCCGCCGAAGCTCGCCAAGAGGATGGCGTCGTAGGCGACGGGCGTGGTCACATAGGGGTCGCCGCCGGCAGCGGCGGGCGAGGCAAAGGGAACGACATTCGGCTCGATCGCGGTCACCCCTCCATCTTCCCACCTCCGCGGACGACGAGCGTCCGCACGACCGTGACTATCCCCGGTTCGTGAGGATCGACGGCGCGCGCGTCGCTCTGGCGTAGGCTGTCATGGTTGCCGTCGGCGCCAACTGCGCCGACCCCCGGTTACATCCCCTCACCCCTGGGAGTACAGCTTTGCCTGGAGAGAACCTCACCCGAATCGAAGCGCAGGCGCGCCGCGACGTCGTCGACACGCACTCCTATGAGGTCGCCCTCGATCTGACCAAGGGCGCCGAGGTCTTCGGCTCCCGGAGCGTCGTGCGCTTCTCCGCGTCCCCCGACAGCTTCACCTTCATCGACCTCATCGCCCGCGACGTGCGCGAGATCTCGCTCAACGGAGAGCAGCTCGACCCCCGCGAGGTCTTCGCCGACTCCCGGATCGCACTCGCCGGGCTGCAGGAGGAGAACGTCCTCGTCGTCGACGCCGACTGCCTCTACACCAACACCGGCGAGGGCCTGCACCGCTTCGTCGACCCGGTGGACGGCGAGGTGTACCTCTACTCGCAGTTCGAGGTGCCCGACTCCCGTCGTGTGTTCGCCGTCTTCGAGCAGCCCGACCTCAAGGCCACCTTCCAGTTCACGGTGACCGCCCCCGCGGAGTGGAAGGTCGTCTCCAACTCCCCCACCCCGGAGCCCATCGTCCACGACGATGGTGTCTCGGCCACCTGGGGCTTCGAGCCCACGCCCCGGATCTCCTCCTACATCACGGCTCTCGTCGCCGGACCGTACGAGGCCACCTTCTCGGAGCTCACCAGCGCCTCGGGCCGCGTGATCCCGCTCGGCGTCTACGGACGCAAGAGCCTCTGGCAGCACCTGGACGCCGACTACATCTTCGACAAGACCCGTGAGGGCTTCGCCTACTTCGAGTCCAAGTTCGGCGTGCCGTACCCGTTCGCCAAGTACGACCAGCTCTTCGTCCCCGAGTTCAACGCCGGCGCGATGGAGAACGCGGGAGCGGTGACGTTCACCGAGACGTACGTCTTCCGCAGCAAGGTGACCGACGCCGTCAAGGAGCGTCGCGTCGTGACGATCCTGCACGAGCTCGCCCACATGTGGTTCGGCGATCTCGTCACCATGAAGTGGTGGAACGACCTCTGGCTCAACGAGTCGTTCGCGGAGTGGGCGTCCACCATCGCGACGGCCGAGGCGACCGAGTGGACCGAGGCCTGGACCACCTTCAACGCGATGGAGAAGACCTGGGCCTACCGCCAGGACCAGCTCCCCTCCACGCACCCGATCGTCGCCGAGATCAACGACCTCGAAGACGTGCAGGTCAACTTCGACGGCATCACCTACGCCAAGGGCGGCTCGGTCCTCAAGCAGCTCGCCGCGTGGGTCGGCATCGAGGCGTTCTTCGCCGGTGTCTCGCAGTACTTCCAGAAGCACTCCTGGGGCAACACCGAGCTCAGCGACCTCCTGACGGAGCTGGAGGCCACGAGCGGCCGCGATCTCGGCACGTGGTCGAAGAAGTGGCTGGAGACGGCCGGTGTGAACACCCTCGAGCCCGTCGTGGCCGAGGACGACAACGGCAGGATCTCGCGCTTCGCCATCACCCAGACGGCTCCGGCCGACTACCCGACCATCCGTCCGCACCGTCTCGGCATCGGCTTCTACTCGCTGCAGGACGGCGCGCTCACGCGCACCCATCACATCGAGGTCGACGTGGACGGCGACCGCACCGAGGTCCCCGAGCTCCAGGGCCTCGACCGTCCCGACCTCATCCTCCTCAACGACGACGACCTCGCGTACGCGAAGATCCGTCTCGATGAGAAGTCGCTCGCGACGGCGATCGCCCACCTCGCCGACATCCACGACCCCCTCGCCCGCTCGCTCGTCTGGGGAGCAGCCTGGGACCAGACCCGCGACGCGGAGACGGCGGCGTCCGACTACATCGACCTCGTTCTCGGCAACATCGGCCGGGAGACCGAGTCCACCACGGTCCGCACCACCCTCGCGCAGCTGCGCACGGCCGCGACCCTGTACGTCGCCCCGGCGGAGCGCGAAGCGGCACGGCTGAAGGTGGCGGATGGCCTCTGGGCACTCGCCGAGTCGGCGGAGGCCGGCAGCGACAGCCAGCTCCAGTTCGTCACCGCCTTCGCGAACAACCTGGTGACGCCGGAGCACGCCGGCATCGTCGGGCGTCTGCGCTCGGGTGAGGAGACTCTCCCCGGGCTCGAGGTGGACGCCGACCTGAGCTGGCAGCTCCTCGTCGGCCTCGCGACGATCGGCGCGACCGACGCCGGTGCCATCGACGCCGCGCTCGCCGTCGACAACACCGCGAAGGGTGCGGAGTTCGCCGCGCAGGCGCGCGCCGCTCTTCCGGACGCGGCCGCGAAGCAGGAGGCCTGGGATGCGCTGATCGCGCGCGACGACGCCCCGAACACGATCGTCCGCTCGGCGGCGCTCGGCTTCGTCCACCCGGCGGGTGCGGAGGTGCTCGGCGCCTTCGTGCCGCAGTACTTCGACATGCTCCTGCCGGTGTGGGAGTCGCGGACCTACCAGATCGCGCAGTACCTGATCGTCGGGCTCTTCCCCACCGCTCTCGCCGACGTCGCGCTGCGCGACGCGACGCGGGGCTGGCTCTCCGAGCACCAGGACGCGCCGCCCGCTCTGCGCCGTCTCGTGCTGGAGAACCTCGCGGACGTGGAGCGTGCCCTCGCCGCGCAGTCCCGCGACGCCGAGGACTGACCCTCCACCACCGACACGGGCCTCTGCCGCCGCTCTTCCAGCCGGCGCAGAGGCCCTCTCGGTACCATCGAGACGATGCTGATATCCGCTGAGACGACCCCCACGCCGACGCCCGCCGAACTCCCCCCGTGGGTGGTGGACATGCTCGCGCTGCTGACCAAGGTCGGCGGCAAGCTCCTCCAGATCGCCCTGATCATCGGCGCCTGCGTCCTCATCGCGCTCGTACTGCGCCGGGTGATCAGGCGGGTCGTGCACCGCATCGTCGACACCGCCAAGAACAAGGCCGCCGTCGACGACACGCAGGCGCTGGAACGCTCCCCGTTGGCCGACATGCGGCTGGTCCAGCGCACGCGCACACTCGGCACCATCCTGCAGAACATCGTCAACGTGATGCTCGTGATCGTCGCGATCATCCTCATCGTCAACGCGATCGACAATGCTCTCCTCGGATCGCTCACCCTTCTCACGGCGGCGGTCGGTGCCGGCCTCGGTTTCGGTGCCCAGAACATCGTCAAAGACGTGCTGAACGGCATCTTCCTCGTCGCCGAGGACCAGATCGGCATCGGCGACGTCGTCGACCTCGGGCTGGCGAGCGGCGTCGTCGAGTACGTCAGTGTGCGCGTGACCCAGGTGCGGGACGTGAACGGGACCCTCTGGTACGTGCGCAACGGCGAAGTGACCCGGATCGGGAACATGTCGCAGGGCTGGGCACGTGCCATCGTCGACATCGGTGTGGCGCCGGATTCCGACCTCGAGCAGGTCGAGCACATCCTGCTGGAGACGGCGCAGGGCCTGGCGAAAGACCCGAAGTGGCGCACCCGCATCGTGGAGAAGCCGGAACTGTGGGGCCTGGAGTCGGTGGACGGGGACGCCCTCGTGGTGCGCGCCGTCATCAAGACCAGGGCGAACGCGCGCGACGACGTGGCGCAGGAGCTCCGACGCCGTCTCCGGGCCGCTCTGCTGGAGAAGGAGATCGACGTGCCGCGTCTCGCGGACGTCGTGCCCACCGGACTGGAGGGTGCGCGCCGCGTCCGGGGCGCCAACCCGCCGAAGACGCGCCCCAACGCCGTCACCGGGGTGCCCGTCATCCCGGATCGCGGCATCTGGCGGCGCAAGAAGAACACCGGCGGCGACGGGAGTGCAGACAAGTGACGTTCTACGACGAGGTCGGTGGGCGCGAGACGTTCGCGAAGATCGTCTCGGTGTTCTATCGCGAGGTGGCCCTCGACCCCGTGCTCAAGCCGATGTACCCGGAGGAGGACCTCGGTCCGGCCGAGGAGCGCCTGCTCCTGTTCCTCGAGCAGTACTGGGGCGGCCCGAGCACCTACGGCGAGACCCGCGGCCATCCCCGCCTGCGGATGCGTCACATGCCCTTCCGGGTCGACCCCGACGCCCGGGATCGTTGGCTTCGTCACATGCGCACCGCCGTGGACGAGGCGCAGTTGTCCCCGTTGCACGAAACCACTCTCTGGGACTACCTGGAGCGCGCCGCCTATGCCATGGTGAACACATTCGAGCCGTCCGGCATCGGCACGGCACCGCAGGGGCGCACGACCCTGGAGACCCGCTCCCGTCAGGAATCAACGGAGACCCCATGACGACCACACCCCCGACCGCAGACGTCCTGGTGATCGGTTGGGGGTTGGCGGGTCTCGTCGCCGCCGCGGAGGCCCTCGAGGCCGGGCGTCGGGTCGTCATCGTGGACCAGGAACCGCGGACGAACCTGGGCGGGCAGGCGTGGTGGTCCTTCGGCGGGCTGTTCTTCGTGGATTCTCCGGAACAGCGCCGCCTCGGCATCACCGACTCGCTCGAGCTCGCGACCCAGGACTGGTTCGGCACCGCCGGATTCGACCGCCCCGAGGACGAGTGGCCACGGCGCTGGGCCGACTCCTACCTGCAGTTCGCGGCCGGCGAGAAGCGCTCGTGGCTCCGCGCCCGCGGTGTCGGCTTCTTCCCGGTGGTCGGCTGGGCCGAGCGCGGCGGCTACGGCGCCCTCGGTCCGGGGAACTCGGTCCCTCGCTTCCACATCACGTGGGGCACCGGGCCGGGGATCGTCGCGCCGTTCGCGGCCGCCGTCGAGCAGGGAGAGCGCGAGGGACGGCTCACCGTCCTCGCCCGACACCGCGTCGAGGAACTCATCCTCACCGATGGACGCGTGACCGGTGCGCGCGGGAGCGTGCTGGCGTCGGACGGCTCCGCCCGGGGCGTCCCCTCGTCCCGAGACGTGATCGGCGCGTTCGAGATCGACGCGACGGCGACGATCGTGGCCTCCGGGGGCATCGGCGGAAACCATGACCTCGTCCGCGCGGCCTGGCCCTCGCACCTCGGCACTCCCCCGGCGCACATGCTCTCCGGCGTGCCGGCCTATGTCGATGGCTCGATGCAGACCGTGAGCGCCGCCGCCGGAGCCCGCCTCATCAACGGCGACCGGATGTGGCACTACGTGGAAGGCATCACGAACTGGGACCCGGTGTGGCCGCAGCACGGCATCCGCATCCTGCCCGGGCCCTCGTCACTGTGGCTCGACGCGACCGGACACCGGCTCCCCGTGCCGCTCTTCCCCGGCTTCGACACCCTCGGCACGCTCGAGCACCTGCGGCGGACGGGCCACGACCACTCCTGGTTCGTGACCTCGCGGCAGATCGTGGAGAAGGAGTTCGCCCTGTCCGGCAGCGAGCAGAACCCGGACCTCACGGGGAAGGACGTGGCCCTGCTCCTCAAATCCCGCCTCGCGAAAGGGCCGACGGGGCCCGTGCAGTCGTTCCTCGACGAAGGCGAGGACTTCATCGTCGAGAACGACCTGGAGTCGCTGCTGGAGCAGATGGCGGCCCACCCCGGGGGCGAGCTCCTGGACATCGACGCCGTACGTCGCGAGGTGGTCGCCCGCGACCGGGAGATGGTCAACGAGTTCAGCAAGGACCCGCAGATCGGCATGCTGCGCTCGATGCGGGCCTACCGCGGCGACAAGCTCATCCGCACCGCGGCCCCGCATCGGCTCCAGGACCCCTCCGCCGGGCCGCTGATCGCCGTCAAGCTGCACGTGCTCACCAGGAAGTCCCTCGGGGGGATCAACACGGATCTCGACGGTCGCGCCCTGGATGGAAGCGGCGCGCCGATTCCCGGTCTCTTCGCCGCGGGCGAGGCCAGCGGCTTCGGCGGCGGAGGCGCGCACGGCTACCGAGCCCTGGAGGGCACGTTCCTCGGCGGGTGCCTGTTCTCCGGCCGTCAGGCCGGACGCGCAGCGGCTGCCCTCGGCTGATCCCGAGCTGCCCGCCGGTCCCGTGCCCCCGTCAGGCCCGGGTGCCGGTGGCTCGCACGCCGGTCAGCCCGGAGGCCACGGGACCGCGCGCGAGCACATGGCCGCGGCGGAACGCGAGCCGCGTCCAACGACCGGAACGCGTGACGGGCACATCCTCTTCACCGGAGATGAAGCCGAGCGCGTCTGCGGCGAACGCGACGCCTCGCGGCAGGCCGGCGAGGTCGTCGTCCGGCTCGCCCCAGATCGCCGCGCGGAGCGCGCGCACCGCCTCTTCGCCGGATCCCGGTCCTGCGCCGTGCGCGACCGCGGAGATGCCCCACTGCGCGCGCTGTGCGACGACGGAGGCGGGAAGCGTCGACTCCAGCGCCCATCCCTGTCGTGGCGGCGCGACACCGGCCCACGCAGGCGAGAGAGCGGTCTCCGGCAGCCCGAGGCGCTGCGGGTCGTCCGTCGGGCTCAGGGCGTCGATCACGAGGTCGCACTCGAGCTCCGGGTCGGCACGGACGATGCGCATGGCAAGGATCGTCGGCGTCTGATCGAAGAGCCCCTGAGGCGCGAGGACCGCCGTGGTGAGCGCCAGGACGCCCTGATGAGCCTGGAGACGCACACCCTCGTCGGACACCCGGGCCGCGCGGCCCGTGAACGTGAGGACATCCTTCGCCGTGTCCGGATCGGCGAGCAGGAGCTGAGGGGTCACGCGTTCTAAACTACCAACGAGCGGCGACCCGGGGCTGCGGAGGGGAACACATGAGCGCCGAAGAGCACGCCATCCAGACCGTGGAGCGTCTTCTCGACGTCCTCGACCTCGACGCCACCCAGGCGCGGACCACCGAGGACATCTTCACCGGCTCATCGCACCCGATGCCGAGCGGTCGTATCTACGGCGGACAGGTGCTCGCGCAGACCCTCGTGGCCGCGGAGCGCACGCTCCCGGAGGACCGCGCCGTCCACTCGATGCACGGCTACTTCCTCCGCCCCGGCGATGCGAGCCAGGGCATCACCATCGCCGTCGACCGCATCCACGACGGACGTTCGTTCTCCACCCGCCGCACCCAGGCGTACCAGAACGGGGTGCCGATTTTCTCGATGATCGCCTCGTTCCAGGATGCCGACCCCGGGGTGGAGCATGCCGAGCCGATGCCCGCCGGTGTGCCCGTCCCGGAAGACCTCGCTCCCGATGAGGACCGTGTGCCCGGCCTCGCCGGCGGCGCACGGCGCATGCTGAGCGAGCGTGCCGCCGACATCCGGCACGTCGACTCCCCGCTCTATCTGCCGAACGACGATGAGAGGGTTCCGCGGCAGGCGGTGTGGATGCGACTTCGGGCCCCGCTCCCCGATGACCAGCGGCTGCATCGTGCCGCACTCGCCTACCTCAGTGACATGACGATCCAGGAGTCGATCCTGCGCGCCCACGGGGTGTCCTGGTCGCTCCCTGGGCTGAAGGTCGCGAGTCTGGACCACGCGATGTGGTGGCACCGTCCGGCGCGCGTGGACGAATGGCTCCTCTACGTGCAGGAGTCGCCGAGCGCCCGCGGCGGTCGCGGTCTGGCGACAGGCCGGGTCTACACCCGAGAGGGCACCCTGGTGGCGAGCGTCGCGCAGGAGATCATGATCCGGGTTCCCGAGGATCGCTGACGCTGTGCTCAGCGGTGTGCGTACTCGATGGAGGGACCGACGTACGGCTCCCACGCCTCGCGCATCTCCGCCGTCAGGCGTGTCGGCCGTCCCGTGCCCGCGTCGACGAGCACGATGATCGCGGTGGATCGCGCGTAGAGCTCACGCGGCTCGGCGGCGGGGTCGTTGTGCACCTCGTAGCAGACCTCGACGCTGGACCCGCCGAGCTTCCCGAACCACATCTGCACCTCGAGTGGGCGCCGCTGGTACGGAACCGGAGCGAGGTACTCGATCTCCTGCCGCGCGATGAGCGTCAGGATCCCTTCCTCGATCCCGGAGTCGAGGACAGCGGTGGACGGCGCTTCCTCGCCGGGCCCCGCACGCCAGAACGCGCGGACGCGCGCCTCCTCGAGCAGTTTGAGCATCGAGGTGTTGTTGACGTGGTTGAACGCATCCAGATCGCCCCAACGGAGGTGGATCGGGATGTGCAGGCGGGAACCCGGCGAGTCGGTGCTCATGGCCGCCTCAGTCGCGGGTGAGCTTGCGGTGCGTCGACCGGTGGGGCTTCGCCGCGTCCGGGCCGAGACGCTCGATCTTGTTCTGCTCGTAGGCCTCGAAGTTGCCCTCGAACCAGTACCACTGGTCGGGCTTCTCGTCCGTGCCCTCGTAGGCGAGGATGTGCGTCGCGATCCGGTCGAGGAACCACCGGTCGTGGGTGATGACCACCGCGCAGCCGGGGAACTCGAGCAGCGCGTTCTCCAGGGAGCTCAGCGTCTCGACGTCGAGGTCGTTGGTCGGCTCATCGAGGAGGAGCAGGTTGCCACCCTCCTTGAGGGTGAGCGCGAGGTTCAGACGGTTGCGCTCACCACCGGAGAGCACGCCGGCCTTCTTCTGCTGGTCCGGGCCCTTGAAACCGAACTTCGAGACGTAGGCACGGGACGGGATCTCGGTCTTGCCGACCGTGATGAAGTCCAGGCCGTCGGAGACGACCTCCCACAGGGTCTTGTTCGGGTCGATCGACGACCGCGACTGGTCGACGTAGCTGATCTTGACGGTCTCGCCGATCTTCAGATCGCCGCCGTCCAGGGGCTCCAGCCCGACGATGGTCTTGAACAGGGTCGTCTTTCCGACGCCGTTCGGGCCGATGACGCCGACGATGCCGTTCGGCGGAAGGCTGAAGCTCAGACCGTCGATGAGCGACCGGCCGTCGAAGCCCTTCTTGAGGTTCTTGGCCTCGATGACCACGTTACCGAGTCGAGGACCGGCGGGGATCTGGATCTCCTCGAAGTCCAGCTTCCTCGTCCGCTCCGCCTCGGCCGCCATCTCCTCGTACCGTGCCAGACGCGCCTTCGACTTCGTCTGCCGCCCCTTCGCGCTGGAGCGGACCCAGTCCAGCTCGTCCTTCAGGCGCTTGGCGAGCTTGGCGTCCTTCTTGCCCTGGATGTCGAGGCGCTCGGCCTTCTTCTCCAGGTACGTGGAGTAGTTGCCCTCGTAGCCGATGAGGCGTCCGCGGTCGACCTCGGCGATCCACTCGGCCACGTGGTCGAGGAAGTACCGGTCGTGGGTGATGGCGATCACGGCGCCCTTGTACGACTGGAGGTGCTGCTCGAGCCAGAGCACGCTCTCCGCGTCGAGGTGGTTGGTGGGCTCGTCGAGGAGCAGCAGGTCGGGCTTCTGCAGCAGCAGCTTGGCCAGCGCCACGCGGCGCTTCTCGCCACCGGAGAGCGGAGCGATGGCCGCGTCGCCGGGCGGGGTGCGGAGGGCGTCCATCGCCTGCTCGAGCTGGGAATCGAGGTCCCAGCCGTCCGCCGCGTCGATCTCCTCCTGCAGCGTCCCCATCTCCGCGAGGAGTGCGTCGAAGTCGGCGTCCGGATCGGCCATCAGCGCGGAGATCTCGTTGAACCGGTCGACCTTGGCCTTGATGGCGATGCCGTCCTGGATGTTCTCGAGGACCGTCTTCGACTCGTCGAGTTCCGGCTCCTGCATGAGGATGCCGACGGAGTACCCCGGCGAGAGCTTGGCCTCACCGTTGGACGGGGTGTCGAGCCCGGCCATGATCTTGAGGATCGTCGACTTTCCGGCGCCGTTGGGGCCGACCATGCCGATCTTCGCGCCCGGCAGGAACGCCATCGTGACGTCGTCCAGGATGAGCTTCTCGCCCACCGCCTTGCGCGCACGAACCATGGAGTAGATGTACTCAGCCACCGAAAACCGCTCCTTCTGTTGGCGTCGAAGATCGACACTCCAGCCTACCGGCCGCGAGTGGGCTTATCTGTGTACGCGAGTCACCAGTCGATCGGCCGCGTCGCGCCCACCAGGCACCGCCCGCCGGCGAGCTGGGGCATGACCGTGGTCACGACGGCACCGGTGGAGGGACCGACCTGTCCGATCAGGCACTCCTCCTCGCCCCAGCGGACCGAGAACTGGATGCTCTCCGCCGGGTTCCCGACCGTCGACTGGTCCGGCGTGAGCTGCATGGCGTCCCGATCGAATCCCGCCGCGACGAGACCGTCGACGTACGCGCGCCCCTCCCCGCGTTGCTCCGTCCCCCAGACCCGCTCCGCCACCGCCGTGAAGACGGGGAGGTTGTCCTCGGCGCTCCCGTCCGGCACCAGAGCCGGAGCGGCGGACGGCGTCGGATCGGCGGTGGTCGTCACCGTGGGAGTCGGCGTGGCCGCGGGCTCCGGCGCGCATCCGGCGAGGACGGCGGCCGAGACACCGGCGACGAGCACGAGCGCCGCAGCGCGGGACGGGAGGACCGATCGGAGCACGAGCAGAGTCTAAGCCGCCTCGCTCTCCGCTGGCTGATCCCACGCGCCGCGCACCTCGTGATCCGCCGTCGAGAGGTCACCGCTCTCCCCCTCCTCCGCCGGTGAGGGCCTGGCGCTCGGCCGATATGCCGTGGTCCCCCACCGGAGGTCATGCCCGATCGTGTCCGCGTCGATGTCGACGCTCGTCCCCTGCTTCCCGTTGCTCTCCCACGGGCGCACCCGGAGCCGTCCGGAGACGATGACGCTGTCCCCGACCCGCAGCGATGCCCGCGCGTGCTCCGCCAGCTGACGGAAAGCCGCGATCGAGAACCAGTTGGTCCCTGCGTCCACCCACGAACCGCTCGCAGCGTCGAAGCGCCGGTGCGTGCTCGCCAGCCGGAAGTTCGTGACAGGCACTCCTGCGCTCGTCCGCCCGGGTGTGGGCTCCGTCGCGACTCTCCCGACGACGGTCACCGTGTCGATCATCTGTTCGTCCTCTCGCTGCCGGCTCGGCGGCCGGATGCCCTCCAGCGTGCACCGCGCAGAGCAGGTGGCGGGGACGCGATCCCGTGATCCGTGGACAGGCTCGAGCGGCGGTGTATTGTGCAGAAGAGGCCAGGTCATCCGCGGATACCGGGGCCCGGGCAAATGTCGGTGGTCGGTCGTACGTTCGAACCATGGAAGGAGAGACCATGACCGCCACCACCGCTTCGATCCCCGCTCCCGGAGTGCCCCTCGCCGCACCGCCGCTCGCATCGCGCCGAGAACATCTCGTCCGTGCCGCCGATCACCTGTGGCGTGTCCAGGACAGCCGCGATCACGTCCTCGGCCATCTGCGGGTGGTGGCCGACCCTCTGGGCCTCCGTTACCGCGCGGAGCGGCTGCACCTGGCGACGGGCGGCTTCCGGCTGATCGGCGAGTTCTGGCGCGCGGATGACGCCGTCGACGCGCTGCGGCACTGCTGACAGCGGTCGTCTCGACCGGATTTCCCTGCGCCCCCGGCAGGATTCGAACCTGCGACCAAGAGATTAGAAGGCTCCTGCTCTATCCCCTGAGCTACGGAGGCGGACGTCTCTACCGTACCGCGCTCCCCCGCTGGATGTCGGGGCCGTCGATAGGATGGCGACATGGTGACTGCTTCGGAGAACGACCGCCTCGTCTGGATCGACTGCGAGATGACGGGTCTCGATCTCGCGGTCGACGAGCTCGTCGAGATCGCCGTGGTGGTGACCGACTTCGAGCTCCGTCCGCTCGACCCCGGCTTCCAGGTCGTCATCCGTCCGAGCGCGGACGCGCTCGCGCACATGAACGACTTCGTCACCGCCATGCACGAGACCTCGGGGCTCATCGACGAGATCCCGCACGGAGTCACCCTCCAGGAGGCCGAGGAGCAGACGCTGGCTTACATCCGCCGCTTCGTCCCGCTCGAGCGCCGCGCACCTCTCGCCGGCAACACGATCGGTACCGACCGGATGTTCCTCGCGAAGTACATGCCGCAGGTCGACCAGTGGTTGCACTACCGGAACGTCGACGTGTCCAGCATCAAGGAGCTCTCCCGTCGCTGGTACCCCCGGGTGTTCTTCCAGGCTCCGGCGAAAGACGGCGGCCACCGCGCGCTGGCCGACATCCTGGAGTCCATCCGCGAGCTCCGGTACTACCGGGACGCTGTCTTCGTGGACGAGCCGGGGCCTTCCAGCGACGACGCCAAGGAGATCGCCGCGCGCACCGTGTCGGAGTTCGCCTCCAACATGTAATAGACTCGTGGGGTTGCCTGTTTCGGCGGGCGCATGGTGGGTATAGCTCAGTTGGTAGAGCGCCTGGTTGTGGTCCAGGAGGTCGCGGGTTCAAGCCCCGTTACTCACCCCAGCTCGAAGAGGCTCGGACCGGTTTGGTCCGAGCCTCTTCGCCTCTCCCGCGGCCCTAGACTGTCCTGGTGTCACTGGCGGTCTGGTTCTCTCTTCTCACCGCATCCGTGGTGATCAGCTTCACGCCGGGGGCCGGCGCGATCAACACGATGTCCAACTCCCTCACGCAGGGCTGGAAACGATCGATCTGGGGCATCATCGGCCAGCAGATCGCGCTCATCGTGCATGTCGTGATCGTCGCCGCGGGCGTCGGGCTCCTCGTCTCGCGCTCGGACGTGTCGTTCAACCTCATCCGATACGCCGGAGCCGCCTACCTCGTGTACCTCGGCATCCGGTTGATCCTGACCCGCCCCGCTCCGGCGCTCGACGACGCGCCGGATCCGGTGGATGCCCGGGAGAGCCACTGGTCGATGATGCGCCGCGGGTTCTGGGTGAACCTGCTGAATCCCAAGGCGATCGTCTTCTTCCTCGCCTTCATCCCGCAGTTCATCCGGCTCGATCAGCCTCCGCTTCCCCAGTATCTGGCTCTTGTCGCCACCGTCGTGGTCGTCGACGTCCTGGTGATGTGGGGGTTCTTCGCCACGGCGGCGCGCCCGTTCCGGCGCCTCACCCGCTCCCCGCGCGGCCAGCGGATCCTCAACACCGTGTTCGGAAGCCTCTTCATCGGCGTCGCGGCGCTGCTCGTCCTCCTGCACTGAGGATCCCATCGCACCCCCGTAGGCTGGAGGGGATGGACATGGACGCCGCGGCCTTCGAGGCCCTCGTGATCGACGAGCTCGACCAGCTGCCCGACGAGATGGTCGAGCAGCTCGAGAACGTCGTGTTCGTCGTGGAGGACCGTCCTGAGGACGGGAGCCTGGATCTCCTCGGCCTCTACGACGGCCTCGCGTTGCCGGAACGCACGCAGTACGGGATGGGTGAGCTGCCCGACCGCATCATCGTCTACCGGGAGCCGCACCTCGCGCAATGCGAGGACATCGACGAACTCCGCGACGAGATCCACACCACCCTCGTCCACGAGATCGCGCACTTCCATGGCATCGACGACGCCCACCTGCACGAGCTCGGATGGGCCTGACCGTGTCGACCGCTCTTCCCGAGATCGATGAAGCCACCGATCTCTCCGCTGCGCCCCTGGAGCCCTGGGAGGTCGTCGTATGGAACGATCCGGTGAATCTGATGAGCTACGTCGTCCGCGTCTTCCGCACCTACTTCGGCTATACCCGCGAGCATGCCACCCGCCTCATGCTCGCCGTCCACCACGACGGACACGCGATCGTCGCCACCGGCCCCCGCGAAACGATGGAGGTGCACGCTCAGGCGATGCACGACTACGGACTCTGGGCCACCGTCAGGAAGGCCGTATGAACACCCCACCGATCACCCTCTCCGTCGCCATGATCGAGGGGATGCATCTGGCCCGGCTCGTCGATGACTTCATGGAACTGCTCCGGGATACCGAACAGGATGACCCCGGGGTGGCGCGGCTGACCCCGAACGCCTACCCGGACGACGACGATGCTTCGGTCGCCTTCGCGTCGGCCACCCGCGCGGATCTCCTCGACCGCCGCCTGCACGACGCCCGCACGATGCGCGCGTCGCTGCAGGTGTTCGATCCGGACGCCGAGGTGACCGACGAGGACGCCCGTGTCTCCCGCGACGTTCGGGTGCGCCGCGAAGACGTGGACGCCTGGCTGCGCACCCTCACCGCCATCCGCCTCGTGATCGCGACGCGCCTCGGCATCACCGACGACGCGCCCGACGTCGGCGGCGACGGTCAGGCGGTGTACGACTGGCTGGGATACCGCCTCGAACTCCTCATCGAAGCCGTGGATGAGAGCGACGCCTACGCCCTCCGCTGAGTGCGCTCAGGGAACCTCGACCACCCGCGTGGCGAGTTCGCGGGGGCTGTCCCGCTCGACGTGACGGCGCTCCTGCGCCGCCCACCGGTCCCAGTGCGGGCGATAGGTGTCTCCGTCCCGCGCGAGTGCCCGCGACTTGCGCGAGTGCTCCCCGGACTCCACCCAGACGCGGACGTCGGCCAGCCGTGCGGTGGACGGACGCAGGATCCCGCTGCCCTCGACGATGACGCCGAGTGCGGGATCGACCGCATGCGTCTCCGCCTCCTCGCCGCGCTCCCAGTCCCAGCGACGCCAGGCCCCGAGAAGGCCGCGCCCGTGCGGCCGGAGGATGCCATCGAGGGCCCGCTCCGCGCCGCCGTCCAGCCCGTCCCATCCGGGATACAGGGAATCCAGCGCGATCACCTGCACACGACCGGCGACCGGCCAGGCGCGTGCCACGCGCGCAGCCAGGGAGGTCTTGCCGGCGCCGCTTCCGCCGTCGATGATCACGACAGGATTGGACGCCGCGAGTGCGCGCACGTCCTCGACGATCAGCGTCGCGGCCTGCGAGAGGGCGGCTGCGACCGCATCGTCACTTCTTGAGGGCACGGATGATGCGCGTGAGGGCCCGACCGGTGACCCAGACGAAGGGCACGGCCACGACGAGGAGCGTCACGATGTTCGGCTCGAAGCGCAGGCCCTCCTCACGACGGACGTAGACGCCCACCGGCACCGAGACGCCGCCACCTCCGCCACCTTCTCCGCCGTCCCCGCTGGCTCCGCCGAAGCCCGCGTAGGTGAACGCCACCGGAGTGACGGTGACGCCATCGATCTCCTGCGGTTCCCCGTACGCGCTCTTCACGCCGAAAGACGCGACCTGATTCCCGAGTTCCAGTGCAATGTTCGGCATGTTCCCACGGTAGCCGACGGCGGCCTGCGGCGCGCGGTCAATCGACGCCGTGGTCCTTCGGATGCCGCGCGGCGCCCCGTCCTTCACCGCGTCCGATGTGGCGCGCCCTGCTGATCGTCGCCGAACCGAACCGCGCCATGGCCTCGTCGACGGCCCCTTCGACCTTGCGCCAGTCCTCGTCCTCGTCCCACAGCGCCAGCGCGCTGCCTCCTGCGGGCCGGAGGTTCTCGGCACGGACGCCCACAAGGCGGATGGGATCACGACGCTCGATGAGCGCGAACAGGCCCTGCGCTGCCTCGCCGATGCGCTGGCCGACCGCGGTCGGCTCCGGCAATGTCTGGGAGCGGCTGACGGTGCGGAAGTCGTCGAAACGGATCTTGATCGCGACCGTGGAGGTCTCCCACTCTGCATGGCGCAGGCGGGCGCCCACGCGATCGGCCAGCCGGAGCAGCTCGGCGCGGAGGAAGGCACGATCCGTGATGTCGTGGTCGAAGGTCTCCTCGTGTCCGATGCTCTTCTCCACGCGCTCCGTGTCGACCGCACGCGCGTCCTCCCCCCGCGCCAGCTGCGCGAGCCTCGCGCTCAGCGCCGGCCCCACGGCGCGGTCCAGCATCTCGGGCGATGCGGTGCGGAGGTCGCCGATCGTGCGGAGGCCGCGGGCCTCCAGTGCCTCCGCCGCCTTCGGCCCCACGCCCCACAGCGCTCGCACGGGGCGCGGCGCGAGGAAGGCGAGAGTGTCGCGTTCCGCGACCACGAGCATCCCGTCCGGCTTGGCCATGGTCGACGCCATCTTCGCCACATGCTTGGTCGCGGCCACGCCGACGCTGCACGTGATGCCGACCTCCGCGAGGACGCGCTCACGGATCTGGGCCGCGATCCCGGCGGGGCTCCCCCAGAGCCGGCGCACACCCTGTACGTCGAGGAACGCCTCGTCCACCGACAGCGGCTCCACGAGCGGCGTGAACGACTCGAAGATCGCCATCACCTGCCGCGAGACCTCTTGGTACCGGTGGAAGTGCGGCGGGACGATCCGTGCCGTGGGGCACAGCCGGAGGGCCTGCGACACGGGCATCGCGGAGCGCACGCCGTAGCGCCGTGCCTCGTAGGAGGCGCTGGAGACCACGGAGCGGCCATCCGGAGCCCCGATGATCAGCGGCAGTCCGCGAAGACTCGGGTCGTCCAGCACCTCGACGGCCGCATAGAACGCGTCCATGTCGACGTGGAGGATGCGCGTACCGGAGTCGTCGGCATCGGCCGAGGACACCATGCGGCCTCTGCCATCACCGTGTCCCATGAATCCATTGTCCCCTGGGCCTCCGACATGGAGGCCCAGGGGCGAGAATCACTGCGCGGCGCGCTCGAGGATGAGTTCGCGGACGCGGGCGGCGTCGGCCTGGCCCTTCATGGCCTTCATGACCGCACCGATGATGGCACCCGCGGCCTGGACCTTGCCGTCCTGGATCTTGGCCATCACATCGGGCTGGGCGGCGAGAGCCTCATCGATCGCCGCGATGAGCGCACCGTCGTCCGAGACCACGGCGAGACCGCGTGCGTCGACGACCTCCTGCGGCGTGCCCTCACCGGCGATCACGCCCTCCAGCACCTGGCGTGCGAGCTTGTCGGTCAGCGTCCCGGCGTCGACGAGCTGCTGCAGCGCCGCGACGTTCTCCGGGCTGACGAGGTCGACCGCATCCTCCTCCTGCGCATTGGCGAGGCGGGTGATCTCCCCCGTCCACCACTTCCGTGCCGCGGCCGGCGTGGCCCCGGCGGCGATCGTGGCCTCGACGACATCGAGCAGACCGCCGTTGCGCACGTCCTGGAACTCCAGCGGGGTGAAGCCCCACTCGTCCATGAGTCGGCGCCGACGGGCGACGGGCTGCTCGGGCAGGGCGGCGCGCAGCTCCTCGATCAGCTCGCGCGGCGGCTGCACCGGAAGCAGATCCGGCTCGGGGAAATACCGGTAGTCGTCGGCGTCCGACTTCGGACGTCCGGGAGAGGTGGTCCCGGTGTCCTCGTGCCAGTGCCGGGTCTCCTGGATGATGGTGCCGCCGTCGGCGAGGATCTGCGCCTGACGCTGGATCTCGTACCGCACCGCGCGCTCCACGGATCGCATGGAGTTGACGTTCTTCGTCTCCGTGCGCGTGCCGAGCTTCTCCTCACCCCGACGACGGAGCGAGACGTTGGCGTCGCACCGCAGGTTGCCGCGCTCCAGCCGAGCCTCGGAGATGCCGAGTCCGCGGACGATGTCGCGGATCGCGGCGACGTACGCCTTGGCGACCTCGGGAGCCCGGTGATCGGTGCCGAAGATCGTCTTCGTCACGATCTCGACGAGCGGGACGCCGGCGCGGTTGTAGTCGACGAGCGAGTACTCGGCGCCCTGGATCCGGCCGGTCGAGCCGCCCATGTGCGTGAGCTTGCCGGCGTCCTCCTCCATGTGCGCGCGCTCGATCGGGATCGTCACCATGGTGCCGTCCTCGAGCTCCACCTCGACCGACCCCTCGAAGGCGATCGGCTCGTCGTACTGGGAGATCTGGTAGTTCTTGCCGAGGTCCGGGTAGAAGTAGTTCTTCCGGGCGAACCGGCTGGACTCCGCGATCGAGCAGCCGAGCGCGAGGCCGAGGCTGATCGACGAGCGGATGGCCGTCTCGTTGACGACCGGCAGCGCACCGGGCAGTCCCAGGTCGACGGGGGCGATCAGCGTGTTCGGCTCCGCCGCGTGGTACGCCTCGTTCGCGGGGTTGGGAGCGTCGGAGAACATCTTCGTGTTCGTGTTGAGCTCGACGTGCACCTCGAATCCGAGGACCGGCTCGAACAGCTCGAGCGCCTTGTCGAAGTCCATGAGCTTGGCGGCGGCCATCAGCGCGCGCCTCCTTCCAGCTGGGGGGCACGGGACAGCAGCGGCGCGCCCCAGGAATCCACGAGCAGCGTCTCGAGGGCGGCACCCACCCGGTAGAGGCGGGCGTCCTCCCGCGCGGGAGCGAGGAACTGGATGCCGACGGGCAGCCCGTCGTCATCCGAGAGACCGCTCGGGATCGAGATGCCGGGGACACCGGCGAGGTTCGCCGGGATCGTGGTGATGTCGTTCAGGTACATCTGCAGCGGGTCGTCGATCTTCTCGCCGAGCTTGAAGGCCGTGGTCGGGGCCGACGGCGTGGCGATGACGTCGACATCGGCGAAGGCCGCGGCGAAGTCCTGCTGGATGAGCGTGCGGACCTTCTGCGCGCTGCCGTAGTACGCGTCGTAGTATCCGGCCGACAGAGCGTAGGTGCCGAGGATGATGCGGCGCTTGACCTCGTCGCCGAAACCGGCGTCGCGGGTCGCGGACATCACGTCCTCCACCGTCGGGTTGCCCGCCGGTGTGACCCGGAGGCCGAAGCGGACCGAGTCGAACTTGGCCAGGTTGCTCGAGGCCTCGGCCGGCAGGATCAGATAGTAGGCCGCGACGCCGTACTCGAAGTGCGGTGCACCGATCTCGACGATCTCGGCGCCCTGCGCCTCGAGCAGCGCCAGCGCGCTGCGGAACGAGGCCGCGACGCCCGGCTGGAAACCGCTGTCGGGAAGCTCGCGGATGACGCCGACGCGGAGACCCTTGAGGCCGTCCCCGCGCGCACCCTCGCGTGCGGCCGCCGCGAAGGACGGCCACTGCTCGTCGAGCGACGTGGAGTCCTTCGGGTCGTGGCCGCCGATCGCGTCGTGCAGCAGACCCGCATCGAGCACTGTGCGGGTGACCGGGCCGACCTGGTCGAGGCTCGACGCCAGCGCGATGGCGCCGTAGCGGCTGACGCCGCCGTAGGTCGGCTTCACGCCGACCGTGCCGGTCACGTGCGCAGGCTGGCGGATCGATCCGCCGGTGTCGGAGCCGAGGGCGAGCGGTGCCTCGAAGGCGGCGACGGCGGCGGCAGAGCCCCCACCCGAGCCGCCGGGGATCCGGTCGAGGTCCCAGGGGTTGCGGGTCGGGCCGTAGGCGGAGTGCTCCGTCGAGGAGCCCATCGCGAACTCATCCATGTTCGTCTTGCCGAGCGCGATGAGGCCGGCAGCTCGGGAGCGGGCCACGACTGTCGCGTCGTACGGCGAGCGGTACCCCTCGAGGATCCGCGAGCCGCTCGTGGTCGGCTGATCCGTTGTGACGAGCACGTCCTTGATCGCGAGCGGGACACCGGCGATCGGCCCGAGGTCCTCCCCCGCGGCGCGACGAGCGTCGATGTCTGCCGCCGCGCCGAGGGCATGCTCGTTGACGTGCAGGAACGCATGGACGTCGTCGTCGACCTGGGCGATGCGGTCGAGGTGCGCCTGCGTGGCCTCGACGCTGGAGACCTCCCGCGTCGCGAGCTTGTCGGCGAGTTCCGCCGCGGTCAGCCGGATGATGTCGCTCACTGCTCTTCTCCCAGGATCGCGGTGACGCGGAACCGGCCGTCGGCCTGGTCCGGGGCGTTCTGCAGCACCTGCTCGTGCGTGAGCGTCTCGCCGACCACGTCGGGACGGAACACGTTGCTCAGCGGGATCGGGTGGCTGGTCGCGGCGACATCGGCGGTCGCGACCTCGGACACCTTGGCGATGTTGTCGACGATGGCGTCGAGCTGGCCCGTGAGCCGCGTCACCTCGTCGTCGTTCAGCTGGATGCGCGCGAGCACGCCGAGATGGCGCACAAGATCAGGGGTGATTTCAGACACGCCCCCAGTCTAGTTGGCGAGCCGCCCGCCGCTCGGCGCGGCGCGGCCCGCCTAAGCTGGGCGCGTGAGCACGTTCCAGCCCCCTCGCCCGTGGATCGCCAGCTACGCCGACGGCGTTCCGGAGGACCTCGCCCCCGTCAGCGGCTCCCTCGTGGACATCGTCGCCGCATCAGCCAGGGACTACCCGGATGCCCCGGCCCTGCAGTTCTTCGGCCGGGAGACCACCTACGCGCAGCTGCAGGAGGCGATCGATCGCGCCGCGGCGGGGCTCCGTGATCTCGGCGTCCGCGCCGGTGACCCGGTCGCCATCGTCCTGCCGAACTGCCCGCAGCACATCATCGCGTTCTACGCGGTGCTGCGGCTCGGTGCGGTCGTGGTCGAGCACAACCCGCTCTACACCCCTCGCGAACTGCGCAAGCAGTTCGAGGACCACGGGGCCAAGCACGCGATCGTCTGGAACAAGGTCGTCGCGACAGTCCAGGAGTTCCCGAGCGACTTGGCCGTCTCGACCCTCGTGTCCGTGGACGTCACGCGCGCGATGCCGGCCCTCACCCGCTTCGCCCTCCGGCTGCCGGTCGCGAAGGCGAGGGAGTCGCGGGCTGCGCTGACCGAGCGCGTCCGCGGCACCGTGCTCTGGGAGTCGGTGCTCGCCGGTGACCCGATCCCCGCCTCGCATCCCCAGCCGGGCACGGACGACCTGGCGATCATCCAGTACACGTCCGGGACCACCGGCACGCCGAAGGGCGCCGCCCTCACGCACCGCAACCTCCTCGCCAACGCCGCACAGTCCCAGGCCTGGGTGCCGTCGATCCAGCGCGGCAAGGGCTGCGTCGTGTACGCCGTGCTGCCCATGTTCCACGCCTACGGACTGACGCTCTGCCTCACCTTCGCGATGTCGATGGGCGCGCGTCTGGTGCTGTTCCCGAAGTTCGACCCGGACCTCGTGCTCGACGTCGTCAAGAAGCATCCGGCGACGTTCCTCCCGCTCGTCCCACCCATCGCCGACCGGCTTCTCGCCGCCGCGAACGCCAAGGGCGTCTCCCTCGAGGGCATCGAGGTCGCGATCTCCGGCGCGATGGCGCTGCCGCACGAGCTCGTCGTCCCGTTCGAGGCCGCCACGCACGGCTACCTCGTCGAGGGCTACGGGCTGAGCGAGTGCTCGCCCGTCCTCATGGCGAACCCGGTCGCCGACAACCGGGTTCCCGGCACCGTAGGACTCCCTCTCCCGGGCACGGAGTGCCGCGTCGTCGATCCGGAGAATCCCACCGAGGACGTCCCGGCCGGTTCCGCCGGCGAACTCATCGTGCGAGGCCCGCAGGTGTTCTCCGGCTACTACGGCAAGCCCGAGGAGACCGAGGCTGTGTTCGTCGATGGCTGGTACCGGACGGGCGACATCGTCACGATCGACGACGGCGGCTTCGTGCGCATCGTCGACCGCATCAAGGAGCTCATCATCACCGGCGGCTTCAACGTCGCCCCGACCGAGGTGGAGAACGCGCTGCGCCAGCATCCGTCGGTCGCCGACGCGGCGGTCGTCGGGCTGCCCAGCGACCACTCGGGCGAAGAGGTCGTCGCGGCCATCGTCGTCGATCCCGGTGCCGACGTCGACATGGAGGCGATCCGCGAGTATGCGCGCAGCATCCTCACGCCGTACAAGGTGCCGCGCCGCGTGTTCATCGTCGAGGAGCTGCCGAAGTCGCTGATCGGCAAGGTGCTGCGCCGGCAGGTGAAGGAGAAGCTGCTCGCCCTCACGTCGGGGGCCTGAGCCGGCCCCACAGGAAGCGGGGGGCCGGGCGCGCTACCCTTGGGAAGTGACCCCTGAAGAAGTGACCCCCGCCGACGCCCCCGACGAGTCCCCTGCAACCCCCGGATTCGAGGACCTCGGCATCACCGGGCCCGTCCTCAAGGCCATCAAGGACCTCGGCTACGAGACGCCGTCCCCCATCCAGGCCGCGACCATCCCGACGCTGCTCGCCGGCCGCGACGTGGTCGGCATGGCGCAGACCGGAACCGGCAAGACCGCCGCCTTCGCGCTGCCCGTGCTGGAGCGGCTCGACGTCGCGCAGAAGACGCCGCAGGCCCTCGTCCTCGCACCGACCCGTGAGCTCGCGCTGCAGGTCTGCGAGGCGTTCGAGTCCTACGCCTCCCGCATGAAGGGCGTGCACGTGCTGCCCGTCTACGGCGGTCAGGGATACGGTGTGCAGCTGTCCGCCCTCCGCCGCGGCGTGCACGTCGTGGTCGGCACCCCCGGCCGCATCATGGACCACCTGGCCAAGGGCACCCTCGACCTCTCCGAGCTCCAGTACCTCGTGCTGGACGAGGCGGACGAGATGCTGAAGATGGGCTTCGCGGAGGACGTCGAGCAGATCCTCGCTCAGACCCCCGAGGAGAAGCAGGTCGCCCTGTTCTCCGCCACGATGCCCGCGCAGATCCGCCGCCTCGCGCAGCAGTACCTCCGCGACCCGGAGGAGATCACGGTCAAGTCCAAGACCGCGACCAACACGAACATCACCCAGCGCTACCTCGTCGTCTCGTATGCGCAGAAGGTGGACGCGCTGACCCGCATCCTCGAGGTGGAGAACTTCGACGGGATGATCGTCTTCGTCCGCACGAAGAACGAGACCGAGACCCTGGCCGAGAAGCTCCGCGCCCGCGGGTACTCCGCCGCCGCGATCAACGGTGACGTGCCGCAGGTGCAGCGCGAGCGGAGCGTCAACCAGCTCAAGGACGGCAAGCTCGACATCCTCGTCGCCACGGACGTCGCCGCCCGCGGCCTCGACGTCGAGCGCATCAGCCACGTCGTCAACTTCGACATCCCCACCGACACCGAGTCGTACGTGCACCGCATCGGACGGACCGGACGGGCCGGAAGGACGGGCGACGCGATCAGCTTCATCACCCCGCGCGAGCGCTACCTGCTCAAGCACATCGAGAAGGCGACGCGTCAGCAGCCCACGCAGATGCAGCTGCCGAGCACCGAGGACGTGAACACGACGCGGCTCGCCCGCTTCGACGACGCCATCACGACCGCACTGTCGGAGACGTCGCGCATCGACGCGTTCCGCGACATCATCGCCCACTACGTCCGGCACCACGACGTGCCGGAGGGTGACGTCGCGGCCGCTCTCGCCGTGGTCGCCCAGGGCTCCACCCCGCTGCTGCTCGACCCCGCGCAGGACGCCCTGGCGCAGGCGGTGGCCGCCGACAACCGTCCGCCGCGCGAGCGGCAGACGCGGGAGCCGCGGGAGCCCCGGGAGCGTCGCGGGCGCGGCGACTACACCCCCTACCGGATCGAGGTGGGACGGCGGCACCGCGTCGAACCGCGGCAGATCGTCGGCGCGCTGGCGAACGAAGGCGGCCTGGGCCGCGACGACTTCGGCGCGATCAACATCCGTCCCGACTTCTCGATCGTCGAGCTCCCGGCGAACCTCGACCCCGCCGTCCTCGACAAGCTCCGCGACACGCGCATCTCGGGACGCCTGATCGAGATCGCCCCCGACCGTGGGCCCGGGGCGCGCCGCGGGTCGTCCTCGCGCGACGGCGACGGCCGTGGCCGACCGCCCCGCTACGACCGGACCGATCGGCGCGACCGCGACGATCGCCCGGCGCCCCGCGACCGCGAGGAGAAGCCCTTCCGTAAGCCCCGCCACAAGGCTTGAGCGGACCGACAATGCGCATCGACCGCGCCGGCAGGGAGGATCTGGCCGCGCTCGCCCAGCTCAAGTGGGAGGACGTGCCCGCGGACCTGACGGCCGGTCGGTCGCTCGACGCCTTCACCGCCGAGCTGGGCGACTGGTGGCGGGCCCACGACCGCACCCACGTGGCCTTCGTCGCGCGTGGCGATGACGACGACCGCATCGTCGGCGCGGCGTGGGTCGCCCTCGTGCCTCGCGTGCCGCGGCCGGGTGCTCCCCACCGCCTCTCCGCGGACATCCAGAGCGTCTTCGTCCTTCCCGAGCATCGGGGACGAGGAGCGGGGCGCGGTCTCATCGCCGCGGCCTGCGCTCACGCAGTCTCCGTGGGCGCCGAACGGATCACCGTGCACTCGAGCGAAGCAGCCGTCGGGCTCTATCAGGAGCTGGGGTTCGCGGACTCCCCACGGCTGCGGCAGTTCCTCGCTCCCACCACGGCGGCGCCGGAGAGCGCCTGATCCTCAGTCCAGCGCCGCAGGCCCCTCGGTGACCAGGACGTGGAACTGCGCGGCGTCGAGGATGCGGACACCGAGCTCCTCCGCCTTCGCAAGCTTGGAGCCGGCTCCCGGCCCCGCGGCCACGAAGTCCGTCTTCTTGGACACGCTCGAGGCCGCCTTTCCGCCGGCCTTGATGATCGCCTCCTGCGCCCCCTCGCGGGTGTACCCGTCGAGAGAGCCCGTGGCCACCACGGTGAGTCCCTCCAGCACTCCCCCGGCCGCGACCGCCGCTCCCGGTCCCGGGTGGCCCGGTGTCGCCCACTGCACGCCCGCCTCCGCCCACTGCTGGACGATCTCCTGGTGCCAGTCGACCTCGAACCAGGCGCGCAGGGAGTCGGCGATGATGCCGCCCACGCCCTCGACCGCCGCCAGCTCCTCGCGCGACGCGGCACGGATCGCATCCAGCGACCCGAACCACTGCGCGAGCGCCCGCGCGGCGACCGGTCCGACGTGCCGGATGTTGAGCGCGACGAGGAGCCGCCAGAGGTCTTTGGTCTTCGCCTTCTCCAGCTCCGCCAGCAGGGTCAGCGCCTGGGAAGACGGCTGCGGACCCTCCAGACCCGACTTCTTCTCGGCCGCGGTCGGGTTCCGTCGGAACGGCGCGCGGGTCTTCACGAGGCCGTCCTCGTCCTCGCGCGGCAGACCCGTCTCCGCATCGCGCACGACGACCTCGATCGGCACGAGCTGCTCCAGGGTCAGGGCGAACAGCCCCGCTTCCGTGATCAGGGGAGGCTCCGCCGGGGATGTGGGCTGGGTCAGGGCCGCCGCCGTCACCTCGCCAAGGGCCTCGACATCGAGGGCTCCTCGCGAGCCGATGTGCTCGACGCGTCCGCGCACCTGGGCGGGGCACGAGCGGGCGTTCGGGCACCGGAGATCGATGTCCCCCTCCTTCATGGCGCGCAGCGGTGTGCCGCACTCGGGGCAATCGACGGGCATGACGAACTCCCGCTCGGTCCCGTCCCGCTTCTCGACCACGGGGCCGAGCACCTCGGGGATCACGTCGCCTGCCTTGCGCAGCACCACGGTGTCGCCGATGAGGACGCCCTTGGCCTTGACCACGTCCTTGTTGTGGAGCGTCGCCTGACGGACCACGGATCCGGCGACGTGCGCCGGCGCCATCACCGCGAAGGGCGTCGCACGACCGGTGCGACCGACGGAGACGACGATGTCGAGGAGCTTCGTCTGCACCTCCTCCGGCGGGTACTTGTACGCGATCGCCCAGCGGGGCGCCCGACTCGTCGCTCCCAGCTCGTCATGCAGGTCGAGCTCGTCGACCTTGACCACGATGCCGTCGAGCTCATGCTCGATGTCGTGCCGATGCTCGCCGTAGTACTCGACGAAGGTGACGACGTCGTCGATGCTCCGGCACACCTTCGTGTGCGGGCTGGTCGGCAGGCCCCAGGCCGATAGCAGCTCGTACACCTGGCTCTGGGCCGCGACCGGCGGGTTCGTCCAGGCACCGATGCCGTGCACGTACAGCGCGAGCGACTCGATGCGCAGCAGCCCCGCTTCCAGCTCCAAGCCGTCCTTCTTGTCGATCTGCTGCCGCAGGCCGCCACTGGCCGCGTTGCGGGGATTCGCGAAGGCTGGGAAACGCCGTGCCGCCGCGGTGCGCGCCTTCTCCTCGTCGAACGGCTTCTTCGCGCCACCCCTGGCCTCCCAGCGCGCGAGGGCGTCCGCATACGCGCGGTCTCGGAACGCCGCCTGCGCCGCGTTCAGCCGCTCGAACGCGGCGACCGGGATGAAGACCTCTCCGCGGACCTCGACGATCGGCGGGTGCCCCTCCCCGGCGAGCCGTTCGGGGATCTCCGGGAGCCGGAGCGCGTTCTCGGTGACGATCTCGCCCACCCGGCCGTCGCCACGGGTCGCGGCCGATGTCAGCACGCCGTTCTCATACCGCAGGTTGATCGCGAGGCCGTCGATCTTCAGTTCGGTCAACCAGTCGACGTCCCGCCCGGCGGCGGCCCGCGTCTTCTGCGCCCATTCGCGCAGCTCCTCGATGGAGAAGACGTTGTCGAGGCTGAGCATCCGCTCGGCGTGCTCGATCGTCGCGAGCCCGGTCGCCTCCGCGGCGCCGACCATCTGCGTCGGCGAGTCCTGCCCCTGCAACTCGGGGTGCAGGCGCTCGAGCTCTTCCAGGCGCCGCATCCAGCCGTCGTACGTGGCATCGTCGACGAGTGAGGTATCGCGGCCGTAGTACGCGTCCTTCGCCTCGAGGATGCGGGTGGTCAGCTCCTCGGCCTCGCGGCGGGCGTCTTCCAGTGAGATGTTCTCCGGCACTCCGTCAGTCTAGGAGCGGCGACCGACATCCGCCCGGATCAGACGCCGACCGGGACCGCGGAGACGGTGGAATCGATGGTGAACTGCCCGAGCACGCGCGTGCCGATGTACAGCACGGCGGTCTGCCCGGGGGCGACACCGTCAAGCGGAGAATCGGGCACGACGCGGACGCCCTCCGTCGTGACGGTGGCGGTGGCGGGTACCGGCTCGGCATGCGCACGGATCTGCACGTCGCACGCGAACACCGACGCGGTCGGCGCGGCGCCGGCCCAGCTGAGCCGCTCCCCCGCGATCTCGGCGATCGCCAGAGCCTCCTTCGGGCCGACGACCACCGTGTTCGACACGGGGCGCACCTCGAGCACGAAGCGCGGCTTGCCGTCCGCCGCCGGGACGCCGAGCTTGAGTCCGCGCCGCTGACCGACCGTGAAGGCGTGGGCGCCCTCGTGCGCACCGACGACGGCACCGGTGCGGTCGACGATCTCGCCGGTGGCCGTGCCGACCTTCTCGGCCAGCCAGCCCCGGGTGTCGCCGTCCGGGATGAAGCAGATGTCGTGGCTGTCCGGCTTCTGGGCGACGCTGAGACCGCGCTGCTCGGCCTCCGCCCGCACGAGCGCCTTCGACGGCGTGGTGCCCAGCGGGAAATAGGTGTGCGCGAGCTGATCGGCCGTGAGGACGCCGAGCACGTACGACTGGTCCTTCGCGTTGTCCGAGGCGCGGTGCAGTTCGAGCCCGTCCGGGCCATCGAGGAGGGTCGCGTAGTGCCCGGTGCAGACGGCGTCGAAGCCGAGCTCCAGAGCTCGCTCCAGCAGGGCGGCGAACTTGATCTTCTCGTTGCACCGCATGCACGGGTTCGGGGTGCGGCCGGCGCGGTACTCCGCGACGAAGTCGTCGATCACGTCATCGCGGAAGCGCTCGGAGAAGTCCCACACGTAGAAGGGGATCCCCAGGAGGTCGGCGGCCCGGCGCGCGTCGAGGGCGTCCTCGATCGTGCAGCAGCCCCGGCTCCCTGTGCGCAGCGTCCCCCCGGCGCGGGAGAGCGCCAGGTGCACGCCGACGACGTCGTGCCCCGCCTCGACGGCACGCGCGGCCGCGACGGCGGAGTCCACACCACCGCTCATGGCCGCAAGGATTCGCATGGGTCCAGTCTACGAGCGCCTGGCTGCGCGGGACCCGGATGCGCGCGCGTAGGCCTCGCCGATCGCGGCGAGCACCGCATCCACATCCTCGGTAGTGGAGGTGCGCCCCAGGGAGAAACGCAGCACGCTCCGGGCGTCCGTCTCGCTGCGCCCCATCGCCATCACGACGTGTGAGGGCTCGGCGACCCCCGCCTGACAGGCGGAACCCGTCGAGGCGGACACCCCGGCGACGTCCAGCAGGAACAACAGACTCTCCCCCACCGCGCCGGGGAAGAGCAGATGAGCCGTGCCGGGGAGGCGGTGATCGGGGTCGCCGAGGAGCTCGGCCGCCGGCACCCGCGCACGGATGCCCTCGACCAGGCGGTCACGCAGGTCGCCCACCCGGACGCCCTCGGCGGCCCGCTCACGCTCGGCGAGTTCGAGCGCTGTCGCCAGCGCCGCCGCTCCCGGCACGTCCTGGGTGCCCGCGCGCAGACCCCGCTGCTGGCCGCCACCCCTCAGAAGTGGTGTCAGCCGGGCCGACCGCGCCACCACCAGCGCCCCGACGCCGACCGGCGCTCCGACCTTGTGTCCGGCGATGCTGAGCGCCACGAGGCCCACGCCGTCGTCCGCATGGCCGCGGAGATCCCGGAAGGACAGCGGCAGGTGTCCGAGCGCGGCGACCGCGTCGAGGTGCAGCGGGACTTCGGCGTGCGCGGCCGCAGCAGCGACGGCGGACGCGTCGTTGATGGTTCCGGTCTCGTTGTTCGCTACGAGCGCCGTCGCGAGTGCTGCCCCGGGAAGGGCCGCTGCGAAGCGGCCCTCGTCGATCCGCGCCTGCGGAGACAGCGGAACCGCGCGCACCTCGGCGCCATCCGCCACCAGGGCTGCGACCGTGTCCATCGTCGCGTGATGCTCGCCGTCCGGCACCACGACAGCGGTCGTCCCCGGACGACGCGAGTGCCACAGTCCCTGGAGGGCGAGGTTGATTGACTCGGTACCGCCGGAGGTCAGCACCACTTCGATCGGGTCGGCCCCGAGGACCGCCGCCACGCGCTCCCGCGATTCCTCCAGCACCCGGCGCGCGTCCTGCCCGGCGCCGTGCGTCGACGAGGCGTTGCCGACGATGACCGATGCCTCCAGCCACGCGTCCCTGGCCTCCGGGCGCAGCGGGGTGGTCGCCGCGTGGTCGAGATAGTGCCGCATGCTTCGATTCTCCCCGATCCGTGCCCCGAACGGTCCGTCTGCGCGTGAGACCGGGTGCGTCCTGTCATGAGACTGAAATGCAACACGTTTAGGGTGTATCCATGTCTTCGTCCCTCGACTCCGTCGTGCCCGGTGGGGCGATCCTCGACAACCTCGGCGTCCGGCTGCACGACGGCATCGGCACGCTGCGGGTCTGGTCACAGAACGCCTCCGCCGTCGAGCTCGTCGTCTTCGACGCGACGGACCTCGACTGGGTCGTCGACCAGGCTCCGCTTGAACGGCGGCCCGGGGGCGTCTGGGAGGTCACGACGCCGTTGCTGCAGCCCGGAGTCCGCTACGCGCTCCGCGTCGAGGGCCCGCACGGGCCCGGCAACACGTTCAACCCGGAGACGCTGCTTCTCGACCCGTATGCGCGGGGCCTCGCCCAGGGACACGGCTACCAGGAGTGGCGGGCCGTGGTCATCGAGGACGGCTTCGACTGGGGCGATTCGACGAAACCGCGCGTCCCGACGGACCGCACCGTCATCTACGAGGGTCACCTGAAGGGACTGACCAAGCGGCACCCCGACATCCCGCCCGCGCTGCACGGCACCTACGCGGGGCTCGCGCATCCGGCCATGATCGAGCACCTCCACACCCTCGGGGTGACGTCGGTGGAGCTGCTCCCCGTCCACGCCTTCGTCCCGGAACCGCGACTGCTGGAGCGGGGGCTGACGAACTACTGGGGCTACAACACGCTCAACTTCTTCACCCCGCACGCCGCCTACGCGACGGAGGACGCCCGGAAGCGGGGACCAGAGGCGATCATCGCCGAGTTCAAGGGCATGGTCAGGCTGCTGCACGAGGCCGGCCTCGAGGTGATCCTCGACGTGGTCTACAACCACACGTCGGAGGAGGGGATCGGCGGACCGCGCTCCAGCTTCCGCGGGATCGACAACGCCCGGTACTACCGGCAGGACGACGCGGGCGTGTACGTCGACACCACCGGATGCGGCAACACCCTCAACACCGCGACCGATGCCGGAGCCCGGCTGGTGCTGGACTCGCTCCGGTACTGGGCGGAGGAGATGCAGATCGACGGGTTCCGCTTCGACCTGGCGACGGCGATCGCCCGCGACGGCGCACACACCTATACCCCAGACCATCCGCTTCTGCAGGCGATCGCCGCCGATCCCGTCCTCGCGGAGACCAAGCTCATCGCGGAACCCTGGGACGTCGGTCTGGGGGGCTGGCAGACGGGCAACTTCCCCGCGGGGTGGCACGAGTGGAACGACCGGTACCGCGACCGGGTGCGCAACTTCTGGCTCAGCGACATCGACTACGCGCGGCGGGCCTCGGCACCGGTCGGGATCGGGGGCTTTGCCACCCGCCTCGCCGGATCGTCGAACACCTTTAGCGAGGAGCGCGGACCCCTCGCGAGCATCAACTTCGTCACGGCGCACGACGGGTTCACGCTGCACGACCTCGTCTCGTACGACGTCAAGCACAATGAGGCCAACGGCGAGCACAACCGCGACGGCGCCGACCTCAACCGATCCTTCAATCACGGCGTGGAGGGCCCGACGGACGATCCGGCTATCCTCGCCGCGCGGCGGAAGGCCATGCGCAACCTGCTCGGCACCCTGCTGCTCTCGGCCGGCATCCCGATGCTCACCGCCGGGGACGAGGTGGGGCGCAGCCAGCGCGGCAACAACAACGCCTACGCACAGGACTCGCCGCTGTCGTGGCTGTCCTGGGAGTTCGAGCCCTGGCAGGAAGACCTCCGGGCGCACGTCGCGCGCCTGGTGCGGCTGCGTCAGGAGAACCCGGCACTGCGTCCGAGCCGGTACGCGCGCCTGGGCGAGCACATCCCGAACGCGTCGGTCATGGACTGGTACGACCAGGACGGCGCGACGATGGAACCGAACCAGTGGACGGATCCCGGCAACCGCACCCTGCAGTACGTCGCCGCGTCCACGCCGGACAAGGAACCCGCCAACCGCATCCTGCTGATCGTGCACGGGACGGAGGCGCCGATCGACGTGCGGCTGCCGGAGGAGATCGATGACGCCACGCGCTTCGTCTCCCTCTGGTCGAGCGCCGACGAGCGCCCGTCGGAGGTGGAGGACACGTTCGCGCCGGGCGATGTCCTGCCGATCCCCGGCACGTCCATGCGCCTGTTCCGGGTCGAGTGATAGCACGGTTCGGCGCCGGGGTCGAGCGGTAGGTTCCGACAGGCCCGAGCGGTAGATTCGGCATGTGACTGCACGTGCTGGAACCCGACCCACGGCTCTCCGGAGCCCCGTTCAGATCCCGACGCGCGCCGCCGACGCGGATCTCCCCGGAGCCCTGCGGACGACCCGGATCCCCTTGCTCGACGGTACCCCTGCGGTCCCCGGCGGGTTTCCGGCCAAGGCCTTCGCAGGCGAGGTCGTCCCCTTCCGCGTTGTGGCATTCCGAGAAGGGCACGATCTCATCGGCGTGCACGTGCGACTGACGTCTCCGACCGGCGAGGAGAGCCTGCACCGGCTGACCGCCCTCGCGGACGGCACCGATCGCTGGGAAGCCGCGATCGCGCTCGACGCGGAGGGCGTCTGGCGGTACCGCTTCGAGGGATTCTCGGACGACTTCGCCACTTGGGCTCATGCTGCGCACCTCAAGATCGCCGCGGGAGTCGACGTCGAGGTGATGGCCGCCCTGGGCGCCGAGCTCCTGCAGCGCGCCGCCGCCGAGAAGGACCGCCCCGCGGCTCAGCGCACGCGGCTGCGCGCCCGAGCCGAGGAGCTCCGGAGAGGTGACGCCGCCACGACCGCTGCGTCGGCGGTCGACCCCGAACTCGCGGCGATCTTCCGCGACCGTCCCGTCACGACCCTGCGCTCCGCCTCCACGGAGCAGCTCCTCCGCGTCGAGCGCACCCGCGCGGGCGTCGGCTCCTGGTATGAGTTCTTCCCCCGCTCCGAGGGTGCCCGTCGCCTCACGGACGGCACGGTGCGCAGCGGCACGTTCCGCACCGCCGCGAAGCGCCTGCCCGAGGTCGCCCGGATGGGATTCGAGGTGATCTACCTCGTCCCGGTCCACCCCATCGGCACCACCAACCGCAAGGGTCGCAACAACACCCTCGTCGCCGAACCGGGCGATCCGGGCTCGCCATACGCGATCGGAGCGGCGGAGGGCGGACACGACGCGATCCATCCCGACCTCGGAACCCCGCAGGACTTCCGCGCCTTCGTGCGCGCCGCCCGGAAGGAAGGGCTGGAGGTCGCCCTCGATCTCGCCCTGCAGGCCTCCCCCGACCACCCGTGGGTCCGCGACCACCCGGAGTGGTTCACGACCCTGCCGGACGGGAGCATCGCCTACGCGGAGAACCCGCCCAAGAAGTACCAGGACATCTACCCGCTGAACTTCGACAACGATCCGGAAGGCATCGCGGCCGAGATGCTCCGGATCGTCCGGCACTGGGTGGGCGAGGGCGTCCGGATCTTCCGCGTGGACAACCCGCACACCAAGCCGCTGCAGTTCTGGGAGTGGCTGATCGCGACGGTCAATGAGACGGATCCTGACGTCATCTTCCTCGCCGAGGCATTCACCCGACCCGCCGTGATGCGTGCGTTGGCCGCGGTGGGCTTCCAGCAGAGCTACAGCTACTTCACCTGGCGCAACACCAAGCCCGAGCTGGAGGAGTTCCTCACCTCGATCTCCCACGAGACGGCCGACTACATGCGTCCGAACCTCTTCGTGAACACGCACGACATCCTCACCGAGTACCTCCAGTTCGGCGGTCGCGCGGCGTATCGCATCCGTGCCTGCATCGCCGCGATGGCCGGGCCCGTGTATGGCGTGTACGCCGGCTACGAGCTCATCGAGAACGTGGCCCGCCCTGGTTCCGAGGAGAACATCGACAACGAGAAGTACGAGTACAAGTTCCGGGACTGGGCGGGGGCCGAGGAACGCGGGGAGTCCCTGGCTCCGCTGCTCCGGCGACTGAACGAGATCCGTGCGGCACATCCGGCGCTGCGGCAGCTCCGCAACCTCGAACTGCACTGGAGCGACGACGACGCCGTCCTCGTGTTCAGCAAGCACCTCGACGCTGCCTTCACCGGCACCGGCAGGCCGGACACCCTCATCGTCGTGGCGAACGTCGACCCGCACTCGGTGCGCGAGACCACCGTCCACCTCGACACCACGCGTTGGGGCATCCCGCTCGGCGAGACCTTCGAGGTGGAGGATCTCCTGACCGGCAGTGTCTGGACCTGGAGCGACCACAACTACGTCCGGCTCGACGCCTTCGACGAGCCCGTCCACATCCTGAAGGTGAGGGAGCGCGCATGAGCCGCATCGAGGACACCGCCGACGCCGAGTGGGAAGCGGTCGCTGCCGCTCAGCATCACGACCCGCACTCCGTGCTCGGGGCGCACCCCGCCAAGGACGCTGCCGGCCGTACGGTCACCGCCGTCCGCGCCCGCCGGCCGCTCGCCGAGACCGTCGAGGCCGTGTTCGGCGACGGGAGCAGGCTCGCCCTGTCCCACGTCGCGCACGGCGTCTGGGAGGGCACGCACCCCGGACCGCCCCTCCCGTATCGCATCGCGACGCGCTACCGCGGCGAGGAGGAGACGGTCTCCGGTGACCCGTACCGGCATGCCCCGACGCTGGGCGATCTCGACCTGCACCTCATCGCCGAGGGCCGGCACGAGCGGCTCTGGGAGGCGCTGGGTGCCCATCCCCGCACCCAGGGCGACGAGCACGGCGTCTCCTTCGCGGTATGGGCTCCCGATGCATCGGCCGTCCGGGTCGTGGGCGACCACAACGGTTGGAACGGCGAGAGCCACGCCATGCGCTCGCTCGGGGCCAGCGGCGTCTGGGAGCTCTTCATCCCTGACCTCCCCGTCGGCACCCGGTACAAGTACCAGATCCGTACGCGGAGCGGCGCCTGGATCCTCAAAGCGGACCCGATGGCTCTGGCGGCACAGGTACCCCCGGAGACCGCGTCTGTCGTCACCGCGTCGTCCTACGTCTGGGCGGACGGCGCGTGGATGACCCGACGTGCCGCGACCCATGCCGTCGCGCAGCCGCTGTCCGTGTACGAGGTGCACGTCGGCTCCTGGCGCGGGGGCCTGGGGTACCGCGAGCTGGCCGATCCGCTGATCGCGCACGTGCAGGAGACGGGCTTCACGCACGTCGAGTTCATGCCGCTCGCCGAGCATCCGTTCGGCGGATCGTGGGGCTATCAGGTCAGCGGCTACTACGCGCCGACGAGCCGGTATGGCTCCCCCGACGACCTGCGGTACCTCATCGACCGCCTGCACCAGGCCGGCATCGGCGTGATCATGGACTGGGTCCCCGGGCACTTTCCCAAGGACGCCTTCGCCCTGGCGCGCTTCGACGGCCAGCCTCTGTACGAGCACCCCGACCCTCGCCGTGGCGAGCATCAGGACTGGGGCACGCTCATCTTCGACTACGGCCGGCCCGAGGTCCGCGGCTTCCTCGTCGCGAACGCACTGTACTGGCTCGAGGAGTTCCACGTCGACGGCCTCCGGGTCGATGCCGTGGCGTCGATGCTCTACCTCGACTACTCGCGCCGCGAGGGCGAGTGGGAGCCGAACATCCACGGCGGACGCGAGAATCTGGAGGCGATCCGCTTCCTTCAAGAGGTCAACGCCACGGCCTACCGGCTCCACCCCGGGATCCTCATGATCGCCGAGGAGTCCACGAGCTTCCCCGGCGTCACAGCGCCGACGGATCATGCCGGACTCGGGTTCGGGTTCAAGTGGAACATGGGGTGGATGAACGACTCGCTGCAGTACATCGGCAGAGACCCGATGTACCGAGCGCACCACGAGGGCGAGATGACGTTCTCGTTCGTCTACGCATTCGGCGAGAACTACGTGCTGCCGATCAGCCACGACGAGGTCGTGCACGGCAAGGGCAGCTTGCTGTCGAAGATGCCGGGCGACCACTGGCACAAGCTCGCGAACGTCCGCGCCTACCTCGCCTACATGTGGGGACACCCGGGCAAGAAGCTGCTGTTCATGGGACAGGAGTTCGGACAGCTCGCGGAGTGGTCCGAAGGGCGTGAACTGGACTGGTGGCTCCGCGAGCAGCCCTCTCACGCCCAGCTGCAGGACTTCGTCGCCGCGATGAACGGGGTGTACCGGGCGCAGGCGCCGCTCTGGGAGCGCGACAGCGACGGCTCGGGGTTCACGCGCCTCGGGGCCCCCAGCTGGGACCCGTCCGTGATCGCCTTCGAACGGCGGGACGCGCACGGCGGCCGTCTCGTCGTCGTCAGCAACTTCGCCGGCGTGAAGCGCACCGGGTATCGTCTCGGGCTCCCGCGCGAAGGCGTCTGGCAGGAGATCCTCAACTCCGACGCCGCCGTCTACGGCGGACGCGGTTCCGGCAACCTCGGGATGGTGATCGCGGAGCTCGGGGACGGAGGCGCTCCGACGGCCTCGATCACGCTGCCCGCGCTGTCCACGCTCTGGCTCCGTCATCAGCCGGAGCCGCACGTCCCCACCGTGAACAACGGCTGACGAGCGACCGGAACGATCGATCTGCGCGCGTGAGTCCGCGCAGATCGATCAGAACAGCAGCGAGGAGAGTCGGTTGCGAGCCGCGATCACGCGCGGATCGCTCGCGCCGATGAGGCCGAAGAGCTCGACGAGACGCTCACGCACGGGAGTGCGCTGGTCGGACGGCAGCTGCGCGAACAGGTCCAGGAGCCGGCCGAAGGCGTCGTCCACATGCCCGCCGGCGAGGTCGAGGTCCGCGACGTCGAACTGGGCCTGCACGTCCAGCGGAGCCGCGGCGGCCTCGGCCCGAGCCGTCTGCAGGTCGAGTCCCTGCACACGGTCCAGCAGGCGGACCTGGCCCAGGCCGGCGATGGCGTCTTCGTCACGCGGGTTCTCCGCGAGCGCCTTCTCATAGGCGGAGATGGCCGCGCGGTAGTCACCGCGCTCGATAGCGGAGAACGCCTCCGCGTGCAGTGGCGGCAGCTCGGGCTCGGCGGGAGGTTCAGCCTCCCCTGCCTCGGCCTCGCCGACCGGGAGCATCCCCGCGACGCCGTTCTGCGCGGCCACCTGCAGCAGCTGCGCGAAGACCTCACGCACCTGCTGCTCGGGGACGGCGCCCGTGAACATCGGCACCGGCTGGCCTGCGATGAGGGCGACGACCATCGGGATCGACTGCGCGCGGAAGCTCTGCGCGAGCTGCGGATTCGCATCGACGTCGACCTTGGCCAGGAGCACACGACCGCCGAGCTCCCTGGTCACCTTCTCGATGATCGGGCTCAGCTGCTTGCACGGCCCGCACCACTCGGCCCAGAGATCGACGACCACGGGGACGGTGCGGGACAGCTCGAGCACCTGGCCGAAGTTCTCGTCTGTCGCATCCATCACGACATCGGCCACCGGGGAACTCGAGGGGGCAGCCGTACCGCTCGCCGGCGCGGACGGACGGTTGCGCAGGCTGGACAGATCGACGGCACCACGCAGGGCCGCGGGAGACATCTCACTCACTTGATCACCTTCACGGACACGAGATCCTGACGAGAGGCCAGGAGACGGATCGGTTCGCTCGACCCCTGGGACGGGACGGCGAAGAACAGCTGGAACTCATAGATGGTCTGGGCGCCCTTCGCGGACTCATTGGCCCCGGTGAGCGCCTTGGCCTCCTTGTTGTCACCGAAACGGATGACGACGTCGGAGGACGTGGGGGTGATCGTCTCGACGTCGAGGACGGAGACCGCGACGATGGCGCCGCTGTCCAGCGTCGTCATCGAGACCGGTTCCGCCGTCGTCGGCTTCATGTCGAACGCCGCCTTGGACGTTTTCGCGGCGCCGGCATCAGCGAGTCCCTGCACCAGGTTCTGCCTGCTGTCCCTGATCGACGTGGCAAGATTGAGCGCCAAGTCGTCGAACTGCCCGTACGAGGCACTCTTCTCGCCCTTGTCGACGACATCGGCGAACGCCGCCGCGACCTCGTTCGGCGGCACGGACAGGAAGGCCGAGTCTGCCGGGACCAGCGAGGTCCCGAGCCAGCTCGCGGCCACCTCAGGGAACACCGCATCCGCCGACATCTCCGCCATGGTGGTCACCTTGTAGTTGGACCAGGGGTCGGCCTGCGTCATGGTGAGCACCACCGGCGGCACGGTGTCGTCACCCGTGCTCTTCGAGAGCATGAGGACGGTGCGCGGCCAGCGGTCCGTCGCCTCGGGGAGCACAACTTCGACGTCGTCGGTGGGGATCGCGGCGGGCGCGGCACGATCCGGGAGCTTGGCGCGCAGGGCGTAGTCGGTGGTCCTCGTCGTCAGCGGAGCGCCGTCGAGACGGGTCGCCGCGAGGTCGAGGTCCTTCGCCTCGTCGGCCTGCACCAGAGTCTCGGAGACCTCGCGGAGGATCCGCTCGGCCTGTGTCTCGGTGACCGCCGGCGGCTTCTGGTTCTCGGGGGCGATCACGGTCGGCGTCGGAGACGGCGATGCGGAGGCGTCCCCGAACTCCGGCCAGGAGTCGGCTGTGCAGCCCGAGGCCAGCAGCGCGGTCAGACCGATGGCGGGGAGGGCGAGCAGGCGCCGACGACGCCTCGGGCGCTCGGCTCGCATCGTGCTCTTCCCGTCCTGCTCCTTCTCGTCGACGATCTCCGCGTCCTCCACGTCGTCCTTCCCCGCCGGTGTCGGCGACTGCGCCTCGTCCGCTGCCTCCAGGGCATCCCGTTCGGACGGCGGAAGGGCCGCCACGTCGATCGGCTGCGTCGAGGGAAGCGGTCCCGGACCCTTCCGGCGCGGACCCCGACCACGGCGCTGGTGGCGGATCGCGAGCACGTAGAGGACAAGCCCCACGAGGAGCACGAGGCCGCCGGCCGCCATGAGCGGTCCCGCCAACGGCGTCCGGGTGTCCAGCGGCCAGGAGACGACGATGTCGTCCGGCGCGTCCTTGGTGCCGTCGTAGGCGATCAGCACGCTGGTCCCTTCCGGGAGCTGCATGTTGTCGGTGGAAAGGAAGTTCTCATCGGTGAAGGAGTCGAGCCACAGATCGGAGCCGGCGGGGTTGCGACCCGCGGGTGCATCGGCGTCGGCTTCCGGCGACGCAGTCGCCGTGGCCTCGGGCGCCGGTGTCTCGGTCGACCCCTCGTCGTCCGCGGGGGCGACGTGGTCGACGACGAGTTCGTCGTCGTCCCCGACGGTCACATGGTTGTACTCCGAGTCGGAGAGCCAGGCCTCCATGTCGGCCGTGCGTCCGTAGCTGGTGAAGATCTCGCCCTCGCCGCGGATGAGCAGCTTCTGCGCGCCGGCGTTGATCCGCAGGACATCGCCGTCCAGGAGCACGAAGGGCGCAGGCTCCTCGATGTCGACGCGGGCTTCCTCAGACGAAGGGCCGACGAAGATGGTGCGTTGGGCGATCCCCGCACCGATCAGCACGGCAGCCAGCACGAAGGCCACCACGGCCCATACGAAACGCACGAATAGTCTCCTCACGCATCGCGGCTTCCCGCCCGCGACGCCATACTCGACATTTCAGACTAGCGAAGTCACCTGTGTGTTGACCACGAGGGCTCTCCCTCCTCCGTCGCGCGGCACGTCGGCGGCGCGTGGAGCCGCGGCATGGGTAGCCTTGCTGCAGCCGTACCGAGGAGCCCGCATGAAGATCCACAACCCGTTCCGCACCGCCCTCGTGGCGACACTGGGCGTGGGCCTCGGGATCGTCCTGATCAGCAGCGTGCAGACGCTGTCGACCGTGCTGCTGTACATCGGCACCGCGCTCTTCCTCAGCCTCGGACTCGATCCCCTGGTCACGTTCCTCGAGCGTCGACGCCTGCCCCGTTGGCTCGCGGTCCTCGTGACGATCGTCGCCGTGCTGGCCGTCTTCGTCGGGATCATCCTCATCGTGCTGCCGGTGCTGGTCGACCAGATCTCGCAGCTCATCGCCCAGATCACGGCGATCGTGCAGCGCGGAACGGCCATCGAGGACCTGCGGAGCTGGATCCAGGAGACGTTCCCCAACCTCCTCGTCGACGACGTCTTCGCGTACGTGGAGGACTGGCTGACGACCAACCTCGCAGAGATCGGCGGGTCGATCGGTCAGGGCGTGCTGATCGCCAGCGGCGCCGTGCTCAGCGGTGTGTTCGGCGCGTTCATCGTCCTCATCCTGACCATCTATCTCACGGCCTCGACGCCCTCGCTCAAGCGCGCGGTGTACCAGCTCGTCCCGGCGTCCAAGCGGGATCGCTTCATCGATCTCTCGGAGCAGATCACCGACTCGGTCGGGTACTACGTCATGGGCCAGGTCAGCCAGGGCGTGATCAACGGCGTCCTCAGCGCGATCTACCTGACGATCATCGACGCGCCGTTCCCCGCCGTTCTCGCGGTCGTCGCGTTCTTCTTCTCGCTCATCCCGCTGGTGGGCACCCTGACCGGCTCGACGATCATCGTCCTCGTCTGCCTCATCCCCGGCCTCGGCTCCCCCGGCACGGCCCTCGCGGCGGCGATCTACTACCTGATCTACATGCAGATCGAGGCGTACGTGATCTCTCCGCGCATCATGAGCCGCGCGGTCTCCGTGCCCGGCGCCGTCGTGGTGGTGGCTGCCCTCGCGGGAGGCAGCCTGCTGGGCCTGCTCGGGGCGCTCATCGCGATCCCGGTGGCCGCCAGCATCCTGATCCTCTACCGCCAGGTGCTCATCCCGCGTATGAACGAACGATGACCAGGGCCGCCCGCGGCGTCAGTCCTCGGTCGACCAGTGGGTCGGCAGCGGCAAGGCCGACGGATTGACCGCGGCGACGATCTCTGTGAGCACCCGGCGCGTCTGCGTCTCCCCCACCCACAGATGCTTGCCTCCTTCGACGGCGATCAGCTGCGCCTGCGGGATCGTCGCGAAGCGCTCCCGTGCTTCCGCTGGGCGCAGGTAGTCGTCGAACTCGGGTACCAGGATGACCACGCGGTGGCCCGTCTTCCCCCAGGCGGCGACCTCCTCCGCCGTCGTGCGATGCAACGGCGGCGAGAGGAGGATGATGCCCTCGATGTCGTGGTCGGCACCGTACTTGAGGGCGAGTTCCGTCCCGAACGACCACCCGACGAGCCACGGACGCGGCAACGCGCGGTCACGGACGAAGCCCATGGCGGCCGCGACATCGAACTGCTCCGCCGCGCCGCCGTCGAACGTTCCCTCGCTGGTGCCGCGCGGCGATGTGGTGCCACGGGTGTTGAACCGCAGTACCGCGAGGTCGGCCAGTGCCGGCAGCCGCGCGGATGCCTTCCGGATGATGTGCGAGTCCATGAAGCCGCCGGCAGTCGGCAGCGGGTGCAGCGTGACCAGGGTCGCGACCGGGGCGGCGGCCTCCGGCATTGCGAGCTCGCCGACGAGCGTCAGTCCGTCCGCGGTGTGCAGCTCGATGTCCTCGCGACGCGCCGGAAGCTCCAGCGGTCCCCGGATCTCCATGGTCATGCGATCCTCCAACAGTGGTTGTGCCAGTGCCTGCGGTCGGCGAGAGCTGCGGCGTCGCCGAGAACACCGTCCGCGCGCCACGCGACGAGGTGGGCGGTCCCGGGTTCGACGGACCGTCCGCAGCCCGGGCAGACATACGCTTTCTGCGCCTGGAGCGCGGAGACGGGCTGCACCGTCCACTCCACGCCTCGGCGGACCTCAGCGCGCTTCCAGCCGGCGAGGAGGCGCTCGAACGAGTCATCGCCCTCAGGGCGCGCGGAAGGACGTCGGCGTGAGCGGGGCATGGTGCCGCCTCACCACCAGTGGTTCGTGACCCAGAAGTTGTACGCGCCTGCCCAGCTGCCGTAGCGACCGGTGGCGTATCCGGTGGCCCAACGGAGATTGTCCACCGGGTTGTAGCCGTTGCCCGGCACCTTGCTGCAGGGCAGCGCTTGGACGAGGCCGCAGGCGCCGGAGGACGAGTTGGTCGCGTTGGGGTTCCAGCCACTCTCCCGCGAGACGATGTAGTCGACGTACTGCCAGTCGCCCTGCGCGATCCCGGCGGCAGCCATCCACTCCGCGGGAGCGCCGCCGCCGCTGTACGGCGGGAGCCCACCGCCACCGGAGGATCCGCCCTGCGAGTCGTCGGACGACGAGGACGTGGTCGCCGGGGCCGGCTTGGGCTTCGGCTTGGGCTTGGGCTTGACGTAGATGTCGAACGACCCGCGCTCGACCGGGGTGATCGCCGCCCCTTCCACCGTGACGGTGAGGTTCTGCGTGTCCGCCAGTGCCACCGCATACACGGAGTCCGGCGCCTCCGTGGCCATGGGCTGCGCCAGGGCGACCCCGGTGGGCGCGACCATCGCGGCGGCGAATCCGACGACCGCGAGAGAGCTGAAGACTCCGACGACACCGCGACGGCGAGACCAGCGGCGGGTACCGCGGGAGGCCGACGCGGACGTCGCTGCGGGTACCAGCGGGGCGTCGTTACGTTCGGGCATCATGTCGTTTCGGGAGTTCACGATGGAGGACAGTTTACGCATACCTGCCTGAAGAGGCCATCAGACGTGCTCAGCGGACCGCCAGGATCACGTCGATGGTGGCGTCCAGGAGCGCGTCGACCTGCTCTTCGCGGTAGCCGCCGCGCTGCATGCGGAACGCGGCGGACCGCAACTGCTCGGCCGACAGCGCATCGCCGTCCCGCAGGTAGCGGACGATGCGGGAGGTGACGTGATCGACCTCGTCGACGCGATAGCCGAAGGTGAGGAATCCGGTGCGGGCGAACCGGTGGCGACGCGGACGCGCCAGGTGGTCCAGGATCACCTGCGCGTCAGCCCTCGCCTGCTCCACCCATGCGCCCGCTCCGAGGGCGCGCACGGCGCGCTCCCTCTCGCGCGCGGCGAAGGCATCCTCGACGCGTCCGAGGGCCGCGTCGACGTCTGCCACCATGTAGCCCTCCTTGACGAGCGGGAAGGAGACGGTGCGCACGTCCTCGGCCGTGAGGTCGTCCGCACCGCTCTCGAACGCCTGTCGCGCCGACGCGAGGAACTCGTCCACCGCGGCGCGGTGATACCCCTTCGCGCGCCCGGTCGTGAGCGCGAACGCCGGCTTGGCCGTGTTCTGCACGGTAGCCTCGCGGCGGTCGTCATCCATCACAGCACCACTGTCGTTCATCACAGCACCAACCAGGGAGAGAGGAGGAAGTACAGGCAGAGGGCGGGGATCGTCGACGGCAGGATGCTGTCCAGCCGGTCGAGGAGCCCTCCGTGCCCCGGGAGCCACGAGCTCATGTCCTTGATCCCGAGGTCGCGCTTCAACATCGACTCGCCGAGGTCCCCGAGCGTCGCGGACAGCAGGATCGCGGCCCCGAAGATCACGCCGCCCCACCAGGGCAGGTCGAGCAGGAAGATCGCGAGCAGCACGCCCGCCACGAGCGACGCGACCACGGCGCCGGCGAAGCCCTCCCAGGTCTTCTTGGGACTGATCCGCGGTGCCATCGGGTGCCGCCCGAAGGCGAGTCCGGCCGCATACGCACCGGTGTCCGCGGCGACGGCGATCGCGATGAAGCTGAGCACCCACCATTGCCCGCCCTCCTGCTCGAGCAGGATGAGGGCCACGCCGGCGAGGAACGGGACGTACACCTGGACGAACCCGCCGATCACGGCGTCGGTGAGCACATCTCCGTACGTTCGGCCATCCTTGGCGACCATCTGGGCGAGCAGGCGCCAAACGATGACGAAGGCCACGGAGACGAACAGCATGACCCAGCTCAGCCACGGCTCGGCGAAGTACGCGGACAGGACCAGGAACGTCGCGGCGATCAGCTGCGGGACGACGTCGACCCGACGTCCGGCCGCTCGCAGGGCGCGGGAGAGCTCGTACACGCCGAGGAGTGCCGCAGCCAACGCGAACGGCACGAACAGCGCCTTGATGAACAGCAGCGAACCAAGCAGTGCCGCGCCGAAAGCGAGTCCGATGAGGATCGCGAGGATCAGATCGCGACCGGTGCGCTGCTTGATGCGCTCGTTCGCCTGATCGAGCTGATCGCGCGCATGAGAGACATGCGTGCCGAACTCATCGCGCGCCTGACGCCACTGCTCGCGGATCGCGTTGTGGTCGGCGGTGTCGAGGCGGTCTGCGGTGACGGGAGCTGCCCCCGGCGGCGCCGGGAGCGGTGGCCGCGGTGGCACCCGATCCGCGTCGAACGCCGGGAAGGCGGCGTCGCCGAGCGGCACGCCGCCGTCGGGAGCAGCCTCCGGCCGCTCCTCCCGGCGCGTCACCGGAGTGCCCTCCTCAGCGCCGCGCGATTCATCGGACATACGAGCTACACCTCGAGGAGTTCGGCCTCTTTGCGCTTGAGCGCGTCGTCGATGAGATCGACGTGCTGACGGGTCAGCGCGTCGAGCTCCTTCTCGCCGCGGGCGATCTCGTCCTCGCCGAGCTCGCTCTTCAGGCCGTCCAGCTCGTCCTTCGCCTTCCGGCGGATGCCGCGGACGTGGACCTTCGCGTCCTCGCCCTTCGACTTCACGAGCTTCACGTACTCCTTGCGGCGCTCCGCCGTGAGCTCCGGCATCGTGACGCGCACGAGGTTGCCGTCGTTCGTGGGGTTCGCCCCGAGGTTCGGCATGTCGCGGATGGCCTGCTCGATCGCCTTGAGCGCGGACTTGTCGTACGGCGTGATGATGAGCGTGCGCGCTTCCTGGTTCGCGAGCGAGGCGAGCTGCGCGAGCGGCGTCGGCGTGCCGTAGTAGTCGACCAGCACCTTCTGGAACAGCTGCGGGTTCGCACGACCGGTGCGCACCGTGGAGAAGTCCTCCTTGGCAGCCTCGACGGCCCGGGACATGCGGGTGGTGGTTTCAGCGAGGACGTCCGCGATCACGGTGGCTCCTATCGTCGGGGTGTTCTGGAAATTCTATCGGGAGCGGGCTCCCGTCCCGTGCAGGCGCTCAGGCGGTGACGAGCGTGCCGATGGGCTCGCCCAGGAGCGCCCGGGTAACGTTGCCCGCCGGCTCCATGCCGAAGACGCGCATGTCCATGTTGTTGTCCATGCACAGGCTGAACGCCGTCGAGTCGACGACCTTGAGCCCCTGCTGCAGCGCATCGCGATAGGTCACGCGGTCGATGCGCTCCGCGTCGGCGTGCTTGTTCGGGTCCGCGGTGTAGATCGCGTCGACGCCGTTCTTGGCCACGAGGACCTCCTGCGCGCCGATCTCCAGTGCGCGCTGCGCGGCGACCGTGTCGGTGGAGAAGTACGGCAGGCCTGCGCCGGCGCCGAAGATGACGACGCGGCCCTTCTCCATGTGCCGCTCCGCCCGACGCGGGATGTAGGGCTCGGCGACCTGGGTCATCGAGATCGCGGACTGCACACGCGTCGCGGCACCCGCCTGCTCGAGGAAGTCCTGCAGGGCCAGGGCGTTCATCACGGTGCCGAGCATGCCCATGTAGTCGGCGCGCCCGCGGTCCATACCCCGCTGGCTGAGCTCTGCGCCGCGGAAGAAGTTGCCGCCGCCGACGACGACCGCCACTTCGACCCGGTCGACCGCGGCGGCGATCTCCCGCGCCATCTGGCTGACCACGTCGGGGTTGACGCCGAGCTGACCGGCGCCGAACGCCTCTCCGGAGAGCTTGAGGAGGACGCGACGGCGTCCGGTGCGTTCAGTCATGGGGGATGTCCTCTCGTCCCGATTCAAGATAGTGCCTGGTGGGCATGAAGAAGGGGTTCGGATCGAGCGATCCGAACCCCTTCGACAGTGCTACGCGCCGACCTTGAAGCGCGCGAAGTCCGTCACGGTGATACCGGCGTCCTTCGCCACCTGGGCGACAGAGAGCTTGTTGTCCTTGGCGTAGTCCTGCTCCAGCAGGGCGACCTGCTTGATGAACGCGGAGACGCGGCCTTCGACGATCTTCGGCAGAGCGGCCTCGGGCTTGCCCTCGTTGCGGGAGATCTCGGTGACGATCTCGCGCTCCTTCTCGACCGCATCCGCCGGCACGTCCTCGCGGGACAGGTACGACGGGTTCGCGAACGAGATGTGCTGGGCGATGCTGCGCGCGGTCTCGGCGTCGTCACCCGTGTAGGCGACGACGACACCGATCTGCGGCGGCAGGTCCTTGCTCGTGCGGTGGAGGTAGACCTCGACGCTGTCACCGGAGACGGTGCGCACGCGACGGAGCTCGACCTTCTCGCCGATGATGGCGGCCTCTTCCGAGATGAGCTGCTCGACGGTCTTGTCGCCCGCCGAAGCGGCGAGGGCGGCCTCGACCGAGTCGGCCTTCACGGCCGCGACGGCGTCGGCGACCTTGTCGGCCAGCGCGATGAAGCGCTCGTTCTTCGCGACGAAGTCGGTCTCGCAGGCGAGCTCGACGAGCGTCACGGCGCCGTCCTGCTCACGAGCGACGACGAGGCCCTCGCTGGTCGAACGGTCGGCGCGCTTGGCGTTGCCCTTCGCACCCTTCAGGCGCAGGATCTCGGTGGCCTTCTCGACGTCGCCGTCAGCCTCCTCGAGCGCCTTCTTGGTGTCGACCATTCCCGTGCCGAGCTGCTCACGCAGCGCCTTGAGGTCGGCGATGGTGAAGTTGGCCATGTGTGGTGGCTCCTTGCTTCGTTGTGTGGGTGTACGAGGGATTACTTGGCGTCTGCGGCCTCGGCGGCGGCGACCTCGGCGGTCTCCTCACCGGAAGCGGCGGCGATCGCCTCGTCGTGCGCCTGGGCACCGGCCTCGTCGGCGGCGGTGGCGTCGGCGGCCGGGGTCTCGACGACAGCGGCCTCGTCGTCCGCGGTCACGACCTCGGCAGCGTCAGCGGACTCCTGCACGGGAGCCTCGAGAAGCTCCTTCTCCCACTCGGCCAGCGGCTCCGCGTCGCCCGACTCCGGGTTGTGCTTCTGCTGCAGGCCCTCGGCGGCGGCGTCGGCGATGATACGCGTCAGCAGCGACACCGAACGGATGGCGTCGTCGTTGCCGGGGATCGGGTACTGGAAGTCATCCGGGTCGGCGTTGGTGTCGAGGATGCCGATCACCGGGATGCCGAGCTTCTTGGCCTCGTCGATCGCGAGGTGCTCACGCTTGGCGTCGACGACCCAGAGGGCGGACGGCGTCTTGGTGAGGTTGCGGATACCACCGAGCGACTTGTGGAGCTTGTCCAGCTCGCGCTTCTTGAGCAGCAGCTCCTTCTTCGTGAAGCCGGAGGCGGAGGGGTTCTCGTAGTCGAGCTCCTCGAGCTCCTTCATGCGGGCGAGACGCTTCGCGATGGTGGAGAAGTTGGTGAGGAGGCCGCCGAGCCAGCGCTGGTTCACGTAGGGCTGGCCGACGCGCGTGGCCTGCTCCGCGAGGATCTCCTGCGCCTGCTTCTTCGTGCCGACGAAGAGGATGGTGCCGCCGTGGGCGACGGTCTCCTTGACGAAGTCGTACGCCTTGTCGATGTAGCCAAGCGACTGCTGGAGGTCGATGATGTGGATGCCGCTGCGCTCCGTGAGGATGAAGCGCTTCACCTTCGGGTTCCACCGACGGGTCTGGTGTCCGAAGTGCACGCCGCTGTCGAGCAGCTGGCGGATGGTGACCACAGCCATGGTCGTCTCCTGATTCTGGCGCGGGGCGCCGTTGAGGTTGTCGTGCCGACCGGACGGTCGGACATCCTGGTGCCCGGCTCACACCCACCCGTTCGGAAACGGGACCTGCGGGAGTGGAAGCCACGACGGAGTCGCTCTGGGCACGCGTAGTCACCCCGAGATCGAGGTGCTCGTCCAGCATACAGGATCATGCGGCGCCAGCTCGTCCTCCACAGCGGCGCAATGCTCGGCCTTCTCCCCTGGCACCGGGGCGCGGCGGACGGATACTGCACCCCCGCGGCGGCCCTGGCGCACACTCGCGTGATGACTCCTCCGTCCCCTCGTCGGCCTCGCTCTCGTCGGCACCACTCTCCGGCCTTCCGGGTGGCGATCACCGCCGTGCTCGCCGCAGTCGTCCTGCTGTGCGGCGGCGCTCCGTTCGCGCCGTTTCCCGTCGCGCGAGCGGCGTCGGCTGCACACGGCCTCGTGCCCGTGCCTGAGGGGTTCGTCTCTGACGCCCCGTGGCACTGGCCCGTTGACGGGACGCGCCGCGTGAGCGTCGCCTACCGCGCGCCGGCGCATGCCTATGGCCCCGGCCACCGCGGGATGGATGTCGCCGCGGCTGCGGGCGGCACCGTCGTCGCCCCGGCGGAGGGAGTCGTCGCGTTCCAGGGCGTCGTCGTTGATCGTCCGCTGCTCACGATCCGCCACGCGGATGGCCTCGTGAGCACGGTCGAACCCGTGGAGTCGCCCCTGCGCCCGGGGGATGCGGTCCACCGAGGCCAGGACATCGGCCGGATCGCCATGGGCGGCCACACTCCCCCCGACTCGGTGCACGTCGGCGTGCGACGGGACGGCGAGTACATCAACCCGATGCTCCTGTTCGGCGGTCTCCTGCGGGCGCGCCTCCTGCCCTGCTGCGACGGATGATCCGACGGGCGGGCTCCGCGTTCAGGCCCGGGGGTGCGCCAGGCGATACGTTGCCGTCAGTCGCTCCGCCGACACGTGCGTGTAGATCTGCGTGGTCCCCAGGCTCGCGTGACCGAGGATCTCCTGCACCGCGCGGAGGTCGGCACCGCCGTCCAGCAAGTGGGTCGCGGCTGTGTGGCGGAGGGCGTGCGGCCCGACGGTCTCGGCGCCGACGACGGGCGCGAGCGCACGGGCGACCACCTCGTAGACCGTCCGCGGACCGACACGTCCCCCGCGACTGCCGAGGAAGACGGCGGGCGAAGCGGCGCCGGACCGCGCGAGCAGAGCCGGTCGAGCGCGACGCAGATAGGCGGTGAGCGCATCCCGCGCCGGCGCGCCGAACGGGACGACGCGCTCTTTGTCGCCTTTGCCCCGCACGAGGGCCGTCCCCCGATCGAGATCCAGGTCGTCGATGTCGAGGCCGCAGAGCTCGGACACGCGGACCGCGGCTCCGTAGAGGAGCTCCAGCACCGCGTGGTCCCGAAGGGCGGTGGGGTCACCCGAGGCCGCCGCCTGCCGATGTCGTTCCAACAGCTCCGACATCGCGTCCTTCGACGCCACCGTCGGCAGCGTCTTCGCGCGCTTCGGCGCCACGAGCCGCAGGCTGGGGTCGACAGGGATGAGCTCCTGCTCGCGCGCCCACCCGAAGAACGCTCGCGCCGTGGCCGCGCGTCGGGCCAGCGTCGCACGGGCGTCGCCGCGCTGGGTGGCCTGCCACAGCCATTCGCGCAGCATCTCCAGGTCGATCCGGTCGACCGGGCCGCCCCCCACGCTCGCCCCGAGGTCTCGCAGATCGGAGCGGTACGCCTTCACGGTCGCCGACGAGAGCCGGCGCACCTTCTCGAGGTGGTCGGCGAACGCCTCGACAGCGACCGCGAAGTCCATATCCCCAGCCTGCCGCTCCCCCGCCTGCAGAGCGAAGCGCCCCGCCGAGAGCCTGTCTACGACGTGCGTGCCGCGCCCACGCCGCGCCAGCCGTCCCCGTCGCGCCGCGCGAGTCCGTCGAGGTCGAGCAGCCCGAGCAGGGCCCTCGTCCGCTCGACGGTGAGATCCGCGCGCTGGGCGAGCTCCGCCTCCGTGCGAGTGGCTCGGGTGCTGAGCGCACGGAGGAGCACGACCCGCGCGTCGTCCGTCGCATCGTGTCCCCGTTGCGACCGCGCGCCGGCCGGGAGCATCTCGGCCACCTCCGCCGCGGAGGTGACGCACACCGCGTCGTATTCGCGGAGCAGCCGGTGACAGCCGGCCGACGAGGCGGAGGTGACGGGACCGGGCACCGCGCCGAGCGGCCTGCCGAGTGTCGCCGCATGCCCCGCCGTGTTGAGGGAGCCGCTGCGCCATCCCGCCTCTACGACGACGGTTGCCTGCCCCAGCGCCGCGATCAGCCGGTTGCGCGCGAGGAAGCGCCAGCGCGTCGGGGCCGTCCCGCACGGCACCTCGCTGACGACGACCCCGTCGACGGCGATGCGCGACAGAAGGTTCCGATGACCGGCGGGGTACGGACGATCGACTCCCCCGGCGAGCACCGCGATCGTGCCTCCGCCGACGGTCAACGCGGCGCGGTGTGCTGCGCCGTCGATGCCGTACGCGCCGCCGGACACCACCGCCGTCTCCCCGACAGCCAGGTCTCCGGCAATGTCGGCGGCAACACGTTCCCCGTAGGCGGTGGCCGCCCTGGCTCCCACGATCGCAACGCGCGCAGCGCTCGTCAGGAGGTCGCTGCGCCCGCGCACCCACAGCACCATCGGCGCCTCCGCATCGAGATCGTCGACAGACAGCGGCCAGTCGGCGTCTCCGGGGAGCAGCAGCTTCGCACCCGTCTTCCGCGCGCCACGGAGGGCGCCGATCACCGCCGCCGGATCGGCGCGCTGCCGCCACCGAGCGCGCGCGTCGTCGAGGGCCCGTCGTGCCCCCACGGCCCGGACCACCGGCCACGGCCGTCCCGCCCCGTCCAGCGCGAAGCGCAGCCCGTCGGCCGGTCCGAACTCTCGCACGAGCGTCGCGGCGACGGCGTCCCCGGGGTCAGCGATGACGGACCAGGCGACTCGCGCCAGCGCCTCCGTCACCTCCTCTGCTCCGCGCACGCCTCGCGCCGCGTCGAGAGCGTCCTTTTGGGAGAGGAGTCCGTCAATCATCGTGCCACCCCCGTCCGCAGGAGCAGCGCCCGCCCGACCTCGTCCGTGCCGGGGCGGTCGCGTCCGGCCAGATCAGCCATGGTCCATGCCACCCGGAGGACGCGGTCGTAACCACGCAGTGTCAACGCCCCGCGTTCCAAGGCCCGATCGAGCCCGGCCCGCACGTCCGACGGGAGACGGTAGCCGCCATGCCGGAGCACAGTGCCGGGGATCTCCGCATTCCGACGCCACGGCGTGCCGCGCCATCGATGCTCCGCCCGTGCGCGCGCCGTGCCGACGCGGTTCCGGGCCTCGACCGTCGTCACACCGGACCGCTCCTCTGTCACCGAGCGCGAAGCCGCGACGCGGGTGACCGGAAGGTCGATGTCGAGCCGATCGCGCAACGGTCCGGAGAGCCGCGTGGCATACCGTCGTAGCGCCTGAGGCGGGCAGATGCAGTCGCCATCACGGACGCCCCGGTTGCCGCAGGGACACGGATTCATCGCCAGGAGCAGCTGGAAACGCGCCGGAAATCGCACGACGAAGCCGGAGCGATACACATCGACGAACCCCGTCTCGAGGGGCTGACGGAGCGCGTCCAGGGCCACCCGCGGGAACTCCGCCGCCTCAGCAAATTGTCGAAGTACAATACAATTGAATATGGGAACCAAAACCGCGGCGATCTACACCCGCATCTCCAAGGACTCCGAGGGTAAAGCTCTCGGAGTTACACGGCAGGAACAGGACTGCCGAGACCTGGCGAACCGACTCGAATACGACCACATCATCCTGTTCTCCGACAACGACACGTCGGCCAGCACTCTCACGGACAAGCCACGTCCTGACTTCGTCCGCATGATGGAAGCCGCCAAGGATAGGCAGGTGGACGCGATCATCGCGTACTCCAACAGCCGACTAACGCGACGGGTCGCAGAGATTCAGGCGCTCATCGATGTCGTCAAGCGCACCGGCATGCGAATCCACACGGTGGCGTCTGGTCAGCACGACCTCGATACCGCCGACGGCAGGGCTGCCATGCTCACGATTGCTGTCTGGGACCAGGCCGAAGCCGAACGAACCGGGGAGCGCATCAAGCGCGCCAAACTCCAGAAGGCGCAGAACGGCGAGTGGCACGGAGGCGCAGCGCCCTATGGCTATCAGGTCGACCCCCAGACCAAGAATCTGACGCCCAACCCTGCCGAGGTCAAGCTGATTCACGAGGCAGCGACTCGACTCCTCGACCGTGGACAGGCGCTCCACTCAATCGTCGTTGAGTGGAACAACCGCGGCGAGACAACGCGGTACGGCCACCACTGGCGACAGACCGGATTGCGACCGATCCTTCTAAATCGGTCGATGCTCGGAGAAACATCAACCGGCCACAAGGGTTGGGAGCCGATCATCGATGAGCGGACCTTCGACCGTCTGACGGCCCTACTCACGGACCCATCGCGAAAGGTCGTCCACTCCCCCGGCGCGAACGGAGGAAAACGCGCACTCGGCGGCGGGCTGACAGTCTGCGGACTCTGCGGCAAGCCGTTGATCACGCACAGCAAGTCAACGGGGATGGGCAAGGGAACGAGCACCGCGACTCTCGGTTGCATGGCTCGCGTTCACGGCCCCTCCGACAAGCACCCTCGCATTAAGCGCACTCGGACACGCAACGGCGAACGCATCGAGGTCTGGGAGGACACGGGCCGGGTAACCATCGCGCACGATCCTCTGGAAGAACTCGTGTTCGAGCGAGTCATCGCGGCGCTCCATGACACCGAGCGCTGGAAAGCGCGCATGCAGGAGAAGAGTCCCGAGGCAGAGAACAAACTGGTCGAGTTGGAGGACCGTCGCCGCGAGTTGAACAACGAGCTCGACGGCGTAGGCCGCGCTGTCATGATCGGCGCGTGGGACGAGCGCCGGGCGAAAGCCGAAGTCGCACGAATCCGCGCTGAGATGGACGACCTTGATAAGCGCATCAACGCGCTCATCGGTCGTCCGATGTTCGATGCCGTCCTGCAGGAAGGCAAGTTGGAGAACTGGCGCGAATGGCCGGTGCTGGATCGCCGGTCGTTCCTGCGGCTGTTCATCGACAGGATCGAGGTCCATCCCTACCCAGAGGGAACCCAACGAACTCGGCGCAAGCTCAAGGACGAGACCGACGAACAACACAAGGCCGCGCAGTGGGAGATCGTCAAGGCAGCCACGGCGTCGAGGATCAAGATTCGCTGGAAGTGGGAACTGTAACAGTGCTACAGTGCCTTCGCACCCATTCGGGCAAGGCACTTAGGGCGGCACACCGGCTAACAACCAGCGGGAAAGTCCTTCAGCGGTAGAGCGCAAACGTCGCTCCCGTAGAAGGAACTGAAATGCACGCCGAAGACATCATCAGCACGTCGATCATCGCGACCGTCACGCTCGAACAGGATGGCTCCTACTCGATCGGCATCGAGGATGCGAATGCGCCCGAGAACAGTGAAACGCGGTACCTCACTGGCGTGTCCGAAGGGATCATCTTCGATCCCGACTCGGCGGGGCGCGAGGTAGAGCGGTTGATCGTCGAACATCTCGTTGAGCCGCCGAGGGAATGGCGCAACAGCGCGGGTAAGACCGTCGCCTGAGCGAATCTGACTCCGGCCTACAACTCGCGACGGTCGATTTGCCGTTGTGGGTTGTAGGCCGTTGTCTCGTTGACGCTGGTAGGGCAGGTTACTGAGTCGCCAGCCCGGTCAGTGCCGACTTGATCTGCTGCGCCTTGTCGTGCGAGGTACGGAACTCGATGGTGTTGCCAGACGTGATCACGATCACCTTCGTGTTCACAGCCCCGTCCTTCTTCGTCTGAATGGACGTGATCTTCGACGCCGGAATCACCTCAGTTGCCTGAGTCTTGAACGAAGGACGCATCCAGATCAGGCTCAGGAACGCGGTGAACAGCGGGAGCACGAGGGCCGTGATGTTGTAGCCCATGCTGTGCGGTTCCATCGCCCACTCGATGCGGTTGCCGTAGATGTGAACGTCAGCGTTCTTCCCGCTGATGCGGCTCTTCGTGTGCAGGATCAAGTCGCTCATGGGCAAAGCATATCGGTAGCCATTCACGCTCTTACGCAGCCCTTCGAACGCTGGTCGGGTACCACCTGCCGCCCTTGGGCGAAGCGATGCCGGCCGAATTGAGGTCGTCAGCGATTGCCTGAAGGGTCAGCCCCTTGGCGCGCATCGCCGCTATCTGGCTAGCGACCTCGGCAGGGATAGCGGACGCAGGGCCGGGAACGATACCGCGCTCCTTCTTGGCGACGGCGAGAGCGGCCTTGGTGCGTTCTCCGATGATCTTCGCCTCCCACTCGGCGACCTGCATGAGAATCCCGGCGACGAGTTGGCCGGTCGCCGTGGTCATGTCGATGCCAAGGTCGAGGGCGATCAGACTCCAACCCTGCTTCGTCGCAGTTCGCAGAATGTTGCCGAAGTCCACGACAGAGCGAGACAACCGATCGAGCTTCGCGATCACGAGAGTGTCGTACTCCCCCGAGGCAAGGAGGCTTAGAGCCTGTTGAACGCCGTCGCGTCGGAGGGAGCGAGCGCTCTTACCGTGGTCAACGATGTAGTGGACGGTCCACCCGCGGCGCTCAGCCTCGCGTTCGATCACTTCTCGTTGAGCGTCAACGCCATAGTCCTGCCGATCCGTCGAGACTCGGAGATAGCCGATCACGTTCATGAGAGACCCGTGATCGCTTGCAGTGCTACTCGACGGGCATGCCGAACTTGCCCTGCGCGGCTCGATCGTCGAGCCACTTCTTGCAGAGGTGGCAGGTCACGTCGTCGGGGTTGTCCGAGGTCTCGTGAGGAGAGGTTGCGCCGCACGGCCAGTAGCCTGTGGTGCTGTTGAGATGAACCTTGTACATGGCGGCGTGCCCTCTCGTCGGTGCCTGCTGTCTGAATCCTACTCATGCGACGCGGCCTTCCATCAGGCAGTAGAGGTCACCCTCGACGTAGTGGATCACGGCTCCGCTGGTCGGGTGCACGCCTGTCCAGAGGTAATCCCCTTCCTCGAAGTCAACGCTCCAACCCGCGTCCATGATCGCGTCGGCAAGGGTGTCGTCAGCGCCGCCAGGAAAGAAGGCGTCTCCGCTGTTCTTCTGTTCGAAGGTATCGAGTACGAGCTTGACCCCGGCAAAGGTGGTCGGTCGCTCGGCACGGATACGTGCAAGGGTCTGGTCGTAGCGCGTCCAGTACAGATCGAGCGACATCAGTGGACCTCGATCATGTTCATGTGGACGACCATGAAGCTCTCGGCCTCGGCAGAGTGACCGGCAGCGCGTAGCTCTTCGTAAACTATCTGTCCGGCGCCCTGACCTGAGTCCTCTTCGTGGATCGCGGCAAGGAGTATCGCCAACTCGTTGAGCTGGTACTTCTTCAACGACTTGATGAGCTGTCGAGCAGACTCGCGAGTCTCGCGCTGAGGCAGGTGGTTCGTGCGACTGAATGGCGCTACAGATTCCATGAATTCATTCCTTCGTTAACGTCGTACAGGAATTGCGCAATGCAATTCCTGTTACAACAATTCAACCAGGAAGCATTGCCCATGTCAGGTTCGAGCGAACTCGATAAATCGCCTCTCATCAGGCGGTTAGGGCGTTGCTCTACGGCATCGACAGCGTCGCCCACAGTTGCCTCGGGTTGATCGATACCAACCCCGCGAAATGTCCCGTTAGATTGACGCTCAGCAACGTTCGTGGCAGGTCTGTCGTGATCCCGGCAGGTGGATTCACTGCCGTGCGTGCTCTAGAGAGGTCGTAGGTAGAGGTTTCGCCCTTGCTCTAGGGACGGATCTTTCAGTCAAATCGCCCTCAACGGTCCCGATTCGGTCCCTGAAAGTGCTTCTCTAGGCCTTTACCGCTCTTAGCTATCCCATTCGTAGGTGCCCAGACCTACGGTCGAAGTCGGGAAATTACAGCTCGTTTCGTACTTTGGAGCTACCTCGCTCTATATAAACGAGCTGTAATTATCGTCAACCAGTACGCCTAAGTTGACAATAATTACAGCTCGTTGATATTCAAGGGCGAGCGCGCTCTAGGGCGTCTCCACTTCCTGAGATTCGGCATCCACGGCGGCGAACAGGGTGGCGTGTGAGAGGGGCGCGTAGAACCCGTGCGTCGTGCGGTGGATTCGAAAGTCGTCAGCCAGTCTCTTCAAGTACGCGTTGATCGTTCCCGGCTTCTCTTCCTTGAAGATCGCGTGTAGCTCCGTGGGCTTCACGTTCCTGTCGAGAGCTTCGATGACCTTCTCGATCCCCCATTTGAGACCGTGCTGCTGCTCTCGCTTGTGGCTCTGTTCCTTCTCACGGTCCATCAGGTCGCCCACGGACAGATCAGAGACACCCATGTGGACGGCCAGACCAACCTGCGTTGTCCTGCCACCGGACACGGGGACTTCGACCGTCTGGACCTCGTAACGCCAGGAGCTACCGTCCTGTCCGTAGTTGAGCTTGTCGACAGTGATGATCCGATCCCCGGAGTCGTTGTCCTTCGCCATGATGATCAACGACCGCACGATGTCTCGCCAGGCGTGGGAACCCGACAGCATGTCCCCTACCGGTCCGCTGCCGCCCTTCCGGAAGTGGCCTACGACGATCACGGCAGCGTTCAGGCGACGAGCCATTGCCGCGATGGGATCGAGTGCCCTTCGGACCTCCTTGACGCGATCCGGGTTGCCCTCGATGAACGACACAATTGGGTCGATGATCAGGACTCGCGAACCGGTGTCGATCATCAGTCGCTCGATTTCTTCGAGGTCTTCGCTGAGGTCAAGGACAGTCTCCGTCTCTTCGCCGTTGACCTCGCTGTCGTAATGCACCTGGATCGCATGGACGTACCGCATATCAGCGCCAGCAGCCCTCAGTCTCGGCACGAGTTGGCGCTTCACGTCGTCCTCACCCGAGACGATCAGGACGCCCACCGGCCGGCCCTTCAGGTCGCCGTCCATGTCGCCGCGAGTCCACCGCGCAGTCTTCTCGGCAAGGACGGTGGACTTCGCGATTCCGGCTCGACCGGCGAGCGCCGTGATCGTGCCGAGTGGTACCGCGCTTGTCTCGGCCCACTCGGTGTAGTCGCCCTCCAGACCTTCGAGGGACAGCGCAGAGATTCGTCGGCGCGACGAGCCATGCTCCTTGCCCATCTGGTCCTTGAGGCTTCGAGCGAGGGACATGATCGAGTCTTCGGAGGGAGTACTCACGACTGATCTCCTTCCGTGAAGAGCCGACGTGCGGCATCGATGTACGGCGCGTACTCGCCGTGGATGAACTTGCGAGCGCTGGCGACTGCGACCTTGGCTTCCTCCCACGAGAACGGGTTCTCTCCTTGGAAGGTCGATTCCCACATGAGCCACGCCACTGCGAAACCTTCGAGTTCTCGACTTGGGCCGTGTCGTGCGAACCATCGAGACATGACCCGGTGACAGGTGTTGTTGCGCTCCAACGACCCGTCGTGGCCGGAGAAGCCGTACTTGACGTAGTAGGCGTCTGGTTCGAGCTTGTCGAGGTCTCCGAGCCGACGACCGTTCGCGCCGCGAGACCCGCCGTAACGCGCTCGACGCGCGCCCATCTCGGCAAGGAGCGTGGGAGGCGCGTAGGGAATCTCCCGGAGGTCGCCGCGGACGAGTTCGTAGCGGACCTCGGGACCGCCGTCCTCTGGGAACACGACGGAACCGGGAGCCACGACGAACCGGCCACCGTCTGCGAGTAGGTCCACCCAATCGAGCCAGGGAACCAACGACGTTAGGTTCCCTTCGTACCGGAAGTACAGGTGGTGACCGCGAGGCGTCGCGACCAGTGGGAAGGTCGGCCAATTGATCGCCAACCGTTCCTCGAGGTCGATCAAGGATCCGTAGCCGCCCGGCGACCACTCGGGAGCCTTCTTCGTGTCCGGGTCGATGACGCCGAAGCCCTCCCCCGTCCTGATGCCCCAGTTGCATCCGGGGAACTCGGCTCGCCAGGCTTCGATCTGGGCAGGGTTGCGGGTAGCTCGGTTCTGCCACCCGCTCACGAGAGGAATCTTGGTGCCGTAGCGGACTGGGAACACTCGGAACGGTGCGAGGTCAGACACTGTGACCACCTACCAGTGCTGAAAGACTCGCGAGCTGGAAACTCAGAACGAGAGCCCAACCCCAGGATTCATCCTCTGACCTGGTAAAATCGTTGTTGATCGGGTTGGCGGCTGGATCATCGAGAGAAGGGTCGCTTTGGGCAGCGGCCCTTTTCTCATGCAGGAGCGGCATTGGAGACCTCCAACCCGCGGAGGAACGCGACAGCGGCGTCCACGTACTCGTCCGGAATCACGACGGGAGCAGTCTCCTGCTCCGCCGGGGAGTTCATCGCTTGCCCCCGCGCTCGTAGCCACGGCGATACGGAGGCCACTTGGCGCGGTCCCGGAATCGCAACATCGCGGCGTCAAGCAGGACTTCGATCGGCGTCGAGAAGATCGCTTCGAGAGCATCTATCTCATCCGGCGACGGGTACCTGCGACCGTGAGCAATGAGGGTCAGATGAGTCTCAGTCAACCGCTCGTGCTCATCGGGGAGACGGCGATTCATCTCCGCAGTGAGGGTCTTGGTCGTCCAGTCGTGGAACGGAATGAACTTGGCGAGTTGCTGTCGTCGCTGTGGGAGTGCCACTGGGATCACCACCTATCGGTGTGATCGACCAGAGGTTCTGTCCGTGTGTACTAACCGGAGGTCCGAGCCTCGCCCGACTAGCTGAGTTGCTTCGCAGACTTGGAAGCAGAGATCAGATCGGCGCGTTCGCGATTGGTTCGATACAACAACAATATCAAGCTATTGCAACGAATTGTCGCCCGTTATCGATCCGTTTTGTTACACCAGTCCTAGCACTCGATCAACACCGACCGAGAGCGGTGAATCACTGTCTGAGCGTTGCTGAGCGTCAATCTGACGGGTTTTCTCGCAACCCTCGATCGATTCGATACCAGGAAATCTAAGCAACGCTGTCGTCGTGCTGCCGAATGTACGCAATCGCGTGTTCTCGACGCTTGAAGGATCGACAGAGGCAGTTGCGTGTGGCATGAGACGAGTCCGGACACTCCGGGGCGACAGCGAAGAAGGTCTGTCGGTACGTTCCCCAAGATTGACCACCTGCCGAACGCAAGCGCCAACCCTTCTCCCCAACCGCAGTGATCATCGACAGCCGTATTTCGCGTACTTCGAGTCGAGCCACGCACGCCACTCGCTCGGCGGCGCATCCGGCTCTGTAGGCATCGGCAGCGGGTTTCGCGCTCGATCTGGGGAGAACTCGGACTCAGGTACCCGGTCACTCATCGTAGGGATTCCTTCTCTGGATCGGATCGGCAGAGCCGCGGATACGACCGCGACCCGTCTCGGCGTCCGGCACGATCCGCGGTCCGTCGAAGCGTTCGAGCTTGGACATGTCCGAGACCGGAGGCAGGGATTCCTCCACGACCTCGGCGTCCTCGATCTGTTCGAACGCGTACGGGTCGTAGCCCTCGGGGACTTCAGTCAGGATGTGCTGCATGGTGACCTCCCACGGCTTGTCCTGCTTGTGCTCGATGGTCATTCCCTTGCCGAAGCCGGTGCGGTCGAGAACCATCGAGACGGCTCGGAGCTTGTCACCGTCCGACGTGCTCGGAGCTTCGAGAATCTTGTTGAGCTCAACGAGAGCAGGCATGATCATCGCCTGAAGCCGCTCCTGTGCTTTGCGCTGAATGTGCGCCGCAGCGCCGCCGTGCTTCTTGCAGACAGTGCCGCCCTTGATCGGTGCGAGCTTGCACTGCTCGCCGTTGCGCTTCGTGTACCGGCACCGCGGTGCGTCGATGCCGTCGAGTGCCTTCGCGATCACGTCGTTCGGCTTGTGCTTGCCGCCGCCGTGCGCCTGGCAGACCTTCGAACCGTGGACGGCCCATCGACGGCACGGGGTACCGGCTCGGGTGGTCGCGTTGCAGTGAACTCTGGACATTTCAGCCCCGACGCCCTCTGCGCGGCGTAGCGACTAGTTCAGCTTCGAACTGGTCCGAGAGGGCACGGACGCCAGGATCAGCGCTCACATGGGCACTGACGGCCGCGTGGAGGCGCTCAGAAATAGGTTCTACCTCGTTACGCAGCGCGCTTTCGAAGTTGCTCCGAAGCTCTGGATCGAAGCCAGCGCCCATCGGAGTCATGTTCTTGAAGTCGAGGACCGCACGCGCCGTTGCGATGTCCTGTCCTGAAAGAAGTGAGTTGATGAAAGACATTGGAGTGGCTCTCCCAATCTGTGGCTCTACGAGTGGTCAGGGCGCCGCGCCGGAGCCACACGGCACGGCGCCCTGGTTTGTTCCCAGCAGGCGAAGGAAGGAACCTGCCGGAAACGGAATGGCCTCGCTACGGCCAGGTCGGATTCACGTAGGACCCCGAAGCCTTGATCTGCATGACGGCAGCCGCGGAGCGCTCCCGCACTCCCACACCCATGCCGCGCTGGAAGTAGGCATTCCGGAGCGGGTGATTCTCGACCGTGATCAGTCGAAGGCCGCGCCACTCGGCGCTGACGTGCTCACGGACTGCGAGCGGATTCCGCACTGAGCCGGAGCCCGCTGTGGAGACCGCGATCACGTAGCCCGTCGGCACCTGATAGTCCTTGACGATCCAGGCATCGCCGTACGAACCCTCAATCGCCAGCGAGTTGTAGGTCGCGGGAGGGCGGTCGCCAACGATGGTCTCGTCGGTGAGGTACGCCGGAGCACCCTGAGCCGGGATGAAGTCGTACTTGGCGACAGCACCGTTTGCGTTCTCGACACCGCGACGCCACGTCGCGATTGCATCGGACTGGTCAGGGTGGACGAGCACGATCAGGCGCTCTCCCGAGTTGCGCAGTCCGAAGCCGTGCTCCTGAATGGTCGTGATGAGTGCCTCAACGTCCCCGGAGTCGAGGGTCGCGGCCCCTGACACCAGGTAGTGGGAATGTCCAGACGAGAAGGTCTTGCCACCGAAAGACGGCGGAACCTCGCCGGTCGAGCCGTCCCACAGGTCGAAGATCTCCACGCCGTTCTCATTCACGTCACGGGATCCCAAAGGGGTCCGGTTCGTGAGAGCCTGCATAGTCAGTCGAAAGACCATGCGGTTGTCGGCATCGAGGACGCTCTGGAACTGGAGGTCCACCTGCTCACGGGAGGCGTCTCGCAGGAACGACTGCGTGTAGCGGGTCGATAGGTCCTTCCACTCAAGCGGGAGACCCATGCGGAAGTAGTCGATACCACGTCGCTGCGACTTCGGTACACCGAACTCACTCGACGGCTCGAAGTCCTCGCCCTTGCCCGGTTCCTTAGGAAGCTGGAAGAAGGAGTCAGTCGTTGCAGACGTGAAGAGCGCCGCGAAGACATTGCGCTGACGGTTCCACTCAGTCAGCGCGTCGATGTACTCGCGGTAGATGTCGATCAACGGGTAACCGTCCGCGGTGCGCGTCAGGATATCCGCAGCGACGTTGAAGCCTCGGTCGGCTCCGTAGATGTCACGGATCAGAAGGTCCATGGCAACTCCAATCGTTGAGATGGGTTGCGCGACCACGGGTCGAGCTGGATGACACCGGCTGACGAGTCCAGGAGGGGGGCTAGGCTCAACCTCTCCGCTCTGCGGTTCCACGGTCGACCACTGGTTGTTCCGTTGCAATTGATTGTACTAGGACATGGATCTAGCTGTCAGGAATCTTTTGGTATTGAAGTTCGACAACTTGATTCGTCCAGGAAGAGGACGCCCCGATGCGCCCGGGCGACCGCGCCGGGACGTGCCGTCCGCGATCCGCCTCCCACCATCGCCGCCACCGAGGCGCTGTGGTGCGGAGCGACCAGCGGGGGCTGGTGGTCGAGTCCGGTCACGGCCTCGCCGCAGAGGGAGCGGACCGAGGCCACCTCGATCGCCTCCTCCTCGGTCAGCGGCGGCATGATGCCGGGCAGGCGCCCCGCGAGCATGGTCTTCCCTGCTCCCGGCGGACCGCTCAGGAGCATGTTGTGGCCACCGGCGGCAGCGACGATGAGCGCCTCGACGGCTTCCTCCTGCCCGAGGACGTCACTCAGGTCGCGCTCGTCCGCCTTCTCCTCCGGCGGCTGTGGCCCCGGAACCGGCTCGACATCGGGCACCTCGACGTCCGCGCCGTGCCAGGCGGCGACCTCCGCGAGCGACGCGGCGGCACGCACCTCCACGCCGGCGACGAGAATCGCTTCGGCCGCATTGCCGTGCGGCACGATCACGCGGTGGAAGCCGGCGCGAGCGGCGGCGAAGACGGCCGGCAGCACGCCCGGGACGGGACGCAGCCTCCCGTCCAGCCCGAGTTCTCCCAGATGCACGGTCTGCCGGACCGCGCGATGGGCGATCGCGTCGCCAGCGGCCAGGCAGGCCACCGCGATCGCCAGGTCGAAGGCGGCCCCGTGCTTCGGCAGACTCGCCGGCGAGAGGTTGACGGTCAGCCGTCGCCGCGGCAGCGGGAGGTCGGAGTTCTCGCAGGCGTTGTGCACGCGCTGCACGGCCTCGCCGAGGGACTTGTCCGGGAGGCCGATGATCCGGAACTCCGGCGTCTGCGCGGAGAGGTCGGCCTCGACCTCGACGACATGCCCCTCGGCCCCGGTGAGCGCCACGGACCAGGTACGCGCCGTTCTCATGCGATGTCCTCGAGGTGCTCGACCGAGGCCGTCGCCGAGGTCGCGCCGATGATGCCGACCGCTTCCACCCGGAGGGTCCGTCCGCGCGCCAGCTCGGGGTGTGCCGCACGCCAGGCATAGGCGAGTCGCCACAGCCGGCGCCGCTTGCGGTCGTCGATCGCATCGAACGGGTGCCCGAACGCCGCTGACCGCCGCGTCTTGACCTCGACCACCGCGACATGGGGGCCGATGATCGCGACGATGTCCAGCTCCCCCTGGGGACACCGCCAGTTGCGGTCGACGATCCGATACCCGCGCTTCGTCAGATAATCCGCTGCCTGCTGCTCCCCGGCTCGCCCGAGGTCGTCTTTCGCTGCCATCCCGACAGGATGGACGTCAGCACTCCGTCACCGTCGTGGTCCCACGCGAACAGTTCAGAGGTTGTGGAAACGACGAAAAATGCCGCCGCTGTGCAGGAACAGCGTGCCGCGTCACTCTCCGTCGAGGGAGAGCTCCTGCGGCAGTTCGAACTCGCGGCGCTGCAGCTCCTCGACGTTCACGTCCTTGAACGTGAGCACCCGGACGGCCTTGACGAAGCGGTCGGCCCGGTAGATGTCCCACACCCACACGTCGCTCATGGAGATCTCGAAGTAGAAGTCGTGCTCGGTGTCCCGTCGCACGACGTTGACCTCGTTGGCCAGGTAGAAGCGACGCTCGGTCTCCACGACGTACTGGAACTGAGAGACGACGTCGCGGTACTCGCGGAACAGCGCGAGCTCGAGCTCGCGGTCGTAGTCGTCGAAGGCTTCCTCATCCATGATGAGTCCATCCTATGGTCGCCGGACGCTGGGCGCGGCATCCCGGCCGTGACCGCTCAGAAGAGCGTCGGTGCGTCGGCGATCGCCCAGGAGGACCGGTGGAACGGCGAGAGGCCGAACGAGCGGATCGCCTCCCGGTGCTCGGGACTCGCGTACCCCTTGTTGCGGTCCCACTGATAGTCGCGATGGTCCTCGTGCAGCTCCGCCATGAGACCGTCTCTCGCGACCTTCGCGATCACCGAGGCCGCGGACACCGAGGCGCAGTCGCGGTCGGCCTTGATGACGGGGCGCACCCGCAGCGGCACCGGATGCACACGCGAGACGTAGTCGTGGTTGCCGTCGAGCAGGACCAGGGCGTTCTCGAGCGTAGCCCCCTGCGCGACGACCGCCTCCACGGCCCGCGAGGCGGCAAGGCCCAGGGCCCGCATGATCCCGACCTCGTCGACCTCCGCCGCGGTCGCCCAGCCGACGGCCGAGGCCTGCACCCAGGAGGCCGCCCGGGCGGCGACGTCGGGGCGCCGACGCTCGGGGACCAGCTTCGAGTCGCGCAGGCCCTCCGGAACCCGACGGCGGGCGCCTTTGGCGTCCATCACGGCTGCCCCGACGGCCACCGGTCCCGCCAATGCGCCGCGGCCGACCTCATCGAGGGCGATGATCAGGTCGCACTCCCCCAGGAGCTTCCGCTCCAGGGTCAGTCGGGGCGTGATGACGGTCATTCGGGATCCGGGACCCCGTTGAAGATCTCGTGATGGCCGTCGATCGGTCCGAATCGGTCGAGCGGCCACGTCGTCAGGAACGCCTTGCCCACGATGTTCGACACGGGGACGAATCCGCCGCTGGGCAACTCCTGATGTGCGCGCGCGTCACGGGACCGGTCGCGGTTGTCACCCAGCAGCCACACGGAGTCCTCGGGGACGACGACATCGAACGGCTCGTTCGACGCCGCGGTGTCGCCCTCGGGGAGATTCAGGTAACTCAACTCGTCGATCGGCGCCCCGTTGATGGTGATCTGCCCCAACGCGTTGCAGCACACCACGTGATCGCCTTCGACCCCGATCACCCGCTTGACGAGATGGTCCTGCGTGTCGGTGGCCGAGATGCCCACGAAAGTGAGCACCCAGTCGACGGCCTGGACCAGCGGCGGCTGTGCCGGGGTCTGCGGCATCGGGTCGAGCCAGCCCCCCGGGTCCTTGAAGACGACGATGTCGCCGCGCTCGTAGCCGGTCCAGCGCGGCGTCAGCTCGTCGACGAGGATGCGGTCGTCGATCAGCAGCGTCCGCTCCATGGAGGCCGACGGGATGTAGAACGAGCGCACGACGAACGTCTTGATGACGAAGGACACCAGCGCGGCGATGACCACGATGACCAGAACGTCGCGGAGGAAGACCAGGAACCCGCGCCGCCGTCGTGTCGGGCGTGCGGACGGAGAGTCAGTCATCTGGTTCCTTCTCGAAGAGTGCACCGCGAGCGCACGGCAGTAACAAGGTTCGCACACCGGGGGCGGAACGAAAGCACCCCGGGACATCGTGTCCCGGGGTGCTGTGAAGAAGCTTCGCGTCAGTTGTTGACGCGCTTCTCCTTGATCTTCGCCTTCTTGCCGCGGAGCTCACGCAGGTAGTAGAGCTTGGCGCGACGCACGTCACCGCGGGTGACGACCTCGATGTGGTCGATCACCGGGGAGTGCACGGGGAAGGTACGCTCGACACCCACCTGGAAGCTGATCTTCCGGACGGTGAAGGTCTCGCGGACGCTGTCACCCTGGCGGCCGATGACGACGCCCTGGAAGACCTGGATACGGGAGCGGTTGCCCTCGGTGATGTTGACGTGCACCTTGACGGTGTCACCGGGGAAGAACTCGGGGATGTCGGAACGGAGCGAAGCCGCGTCGACGGCGTCGAGGATCTGCATGATCGTCTCTCTCTGCACTCGCCTCAGGTCGGATGCACGGATTAGGAAGGAACAAGAATGGGAGTGTGCCGAACGGCGCTGACGCGTCCGCGGGCTCCCCTGGGGCAGAGCCGGTCACGGCACAAACAACCATTCTGCCACGGATGGCAGGCCCAGCCAAAACGTCAGGTCAGAGCCGATCGTCGGTCTCCCGCACCACGATGACCTCATGCACGCTCGTCTGCGGGCTCTCGGCGCGCGGCGGCGTCATCGTCGACCAGGAGATGGTCTCGCGGATCCGCGACCCGCTCCCCCGCACCTCGTTCCAGAGCAGCCACAGCTGCAGCCAGACCAGAGCGATGCCCACGACGATGGCGGCCGCGAGCAGCCAGCCGAAAGCCCCGTCGATGAAGAAGCCGACCGCGATCGTGAGCGCGTGCCAGAGCCCGAACCCGGCGACGTCCCACCACGACACGGCGCGCTCGGCGCGGACGGACGGGCGGGAGCGCGTCAGCAGCGTGAGCAGGAGCTGTCCTACGAACACCGAGGGCATCGCGATGAGCAGTACCCAGAGGATCGACCAGCCGCCCTGGAAGACGGCCCAGCCGATGAGAAGCCACAGCGGCAGGAGGAACGCCGACGGCAGCAGCCAGCGGAAGAAGGCCTGTCGGATCCACATGCTCCGATGCTACGGCGACCGCGGCGGCGCGTCACGGGTGTTCGCTGAGAGCGGCAGGCGCCTGGCACCTGTGCGATCAGGGAGAATGGAGGACGACGAGAGGACACTGATGATCGAACTGCGCACCCCTGCCGAGATCGATGAGATGCGCGCGGCAGGCCGGTTCGTCGCCGAGACGCTGGCGACCCTGCGCGACGAGACGAAGGTCGGCACCAACCTCCTGGCGATCGACCGCCGGGCCCACGACATGATCCGCAAGGCCGGCGCCGAGTCCTGCTACATCGACTACCACCCCTCCTTCGGGGCGAGCCCCTTCGGCAAGGTCATCTGCACCTCGGTGAACGACGCCGTGCTGCACGGCCTCCCGCACGACTACACGCTCCGGGACGGCGACCTCGTCACCCTCGACTTCGCCGTCTCGGTCGATGGCTGGGTCGCGGACTCCGCCGTCTCCTTCGTGGTCGGCACGCCGAAGGAGGAGGACCTGCGCCTCATCGACACCACGGAGCGCGCGCTGGCCGCCGCGATCGAGACCTCGGTGGTCGGCAACCGCATCGGCGACATCTCCGCCGCGATCGCGGACGTCGCCCACGGCGAGGGGTACTCCATCAACACCGACTTCGGCGGGCACGGCGTGGGCCGCACGATGCACGGCGACCCTCATGTGGCGAACGACGGCCGCGCAGGACGCGGTTTCCCGCTCCGAGCCGGCCTCGTGCTCGCCCTGGAGCCGTGGTTCCTCGCGACGACGGACGAGCTGATCACCGACCCCGACGGGTGGACGCTGCGCAGCGCGGACGGCTCCCGCGGCGCGCACTCCGAGCACACCATCGCCATCACCGAGGACGGTCCGATCATCCTGACGGATCGCTCGTTCCTCGGCGTCGACTGACTCCGGTCGCGGGGTCGGCGCGCTCCCAGGACGCGACCGGCCCGGGCACGACGACGAACAGCGGGTGCGCCTCCGGGAGCTCCACAGACCCGTGTCGGCTGAGCACGTCCGGGCTGCGCTCGGCGAGCTTCGCCCGCAGATGCTCCCACTCGCGTGCCAGCTGACCCGTGGTGACCGGGATCGACGGCACCGCCGACTCCGCGCGCCGGATCCGCGTGCGGTCGAAACGGTAGCCGCGCTCGTCCGCCTCGTCAGCGACACCTGCCAGGTACGCGCCCACCGCGGCCACGGGATCGGCCGTCGCCCGGAAGCGCTCGAGCTGCGGATGCCGCTGATACCCCTTCGTGGCGTCGGCGAGCACCGCCTGGGCGAGGAGGGTCTCCCGCCAACAGGCGACGAGCCCCTGACGGTCGAGGTACTCCGGATGCAGCGACCAGATCCTCATGCCCGGCGGTAGCGGAACACGTCGGTGAGGTGGGGCAGATCGAACTCCGCCTCTCCCCGCGTCTCGTCCGCGCCGTCCAGCACCGCCTCCAGGTCTGCCACCATCGCCGCACGCTCCGCATCGTCCGCCACGAGGAAGCTGCTCACCGTGCCCCACCGTCGGAGGTAGTCCTCGCGGGAGATCCGCTCCGTCCAGCGCACCTCCTCGTGGACATCCAGGACGAAACCGGGGAGATCCGCGGCCGACGCGGAGGTGTCGTCGTCTGCGCCGACCGCAGGATGGGCCACCCGGTGACACGCGAGATCCCAGGCACAGGCGGGGTCGGCACGATTCCACAGCAGCCCGAGCGTGCCGTGAGGGACGAGCGTGCGGGCGATCTCGGCCGCCGCCGCGTCCCGATCGAACCAGTGGAACGCCTGCGCGACGCTGACGGCATCGACGGAGCCGTCCGGCACGGGGATGCTCTCCGCGGTCCCCGGCCGCGCATCGACCGTCGGCAACGTCCGCGCGAGCACGGCGAGCATCGGCGCGGAGGGCTCGACCGCGATCACCCGCGCCGCGCGCGCGACGAGCAAGCCCGTGAACTTCCCGGTGCCGGCACCGAGGTCAAGCGCCGTGGCCACCCGGTCCGGAACGATGATGTCGGCCGCACGCTCCGGGAACCCCGGTCGGTAGCGGTCATACTCCTCACCGATGCCCTCGAACGATCGCGCGCGTGTCACATCCACCATGCCTCGACGCTAACAGCAGTCGTCGCGGCGGATGGGTGCGGCCGGGTCAGTCGTCGGTCGGCGCGTCCGGAAGCAGGTCAGGCCGTCGCAGGCGGGTGCGGACGAACTGCTGCTCGCGACGCCATGCCGCGATCGCACCGTGGTTGCCGCTGAGGAGGACATCGGGGACCGCGCGCTCCCGCCACACCGACGGCTTCGTGTACGACGGGTACTCGAGGAGGCCGTCCTCGTGCGACTCCTCGACCAAGCTCTCCGGATTGCCGACGACACCCGGGATCAGACGGCCGATGGCCTCGATCATCGCCATCGTCGCCACCTCGCCGCCGTTGAGGACGTAGTCGCCGAGGCTCAGCAGCCGCACCTCGCCACGCTCGGCGGCGTACTCGAAGACGCGCTCGTCGATGCCCTCGTAGCGGCCGCAGCCAAACACGAGATGGTCGCGCCCCGCGAGCTCGCGCGCGGTCGCCTGGGTGAAGACCTCCCCGGCCGGCGACGGGAAGATGATGGTCGGCGCGGGGGTGGCATCCGCCGTGAGCTCATCGAGCGCGAGACCCCACGGCTCCGGCTTCATGACCATGCCCGCTCCCCCGCCGTAGGGGGTGTCGTCGACGGTGCGATGCCGGTCGTGGGTCCAGTCGCGGAGATCGTGCACCCGGAGGTCGAGCAGGCCCGAGCCCCGGGCCTTGCCGAGCAGGGAGAGCGTCAGTCCGTCGAAGTACGACGGGAAGATGGAGACGACGTCGATGCGCACGGGGGAACCGTATCAGCGGTCACTCGGCGGTGTCGGAGGGAGTGGTCTCATCCTCCGACTCGGGAAGCTCCTCGAAGAGCCCGGCCGGCGGGGTGACGATGATGCGCCCGGCGGCGACCTCGACGGCGGGGACGATGGCCTCGACGAACGGGACCATCACCTCGTCCGTGCTGCCGGTCGACGTGGGCTTGACGATCAGGAGGTCCTGCGCGGGCAGGTGCTCGACCCGGACCACGCGGCCGATGACCACCTCGTCGCGGACGACGTCGAGACCGACGAGCTGGTGGTCGAACCAGGCGTTGTCCTCGGTCTCGTCCTCGTCCTGATCCATCCAGAGGATGGCGCGGACGAGGCTCTCGGCGGCATTCCGGTCGTCCACGTCCTCGAAGAAGACGACGGGGTTCCCGTTCATCACGCGGTACTCGCGGACGACGATCTCCTTGCCGTGCCACGGAGATGCCTCGGGCACCTGCAACGTGAACGCGGCCCCGGGGACGAAGCGCCGCTCCGGGTTGTCGGTGTAGAGCTCGAGCTTCAGGGCGCCCTTGAGCCCGTGGGCCTTGACCAGGCGCCCGACGCGCAGCTGATTACGGCCCTGGGTGCGGTCCTGCGACACCACGTCAGTCGTCCGCGACATCGACGCGGACACGACGCCCGTCGGCGAGAGCGCTGACGAGGGTACGGAGGGCCTTGGCCGTGCGGCCGCCGCGCCCGATCACGCGACCACGGTCGTCCGGGTGCACACGCACCTCGAGCAGGTCGCCTCGCGGCGACGACGATTCGTGGATGCGCACGTCTTCGGGGTGATCGACGATCCCCTTGACGATGTGTTCGAGCGCGGCGGCGAGCACGATGGATTACTCGGCGTCGGCGGCGGAAGCCTCGGAGGCCTCCGCGTCGGCGTCGGCGGCGGGGGCCTCCGCAGCGGGGGCCTCCTCCTTCTTCTCCGCCTTGGGCTTGATGACCGACTTCTTCGAGGCGTCGGCCTCGAATGCGACCTTCTCGCCGGCGACCTTGAGGGTGGACTTGGCGTCCTTGTCGCCCTTGAAGGTGCCCCAGTCGCCCGTGATCTTGAGGATCGCGGTGACCTGCTCGGTCGGCTGCGCGCCGACAGAGAGCCAGTACTGCGCACGCTCGGAGTCGACCTCGATGAACGAGGGCTCCTCGGTGGGGTGGTACTTGCCGATCTCCTCGATCACACGACCGTCGCGCTTGGTGCGCGAGTCGGCGACGACGATGCGGTAGTACGGCGCGCGGATCTTGCCCATGCGCTTGAGACGAATCTTGACAGCCACGATTCTCCTGAATGGTGTGGAAGGAAACGAACCGGTCGCCTGGAGCGTGGGGTGCACACCCGGCGGAAGCTCAAATGAGGAGGACGAGCGCTGGATAGAGGGTCGAGCACGTCGTCCGACCCTCTATTCTGCCAGATGCGTGCGCCGGGTGCGAAACCCGGCGACACGGCGTTGCGGAGCAGGCCCGGCCCCGTGTCAGACTGTCCCCGTGCAGCTCGACTTCGCCGCTTCGGCCCGCTCCACCGTCGGTCTCGAGTGGGAGATCATGCTCGCCGATCCCGAGACCGGTGATCTCGTCGGTCGCGCGCCGGAGCTCCTCGCCGCGCTGGAGGCGGAGAGCGAAGACGAACGCCACACCGTCACCGGCGAGCTCCTCACCAACACCATCGAGGTGACCAGCGGGATCGGCGACTCCGTGGCCCACGCCGTCGACGACATCGCGAACGCGATCGCGGCGGTGCGGTCGGCCACCGACCCGGCAGGGATCGAGCTGCTCTCCGCCGGAAGCCACCCGTTCGCCCAGTGGTACGACCAGTCGGTGACCGACAAGACGCGGTACCACAGCCTGATCGAGCGCACCCAGTGGTGGGGGCGCAACATGATGATCTGGGGCATCCACGTGCACGTGGGCGTCGACGAGCAGCGCAAGGTCTTCCCCATCATCAACGCACTGTCGGCCTATCTCCCCCACCTGCAGGCGCTGTCGGCGTCCAGCCCGTTCTGGGCCGGGGAACGCACGGGGTACGCCTCCAACCGCGCTCTCGTCTTCCAGCAGCTGCCCACGGCCGGCCTTCCCTGGCCGCTGCGCGACTGGTCGGAGTTCGAGCGCTACCTGGACGACATGGTCCGTACCGGAGTCATGGCCGACGCCACGGAGGTGCGGTGGGACATCCGTCCCGCTCCGCGCTGGGGCACGATCGAGGTCCGGGCGTGCGACGGCCTGTCCACCCTCTCCGAGATGGCCGCGGTGGCCGCGCTCGTGCAGGTCCTCGTCGAGCACTTCTCCCGGCTCCTGGACGAAGGGGCCGCCCTCCCCGACCTCCCCGCGTGGTTCCACCGCGAGAACAAGTGGCGCGCGGCCCGATACGGCCTGGACGCCCGGGTCATCGTCGACACGATCGGCACGCAGCGCCCCGTGCGCGAGCATCTCGCCGAGAAGATCGAGGAACTCACCCCGGTCGCGGTCGAGCTCGGATGCGTCCGTGAGTTCGGCAGCATCGGGACGATCCTCGACGGCGGCGCGAGCTACGCCCGTCAGCTCGCGGTCGCCGACGCCACGGACGGCGATCTCCGCGCTGTCGTCCAGCACCTCATCCGCGAGTTCCGGACGGGGCCGCAGTCGTCCATCGAAGGCGAGTGATCCCCGCGCCGCTCAGTCCTCGACGAGGCGGCGTGCGAGTCCCTCGTCCAGCACGACGTCGGTGATGAGCTCGGCGGCGATCGCCGCACGCAGGCTCGCGAGCTTCGGCACGCCGGAGACGACGCACACGCGTCGGGGAACGCGGCGCAGCCGGTCGAGTCCAGGGCCGGTCGCCCGTGCATTGAGCCGGATGTCGCGCCAGGAGCCGTCGGCGCGGAAGAAGACCGTCGCCACGTCGCCGATCGCGTGGTCCTCCCGCAGACTGCGGTAGTCCTCCCGACCGAGATAGCCGCCGACGTAGACCCGGCTGGGCACCTCTGCCGCCGGAGAGCCGAGACTGAACACGGCGATGTCCATCTTCGCCTGCAGGTCCAGGACGCGCCGGGTGCTGCGCTCGCGCCACATCGCCTCGCGGGTGGCGGGGTCGTCGAAGAACGCCGGGACCGGGAACTGCTGCACCTGCGCCCCGAACGCACTGCCGAAGCGCTGCAGGATGTCACTGGAGTACTCCACACCGCTGGTCTGGGTGTTCCCGGCGCCGTTGAGCTGCACGAATGTCGTGTTGTGCGTCTCCTTCTGGGTGAGCCCGCGGCTGACCGCGCTGATCGTCGACCCCCAGGCGACGCCGACGATCATGTTCGAGTCCACGAACTGGGACAGCAGTCGCCCGGCGGTCAGCGCCACCCGCTCCAGGCGCTCGACCTCACTCACGATCTCGGCCATCGGAACCACGTGCGCAACGACGCGGTGGCGATCCCTGATGCGCTGCTCGAGCATCCCGAGGCGTTCCAGCGGCGAGTTGATCCGGATGTCGACGAGGCCACTCTCGCGCGCGAAGCTGAGCAGCCGCGACACGGACGATCGCGAGGTTCCGAGCTCCTGCGCGATGACCTCCATGGTCTTGTCCTGCATGTAGTAGAGCTGCGCAGCCGTGAGCGCGGCGATCAGCTTCCCGTCGCGCGAAGGCGCTCCGGATTCCGCCATGATGACCTCCTCTCCCTCGATCCTTGCACATATGTGCAGCCAGCTTGCGCGCGGCGTCACTGAGGTCGATGCTGGTGGCAAGCAAGGAAGAGAGGGTCGACGATGATCGATTCCACCCACACGTCCCCGGAGCGGGACGCGGTCCGCGCGCTCCGCGAATCCGGGCGCACCAGTGTCCTCGTCATCGGCGGCGGCATCAATGGCATCTCCACGTTCCGCGACCTGGCCCTGCAGGGCGTCGACGTCGTCCTCGTCGAGCGCGGCGACTTCGCCTCCGGTGCCTCCGCGGCGTCGAGCCACATGATCCACGGCGGCATCCGCTACCTGGAGAACGGCGAGTTCCGTCTCGTCCGGGAGTCGGTGGAGGAGCGCAACGGGCTGCTCAAGATCGCTCCGCACTACGTCAAGCCGCTGCAGACCACGATCCCGATCTACTCCACGTTCTCGGGCATCCTCTCCGCTCCCCTGCGCTTCCTCACGCACAAGAGCGGGAAGCCGAAGGAGCGCGGCGCCTTCCTCATCAAGGTCGGCCTCACCATCTACGACACGTTCTCGCGCGACGGCGGCACCGTGCCCCGGCACCGCTTCCTCGGCCGCAAGAAGTCGCTGGCCGAGCTGCCGTCGATGGACCCGAAGATCAAGTACACCGCGACGTACTACGACGCGTCGATGCACGACCCCGAGCGCCTCGCGCTCGATGTGCTGCAGGACGGCCGCGCGAGCCACCCCGGCGCAGTGGCTCTGAACTACGTCGAGGCGATCGGCCGCGACGGCGAGCAGATCACCCTCCGCGACCGGGAGAGCGGCACCGAGTTCACCGTGACCGCGGATGTCGTCGTGAACGCCTCCGGCCCGTGGACCGACCTCACGAACGACGCCCTCGGCACCGATACCCGCTTCATGGGCGGCACCAAGGGCTCGCATATCGTGCTCGACCACCCCGAGCTGCTGGAGGCCACGCGGGGACGCGAGATCTTCTTCGAGCACTCCGACGGTCGCATCGTGCTGATCTACCCGCTCAAGGGGCGCGTCCTCGTAGGCACGACGGACATCGACGCCGACCCGCGCGAGGTGCCGGTGTGCACGGAGGAGGAGATCGACTACTTCTTCGACCTCATCCACCACGTGTTCCCGTCGATCTCGGTGACCCGTGAGCAGATCGTCTACAACTTCTCCGGCATCCGTCCGCTCCCCCGCCACGAGGACACCGCTCCCGGCTTCGTCTCCCGCGACTACCGCGTCGAGGTCGACCGCCAGGGCGCCGTTCCGCTGGTGAGCCTCGTGGGCGGCAAGTGGACCACGTTCCGCGCGCTCGGCGAATCCCTCTCCGACACCGTCCTCGGCCTCCTCGGCCGCACGCGCACCGTGTCCACGGCGGGGCGTGCGATCGGCGGCGGACGTGAGTTCCCGCGTACCGAGAAGGCGAAGCGGATCTGGATCCAGGAGAACCTCCCCGGCGCCGGCACTCGCGCCGACCAGCTCCTCGCGCGCTACGGCACCCGGGCAGCGGCCGTGTGGGCCTTCGTCGAGCAGGGGGACGACGCGCCCCTCGCCGGCGGCGACCTCTCGACCCGCGAGCTGGAGTGGATGGTGAACGAGGAGATGGTCACCCGTCTCGAGGACGTCATCCTCCGCCGCACGAGCATCGCCTTCACCGGCGGCGCCCGAGCGGAGGTGCTCGACGAGATCGCCGACGCCCTGGCTCCGCTCCTCGGCTGGGACCGCGAGCGTCACGACGCCGAGGTGGAGCAGACGCGGGTGCTGCTCAACGAGCGACACGGACTCCACATCCCGTCCCGCGCCCGCGGCTGACGGGGCGCCGACCACCGCGCCCTCCTCGCGGTGCTACCCCATAAGGGGTCGGGGCAGAGGGGCCCCGACCCGCAAGAAAGGTCAACGAAGACATGACTGACGTCAATCTCGGTCTCTACTTCCTCTCCGAGCTCGTCGGCACCGCCATGCTGGTCCTGCTCGGTTGTGGTGTGGTCGCGAACGTCGCCCTGGCGAAGAACAAGGGCTTCGGCGGCGGCTTCCTGATGGTCAACTGGGGATGGGGTCTCGCGGTGTTCGCGGGTGTGCTCGTCTCGGCGTACTCCGGTGCCATCCTGAACCCGGCCGTGGGCATCGGCCTACTGGTCGCCGGCAAGATCACCTTCGCGATGTTCCTCACTGCGACCGCCGCGGAGCTCCTCGGCGCGATCATCGGTGCGATCGTGGTCTGGCTCGCCTACAAGCAGCACTTCGACCAGGAGCCGGAGGCCGCCAACAAGCTCGGCGTCTTCTCCACCGGCCCCGCCATCCGCTCGTACGGCTGGAACCTCGTCACCGAGATCATCGGCACGTTCGTCCTCGTGTTCGTCATCTTCGCGTTCGCGGACTACGGCGACATCGAGGTCGGCACGCCCGGTGGCCTCGGCCCGCTCACCGCCCTTCCGGTGGCCCTCCTGGTGGTCGCGATCGGTGCGTCGCTCGGTGGCCCCACCGGCTACGCGATCAACCCGGCTCGTGACCTCGGTCCGCGCATCGCCCACGCGATCCTCCCCATCCAGGGCAAGGGTTCCAGCGACTGGTCCTACTCGTGGGTGCCCGTCGTCGGTCCGCTCATCGGTGGTGTCATCGCCGCCCTCGCCGCCCCCGGCCTGCTCAGCCTCGCCGGCTGATCCCCCTCAACCCCTCGGGAATTCAAAGGAGAACACATGGCTGACTACATCATCGCGATCGACCAGGGAACGACGTCGAGCCGCGCGATCATCTTCGACAAGAAGGGCAGCATCGTCGCCACCGGTCAGAAGGAGCACGAGCAGATCCTTCCCAAGGCCGGCTGGGTGGAGCACGACGCCGCCGAGATCTGGCGCAACGTCCAGGAGGTGATCGGTCTGGCCCTGGGGCGCGCCGATCTCACCCGCCACGACATCGCCGCCGTGGGCATCACGAACCAGCGCGAGACCGCCGTCGTGTGGGACAAGACCACGGGCAAGCCGGTCTACAACGCCATCGTCTGGCAGGACACCCGTACGCAGGAGATCGTCAACCGCCTCGCGGGCGACGAAGGCGTCGACCGGTTCAAGTCGATCGTCGGCCTCCCGCTGGCGACCTACTTCTCCGGCACCAAGATCACCTGGATCCTGGAGAACGTCGAAGGTGCCCGCGAGAAGGCCGAGGCCGGAGACCTGCTCTTCGGCACGACCGACTCCTGGGTCCTGTGGAACCTCACTGGCGGCGTCGACGGCGGCGTGCACGCGACAGACGTCACCAACGCCTCGCGCACGATGTTCATGGACCTCGAGACGCTGGAGTGGCGCGACGACATCCTCGAGGCGTTCGGCGTGCCGCGCTCGATGATGCCGGAGATCCGCTCCTCCTCCGAGGTCTACGGCGCGGCCGAGAGCTCGTCGCTGCTCCGCGAGACGCCGATCGCCGGCATCCTCGGCGACCAGCAGGCGGCGACGTTCGGACAGGCCGCGTTCCAGAAGGGCGAGAGCAAGAACACCTACGGCACGGGATGCTTCCTCATCTTCAACACGGGCGAGGAGATCGTCCGCTCGAAGAACGGGCTGCTCACCACCGTCGGCTACAAGCTCGGCGACCAGCCCACGCACTACGCGCTGGAGGGGTCGATCGCCGTCACCGGATCGCTCATCCAGTGGCTGCGCGACCAGCTCGGCATCATCTCCTCCGCTCCCGAGGTCGAGGAGCTGGCCGAGAAGGTCGAGGACAACGGCGGCGTGTACATCGTCCCCGCGTTCTCGGGTCTCTTCGCCCCCTACTGGCGTCCGGACGCCCGTGGCGCGATCGTCGGCCTCACCCGCTACGCGAACAAGAACCACATCGCGCGCGCTGCGCTGGAGGCCGTGGCCTTCCAGACCCGCGACGTGCTCGACGCGGTCAACGCGGACGCCGGAGTGGACCTCAGCGAGCTCAAGGTCGACGGCGGCATGGTCGCCAACGACGCGCTCATGCAGTTCCAGGCCGACATCCTCGGCGTCCCGGTCGTGCGGCCGGTCGTGGCGGAGACCACCGCGCTCGGTGCGGCCTACGCCGCGGGCCTCGCGGTCGGCTTCTGGAGCGGCCTCGACGACCTGTCCGCGAACTGGCAGGAGGACCGCCGCTGGGAGCCCTCGCTCGACGAGGCCGAGCGCGACCGCCAGCTGCGCCTGTGGCGCAAGGCCGTCACGAAGTCGATGGACTGGGTCGACGACGACGTGCGCTGATCGCCACACGACGAGGCGGGTCCGGGTTCTTCCCGGGCCCGCTTCGTCGTCTCCAGCTCGAGCTTCTGCGGAGTCGCCTGCACGATCCGGATACGGTGGCCCGCCCGTTCCGAGGATTCCGTCGTGCATCTGCTCCCGGGTCGTGCAGCCGGAGCAGGGTCTCAGGAGGCTGCCGCGACGATGTCGAGGAAGGCGCGCGCGGCGCTGCGCGGTGCCGCGGCGTCCCAGGCCAGGTGCTCGACACGGACCGGCCCGTCCTGGACCTCGACCGTGTCGACGACGTCCCGATACCCTCGCACCACCCCGGGCGCGAGCAGCGTGACGGCGAGGCCCGCAGCGACCAGGCCGATCAGCCCCGCGGCCGTGTCGGATTCGAAGGCCACGTCCCGCCCGACCCGCGCGGCCAGGAACGCCGCATCACTCTGCGCGCGCCCCGATGTTCCGGCGGGGAAGTCGGCGAACGCGGAGTCCGCGAGATCGCTCAGCCGTACCCTCCGCTTCGCGGCGAGGTGGTGCCCGCGAGGCAGTACCGCTACCAGCGGCTCGTGGGACAACGGGCGGGAGGCCACCCCTCCTGGTTCCGCTCCCTCCCGAAGCCCGAGGAAGGAGACGTCGAGGTCGCCCTGACGGATCGCGGCCATGAGGCCGTCACTGTTCCCCTCGCGGAGTTCCACGCGGGCGGCCGGATGCGCGGTGCGATAGGCCACGAGGAGCGCGGGGACGTCGACGGCGGTCACCGTGGGGATGATCCCGAGCCGGAGCGTTCCGACGACTTCGCCCGCAGCGGCCGCGGCATCCTCCCGCGCCTGATCCGCGGCGCGCACCGCGAGACGCGCGGAGCGGAGGAACGCCTCTCCGGACTCGGTCGCACGGACGCTGCGACTGGTGCGCGCGAACAGCCGCACCCCCAGCTCGCGTTCGAGTGACGCGACCTGATGACTGAGCGCCGACTGCGTCACGTGACAGCGGTCCGCCGCGCGGGTGAAGGACCCGGTATCCGCCACGGCGACGACATATCGCAGGTGCTGGAGTTCCATGTATCCATGATCGCCCTTCATGGATGGTGTGACAACAATGCGTTGGACTCATCGCGATGTCGCGCGCAGGCTGGGAGCATGAACCGCTTCACCCTCACCCTCGTCACGGCGCTCGCCCCCGCGGCGTGGGGTACGACCTACCTGGTCACGACGGAGCTGCTCCCCGCCGGGCATCCGCTCCTCGCCGGCCTCCTCCGCTCGCTTCCTGCGGGTCTCCTCGCGGTGCTGCTGGCCCGGCGCCTGCCGCACGGCGCCTGGTGGGGAAAGGTCCTCGTGCTCGGCGCCCTCAACATCGGCGCCTTCTTCCCGCTACTGTTCCTCGCGGCCGAACGCCTCCCCGGCGGGGTCGCCGCGGCCGTCGCCGGAGCGCAGCCGCTCATCGTCCTGGGAATCGGAGCGCTCGTGCTCGGGGAGCGTATCCGCCCGGTGTCCGGCGCCGCCGCCGTGCTCGGGGCAGGGGGCGTCGCCCTCGTCGTCCTCGGCCCTGCCGCCGCGCTGGACCTGTGGGGCCTCATCGCGGCTCTGGGCGGCGTGACCGCCACCGGTCTCGGGATGATCCTCACCAAGCGCTGGGGACGCCCCGCCGGCGTCGGCCCCGTGGCCTACGCGGGCTGGCAGCTGAGTGCGGGCGGACTGCTGCTCCTCCCCCTCACCTTCACGGTCGAGGGCCCGCCTCCTGCCCTCGACGCGGGGGCGCTCCTCGGTTACCTCTGGCTCGCGACAGCGGGAGGGATCATCGCCTACACGCTCTGGTTCCGCGGTATCCAGCGGCTGCCCGTGATCGTGCCCGGCCTGCTCGCACTGCTCTCGCCGATCGTCGCGACGGTGCTCGGAGTGCTCATCGCCGGCGAGAGCTTCACCCTCGTTCAGCTTCTGGGCATCGTGATCACGCTCGCCGCCCTCGTCGGCGGGCAGTTCGCGGCACGACCGCGAGGCACGCCGGCGGCCACGGTCGATCCTTCCGCCGCGCCGGTGGCCGTGCGCTGAGTTCCCGGCCGCTCAGCCCTTGCCAAACAGCTTCTGGATCTCGGCGAGGTCTGCCTCCGAGGGCGCTGCGCTTCCCCCGCCGAGGCCGAAGCCCGAGCCGGTGGGTGCCGTGGAAGCCGCGAGGCCGGCGTTCTCGGCCGCGCGCTTCGCCGGGTTGCCGGAGCGGGAGCGGTTGCCGCCGCCGCCCTTGCCCTTCTTGCCGCGCTTCGACGAGGCGCCGGGCTTGCCCATGCCGGGCACCGGACCCATGCCGGGGATGTTCGGCGTGCCGCCACGGGCGACCGTCTTCATCATCTTCGCGGCCTGCTCGAAGCGCTGAACGAGCTGGTTCACGTCCGTGACAGTCATGCCGGAGCCGCGCGCGATGCGCAGACGGCGCGAGCCGTTGAGGATCTTGGGGTTGCGACGCTCTACCGGCGTCATGGACCGGATGATGGCTTCGGTGCGGTCGATCTCGCGCTCGTCGAAGTCCTCGAGCTGCTGCTTCATCTGACCCATGCCCGGGAGCATCCCGAGCATCTTCTTCATCGAGCCCATCTTCTTCATCTGCTGGAGCTGCTCGAGGAAGTCCTCCAGGGTGAAGGCCTCGTTCGCGAGCTTCTCCGCGACCTTGCGTGCCTCCTCCTCGTCGAAGGCCTGCTGGGCCTGCTCGATGAGGGTCAGGATGTCGCCGAGGTCGAGGATGCGGCTCGCCATCCGGTCGGGGTGGAACGGCTCGAGGTCTTCCAGCCGCTCGCCCGTCGAGGCGAAGATGATCGGACGACCGGTGACCGAGGCGACCGACAGAGCTGCTCCGCCTCGCGCGTCACCGTCGAGCTTGGAGAGCACGACGCCGGTGAAGTCCACGCCCTCTTGGAAGGCCTTGGCGGTGTTGACGGCGTCCTGACCGATCATCGCATCGATGACGAAGAGCACCTCGTCCGGGTTGACCGCCTTGCGGATGTCGGCGGCCTGCTTCATGAGCTCGGCGTCGACGCCGAGGCGGCCGGCGGTGTCGATGATGACCACGTCGTGCTGCTGCCGGCGGGCGTGCTCGACGCCGTCGCGCGAGACCCTGACCGGATCGCCGACGCCGTTGCCGGGCTCGGGCGCGTACACCGTGGCACCGGCCTGCTCGGCGACGACCTGGAGCTGGTTCACCGCGTTCGGGCGCTGGAGGTCGGCGGCCACGAGGAGCGGCGTGTGGCCCTCGCTCTCGAGCTGCTTGGCGAGCTTTCCGGCGAACGTCGTCTTCCCCGAACCCTGGAGGCCGGCGAGCATGATCACGGTCGGCGCCGTCTTGGCGAACTGCAGGCGCCGCTGCTCACCGCCGAGGATCTGGACGAGTTCCTCGTTGACGATCTGCACCACCTGCTGCGCGGGGTTCAGTGCCTTGTTGACCTCGTCGCCGAGCGCGCGCTCGCGCACCTTGGCGGTGAAGTCCTTGACGACCGCGAGCGCGACGTCGGCGTCGAGCAGCGCACGACGGATCTCGCGCACCGTGCCGTCGACGTCGGCGGGGGTGAGCTTTCCCTTCGTGCGCAGGTTGCGGAAGGTGTCGGTGAGCCGATCGGAGAGCGTGCCAAAGGTAGCCATGGTGCGTACGATTCTACGCGAGCGGAGCCTCCACGCTCAGCGCGGCACGAAGGCGACTCGCCGAAACCCCGCCTCGCTGTCGAGACCCCGCCCGGCGCGCGCCTGCACACCGGGGCCTCGGCGCGAAACCGGGGTCTCGCGAGGCCGGTCAGTCCCCCCAGGGGAGATCGTGGACACGGGCGAGCGCCTCGTGCAGCACGGAGTCCGGAGTGCCGCGGCCCGCGCCCTCCTCCGCCCACACCCGGAGCGCCGACATGACAGCGGCGGCCTGCGCGGCCCCGAGCACGTCGGCGCGCATGACGTCGATCCCCGCGGCGCAGGCGGCGCGCGAGACGGCGGCGGACAGGCGGGCGAGCCGCAACCCCGTCTCGCGCACCAGCTCATCCTCGAGCGCCATGGCCGCCGCATTCCGCAGGGCCAGAGCCAGGGGATCCGGCGCGAAGTCCTGGACGATGCCGTGAAGGATCAGCCGCACCCGCTCCCCTGTGGCATCCCGGCCGAGATCGCCGAGCGCCGCGATCGCGACGCCGATGCGCTCGTCGATCCCGGACCACAGCACATCGCTCTTGGACGTGAAGTAGTTGAAGAAGCTGGAACGGCTGACCCCCGCCCGCTGCGTGATGTCGGCGATGGAGGTGGCCTCGTACCCGCGCTCCAGGAAGAGCTCGCAGGCGGCCTCGGCGAGGGTCTCGCGCGAGGAGGCCTTCGGGCGGCCGGCGCGACCAGTCCGGTTCATGACTTCACGGTACCGCGCGCCGCGCCACACTCCGGACGGGGATGTATTGTTAGACGCAATCCATGTATTAGAGGGAAGCGACGACGCATGCTCGACATCCTCACCCCCGGCTTCATGCCGACCCCTGTCCCCTATCCCGACGGCTGGGCCCTGCAGCGCCGCGTGCATGCGGACGTCGTGTCCGGTGCCCGCCCTGACACGCTCATCCTGCTCGAGCACGCCGCCGTCTACACCGCGGGCAAGCGCACGGAGGACCACGAGCGCCCCCAGGACGGGACCCCGGTCATCGACGTCGACCGCGGCGGGAAGATCACCTGGCACGGGCCGGGACAGCTCGTCGGCTATCCGATCTTCCGGCTGCCGGAGCCGATGGACGTGGTCGCACACGTCCGGCGTCTGGAGCGGATCCTCATCGAGGTGCTGCGTCCGTTCGGGGTCGACGGGCACCAGGTCGAGGGGCGCAGCGGTGTGTGGGTGCGCCGACCGCTCTCGGAGGACAAGGTGGCCGCGATCGGCGTGCGGGTGCAGCAGGGCGTGACCATGCACGGCTTCGCCATCAACTGCGACAACAGTCTCGCCCCCTTCCGCGACATCATCCCCTGCGGCATCACCGACGCCGGCGTGACCACGGTGAGCGAGGTGTCCGGCCGCGTGGTCGGCCCGCTCGACCTCGTCGACGCCGTGCAGGACGCCTTCCGCACCGCGCACGCACCCGACCTGACAGGAGTCCCGGCATGACCGCCGCACCCGAGGGGCGCAAGCTCCTCCGCCTCGAGATCCGCAACGCGGAGACCCCGATCGAGCGCAAGCCCGAGTGGATCAAGACCAAGGCCAAGATGGGGCCGGAGTACTCCGCGTTGCACTCGCTCGTGAAGAGCGAGGATCTGCACACGGTGTGCCAGGAGGCCGGCTGCCCGAACATCTACGAATGCTGGGAGGACCGCGAGGCGACGTTCCTCATCGGGGGATCGCAGTGCACGCGTCGCTGCGACTTCTGCCAGATCGACACCGGCAAGCCCGCCGACTACGACACCGACGAGCCGCGACGCGTCGCCGAGAGCGTGCAGCGGATGAATCTCCGCTACGCGACCGTGACGAGTGTGGCCCGCGACGACCTGCCCGATACGGGGGCCTGGCTGAACGCCGAGACGGTGCGCAAGATCCATGAGCTCAACCCGAACACCGGCGTGGAGCTGCTGGCCAACGAGCACAACGCCGACCCGGCCTTCCTCGGCCAGATCTTCGACGCGCGCCCCGAGGTGTTCGCGCACAACGTGGAGACCGTGCCCCGCATCTTCAAGCGCATCCGTCCGGCGTTCCGCTACGAGCGGTCGCTGAACGTTCTCACCCAGGCCCGCGACGCCGGACTTATCACGAAGTCGAACCTCATCCTCGGCATGGGCGAGGAGCCGGAGGAGGTCGTCCAGGCGCTGCAGGACCTCCACGACGCCGGCTGCGACATCATCACCATCACTCAGTACCTCCGCCCGACGCCACGGCATCTTCCCGTCTCGCGGTGGGTGAAGCCGGCCGAGTTCGTCGAGTTCAAGGAGGAGGCGGAGCGGATCGGCTTCCTCGGGGTGCTCGCCGGTCCGCTGGTGCGCTCCTCGTACCGCGCCGGGCGGCTCTGGGCGCAGTCCATGACCTCGAAGGGACGGGAGATCCCCGCGCACCTCGCGCACATCGCGGAGAGCGCCGACCTCGGCTTCGCACAGGCGGTCTGACGAGCGGCGGTCAGTCGGCGCTCATGACCGACTGCACGCTGCCGTCGGAGCCCAGGTTCACGAGCAGCACGTCGTCGGTGGCGCTGTCGTCGAGCGCGTACTCCAGCACCGCGAACGGCTCGGAGCCGCCGTGCTCGTCCGCGAGGATCGTCATGCTCATCAAGCGCAGCGATCGGATGATGTCCACGGCCGCGTCTCCGGACACGTCGATGAGGATGTCGGGGAGGTCGTCGCCGAACACCTCCTGCTGCTGCAGGATGTACTCGGTCACCTCGCTCGTGCGGTCGTCCACCTCGGCGAGCATCCCGCGCCGTGCGGTCGCGTCCACGTTCTCCAGGCCGGCGATGAGCCCGGCGGCGATGTCGAGGGCGTCGGCGGAGACGTCGTCCTGGTCCGGGGCCGTCAGGTCCACGGTCACGCTCTGGTCGCCGAGCTCGACCGTCTCCGACCAGAAGATCGAGCCGTCGGGGCCCGATGACAGCAGTCCGAAGTAGTCGTGTTCGATCGCCATAACGCTATGAAACCAGCCTGGTGCTCGGGGCGGAAGCCCTGTGTCAGCCGACCAGCGCCTGCACGAAGACGTGCGGCGTGAAACCGGTCAGATCATCGATGCCCTCGCCCTGCCCGAGGAGCTTCACCGGGATGCCCGTGCGCTCCTGCACCGCGAGCACGAAGCCGCCCTTGGCCGAGCCGTCGAGCTTGGTGAGCACGAGACCTGTGACGCCGGCGTGCTGCAGGAAGGTCTCCGCCTGCATGACGCCGTTCTGCCCCGTCGTGGCGTCGAGGACGAGGAGCACCTCGCTGATCGGGGCCTGCTTCTCGACGACGCGGCGGATCTTGCCGAGCTCGTCCATGAGACCGCCCTTGGTGTGCAGCCGTCCCGCCGTGTCGATGATCGCGATCTCGATGCCCTCGCGCTTCGCGTACTCCACGGTCTGGAAGGCGACAGATGCCGGGTCCTGGCCCTCCTGCTGCGGTCGGACGATGGCCGCTCCCCCGCGCTGCGCCCAGGTGGCGAGCTGGTCCACGGCCGCGGCACGGAAGGTGTCGGCGGCTCCCACGACCACACTCCGCTGGTAACCGCGGAGGAACTTCGTGAACTTGCCGATCGTCGTCGTCTTTCCCACGCCGTTCACGCCGACGACGAGGACCACGGCGGGCCGCTCGGTGAGCTTCAGAGTGGTGTCGAACTTCGCGAAGTGCTCCTCCAGGGTCTCCCGCAGCATGCGCTGGAGATCCTTGGGGTCGGTGGTGCGGTACTTCGCGACCTTGTCGCGCAGCTCGTCGACGATGCGCTCGCTGATGTCGGGGCCGAAGTCCGCCGTGATCAGCGCCGTCTCCAGGTCTTCCCACGTCGTCTCGTCGATGGTGGGCTTCACGAACATGCCGCGCAGCGCGCGACCGAGAGACCAGGACTTCTCTGCCATGTGTCCAGCCTACGGGTAGCATCCAGGGATGCACCGCGCGCCGCTCCCGCACCGGGTGTTCCTCCACGGCGCCGGGAGACGCGGCACAGCTGCGTGGCCCTCCCAGGCTTCGGAGTCGGGGACCTTCCTCAGCTTCCCGCCGGGGTCGTCCGTCGAAGCGCAGGCGGGCGCTCTCGTCGCCGGAGAACGTGACCGGACGCCGCTCCTGTTCGCCCACTCCATCGGGGCGGTCGCCGCCGTCCGCGCCGTCGCCGACGGTCTGCGGGTGTCCGGACTCGTCCTCGTCGAGCCCGCCCTGTACGACATCGCCCGCGGTGACGCGCCGATCGAGCGACATATCGCCGTGGTCACGGAGGCGCGAGCACGCGCGGCCGAGGACGACCTCTACGGCTTCTGGGCGCTGTTCCGTCCGCTCATGTTCGGTGGCCCGCTGGACCGCGCGTCCTGGCCGGACGAGCGCGCGGTCGCGGAGCACTGGGCGACCGCGAATCTCCCGTGGGGACACGGCATCCGGGAGCATTCCCTCGCTGGCGTGCCGGCCCTCGTGGTCACCGGCGGCTGGAACGAGGAGTACGAGCTCATCGCCCGACGACTCGTCGATGTCGGGGCCGAGCAGATCGTCCTCTCGGTTTCACTCACCGTCCCCAGGACCACCCCGACTTCCCCGCCACCGTCACCGCATTCGAACAGTCCCTCATGATGTGACCCGCCCTGGTCCGTCCGAGCACAGCTTCGGAGACCGCAGGCGACGCGCCGGATCAGACGGCCGACACGCCGGGTGGAGGCTCCGATCTCCGAAGCCGTGCCCGGGGACGGAGGCAGCCGGAGTCAGACGGCGGCGGCAGCGCGGTCGCCGACACGCTGCCCGACCACCGCGGAGACGCCGTCCTGGCGCATCGAGACCCCGTAGAGCGCGTCCGCGATCTCCATCGTCCGCTTCTGGTGTGTGATCACGAGGAGCTGGGAGCTCTCGCGCAACTGCTCGAAGACCGTGAGCAACCGGCCGAGGTTCGCGTCGTCCAGGGCGGCCTCGACCTCGTCGAGGATGTAGAACGGGCTGGGGCGCGCCTTGAAGATCGCCACCAGGAGGGCCACCGCGGCCAACGACCGCTCACCGCCGGACAGCAGCGACAGCCGCTCGATCTTCTTCCCGACGGGACGGACCGAGACCTCGATCCCCGTCGTCAGCATGTTCTCCGGATCGGTCAACGAGATGCTGCCCGTGCCGCCGGGGAACAGCAGGGGGAAGACCTGGCCGAACGCCTCCTTGGTGTCCTCGAACGCGCTGGCGAAGATCGTCTGCATGCGCTCGTCGAGGTCGGCGATGATCGTCAAGAGGTCCTGCCGGGTCTGCGTCAGGTCCGCGAGCTGCGTGGTGAGGAACGCGTGGCGCTGCTCCAGGGCGGCGAACTCCTCCAGCGCGAGCGGGTTGACCCGACCGAGCTGGGCGAGCTTCCGCTCCGCGTCCGCGAGGCGCCGCTGCTGGATGCGCCGGTCGAACGGGATCGCGGTGTCGTCGAGCAGTTCGCCGTCGGCCGGCTCCGTCCCGGGATCCCGCGGCACGAGCTGGTCAGGACCGTACTCGGCGACGAGCACGTCCTCGTCGAGGGCGAGCTCCGAGGACACGCGCTCCAACAGGCTGTTCAGGTGGAGCTTCTTCTCGTGGATCTGCAGCTCCAGGCCGTGCACGCTCTCCGTGAGCCCGGCCAGACGCTCCCGCAGCGACGATTCCTGGGTGCGCAGCGCGACGAGCTCCTCGTTCTGCGCCGACCGCGCGGCTTCCGCCTCCGCCAGCGCGACGCGGGCCTCGGTGACCGAGCGGTCGAGGGAGTCGAGGATGCGCGGCAGCTCGTCCACGACTCCGGACGCCGCCTCGCGCTGCGCCCGGCGGATGACAGCGCGGCGGGCGGCCTCCGCGGCCGCGTCCCGCTCCTGCTCGCGCTGCCGCTCCAACGCGGTCACCCGAGACTGCGCGGCACGGACGCGCTCGCGCAGCGTCTCGACCTCCAGGCGGGCACGGACCTCGCCCTCGCGGGCACGCTCCAGGGCCTCCAGCAGACCGTCGCGCGCCGAGGCGTCGAGCACCGGACGGGGCGCGGCGATCGCGGCATCGAGCTCCGCCTTCGCGGCCTCCGCCTTCGCCTCTGCGTCAGCCACGGCGGCCTGCGCCTGAGCGAGCCCGGTCTCGAGGCGGTCGCATTCGGCGACAGCGGCCTCATGGCGCACGGTCACCTTGTTGACCTGCTCCGCGTGCGTCGCGAGGGCGGCGTCGTGCTCGCGAAGGGCGCGCAGCGCGTCCTTCGCCTGCCGCCGCGTCTCCTCCACGGCCTCGTCGGCGTCGATGCGGGCCTCGCGCAGGGAGTCGACGACGATCTGGATCTCGGTGAGCCGCTCGGTCGCGGCGTCCCGCTCCGCCGCGAGCTCGAGGCGGGAGCGCTCGCCGCCGGACCCCGTGCGCAGGGTCTGGGCGGTGATGACGTCGCCTCCGGTGGTCACGATCGTGGTCGACGCGTCGCCCGCAGCATCGAGAGCGCGCCGCGCGGCCCGCGCGGCATCGAGGTCCACGGCGATGAGCACGTGCGCCAGGATCCCGAGAACGCCGTCCGGCGCGGTCACCGTCTCGGTCGCGGCGAGCACACCCTCGACGTCCGGAGGGGTGGGGTTCTCCCTCGGGGCGTCGGCGACCACGAAGTCGACCACGCCCCGGCGGCGCTCTGCGGCCTCCGCCGCGAGGGCGAAGGCATCGTCCGGGGAACCGACCAGCACACCCTCGGCCAGCGGACCGAGCACGGCCGCGATCGCGGCTTCGTATCCCGCCCGCACCTGCACGGCATCGCCGACGAGACCGCGGATTCCGGGGCCGCCCTCCGCAACGATCTCGGCGGCACCTCCTGACAGCGACAGCGCACTGCTCAACGCAGCGGCCTTCGCCGTGAGGGCGTCGACCTCGCGCTCCGCGGCGTGCAAGCGCTCGCGAAGGCTCTCCCGTTCCGCCTCCGCCGCCGTCGCCGCACGCTGGGCGCTCTCGTAGGCGGCGGCGTACTCGACGGCCGTGCCCTCGGGAGCTTCCGCGTCGTCGATCGCCTCCAGGGCCTCTTCGGCCTCGCGTCGTCGGGCGTGCGCCGCCTCGAGCGCGTTCTCCTGACGCAGCACCGCGCCGCGGACCGCGGCCAATGCCGACGCGGCCGCATCGGCGTTCCCGCGGAGAGACGAAAGCCGCATGTCGTACTCGGAGACGAGCGCGCTCTGCTCCGCGATGTCGACATCGAGCGTGTCGAGCTCGGCGCGGGCGTTCACGACCTCGCGGCTGGCCGCAGCCGCGGCATCCTGAGCGTCGCCGAGGCCGGAGGAGATCGTCTCGATGTCCTCCTTCGCCTCGTCGATGGTCGCCTGTGTGACGGTCACCGCGGTCACGGCCGCGTCGTCCTCCTCGGACCCGAGGAGCGCAAGGCGCTGGTTGGCGAGCGTGTACAGGCCCCGCATGCGCTCCTGCACCTGTTCGAGTCCGAACGCGACGCTGCGCGCCTCGTCGACCGCGATCGAGTTCTGGTTCTTCTCCAGACGAGCGATCCCGGCGCGCACGGTCTCGGCTTGGTCGGACAGCACGAGACGCTCCGTGTGCCGCTCCTGCTCGGTCCGGGTGTGGTCCGCGAGGGCCGTGCGCAGCGCCACGACGTCGTCGGCGAACAGGCGGGCCTTGGCATCGCGCACGACGGCGGCGATGGTCTGCGCCTCACGCGCGATCTCCGCCTGGCGCCCGAGGGGCTTGAGCTGTCGGCGGATCTCCCCGGCGAGGTCGCTCAGACGCGTGAGGTTGGCCTCCATCGCGTCGAGCTTGCGCAGCGTCTTCTCCTTGCGACGACGGTGCTTGAGGATGCCGGCCGCCTCCTCGATGAAGCCGCGGCGATCCTCCGGCGAGGCCTGGAGCACGGTGTCGAGCCGCCCCTGACCCACGATGACGTGCATCTCCCGCCCCAGGCCGGAGTCGCTGAGCAGCTCCTGCACATCGAGCAGACGGCAGCTCTCGCCGTTGATGGCGTACTCGCTGGAGCCGTTGCGGAAGAGCGTGCGGCTGATCGTCACCTCGGCGTATTCGATCGGCAGCGCGCCGTCGGCGTTGTCGATCGTGAGCTGCACCTCGGCGCGCCCGAGGGGACCGCGGGTCGAGGTGCCGGCGAAGATGACGTCTTCCATCTTCCCGCCGCGGAGCGTCTTCGCCCCCTGCTCCCCCATCACCCAGGCGAGGGCGTCGACGACATTGGACTTTCCGGAGCCGTTCGGTCCGACGATGCACGTGACGCCGGGCTCGAACACGAAGGTCGTGGGCTGCGCGAACGACTTGAACCCCTTGAGCGTCAGGCTCTTCAGGTGCATGGGGCGACCGCTCGTCCGGGGAGATTCACGCCGCTACGCTACCGGAATCCCGCGGAACGGCCGGTATCCCGCGCGGTCGTCGCGGACCCCGCCTCCGCCGCGACACGCCGGTGCTACCACGAAATGCTTGACGATCTCCTGAGAGTTTCGCTACGGTGGCCTCCGGATCGCCACACGAAAGGAGGTTACCGATGATGATCACTCAGCACACCGCAGAGGTCTTTGGCCTCGCCGCGCCCGCGCACTCCGCGCCGCGCCTCGCGGCATCGGTGACCGCCGGCGTCCGTCACGGCTCGCTCGGCTAGAACCGCAGCCTGGGAACGCAGGCCCGATCCGGGTCTTCTCCCGCCTGTTCTGTCGCGACCCACCCTCTGATCCCCTTGGATCATGGATCCCCGCCGCCTCCGGCCTCCGCATTCCGCGGCTCCACAGGCGCTGCTCTCGTCCGCACCCGCCGCGGCCGACGACTCGGTCCTGGCGTGGTGCTTCCGCACCCATCCATCCCTTTCGAAGGAACCATCGTGAACATCACGCTGTCACGCAGCACCACCCATCCGCCCGATACCGAGGACCGCGAGGTCCTCCAGATCCCCCGCGACGACGAGCTCCGTGAGCTCGGCATCGCGGACCGCCTCTCGCTCCGGATCGGCCTCTGGCTGTTCCAGCGGGCGCAGCGGCCCCGTCGTCCGCGCCGGTCGTGGACCGTCGATCCCGGCGACCTGTTCCTCGTCGGCGAGCAGCGTCACCGCTCGGCCGCGGAATCGCACGCCCTCCTCATGTACGACATGCAGCGCGGAATGCGCTGACCGGGCGATGACGACCGCCTCGACACCGGCCCGGCGTCCGTCCGTGCACCTGCGGACGGACGCCGGGGCACCCGGCACCTCCTCCTCCCTCCGACACGAAGGACCTGACATGACGACCGCCGCACTGACGATCACGCCGCTGATCGTCCCGGCCACCCTCACCGATGCGAACGCCGCGGACTTTCGCACCTACGGTGCCCTCAACCGACAGATCTGCGACGAGCAGGTCGGTCTCCCCGACCTCGCCCCGGACGCCGCGCAGATGCTGCCGAACTGGCAGGACGACTCCGATGCGCTGGATCTCGGATTCGTCGCCCGGGAGGGGGACGACATCATCGGCATGGTGACCCTGTCCTTCGCGCAGGAGAAGGACGCGCGCGCCGCGGAGATCGACCTCCTCGTTCCGGCCGCCCACACCGGGCGCGGTGTCGAGGACGCGCTGCTCGACCGCGCCGAGACCGAGGCGAGGGAGCGCGGTCGGAGCGTCCTCCAGATCTGGACCCTGCACCGGCCCGAGGAGGCCGACCGCATGCTCCGGCCCCGGACCGGCTGGGGACGGGTCCCGGCGACACCGCTGAGCGACGTCGTCGAGGCGCACGGCTTCACGCTGGAACAGGTCGAGCGCAACAGCGAGCTCGACCTGCGCGCCGATCCGGAGCCCCTGCACCGGGCGTTGGACGCCGCGCTCACGGCGGCGGGACCGGACTATCGCGTGGTCGAGTGGCAGCTCCCCACTCCGCCCGAGTTCCGCGCGGGCTACGCCGACATCCTCGCCCGGCTGTCGACCGACGCCCCCAGCGGAGACATGGACTTCGTCGCCGAGGTCTATGACGCGGAGCGGGTGGTCCGCCGCGATGCGCGTCTCACCGGAGCCGGGCAGACGGTCTCCGTGGTGGCGGTGGAGCACGTCCCCACCGGCACGCTGGTCGCGTACAACGAGCTGCTGATCAGCGCGGAGAAGACCGGGACCACCCACCAGTTCGGGACGCTGGTCGCGAAGGATCACCGCGGTCACCGCCTCGGCACGATCGTCAAATGCGCCAACCTCCTGCGCTGGCGGGAGCTCGTCCCGGGATCCACCGTGGTCTCGACGTTCAATGCGGAGGAGAACCGGCCGATGCTCGACATCAACGAGGCGATCGGCTTCGTGCCCGTGTCGTACGCAGGGGCGTGGCAGAAGAAGATCTGACGACGAGCGGTGGTCGTCATCCTCCCGGATGACGGCCACCGCTCAGCTTCATCCGCCGGGCCGACGACACCGGCACGGCCCCACGGCGAGGCTGGGAACATGAACACACCCGTGATCGAAGCCCACGCCCTCGTCAAGACCTACGGTGTCACCCACGCCCTCGCCGGTGTCGACCTCGCGGTGCACCGTGGCGAGTCCGTCGCCATCATGGGCGCGTCGGGCTCGGGGAAGACGACGCTCCTGCACGTGCTGGCGGGAATCACCGCCCCGGACAGCGGCCGCGTGGTCTTCCAGCCCTCGACGGGCACGGCCATCGACGTGACCGCGCTGGGTGAGGCGGCGCGCTCCCGGCTGCGTCGCGAGCGCTTCGGGTTCGTCTTCCAGCAGGGACTGCTGATCCCGGAGCTGACGGCGGTGGAGAACGTCGCCCTCGCCTCGATGATCAACGGCGTCGCCAAGAAGGACGCGCTCCCCCACGCGGCGTCGTGGCTCGCGGCACTGGGCCTCGGCGGCATGGAGGATCGGCGCATCGGCGAGCTCTCCGGAGGACAGGCGCAGCGCGTGGCGATCGCGCGGGCCCAGGCGACGGGTGCGGACCTCGTCTTCGGGGACGAACCGACCGGGGCCCTGGACTCGCACACCTCCGCCGAGGTCATGGACGCGCTCCTGTGGTCCACGACCGGGCAGGGCCGCACCCTCATCGTCGTCACGCACGACGCCGACGTCGCCGCACGCTGCACGCGCACGGTCGCCGTCCGCGACGGCCGTATCCTCGGCTCGGCGGTGAACGCATGAATCTCTCCGTCCTCACCCTGCTTCTGCGCCCCGCTCCCGGACAGCGCAGCGTCCTCGCCCTGCCGATCGTCGCGTTCGGCGTGGTCACGACCCTCGTGCTCACAGTGATCGGCGGCGCCCAGGCCTTCTGGACCTGGACCGACGATGATGCCGTGCTCTACCAGGCTCTCGCCGCCATCGCGCTCGTCCTCCTCGTCGTGCCGCTGACCTCCCTCGGCGGCGCCGCTGCCCGGTTGTCCGCCCGACGCCGCGACGAGAGGCTGTCCACGCTGCGCCTGCTCGGGGTGACCCCGGGAGGGGTCACGACGGCCACCGTCGTCGAGTCGGTCCTCGTCGCCGCCGCCGGCGCCGTCATCGGCATCGGCGGCCACCTGGCCCTGAGCCCGGTGATCGGTCTCATCCCGTTCCGGGGAGAACCGCTCGGCACGCAGGCGGTCATGCTCCCTCCGGCGATGATCGCCGCCGTCGTGGGCGGCGTCCTGCTGCTCGCCGCGGGCAGCGCCGTGGTGGGGCTTCGTCGGGTCGTGATCTCGCCGCTCGGGGTTCGCACGCGCACGGCGCCGACGAACGTGCACTGGATCCGCGCCGTCATCGCGGTCGTGGGCATCGCCACCGCGTTCGTGCTCATCAAGGTCTTCCCCATGATCGGCGGGGTCGTGGCGACCATCGCCGTGCTCGCGGCGATGTTCGCCCTCGCGCTCACGGTGCTGAACCTGCTGGGACCGTGGGTGCTGAAAGTCTCGGCGGGACGCCAGCTCCGGCGGGCGGAGCGCCCGGAGCGGCTGCTCGCCGCTCGCCTCGTTCTCGACTCTCCGAAAGCGGCCTGGCGTCAGGTCGGCGGCATCGCGATGGCGAGCTTCATGGCCGTCTTCGCGGGCACCGGCGTCGCGCTCCTCGACACGATCGGGGCGAGCGACGATCCCTCCAGCATCGCGCTCGCAGAGGACATCCGGACCGGTCTCATCATCACCCTCATCGGGTCGTTCCTCATGGTGGCCGCCTCCGTCGGCGTGAATCAGGCCTCGGACGTGCTCGACAAGAACGACCTGCACCAGAGCCTGCACCACCTGGGCATGCCGGTCGAGACCGTGGACCGCGCGCGCCGTCGCGCGATCATGTCGCCACTGCTGGTCACGGCGGTCGGATCCGCGCTGTGCGCTGCGGTGCTCGTGTTCCCGCTGGTGGGCATCGCGCTGATCGTCGCGCCCCTCTCGCTGATGACCATCGCGACCGTCGTCGCCGTCGGCATCGGTGTCGTGTGGGCGAGCACCTGGGCGACCCGCCCGCTGCTGGATCGCGCGTTCGCTCCGGCGTGAGGAGATGGCGGGCCGGGTGCGTCCGGCCCGCCACGCGCGACTCGGCCCCGGTCAGCGTCTCCGTTGGCAGCGCGGGCAGAAGTGCGAGGAGCGGTTCATGAAAGCGGCACGGGTGATCGGCGTGCCGCAGCGCGGACAGGGCTTCCCTCCGCGACCGTAGGCGTTCAGCGAGTGCGCGAAGTAACCGGCCTGCCCGTTGACGTTGACGTACTGGGCGTCGAAGCTCGTGCCGCCCTCGGCGAGAGCCTTCTGCAGCACGGATCGCACTTCGGCGAGCAGGCGGTTCACCGTCCGAGTCGGCAGGGCGTCGGCCGGCGTCTCCGGATGGATGCGGGCCGCCCACAGCGACTCGTCGGCGTAGATGTTGCCGATGCCGCTCACGACGCCCTGGTCCAGCAGCACCCGCTTGATCGCGCTGTGCCGCCGGGCGAGAGCGGCCCGGAAGACCCGGTCGTCGAAGAACGGGTCGAGCGGGTCGCGAGCGATGTGCGCGACCTGTGTCGGGATGCGGGAGGGGCCGTCGGCGATGAGAGCGTCGACGGCAAGGGAGCCGAACGTCCGCTGATCCGCGAACACGATCGCGAGCTCCCCGTGTCGCGGGTGCTCGATGCCCAGACGGATCCGCTCGTGGCGCTCGGACGGCGCGTCCGGCGCGCGGAGCAGCATCTGACCGCTCATGCCCAGATGCGCGATCAGCGCGGAGTCATCGGAATCGAGAGGCAGCCAGAGGAACTTGCCGCGCCGCGCGGCCGCCGTGAAACGGCGACCCTCCAAGCGCTGCACGAAGTCCGCGGCTCCGGCGGTGTGCCGGGTGAGGGCGCGTTCGTCGAAGACGCTGACGCCCGTGATGACGGCATCCACGGCAGCCGGTGCGAGGCCGGAGCGGACGACCTCGACCTCGGGGAGCTCAGGCACGCTCGCTGAGCGTGCGCCAGGCGCTGAGGGCCGCGGCCATCTCCGCCGTCTTCTTGCTGCTGCCGGCGCCCGTCATCCGCACGTCGCCGACGGCGACGGTCGCCGTGAAGCGCCGGTCGTGGTCGGGGCCGCTGGCCTCGACCGAGTACTGCGGCGGCGTGGCGCCGAGGCGGGCCGCGAGCTCCTGCAGGCTCGTCTTCGGGTCCATCGCCGCGCCGTACCGCTCGGGGTCGGCGAGCAGCGGCTCGGTCAGACGCAGGACGAGCGCCGTCGCAGCCTCGGGCCCGGCGGACAGATAGGTGGCGCCGATGACGGCCTCCATGGTGTCCGCGAGGATCGAGTCCTTGTCGCGCCCACCGGTCTGCTCCTCACCGCGCCCGAGCAGCAGGTGGCTGCCGAGATCGATGCCGCGAGCGACCTCCGCCAGCGCGACCGTCGACACGACGCTCGCCCGGCGCTTCGCCAGCTCCCCCTCGTCGAGCTCGGGGTGCCGCGTGAACAGCATGACGGTCACGGCCTGACCCAGCACCGAGTCGCCGAGGAACTCGAGACGCTCGTTGTGCGGGATGCCGCCGTGCTCGTACGCGTAGGAGCGGTGGGTGAGGGCCAACTCCAGAAGCTCCGCGTCGATATCGACGCGGAGCTTATCTGGGAGAGGCCTCGTCCCCCCGGGGACCTCCGTCACGGCTCGCGACTCAGACGTCGGCGACCTTGCGGCCCTTGTACTCGAGGAAGAGCTCGGTGCCCTGCGAGTCGGTGACGACCTTCGCCTGGTGCGGACGGCTGTAGACGACCTTGCCGTTCTCGATGGTCTTGACGAGCGCGGGGGCCTCGGCCTTCCACTGCGCGCGGCGCGAGCGGGTGTTCGAACGGGAGACCTTGCGCTTCGGGGGGTTACCAGCCATGACTAGCTCTCTTCTTTCTCGGCGGCACCGCGTTCTGCCGTGCCGTCCTGGTCTGTGATCTGCTGGAGCGCGCTCCACCGAGGATCGATGGGAGCGGCCTGCTCCGTTCCGGTGCTCTCGGTCAGCCTCTCGCCTGTGACCGGGTCGAGCCCGAGGCAATCCGGCTGACACACCGGCTGAAAAGGAAGGGCCAGTACGGCCGCATCCCTGACGAGAGTTTCAAGATCCACGTGGTCGTCTTGAACCTCGAAGTCAGTTTCTTCCTCACCAGGATACGCGAAAAGCTCCTGGAACTCGACTTCGACGGGCCGAGCGATGTCGGTGAGGCATCGACCGCACACGCCGACGTACTCGCCCTCCGCCTCTCCGGTGACGAGGATGCCCTCGTGGACGGACTCCAGCCGCACGTCGAGATCGAGTTCCGAGCCCGCCTCGAAGGAGACGATGCCCTCCCCCCACTGCTCCGTCAGGGGCACCGAGAAGGAGTGCTCGCGCATCTCCCCCGGGCGCCGGACGATGTCACGGACGGGGAGGACGAAAGGGCTGTTGAGTCGGGAACGCACCCCGCCATGCTACCCGGGTCACCGGTGAGGAGGGCCGGGAGACCGCCGGGAACGGGACCGCGATCCCCGATCAGATCCCGCGCGCGCCGGTGTCCAGGAACGAGGCGACAGCCGGCGGGACGAACGGCGAGACGTCGCCCCCGAGACCGGCGACCTGACGCACCAGCGAGCTCGAGACCATCGCATGCGCAGGATCGGGCAGCAGGAAGACGGTCTCGATGTCGGCGAGGTGTCGGTTGACGATCGCCATGGGCGACTCGTACGCCACGTCGACCTGCGAGCGGATGCCCTTCACGAGCACACCGGCGTTCACGTCGCGCGCATAGTCGACGAGGAGTCCCATGCTCCAGGATCCGATGACGATGTTGCCCGCCATGCCGTCCTCGGCGATCGAACGCTCCAGGAGGGAGAGCCGCTGCGCGATCGGCAGCATCGCCTCCTTGCCCGGGTTGTGCACCACGAGCACATGCAGCTCGTCGTAGAGGGCGGCCGCGCGCCGGATCACGTCGAGGTGACCCAGGGTCGGCGGATCGAAGGAACCCGGGACGACGGCGATCCGGCTGCTCATGGAATCCAGCCTAGGGCACCCGGAACGGCGATCAGTTCTTCGCGAGCGCCGCGCGATCCTCGTCGGTGACGCGCCGTCCGATGGCCTCCCGGAGCCCGGGGTGAGCGGCCAGCTCGGGGTCGGCAGCGAGGATGTCCTCCGCGAGCTCGCGGGCCCGGGTGATGAGAGCGGCATCCTTGACGACGCGCAGCAGCTTGAGGGACGACCGCACCCCGGCCTGTGCCGCGCCGAGCACGTCGCCTTCGCCGCGGAGTTCGAGGTCGACCTCGGCCAGCGCGAACCCGTCGAGGGTGGCGGCGACCGCGTCGACACGCTCACGGGCCACCGATCCGGCCTCGGCCTCCGTGACGAGCAGGCACAGCCCCGGGACTCCTCCTCGGCCCACCCGACCGCGGAGCTGGTGCAGCTGGGAGACGCCGAAGCGGTCGGCGTCCAGCACGATCATCGTCGAGGCGTTGGGGACGTCCACACCCACCTCGATGACGGTCGTCGCGAGGAGGAGGTCGATCTCCCCGCGGGCGAAGGCCTGCATGACGGCGTCCTTCTCCTCCGAGGGCATCTTCCCGTGGAGCACCGCACGTCGCAGACCGCCGAGGGTCGGATGCGTGGCCAGCGCCTCGTCGAGCTGCACGACACCCCACCGAGGGCCTTTGCCGCTCTCCGGGGCGAGCAGCGCCTGCTCCCCCGCCTCGGCCGTCTTCGCCGCGGTGTCGATGGCCGCGCAGACCGCGAACACCTGCCGCCCCTTCGCGATCTCCTCCGCCGCCCGTTCCCACACCCGGTTGAACCAGCCCGGGTGCTCGGCCAACGGCGCGACGTACGACTCGATGCCGGCGCGCCCCGCCGGCATCGTGCGGATGACCGAGGTGTCGAGGTCGCCGAAGACCGTCATCGCGACCGTCCGCGGGATCGGCGTCGCGGTGAGGACGAGCGCGTGCGGGCTTGACCCCTTCGCCCGCAGCGCCTCCCGCTGCTCGACCCCGAAGCGGTGCTGCTCGTCGACCACGACGAGACCGAGATCGGCGAACGTGGTCTTCTCCCCGAGGAGCGCGTGGGTGCCGACCACGATCAGCGCCTGGCCGGAGGCGACGCGCAGCGCGGCCTTGCGGCGATCCGCCGCCGGCATCTGCCCGGTGAGCAGCGTCGGCATCAGCAGCGGGGCGAGCTGCGGGCCGAGCATCTTCGTGATCGAACGCAGATGCTGCCCCGCGAGGACCTCCGTCGGGGCGATCAGGGCCGCCTGTCCGCCGCTCTCGGCGACCTGGAGCATCGCCCGCAGGGCGACCAGCGTCTTTCCCGAACCGACCTCGCCCTGCACGAGCCGGTTCATCGGCCAGGAGCCGACGAGGTCGTCTGCGATCTGGGCGCCGACCGTCTCCTGATCCGGCGTGAGCGTGTAGGGCAGAGCAGCGTCGAAGCGCTCCAGGAGCCCTCCAGGTGCCGCCAGCCGCGAGGTGGCGGCGAGGGCACGCACGGCGTCGCGTTGCTGGAGCAGGGCCGTCTGCAGCGTCAGTGCCTCGTGCATGCGCAACGTGCGGACGGCGGGGTCGATGTCGTTGCGGGAGCGCGGGCGGTGGATCGCCTCCAACGCCTCCCGCGCCGTCAGCAGCTCCTCGCGGGTGCGGATCTCCGGCGTCAGTGGGTCGGGGACGGTCGGGAGGTCGTCGAGGACGCGCCCGACGAGCCGGGCGATCTGCCACGTCTGGATCGCGGAGGTGGCCGGGTAGATCGGGATCGGCACGGCCGCCCTGGCATCCGCCCGCCGGCGTGCCGCGTCCTCGTCGTCGAACAGCTCGTACTCCGGGTGCGCGAACTGCGTCATCCCGTTGAACTCGCCGACCTTGCCGGAGAAGACCCCTCGGCGCCCGACAGCCAGATCCTTGGAGCGCCACTCCGCCGCGCCGACGTTCTTCGCGAAGAAGGTCAGCGACATGCGACCGACGCCGTCGCCGATGACGACGTCGACCATGGCTCCCGGCCGGTTGCGCATCCGGCGGAAGCTCGACGAGAGCACCTCGGCCACGATCGTGACGGTCTCTCCGATCGGGAGGTCGCAGATGGGGGTGAGCTCCCCCGGGTCGGCGTACCGGCGCGGGTAGTGCCCGAGCAGGTCGCCGACGGTCTTCATGCCGAAGGCCCGGTCGAGCGTCTTGGCCGACGCCGCGCCGAGGGCCTCCTCCAGCGAGGATTCGAGCGTGAGCGACATGCTCCGAGTCTAGGGAACCGCACGGACACGACCGTCCGCGGCCTGTCGTATCGTGAACGGGTGACGAGGATCATCGCCGGAACGGCACGCGGCACCCGGCTCGACGTCCCCGGCGCCGGGACCAGGCCCACCAGCGACCGCGTGCGCGAATCGCTGTTCGGCGCCCTGGAGTCGCTCGACGCGGTCGCGGACGCCCGGGTGCTCGACCTCTACGCAGGCTCGGGGGCGCTCGGGCTCGAGGCCCTGAGCCGCGGCGCCCGGAGCGCCGACCTCGTCGAGCGCGGGCGGCAGGCCGCAGCCGTCGTGCGGCGCAACGTCGCGGCCGTCGCGAAGGCCTCCGGCACCGCGACCGCACGGGTGCAGGAGGCGACCGTCCGGGCGTTCCTCGGGCGGACGACCGGCCCGTACGACCTCGTTTTCACCGATCCGCCGTACGACATCGACGATGAGGCGATGGACGGCGACCTCGCCGCCCTGGCTCCGCTGCTCAGCGACGACGCCGTCGTGGTCGTGGAGCGCGCCCGGCGTTCGTCCACACCCGACTTCGCCGCGGCCGGGCTCCGGGTGTTCCGGGAGAAGACCTACGGCGACACGACCCTCTGGTGGGCGGAGCCCGACCGCGAGGACACCGCCTCCGCCACGGCTCAGCCGGCGACGGAGTCCCAGTCCCGGTAAGGATCCCAGCCGCTGACGTCCACGGGACCGTCGTCGCAGAGCAGGTCCACCTCGCCGCGCGGACGCACGACACCGATGACGCGGAAGCCCGGGGGCAGCACACCGTCCGGGAACGTCGCGAGCAGGGCGTGGTCCTCCCCGCCCGCGAGCGCGCGCTGCGGGTTCGCGCCGAGCGCTGCGCCGTCCAGCGCGAGGGTGACCCCGGAGGCGCCCGCGAGCCGACGCGCGTCGAGCGCGAGCCCGTCCGAGACATCCATCATCGCGGTCGCCCCGGCCGCTGCCGCGACCACGCCGAGGCCGATGGGCGGTGACGGTCGCAGTTGCGCCTCGACCGCAGCGCTCTCCCCGGACGCGAGAGCCGCGGGATCGACCGGCACCGGTGTCTTGCCGTCCCGGAAGCGTCCGAACAGCACCGCCAACCCGTGTGCGGCATGACCCAGCTCTCCGGCGACGGCGACGACATCACCCGGTCGCGCCCCCGCCCTGGTCACCGGCGGGCGCCCTTCGAGGTCGCCGAGCGCCGTCACAGCCACCGTGAGCACCTCGGACACCGTGAGGTCGCCGCCGACCACCGCGCACCCGGGGGCGAGCGCCGCGCAGGCATCGCGGAAGCCGTCGGCCAGGCGCTCCACGAACGACAGTCGGAGGTCGCGCGGCACGGCCAGAGCCACGAGCAGCGCGGTCGGGCGTGCGCCCATGGCGGCGATGTCGGCGAGGTTGACCGCCGCCGCCTTCCAGCCGAGGTCATACCCGCTCGTCCAGGCCAGCCGGAAGTCCGGACCGTGCACGAGCGTGTCCGTCGTCGCGACGACCGATGCCGAGGGGGCGGCGACCACGGCGGCATCGTCCCCGGGACCGAGGAGCGTGTGCGCGCCCGGCGCAGTGCGCTGGAGGATGGCGCGGAGGATGCGCCCCTCCGAGAGATCTCCCAGGCGCGGATCGTCGGAGTCGGGTCGGGAGGGCATGTCGTCAAAGGTAGCCTGGATACATGCTTCGTTCCCGCCACCTCGCTGCCGTCGCGGGGGCGATCGCTCTCGCCGCCGGACTCACCGGATGCTCCACCACCGTGCACCTCGAGCCGGCGGCCGACGCGAACGACCCGGCCTGCGCGAACGTCTCCGTGCTCCTGCCGGACAGCGTCGGCGGGTACGAGCGCGTGTGGACCGACGCGCAGGCCACGGGCGCGTGGGGGGATCCCACGGTCGTCCTGCGCTGCGGGGTGGAGCCGCCCGCTCCGTCCGACCTCGTCTGCACCACTCTGGGCGGCGTCGACTGGTTGGTCCTGGAGCAGGAGGAAGAGCGCCAGCGCCTCGTCACCTACGGTCGCGAGCCGGCCGTCGAGGTGATCATCCGCCGCGGCGAGCAGGTCGACTTCCAATCGATCGTCGACAGCCTCTCGTCGAACATCCAGTCCGGGCTCGCGCCGGCCACCGCGCAGTGCACGGACCGTGTGGAGTTCCCCGCGAGCTGAGCGCGCGGGGAATCGTCCACGTCAGCGACGCAGGCCCGCCTCGACGAGCTCGGTGATGAGGTCGCCGTAGCTCAGTCCGGAGGCGACCCAGCACTTCGGGAACATCGAGATGGGCGTGAAGCCGGGCATGGTGTTGAGCTCGTTCACGACGAGCTCGCCGGTCGGGGTGAGGAACATGTCCACCCGGGCGAGGCCGCGACCGTCGACCGCCCGGAAGGCCCGCACGCCGGCCTCCTGAACCGCGGCCACCTCGGCGTCGGTCAGCTCCGCCGGGCACACCACCTCGACGCCGTCACCGCCGAGGTACTTCCCCTCGAAGTCGTAGAAGCCGCGGTCGCTCAGCACGATCTCGCCGGGGAGGGAGGCGCGGACGCCGTCGGCCGTCTCGAGGACAGCCACCTCGATCTCCCGCCCGGTGACGCCGGCCTCGATGAGCACCTTGTCGTCCTCGGCGAACGCGATCGCGAGGGCGGCGTCGAGTTCCTCCGGCGCCGACACCTTCGAGACGCCGACGCTCGACCCGGCGCGCGCCGGCTTCACGAAGACGGGCAGGCCGAGGTCGGCAGCGCGGGCGCGGAGGGCATCAGGATCGGCGTCCCAGTCCCGGCGACGCACGGTCACGCCCTGCGCCACCGAGATCCCAGCGGCCTGCAGGGCGATCTTCATGAAGTGCTTGTCCATGCACAGCGCCGAGTCGAGGACGCCGCCGCCGGCGTACGGGACCTCGAGCGTGTCGAAGTAGCCCTGGATCGTGCCGTCCTCGCCGTGGGGTCCGTGCAGGATCGGCAGCACGACGTCGATCTCGCCGAGCCCCTCGGTCTCGCCGCCCGGGTGCACGACCCGCAGGGTGCGATCGCCGCCGGGTTCCGGCCAGAGCACCCGGGTGCCGTTGTCGACGACCTCCGGGAGATGTGCGGCGTCGAGCGGGAACTTCGCCGGGTCGTCGTCCTCCAGGACGAAGGCGCCCTCGCGGGTGATCCCCACCGGGATCACGGCATACCGGTCACGATCGATCGCGCCCAGCACTCCCCCCGCCGTTGCGGAACTGATCGAATGCTCGCTGGAGCGCCCTCCGAAGAGCACCACCACCGTCTGCTTGTCCATGGTTGGTCCTCTCCCCCTGCGGGGTGTCGTCGTCCGTCGTGAGGTGCGGGGCGATGTCCCGGGGATCCATCTTGCCGTCGAGCACCATCTTCACCTGCTCCACGATCGGCATGTGCACATCGGCTTCGCGGGCGAGCTGCAGCACGGGAGCGACCGAGGCCAGACCCTCCGCGGTCTGCTGCATCTGCTTCACCACATCCTGGAAGCTGTAGCCCTGTCCGAGCAGCCGCCCGGCCGTGTTGTTGCGGCTCAGCGGCGACTGACATGTCGCGATGAGGTCGCCGAGCCCCGCCAGCCCCTGCAGGGTCTCCGGCTGGGCACCGTTCGCGACTGCGAAGTCGGTCATCTCGACGAGGCCGCGGGTGATGATCGACGCCTTCGTGTTCTCGCCGTAGCCGACGCCGTCGACGATTCCGATGGCGACGGCGATGAGGTTCTTGAGCACCCCGCCGAACTCTGTGCCGATGACGTCCGTGTTCACGAACGTCCGGAAGTAGGAGTTGCGCGCGGCCCGAGCCACGACGTCCGCCGTCTCCTGGCTGCGCGACGAGATCACGGCCGCGGTCGGCTGCTCCCGCGCGATCTCCAGGGCGAGATTCGGTCCGGAGGCCACGGCGATCCGGTCGGGATCGCACTGCAGCTCCTGCTGGATGACCTGGCTCATGCGCAGGCCGGTGCCCCGCTCGACGCCCTTCATGAGGCTGACGATCTTGGCGTCGCCCGTGGCGATCAGCGGGCGCAGCGCCTTGAGGTTCTCCCGCAGCGACTGGCTCGGCACGGACAGGTACACCTGGTCGACGCCGTCGAGCGCCGTCGCCAGCTCGTGTGTGGCCGCCATCGTCCGGGGCAGATTGATGCCCGGCAGGTAGCGAGAGTTGCGCTTCGCCTCGTCGATCTCATGCGCCAGTTCCGCACGGCGCGCCCACATCGTCACGTGGGCGCCGCCGTCGGCGAGGATCTTGCCGAACGTGGTGCCCCAGCTGCCGGCGCCGATCACGGCGACGCGGGGTCCGGCCGGCACGGTTCTCTTAGGGGTCAAGGCGTCCGGTCTCCTTCTGGCCGTGGCTCGCCGGGTTCCAGCGCTCCGCGGGGGCCTTCTCACCGCGCACCTGCTCCAGCAGCGCGGTGATCGCGTTCATGAGTCGGTTGGTGGCTTCCGTGAGAGCCGCCGGCTCGCCGGCGCGACCGCGGAGGTCGGAGACGTCGACGGGGTCGCCGACGATCACGGTCACGGGCTTGCGGAGCGGCCAGAGGCTCAGCCCCTTCTGGTAGCGGCCCATGATCGCCTGGGTGCCCCACTGCGCCATCGGGATGAGCGGGATGCCGTCGGCGAGGGCGAGCCGCACCGCCCCCGACTTGCCGCGCATCGGCCACATGTCGGGGTCACGGGTGAGCGTGCCCTCCGGGTACACGATGACACCGCGGCCGTGCTCCACGAGAGCTGCCGACTGGGCCATCGTCTGCTTCGCGGACGACGCCGACGAGGTGCGTGCGACCGGGATCATCCCCGTCTTGCGCAGGAACCACCCGAGCACGGGCACGCGGAAGAGGCTCTCCTTGGCCATGAACCGCGGAGCGCGCCCGATCCGCCAGACCGCCAAAGCGACGATCAGCGGGTCGAACTCCGAGTAGTGGTTCGGGGCCAGGACGAACGCGCCCTCTCGCGGGACCTTCTCCGCACCGATGATGCGGACCTTCGCGATCAGCGACACCAGCGGGACGACGATCGCCGCGAGCGGCCAGAACACGCTCGGCCGGGTCTTCTCCGGAGACCGGGAAGCCATGGGGCTCACCGGAGGACGTCGAAGTCGGCGCCGAGCGCGTCGAGCTTGGCGAGGAACTTCTCGTATCCGCGGCTCAGGATGTCGACGCCCGACACCTTCGACTCGCCCGTGGCCGTCAGGGCCGCGATCACGTGGCTGTAGCCGCCGCGCAGGTCGGGCACCACGATGTCGGCGCCGTGCAGAGGCGTGGGACCGGTGATGACGGCTGCCTGTTCCAGATCACGACGCGGCACGCGCCGGGGCCCGTCCTGCAGACCGCGCGGGTGCACGACGATGTCGGCGCCCATCTTGACCAGCGCCTCGGTGAAGCCCATCCGGTTCTCGTACACGGTCTCGTGCACGACCGAGCGGCCGTGGGCCTGGGTGAGCGCGACGACGAGCGGCTGCTGCCAGTCGGTCATGAAGCCCGGGTGCACGTCGGTCTCGATCACGACCGGCTTGATGTCGCCATCGCGACGGAAGAGGATCCCGTCCTCCTGGATGTCGAACCAGCCGCCGGCCTTGCGGAAGACGTTGAGGAAGGTCAGCATCTCCTGCTGCTTGGCACCGCCGACGAAGATCTCGCCGTCCGTGGCCAGAGCGGCCGACGCCCACGAGGCCGCCTCGTTGCGGTCGAAGATCGACCGGTGGTCATAGCCGCGGAGCTTCTCGACACCCTCGATGAGGATGACGCGGTTCGGCTCGTAGGAGATGATCGCGCCCATCTTCTGCAGGACGGCGATCAGGTCCATGATCTCCGGCTCGATCGCCGCGTTGCGGAGCTCGGTGATGCCCTCGGCGCGCACCGCGGTGAGGAGCACCTGCTCCGTGGCGCCGACGCTCGGGTAGGGCAGGTGGATGTTCGCGCCGTGCAGGCGGGTCCCTCCCGTCGAGAGGCGGATGCCGCTGGGCAGCTTCTCGACGATCGCCCCGAACTTGCGGAGAGCGTCCAGGTGGAAGTCGATCGGACGGTCGCCGATGCGGCAGCCGCCGAGGTCGGGGATGAACGCCTGACCCAGGCGGTGCAGCAGCGGGCCGCAGAAGAGGATCGGGATCCGCGAGGCGCCCGCGTGGGCGTCGATCTCCTCGAAATGCGCCGACTCGACGTCACTGGGGTCGAACACCAGCGAGCCGGGCTCGTCTCCCTCCGACACCCGGACCCCGTGCACCTCGAGCAGCGAGCGCACCACGGCGACGTCGCTGATGGCCGGCACGTCGCGCAGGACGCTCGTGGTCTCCCCGAGCAGGGACGCGACCATCGCCTTGGTGGCGAGGTTCTTCGCGCCCTTCACGTCGACGCGTCCGCGCAGCGGACGACCTCCACGGATGGCGAGGACGTCTCCGGTCAGCGCGGGGACGTCGTCGGAGAGAGCGTCGCGCACGGGTGTCGTCATTCGGGGCCTCACTTCGTTCATCGGGGGCGGGGTTACCCCTGGCTCCCCCGCCCCCTCCGTCTCACTGGACGGGGAGGGTCCGCGGCCGCCACGACTCGCGACGGGCCTCGAACTGCGCGATCTTGTCTTCGTTGCGCAGCGTGAGCCCGATGTCATCGAGCCCTTCGAGGAGCCGCCATCTAGTGTAATCGTCGATCCCGATGTCGGCCTGGAAGCCGGCCTCCGCGCCCCCGGTGGGGTCGCCGATGGCGGCAGTGCGCGCCTCGAGGTCGACGGTCATGCGCGCACCGGGATCAGCGTCCATGAAGGCCCAGAACCGTTCCAGGTCCGCTTCGGAGATGGTCGCCGCGAGGAGGCCCTGCTTGCCCGCGTTCCCGCGGAAGATATCGGCGAACCGGGGGCTCAGCACGACCTTGAAGCCGAAGTCGCGAAGGGCCCAGACCGCGTGCTCACGGCTGGAACCGGTGCCGAAGTCGGGGCCGGCGACGAGGATGGACGCTCCCTGGTACGGCGCCTGGTTGAGCACGAAGGCGGGATCCTGACGCCAGCCGTGGAAGAGCGCGTCCTCGAAGCCCGTCTTGGTGACGCGCTTGAGGAACACCGCAGGGATGATCTGGTCGGTGTCGACGTTCGACCGCTTCAGCGGCGCAGCGATGCCCGTGTGGGTGGTGAACTTCTCCATGGTCAGGCCTCCAGATCGCTCGGGCTGGACAGGGTGCCGCGGATGGCGGTCGCCGCCGCGACGAGCGGCGACACGAGGTGCGTGCGGCCGCCCTTGCCCTGGCGCCCTTCGAAGTTGCGGTTCGAGGTGGAGGCGCAGCGCTCCCCCGGGGCGAGCTGATCGGGGTTCATGCCCAGGCACATCGAGCACCCTGCGAAGCGCCACTCCGCCCCGAAGTCCTTGATGACCTGATCCAGCCCCTCGGCCTCGGCCTCCAGTCGCACGCGGGCGGAGCCGGGCACCACCATCACCCGGACGCCGTCTGCCTTCTTCTTGCCCTGGATGATGGAGGCGAAGGCCCGGAGGTCCTCGATGCGGCTGTTCGTGCACGAGCCCATGAACACCGCGTCGACCGGTACCTCTTTCAGGGGCGTTCCCGGCGTCAGGTCCATGTACTCCAGAGCCCGCTCGGCCGCGGCCCGCTCGTTCGGGTCGGCGATCTCCGCCGGGTTCGGCACCGTGGCGGAGAGCGAGCTGCCCTGACCGGGGTTCGTCCCCCACGTCACGAACGGCTCCAGCTCGTCGGCGTCGATGAAGACCTCGGCGTCGAACGTGGCGCCCTCGTCGGTCGGCAGCGTGCGCCAGTAGGCGACGGCGTCGTCCCAGTCCTGGCCCTTCGGCGCGTGCGGACGGCCCTCGAGGTAGGCGAACGTCGTCTCGTCCGGAGCCACCATGCCGGCGCGCGCACCCGCCTCGATGGACATGTTGCAGATCGTCATGCGGCCCTCCATGGAGAGCGCGCGGATCGCGCTGCCGCGGTACTCGAGCACGTAGCCCTGACCGCCGCCGGTGCCGATCTTGGCGATCACGGCGAGGATGATGTCCTTCGCCGTGACGCCGGGACGCAGCGTGCCCTCGACGGTGATGGCCATCGTCTTGAACGGCTTCAGCGGCAGCGTCTGGGTCGCCATGACGTGCTCGACCTCGCTGGTGCCGATGCCGAACGCCATCGCGCCGAACGCACCGTGCGTGGACGTGTGCGAGTCGCCGCAGACCACGGTGATGCCGGGCATGGTCAGGCCGAGCTGCGGGCCGACGACGTGCACGATGCCCTGCTCCGCGTCCCCCAGCGAGTGCAGACGCACGCCGAACTCGGCGGCGTTGCGGCGCAGCGTCTCGATCTGCGTGCGGCTGGTCAGGTCGGCGATGGGCTTGTCGATCTCCCACGTCGGCGTGTTGTGGTCCTCTGTGGCGATGGTGAGGTCGAGCCGGCGGAGCGGGCGCCCCTCGCTGCGGAGGCCGTCGAAGGCCTGCGGGCTGGTGACCTCGTGCACGAGGTGCAGGTCGATGTAGATGAGGTCGGGCTGGCCGTCCTCGCCCTTGACGACGAGGTGGTCATCCCAGACCTTCTCGGCGAGGGTCCTGGGGCGTGCGGAATCCGCACCGGCGGTGGTGGTCATGGCGTGTCTCCTGTGGATGGCGGTTCGGCCCACGATGGACTCCGCGACGAGGAGGGGCTCAGATCGAGGTCTCGCCGCGGCCGCTAAGAAGGAGCACGGTCCGCATGACGTCAGGTTACCACCGCTGGGACACGCCGAGACACGCCGTGACACTCTGTTGCTCACCCGACCGACCGAGAGGCCCCGCATGACCGCCGACACCGCCCGTTTCGCCACCCGCGCCGTGCACGCCGCGAGAGGCCGGGCCGCTGCCGCCTCCCGCGTGACCCCGATCTATCTGACGGCCGGGTTCGAATTCGACGACTTCGATCACGCTGCCGACCACTTCGGCACGGGCACCGGATTCGGGTACACGCGCACCGGGAACCCCACCGTGCATGCGGTGGAGCGGCAGCTCGCGAGTCTGGAATCCGGTGCCGACGCCGTCCTCGTGGCCAGCGGACAGGCCGCGGTGACGACCGCCCTGCTCTCGGTCGTGGGGGCCGGCGACCATATCGTCTCCTCGACCCACATCTACGAGGGCACCCGCGGGCTGTTCCTGGACAACCTCGCCCGCCTCGGCATCGAGACGACGTTCGTGGATGACATCGCGGACCCGGATGCCTGGCGCGACGCCGTGCGCCCGACGACCAGGGCGCTGTTCGCGGAGTCGCTCGCGAATGCGCGGAACGACATCCTCGACGTGGCGGCGGTCAGTGCCGTGGCCGACGAGATCGCCGTCCCCCTGATCGTCGACAACACCCTGGCCACCCCGGCCCTCCTCCGGCCGCTGGAGCACGGTGCGGCCATCGTGGTGCACTCCGCGTCGAAGTTCCTCGCGGGCCAGGGCGCGGTGCTCGGCGGCGTGGTGATCGACGACGGCCGGTTCGATGCCGAGCGCGCCGGGCACAATGCCCCGCACCTCGTGCTGCCGGGGCGGGGCGGCGCACCCAGCGTCTTCGCGCGGCACGGCGGCCGCGCCCGCATCGGGTACGCCAGGGAGTCGGTGGCCCCGCGGTTCGGTGCGTCCCCCTCGCCCCTCAACGCGTTCCTCATCGGCCAGGGCACCGAGACGCTCGGCCTGCGTGTGGAGCGCCAGTCGCAGAACGCCCTCGCCGTCGCCCGCTGGCTCGCCGCTCACGACGCCGTGGAGAGCGTGGACTACGTCGGCCTGCCCTCGCATCCTCACCACGAGACCGCGCTGCGCTACCTCGAGGGCGGGTTCGGCTCCATCTTCACCTTCACCCTGCGCGGCGGTCTCTCCGCGGCCCGTCGCTTCGTGGAGGAGGTGTCCGTCTTCACGCACATGACGCACATCGGCGACGTGCGGTCGCTCGTGCTGCATCCCGGCACGACCAGCCACGCGCAGCGCACGGACGAGGAACGTCGGACCCTCGGTGTCGGCCCCGGCACCCTGCGGCTGTCGATCGGCATCGAGGATGTCGACGACCTGATCGGCGACCTCGCGCGGGTGCTCGAGAGCGTCAGGGAGACGGTGGCATGAGCCGCCTGCAGCACTTCGGGTGGTTCCTCGCCCGGGGCTTCGGCCCTCAGGGGTGGGGGTATCCGTCCCTGGACTGGGACTACGACTGGACGCGCCCGGAGGTCTACCAGGAGGCCGCGCGCACCCTGGAGCAGGCCGGTTTCGACCTCGTGATCATCGAGGACAGCCCCTCGCTCGGGTCGGCGGACACCATCGATCTGCGCGTGCGTCATGCGTTCGGCGGCCCGAAGCACGACCCCCTGCTGCTCGCACCGTACCTCTTCCAGGCGACCCGTCATCTCGGGGTGGTGCCCACGGTGAACCCGGCGGCTTCGCTGCCCTACACGTCGGCCCGTCAGTTCGCGACCCTGCAGCATCTCAGCGGACACCGGCTCGGCCTCAACGTGGTCACCGACACCGGCAGCGCCCGGCACTTCTCCGCGGCCCCGCAGCTCGGCCACGACGAGGCGTACGACCGTGCGGAGGAATGGCTCGCCGGCATCCGCGCGCTCTGGCGGAGCTGGGACGACGGTGCACTGGTCGCCGATCCCGTCTCCGGGGTATACGCGGACGGCACGCGCATGCGTCCGGTGCAGCACCGCGGCGCCCACTACGACTTCGACGGCCCTCTGAACGCCCTGCCCTTCACCGACGGCGAACCGGCCATCGTCTCCCCCGGCGGCTCCGGACGCGGACTGGCGTTCGCGGGGGCGAACTCCGACGTCCAGCTGGCGCTCGCCCCCTTGCACGAGAAGGCGGTGCGGGAGTATCGCCAGCGGGTGCACGACGCGGCTCTCGCCCGCGGACGCCGGGCCGAGGACGTCAAGGTCCTCTTCGCCATCCAGCCCGTGAGCACGGCGTCCGCCGAGGAGGCCGACCGGATCGTGGCCGCCTCCGCCCACCCGGACGACGCCGCGCTCGCACAGATCGCCCGGAAGCAGTCCAGCGACCTGGAGACCGACCTCACGGCCCTCGATCTGGACAGCCCGCTCGACCCCTCGATCTTCGGAGCCCACGTCTCCCGCGGGAGCATCCAGCGGCTCATCGGGGATCGCGGGGAGGATGCCCCGCTCCGCGCGCACCTGACCGCACTCGCCAGGACCGGGCGCCTGCATGATCGCAGCGGCTTCGTGGGCACCGCGGAGGAGTTCGCCGATCTCGTCGAGGAGCTCGGCGAGTGGGGCAACGACGGCGTGCTCCTCTGGGGTGACTTCCATCCGGTCACCCTGCACCGCACCCTTGATGAGCTGGTGCCGATCCTCCGCCGTCGCGGGCTCCTCCGGCGCGAGTACGCGGACGGCGGCCTGCAGGCCAATCTGCAGGCGTTCTGACCCGCGCCTCGCCGGATCAGTCCCGGATCACGGCCGCGCGCTTCTCGGCGCGCTTCTCCCGGGACGACGCGACCAGGCTCGCAATCGTCGCCACGGTCATCGAGACGAGGATCACGGCGAGCGACACCATGTTGTCGATGTCCGGCACCCACTCCACGTGCTCGCCGCCGTTGATGAAGGGGAGCTCGTTGACGTGCAGCGCATGCAGGATCAGCTTGATGCCGATGAACCCGAGGATCACGGCGATGCCGTAGTGCAGGTAGCGGAGGCGGTCCAGGAGGTCGCCGAGGAGGAAGTAGAGCTGGCGCAGCCCCATGAGCGCGAAGATGTTGGCGGCGAAGACGAGGAAGCCGTTGGTCGTGATCTCGAAGATCGCGGGGATCGAGTCGATCGCGAAGATGAGGTCGGTGACGCCGATCGTGATGAACACGATGATCATCGGCGTCCACATCCGCTTCCCGTCGACGGTCGTGCGGATCTTCGAGCCGTCGTAGGTCTCGCTGATGTCGATCCGGCGGCGGAGCAGCCGGACGATGAAGTTCTCGCGCTTGACGTCGTCCTCGTGCTCGCCTTCCGGCATCGCCTGGCGGATGGCCGTGTAGACGAGGAAGGCGCCGAACAGGTAGAAGATCGGCGAGAAGTTCTCGATGATCGTCACGCCGACGAGGATGAACAGCCCGCGCAGGATCAGCGCGATGATGATGCCGACCATGAGCACCTGCTGCTGGAGGCGTCGCGGCACCGCGAACTGCGCCATGATCAGCACGAAGACGAACAGGTTGTCGACGGAGAGGCTGTACTCCAGCGCCCACCCGGTGATGAAGTCCCCGGCGTTCTGCCATCCGCCCACGTTCCCCAGCAGCACCGCGAAGAGCAGCGCGAGGCCCACGTAGAACACGACCCACAGCGTCGACTCCTTGGTGGAGGGGATGTGCGGTCGCAGCCGGATGAGGAGCAGGTCGGCGATCAGGATGATCGTGAGGACGACCATCGACGTGATCTCGAACCAGACAGGGATGTCCACGGGCGCTGTGCACCTTTCGCGAGGGGTCGGGAATGAGTCGAAAGTCTCTCCCCCGCAGATGTGCGGCGCGCGCCCGGAGCAGCGATGTCGGTGCTCGTGATGACGTTACGCGCGGATTCGGGATACTCCCTCTCGCCCGGGCCATGCTACCGGAGGTGGGGGTCGTCGGGACGAGGAAGTCGACATACGACGGCAGATCCGAATCCGTGCTGAGACGATGGGACATCCGCCGACACTCTCCAGGAGAGACACCGAACGGAATCAGGATGCCCGGACAGACGAGTGACCAGCGCTGGGCCGCCCAGGCGGCGACCGGCGATCAGAGCGCCTTCCGCGCCCTGTACCGCGCCCACGTGCGGCCCGTGTACTGGATCGCCCATGGCATCCTCGGCGTCGTCGCCGACGCGGAAGACGTGACGCAGGAGACCTTCGTGGTCGCCTGGCGCAAGCTTCCGGGCCTGGAGCTGCAGGGAGAGTCGATCCTCCCCTGGCTCGCGACGATCTGCCGCTTCCAGGCCGCGAACCGGCTGCGCCAGCGCCGCCGCGACCAGGCGCACACGACGGACGCGGCCGACGACCAGCTCCCCGACGTCGTCAGCGTCGAGGACCAGGTGATCACGGCGGCGCTCGCCGCGAGGATCGCCGCGGAGGTGGGCACCCTGAACGAGCTCGACCGGGAGATCTTCCGGCTGTGCGCGTCCGAGGGCTACGCCTACCAGGCCGCCGCCGACGAGCTCGGTGTGACGCACGCCGTCGTCCGGAACCGTCTCTCACGCGTGCGCACCCAGCTGCGCGGCGCTGTCAAGGAAGTGAGGGACGCATGAACGACCAGACCCCGCAACAGAGCCTCCCGCCCGTGTCCGACGCGACCATCGCACGGATCGAGGAGGCCGTCTTCACCGAGATCCAGGGCGAACGGCCACCTGTCTCGCCGCGCGCAGAGCGCGCCAGGAGACGTCGACGCCGGTGGCTCACCGCCGGCGGGATCGCGGCGGCCTTCGTCGTCGGAGTCCTGGTGACGCCGCCGATCCTCGGCGCCGTGGGCGGGGGCGGCTCCTCCGTGTCCACAGCGGACGGAGTCGTGGGCTGGTCGACCGACGAGGCGGGGTCGGCCGTGCCGGACCGCGCTGTCGAGGGGGCGACCCTGCCCGGTGCCGTCGGATCGGACGCGGCAGCATCCGCGGAAGACGGCCGGGAGATCGTCGCTTCGGCCCAGGCGTCGATGCAGGTGAAGGACATCGCCGAGGCTGCCGCCGCCATCGGCGACCTCGCTGTCGAGCACGGCGGCTACGTCGAGAGCACCGAGGTCGGCAAGGCGGTCGCGTCGGATGCTCCCGCCGAGCGGGTCCCCGCCGACTCCGGATACGGCTGGATCACGGTCCGCGTCCCCGCCGACGACCTGACCACGGTGATCGCCGCCCTCGGCGACACCGGGGAGGTGCTCTCGTCCTCCGTCACGAAGCAGGACGTCACCGCCACCGCGATCGATCTCCGCGCCCGCGTGGAGTCGACCCGCGCCTCGGTGCAGCGGCTGACGGAGCTCATGAGCCAGTCGGGCACGGTCGCCGATCTCATCGAGGCCGAGGTCGCGCTCACCGATCGCCAGGCACAGCTCGAGTCGTACGAACAGCAGCTCGCCGCGCTGGAGGACCAGGTGGCCCTGTCGTCTCTCACCGTGGATCTGTCGAGGGCGGACGCACCGGCCGCGGCGGACCCCGCGGGCTTCGGCGACGGGCTGCGAGCCGGATGGAACGGTCTGGTGGTCTCGCTGAACGCCCTGGTGGTCGCGTTCGGCTTCCTCCTCCCCTGGCTCGCGGTGGCCGCTGTCGTCGTGCTGATCGTCTGGCTTGTCCGTCGCGGCCGACGGCGCCGGAAGGCGGCGGCCGTTTCCCTGCGCACGGAGGAGTAGCCCGCCGTCCCGCGGTATACAAGAAGTCTTGTGCGTCTCCGAACCGCTGCATAGCCTTCGGGGCGTGGAAGACATCTCCGTGATCACCGCCGTGCACCATCCGCTGCGACGACGCATCTACGACTACCTCCTCCTGTACGGCACCTCGCAAGTGACGGCGATCGCCCGCGCGCTCGAGAGTCAGGTCGGCAGCATCAGCCATCACCTCCGGATGCTCGAGCGTGCCGGCATCGTCGAGCGCGCCGCCGACCCGACCGGCGATCGGCGCACGAGCTGGTGGACGGTCGCCCGGCGCGGCCTGACCTGGTCGGTGGAGGACTTCGCCGATTCCCCCGGCGATGCACTCCTCGCCCGGGAGGCGCAGCGGCAGGGCATTCGCATGCAGATCGACCGTCTGCAGCGCTGGCACCGCCGCCGAGGCGACCCCGCCGTCGCGGACTACGACGCCTCCAACACGGAGACCACCGCGTGGGCGACCCCGGAGGAACTGCGGGACCTCTCCACGCGCGTGCTGCGCGTGGTGCGGGAGTGGCAGACCTCGATCGACGAAGGCGACGGCCAGGCGCGCACGCCGGTGTTCTTCTTCGCCCACGCGTTCCCCACGGAGCCGTGATGACCGCGCTCACCCCGCCCGTCGAGCTCTCCCCTCCCCCTCCGTTCCGGCGTGACCGGATGGTGCACGCGTGGATCGGCGTCAAGGCTCTGTCCGACGCCGGCGACGCCGTGTGGACGATCGCGTTGGCGTGGACGGCCGTGCAGATCGCCTCCCCCGCCATCGCCGGACTCATCGTCGCCGCCGGCACGATTCCGCGCGCCATGGTCCTGCTCTTCGGCGGAGTCATCGCGGATCGCGCCGACGCCCGCCGGGTGATGATCGTCTGCAACGCGGTGCGTGTGGGCGTGCTCGTCGCCGCTGCCGTGTGGACGGTCTCGCATGCGCCCACCGTGCCCGTCCTGCTCGCCGCCGCTGTGGCGTTCGGGGTGTGCGACGCGTTCTACGAACCCTCGGCCGGCACCATCGGGCGACAGCTGGTGCGCACCGACGACCTCCCCTCCTACGCGGCTGTCATCCAGACGGCGTCCCGCCTCGGCACGATGGGCGGTGCCGCGCTGGGCGGCCTGCTCGTCGCCCAGGCCGGTCTCGCGGGGAGCGCGTCGGCGAACGCGGTGACCTTCGCCCTGGTCGTCGGGTTCCTGGCGATCGCCCTCCGCCCGCGGTTCCGTCTCGCCCGGGCTCCGCGCACGTCGTCCCTGCGCGCGATCGGCGCGGCGTTCGCCCACCTCGGCGCGAACCCCACGACGCGCACGCTCGTCATCGCCCTCTCCGGACTCAATCTCGCCGTGGGACCCGCCGTCGGCATCGGCCTGGCTCTGCGGGCGCACGACGAGGGGTGGGGGGCTCCCGCGGTCGGCCTCTTCGAGGGCCTGCTCGGCCTCGGCGCCGCCGTGGGCGCTGCCGCGGTCGCGAGATGGCGGCCGCGCCACGAGGCAAGGAGCGGGTTCGGCGCTCTCCTCGTGCAGGGAGCGGGCATCGTCGCGCTCGGGTTCGGCCCCGCCTGGACGGTGGCCGCCGCCGCCACCGTCGTCGGCGCCACCGCGGGCTACGCCTCCGTGCTGCTGAGCGCGACCTTCGCTGCGACGGTGGACACCGCCTTCCTCGGTCGGATGGGCTCCCTCACCCGGCTCGGCGACGACTGCCTGATGCCGCTCGCGATGGCGGGCTTCGGCGCGCTGGCCTCCCTCAGCACCGTCTGGGTGCCGTTCGTCGTGGCCGGTGGCGCGATGATGGCGCTCATGCTCGTGCCGCTCCGGGCTCGCGCGTTCCGTACGCTGTCGCTGCGCGCGGACGACTGACGCGCACGCTCCGGAACGACGAAAGCCCCCCGGAGAACCGGAGGGCTTTCGTCGTGTTGTGTGACCCCAGCGGGATTCGAACCCGCGTTACCGCCGTGAGAGGGCGGCGTACTAGGCCGCTATACGATGGGGCCGTCTTGCGGAACTTTTCCGTTCCGCGACAACCGTTCAAGTATGCCACGGCGATTCTCACTGCGCCAAATCGAGGCCGGTCCACCCGTGATCCCGGGCGTGGCGCGCCGATTTCTGTTTGCCGCAGGCTCCGGGAAGGAGTTGACTCGACTCATGCGCGTCACCAAGTTCGAACATGCCACCCTTCGTCTGGACCAGAACGACGACACCCTCCTGATCGATCCGGGATCCTTCACCGCCCCGCTGCACGATCTCAGCGGATTGGTCGCCATCGTGCTCACGCACGAGCACCCCGATCACTGGACGCAGGAGCACCTCGACCGGATCCTGCGCGCGGCCCCCGGGACCCCGATCTTCGGGCCGGAGGGCGTGGCGAAGGCGGCGGAGGGCTATGAGATCACCGTCGTCTCCCCCGGCGACACCGTGGAGGTCGGCGCCTTCACCCTGCGCTTCTTCGGCGGCACGCACGCGGTGATCCACTCGTCGATCCCGACGATCGACAACGTGGGCGTGCTCGTCAACGACACGTTCTACTACCCCGGTGACTCCTATGCGGTGCCCGAGGGCGTCGAGGTCGGCACCCTCGCCGCGCCGCTCGGAGCCCCGTGGCTCAAGATCGGGGACGCCATCGACTACGTGCTCGCCGTGAAGCCCCGCCGGGCGTTCGGCACGCACGACATGACCCTGTCCGTGATCGGCAAGAACATGCACCGCCAGCGACTGCAGTGGGCGACCGAGCAGGGCGGTGGCGAGTTCCTCGTGCTCGAACCCGGCGACACTGTGGATCTGTGACCCCACCGCGACGCCTCCTGCCCGCCCCGACGCCGCGGCTCGCCTTCCGAGAGATGACCGCCGACGACCTCGACGAGATGGCGGCGCTCCTCGGGGATCCGGAGGTCATGGCCCACTACCCGGCACCGAAGTCGCGAACGGAGGCCGCCGAGTGGATCGCGCGCATGCAGCAGCGCTACCGCGAGGACGGCCACGGTCTCTGGATCATCGAGACACACGACGGGGAGTTCCTCGGCGACTGCGGTCTCACCTGGCAGTCGGTGAACGGCTCCCCCGTGCTCGAAGTCGGTTATCACGTCCGCACCGACCGCCAGCGACGCGGCTATGCGACCGAAGCGGCGCGCGCCTGCGTCGACCTTGTCGCCCAGACGTTCGCGCCGATACTCCTCACCGCCATCATCCACCCCGAGAACCAGGCGTCACGAGGGGTCGCGGAGAAGCTCGGCATGAGCCACATCGCCGACGACCATGCGCATCCGTGGATCGTGCGGACGGTGATGGGGATGACTGTGGAGGCGACAGCCGACCGCGCCTCCTGACCGCGCCTCCTGGCCGCGGGCCAGCATACCGGCGCGCTCTTGCTCCGGTCGCGACCGGATGCTGTACTTGGCCGCTCGTAACGTGTTACCTGTCACGAAAGGAACAGTCCCCATGAAGATGACCGGAGTTCACCAGAGCAGGAAGAAGATCGGGCTCGCCCTCGCCGGCGCCGCCCTCGTCGCGTCCGGCCTCGTCGGCCCCCCGGCGGCGGCATGGGCGGACGGCGATTCCAGCGACCGCGAGGAACGGGCCACCTCGCGGATCATCGGCGGCACGGCGGTGCCGAACGACGCCTATCCGTTCATGGCCTCCCTCCAGTCCGCCGGCGAGGCCTTCTGCGGTGGCTCGCTGGTGGCGCCGCGCCTCGTGATGACCGCCGCGCATTGCGTCACGGACGCCGACCCTCTCAGCGGGCTGCCGGTGCCCGCCGTGGACGGAGTGTCGGTGACGGTCGGCCGCACCGTGCTGTCCGACGGCAGTCAGGGTCAGGATCGCGGTCTCGCCGGCGCGGACGCCGGTGGCCCGGTCATCGTCCATCCGCGCTACCTCCAGGGGGATGACGCCTACGATCTCGCCTTCGTGAGGCTCGACCGCCCGGTCTCGGGCATCGTGCCCGTGAAGCTGCCCACCAAGGGGACGGACGCTCTCCTTCGTCCCGGACAGTCGGCGACCGTCATCGGCTGGGGCAACACCGACCCCGCTCTCGGGAACTTCCCGGACCGGCTCCGTCAGGTCCAGGTGCCGATGCTCGCGACAGCGGAATGCGAGCTCAGCTACGACTCCTTCCGCCCGGGAGTAAACATGTGTGCCGGAGTCGTCGGCAAGGACTCGTGCCAGGGAGACAGCGGCGGGCCGCTGTTCCGCCAACCACCGGCGCGCGCCACGGCCTATCAGATCGGCGTCGTCTCCTACGGGGACGACTGCGGCGGGCAGGGCGGACCAGGGGTGTACGTGTCGCTGAGCTCCGCAGACCTCTGGGACACGCTGGCAGAGTCCGCTGAGGGCAAGGCCATCGCGAAGAGCCTGAGGCGCTGACCGCCGCCGGAATCGCTGTCGGTCAGCCCTGAGCGCCCCGCACCCGCAGGTCACGCGCGAGGTGGTCGCGCTGCTCGATGAGGAGTCGTCGCAGCGCCGCCGGGGTCTCGGGGCTGGCCGACAGCCAGGCATCGACCAGGTCCAGCGAGGACCGCGCGGGGAACAGACCGATCACCAGGCGACGAGCGATCTCGATGCTCCGCTCCGACCACGCGGCTCCGATCCGATCGAAGTACTCCTCGTCGAAGGACTCGATGAGGTCGCGGCGGCCGCCGGCGCGGAAGCCCCCGATCTCGGCATCGAGGTGGTCGTTGGTGAGCGACCGGTCGTCCCACGCGGCCGTCCAGGCGGCCGCGCGCGCCGCCGCGTCGGGGACGGAGGCGCGGGCGCGGCGCGCCGCAGTGCGTCCGTCCCCGGTGTCGTCCCGCTGCTCCTCCGCCGCGACGTCCGCGAGGTCGGCGTGACCCGTCGTGACGAGGGCTGTGAGCAGCTGCCACCGGAGATCGGGATCGACGACGAGCCCTTCCGGCACGTCGCCGTCGAGCAGGGCGCGGATCTCGGCGTGGTGGACGTCGTCGAAAGCCGAAGCCGCCGCCAGAGCGCGCGCCCAGGAGAGCTGGGCGTCGCTGCCGGCCTCCGCCTGCTGCAGCGCCGACCACGTGGCCTCGGTCCAGGCGCGCTGCTCCGCATCGCGTCGGTCGTCGCGGACGAAATGCCGCAGCGCGAAAGCAGCGTCGAGGAGCGCCGCGGCCAGCAGACCGCCGTTCGACTCCCGCGGGGCGTGCGCCCGCACGATCGCGACGAAGCGGACCGCGTCGAGCTCGCCGTCGCGGGTGGCGTTCCAGAGCGACGACCACACGAGCGCACGGGCGAGCGGGTCCTCGATGTCGGACAGCGACTCCTCGACGGTGCGGAGGGACCGCTCGTCGAGGCGCGCCTTCGCATAGGTGAGGTCGTCGTCGTTGAGCAGCACGAGATCGGCCTCGGGGAGGTCGACGTCCGCGCGCTCCCCGATCAGGTCCAGCTCCCGCTGCTCCCGCCGCACGATGCGGCCGTCCACGCGATCGTACAGCCCGATCCGCAGGCGGTGCGGACGCACATCGTCCTGCACGAGGTGGTGTCCTCCGTCCGCGTCGGTCTCCGTCCAGATCGTCGAGACGCCCGTCGTCTGCAGCCAGGCGGCGGCCCAGTCGGTCATGTCCCGGCCGGACACCGCGCTGAGCTCGACGAGGAAGTCGTCGAGGGTGGTGTTGCCGAACGCGTTGGCGGCGAAGTACCGCCGGGCGCCTTCGAAGAACGCCTCGTCGCCCACGAAAGCGACGAGCTGCTTCAGCACCGAGGCGCCCTTGGCGTAGGTGATGCCGTCGAAGTTCAGCTTCGCGGCCTCAAGATCGGGGATGTCGGCGACGATGGGGTGGGTCGTGGGGAGCTGATCCTGCTGATAAGCCCAGGCCTTGCGACGCATGGCGAACGTCACCCACGCATCGTGGAAGCGGGTGGCCACCGCCGAGGCGTGCGAGCCCATGTAATCGGCGAACGACTCCTTGAGCCAGAGGTCGTCCCACCATGTCATCGTGACGAGGTCGCCGAACCACATGTGCGCCATCTCGTGGAGGATCGTGTTGGCCCGGCCCGCCCGCTGCGCCTCGGTGGCCGCACCGCGCGAGAGATAGCCCTCCGTGAAGGTGACCAGACCGGGGTTCTCCATCGCGCCGAGGTTGTACTCGGGGACGAAGATCTGGTCGTACTTGCCCCACGGGTAGGGATAGGCGAAGGCGTCGGTGAAGAAGTCGAGCCCCTGTCGAGTGACCTCCAGGATCTCGTCGGCCTCGAGGTGGTCGACGAGCGAGCGGCGGACGAACACCCCGAGGGCTACCCGCTGCTCGTCTCTGGTCCACTCCCCGTCGACGCGGGCATAGGGACCGGCCGCGACCGCGGTGATGTAACTGGAGATCGGCAGCGTGGGGGCGAACTGCACCCGTTGCACGCCGACGCCGAGGTCGACGTGTGCCGGCGACTGGTTCGAGAGCACCTCCCACCCGGACGGTGCGTCGACGACGAAGGTGTACTCCGCCTTCATGTCCGGCTGCTCGAAGCAGGCCATCACCCGACGGGAGTCCGCGGGCTCGTACTGGGTGTACAGGTAGGTGCGATCGTCAGCCGGGTCGTGGAACCGGTGCAGGCCCTCCCCCGACCGGCTGTACGCACCGACCGCCTCGACCACGACCACGTTCGAGGCCGCGAGGCCGTCGATCGCGAGGCGCGCCCCGTCATAGACGACGGCCCGCTCCTCGCCGTTCACCTCGACGCGGACGACCTCCTCGCCGATGAAGTCCAGCCACGTGCTCTGGACGGTCGCATCGAACTCCAGGACCGTCGTGGTCGGGAAGCCCGTGCGCGCCCGCTCCGGGGCTCCGGTCAGGTCCAGCTCGACGCGGATGCGGTGCAGGGTGATCGCGGCGGATCGCGCCGCGGTCTCCTCACGGGTCAGGTTCGCGGTGTGCATCCCCCCATCCTGGCATCTTCCCGGGGGCGACCGGGGAGCATCGGCGCGTTCAGCCGCGCCGCCCCGTTCCTCGCCGGTTGACCTTGCGCGACGTCTCCGGTCCGCCCAGCAGTCGCCGGATCGCGGTCTCCGGGGTCACGTCGAGATCGAGCGTCCGCCCCCGACCGTACTGCCGGAACACGCGGGGATCGATGTAGCTGTTGCGGGCGACCGCGGTCGTGTTGCCGAGGGCGGTCGCCGCCGCCTGCACCGCGAGGCGTTCGGCCTGGTTCCGGTGACCGCGGCGGTCGAGGGCTCCGATGCGGGCGAGGGCGTCCGCCGCGATGATCGTGCCGTGCAGCGTCCGGAAGTCCTTGGCGGAGAAGCTGGCACCCAGCACGTCCTTGAGGTACGTGTTGACCTCGGCGGGCGTAATCTTCACCCGCCGCCGACCCTTGCGGTACGCCAGGAGGAAGGCGGTCGAGGCGCCGCTCGCGAAGTCGGTGAGGGCTTCGGCGAGGGATTCGTCGGTGATCTCGATCGCGGCGGTCTGTCCGCTCTTCGCCGGGAAGGAGAGGGCGACGTCGCCGCCGTCGATGCGGACGTCGCGGCGGCGGAGCGTGGTCAGGCCCCGGCTGCCGTGGCGCGCCAGGTAGCGTTCCGAACCGATCCGCAGCGCGGCGTCGTCGAGGAGGCGGAAGGCGATCGCGAGGGCGCGCTCCTTCGTCTGCCCGTCCTCCTTGAGAGCCTTGGTGACCTGCGCCCGGGCGCTGGGCAGGGCCGCGGCGAGGTCCAGTGCACGGACGAACTTGCGACGGTCGCGGGAGACCCGCCAGAGCGGATGGTAGAGGTACTGCTTGCGCCCGGCCGTGTCGATGCCCACGGCCTGGATGTGCGCGAGCGGGTCGGCCGCGATCCACACGTCCTGCCATGCCGGCGGGATCACCAGGTCGCTGATGCGTTCGCGATCCGCCTCGGGCGCCGGCTCCCCCGTCGGATCGACGTACCGGAATCCCGAGCTCGTCCGCTTCCGCGTGAAACCCGGGTCCTGGCCGGGTACCACTCGCACCAGTCGCGCCATGCGTCTCTCCTCCCGCCGTGCAGCTCCTCCGAGTGTGGAGTGACCGCGGTCTCGGCGGGAAGGGAGTGGCGTCTCACCCCGCCGGCGTGCTATCCGCGTCGGCGTCCTTCGCGAAGACCGCCCGCATGTGGTCGCTGGTGAGGAAGTCCGCGATCCCGATCATGATCAGGCTGAAGACGATCTGCTCGGTGACCATCCACACCGGGTAGAGGCCGGGGATCGCCGCCATGACGAGCGTGATGACGGGGAAGATCTGCGCGAACAGCCGCAGCCGGAGGTAGGCCCAGCGCCATCCGCGGCGCGCGCGCCACGCGAAGTAGAACAGCGTCGCCGTCATCGCCAGCACCACGAGGGTGCGCATCCACACGGCGAAGGGCACGCTGTCGCCGTCGGCGGCGAGCACCAGAGCGACCACTACGGCACCCACCCCGAGCACCAGCTCGGCGACGAGGAGCCAGAGGATCCAGGTGAAGGCACGGACGGTCCGCGGATGGGTGCGACCGGCGTCGCTGATCAGTACACCGGCCTGCCGCCCACCCGCGATCCGGTCGAGACGGAGGAAGAGCGGTTCGAGGGCCATACCCGGAGCCTAGACCGGCGGCGTCCGTTCGACCTCGTCCGTTCGATGGACCTCGGCGCTGCTGCCGTTGGCCGCTGCCGGGAGCACCCGCTCCAGCACCACCGCCAGCACGCCGACGGCGAGGCTGCCCGCCACCATGACCGCGATGAACCAGCCACTGACGCCGACCCCCAGGAGCACCCCCGCGACGAGCGGGCCGAGGATCGCCCCGCCCTGGAAGGCCGCGGAGTTGAGGGCGTTGTAGCGCCCACGGGTGCGGTCCGTCGCGAGATCGTTGTAGATGGCCGGAATCGTCGGCTGCATCATGGTCTCGCCGAACGCGAACACGCCCATGAAAGCGATCACCGCGATCGCGGCCGTGACCGAGTCGGGAAGCAGGCCCGCGGCGCCGAGCATGACCCAGGAGACGGCCCAGATGAGGGCCATGACCTGCATGACCCTGGTGCGCCGGCGCCCGGTGATGAGCCGGAGGACGGCGAACTGCAGCAGCACGATGACGGCCGTGTTCACCGCGAACGAGATGCCGACAACGGCGGTCGAGACCTGGGCGATCTGACGGGCGTAGGCGGGGAAGCCCGCCTCGATCTGTCCGTAGCCGATGAAGACGGAGAAGAAGGTCAGCAGCGTCATCCAGAGCACCGCGGGGCGCCGCAGGATCTCCCGGTAACCGCCCTCCGTGGTCACCGCAGGGTCCGGGTCCGCCTGGGTGCGCACGTGCCGGAGCGGGCCGAGGAGCAGAGCGAGCGGGATGAGGCTCGTGGCCGCGTCGATGAGGAAGATCGTGGTGAAGGTCGACGGCTCCGTCACGTCGACGAAGAAGCCGCCGATGATGCCTCCCACGCCGATGCCGAGGTTGACGAGGGCGAAGTTCACGCCGAAGTACTGCTGACGGACCTCGCCGTCGACCACCGAGGCGATGAGGGCGTTGAAGCCGGGGCAGGAGACCCCGAAGTTGATCCCGATGAGCACGACCGCGACGGTCGCGACGGCGGGATGCGTGGCGTAGGCGAGGAGCGTGCACCCCGCGATCATCGCCAGCAGTCCCACGATCAGCACGCGCCGGGCGCCGAAGCGATCGATGAGCGTGCCACCGGGACCCGTGACCACGAGCCCCGTGATCGCGATGAGGCTCATGAGCGCTCCGGAGAACCCGAGGTCGAAGCCGCGGACCTCGTGGAGGTAGATGATCGTGAACGGCAGCGTCATCCCCCGCCCGAGGGTCTGGATCGCCACGGTCGACAGCAGCCAGCGTCCCTCGGTGGGCAACGCGTTCCAGAAGGACTTCATACCGATCACCTCGTCATTGTTCCAGGAGCCGCGGACATCGGATGACCGCCCGGGTCGCGGGGAAGAAGCCGATATTCTGCGAACATGCCCGTGTCGTTCGAAGACTTCCGCTCCGCCCTCCCCCATGCACCGGCCCGTGACGCGTGGGGCCTCGTGCTCACCGATGCCGAGGCGCAGCAGGTCGCCGCGGACGAGCAGGCGAGCCGGGCCTGGTACGACTACTTCCTCGCGACCACGGCGCCGGCGCCGACCGCCCCGGCGGCGGCACCGCTCGGAGGACACGAGCTCCCCGTCGCCGCCGCGCCGGGATTCGCCGCGGCACCCCCGCCGGCACCGGTCGCCGCCCCGTGGACCCCCACGCCCGCGGAGAGCCCGGAGCGGAAGAGCCGGGTCGGACTCTGGGTGACGCTGGGCATCGTGGGCGCGCTGCTCCTGATCGCCGCGATCGTGACGGTGTTCGCCTTCGCGACCGCACGCCACTGGACCAAGATCGACGTACCGGAGAAGCCCGAGACCTTCCACAGCGAGGAGTACGAGACCGGCAAGTACCTCGTCGCCGACGACGGCGTGAGCCCGTGCGCGGTGGACCAGGACTGGACGGACTGCATCGGGCTCATGGAGGCCGAGTACGCGGGAGCATGCGCCGGGGTCGACCTCGTCCCGGCCTCCGCGGACCTGTGCGCGCAGCACCGTACCGAGATCGACCGGATGATCGCGGAGGACGCGGACGGGATGTACGTGGCCTCCCTCGGCGACTTCGGGCACCTCACCCGGACGCCGGAGACGGCGACGCGCCAGGTCTCCAACGACGATGCCGAGCCGGCCGTCACGCATGAGGCCGTGTGCTATCTCGGGTTCCTCGGGGAGTGCGAGTAGCCGGTCACCCATCCGCAGCTGTCGCCGGGGAGGGCGAGCGGGCGTATCGTCGGGCACAGACCTGATCGGGTCGGGGACGAGGTGTCGACATGTGTCGGTGGCTGGCGTACGTGGGAGAACCGCTGCACCCGTCGGAGGTGATCCTCGACGCGCGACATTCCCTCGTGGCGCAGTCCCTGGACTCGCCCCTCGGCGCGGAGACCGTGAACGGGGATGGGTTCGGCCTCGGCTGGTATCCGGTGTCGAACGGTGACGACTCTGGGCAGCCTCCGACGCCTGCACTGTTCCGGAGCATGGAGCCCGCCTGGAACGATCTGAACCTCCGCGAGATCTCCCGCTTGATCCGCAGCCCGCTGTTCTTCAGCCATGTGAGAGCTGCCGCCGGGCCGCCGGTCCAGCAGACCAACTGCCACCCGTTCCGGCACGCGAACTGGCTCTTCATGCACAACGGCGGCGTGGCGGAGTTCCTGACCGTGAAACGCGACCTCATCCTCGCCGTCGACCCCTCCCTCTACCCGGAGATCCAGGGCACCACCGACTCCGAGGTGCTGTTCCACCTCGCCCTGACCCTCGGCCTCCAGGACGATCCGATCGCGGGGATGCGGGCGGCCATCCGCGAGGCCGAGCGCGTGGGGCGCGAGCATGGCATCCGCTTCCCGGTCCAGGGAACCTTCGCGGTGTCCGACGGCACCACCGTCTGGGCGTTCCGGTACTCGACGGCTGGGCGCTCCCGCTCCCTCTTCCACTCCACCGACATCGAGACGCTTCGTGGGATGTACCCCGATGCGGATCGTCTGCGCGTCTTCGGTCGGCATGCGCACGTGATCGTCTCCGAGCCGCTGAACGATCTGCCGGGCGCGTTCCTCGAGGTCCCCGAATCGACGGTGTCGATCCTCGACGAGACGGGCTACCGGTACGAGCCCTTCCTCGATGCCGCGTGAGCGCTCCTCAGCCGAGGGCGACCGGGCTCGGCGCACAGCCTCACTGCGCCGCCGACCGATACCCGTCGGGGGTCTCGATGAAGAGCTCGAGCGCGTCCGCCGTCGGCCAGCTCCCGAGAGCGCTCAGATCGAGGTCCGCTTCATCCCAGCGCGTCCGTTGCTCGTCCGTCCAGTCATCGCCCTCGTCGATGTGCAGGCCGTCGATCCGTCCGCCTTCGACACGCAGACGCACGTCGAACGAACGGTCGTCGAGCGTGCGGTACCGGCCGAGCACTGGGAAGGTCGCCGTGCCCGGCACGGCCCGTGGCCCCTCGGTCGGCGTCTCCAGGCTCAGCCAGGGCCAGAACGCCTCCTCAGGGTCGTCGCGCACCAGCCGCGCGTCGACGAGCTGCGCACGCAGCGCCGGAGCACCGTGATCATCCGTTGCGGACAGCAGGAGTTCGGCGAGGGCACGCAGTTCCGCCGTCAGCTCGACGTGATCCGCCGGCGCGGCATCCTCGGTGCGCTCCGAATCGGCTCGCGTGCCCTGTCGGCCGACCCACCAGGACCCGAGCGACAGAAGAGCCTGTCCTGCGACGAGCCACAACCGCGGGCGCCGCGCGCCGGCGCGGACGAGACCGTCGTGGAGGCGCGCGTCGAGAGCCTCGCCCGCTTCGGCGAGTCCGAGCGCAGTGCCGCCGGCGCCCGTGGCCACCGCCCCGCGGCCGATCGGACCGAGGAGGTCCGGCTCGTCGGCGGGCCGGAGACTCGCCCACACGGTCCACGCGGTCAGCGCGGCGATGGCGCTCCGATAAGCCACCCGGCGTCCGGTCGTGAGTCGGCGCGGTTCGATCGCCGCGAGGCCGGCCGTGAGGACAGTGGTCACCACCCCGTGCGTCACGCTGTTCGCGTCGTTCAGGCGGCGGACGGTCTCGCGGAATCCCATGCCTCCAGCCTACGGAACGGCAACCTCATCCGCGTCACGGACGCCTCGTGGGCCCCGTCCTGCCCGGGAACGACAGAGGCCCGGATCGCGGCTCTTCGCCGTGAATCCGGGCCTTCTCTGACTGGCTGGGGTACCTGGACTCGAACCAAGAACAACTGAACCAGAATCAGCCGTGTTGCCAATTACACCATACCCCAAGGGCGAAACCGGAGCCTCGCACCGAGAATCAAGCTTACCCGAGCGGCGACCGATCACCAAAACCACCGGTGCCGTGTCGCCGCTCGGGCGCGTCGCGGATCAGTTCGCGAGGAACGCCGAGAGCGCGCGCAGGCGGCGCAGCGACTCGTCCTTGCCCAGCAGCTCCATCGACTCGAACAGCGGCGGCGAGACGCGGCGCCCGGTGATGGCCACACGCGGCGGCCCGTAGGCCACGCGCGGCTTGAGCTCGAGGTTCTCCACGAGCGCCGTCGACAGCGCCTCCTGGATCTTCTCCGGGGTGAAGTCCGTGACCGGCTCCAGGGCGGTGACGCAGGCGTCGAGCACCTCGGCGGCGTTGGCCGGCAGCCCCTTGAGCGCGTCCGCGTCATACGACACCTCGTCGCGGAACAGGAAGCCGAGCATGCCCGGCACCTCGCCCAGCAGCTGCACGCGCTCCTGCACCAGCGGAGCCGCACGGAACGCGAGGACGAGCTGCTCGTGGGTCGGCTCGTCGAACAGGCCGGCCGCAGCGAGATACGGCACCGTGCGCTCGGCGAAGTCCTTCACGTCGAGCATGCGGATGTGGTCGCCGTTGATCGACTCGGCCTTCTTCTGGTCGAAGCGGGCCGGGTTGGGATTCACGTTCTCGATGTCGAACGCGGCGATGAACTCGTCGAGCGAGAAGACGTCGCGGTCCGGGCCGATCGACCAGCCGAGGAGCGCGAGGTAGTTCAGGAGGCCCTCGTGGATGAAGCCGCGCTCCCGGTGCAGGAACAGATCGGCCTGCGGGTCGCGCTTGGAGAGCTTCTTGTTGCCGGTCTCCCCCAGCACGAGCGGCATGTGGGCGAACCGCGGCACGAACGTCGTCACACCCGCGTCGATGAGCGCCGCGTAGAGCGAGAGCTGGCGCGCGGTGGACGGCATGAGGTCTTCGCCGCGGAGCACGTGGGTGATGCCCATCAGCGCGTCGTCGACGGGGTTTACGAACGTATACAGCGGCACACCGTTGGGGCGCACGACGACGAAGTCCGGGAAGGAGCCCGCGGGGAAGGTGACCTCGCCGCGGATGAGGTCGACGTACGTGAGGTCCTCGTCCGGCACCCGCAGGCGGAGGGCGGGCTGCCGACCCTCGGCGCGGAAGGCGGCCTTCTGCTCATCGGTGAGGTCACGGTCGAAGTTGTCGTAGCCGAGCTGCTTCGCGCGGCCGTTGGCCTCGTTGCGGGCGTCGATCTCCTCGGCCGTCGAGTAGCTCTCGTAGAGCGCGCCCGTCGCGAGGAGCTTGTCGATGACCTCGCGGTAGATGTCGTGCCGCTCCGACTGGCGGTACGGGGCGTGCGGGCCGCCGACCTCGACGCCCTCGTCCCAGTCGATCTTCAGCCACGTGAGCGCGTCGACGAGCTGGCGGAAGCTCTCCTCGCTGTCGCGGGCGGCGTCGGTGTCCTCGATGCGGAACACCATCTTCCCACCGTTGTGACGGGCGTACGCCCAGTTGTACAGAGCCGTGCGGACCATGCCGACGTGCGGCAGCCCCGTCGGGGAGGGGCAGAAGCGGACGCGGACGTCGGCGCCGCTGGCGGTCGTGGTGAGGGGATGCGGAGTAGCCATAGCCCTTCGATTCTACGGGTGCGGGCCGGTCAGCCCCGGCGCGAGACCGCGACGGCCGCGCGGTGCTCCAGCGGGAGCACCGCACCCACCCGATGCGCCGCGACGGTCTCCTCGAACCCCACGCGGAACCGGGATCGCTCGGCGGAGGAGAGCCCGGCATACTGAGCCCCGGCGCCGGCCACGCCGCCCTCGACCGAGACCCACAGGGCGTCCGGGTCGGCGGGCCAGGTCCAGATGTGCTCGCTGACCGTCACCTCCGGGAGTCCGGCCTCGACGAGCATGGCCGCGAAGCCGTCCGCCGTGCGGTCGAAGTCCTCCTCGGCCGGAAGCCTCTCCCCCGCGGACGGCTTCAGCCCCGCGCGTTCGACGACCTCGTTCCAGAACCACGACGGGGAACGGGTCCAGGTCGTCGCGGCGACCGCTTCCCGTGCGATCCGACCCAGCTCCCGGGCGGCGGTCCGCGGGGAGGAGACGTGGTTCAGCACGAAGTTCGCCACGACGACGTCGACCGAACGGTCGGCGAACGGCAGCGTCGGCAGGCCGCCGTCGACGATGCGCAGCGTCGGGTGGCTCCGGTGGGCGACGGCGCGCATGGTCGGCTCGGGCTCGCAGGCCGTGACGTCCCACCCCAGGCCGGCGAAGCGGGCCGCGAGGCCCCCCTCCCCCGCCCCGACGTCGAGGAGGCTGCGACCCTCCGCCGGTCCGAGGGCGGGGGCGAGAACGTCGAAAGTCCCCGCGCACAGGGCCGCGTACGAGGCGGCATAGGCCTCTCCGACACCGCCCCAGGCCTTCACCGCGCGCTGCTCCGGGCGAGCGGCGACAGCGCGACGATCGCGAGGACGAGCACGGAGGCCGCGATGCCGAGCCCGGCGTACTGGAAGTTCGCCAGCACGACGCCGGCGAGGACCGACCCGGCGGCGGCCGACAGGCTCATCAGCGAGTCGCTGCGTCCCTGTCGCCGCGTGCGGACGTCGGGTGCGGACGCCTCGGTAAGCAGGGCGGCGCCGGCGACCGTGGCGGCGCTCCACCCCAGGCCGAGGAGGATGAGCGCCACCATGACGCCCCACGCCGCGGTGCCCGCGAAGACGGCGAAGGCCAGGGCGCCGCCGAGCAGAGCCTGCCCGAGCAGCACCACGCGCAGCCGCCCCCAGCGGTCGGCCAGCACGCCGAACACCGGCGAGAGCGCGTACATGCCGCCGACGTGCAGTGCGATGGTGATGCCGACGAGCGCCGAGACGTCGGCCGGAGTCGCCGCCGCCCCGTGGGCGCCGTGCGCCATGTGGGACAGATGCACGGGGGTCATCGCCATGACCGACGCCATCACCACGTGCGAGCCCGCGATCGCGAAGATCGCGTAGCGGGCCACCCGCGGGCGGTCCGCCACGGCGGCGCTCGTCGTGGCGGCCGCCGCCTGCGCGAGTCTCTGTGCGGCGAGCAGCGGATCCGGGCGGAGGGCGACGAGGTAGAGCACGAGCGCCGCGCACTGCGCGACGAACGAGAAGACGTAGGAACCCGTCTGCGGGGGCATGCCGATCGCCTGCCCGACGACCTCCCCCGGGCCGAGCAGCAGCGGCCCCGCCACGCCGCCGATCGTCGTGGACCACACGACGATCGAGAGGTCGCGCCCACGATGCTGCGGCGCCGCGAGATCCGTCGCCGCGAACCGGGACTGCAGGTTGCCCGCGTTCCCCGCACCGATCAGCAGGATGCCGGCGAGCAGGAGCGGGAAGACGCGCACGGACGCCGCGAGGATCACCACGGCGATGCCGATGAGGGCGAAGAGGTTGCCGAGGGTCAGAGCGCGACGCCGTCCGAGGCGCGCGGCCATCCGGGCGAGCGGGATCGCGCAGACCGCGGCTCCCAAGGTCACCGACGCCGTCGCGAGCCCGGAGAGCGCGTCGCTGCCGGAGATGTCCGCGGCGAGCAGCGCACCGAGCGACACGGTGGCTCCGAACGCGATGCCGCCGAGCACCTGCCCCAGCGACAGCACGAGCACGGTGCGGCGCTGGACCGCCTGCTGCTGCGTCGCCGTGAGGGCGACCTCGGTCATGATGCGGGAGCGGCGTCGCGCGCGGTGTTGCGGAGGATGCCGAGTCCGGAGATCTCGACCTCGATCGTGTCGCCCGCCTCGAATGTGCCCACGCCGGCGGGAGTCCCCGTCATGATGACGTCGCCCGGAAGCAGCGTGAACACCGCGGAGGCGTACTCGATGATCGCGGCGACCGAGTGGATCATGTCGGTGAGCGGCGCCTGTTGACGCACCTCGCCGTTCACCCGCGTCTCGATCGTGGCCTGTGCGGGGTCGAAGTCCGTCTCGATCACCGGGCCGAGCGGGCAGAACGTGTCGAAGCCCTTCGCCCGCGACCACTGCCCGTCCTTGGCCTGCAGGTCGCGCGCCGTGACGTCGTTGCCGATGGTGTAGCCGAGCACGTGGTCGAGAGCGTTCTCCGCCTTCACGTTCTTGGCGATCCGCCCGATCACGACCACGAGCTCGCCCTCGTACTCCGTCCGCTCGGAGAGCGCGACGGGGCGCACGATCGCGTCGTCGGGGCCGATCACGGCGGTGTTCGGCTTGAGGAACAGCAGCGGCTCCTCGGGGGCCACTCCTCCCATCTCGGCGGCGTGGTCGTGGTAGTTCTTCCCCACGCACACGACCTTGGAGCGCGGGATCACGGGCGCGAGCAGCGTGACCTCGGTCAGCGGGACGCGGGCGCCGGTGGTCTCGTACCCGGAGAACATCGGGTCCCCGGCCAGGACCACGAGCTCGCGGTCGTCGATGATCCCGTACATGATGGCGTCGTCGTGGCTGAACCGGGCGATCTTCATCCCTCCACCCTAGATCCCCTGCCCCACCCCCGAGACCCCGCTTTCTCGTCGACACCCCGCCTCGCGCGCGCAGGTGAGGCGGGGTCTCGACGCGAGCCCGGGGGCTCGACCGACCTCAGCCGGGAGGACGGACGCCGAACGCGGCGAGCCGTCGTCCGAGATCTTCGGGGGTGCGGATGTGCGCGGAGCCCCAGCGCACCACGCGCCACCCCGTGACCCCGCGGATCTCGTCCTCGCGGTGCTTCTCCGCCAGCACCGCATCGGCCGCCGTGGACGTCGTCCGCAGCTCCGCATCCCGGTACTTGTCCTCCCCGTCGAACTCCCCGAAGGTCCGCGACCGCGGGAACCCAAAGTCGGCGAAATACCGAGCACCGTCGGAGCCCACGAGGGGAACCTGTAGATCGATGTCCCGGAAGCCGAGTCGGTGGAGCTGGAGGCGGCTCACGCTCTCGCCCGGGAGCTGCGCCCGTCCATCCGCGAAGGCTCCGATCCATCGCGCGCGCCGCACGCCCCGGAGCCCTGGCACGCACAGCCGGTCGACCTCGGCGCGCCAGGCGTCGACCTCATCGTGGTCGACCTCGTGTCCCTCGATCGAGACCATCCGCAGAGCCGCGTCCCCGGCCGCGACGACGGCCTCCGGGCGCAGCAGCCGGGCGAGGTCGAACACGGTACGGGCCAGCGACGTGCACCGGAGCCCGTGCCGCCGGACGATGTCCCCCTCGTCGAGCGCCATCTGGTGTCGGACGACCCCGGCTTCGGTTCTGGTGTGCCGACGGCTGCGGATCGCGGTGTGCACGTCGTCCCGGATCGGCACCACGAGCGGGAGCCCCCAGAGCGCTGCCGCGGAGAGGTGCGAGAACACCGGACCTCCGCCCGGGCTGGCCCGACGGACGGCGCACACCCGCACGAGCTGCCTTCCCTCGGGCCACAGCTGGTCCCAGACCTCCGCGTCGACGTACGCCCCGCGGTGCACGCGTCGCAGCCTGCCGTGCGCGACCGCCCCCTCCAGCTCCCGCTCCGTGACCCCCGCGTCGAGGACCTCCTCCCGCGACCGCACGAGATCCCAGGCTTCGGAGAACGAGAGGCGCCGCGACATCCCCTCACTCTCCCCCGCGTTCTCCCTCCCTCCCCTCTTCTCCACACGCCCCACCCCTCTTCCCCCACTCCCCCCGCATTGTGCAGGAAGCGTCCCAGCGCGCGAGCCCCCGGGTACACGCCGAGACCCCGCCTTCCACGCGTCGACACGGCGGGGTGTCGGCGGGAGGACGGGGTCTCGGGGAATCGAATCAGGCGTCGAGGCGGAGCAGCCAGCCGTGCTTGTCCTCGCGGCGCCCGTACTGGATGTCGGTGAGCTCTTCGCGGAGGGACAGCGCCAGCTCGCCCAGCGGCTGCGGCTCGTCGAAGCCCTCGCCCACGAGCGCTCCGATCGGGGTCACGACCGCGGCCGTGCCACAGGCGAACACCTCGACGATGTCACCGGAGGCCACGCCCTCACGCCACTCGTCGATCGAGATCGGACGCTTCTCGACCGTGTAGCCGCGGTCCTCGGCGAGCTGCAGCAGCGAGTCGCGCGTGATGCCCTCGAGGATGCTGTCCGACTCGGGCGTGACGACGCGACCGTCCTTGAAGACGAACACGACGTTCATGCCGCCGAGCTCCTCGACATCGCGGTTCTCGTTGAGGAACACGACCTGGTCGCAGCCCTTCGCGCTGGCCTCGGCCTGCGGCAGGAGGCTGGAGGCGTAGTTGCCGCCCGTCTTCGCCTTGCCGGTGCCACCGCGACCCGCGCGGGCGTAATCTTCGGAGAGCCAGATCCGCACGGGCTTCACACCTCCGGTGAAGTACGCACCGGCGGGGCTCGCGATCACGTAGTAGGCGACCTTCTGCGCCGCGCGCACGCCGAGGAAGGCCTCCTTGGCGAACATGAACGGCCGCAGGTAGAGGCTCTGGTCGGCGCCGGAGGGCACCCAGCGGCCGTCGACGGCGATGAGCTCGCGCAGCGACTGGATGAAGTACTCCGTCGGCAGCTCCGGCAGCGCCAGGCGGCGGGCGCTCGCCTGCAGGCGCGCGGCGTTGCGGTCGGGACGGAAGGTGTGGATCGAACCGTCCGCGTGCCGGTAGGCCTTGATGCCTTCGAAGATCTCCTGCGCGTAGTGCAGCACGGATGCCGCGGGGTCGAGCGGGATCGGGCCGTAGGGCTGCACGCGCGGACGGTGCCAGCCGCCCTTGGCCGACCAGCAGATGTCGACCATGTGGTCGGTGAAGACGACCCCGAACCCGGGGTTCTCCAGCACTTCGGCGACGCGTGCCGGCGAGGCCGCGTTCAGGTTCTTCGTCACGGCGAACTCCAGGGGAGCCACGCTCGTCTCAGCGTCGATCGTCGTCATGTCGTCATCCAATCCTCGTGGGGTGGGCGCATCCTCGCGCCCTGTCAGCCTACGCCCGCCGTTCAGAGACGGGCAGTGATCGCGGAGCCGATCTCCGCGGTGGTGCGGGCACCGCTGCGAGCGGCGATGTCCGCCTCGACCGCGGCGCTCACACGCGCCGACTCGACCGTCAGGCCGAGGTGGTCGAGCAGCAGCGCGATGGAGAGGATCGCGGCGGTCGGGTCGGCCTTCTGCTGACCCGCGATGTCCGGAGCCGAGCCGTGCACGGGCTCGAACATCGACGGGAAGGCGCCATCGGGGTTGATGTTCCCCGAGGCGGCGAGGCCGATGCCGCCCGTGACGGCGCCGGCGAGGTCGGTGAGGATGTCACCGAAGAGATTGTCCGTCACGATCACGTCGAAGCGCGAGGGATCGGTGACGAGGAAAATGGTGGCGGCGTCGACGTGCAGGTAGTCGACGGCGACGTCGGGGTGCTCGGTAGCGACCTCGTTCACGATGCGCTGCCAGATCGCACCGGCGTGCACGAGCACGTTGGTCTTGTGCACGAGCGTGAGCTTCTGACGGCGGCGCTCGGCAAGCGCGAACGCGTAGCGGACGACCCGCTCGACGCCGAAGGCGGTGTTCACGGAGGTCTCGTTCGCCACCTCGTGCGGCGTCCCCCTACGGATCGCCCCGCCGTTGCCGACGTAGGGACCCTCCGTCCCTTCGCGGACGACGACGAAGTCGATCTCCCCCGGGTCCGACAGCGGACCAGGAGCTCCGGTGAAGAGCTTCGAGGGGCGCAGGTTTACGTAGTGGTCGAGGGTGAACCGGAGCTTCAGCAGCAGTCCGCGCTCGATGTTCGCGTCCTTCAGCCGCGGGTCGCCCGGCGTGCCACCGACCGCGCCGAGGAGGATCGCGTCGTGTGCGGCGATCGCGGCGAGGTCGTCGTCGGTGAGCGTGTCGCCGGTCTCGAGGTACCGGTCGGCACCGAGCGAGAAGCGGGTCTTGTCGAACGTCACGTCGCTGTCGGCGGTGACGGCGTCGAGCACCTTCTCCGCCTCGGCGATGACCTCGGGACCGATGCCGTCACCCGGGATGACGGCCAGCTTCACGACACGCGACATGAGACTCCTTGCGCACTGCACGGGGGTGGACCGACCGCGGCGCGACCGCGGGTCGAACGGGCCGGTCCCCCCAGCGTAGTGGTCAGTGCGTGGGTGCCTTGCGCAGTGTGACGGCCGCGATGACCGCGGCGACGACGACGAGGCCCGCCCCGATGAGCGAGGTGACCGTGACTCCCGAGCCGAACGCGTCGGCCGCCGCCTGCCACAGGGCGTCGCCGAGCGCGGCCGGGAGCTCGTGGGCGGCGGTGTAGGCGCCCGCCAGCGTCTCCTGCGCAGCGCGGGCCACGCCCGCCGGAAGCCCCTCGGGCAGCACCAGCGCGCCGCGGTAGAACGCGGTGATGATGCCGCCCAGGATCGCGGTCCCCAGCACGGCACCGAGCTCGTACGCCGTCTCGGACACCGCACTGGCGGCACCGGCCTTCGCCGCGGGGGCGCTGGACAGGATGAGCTCGTTCGAGATGGTCTCGGCCGCGCCGATGCCGATGCCGAGGACGGCGAAGGCGAGGATCAGCGGAGCCACGCCGTGCTCGTGCGTCGTGAACGCGACGATGAGGTAGCCCGCGACCGAGAACACCAGCGCCGCCGGGATGAGCACGTGCGGCGGCACCCGCCGCGAGATCGGCACCACCGTGAGTCCGGCGACGATCATCGCCGCCATCCCCGGCACGAGAGCGAGGCCCGCGACCATCGGCGAGAGCCCCAGCACGAGCTGGAGGTGTTGCGACACGAAATACAGGAACCCGACGAGGGCCACGACGCTGAGCAGGTTCACCAGGATCGCGCCCGAGAACGAGCCACGGCGGAACAGCGCCATGTCGAGCATCGGGGTGTCGGCGCGGAGCTGACGGCGCACGAACAGCGTCCCCATCACGAGACCGAGCAGCGCCCATCCCCCGGCGTAGAGCGACGGACCGTCGACCGCGAAGGACTTGATCGCGTAGACGACCGGGATCATCGCGGCCATCGAGAGGGCGATGCTGAGCGGGTCGATGCGGCCGGGGTTCGGGTCACGGCTCTCCGGCACGAGCAGCGGTGCGGCGATGAGCAGCGGGATGAGCACCGGCACGGCGATGAGGAACACCGAGCCCCACGCGAAGTGCTCGAGGAGGAAGCCGCCGACGATGGGGCCGAGCGCGGATCCGGCAGAGAACGCGGATGCCCAGACCGCGATGGCCATGCGGCGCTGGTCGCGGTTCTGGAAGATCGACCGCAGCAGCGAGAGCGTCGACGGCATCAGCATGGCGCCGAAGAAGCCGAGCAGGGCGCGGGCGGCGATCAGCAGGCCCGCGGTCGGCGCGAAGGCGGCCAGCGCGGAGACCACGGCGAACCCGGTGGCCCCGATGAGGAGCAGGCGGCGACGCCCAAAACGGTCGCCGAGCGTCCCCATGGTCACCAGGAGTCCGGCGAGCACGAGCGGATAGACGTCGATGATCCAGAGCTGCTCGGCCCCGCTCGGCGCGAGCGAGATCGAGATCTCGGGCAGCGCGAAGCTCAGCACCGTGTTGTCCACCGACACCAGCAGCACCGGGAGCATGAGGACGACGAGCGCCGCCCACCCCCGAGCCCCGACGCGGGGAGCTTCCGTCTCTGTCGTCGGGATCGACGCAGTACGGGTCATGGAACACCTTTCCTTCCTGCGGACCGCTCGTTACTAAACCGTCCGGCTGGTATAGTAACAGATGCCGCCCTCCCGATCCCGTTCAGAGGATGACCGATGCCCCGCCCTCCCCTCGCCCGTGAGAAGGTCCTCGACGCCTTCGAGGCGATCCTGATCGACGAGGGCGAACGCGCCGCGACGCTCGAGGCCACGGCGAAGGCCGCCGGGGTGTCGAAGGGCGGCCTGCTGTACCACTTCCGCTCCAAGGACGATCTGGAGGCCGGGCTCCTGGAGCGTCTCGACCATCTGACCACCCTCGATCTGGAGCGCATGCGCACCGCCGACGAAGGTCCCGTCGCGTACTACGTCCGGACCTCGGTGATGGAGGACGACGCCCTCGATCGGGCGCTCATCGCCACGACCCGGCTGGCCCAGGGCGGCTCGACCGCCGCGTCCGACATGCTCCGCGAGACCCGGCGCCGCTGGGCGGAGACGATCCGCCCACACGTCCGCGACACCGCCAGCCTCGACCTCGTGATGCTCGTGAGCGACGGCCTCTACTTCAACAACTCGCTCGACGTGCACGGTCCGGAGCGCCTGGTCCCGCGCAGCGAAGAGCTCGCGGATCTCATCGCCCTCGTGCTGCGCGCCACCGCCTGACGCCGGATGAGGCCGCAGATACGGAGAAGGGCGGGAGCCTTGCGCTCCCGCCCTTCTCCCTGCTCTGCGGTGTCAGACCTCGGTGATCTCGATCTGACGGAAGAGATCGGCGTCGATGGCGCCCCGCACGTCGTCCAGCAGCTCCTCGGACACGGGCGAGTCGAGCGTCAGCACGCTGAGCGCCTGGTCGCCCGCCGCGAGCCGCGAGATCTGCATGCCGGCGATGTTGATCCCGGCCTCGCCGAACTTCTGCCCGTAGACGGCCACGATGCCGGGGCGGTCGGTGTAGAGCATCACGACGTGGTGCTTCTCGATCGGCAGCTCCAGGGCGTGATCGTTGATGCCGACGAGCTTCTCGGCCTGCTTCGGTCCGGTCAGCGTGCCCGACACCGAGAGCTGCGATCCGTCGGACAGCGCCCCCGTGAGGGTGATGACGTTCCGGTACTCCTCGCTCACATCGTCCTTGAGCAGGCGCACCGCGATGCCGCGCTGCTCCGCCAGGAGGGGCGCGTTCACGTACGACACGGTCTCGCTCACGATGTTCGTGAAGACCCCCTTGAGGGCGGCGAGCTTGAGCACGCTCACGTCGTAGTCGTTGAGCTCGCCGTGCACCTCGACGTCGAGGCTCGTGAGCGGCGACGTGGCCAGCGCGGCGAAGATCTGGCCGAGCTTCTCCACGAGCGAGATGCCGGGACGCACGTACGGGTCGATGACGCCGCCCGCGACGTTGACGGCATCCGGGACGAGGTCGCCGCCGAGCGCGAGCCGCACCGAGCGCGCGACCGAGACGCCGGCCTTCTCCTGCGCCTCTTCCGTGCTCGCACCGAGGTGCGGAGTCACGACGACGTTCGGGAGATCGAGGAGCGCGCGGGCGCTGCCACCCTCGGCCGGGGGCTCCGAGGTGAAGACGTCCAGGCCGGCCCCGGCGATCTCGCCGGCGACGAGCGCCTCGTGCAGCGCCTCCTCGTCGATGAGCCCGCCGCGGGCGACGTTGACGACGAAGGCGGTCGGCTTCATCGCGGCGAACTGCTCGGCGCCGATCATGCCCGTCGTCTCCGGGGTCTTGGGCATGTGGATCGTGAGGAAGTCGGCCTCGGCGACGAGCTCGTCGAGCGAGAGGAGCTGCACGCCGAGCTGTTGGGCGCGCGCCGAGGTGACGTAGGGGTCGTACGCGACGACGCGCATGTCGAAGGCGGCGAGGCGAGCGGCGACGAGAGCGCCGATCCGGCCCAGTCCGACGATGCCGACGGTCTTCTCGAAGAGCTCGGCACCGGTGAAGGAGCTGCGCTTCCACTGGCCGGCGGACAGCGAGGCGTGCGCGGCCGGGATCCGGCGGGCGAGGCTGAGGATGTGGCCGACCGTGAGCTCGGCGGCGGAGACGATGTTCGACGTAGGGGCGTTGACGACCATGACGCCGGCCGCGGTCGCGGCCTTGATGTCGACGTTGTCGAGGCCGACACCGGCCCGCGCGACGACCTTGAGCTTCGGCGCGTGTGACAGCGCCTCCTCGTCGATGCGGGTCGCGGAGCGGATGAGCACCGCGTCCGAGTCCGCGAGGGCGGCGAACAGCGCCTCGCGATCGGTTCCGTCGACGTGGCGGACGTCGAAGTCGGGGCCGAGCGCCTCGATCGTGGCGGGAGAGAGTACTTCGGCGATGAGCACGACAGGCTTCGGCACAGTGGATCCTTCGGGGCAGCGCGACAGGCGGGAGGGGCCGATGCGCCGCACACCGTCGGGGGCGCGATCGCGACAACTCTACCCGAGCACCGGGACCGCTCCGTGCCGTGTGACGGCGTGACGGATCCTGCTCAGGCGCTGGGCAGCGTCAGACTCAGCGCGAGCAGGCTCATCCAGAACACCGCGACGATCCCGAGTCCGGCGATGAACGTCAGGGCGAGCTCACCCACCCGCCGCCGCCGGCCGATCGCGTAGGCGAACCCGAACACGATGACGGGGAACACCACGCCGAACAGGAGCGTCGCCCATCCGGTGCCGGTGAGGCCGGTCTGGGCCATGGTGATGAGGTGCGCGACCGCGTTCCACACCGCGTAGGCGTAGAAGAGGCCGGCGAGGGCGATGACGGTCCACACGAGCCAGCGCGGCGAGCCGGTCGCCACGGCGGACGGTGACTTCGGAGCGGTCATGAGCCGATCACCCCCACGGTCACGAACGGCCACGGCACGAGCAGCACGACGCCCGCCAGGAGCACGGCGGCACGGATCCAGGAGGCCCGGCCCCGCGTCAGCACCCATGTCGCGAGGAACCACAGCGCGGGGGCGGCGATGGCCAGCACGAACCAGGGCAGGAACATGAAATCGGCGACGAGGAACGAGGCGAGCGGCTGCAGCCGGAGACCGCCCGCGATCCACCCCAGGGTGTAGAGCAGGTAGACGCCCCCGACGACCCCGACGAGGACCAGCATCGCGTTGCTGAGACCAGAGGGCGCCGCGGTCGTCTCGTCCACCGACGCGGGTGCGGGCGCCGCAGGCGCGACGGCCTCGACCGGCGTCGGTTCCGGAGCGGGCGTGGAGCGCCGTGCGGCGTCCCGGGGGCGTCGCTCCGCGCTGTCGTCGCCCTCCCAGCTCAGGGCGTCGTCCGAATCGGATGTCATCTCTCCAGCGTAGGACACCGCGGCCACTAGGCTCGGGGATGCCTCGGTGAGGTCGCCGGGCACTTTCGGGGGAAAGGACAACCATGGCCGAGAACGAGCAGACGTCTTCCGCCGCGCCGCGTCGTCCCACGACCGGCGCCACGACCGGCGAACCGCCCGCGGGCTGGACGCCGACCCCGGAGGCCAAGGCCTCCGCGACGCGCTTCCGCATCATCGCCGCGGTCCTCTGGGCGCTCGCGATCGCGGGCGAGGCCGTCGGCATCTTCTGGCTCCTGCGCCAGCGCGAGTTCGTCGACGAGGGCGGCACGCTGCTCCGCGATCCGGACACCGGTCTCCTGGAAGAGCAGGGAGCGACGGCGCAGTTCCCGCAGTGGGCGTTCATCGCCCTGCTCGTCCTGCTGGTCGTGATCGCCGCGCTGTCGATCATCGGCTCGATCCTGTGGAAGAAGGCCAACACCCTCGACCCGGCGCGACGCGCGGACAAGACGCGGTTCTTCGTCCAGAACCAGCTCGGCGCGATCATCGCGGTCGTCGCCTTCCTCCCCCTGGTCATCCTCATCTTCCTGAACAAGGACATGGACAAGGGACAGAAGGCGACCGCCGGCATCGTCGGCATCGTCCTGGCCGTCCTCGCGGCGGTCATCGGGACGAGCTTCGCCCCGCCGTCCGTCGAGCAGTACACCGCGGACCAGTCCGCTGTGATCCAGCTCCTCGGAGCGGACGAGGTCGTGTGGGTCGACGGCGGCAAGGTCTATCACGTCTGCGACGAGGTGCCCGCGATCCAGACCGGCAGCGAGATCCGCACCGGCACCACCTCCGAGGCCATCGAGGCGGGGAAGATCCGGCTCACCCTGCAGTTCGCGTCCGAGCTGCGCACCTGCGGCCTGGCGGTGCCCGAGAACGCCGACGAGATCACCGAAGCCCTCCGCGCGATCCAGGCCGGCCAGGTCGATACCCCTCTGCCCGCTCCGGTCTGGGCCGACACGACGGACGCACCCATCGAGATCCAGGACGCGCCCGCAAACGAAGGCTGACGTCAGGAGGCGCTCAGGGCCTCGACGAGACGGTCCTCCGCCGAGGCGAGGTGTGCACGCAGCACCGCGGCCGCGCGCTCCGCGTCCCCGGCGGCGACGGCCTCGAGCATCTCCGCGTGCTGCGCGGCGATGAGTTCCGCGTCGAGGAGACGCCGTCCCTGCACCTGCGCCATGCACAGCCGCACCTCGTCCAGCACGCTCCGGTACATGCGACTGGTGCGCTCGCTGCCCAACCCGTCGATGAGCGCCGTGTGGAAACGGAGGTCGGGATCGACCGTCGCGGGATCGGGGCCCGGTGCCATCGCCTGCAGCTCGGCGTTCGCCGCTACGGCGGCCGCCGGGACGGCGGCGCTCTCCGCCAACTCGCGCAGCGCCGCGCTCTCCAGCCGGATCCGCGTGCGGTAGACGTCGCGGACGGTCTCCGCCTCGATGCCGACCACGCGCGCCGTGCGGTGCGCCGTCCGCACGAGCAGCCCGCTGGCCACGAGCTGCTCGATGGCCGCTTTGGCGCTGGGTCGGGCGACGCCGTAGGCCTGGGAGACGGCCGCCTCGGTCAACGGCTCCCCCGAGCGGATCTCGCCGGAGAGGATCCGGCTGCGCAGCTGTCCGGTCACGGCGTCGACCACGCCGACCACGCCGAGGGGGCGCTCCGCGATCGAGGTCATGCGGAACAGTCTAGTGAGGCGGCCGTCGTTCAGTACACTTGTCAGACAATCTTCGAGCGGAGCAGAGGAGCACCGTGCCCACCACCCTCGACCACCCCCTCGACCCCGCGCTGCTGGGGACCGAGACGCAGGTCCACGCCCGATCCATCGACCGGTTCGCCCGCGCCCACGACGCCTCGCACTACCTGCTCGTCCCGGACGCGGTGCTGTCGCCCGCGGACGCGGAGGGCGTCGCCCGCGCGTTCTCGGCGGTCCGCGCGGCCGGACGAACGCTCACGTTCCGCTCCGGCGGCACCAGCCTCTCCGGACAGGGCATCAGCGGCGACATCCTCGTCGACACGCGCAGCCACTTCCGCGACATCCACGTCGAGGACGACGGCGCCGCGGTCCGGGTCGGCCCCGGGGCCACCGTCCGGCAGGTGAACACGCGACTGGCCCGGTACCGCCGCAAGCTCGGACCCGATCCGGCCAGCGAGATCGCCTGCACGATCGGCGGCGTCGTCGCGAACAACTCCAGCGGTATGGCCTGCGGCATCACGGAGAACTCGTATCAGACGATCACCTCGATGGTCGTCGTGCTGCCCAGCGGCACCGTCCTGGACACCGGACGCGCGGATGCCGCGGAGGTGCTCCGCGCCGCGGAACCCGCGCTCTTCGCGGGACTGTCGTCGCTCCGGGAGCGGCTGCTCGCCGCGCCCGAGAACGTCACCTTCCTCCGACAGCAGTTCTCGATGAAGAACACCATGGGCTACGGACTGAACGCCCTGCTCGACTTCGACGACCCGGTGCGGATCCTCGAACACCTCCTCATCGGATCGGAAGGGACCCTCGGCTTCGTCGCGGAGGCCCGTTTCCGCACCATCGAGGTGCGCCCCGCGATCGCCACCGGTCTGCTCGTCTTCGAGACGCTGTCGGCGGCGATGGCCGCGCTCCCCTCTCTCACCGAGCTGGGACTCGCGACGATCGAGCTCCTGGACGCCGCCTCACTGCGCGTCGCCCAGGGTCTGAGCGACGTCCCCGCCGCGATCTCGGAGATCGACGTCCAGGGCCACGCCGCCCTCCTCGTCGAGGTGCACGCCGCCGACGACGAGAGCCTCACCGTCGCGAGCGCCACCGCCCAGGCACACTTCGACGCCCTTCCTCTCGCCGTCGCCCCGCGACTGACCACGGACGCGGGAGAGCGCGCCGCGCTGTGGCACGTCCGCAAGGGCCTCTACACGGCGGTCGCCGGAGCGCGGCCGTCCGGCACGACCGCCCTCCTCGAAGACATCGTCGTCCCCGTCCCCCGACTGCTGGCCACCTGCGAACGCCTGATCGAGCTGTTCGCGGAACACGGCTACGAGGGGTCCGTCATCTTCGGGCACGCGAAGGACGGCAACGTCCATTTCCTGCTGAACGAGCGTTTCGACGACCCCGACAGCGTGGCGCGGTACCGCCGCTTCACGGATGACCTCGTCGAGCTCGTCCTCGCGCAGGAGGGATCCCTCAAGGCCGAGCACGGCACCGGCCGCATCATGGCACCGTTCGTCCGGCGGCAGTACGGCGACGAGCTCACCGACATGATGTGGGAGATCAAGCGGCTGTTCGATCCGGACGGCATCCTCAACCCCGGCGTCGTGCTCTCCGACGACCCGGACTCGTATCTGCAGGACCTGAAGCGCGTGCCCACGGTCGAGCGCGAGGTGGACCGCTGCGTCGAGTGCGGCTACTGCGAGCCCACGTGCCCGAGCAAGAGCATCACGCTCACACCGCGGCAGCGCATCGTGCTGCGCCGGGACATGGCCTGGGCCGAGGAGCAGGGCGACACGGCGCTGCTGCGCGACCTGCGCGCGGACTACGACTATGACGGCGTGCAGACCTGCGCGGTCGACGGCATGTGCGGCGTCGCGTGTCCGGTGGACATCAACACCGGCGACCTCGTCCGCCGACTCCGCGCCGAGCAGGAGAACGCCGTGGAGGGGGCCGCGTGGGGAACCGCGGCGAAGCACTGGAGCACCGTCACGCGCGCCGGGGGCGTCGCCCTCACGGTGGCCGACGCCCTCCCCGTCCCGCTCGTGCGCGGCGCGACGCGGATCGGACGGGCGGTGCTCGGCGCCGACACCGTGCCCCTCTACGACGGCGGCCTCCCCCGCGGCGGAACCGCGCCGCCCCAGCCGGTCTCGCCACCCGATGCCCAGGCCGTCTTCTTCGGCGCCTGCATCGGCACGATGTTCGGCCCGGAGGACGAGGGGCCCGGCTCCCGCGACGCCCTGCGCGCGCTGCTTGACCGCGCCGGGATCCCCGTCGTGGTCCCGGAGGAGAACGGCGGGCTCTGCTGCGGGACGCCATGGAAGTCCAAGGGACACCTCGACGGCTATCGCCTCATGTCCGACCGGGTGCTGGCCTCGCTCTGGGACGCCAGCCGCCACGGGGAGCTCCCGGTCGTCTGCGATGCGGCCTCCTGCACCGAGGGCCTCGACGTGATGCTCACCCAGGCCGTCGCCGCGCACCCGGAGTACGCGGGACTGCGCATCGAGGACGCCACCACGTTCGTCGCGCGGGAGGTGCTGCCGCGCCTCTCCGTCGATGCGAAGCTCCCCTCGATCGCCGTGCACCCGACCTGCTCGACGACCGCACTCGGCGCGACCGGGGCACTGACGGCGATCGCTGCCGCCGTCGCCGACGAGGTCTTCGTGCCCGATGGCTGGGGCTGCTGCGCGTTCGCCGGCGACCGCGGCATGCTGCACCCCGAGCTCACCGCGAGCGCGACGGCGCAGGAATCGGCCGAGGTCTCCGCGGCCGATGCGGCCCGCGGCGGCTTCGACGCCTTCGTGTCGGCCAACCGCACGTGCGAGATCGGCATGACCCGCGCCACCGGCCGCCCGTACCGCCACGTGATCGAGGTTCTCGAGGAGCGCACGCGCCCCTAGCTCAGCGACGAAGGCCCCCGTCGGATCACCGACGGGGGCCCTTCTGCGGAGCCGGTGTCAGGCGCCGTGCGCGGTGAGCACGGCGACCGGAGCCTCGCGGAGTCCGGCCGGGATCACGATGCGCGTCGAACCGCCGCCCGCGGACGTCTGGGCCGGAGTCCCGTCCGCCCACGACAGCGCAGCGCCCGCGAGCTCGGACGGCAGCTCGAACTCGCCTGCCGCCGGGTCCAGCGCGTGCACGTGCACGGTCGCCCCGGAGGTGGTGTAGCGACGAGGAGCCCCCGTCCGCTCCCCCATCCGCGTCCAGGGCCGCGTGCCGTAGATCGCCGCGCCGTTCACGGCCAGCCAGCCGCCGAGCTCCTGCATCGCCTTCCGCTGCAGCGCCGGAATGGACCCGTCCGCCGCGGGGCCCACGTTGATGAGCAGGTTGCCGTTCTTCGCGACGACGTCGACGAGGAGCCGGATCAGGGCCGCCCCGGAGAGCGAGTGCCGCTCGTCCTCCGCCTGGTTGAACCCGAACGAGTAGCCGAGCCCGCGGGTCGACTCCCACGGCTCGGGGATGATGTCCGGGATGTCCGTGTATTCGCGGGTGAGGAAGCCGTGGTACGGCACGCCCCACCGGTCGTTGACGACGCCGTCCGGAACGGCGTCGAAGTAACGCCGCAGCAGTGCGGCCACGGCGTAGTCCTCCGTGCCCTTGCCGCCGTCCGGCCACTCGATGTCGTTCCAGAGCACGTCGGGCGCGAAGCGCTCCACGAGCTCCTCGAGCTGTGCAGCGGCGTACCGGGAGAAGTGGGCGTCGTTGCGACGGAACCGGAACAGGTCGGTGTCCGACTCGATCGGCGGGAAGTCGCTCACGTGCCAGTCGAGCGCTCCGGAGTAGTACACGCCGAACTTGGCTCCGGCCCGCCGCGTGGCGTCGTGGAACTCGGAGATGAGGTCGCGGCGAGGGCCGCGCGCGACGGCATTGAACCCCGTCGTGGCGGTGTCCCACAGACAGAAGCCCTCGTGGTGCTTGGTCGTGGGCACGACGTAACGCGCCCCCGCCGACACGAGCTCACCGACGAAGGCGTCGGCATCGAAGGCGTCGGCGTCCCATCGGTCGGCGAGGTCCTCGTACGAGGTCCCGGGGCCGTAGGTGCGCTGGTGGCGCTCCCACGTCGGGCTGCCCGGGATGCGCACCGTGTTGCCGTACCACTCCGCGTACTGGTGCCACGCATAGGCGTCCTCGGTGGGGATGTTCACGCCCTCCCCGTGCTGCACGGCCCACGCCGGCACGGAGTACAGGCCCCAGTGCACGAAGAAGCCGAGCTTGGCGTCGCGATACCAGTCCGGCACGCCGTTCGCGGGGTAGACCGGGGCCGCCGCACCGAAGTCGGGGCCGGTGCGCTTCTCGAAGTTCATCATGATGCCGTGTCCTCCTCGTCGGCGCCGCGGCGCACGACCACCGCGGTCAGATCGGGGTCGCCTGTCGTGTCGAACGGGAACACCCCGGGGCGCAGGCGATGGTGTCCGAGACGGAGCAGGTCCTGGTCCACCCCGCCCGGGGTGAGCGCGAGCGTCCATCCCGCCGCCAGCTCGTACAGCTCCGGCTCCAGGTAGCCGATCTTCACGACCACGACGTCGGCCGTCGTCGGCTCGAGCCCCAGCATCCGGAAGTCGGAGAGATGGTGGAAGGGCTTGCGGCGCGCGGTCACGATGGCGTGCAGCCCGCCGACAGCGATCACCACCTGGGTGCCGGCGTCCGGGTCGCCGTCGGTGACCGAGAACACCGTGCCGGTGATGTCGACCGGTCCGTGCGGCCCGGCATCGACCGCGGCACCGGCGGACAGCGTGACCGTTGCACCGACGCCCGCCTCCACGGCTTCGGCGACAGCCCGCGGATCGAAGATCGAGGCGACCAGCGTCGTGTGCGTCCCGTCGGTGAGCTCGGGTCGCCGGAGCAGCTGGGCGAGGGTCCAGGTCACATCCCCCGCTCCCCCGGCCGTCGGGTTGTCCCCGGAGTCGGAGATCACGTACGGACGCGGGGCTCCGGACGCCAGGGCCTCCTCCAGCGCCTCGTCGAGGCTTCCGGTCTTCGCGACGAACACGAAGTCCTCCCGCGCCTCCCAGAACATCCGGGCCACGCGCTCCGCCTCCCGGGCGATGACCTCCCGGTCGTCCCCGGTGACCACGACGTAGGCCTGGCAGCGCGGCTCGTCCGCCCACGCGTAGCCGATCCACACCGAGGCGTCGACGACACCGGGCAAGGCCTCGATCTCGGGGAGCTCGGCATAGATGCTCTGCGCGGGCTCCAGCCGCGTACTCGTCTTCTCCCCCGGCAGGAGCACCGGAACGGGCACCCAGGCGGTGAAGGGCCGCCGCGCCTGCACGTCGCCGCCGTGCGGGCCACGGAGACGGTCGAGCAGGTTCCACACCGCCCGCTCCTTCGTGTTCAGCCAGTCCTCGTGCGGGGCCATGCGGTAGCAGGTGAGCAGATCCACCGCGTCACGCAGGGTCTCCGAGACGTTCCCGTGCAGATCCATCGACGTGGAGACGAGGGTGCCCGGACCGAGCGCCTCCCGCACCGCGAGAGCCAGATCGCCCTCGGCATCCTCCATCCCGACGACGCTCATCGCGCCGTGGATGTCGAAGAAGAAGCCGTCGAACGGCCCCTGTGTGCGGATCCCCTCGACGAGCGCGTCCTTCATCCGACGATAGGTGTCCGGATCCACGGCGCCGCCGGGCAGCGACCGGCCGTGGGTGAGCGGGACCCACTCCGCGGCCTCGGCGAGCTCACGCCCGGCATCGAGGAACGGGTAGTACGCCCGCAGGGCATCGCCGGTCCGGATCGTGAAGGCCTCGTCCCCCGAGATGTGCGGGGAGAAGGTGCTCGACTCGATGGAGATGCCGCCGATGCCGATCCGGGGTCGCGCGAGCCCGCCCTCGGCGAGCGGCGGCAGCGGCCCCATCCAGATCTCGTGGGCTTCGGGACGTGCGGTCACGGTGCTGTTCTCCTCTGCGGTCGCAGTCGTGGTCAGGAAACGGGGGCGAGGGCGCGCCGGGCGCTCTCGATGGCACCGAGCGCGACGGCGTCGGCGCCGAGGACGGCGGGGACGATGCGCAGCGCGATGCCGGACACCGGGGCGTCGGTGCGCAGGGTCTGCTCGATCGACGGCGACAGGAGGTCCCAGGCCGCCGTGACCCCGCCGCCGACGATGGCGGTCGGCAGGTCGAGGAGCGTCGCGGCGCTCGCGCAGGCGAGGGCGAGCGCGCGCCCGGCGTCGTGGAACACCGCGCGGGCGTCGGCGTCGCCGGCCCTGGCGGCCTCCGCGACCTCCCTGGCATCGTCCACCGGACGCCCGGTGCGCTCCTCGAACCGCCGGGCGATCGACGTTCCGGAGGCCAGGGTCTCCAGGTGACCGGTCTGCCCGCAGGTGCAGACGAGGTCGCTGTACCCGGGCGTATGCCCGATCTCCCCGGCCGCGCCGTGCGGGCCGTGGTGCAGCTCCCCGCCGATGACCAGCGCGCCGCCGACGCCCGTGCCGAGCATCACGCCGAGCACATCGGGCACGCTCGGACCCGCCGCGGCGGCTTCTCCGAGGAGGAAGGCGTTCACGTCGTTCTCCACCCGCACCGGGACGCCGAGGCGCTGCGCCAGCTCCGGGCCGAGCGGGAAACCCGCCCAGTCCGCGAACAGGGCGGACGCGGCGCGGATGGTGCCGCTCTCGTGGTCGATGACCCCCGCGGCACCCACCCCCACCGCGGCGACCGCGACACCGGCCTCGGTCGCCAGCCGCGCGACGAGACCGGCCGCCGCATCCGCCATCGCCGAGCCGCCGACGCTCGCGGGCGCCGGCACGCTTCCGCGTGCGAGGACGACTCCGAAGGCATCCACGACGAGGGCCGCGATCTTCGTGCCCCCGATGTCCACCCCCGCCAACGCCAGGTCGGACCCGAGGCCCGTGGTCGTTCGTCGAGGGTCGTCCGTCTGCTGCCCGACCGCGCTCATCGTCCGCCCAGCCCGGCCATCGCGATGCCCTTGACCAGATGCTTCTGCAGCACGATCACGAGCAGAGTGGTGGGGATCATCGAGATGATCGCGGCGGCCATCTGCAGGTCCCAGCGGGTGCCGGTGAGGCCGGCGAAGCTCGCCAGGCCGACGGGCAGCGTGCCGTGCGCGTTGTAGTCGACCGTGACGATGAGGGGCCAGAGGTAGCTGTTCCAGAAGGACAGGAACGTGAAGACCGCGAGCACCGCGACCGCGGACTTCGACAGCGGCAGGATGATCTGCAGGAACGACCGGACGGGGCCGGCGCCGTCGACGCGGGCCGCCTCCTCCAGCTCGTACGGGATGCCGCGGAAGAACTGCCGCATCAGGAACGTGCCGAAGGCGCCGAACGCGAAGGGCAGGATGAGCGCCTGATAGGTGTCGACCCAGTTGAACCACTGCATGACCTGGAACATGGGGATGACGAGCACCTCGGCGGGCACCATCAGCGTGGCGAGGAAGAGGACGAACACCGCGTCCCTGCCCTTCCACCGCAGGCGCCCGAACGCGTATCCGGCCGTGGTGGACACCACGAGCACGACCAGGGTGCCACCGATCGCCACGATGAACGAGTTCATGATGTACGTCAGGAACGGTCCGTAGGCGAAGACGTCGACGAAGTTGCTCCAGCGGATCTCGGAGCCCACCAGGGTCGGCGGCATCGAGAACATCTCGGAGTTCGGCTTGAGGGCCGAGAAGAACGCGTAGACGAGCGGCGCGATGAAGATGAGCGCCGCGACGTAGATGGTGACGTGCGCGAGGATCAGCCGGGCACGCGCGCCGGGCGTGGTCGCCGCGCCGCGGGCCCGCTCCCGCTCGCGCTGACGCCGCGGGGCGGTGCCGGTGGGCCGGACGAGGGTCTCAGTGCTCATAGTGCACCCACTTCTTCTGTGCGGCGAACTGGATGCCCGTGATCGCGATGATGATCGCGAAGAGGATCCATGCGGCGGCGGCGGCGAGCCCGAGGTCGCCGAAGGTGAAGCCCTGCTCCCAGATGTACATCACGAGCGGCTTGGTGGCGTTGCCGGGGCCGCCTCCGGTGAGCATCTGCGGCTGGACGAAGACCTGGAGCGAGGTGATCATCGTCATGATCGTCGCGAAGAAGATCGACGGCGAGATCATCGGGATGATGATGCTCCAGACCCGCCGGAACCCCTGCGCACCGTCGATGCTGGCGGCCTCCAGCACGCTCTCCGGGAGCTGCTCGAGGGCCGCGGAGAAGATCAGCATGTTGTAGCCGAGACCCTGCCAGACGCTCATGACGACGACCATGATCATCGCCCAGTTGGGGTCGGCGAGGAAGTTCGGCAGCTCGATGCCGAACCAGGTGACCGAGAGGCCGTTGAAGAGCCCCTGCGGCTGCAGCATCATCTTCCACACCAGGACGTTCGCGACCATCGGGGTCACGACGGGGATGAAGAAGAGGACGCGCAGGGCACCGCGGCCGCGGATGCGGGGGCCGAGGCCGAGGGCGAGCACGAGCGAGAGAGCGACGCTCAACGGCACGTACAGCAGCGTGTACACGGCCGAGTTCCGCAGCGCGGGCCAGAAGTCCGGGCTGCTGGTGAACAGCTTGACGTAGTTGTCCACCCCGTTGAAGGTGCGTTCGCCGAAGGTCGGCCAGTCGAACACGCTCATCACGATCGACAGCCCCACGGGCACGATCGTGAACAGGGCGAGGCCCACCAGGGCCGGGCTTGCGAAACCCAGCGCCTGGCGGCCCTCGACCTTGGCGAGCGATCCTCGACGTCTCGTCGTGATCGTCATCTCGTTGTCTTTCTCTGTTACTGCTGTGCGGGCCGGATCCGGCTTACTCGCCGAACTGCGCCTGGGCGTTCGACAGCAGCTCCTCCATCGTCATCTGGCCGTTGTAGACGCTGACGAGGTTGGGCTGGATGTAGCTGTCGAGCTTCTGCCAGTTCTTGGTCATGTAGAGCGGCACCGTGTCGCCGAACGCGGCCTCGAACACCGTCTGGACCTGGTCCCGGTACTGCTCGTCGATCGACTCGAAGTACAGCGGCTGCGACGAGATGCGGGCAGGGTACGAGCGGCCGGACGAGGCGATGTAGTCCTGTGCGTCCTCGCCGACCAGGGAGCCGAGCACCTTCAGCGCGGCCTCCGGGTTCTTGCAGTTCTCCGCGATGCCGTAGCCGGAGCCGAGGATCGGACCGGGGTTGCCGTCCACGCCGGCGGGCAGCGGCACCATGCCGGCAGCGAAGCCGGACTCGTTGTTGAGGTAGCTGACCGCGTTCCAGGTGCCGTCGATGGCCATGGCCGCGTTGCCGCCCGTGTACTGGTTCTCGCCCCAGCCCGTGTCGGAAGCGGAGGCGACCGGAGCCGCGACCTTCTTCTCCGTGACGAGTCCCGCGTACCAGGAGGCCGCGTCGACGAAGTCCTCATCGTCGATGTGCAGCGTGCCGTCCTCGGAGGCGGGCTGCGTGGCGGAGTAGGCGATCGGCATCGACATCCACTGGTAGCCGCCCATGCCCATGCCGAAGCCGTACTTGCCGTCCTTGGTGGCGTCGGCCGCGATCGTGGCGAAGTCGTCGAACGTCCAGCCGATCTCCGGAGTCGCGGCGCCGGCGGCCGTCAGCATGTCCTGGTTGTAGTAGACGAGCATGGTGGCGACGTCGAACGGCACGCCGTAGACCTTGCCCTCGAAGCTGAGGATGCCGTCGGCGCTCGGGTTGAACTCCGACCAGTCGATGCCCGCGGTCTCGAGGTCCTCGTCGCTGAGCTGACGGAAGCCCGCCGTGTAGCCGCCGAGCTGCGCACCGCTCATGCCGGTGATGCAGGCCATGTTGCCGCTGGCCATGTTGGTGGTGAGCTTCGTGAAGAAGTCGCTCCACGGCGAGGTCTGCAGCTTGATCTTGATGTCCGGGTTCTGCTTCTGCGCGAACTCGATCTGCGCCTCCAGCGCGTCGACGTCCGACTCGCTGCCGGCCCACATGTCCACGACGATGGTGTCGCCGTCGGCCGAGCCTCCGGATCCCCCGCTGCTCGCACAACCGGTCATCGCCACGGCCACGCCCGCGACAGCGGCGACAGCCCCCACACGCAACTTCTTCATTGAATGCCTCCTGAGAAGGGAACGGTTATTTCGAGACTCGAACTAACCAATTAGGATTTCGTATGAAGTTACGCTGTCATAGTTCGCAAGGTGCCGCAAGCTGAACATCCGATGTTTATAGGGTGGTGATAATTCGTCACTCCCCCGAAACATGCGACACCCCCGCTACGCTGACGATGCTCCGAGACGAAGGGCCTCCATGACGAACCCCGCCGACACCCCCGTCGACGATCCGCACACCCGGCGCATCCTCGACTTCGTCGCGCGCGGGCAGGCCCGCTCCCGCTCGGAGCTCGCCTCCGCTCTCGGCGTGGCCGCCTCCACCGTCGGCCTACGCGTGCAGGCGCTTCTCGATGCCGGCGTGTTGGAGGAGGCCGGGGCCGGCACCTCCCGCGGCGGACGACGGCCGCGCGTGCTCCGGATCGCCGGCGACGGGATCGTGCTGTCCGCCGATCTCGGCGGGCGCCATGCCCGCATCGGGCGGCACGACCTCAGCGGCGGCCTGCTCCACTCGGAGACCATCGCGATCGATGTCGCGGACGGCCCGGAGGCCACGCTGGAGAGAGTGTCGGAGGTGTTCGAGCGCCTGCTCGCCGAGACGCGGGTCCACGCGATCGGCGTGAGCCTGCCCGGCCCCGTCGACGTCGCCACCGGTGCAGTGGACCAGCCATCGCGGATGCCGGGGTGGCCCGGATTCCGCGTCGGCGAGCACCTCGCGGAGCGCCACGGCGTCCCCGTCGTCGTCGACAACGACGCCAATCTCGCCGCCCTCGGCGAACACCGTCGCCAGCTCGGGCACACCCAGCACAGCATCACCGTCAAGGCGGGCACGGCGATCGGCAGCGGGATCATCGTGGACGGGCACATCCATCGGGGAGCGACCGCCGCAGCCGGCGACATCACGCACACCCGCATCGACGGCAGCGGGGACATCCCCTGCTCCTGCGGCAACACCGGCTGCCTGGAGACCGTGGCCAGCGGCGCGAGCCTCGTCCGCCAGATGAGCGAGCGCGGCAACACCGAGGTCCGCACCACGGCCGACGTGCTGACACTGGCACGGGACGCCGACCCGCTGGCGACGACGCTCGTCCGCACCGCCGGGACCCACCTGGGTCAGGCGCTCTCCGGGGTCGTGAACTTCTTCAACCCGCACGCCCTCTTCCTCACCGGGAGCATGAGCGCCTCCGAGCCGTTCATCGCCGCGGTGCGCAGCCGGGTCTACGAGGCCTGCCACCCGCTCGCGACCCAGCGCCTGCGGATCGAGGCCGCGGCCACCGGCGCGGACGCGATCCTGCACGGCGCCGCGCGCCTCGCGCTGGAGGGCATGGAGATCCCGGTGGCGACGGCCTGAGCCGTCGCCACCGACGGCCTCACTCCCCCGTCAGCCGCAGCTCGATGACCGGCATCAGCACGTCGGGACGCCGTACCGGGAGGTGCACCGTGAGCGTCCCCTCGGCCTCGCCCGCCGGAGTCATCAGGTCGGCCTGCTGGTCCGGGTCGCTGACGCTCGTACGCAGCCAGGACCCGTCGTTCAGCAGGCGCGCATACGAGACCTTGCCCGCAAGACCGGGCAGATGCACGAAGCCCAGCGGCCAGCTGAACAGGCTCAGGTAGAGCCGGTCGCCGCGGAGCGTGTACACGCCCTCTCGGGGCGGCGTGAACGGCGCATGACCGGCCCCGATCACGGCGCGGTCGTGGAGCCGCATCCACTCCCCGATCTCGGCGAGGGTCGCCGCGTCCCGGGGCGAGATTGCCCCGCGCCCGTCCGGACCGATGTTGAGCAGCATGTTGCCGCCCATCGACACCGAGTCGACGAGCATCTGCACGAGCAGCACCGGCGACTTCTGGTCGGTGTTGTCCCGATGATAGCCCCAGGAGCCGTTGAGCGTCTGGCACGCCTCCCACACGAGGGGCACGCCGTCGCGGACGATCGGAGCCGTCGGCTGGTACTGCTCGGGAGTCACGAAGTCCGCGGGGATGCCGAGACGGTCGTTGACGAGCATCTCCGGCTGCAGCTCCCGGCACAGCGCGAGCAGCGCCTCGGCATCCCAATCCTGCGGCCCCTTCCCCTCCCAGCCGTCCTTGGACTCCGGGTAGGTGAAGTCGAAGAACAGGTAGTCGATGTCGCCGTACCCGGTGAGCAGCTCGCGGACCTGACCGTGCAAGTACTCGCGGTAGCGGGCCATGTCGCGCCCCTCGTTCAGGGCGTGCGCGTTTTCGTCGTCGCGTCGGGGATGGTTCCAGTCCACCGTGAAATCGGGGTGATGCCAGTCGATGACCGAGTGGTAGAGGCCGACGCGGATCCCCTCGGCACGGAGGGCGTCGACGTACTCGCGCACGAGGTCCCGTCCGACCGCCGTGACGGAGGTGAAGTCGGTCAGCTTCGAGTCCCAGAGGCAGAAGCCGTCGTGGTGCTTCGTCGTGAGCACGACGTAGCCCATCCCCGTCTCCTTGGCTGTCCTCGCCAGGGCCGCGGCGTCGAAGAGGTCGGGATCGAAGTTGTCGAAGTAGGGGCGGTACTCCTCGTCGGTGAGGCGTTCGTAGTTCTGCACCCACTCGTGCCGCGCGGCCCCGCTGTAGAGGCCGAAGTGGACGAACATGCCGAAGCGGGCGTCATCAAACCATTCCTGTCGCATGCGTCCATCCTGGCACAGACATCCGATGTCTGCGTCGGTGAATGGCACGCGAAACGCCGAACGGGCGTCCCCGGAGGGACGCCCGTTCGTTCGCGAGTCGAATCAGCGCGCGGCGCTGCCGTCAACGTAGTCCTCGTCCTGCTGCTTCCACGCGAAGAGCGAACGCAGCTCCTTGCCGGTCGCCTCGATCGGGTGCTGCTCCTCCTTGGCGCGGAGGGCGAGGAACTCCTCGGCCCCGTTGTCCTGGTCCTCGATGAAGCGCTTCGCGAACGCGCCGGACTGGATGTCGGACAGGACGCCCTTCATGCTCTCCTTGACGCGCTCGTCGATCACGCGCGGACCGGAGACGTAGTCGCCGAACTCGGCGGTGTCGGAGATCGACCAGCGCTGCTTGGCGATGCCGCCCTCCCACATGAGGTCGACGATGAGCTTGAGCTCGTGCAGCACCTCGAAGTAGGCGATCTGCGGCTGGTAGCCCGCCTCGACGAGGGTCTCGAAGCCCGCCTGCACCAGGTGGCTCATGCCACCGCAGAGCACGGCCTGCTCGCCGAACAGGTCGGTCTCGGTCTCCTCGGTGAAGGTCGTCTTGATGACGCCGGCGCGGGTGCCGCCGATCGCCTTCGCGTACGACAGCGCGAGGTCCCAGGCCTGGCCGGACGCGTCGCGCTCGACGGCGATGATGTCCGGGATGCCACGGCCGGCGACGAACTCGCGGCGCACGGTGTGGCCGGGAGCCTTCGGCGCGACGAGGATCACGTCGACACCCTCGGGAGCGTCGATGTAGCCGAAGCGGATGTTGAAGCCGTGCGCGAAGGCCAGGGTCTTGCCCGCCGTCAGGTTCGGGGCGATCGACTCGCTGTAGATCGTGCGCTGGTGCTGGTCCGGCGCGAGGATCATGATGACGTCGGCCCACTCGGTCGCCTCGGCGACGGTCTTCACGGGGAAGCCGGCCTCCTCGGCCTTCGCGGCGGACTTCGAGCCCTCCTTGAGGGCGATCGCGACCTCGACACCCGAGTCGCGCAGGTTCTGGGCGTGGGCGTGGCCCTGCGAGCCGTAGCCGACGATGGCGACCTTCTTGCCCTGGATCAGGGACAGGTCGGCGTCGTCGTCGTAGAAGATCTCGGTGCTCACTGGTTTCTCTCCTTGGTTGTGGTTGTGCGGGACGCGCGGTCCCTGAGTCTGTCGAAGGGTCAGCCGCGCAGGACGCGCTCGGTGATGCTCTTGCCGCCGCGGCCGATCGCGAGGAGGCCGGACTGGGCGATCTCCTTGATGCCGAAGGGCTCCAGAGCGCGCAGCAGCGCCTCGACCTTGCCCTTGTCCCCGGTGACCTCGATCACGAGGGCGTCGGCGGCGTAGTCGACGACCGAGGCGCGGAAGAGGTTGACGACCTCGATCACGTTCGAGCGGCTGGCGTTGTCCGTGCGCACCTTCACGAGCATGTGCTCGCGCTGCACGGACGACGCCGGGTCGAGCTCGACGATCTTGATGACGTTGATCAGCTTGTTGAGCTGCTTGGTCACCTGCTCGAGCGGCAGCTCCTCCACATCGACGACGACCGTGATACGGGAGATGCCCGGCACCTCGGTCACGCCGACGGCGAGGGAGTCGATGTTGAAGCCCCGGCGCGCGAACAGGCCGGCGACGCGGGTCAGAAGGCCGGGGGTGTTCTCCACCAGCAGGCTCAGGACGTGGGTCGACACGGCTCAGTCCTCCTCGTCGAACGCGGGCGCGTGGTCGCGCGCGTACTGGACATAGCTGTTGCTGACCCCCTGCGGCACCATCGGCCACACCATGGAGTCGGCGCTCACGACGAAATCGATCACCACGGGGCGGTCGTTCGTCTCCAGAGCGAGCTGGATGGCGGCGTCGACCTCCTCCTCCTTCTCCACGCGGATCGCGAGGCAGCCGTACGCCTCCGCGAGCTTCACGAAGTCGGGGATGCGGATCGTGCCGTGCCCGGTGTTCAGGTCGGTGTTGGAGTGACGGCCGTCGTAGAACAGCGTCTGCCACTGCCGGACCATGCCCAGCGACGAGTTGTTGATGATCGCGACCTTGATCGGGATGTTGTTGATCGCGCAGGTGGCGAGCTCCTGATTGGTCATCTGGAAGCAGCCGTCGCCGTCGATCGCCCAGACCTGGCGTTCCGGCTCCGCGACCTTGGCGCCCATGGCCGCCGGCACCGAGTAGCCCATCGTGCCCGCGCCGCCGGAGTTCAGCCAGGCGTTCGGACGCTCGTACTTGATGAACTGCGCGGCCCACATCTGGTGCTGCCCCACACCGGACGCGAAGATACCCTCCGGCCCGGTGAGCTCGCCGATGCGCTGGATCACGTACTGCGGGGCGAGCAGGCCGTCGGTCGTCGGCGCGTATCCGAGAGGGAACTCGTTCCGGAGCCCGTCGAGGTAGGACCACCACTCCTCGATGTCGGGCTTCGCGTCGGCCGTCGCTCCGCGGAAGGCGGCGTCGAGGTCGGTGAGCACGTCGCGCACATCGCCCACGATCGGCACGTCGGCCGTGCGGATCTTGGAGATCTCCGCCGGATCGATGTCGACGTGCACGACCTTCGCGTTCGGAGCGAACAGGGCGGCCTTGCCGGTGACCCGGTCGTCGAACCGGGCGCCGAGCGAGACGAGGAGGTCGGCCTCCTGCAGCGCGAGCACCGCGGGAACCGTGCCGTGCATGCCGGGCATGCCCAAGTGCTGCGGGTGCGAGTCGGGGAACGCGCCACGCGCCATCAGCGTCGTCACGACGGGCGCACCGGTCGACTCGGCGAGCTCGAGCAGCTCGGCCGCGGCCCGACCGCGGACGACGCCTCCGCCCACGTACAGCACCGGCTTCTTCGCCTCCGCGAGGAGGGCGGCGGCCGCCTGGATCTGCTTGCCGTGCGCCTTGGTCACCGGGCGATACCCCGGGAGGTCGATCTTCGGCGGCCACACGAAGGGCGCCGTCGCCTGCTGCGCATCCTTGGTGATGTCCACGAGCACGGGACCGGGGCGACCGGTGCCGGCGATCTCGTAGGCCGCGGCGATCGCGCCGGGAATGTCCGCGGCGTCCTTCACCAGGAACGAGTGCTTCGTGATCGGCATCGTGATCCCCACGATGTCGGCCTCCTGGAACGCATCCGTCCCCATCAGCGTCGAGAACACCTGACCGGTGATCGCCAGCAGCGGCACCGAGTCCATGTAGGCGTCGGCGATCGCCGTGACGAGGTTGGTCGCTCCGGGACCGGACGTGGCGATGCACACGCCGACCTTGCCGGATGCGGACGCGTAACCCTCGGCCGCGTGGCCCGCGCCCTGCTCGTGCCGCACGAGGATGTGGCGGAGCTGCGAGGCGTCCATGAGCGGGTCGTAGACCGGGAGGATCGCGCCGCCGGGAAGGCCGAAGACGTCCGTGACGCCGAGCAGCTCGAGCGAGCGGACGACGGCCTCTGCACCGGTGATCTCCGGAGCGGATGGACGGGCGGGCGGCCTCGGCACGGCCGAGACGGAGTCAGCAGTCATGACTTTCCTTCTGATGAACTGTGCGGGACACCGGCGCTCCGATCGAGCGGTTGCTGAGCCGGTCGATGGATCAGCCGGTCGTCGCGCCCTCGGCGGCGGACCGCACGAGGCGCGAGTACTTGGCAAGAACGCCTCGGGTGTAGCGCGGGGGAAGCGGCTCCCAGCCAGAGCGGCGGGAGGCGAGCTCTGCCTCGTCGACGAGTAGATCGAGAGAGCGAGCTGCGATATCGACCCGTATCAGATCACCATCGCGCACGAAGGCGATGGGACCTGCGTCCACCGCTTCGGGTGCTATGTGGCCGATGCACAGGCCGGTTGTGCCGCCTGAGAATCGTCCGTCCGTCAAGAGTAGTACATCTTTTCCGAGCCCCGCGCCCTTGATGGCGGCGGTGATGGCGAGCATCTCGCGCATGCCCGGTCCGCCCTTGGGACCCTCGTACCGGATGACGATGACCGTCCCCGGTTCGATGCTGCCCTCGGCGACCGCGTCCATGGCGGCGCGCTCCCGCTCGAAGACCCGCGCGGGGCCCTCGAAGACGGCCGCGTCGAAGCCGGCGGTCTTGACCACGGCGCCCTCCGGCGCGAGCGATCCGTGCAGGATCGTCAGGCCGCCGGTGGCGTGGATCGGGTTGTCGAAGGTGTGGATGACCTCGCCGTCGATCGGCTGCGGGTCGAGCTCGGCGAGGTTCTCGGCGAGCGTCTTGCCGGTGACCGTGAGCGCGTCGCCGTGCAGCAGCCCTTCGTCGAGCATCGCCTTCATGATCACGGGGATGCCGCCGTGCCGGTCGACGTCGTTCATGACGTACTTGCCGAACGGCTTCATGTCGGCCACGTGCGGGACCTTGTCGCCGATGCGGTTGAAGTCGTGCAGGCTCAGCTCGACCTCGGCCTCGCGGGCGATCGCGAGGAGGTGGAGGACGACGTTGGTCGAGCCGCCGAGGGCCATCGCGAGGGCGATCGCGTTCTCGAACGCCTCCTTGGTGAGGATGTCGCGCGTCGTGATCCCCTGGCGGAGCAGGTTCACGACCGCCTCGCCCGAGCGGTGCGCGAAGTAGTCGCGACGGCGGTCGGCAGCGGGCGGCGCAGCGGAGCCCGGGAGGCTGAGCCCGAGCGCCTCGGCGACGGAGGCCATGGTGTTGGCGGTGTACATGCCGCCGCACGCGCCCTCACCGGGAGCGATGGCGCATTCGATGCGCTTGAGGTCCTCCTCGCTCATGAGACCGGCACGGCAGGCGCCGACCGCCTCGAACGAGTCGATGATCGTGACGTCCTTCTCGGTGCCGTCGGAGAGCTTGACCCAGCCCGGTGCGATCGATCCGGCGTACAGGAACACGCTGGACAGGTCGAGGCGCGCGCTGGCCATGAGCATGCCGGGGATGGACTTGTCGCAGCCGGCGAGGAGGACGGAGCCGTCGAGGCGCTCGGCCATCATCACGGTCTCGACCGAGTCGGCGATGACCTCGCGGGAGACGAGCGAGAAGTGCATCCCCTCGTGCCCCATCGAGATGCCGTCCGAGACGGAGATCGTGCCGAACTGCAGCGGGTAGCCGCCGCCGGAGTGCACGCCCTCCTTCGCCCCCTGCGCGAGCCGGTCGAGGCTCAGGTTGCAGGGCGTGATCTCGTTCCAGCTGGACGCGATGCCGATCTGCGGCTTGTCCCAGTCGGCATCCCCCATGCCGACGGCGCGGAGCATGCCGCGGGAGGTCGTGGCCTCGATGCCGTCGGTGACGACGCGACTGCGGGGCTTGATGTCGATGGGCGCGCTGGTGGAGGGATCATGCGAGGACATGACGAGAGTCTATTCCTGCGCGACGACCCTCTCGTTCGCGAGCGTCTCCAGAAGCGCGGCGATCTGTTGTGGGGAGTCCACACGGAGGGTTGCGGCGCTCTCCCCCGGCCCGACGCGCACGCCGAGGTCGCCCTCCTCCAACACGCGCATCGCATCCTCGTCGGTCACGTCGTCGCCGGCGAAGAGGATCCCGGTCGCGTCGAAGCGCTGCCGGAGGGCGATCATCGCGGCGTCCTTCCCCTCGTTCCGCGACGAGAACTCCAGCACCCGGTGACCGGCGCGCCGCCGCCAGTGCGGGAAGCGCTCGGCGACGAGGGCGTCGATCTCGGCGAAGACCTTCTCCTCGGTGTCCCGGTCCGCGCGGCGGGTGTGCACACCCATTCCGAAGGTCTTGGGCTCCAGCTCCGCCCCCTCGTAGCGGTCGATGATCGGCTGCGCGGCCGCCCACAGCTCCTCCCGCGCCCCGTTCTCGGTCGCATCGCCCGGCGCGTCGGCGGCCCCCTCACCGGGGAACCAGTACTGCGCGCCGTGGGAGCCGGCGAGCACCACGACGGAGTCGTCGGTGTGCTCGGTGATCTCCCGGAGGTCGTGCATGCTGCGCCCGGAGACGTAGGCAACGACCGTATTCGGCATCGCGGCGAGGCGGTCCATCTGCGCGGCGACCTCCGGCAGGGCGCGTGCGGCCATGGGGTCCACCACGAGCGGGGAGGCGGTGCCGTCGAAGTCGAGGGCCACCACCAGCCGCGGCGTCGTCGCGAGGGCGGTGAGGTCGGCGTCGGCGGTTCCGGGGATCCAGGGGCGCGTCACGGTGTCTCCGATCGAGAGGAAGAAGGGGGGCAGGGAGGGCGCTCAGCGGCTGCGGACGTCCGCCAGAGCCTGGAGGAAGGACGACGACCAGGCGTTCACGTCGTTGTCCAGCACCCGTCGCCGCAGGGACCGCATGCGGCGTCCCTGCTCGGCGGGCGACATCTCCACCGCCTCCATGATGGCGTCCTTGAGACCGGCGATGTCATGCGGGTTGACGCGAACCGCCTGACGGAGCTCGTCCGCCGCTCCGGTGAACTCGCTGAGCACCAGCACACCGCGGTTGTCCGTCCGCGTGGCGATGTACTCCTTCGCGACGAGGTTCATGCCGTCCCGCAGCGCCGTCACGAGCATGACGTCCGCCGCGAGATACAGGGCGACCATCTCCTCGCGCGGATACCCCTGGTGAAGGTAGCGGATCGCGGAGTGGCCAACCGTGTCATGGTCGCCGTTGATGCGGGCCACCGCGAGCTCGATCTCGTCCCGGAGGTGCGCATAGGCGTCCACCCGCTCCCGGCTCGGGCTCGCCACCTGGATGAGGGTGACGTCCTCCACGTCCAGGCGGCCGTCTTCGAGGAGCTCGCCGTAGGCCTTGATCCGGTGCCCGATGCCCTTGGTGTAGTCCAGGCGGTCGACGCCCAGGAGGATGCGCTGGGGATTGCCGAGGCTGGCGCGGATCTCCGCGGCACGCGCCCGCACGTCCTCCCTGGCGGCCAGTTCGAGGTACGGAGCGGTGTCGATGGAGATCGGGAACGCCTTGGCGATCGCCGTCCGCGAGCCTCCCTGATCCGGGACCGTGATGTTCGACCCCTTCACCTCGTAGCGCAGCCGCCGCCGCACGGCGGTGAGGAAGTAGGTCGCATCCTGTGCCCGCTGGAAGCCGATGACGTCGGCGCCGAGCAGCCCGCGGAGCACCTGGTCACGCCACGGGAGCTGCGCGTACAGGCCGTGCGCCGGGAAGGGGATGTGGTGGAAGTAGCCGATCGTGACGTCGGGGCGCAGCTCGCGGACCATCTGCGGCACGAGCTGGAGCTGGTAGTCGTGGACCCAGACGGTGCCGTCCTGGGCAGCGGCGGCCGCGGCGGCCTCCGCGAACCGGCGGTTGACCCGCACGTACGCGTCCCACCACTCGCGGTGATACTGCGGCGGTGCGATGACGTCGTGGTAGAGCGGCCAGATGGTGTCGTTGGCGAAGCCCTCGTAATAGTCCGCGACGTCCTCGGAGCTCAATGCCACCGGGATGAGATGGATGCCGTCGGCGTCGAAGGCTTCGAGCTCCACGTCCGGCTGACCGGGCCAGCCGACCCAGGCGCCGTGCACGCGGCGCATCATCGGCTCAAGGGCGGCGACGAGGCCGCCGGGCGACGTCCGCCACGTCTCCTCGCCGTCGGGGCCCACGACCCGGTCCACCGGGAGGCGGTTGGCGACGACGACGAAATCAGCAGCGGTCACAGGGGCACTCCTCGGTCCAGGAGCTTCCAACCTATCGAGGATGCGCGCCGACCGCCGGTCCTCCCTCAGGCCTTGACAGCGGACGTCGCGCGGTGCACACCGCTGAGGGCCCAGTTCCCGAGGCCCGCCGCGAACGCGATGCCGGCCGCGATCACCGGGAGGACCAGGGCGGCGGAGGTGCCGAGGCTCTCCGCGATCTCTCCCGCCACCGCGGCGCCGATCGACTGGCCGACGATAACGCCGGAGCCGAGCATCGTCATCACCGTCGCCGACCGGCCACGGGGGCTCCGCGCCGCTCCGAAGCTGTACTGGGTGACGAGCGTCGGCCCGATGCCGATGCCCATGATGGCCAGGGCGAGCATCATCCCCGCAGGCGAGTCGACGATGCCGAGCAGCAGCGAGCCGGCCAGCAGCACTCCGGAGAAGACCAGCCAGCGCGCACGCAGCGAGAACCGGGCGGGGAGCCACGCGACGCCCAGGGCCAGCAGCGCGGAGCCGACGCCCATCACGCCGTACAGCAGGCCCGCCTGCTCCGGGGCACCGAGGTCGGCCATGAACGACGTGAGCGAGGTGAGCATCGTGCCGAAGAAGATGCCGACGCCGAGGATGCCGAGGACGACGATGAGGAGCTGCGGCCGGAACAGCTCGGACACGGCGGACGGCGCCCGACCGTCGTCGGTGCGGTCCTGGGAGACGTGACGTCCGCTCGGGTGCAGCGCGAAGGCCCCGACGAACACCAGGGTCAGCACGGCGGCGCCGACCAGCGGGGCCCAGGGCGCGATCGCCGAGGCGAGCACGCCCACGATGAAGGGCCCGAAGACGAAGACGGTCTCGTCGGCGGCCGACTCGTACGCCATCGTGCCGGAGACGGTGCGGGCACGGCGCTCCGCCGGCATCCGCTCGCCGATGATCGTGACCAGACGGGAGCGCGAGAGCGGCGCCACCTGCGGGGCCGTCGCGCCGATGCCGATCGCGGCGAGAAGCACGAACCCGTCGGCGGCCGGGCCGTAGACGACCGCCGTGAAGAGCAGGAGCATCGCCGCGTTGCCCACGGCGAGTGCGAGGAGGACCGTGCGCTGACCGAACCGGTCGGCCGCGGCGCCCAGGAGCGGGCCGAAGCAGGCGGTGCCGAGACCGACCGCAGCGGACGTGAGCCCGCCGAGGGACAGCGATTCCCGCGCCGACACGACGACGGTCAGCACACCGACGACCATCATGGCGAAGGGCAGCCGCGCGATGAACGCGATGAGGAAGTAGGGCAGGCCGGCGAGGCGGAAGAGGCTCGGCTCGGCGGTATCGGGCGTGGTGCTGGCGTGTGTCATGGCTCTCGCGCGTCGACGACGCGATGTCGGGTGCCGCCGCTGTCCGCCGGAGACGCCGACGGCCGGTAGATACACGGTTTCTGCGGCCGCGGGCGAACCGCGACCCTCCCATGATATCCGGTGCCCCAGGGCGTGCGCCCTGCCAGCCTCTCCCCCGGCTTGTCAAGCCACCGACCCGCGCACCCCGGCTGCGGGTACCGTAGGGGCATGCGCTACCTCTTCAGCACCGGACTCGTCGCCGCGATCTCGGCTGGGATCTCGCTGCTGCGCGGCACCCGCAACGAACCCATCACCTGGCGCTCGCTCCTGTCATGGGTGAGCTGGGGCATCACCATGGCGCTCGCGGTCGGCGCGGTCGTCGACATGCGCCGTGAACGCCACGGCGTGCCGGTGGACGCCGACTCCCCGCAGTCGGTGAAGAAGTCCAAGAAGGCGCAGCGTCTGCAGTTCCGTTCGCAGAAGGCCCTCGCCGACGCGCAGGGGCACGCCCAGGACAAGCGGTCCTGACGCGCCCCCGCGCCTCCCGCGTCAGCGCGTGAGGATGAGCGCCTCGCCCTGACCGCCGCCGCCGCACAGGCCGACCGCCGCGGTTCCGCCACCCCGGTGGGCCAGCTCGTGCGCGACGTGCACCACGAGCCGGTTGCCGGAGGCGCCGATCGGATGACCGATCGCGATGCCGCCGCCGTGCACGTTGACGATGCTGCCGTCCAGCCCGAGCTCGGTCTGCGAGCGAGCGACCACGGCCCCGAACGCCTCGTTGATCTCCACGAGATCGAGGTCCTGCGGGGTGATCCCCTGCTTCCGGCACGCCTGCTCGATCGCTCGGGCGGGCTGCGCTTGGAGCGAGTTGTCCGGGCCGGCGGTCTGACCGCTCGCGCCGACGGTCACGAGCACCGGCCAGCCCTTGGCCTCGGCGGTCGCCCGCGTGGTGACGACCACGGCGGAGGCGCCGTCCGAGATCTGGGACGAGTTGCCCGCCGTGATCGAGCCGCCCTCGGCGAAGGCGGCTCGCAGTCCCGCGAGGGTCTCCACCGTGGTGTCGGGGCGCACCCCCTCGTCTCGGGTCACCCGCACGGGTTTCCCCCGGCGCTGCGGCACCTCGACGGCGACGATCTCCGCATCGAGCACACCGCTCTCCTGCGCGGCGGCGGCCCGCTGATGCGAGAGCGCGGCGACCCGGTCCTGCATCTCCCTGGTGAGCTCGTACCGCGCGTTGTGGCGCTCCGTGGACGCGCCCATGCTCTCGCGGTCGTAGGCGTCCGTCAGCCCGTCGTAGGCCATGTGGTCGAGGACCTCGACGGTGCCGTAGGTCCAGCCATCGCGCGATCCCATGAGCAGGTGCGGTGCGCGGGTCATGGACTCCATGCCGGCGGCGACGACGACCTCGGCGTCCCCGGTCCGGATCATGCGCGCCGCGTCGATCACGGCGGTGAGCCCGGACAGGCACACCTTGTTCACGGAGTGGGCAGGGACGTCCCAGCCGATCCCGGCGCCGATGGCCGCCTGCCGGGCGGCGTTCTGTCCGGATCCGGCGGCGAGCACCTGTCCCACGATGACCGCGTCGACGTCCTCCGGGTCCACTCCGCCCTGCTCCAGGGCACCGCGGATCGCGAACGACCCCAGCTGCGGCGCCGTGAACGCGGCGAGCTGCCCCTTCAGCCGCCCCTGCGGGGTGCGCGCCGCGGCGACGATGACGACATCGTTCTCACTCATTGATCTCGGTCCTTCCGTTGTCCAGTTCCGGGGCAATGCGGAGGGGCGGCTCCGTGGCCTGCCGCACCTGCTCCACCGTGACGCCGGGGGCGAGCTCGACCAGGACCGGCCCTTCCGGCGTCACGTCGATCACCGCGAGGTCCGTGATGATCCGGTCCACGACGCCGCGCCCGGTCAGAGGCAGCGTGCAGGCGTCGACGATCTTGGCCGAGCCGTCCTTGGCGACATGCTCCATCAGCACGATCACCCGTCCCGCGCCGTGCACGAGGTCCATCGCCCCTCCGGGCCCCTTCACCATCTTGCCGGGGATCATCCAGTTCGCGAGATCGCCCGTGGCGGAGACCTGCATCGCCCCGAGGATGGCGGCGTCGATCTTCCCGCCGCGGATCATGCCGAAGCTGAGGGCGGAGTCGAAGAACGCCGCCCCCGGGAGCGTGGTCACCGTCTCCTTCCCCGCGTTGATGAGATCCGGATCGACCTCGTCCTCCCGGGGGTACGGACCGACCCCGAGGATGCCGTTCTCCGACTGCAGCACCACGGTCACGTCGGACGGCACGTGGTTGGGGACGAGCGTGGGCAGGCCGATGCCGAGGTTCACGTACGCGCCGTCCGGCAGCTCGACCGCCGCGCGCGCGGCCATCTGGTCTCTCGTGAGCGCCATGTCAGGCTCCTTCCGCGGCGACGGTCCGCCGTTCGATCCGCTTGGGGATGTCCTCGCCCACCTCGACGATCCGGTGCACGAAGACCCCGGGGAGGTGGATCGCATCCGGGTCGAGCTCGCCGGGCTCGACGAGCCGCTCGACCTGCGCGATGCACACGCGGCCGGCCATCGCGGCGAGCGGGTTGAAGTTCCGCGCGGCCTTCGTGAACACCAGGTTGCCGTGCCGGTCGCCGCGGGCCGCGTGCACCAGGGCGAAGTCGGTGGTGATCGCCTCCTCGAGCACGAACTCGCGGGGCTCACCGTGCACGGCGAACGTGCGCACGTCCTTGGGCGGCGAGGCCACCGCGATCGAGCCATCGGCGTGGTACCGGCGAGGAAGGCCCCCCTCGGCGACCTGGGTGCCGACGCCCGTCTGGGTGAAGAACGCGGCGATTCCGGATCCTCCCGCCCGCAGCTTCTCGGCGAGCGTGCCCTGAGGGGTCAGCTCCAGCTCGAGTTCCCCGGACAGGAACTGCCGCTCGAACTCCTTGTTCTCCCCCACGTACGACGAGGTCATCTTCCGGATGCGCTGCGCGGCGAGCAGGACGCCGAGTCCCCAGTCGTCCACTCCGCAGTTGTTGCTGACGACGCTCAGGTCGGTCGTGCCCTGCGCGAGGAGCGCTTCGATGAGCGCGATCGGGTTCCCGGAGAGTCCGAAGCCTCCGACGGCGAGCGAAGCGCCGTCCGGGATGTCGGCGACGGCGGCCTCCGCGGAGTCCCATTGCTTGTCGATCACGTCTGCTCCTTCGGTTCCGTGTCCCCTCCAGCCTCCCGTCCCGGCGGAGTCACGGCCAGCACCCTCTTGCGATGTGGACGCCCGCACCACTAGCGTCCACGATGTGGACACTGCGACGAATCCCGTCCCCGGAACTCAGGCGGTCGCGCGGGCGGCGCGGCTCCTGCGGCTGGTGACGGCCGCCGGCACCGACGGCGCCACATTGCAGGAGCTCGCGGCACGCGCCGGGCTCTCCCGACCCACCGCGCATCGCCTGCTCAGCGCCCTGCGCGCGGAGGGTCTCGTCGACCGCGACGCCGACAGCACGCGCTGGATGCCGGGACCCGAGCTCTTCCTCATGGGGTCGGTGGCCGCCGCTCGATACGACGTGACGGCCCTGGCCCGGGACATCGTGCGGTCGCTCGCCGTGAAGACCGAGGAGAGCGCGTTCTTCTCCGTCCGGCGCGCGGACGAGACGGTCTGCCTGCTGCGGGAAGAGGGCTCCTTCCCCATCCGCTCGTTCGTGCTCAGCGAGGGGGTGCGCTTCCCGCTCGGCGTGGCGAGCGCCGGCCTGGCGATCCTTGCCTTCCTCCCCGACCACGATGTGGATGCCTACCTGGAGCGCCATCCGGAGCTCGTCGAGAACTGGGGACGTGCTCACGGCGAGCGCCCGCTGCGGAAGCGCCTCGCCGAGACGAAGGAACGCGGGTTCGCCGTCAACCCCGGCCTGATCGTCGAGGGGAGCTGGGGCCTCGGCGCGGCGGTGTTCGACCGCGCCGGACGCCCGGAGTGGGCGCTCAGCCTCACCGGTGTCGCCTTCCGCTTCGGCCCGGAGCGCCAGGCCGAGCTGGGCCGGATCCTCCTCGCGCACGCCCATCAGCTCTCCGCGAGGATCGCGCACGCCCGACGCTGAACTCGATACATACCAAGAGGTATATACTTTCTGGTATGAATCGCTCCGAGGTCATCCCGTCCCTCGTGCTGTCGGGCTACGCGCTGGGTCGCATCGCCGCCCAGGACGCGGGGAACGAGGCCCCCGCCGCGCAGTGGCGTGTGCTCAGCCTGCTCGACCAGTCAGGTCCCCGTCGCGTCGGCGAGCTCGCCGTGGCGGCCCGCACGACGCAGCCCGGGATGACCCGGCTGCTCGGCACCCTCGAGCGCGAGGGCCTCGTCCGCCGCTCCCCCGACCCCGACGATTCCCGTGCCACCGTCGTCGCCGCGACCCCCGACGGCACGGCAGCCCTGGCCGCCTGGCGCTCCGAGTTCCGGGAGACGATCGCACCGCGGTTCGCCGACCTGGACGACGACGACTGGCACGCCCTCACCCGTGCGGCCGAGATCCTCGCCGCCCGCACCTCCGCAGATCGGACAGGAGAGATCCGTTGAACACCGCCCCCTCGGTCTGGAGGCAGCCCGCCCAGGTGTGGGCCGTCGCCTTCGCGTGCGTCGTCGCCTTCATGGGGATCGGGCTCGTCGACCCGATCCTCCCGGCGATCGCGGAGTCGCTCGAGGCCTCCCCGGTCGAGACGGAGCTGCTCTTCACCAGCTACCTCCTCGTCACCGGCCTCGCGATGCTCGTCACGAGCTGGATCTCCAGCCGGATCGGCGCCAAGGCGACCCTCCTGGTCGGTCTCGGCCTGATCGTCGTGTTCGCCTTCCTGTGCGCGATCAGCGGCAGCGTCGACGCGGTCATCGGCTTCCGTGCCGGCTGGGGGCTGGGCAACGCGCTGTTCATCTCGACCGCGCTGGCCACGATCGTCGGCGCCGCATCCGGCGGCAGCAGCGCGGCCATCGTGCTGTACGAGGCGGCTCTCGGCCTCGGCATCGCCGTGGGTCCGCTGCTCGGCGGCATCCTCGGCGAGCAGAGCTGGCGAGGACCGTTCTTCGGCGTCGTGGCCCTGATGGCCATCGCCTTCATCGCGGTGCTCGTGCTGCTGCGGGGTCCGGGTGAGAAGCGCACGCCGGTGAAGTTCTCCGCCCCGTTCACGGCCCTGCGCCGTCCGGCGCTCGCGATCCTCGCCGTGGCCGCCCTGTTCTACAACATCGGATTCTTCGTGCTGCTGGCGTTCTCGCCCTTCCCCCTGGGCTTCGGAGCGATGGGCATCGGCCTGACGTTCTTCGGCTGGGGTGTCGCCCTCGCGATCACCAGCGTGTGGGTCGCGCCGGTGCTGATGCGCCGGATGCCGAGGACGCATGTGATCCTCACCGTGCTGCCCCTGCTCGCCGTCGACCTCGTGGTCGCGGGACTTGTCGTCGCCGAGCCTGCCGCTCTCGTGGTGTGCATCATCGTGGGCGGCCTGCTCCTGGGCGTAATGAACACCGTGCTGACCGAGGCCGTCATGGAGGCGACCGACCTCCCCCGCTCGGTGGCCTCCTCGGCCTACTCCGCGGTCCGCTTCCTCGGCGGCGCGATGGCCCCGCCGATCGCGGCGCTGCTGTGGCACCTATTCAGCGCCACCGTGCCGTACCTCTTCGCCGCCGCCGCCGTCCTGCTGGCCGCGCTGACGATCCTCCTCGGCCGGAAGGTCCTCGCGCACATCGACGACGAGCCGGCTGATGCGACCACCGAGGACGCGGCGGCGATCCTCGTCGGTGACGCCGGCTGACCCGCTCGGCTACCGTGGGGTCATGACCGACGCTCCTCCCCTCCCCGAGCGCAGCCGACGGGTGCAGGAACACCTCCTCGCGGCCGGTGTCGAGACCGAGATCCGGGTCCTCCCGGACTCGGCGCGCACCGCCGCCGAGGCGGCCGCCGCCATCGGCTGTGATGTCGCCGCGATCGCCAACAGCCTCGTCTTCCTCGCCGACGGCCGCCCCGTCCTCGTCATGACCAGCGGCGGGCACCGGGCGGATCTCGCCGTCCTGGCGCGAAGCATGGAGGCGAGCGAAGTCGTCATGGCACCACCCGCCACCGTGCGCGACGCCACCGGGCAGGCGATCGGCGGGGTGGCGCCCGTCGGCCACCCCGCGCCCCTCCCCACCTTCATCGACAGCGCCCTGCAGGCGTACGACGTGATCTGGGCGGCGGCGGGCCATCCACACACCGTCATGCCGCTGACCTTCGTCCAGCTGTCGGATCTGACCGCCGGCACCGTGATCGACGTGGTGTGACGCCCCGGATGTCCGCGCCGTGCCTCATGATGGAGGCGATGCGGGCCGCGGCGCGAGCGACCGGCGAGACGGAGGCGATGACATGTGCGGACGATTCGCGAACGACGCGACGACGGACGAGCTGATCCGGGAGTTCGTCGCCGAGGGCGGCCGGCCGGAGGACTGGTGGAAGTCCTGGCACGGCGCCTACTCGATCGCGCCGACCGAAAGCGCCCCGATCGTCCGGGACCGCGGTGAGGGCCGCATCCTCGAACTCGTGCGATGGGATTGGCAGAGTCCCCCCAACCGTCCGCAGCGCGCCCCGCTGATCAACGCCCGGATGGAGAAGCTCGCCGCCGGGTTCTGGGCGCCGGCGTTCTCCGCGGCGCGCTGCCTTGTACCGATGCGCGGGTACTTCGAATGGACGGGCGAGAAGGGGCGCAAGACCCCGCATTTCCTCCACGGAGACGGCCTGCTCGCCGCGGCCGGTCTCACTTGGTCGATGGAGCATGCGGGAGAGAAGGTCCGCTGCTTCGTCGTCGTCACCCGAGAGGCGCGAGACGCCGGCGGCGAGGTGCACGACCGGATGCCGGCGTTCCTGACTCCCGACACCTGGGACGCCTGGCTCGCACCGGAGAAGCTCACCGGGCAGACCAAGCTCGACACGCTGGCGATGCTCGATCACACCTCCGCCGATGTCGCCGCGACGCTGCACGGCTACGTCGTGGACCGCAAGGTGAGCAACACGCGCACCGTCGATCCCACGGATCCCACGCTCCTCGCCCCGGTCGGGTGAAACGCGGCGACACGCGCGGACGCACGACACCCCGGTGGGATAGGAGATCGGGCGGATGTGTGACACGCTGAGCACACCCACACCAGCGGTCACCTCGGCCGCGCCTCTTAGCACAGGTTCCCGTGGAGAGAAGGGAATCTTGCGATGGGCAAGTTCATCTACGAGAACAGCGTCAAGGTCGACATCGAAGACCGCGCTCTCACGCACATCCAGCTGGTCATGACCGCGAAGCTCCGCCGTGGCGAGCCCTTCGGCTTCACCTGGAAGGACGACGTCAGCATGGGCGGCGGCCGCACGACGGTCTGGATCCATGCCGGAAGCTCACTGGTGTACAAGTACCATGGCAGTCGCCAACCCAGCGTCAACCGCGCCTGGATCGAGGCCCTCGCATTCACCGCGAATGCCCCGAGCGGTCTGTACCTCGTCCCCGAGCCCGCGGACCAGCAGCAGCCGGACGGCAGCGAGAGCGCTCTCACGCGGTCCTAACACGCTCGCCTGCGGGGTTCAACCCCTCTTGTCGGGTCTTGAGGTGATTCGTACCGTGGAGCGCATGGGGAACCAGACGGGAATGACGACGACGCACATCGAGATCGATGGGCACGACTTCCTCCTGCCTCGCAGCACGGATGTCGCGGACCTCATGTCTCGCATCGAAGCGGCGGCGCGCTCGCAACCGACGTTCATCGACTTGGCGACAGGTGACACGCTCACGAGCGTGCTCATCACCGCGCAGTCCCGCGTCATCGTCTACCTGATCCGCGAGGACGCCGGACGAGACGCCCCCATCGATGTCCGCTCCACGCTCGACTGGGATCTCTGAGGGCACGACTCGCTCGTAGACTGGACGGATGCTCGTCGCTCTCATCCGCCCCCGCGGATCCATGACCGTCGACGTCACAGGCATCTCGCTGGAGGACGTCCACACTCAGCTCGATGCTCACCGTGAGCCGGGCTACGCTCTGACGTCCGCCCCGGTGCGGATGCTCAAGGGCGAGGCGAAGATGGAGGCGACGGGAACGTTCCAGCGCGTCGACGGCGTCGAGCAGATCGAGGCCGACGATATGGCGGGCATCGAGGCGAAGGTCCCCGAGGGCTGGCAGCTCCTCTCCGTCCGCCGCGCCTGACCCGCGTACCACCCCACCCGCACCGCGATCTCGATCCCGTCCGAGCGACCCGGCGCCGGCGTGGGCAGAGAAAAAGCCCCGGAGATGGCGAGATCTCCGAGGCTTGTTCCGTGCACCCCCAGGGACTTGAACCCTGAACCCACTGATTAAGAGTCAGTTGCTCTGCCGATTGAGCTAGAGGTGCGTGGCCCGGGATAACCCCGACCGAGGAATTACATTACCAGCGGTTGGCGCCGACACGAAATCCGCCGCGGCCCGGGCGTGGCCCGGGCGTTTCGCCCGCCGATCCTGGCCGATGGTCTCTGCGGGCGCGGTCGGGGCGACGACTATCCTGAGAGCGTGACCGCCACTCCCGACGCCGCCGACCTGCGCGCCGACCTGCAGCTCGCCCTTCGCCTCGCCGATGCCGCGGACGCCCAGTCCCTCCCCCGCTTCGACGCCGCCGACCTGGAGATCTCCACGAAGGCGGACCGCTCGCACGTGACGGACGCCGACCTGGCGACGGAGCGCGCGATCCGCCGGATCCTCGAGGAGGAACGTCCCGACGACGGCATCTTCGGCGAAGAGTTCGGGGCTCAGGGCAGCACCGCCCGGCAGTGGATCATCGACCCGATCGACGGCACCGCGAACTTCCTCCGCGGCGTCCCTCTGTGGGGGACGATGATCGCCCTGGCGATCGATGGTGTGCCCCGTGTCGGCGTGGTCAGCATGCCCGCCCTCGGGCGGCGCTGGTGGGCCGCAGCAGGACACGGCGCTTGGACGGTGAGCGACCGCACCGAGCGCCGTCTCACCACCTCCACCGTCTCCTCGCTGGACGATGCCAGCGTGAGCTTCCAGAGCATCACCCAGTGGCGCGACGCCGGACAGCTGGATGCCCTGCTGCGCCTGAGCGAGCGTGTCTGGCGGGATCGGGCGTACGGCGACGTCTACGCCTACATGCTGCTCGCCGAGGGACGGCTGGAGGCAGTAGCCGAGTTCGATGTGAAGGAGTACGACATCGCGGCGGCCGTGGCGATCGTCCGGGAGGCGGGCGGACGCATGACCGCGTTCGACGGCTCCGAGACGATCTCCGCCCGCTCGACGCTCGCTACCAACGGCACCCTTCACGACGACTTCCTCCGTCTCCTGCACGACTGACTCTCCGAGGCCACGATGACCACCCGACGATTCGCGATCCTGACCGGTCTCGTGCTCGCGGGTTCGATCCTCACCGCATGCACCGGTGAAGGCGCGCCCGGTCCGTCGCCGTCGCAGGGCTCCGTGACGCCCACGGCAGACGCCGGCGCGAGCACGGCGCCGGGCGGCGACGAGCTGACGTGCGAGTCCATGATCTCCGAAGGCACCGTCGCGGCCCTCACCGACGCGGGGTGGACCGCCGAGCCACGCGAGTTCCGCGTCGGGGGCGTCGAGCTGACCCAGGGACTCCTCTGCTTCTGGGCCGACTTCGGCGTTCCCTCGGACCATGGTCAGATGTACGGCTGGTCCCTCGTGTCCACCGAGGATGCGGAGCGCGCACAAGCTGGCCTCGTGGAGGAGGGCTGGCGGAGCGAGGAAGACGCGCAGGGCGTGTACGTCACCGAAGACCCGCAGTTCGCCATGAGCACGGACGAAGACGGGTACGGCATGACCTACCTCTTCGGCGATGGCTGGGTGAAGGTCGCCGACACGAAGCAGGGACTCCTCCTCATCGAAGGACAGAGCTGACGGCACACACCATCCGGCCGGCGCTGTCAAGCGGCTGGGCCTGCGGCCGCGGATCGACGAGGGTGGAGGCATCCGAGGAAAGGAACGCCCATGGGTAACGACAGCGACCGCAACGACATCAGCACTGAGCCCTCCCCCGGCCCCGAGGAGAACGACAACCTCGGCGCCGAGGACAACAAGGGCGAGCCGCGCACCGTTCCGCCCACGGACGGATCGGATGACGACGGCGACGACGTGCTCGCCGAGGACCCCGACCGCTCGCACTGAGCCCGCTGTCCCGATGACAGGAGCCCCGCCTCGCACGAGGTGGGGCTCCTGCACTGTCACTCCGTCGTCGAGCTCTGGACGATCTCGTCGACGAGCGTGATGCCTCCGGTCGAGTTCGCCGACTGCATGAGGTCGTCGATCCACTTCGGATTGAGCTTCGGCGGCTCCCGCCCTTCGAAGGTGAAGCGCAGCGGGATCGACGGGTGGAGCCAGATGGTGGAGCGTCCGTATGCGTCGCCTTCGGGGTGGGTCCACGACACCGTGAAGCTCTCGTTGCGTCGCAGCTTCGTCGCGATCACGACCTTGAGGTGCGCGAGCGCGCGGTCCTCGATGTGGAGCTGGCTCGTGCTGTCGTACATGATGAACCCCATGACCGAATGCTAGGCCTCGCCTGCCTCGGCCACCAGGGCTGCCCTGCCGCGTGCATTCCTGAACCAGCGCCCTCCTGGTGTCCGTTCGCGTCCCCCGAAGAGGGGACAGACACCCGGCGCTCGCGCCTGCGATCATCGCAGTGGGGGAGTCGAACGGGTGGGCGCTGTCCCGCCGATCGGGGAAGGAGACTTCTGATGACGACCGACATCATCGCGGGGCCGTTCCTGACGGCTGTCCGTCAGGCCTGGGATCGCGCGCGCGCAACGCTCATCGTCCCCCGGGAGTTCACGTTGACGGAGCTCGCGGCCGGAGCAGGGTCGCTGAGCGCAGAGGTTACCGACTCGACGGGGACCCGGTTCGGCTTCCGCGTTCCCCTTCCGGCGGCCGCCCGGTGGGAAGGGAAGGCGCAAGGCGGCGAAGGAACTCCGGAGCACTGGGCGCTGTGGAGCGTCATCATCCCGCTCATGGAGGAGCTGGAGACGGACGGCGGACGCCGCTTCGCCCCCGATGCCGACGGCGTCCGCTGGGTGACCGCGTAAACGATCACGGTCGCCGCGCCGCGGAGCCTATCGTACGTCCGCCCGTCGTCGCCGACGTAGCTCAGCGCGATGGTCACGTTCGTGGCGAGGTCCCCCCGCCGGCCGAGCACCCACGCTGCGGGGGTCTCGGCCTCCTGTTCCCACGACGCGAAAAGGCCCGCCTCCCTGGTGATCACCAGGGGGGCGGGCCTCATTCAGTGTGACAGCGACCTGGTGGAGCTGGGGGGAATCGAACCCCCGTCCAACGCTGAGTCTCCACGCCTTCTCCGGGCGCAGTCTGTGGAAGCGTTCTGCTCGGCTCCGACCTTTGTCACAGACACCTAAGTCGACGAGCCCAGCCTGGGAAGAGTCCCACGTGACGTCCAGACGCCGTCACGCAGCAAGATTCCTAGATGACGCCAGGATCCGTATCGGAATCACATACGGTCTGACGGACTATCGGGCTCGCTTAGGCAGCGAGGGCGAAGTCGTTGCGCTTGGTTTCGGCAACTATTGTTTTGCAGAGAGCGTTTACGAGATAACTCTGCATCCTCGGCCCGCTTCTCGTGGATTCACAGGCGCTGTCGAAACCGATCAGCCCCGTGGTCCTTCTCTCGAAGGAGCCGCTGTCACGCTGTGGAATTGTCAGCCTCGGACGACGAGCGCCCGAGCATCACAGACTACAACGTCTGCGCCGCCGCCGCCATTCCCGCCGCCGTGCCCGTCGCGTAGAGTCGCCCCATGAGCGATGTGACAGTCACCGTCCGCGGCGAACACGAAGCCCGACTGGCGCCGGAACGGGCGACCATCCGCGTCTCGGTGCGCGCCGAGGGTCCGGAGCGGGCGACCGTCGTCGACCACGTCATGCGCCTGGCTGAGCCGGTCCGCAGCAGCATCGTGGGACGCGTGGACGCCGGCTCCGCCCTCGACTGGAGTAGCACGCGGCTCTCCGTGCGCGCCGAGCGCCCCTGGAACGCCGATGGCAAGCGGCTCGCCCCGGTGTACTACGCGAGCATCGACCTGACCGCGACGTTCGCGGAGGCTTCGGAGCTCTCGCTCTGGATCTCCGACGTATCCGCCTGGGACGGTGTCGAGATCGGCGGGGTCGACTGGCACCTCACTCCCGAGACCCGCGTCCGCGTGGAGCGCGAGGTCGCCGCGCAGGCAGTCGGAGTCGCGGTGACGCGAGCAGAGGCGTACGCCACCGCGCTCGGCCTCGCCGAGGTGACGCCCCTGGAGATCGCCGACACCGGCCTGCTGTCCTCGGCGCCGGCGTCCGGCGCTCCGCTGGGGAAAGCACGCGGGGCCGTCGCCTTCGCGGCCGACGCCGCTCCCGCCATGGAGTACGAGCCGCAGGACATCGTCCTCACGGCGACCGTCGAGGCACGCTTCCTGGCTCGCTGAGCCTTGGTCGTCAGGCGCTGACGACGAAGTCCGCGAGGTCGGCGGCGAGCCGCTCGGACACGTGCGCGTGGACGGCGGTACCCGCCTCCCGATGCTCGACCGACAACAGCATCCCGGTCTCGTGGATCGCCGCGACGAGGTCGCCGCGGTCGTACGGGATCACGGCGTGGAGTTCCACGGCCGGCTTCGGCAGTGCCTCCTCGATCGCCGCGCGGAGCTCGACGATGCCCTCTCCGGAACGTGACGACACGAAGTGGGCCCGGGGCTCCAGGCCGCGCAGCACCAGCCGCTCGTCCTCCGGAATGAGGTCGGCCTTGTTGAAGACGACGATCTCAGGCATGTCGCGTACGCCGACATCGCCCATCACGTCACGCACCGTCTGCAGCTGGCCCGCCGGGTCGGGGTGCGAGCCGTCGACCACATGCAGCACGACGTCGGCGTCGCCGACCTCCTCCAGCGTGGAGCGGAAGGCTTCGACGAGCTGATGCGGCAGGTTGCGCACGAACCCGACCGTGTCGGTCAGCGTGTACACGCGGCCGTCTTCGGTCTCGGACCGACGGACGGTCGCATCGAGGGTCGCGAACAGCGCATTCTCCACGAGCACGCCCGCGCTCGTCAGAGCGTTGAGAAGACTCGACTTCCCGGCGTTCGTGTACCCGGCGATCGCGACAGAGGGGATGGTGTTCCGCTTGCGTTCGGCCCGCTTCGCCTCGCGTGCGGGCGCGAAGTCGCGGATCTGCTTGCGCAGGAGGGCCATCTTCGTCCGGATGCGTCGGCGATCGAGCTCGATCTTGGTCTCACCGGGACCGCGCGAGCCCATGCCCGCGCCACCGGCGCCGACCTGTCCACCGGCCTGTCGGCTCATCGACTCGCCCCAACCGCGCAGGCGCGGCAATAGATACTCGAGCTGCGCGAGCTCGACCTGGGCCTTGCCCTCCCGGCTCTTGGCGTGCTGGCTGAAGATGTCGAGGATCACGGTGGTCCGGTCGATGACCTTCACCTTCACGACGTCTTCGAGCGCGCGTCGCTGGCTGGGGGCCAGCTCGGTGTCGGCGATGACAGTGTCAGCCCCTACGGCCGCGACGATGTCCTTCAGCTCCTGCGCTTTGCCGCGTCCGAGATAGGTCGCGGCGTCCGGGTGCGGACGGCGCTGCAGGACGCCGTCGAGCACGACGGCGCCGGCCGTTTCCGCGAGGGCGGCGAGCTCGCGCAAGGAGTTCTCCGCGTCCTCCTGGGCCCCTTGCGGGTACACGCCGACAAGCACGACGTTCTCGAGGCGCAGCTGACGGTACTCGACCTCGGTGACGTCTTCGAGCTCCGTCGACAGACCGCCCACACGCCGCAGCGCGTGCCGATCCTCGAGGTCCCACTGGTCGCCGTCTGCCGTCGAGTGTGCGGCGGTGGCTTCGTCCTGGAGCGCCTGCGCGGCACCGAACGTCCGCACCTCCGAGCGCTTCTCTGCGTTCGCCAGCACGCGGTCGACCGTCTGGTCGTCGGTGGAGGGTGTCTTCGTCTCCGTCATCCGTTCCTGTCTCTGGTTTCCTCGCGAGCCTTAACCTTAGCCCGCGCCGTCCGGTACGCTCACCGTATGGGGTCCGACCACTACTTCACTGCGGCCCCGGCTAGCCCCGAGAACCTGCGCAAGATCCGCGTATCCCTGGCAGGACGTGAGCTCGAAGTGACCACCGCGGGTGGTGTCTTCAGCCCTGATCGACTCGACGCCGGCACCGCAGTGCTTCTCGCCAACATGCCTCCCGTTCCTCCCGGAGGTCATCTTCTCGACCTCGGCAGCGGGTGGGGGCCCATCTCCCTGTCGATGGCGTTGGCCGCACCGCACGCGACCGTCTGGGCGGTCGATGTGAATGAGCGGGCTCTGGACCTCGTGCGTCGCAACGCCGCCGCCCTCGGCCTCACCAATGTCAACGCGGCACTGCCCGAGGATGTTCCCGCCGATGTCACGTTTCGCACGATCCGGTCCAACCCTCCGATCAGGGTCGGGAAGAACGAGCTGCACGGTCTGCTGGAGAAGTGGATCCCGAGGCTCGACGAGCGCAGCGATGCGTGGCTCGTCGTGCAGCGGAACCTCGGCGCCGACTCCCTGCAGCGCTGGATCGCGGCGACCTTCCAGCCCGGCTTCAGCGTCTTCCGGACGGCGACCGGCAAGGGCTACCGCATCCTCAAGGTGCGAAAGCACGGAACGCCCCCCACGGAGCCGATCGACGTCGTCTGAGAGGTCCGCCGCTCGGCGGCCTCAGGCGAGATCGACTTCGCCCTGATAGACGAGCTGCGCCGGCCCGGACAGCGCGACGTGCTCCCCGTCTTCGGCGGGGAACATGCGGACGCCCAGTGTGCCGCCCGGAACCTCGACCTGCCAGTTGTCCGGGGCTTGAGCGCCGGCCCAGTAGCGCACAGCGAGAGCCGTGGCGGCGACGCCCGTTCCGCAGCTCAGCGTCTCTCCGACCCCGCGCTCGAACACACGCATCCGCACGTGCCCGATGCCGTCGCGCACGAGGGGCTCACCGGGCACCACGAACTCGACGTTGGCTCCCGCGGGCGGAGCCGGCTCCAGCTCGGGCGTGCGGGTGAGTTCGAGGAGGCCGAGCTCCGCGTCGGACGCGAGCGCCACCACGACGTGCGGATTCCCGACGTCGATCCCCAGGCCCGGACGGGTGACGGTCAGCCCGTCCGCGCGCACCAGCGGGTCGTCTCCCGACAGCTTCCACGCGCCGAGGTCGACCTGATAGCCGCTCACGCTGCGCGTGACGTCACGGATCCCCGCTCGGGTGCCGATCGGAAGCGTGCTGCCGGGCTCGATCGCCGCGAGACCGGAGCGGACGAGGTAGTGGGCGAAGACGCGGATCCCGTTGCCGCACATCTCGGCCACGGAACCGTCCGCGTTGCGGTAGTCCATGAACCATTCGGCATCCGGCTCTTCTGCCAGGGCCGCTGCACCCTCCGGCATAGCGGAGGATCGCACGACGCGCAGCACCCCGTCGGCGCCGATCCCGAAATGCCGATCGCAAAGCACCGCGACCTGCTCCGCGGTCAGCTCCAGCCCGCCATCGGGGTCGGCGATGATGATGAAATCGTTGCCGGTACCGTGCCCCTTGGTGAATGCGACCATGCGACCAGTCTAGGGAGCCGAAGGCCCAGCAGCGGCTCCTGCGACGCGATAGCGCCCGCTGAGGAAGCTGCGGTTGCGGGCCACCTCGATCAGTTCCAGATCGAGTCGCCGCGGCAACAGCGGGGCCCCGCTGCCGAGGGTCACCGGTGCGTACTGCACCCAGACCTCGTCCAGCAGCCCCGCGTCGGCGAACTGCCCGGCGAGGTCTCCCCCACCGACCACCCAGAGATCCTTGCCACCCGCGGCGTCGAGCATCGCCGCGTGCACGTCGCGGATGTCGGCACTCGTCACCCGGACATCGGCCCCCTCCGGCACCGTGAGATCACGATGCGACAGCACCCACGTAGGCTGCGTGTACGTCCAGCGGCCCTCCTCGTGGCGCATGACCCACTCGAACGTGGATGCCCCCATCACGAGCGCACCGATGCTCTTCTCGAAGGCGGGGTACGCCATCGGGCCCTCCATGTCGATGTCCTGGCTCAGCAGCCAGTCCAGGGAATGCTCGGCAGTGGCGATGAAGCCGTCCAGGCTGGACGCGGTGAAGTAGTGAGTGGCCATACGCGCATGCTCGCACGGGCCACCGACATCGCGGTCAGTCCCGCAACAGGTCGGCGACGGCCACGGGTGGCGTCACCCACTCCAGCTCCGGGTAGCGCTTGAACCACGACACCTGCCGACGTGCGTAGCGCCGCGTGAGCGCCTGCGTCTCGGCGATCGCCTCCTCGGCGGTGGAGCGTCCGTCCAGCTGTGCGAGCGCCTGCGCGTATCCGATCGCCCGCGGGGCTGTCGTCCCCCGCTCCAGACCGCGTTCCCGCAGCCCGGCGACCTCGGCCACCAGGCCGTGCTCCCACATCCGACGCACGCGCGCATCGAGGCGGGCGACGAGCTCGCCCCGATCCACGTGCAGCCCGATCAGACGCGTGTGCGGATACCAGAGTGTGGGTCTCTCTGGCAGTGCCGCTCCGTGCGTCGCACTCCCCTGCTCGACGACTTCGAGGGCCCGGACCACGCGTCGCCCGTTGCGCGGGTCCACGCGCGCCGCGGCCTCCGGATCGCGCACACGCAGCCGCTGGAGCAGCGACTCGACACCATCACGATCCAGTTCCTCCTCCAGACGCGCGCGGATGGCGGGGTCCCGAGGCGGAAAGTGAAACTCGTAGACGACGCTCGAGACGTAGAGTCCTGATCCGCCGACGAGGATCGCGTCGCCGCCTGCCGCGTGGATCCGCTGCACAGCCTTTCGTGCAAGAGGCTGATACCAGGCCACGGCGGCGTCCTGCGTCACCTCTCGCGCGTCGAAGAGGTGGTGCGGAATGCCGCGACGTTCGGCGACCGACAGCTTCGCGGTGCCGATGTCCATGCCGCGGTAGAGCTGCATGGCATCGGCGTTGACGATCTCCGCCGGGTTGCCGCTCCGCCGGAGCTCCCCGGCGAGATCGAGCGCCAGATCGCTCTTCCCCGTGCCGGTCGCGCCGACGACGGCCCAGAGCCGAGGCGCGGTCACACTCCGACGCGGAGGGTCGGCAGGCCGAGGGAGACAGCGCGCGGAGCGCCGTCGCTCGGTGCCGGCACGGCGCACGACTCGGCCTGTCCCCGATCCCAGGCGTCGCCACCGCGCGTCCGGCGGATGCGGAGCGGGGCACCCGTCGGGTCGTCGGCGAGGAGGTGGAACGGCGCGGCGTGCGTCACCGTCACCGTGACGACGTCACCCGGCCGCGGCAGCTCCGACCCGGGAGTGACCTCGAAGTGCACGAGCCGGTTGTCCTGCGCCCGCCCGGTGAGGCGACGCGTCTCCGTGTCCTTCTTGCCTTCGCCCGTGGACACGAGAACCTCGACCTCACGGCCGACCTGCTTCTGGTTCTCCTCGAGCGAGATGCGCTCCTGGAGCGCGATCAGCCGGTCGTAGCGCGCCTGCACGACCTCCTTGGGCACCTGGTCGGGCATGGTCGCCGCCGGGGTCCCTTCACGGATCGAGTACTGGAAGGTGAAGGCGCCGGAGAAGCGCGACAGCTCGACGACGCGCATCGTCTCCTCGAAATCCTCCTCGGTCTCGCCGGGGAAGCCGACGATGATGTCGGTCGTGATGGCCGCATGCGGGATGCGCTCGCGGACGCGGTCGAGGATGCCCAGGAAGCGCTCGCTGCGGTAGGAACGGCGCATCGCCTTGAGGATCCGGTCGCTCCCCGACTGCAGCGGCATGTGGAGCTGCGGCATGACGGCGGGCGTCTCCGCCATCGCGTCGATCACGTCGTCCGTGAAGGCGGCGGGATGCGGGCTCGTGAAGCGGATGCGCTCGAGGCCCTCGATCTCGCCGGCGGCACGGAGGAGCTTGCCGAACGCCTGACGGTCGCCGAACTCCACCCCGTACGAGTTCACGTTCTGCCCGAGGAGCGTCACCTCGATGGCGCCGTCTTCCACCAGCAGGCGGATCTCGTTGAGGATGTCTCCCGGCCGACGGTCCTTCTCCTTGCCCCGGAGGCTCGGGACGATGCAGAAGGTGCAGGTGTTGTTGCAGCCGACGGAGATCGACACCCAGCCGCTGTGCGCGGAGTCGCGCTTGGTGGGGAGGGTCGACGGGAACACCTCGAGGGACTCGAGGATCTCGAGCTCGGCATCGCCGTTGTGGCGCGCGCGCTCCAGGAGACCGGGCAAGGACCCCATGTTGTGCGTGCCGAAGACCACGTCGACCCAGGGAGCCTTGTCAAGCACGGCCTGCTTGTCCATCTGCGCTAGACAGCCGCCGACGGCGATCTGCATCCCGGCCTTGCGGCGCTTGACGGCGGCCAGGTGCCCGAGGGTGCCGTACAGCTTCCCGGCGGCGTTGTCTCGGACGGCGCAGGTGTTGATGATCACCACGTCGGCTTCGGCTCCGGCCTCAGCGCGGATGTAGCCGGCGCTCTCCAGGGATCCGGCTAGACGCTCGGAGTCGTGGACGTTCATCTGGCAGCCGAAGGTGCGCACTTCGTAGGATCGCTGGCGCCCGTCGTCGTCGACGGCCGCCGACGACGCGCTGATGATCGTCGGTTCGCTGCGGGGGATAGTCATGATGCTCCCATTGTACGAGCGTCACCGAGAGCCGATCGCGTGCGAACCGTCAGTCGGAATCCACGAACCGGACGCCGGAGGGGCCCCCGCCGAACGAGGCTTCTCGCAGCGCCGTCTTCGCCGCGTTCATGGCGACCGCTCCCCCGTACCCGCGGCGAGCCAGCTGTCCGACCAATCGGCGAAGCGCCGCGTCCGGATCGAGACGTCCCATGGAGCGGGCCTTGGTCCGGGCGAACTCCAGCGCCCGCTCGGCGTCGTCGTCGGGAAGCTCGTCGAGAGCCGCGTCGATGACCTCACGGGGGATGCCCCGCTGCGACAGCGCTCGGGAGAGGGCGACCCGGCCCTGCCCCTTGCGTTCGACACCGGACGTCACGAGGAGCTCCGCGAGCACGGCGTCGTCGAGGTAACCCCGCCGTACGAAGTCGTCGATCACGTCGTCGATGGCGTCCGTGGCGAGTCCGTGTCCCTTCAACACCAGCCGGGCCTCGGAGATCGACAGCGACCGCGTTCGCAGCTTCCGCACCAACGACTCCTCCGCCGTCGTTCGGATCTCCTCCGCCGACGCGTCGCTCTCTGCGTCCGTTCCCTCTTCTGTCGCTCGGGACACGCCGCCGACGGCGCGCAACCTGGTGGTCTTCCCGCCCCCGGAAGCGGCTCGCGTCGAGGCACCACGAGCGGGGTGCCGGGCGCTGGGGGAACCATCGTCAGCCGACGATGACCCTGCGGGCGCGGGCTCGTGCCACGTCGAGCGCCAGAGTCCCGCAGCGTCCGCCTGCGACCCAGACCGCACAGGCCGAGCGAACGACGGGTCGTCTGCCCCGCTATCAGCCGGACGCTCGGTGCGCGCAGCTCCGCCGAAGAGAGGGATGATGGGGGCGATCCGCTCGGAATCGCCCCCACGCTGATCACTCATCAGGCCGGGCGACGCTCAGCCAGCTCATCAGCACCCGGAGCCGCGGCCGGGCCGCCGATACCGAGCTTCTGCTTGATCTGACTCTCGATCGCCAAGGCGATGTCGGCGTTGTTGAGCAGGAACGTTCGCGCGTTCTCCTTGCCCTGGCCCAGCTGATCGCCGTCGTAGGTGTACCAGGATCCGGACTTCTTGACGATCCCGTGCTCGACACCGAAGTCGATCAGGCTGCCCTCGCGGGAGATACCGACGCCGTAGAGGATGTCGAACTCCGCCTGCTTGAACGGCGGGGCCATCTTATTCTTGACGATCTTGACGCGGGTGCGGTTACCTACCGCGTCCGTGCCGTCCTTGAGCGTCTCGATGCGGCGGATGTCCATACGCACGGAGGCGTAGAACTTCAGCGCCTTACCACCGGCGGTGGTCTCGGGCGAGCCGAAGAACACGCCGATCTTCTCGCGCAGCTGGTTGATGAAGATCATCGTGGTGTTGGTCTGGTTCAGCCCACCGGTGAGCTTGCGCAGCGCCTGCGACATGAGGCGGGCCTGGAGACCCACGTGGGAGTCGCCCATCTCACCCTCGATCTCGGCACGCGGCACCAGGGCCGCCACCGAGTCCACGACGATGAGGTCGATGGCTCCGGAACGCACGAGCATGTCGGCGATCTCGAGCGCCTGCTCACCCGTGTCGGGCTGGGAGACGAGAAGAGCGTCGATGTCGACGCCGAGCTTCGCGGCGTAGTCGGGGTCGAGCGCGTGCTCGGCATCGATGAACGCCGCGATGCCGCCGGCCCGCTGGGCGTTGGCGATGGCATGCAGCGTCAGCGTCGTCTTACCGGAGGACTCCGGGCCGTAGATCTCGACGATGCGGCCACGCGGCAGGCCTCCCACGCCGAGGGCGACGTCGAGGGCGATGGAGCCGGTGGGGATAACGGCCACAGGGGCACGCTCATCGCTGCCCAGCCGCATGACCGAGCCCTTTCCGAACTGGCGGTCGATCTGGGCGAGGGCGGTCTCGAGGGACTTCTCGCGGTCGGCGGGTGATGGCATGGTGTGCTCCTTCTGCGCGTGTGCTGCCGCCTGTAGGCTGTCGCGGCTCTTCCGGCGGAAGGAACTCTCCGACAAGGCGTATGGCTTTTCAGCCTGGACCTCACGGTACGGCGGGCCTCCGACATTGCGTCGAGGAGCCGGGGATCGTGGGGATCAGAACCGTCTGACCACTTGTGCAGAAGACTACGCCTGGTTCGAACAGATTTTCGACAACACGCCGGTTGGGCGTGTCGGACTTCCGCACACCCGGGAAGCCGCCGTCACCGGCCGCGCGGCTCCAGACGCCCCACGCCGTGGCGACGGGATTCGGGGACGTCCATGTCGGCGCAGAGCGCGAGCCAGATATCGCGCGGAGGCACCCCGGCTTCGAGAGCCTCGAGCGCCGTTCGTCCCCCCATGCCGGAGAGCACGAGGTCATTCACCAGAGAAGAGGCTCGGGCATGGAACTCGGCGTCGACGGCGCGCAGGAACTCACTGCGTCGCATAAGGGTGATCTCCGAGTGTCAGCGGAGCGAGAGCTCGGGCTCCACGGAGGCGACCAGGTCGTCCGGGACCACGTCGGGGAAGACCTGAATGCCTTCGAGCACCGAGATGCGGTCCCCGACCTCGCGCATGATCGTGGAGATGGGGACGTCGAGCGCCTCTGCGACCGAAGCGAGGATCTCACTCGATGCCTCCTTCTGTCCGCGCTCGACCTCACTGAGATAGCCGAGGGCGACGGACGCCTTGCTCGCGACCTGCCGGAGCGTCCGCCCCTTCTGCAGACGGAAGTCCCTCAGCACGTCGCCGATCTCCTGTCGTACAAGAATCATCGGAACCTCCTCCGCAGTTCATGAATCGAGGTCTCCCTCGAAGAGACGGCCAGTCTAGTCCTCCTGGCTTGCACAGAATCTACCCTTGCACTCTGTGGTTTAAATGTGAGCACATCCCTATCAACATGACGCGGCGGGTCGCTATTCCCGCAGCGCCGCGGCCAGCACATCGAGGACCGCCGCGACCGTCTGCGCTCGCACCGCCTCGCGGTCCCCCTCGAAGTGGAACGGTCGGGTCCGGCTCACTGTCGGGGTGATCACGCCGATGTGGACGGTGCCCACGGGCTGCCCATCCGGGGACTCCGGGCCCGCGATCCCCGTGGTGGACACCCCGACATCGGCGGGGAGACCATCCACCGCGACGGCGCCGCGCACTCCGGCAGCCATCTGCCGCGCGACCTCCGGATACACCGGCCCGTATCGCTCCAGCAGGTCGGTGTCGACGCCGAGCAGCGTGTGCTTGACGGGGGTGGCGTAGGCGACGACGCCGCCGAGGAGCACCGCGGAGGCGCCGGGAATCGCGACGAGCGCCGCGCACACCGCACCGCCGGTGAGCGACTCCGCGACACCGAGGGTCCAGCCTCGCTCACGCAGAGCTTCCAGAGCCTCGGCTGGCGTCGTGCCGCTCATCGGCTCTGACGCGCGCCGCGCACCTGCGCGACGATGTAGTCGATCCCGCTGACGACGGTGAGCACGAGCACGATCACCATGAGGACGGTCGTCACGACCGTCCACGGGCCGAGCCCGATGAACACGTGCAGCGGCAGGAGAGCCCAGCCGAGGGCGACGCCCTGGAAGGCCGTCTTGATCTTGCCCATCCAGGCGGCCGCGACAACGTGCTCGCTCGCGACGACCAGCCGATGGATGGTGATCCCCCACTCGCGGACGAGGATGATCACCACGATCCACCAGGAGACCTCGTCCAGGATCGCGAGCCCCACGAATCCCGCGCCGGTGAGGAGCTTGTCCGCGATCGGGTCCCACAGCTTTCCGAAGTCGCTGACGATGTCGTATCGACGCGCGAGGTAGCCATCGACCCAGTCGGTCGAGATGGCGACGATGAAGAGGACGGCGGCGATCCAGCGCACGGTGAGATCGGCGAGGCCGTACGTCCCGCCGAGGAGCAGGAGGACGAAGAACACGACGGCGAGCGGGATGCGCGCCACCGTGATGGCGTTGGGGAGCTGCCGAGGGATCGCCATCAGTCGCGTCCCGTCAGGCCCCAGGCGTCTTCGTCGCCTTCCGCTTCGACGACCGGCAGGCCGTCGTACTGCGCCTCCAACGGATCACGTTCGGCAGGCACCGCCGCGGCCGCGGGCGCAGCCGGAGCCGCCGGAGCCGACGGAGCCGACGGGACGTCTTCTCCGCGGAGCTTCGCCATGACCTGCGGCAGCTGCTCGGGGGTCGCGAGCACATCGCGCGCCTTCGAGCCCTCCGAAGGGCCGACGACCTCACGCGACTCGAGGAGATCCATCAGGCGTCCGGCCTTGGCGAAGCCGACCCGCAGCTTGCGCTGCAGCATGGAAGTGGATCCGAATTGCGAGGAGACGATGAGCTCGGCGGCCGCGAGCAGGAGCTCGAGGTCGTCGCCGATGTCCTCGTCGACCTCCTTCTTCTTCGCCGGCTCCATCGCCTCCTGGACGTCGGCACGGTACTCGGGACGCGCCTGACGCGTGACGTGCTTGACGACCGCGTCGATCTCCTTCTCGTCGACCCACGCACCCTGCAGTCGGAACGGCTTCGACGAGCCCATGGGCGAGAAGAGCGCGTCACCCTGGCCGATGAGCTTGTCGGCGCCGGGACTGTCGAGGATCACCCGGCTGTCGGTGACGCTCGTGACAGCGAACGCGAGACGGGACGGCACGTTCGCCTTGATGAGGCCGGTGACGACGTCGACGCTCGGGCGCTGCGTGGCGAGAACCAGGTGGATGCCGGAGGCGCGAGCGAGCTGCGTGATGCGGACGATCGAGTCCTCGACGTCGCGCGGGGCGACCATCATGAGGTCCGCGAGCTCGTCGACCACGACGAGGAGGTACGGGTACGGCTTGAGCACCCGTTCGCTTCCCGGAGGCACCTCCACCTCGCCCGCACGCACGGCCCGGTTGAAGTCGTCGATGTGGCGGAAGCCGAACGACGCGAGGTCGTCATACCGCATGTCCATCTCCTTCACGACCCACTGCAGCGCCTCGGCCGCCTTCTTCGGGTTCGTGATGATGGGGGTGATCAGGTGCGGAACACCGGCGTAGCTGGTCAGCTCGACGCGCTTCGGGTCGATGAGGACCATGCGCACGTCGGACGGGCGCGCCCGCATGAGCAGGCTCGTGATCATCGAGTTCACGAAGCTGGACTTACCGGAGCCGGTGGAACCGGCGACCAGGAGGTGCGGCATCTTCGCGAGGTTGGCGACGACGAAGTTGCCGCCGACATCCTTGCCGACGCCGATCGTGAGCGGGTGCGTGCTCTTCTGCGCGGCGGCCGACCGCAGCACGTCGCCGAGAGCGACCGTCTCGCGGTCGGTGTTCGGGATCTCGATGCCGATCGCGCTCTTGCCGGGGATCGGCGAGAGGATGCGGACGTCGTTGGAGGCGACGGCGTAGGCGAAGTTATTGCTGAGCTGGAGGATCTTCTCGACCTTGACGCCGTGGCCGACCTCGACCTCGTACTGCGTGACCGTCGGGCCGCGGGAGAAGCCGGTGACCTTGGCGTCTACCTTGAACTGGTCGAGGACGCTCGTGATCTGCTCGACGATCCGGTCGTTCGCCTCGGACCGCGCGACCGAGGGCGGTCCCTCGGACAGCACGCCGGGCGACGGAAGGATGTACGGGGCCACCGGCGCCTGCGGGCCGCGGTCGCCGGGCCCCTCCGTGCCGAAGCCGTCGAGTCCGGGGAGCTCCGGCATCTCGCCGGTGTCGGACTCGTCGTCCAGGAGCGCAGTCGTCTGCTGCTCTGCGAGCGCGTCGGTCACCGAGCGGACGTCGCTGAGCACCTCGGTCGCCGCGTCGTAGGGGTTCGCCACCGTGACGGCCTGGTCGTACGCCGGGGTGGCCTCGCTCGTGGACAGCAGCGCGGTGATGTCGTCCGAGGCGAGGGTCCCCTCGTCGGGGTCTTCCTCGCGACCGGTCTTGTTGCGCCGCCACCAGGGCAGCACGTCCGGATCGTCGACCTTATCGGCCTCGTCGACCGCGTCCGCGGTGTCCTTCGCCGGCTTCTGCGGGCGCTCGGCGTCGAACATCCACGCGTAGAGGTCTCCCAGGCGCGCACCGATGCGGTTCGGCGGGGTCTTCGTGAGGATGAGGATGCTGAGGGCGGCGAGGAGCCCGAGGATGATGTAGGCCGGGATGTCGGTCAGGTACGTCAGTGGCTGCCCCACGAGCCACCCGAGCAGACCGCCCGACTCGCTCAGCGCGGGCATGCCCTGGTTCGGGTGGGGACGAGGGCCGGCGACGTGGAAGATGCCCGCCAGAGCGAGCACGAACATCCCGAAGCCGATGCCGATGCGCCCGTTGTCGTGCACGGACGACGGGTGCCGGAACAGCCATCCCGCCAGAAGGAGCAGCAGCACCGGCATGATGAAGGCCACCCGGCCGACGAAGAGCCCCACCGAGTAGGCGCTGATGTTCGCCGCGACCTGGTTGCCGATGAAGAACCACTCGTTGACGGCGCCGAGCGCCGCCAGGATCACCAGCAGGAACGGGAAGCCGTCTCTGCGGTCGTCCTTCTGCAGCGTCTCGGGCCCGAAGGCCCGGAATAGTCCGCCGACGCCGTGCGCGAGCCCGTTCCAGGCGCGCGCGGCGATGGGCGGCTTGTCCGCCTCGTCGATGTACTTCTTCGGAGCGGGCTGCGCCTTCGGAGCCGCCTGCCGCTTGGGGCGCGACGGGGCGCTCGTCGAGGCGCGCTCGGTCTTGGTGCTGCTCCTGGCCATGCCTCCACGGTACGACCCGAGACCGACATCTCCGCGTCACCACGCGGAACTCGACGATCACGGCGCGCGAGGGCGCGCCGTGATCCGAGGGTCAGGCCTCGATGACGAGAGGGACGATCATCGGACGACGGCGCAGCTTCTGGTTCACCCAGCGGCCGATCGTGCGACGCACCACCTGCGACAGCGCGTGCGTGTCGCGCACGCCGTTGCCGGACGCCTCCTTCAGGGCGGCGACGATCTTCGGTGCGACGTCGTCGAAGACCGCGTCGTCCTCGGCGACACCGCGGGCATGGATCTCCGGACCGGAGATGATGCGCCCGGTGGCGGCGTCCACCACGACGATGACCGAGATGAACCCCTCCTCACCGAGGATGCGGCGGTCCTTGAGGTCGGCATCGGTGATCTCGCCGACGGTCGAGCCGTCGACGTAGACGAACCCGAGGTCGAGCTGCCCGGCCACCCGGGCGACACCATCCTTCAGGTCGATCACGGTGCCGTTGGAGGCGATGATCGTGTTCTGCTCGGGGATCCCGGTGTCCTGGGCGAGCTTGGCGTTGGCGATCAGGTGCCGGTACTCCCCGTGGACAGGGAGGACGTTCTTCGGCTGGAGGATGTTGTAGCAGTAGAGCAGCTCGCCGGCCGCGGCGTGCCCCGACACGTGCACCCGCGCGTTGGCCTTGTGCACGACGTTCGCGCCCAGCTTCGTGAGCCCGTCGATGACGCGGTAGACGGCGTTCTCGTTGCCCGGGATGAGGCTCGACGCCAGGATGACCGTGTCGCCCTCGCTCACCTCGATGGCGTGGTCCATGTTGGCCATGCGGCTCAGCACGGCCATCGGCTCCCCCTGCGAACCGGTCGACATGTAGACGATCTGCTCGTCCGGGAGGTCGCGCGCCTTCTTGAAGTCGATCAGCACCCCCGCCGGGACCTTGAGGTAGCCGAGCTGCTCCGCGATCGTCATGTTGCGGACCATGCTGCGGCCGAGGAACGCGACCCGACGTCCGTGCGCGTGCGCGGCGTCGATGACCTGCTGCACGCGGTGCACGTGGCTGGAGAAGCTTGCGACGATCACCCGCCGCGGAGCCTTGCCGATGACCTGGTCGAGGACAGGGCCGATGGAGCGCTCCGTGGGCGTGAAGCCGGGCACGTCGGCGTTCGTGGAGTCGACGAGGAAGAGGTCGACCCCCTCCTCCCCCAGGCGCGAGAACGCGCGCAGATCGGTGATGCGGCCGTCCAGCGGCAGCTGGTCCATCTTGAAGTCGCCGGTGGCGAGTGCCATGCCCGCGGGGGTGCGGATCGCGACGGCCAGCGCGTCCGGGATGGAATGGTTCACCGCGACGAACTCGAGGTCGAACGGTCCGACCTTCTCCTGCTGACCTTCCTTCACCGTCAGGGTGAAGGCCTTGATGCGGTGCTCCTTCAGCTTCGCCTCGACGAGGGCGAGCGTGAGTCCGGAGCCGATCAGCGGGATGTCGCTCTTCAGCCGCAGCAGGTAGGGAACGGCCCCGATGTGGTCTTCGTGCCCGTGTGTCAGCACCACGCCCACGATGTCGTCGAGACGATCGCGGATGGGTTCGAAATCGGGGAGGATGAGGTCGACGCCCGGCTGGTGCTCCTCCGGGAAGAGGACCCCGCAGTCCACGATCAGGATCTTGCCCGCGTACTCGAACACGGTCATGTTGCGACCGATCTCCCCCAGGCCGCCGATCGGGATGACCCGGAGCGTCCCTTCGTCGAGAGCGGACGGTTCGGCCAGGGGAATGGACATGCTGTCTCCTCAGTCGGACACTCCACGCGTCCGTTCGTTCATGGTGACGCGGCTCAGCGCGTCGTGCCGTGCACCTTCGGCAGGGCGCCGCCCGCGGCCGCGTTGCGGTCGGGCCGGAAGTTCGAGAAGTCCGCCCCCGGCACGCCGCTGACGAGATCGAGCTCGTCCTCGATGAGGGCGGCCTCCCACTCCTCCGGGCCGACGAGGGGAAGGCGGACACGCGGACTGGAGATACGGCCCAGCCCGTGCAGGATGTACTTCGCGGCGACCGTTCCGGGGACGTGCGTCATGACCGCCCGGACGAGCGGCTCCAGTCGCTTGTGCTCGGCCGTCGCGGTGGCGAGGTCGCCCCGGTTCACCGCATCGATGATGGTCCGGTACGGAGCAGCGGCGACGTTCGCCGTCACGCCGATGAGGCCGGTCGCCCCGATCGACAGGTGCGGCAGCACGTTCGCGTCGTCACCGGAGTAGTACATGAGGTCGGTCTGGTTGAGCACACGGCTCACCTCGGAGAAGTCGCCCTTGGCATCCTTCACCGCGAGGATGTTCGGGTGCTTCGCGAGCCGGAGGATCGTCTCGTACTTGATCGGGACCCCGGTCCGCCCGGGGATGTCGTACAGGATGACCGGCAGGTCGGTGGCGTCGGCGACGAGCCGGAAGTGCGTGAGGATGCCCGCCTGCGTCGGCTTGTTGTAGTACGGCGTGACGATCATGATGCCGTCGGCGCCGGCCTTCTCACTGGCCTTGTACAGCTCGATGGCGTGCGCGGTCTCGTTCGATCCGCCGCCGGTGATGATCTTCGCGCGGCCTGCGGAGACGGACTTACCGACCTCGACGAGCTTGAGCTTCTCGGGGTCCGTCAGGGTCGAGGTCTCGCCGGTCGTTCCCGTCACGACGATGCCGTCCGCGCCTGCGGTGATCACGTCATCGATGTGCTTCTCGACGGCGGGCCAGTCGACTTCGCCGTCGGCCGTCATCGGAGTGACGAGCGCGACGAGAACCTGTCCGAAAGGGTTGCCCGAGTGCGTCATGCGTCCAGCGTATCGGGTCGGATGCCGCTGTCGCGGACGCGTCCGCATGCTCCTGCTCCGTCGGCCGTAGGCTCGCACGATGGGTTGGATCGCGCACGCCTCACGCACGACCTACGAGAACGCCTGGATCCGCGTCCGCGAGGACGACGTCACCAGGCCGGGCGGCCCGGGCGTCTACGGCGTGATGACGGTCAAGAACCCGGCGGTCTTCATCGTCGCGATGGACGCCGACGACCGGGTCTGCCTGGTCACCGTCGATCGCTACACGATCGGCCCGTCCGTCGAGGTGCCCGCCGGCGGCACCGACGGCGAGGACCCGCGTGCCGCCGCGGAACGCGAGCTCCGGGAGGAGTCCGGGTACCGTGCGCACCGGTGGGAGCACCTCGGCAGCACGCTCGCTCTCGCCGGGATCCGCCTCGGGCGATTCCGCTGACCGGAAGCGTCAGACCCGGCCGCGACGGGCTATAGCCGCAGTGAAGGATCGGGGCAGCACCTTCGTCGCGGCCACGACGGCCTTGTAGCGCAGCGAGGGGATGGACACGGACTTCCCGCGCGCGGCGTCGCGGAGCCCTTCGCGAACGACATCGCGGGCATCGAGCCACAGGAAGGTCGGCACGCTCTCCTCGCCGACCGCGAGGCCCATCCGCTCGTGGAAGGAGGTGTGTGTGAAACCGGGGCAGAGCGCCGTGACGCTCACGCCGTCCGGACCGTAGGCCGTGTTCGCCCATCGGCTGAAGTCGATGAGCCAGGCCTTGCACGCCGAGTACGTCGACCGCGAGATGAACCCGGCCACCGACGCGACGTTGATGATCCTGCCTCCCCGCCTCCGCATGGTCTGCAGGGCCGCATGCATCAGGCGCATGGAGGCCTCGACGTGCACGCGCAGGTGCCGCACCTCGTCTTCGATGTCGTTGTCGGCGAACTGCAACGGCAACCCGAACCCGGCGTTGTTCACGAGCAGGTCGATCGGGTCGTCCCGATCGCGGAGTCGAGCCGCGACGCGCTCGACGCCGGCCTCCTCGGACAGATCGGCCGGGAGGACCTCGACAGCGACTCCCCACTCGCCGCGCAGCTCCCCCGCGAGAGCGGACAGCGATTCCTCCGAGCGGGCGACGAGCACGAGATCGGCGCGCCGACGAGCCAGCTGACGGGCGAACTCGGCGCCCAGCCCGGCGCTGGCTCCGGTGATCAGTGCGGTGGGCATCAGCGCTCGTACCTCAGGAAGCGATACCGGACACCGGTGCGGGAGGTCTGCCACTCCCCCTCATCCACCACGCGCCATCCGGTCTTCGGCGGAGCGAAGGTGTCGCCGTCGACCTCGAGGTCGAGCTCCGTGACCTCGAGGCGGTCGGCATCGGCGATCACCTGACGGAAGATCTCCGCGCCGCCGATGATCCACACCTTCTCCCGACCGCGGACGCCCTCGGACACCGTGGCCGCACGGCGGGCGCCCTCCGCGGTCCAGTCCTGCTGGCGGGTCACGACGATGTTGTCGCGACCGGGCAGGGGGCGGAATCGCTCGGGCAGCGAATCCCAGGTCTTGCGTCCCATGACGACCGGCGCGCCCTGGGTGGTCTCCTTGAAGTGCGCCAGATCCTCCGGCACATACCAGGGCATGCCGCCCTCGGCGCCGATCACGCCGCCGGCGGCCTCGGCCCAGATGAGCCCCACCCAGGTCATACCGCCACCGCCGCCCTGATCGGTGCGTGGTGCTGGTAGTCCTCGACGACGAAGTCCTCGAACCGGTAGTCGAAGATCGACTCCGGCTTCCGCGCGAAGCGCAGCGTCGGGTACGGGTAGGCCTCTCGCGTGAGCTGCTCGCGCACCTGCTCGACGTGGTTGTCGTAGACGTGGCAGTCCCCGCCGGTCCACACGAAGTCGCCGGGCTCCAGCCCCACCTGCTGCGCGATCATCATCGTCAGCAGCGCGTAGGAGGCGATGTTGAAGGGGACGCCGAGGAACATGTCCGCGCTGCGCTGGTAGAGCTGGCAGGAGAGCTTTCCGTCGGCGACGTAGAACTGGAACAGTGCGTGGCACGGTGCGAGGGCCATGTCCGGGATGTCCGCGGGATTCCAGGCGGAGACGAGCAGGCGCCGCGAGTCGGGTGAGCGCCGGATCTGCTCGATGACCTCGGTCAGCTGATCGATGCTGCCGCCGTCGGGAGTCGGCCAGGACCGCCACTGGACGCCGTACACCGGGCCGAGGTCGCCGTCCTCGTCCGCCCACTCGTCCCAGATCGAGACGCCGTTCTCCTGCAGCCAGCGGACGTTGGAGTCGCCGCGCAGGAACCAGAGCAGCTCGTACGCGATGGACTTGAAATGGACGCGCTTCGTGGTGATGAGGGGGAACCCCTGCGCGAGGTCGAAGCGGATCTGGCGACCGAACACGCTCGTGGTCCCCGTCCCGGTGCGATCGCTCTTGTGCGTGCCCGTCTCGAGCACATCGCGGAGCAGGTCTTCGTACGGAGTCGGGACAGCGGCGCTCATGGTTGTCAGGATACCCGCCCCGCTCCCGTCGGAGGCGGTGACCGTGACGCGATCCGCGCGTCACGTACTGAAACATCGCGACGCTTCCACAGCCGCGGCTCTAGCCTCGAGGGATGTCCCCCGCGCTCGCTTTCGCCGCCCTGGCAGCGCTTCTGGTGCTCGCCACCGTGGTCGGTCTCGTGCTCCGCGGGAGAGAGGGCCGCCGCCGCGACGGCGGCGATCTGCGGTTCGATCCGGCCGATGCGCAGGGCGCGGCGCTGGGTGCCACCGCGACGCTCGTGCAGTTCAGCACGGAGACCTGCGCCCGCTGCCCCCAGGTGCGTCGTCTTCTGGGCTCCTATGCGTCCGGGGACGCCGGCCTCGCGCACATCGAGATCGATCTCACGCACCGTCCGGATCTCTCCGCGCGCTACCGTGTGCTGCAGACACCGACCACCTTCGTGCTCGACGCCACCGGGCGCGTCAAGGCCCGGTTTGCGGGCATACCCGCTCGCGAGAGCCTGACCCACGCCCTCGCCGCCGTCTGGAGCAGATGATGACCCCTCCCCCCGGAATCGATCCGCGCGGGCCCCGATTCGCCGCCGGGATCACCGCAGTCCTGCTCGCCGTCGCGACGTTCCTGGCCCTCATCGGGATCTCCACCGCGCGGACCGCCGATCGCTGGTTCGCGCTCACGGCATCGTCGGAGTTCGCGTTCATCGGAGGAGGCGGCTGGGCGGTCTCCGCCGCAGGGCCTGTCGCGCGCGTCCTCGACCCTGGCTTCCTCCTCGCCACGCTGATCGCGCTCCTGTTCCTCTGGGGCGTCGTCTCTCCCGCCACCGCACCGTGGGGCGTCCTCTACCGCCGCCTCGTCCGTCCGCGCCTCGCGCCACCCGCCGAGCTGGAGGACCCCCGTCCCCCGCGGTTCGCCCAGGGCGTCGGCCTCGTCGTGGTGGGACTCGGCCTCCTGCTCCACCTCGCCGGCGTGCCGTGGGCCTTGCCGATCGCCACCGCTGCGGCGTTCCTCGCCGCTTTCCTCAACGCCGCGTTCGCCTTCTGCCTGGGCTGCCAGCTCTACCTCCTGCTGCAGCGCGTCGGGCTCACCGGACGACCGCGCCGCGCCGCCTGACGCCGGTTCCCGACGGCCCGGTCGCTCGGTAGGCTGACCACCAAGCGACGCCGCTCCCCCGGTGGCGTCAGAACCGGAGGAATCATGCCCGTCACCAGTGAAGCCGCCGCGACCTGGACCGGATCGCTCACGGAGGGTTCCGGCACGGTCGCCTTCTCCTCCTCGCATCTGGGCACGTTCCCGATCGACTGGAAGTCCCGCAGCGAGGGCAGCGACACGACCACGACGCCGGAGGAGCTCATCGCCGCAGCCCACGCGTCCTGCTTCAGCATGGCGCTCTCGCACGCGCTCGCCGAGAACGGCACGCCCCCGGAGCGCGTCGACACCAGCGCCTCGGTGACGTTCAAGCCCGGCGTCGGCATCACCGGCAGCCACCTCAACGTCAACGCCACCGTGCCGGGTCTGACCGCCGAGAAGTTCCGGGAGATCGCCGAGGCGGCGAAGACCGGATGCCCGGTGTCCCAGGCGCTCGCGGGCATCGAGATCACGCTCGAGGCGACGCTGGCCTGAACCCGTCCGACGTCAGGCGCGGGACAGGCTGATCGCCCGCCGAATGCTCGCCCTGGCGTCCTTGCGGCGTCCGGCCGCGTCCTGCACGACGCCGAGGCGATAGCGCGCCCGCCAGTCGGTGGGCGCCGCCTCCGCCTCCGCCGTGTACCGCGCGACGAGCGCGTCCGCATCCTTGCGGGCGATGCGTCCGCTGGGCGTCAGCTCGGTCTCGACCGGCGGCATGCCGCCCTCGGCGTCGAGCAGCCGGCCCAGGCGGTCGGCACCGAACCCGAAGAGCATCTCGCGCACCAGCGCCCACCCACCCACAGGTGCGAGCACGAGGAGCGTGATGCCCATCCCGATGGAGACGGGCGTCCCCACGGCGAGGAACATGACGGCCAGCCAGCCCGCCACGACGAGGTAGAGCAGGAGGGCCGCAGCCATCAGCCCGACCCCGATCCGCGACATCACGAGCGGAGGCCGATGTCGAGCATGTTCTCCAGGCCGACCACGACGCCGGTGGCGGTGGCCGCATAGGGCACGGCCAGGCGGATCCCCGGCGCATACGCCAGGGCCGGGTCGGTGGTGTCATGCGTGAAGGTCAGCGACTCCCCCGGACCGGACAGGATGACCTCCTGCTTGGCGATCACCCCTGGACGGCGGAGCGAGTGGATGGGCACGCTGCCGACCTGCTGTCCTCGGGCGCGCTGATCCGCATGCGGCGCACTCACCGGACCCTGGGTCGCACGCGCGGCGGCGATGAGCTCCGCGGTGCGGACGGCCGTCCCGCTCGGCGAGTCGACCTTGGTCTCCCGGTGCGCCTCGACGATCTCCGCCGAACCGAAGTAGGGTGCGGCGGCCGCGGCGAGGGCCGAGCCGAGAACCGAGCCGAGGGAGAAGTTCGGGATGAAGACCGCCCCGGTGTCGGCGGCCTCGACGAGCGGCCGGACGAGGGCGATCCGCTCCGCCGACCAGCCGGAGGTGGCGACGAGGATGTTGAGACCGTGATCCACCGCCGTGCGCACTACGTCGATGCTGACCTGCGGTGTGGAAGCGTCGATCACGAGGTCGGCACCCGCGAGCTCCGAGAGGTCGCTCGCCGACGTCAGGACGCGGCTCACCTCGAAGCCGTCCAGCTCAGCGATCACGGCGCCGATGATCGTTCCGAGCTTTCCGGTCCCGCCGACGAGGGCTACCTTCGTGGTCATGCGTCCAGTCTATTTCCGGGCGTCGGGCGGAGGTCGCGGCACGCGGAGGCGTCGATCACACCAGCAGCGCGTCCGGGATGCCCGTCCGCAGCTCCATCGGAAGATGGCCGGTGTCGTTGTGCGTGAGCAGGGTCCACGGCCGTCCCTGCTTCTGGGCGATCACCGTCAGACCGCAATGTGACTGGTTGAGAGTCATCCAGCGCCAATCCGGCGCGGCGAGGACCTCCCGCACGAACCACGAGATCACGAAGTTGTGAGTGATGAGCACCTCGTGCACGTCGCCGGTCTTCCGCACGAGGAACTCGTTGACAGCATCCGACATCTGCGCGCGGCCCGCCTCGATCTCCGCCTCGGTCACAGAACCGAAGAAGGGCTCGAACACCGCCGGCGTCTCCTCCGTCATCCCCGTCGGCACGCAGTCGAAGAGCAGGGCGGACGGCTCCGGATCCACGGACGGGAGCCGGCCGGCGATGGCACGCGCCGTCTCCGCGGCGCGGAGGAGCGGCGAATGCCACACGGCGTCGAGCGGGAGGCCGGACAGGCGGTCCGCGATGAGCTCCGCCTGCCGCTGGCCGCGCGGCGACAGGGGTCCGTCGGCGAGGCCGTGCTCGGCATCCTGATGTTCACCGTGTCTGACCAGATATATGTAGTGCGTCACAACTCGCTCGCTCGCCTCATCGCCAGCATCCGCCGGTCTTCCTCTTCCACCCTATGTCACGGGCGACGCACGCTCAGGCGCCCGCGCGGGTGAGGTCGGCAACCTGCACCCGGGACAACGTGACACCAGCGCCCTGCATGAGCTCGTCGACGTGGTCGGTCGCGAACGTGTTCACGATCGGCGCGGCGACCGTACGCTGCGCGAGCAGCCACGCGATGGAGACGGCCGCCACGGGGACGGCCAATTCCGCGGCCACCTGATCGAGCGCCCGCAGCACCTTGGTCCCGCGGCGGTTGAGGTGACCCCGCAGCTGTTCGCCGCGGACGCCACGCGAGGCGATCGCCTTGGTCCGATGACGGCCCGACAGGAACCCGTGCTCCAGCGCATGGGACGGCGTCACGGCGAGGTTCTGAGCGCCGGCGACGAGCCGCAGATCGCCCTCGAACGGCTGCCGACGCACGAGGTTGTACGGTGTGTCGATCACCGTGATCCTGGGGTATCCCGCGGACGCGAGGATGCGCGCCTCGACGAGCCTCTCCGGAGTGAAGCCGTACGCGCCGAGCGCCCCGATCTTCCCCGCCTCGATGAGCCACTCGACCGTGGCCAGGGTGTCCTCGAGGTTGGTGGTCGCATCCAACGTGGCATCCAGGTACAGCACGTCGATGCGCTCGACGCCGAGCCGGGTGAGCGAGCCCTCGACCGCACGGACGAGGTTGACCGAGCCCAGACCGGGGTTGTCGGCGTGCGCGCCGATGCGCACGCTCAGGACCACGCGCTCGCGCTGGTCCCGCGACCGCAGCCACTGTCCGAGGATGTGCTCACTCCGACCGCCGGAGAACCCGTCTGCGGTATGGATGGCGTTGCCGCCGAACTCCACGTAGCGGTCGAGGATGCCGTGGCTGGTCTCGAGATCGACGTTCCATCCGAACTCCGCGGCACCGAGCATGAGCGGGAACGTCTCGTACCCGGTCTCGCCGAGGGCGGCGCGGATGGACTCCCCGACGCCGGGACCGACGATCGGGATGGGTGCGGAGGGGTGGTCCTCATGCTCCTGCGGGGCGCGTTCAGCAGGTGTTCCTGCGCCTACGCTGAACAACCGCATACTCTCACCCCCGCCGCGATCGGCCGGAGCCGATCGACATCACTGCTTCGCTGGCACCCCCCGGTGCGTACTTCGAGGGTATGCGACGTGCGCGAACGTCCCGACCAATCCGGGGAACGCCACGCAAACTTCCCATAACGTTTCGATCACGGCACAGACGACGGAACCCGGGCCCCTCCTGACGGAGGAGCCCGGGTTCCGTGTCAGCCGTGTCCTACTCGGCGGCGTCCTCAGCCGGAGCCTCGTCCGCAGCGGGCGCGTCGTCGAGCACGGGCTCGAGCGACAGCTTGCCACGGTCGTCGATCTTCGTGATCTTCACGAGGATCTTCTGGCCGACGGAGAGCACGTCCTCGACGTTCTCCACACGCTTGCCACCGGCGAGCTTGCGCACCTCGGTGACGTGCAGGAGACCGTCCTTGCCCGGGAGCAGCGAGATGAAGGCGCCGAAGGTGGCGATCTTCACGACGGTGCCGAGGAACTGCTCGCCGACCTCCGGGTTGGTCGGGTTGGCGATCGCGTTGACCTGGGCACGGGCGGCCTCGGCCGAGGGGCCGTCGGTCGCGCCGATGTAGACGGTGCCGTCCTCCTCGATGGAGATCTGCGCGCCGGTCTCGTCCTGGATCGCGTTGATCGTCTTGCCCTTCGGGCCGATCAGCTCGCCGATCTTGTCCACCGGGATCTGGACGCTGATGACGCGCGGCGCGGTGGGCGCCATCTCGTCCGGGGCGTCGATCGCGGCGTTCAGGACGTTGAGGATGGTCAGTCGAGCGTCCTTGGCCTGGGTCAGAGCGCCCGCGAGCACCGACGACGGGATGCCGTCGAGCTTCGTGTCGAGCTGGATGGCGGTGACGAACTCGCTCGTACCGGCGACCTTGAAGTCCATGTCGCCGAGCGCGTCCTCCGCACCCAGGATGTCGGTCAGCGCCGCGTAGCGGGTCTCCCCGTTGACCTCGTCCGAGACGAGACCCATCGCGATGCCGGCGACCGGAGCGCGCAGCGGCACACCCGCGTTCAGCAGCGAGAGGGTCGACGCGCAGACGGAGCCCATCGACGTGGAGCCGTTGGAGCTCAGCGCCTCGGACACCTGACGGATCGCGTACGGGAACTCCTCGCGGCTCGGCAGCACCGGCACCAGAGCGCGCTCGGCGAGGAAGCCGTGCCCGATCTCGCGACGCTTCGGCGAACCCACGCGGCCGGTCTCACCGGTCGAGTAGGGCGGGAAGTTGTAGTGGTGCATGTAGCGCTTGCTGGTCGTGGGCGACAGCGAGTCGATCTGCTGCTCCATCTTGAGCATGTTCAGCGTGGTGACACCCATGATCTGGGTCTCGCCGCGCTGGAAGATCGCGGAGCCGTGCACGCGCGGGATGACCTGCACCTCGGCGTCGAGCGGACGGATGTCCGCCAGCCCACGACCGTCGATTCGGGTGCCCTCGGTGAGGATGCGACCGCGGACGATCTTCTTCGTGACGGACTTGTACGCCGCGGAGAACTCCAGCGGGGCCGCGGCCGGGAGCGAACCCGCCTCGGTGGCCTCGATGAGCTCGGCCTTGACGCGGTCCTTGATCGCGTCGTCGGCGTTCTGGCGCTCGGTCTTGTCGGCGATCTGGTAGACGTCGCTCAGCTCGGCGAACGCGCGCTCGGACACGAAGTCGTAGACCTCGTCGCTGTACGCGGGGAAGACCGGGTAGACGCCCGGCTCCTTCGACGCGGTGGCGGCGAGCTCGGCCTGGGCCTTGACGAGCTGGGCGATGAACGGCTTCGAGGCCTCGAGGCCCTGGGCCACGATGGTCTCGTCGGGCTTGGTGGCACCGGCCTTGATCAGGTTCCAGCTGCCCTCGGTCGCCTCGGCCTCGACCATCATGATCGCGACGTCTTCGGAGCCGTCGGCCTTGGTGACCACGCGACCGGCGACGATCAGGTCGAACACGGCCTCGGAGACCTGCTCGGCGGTCGGGAACGCGACCCACTGGTCCTCATGCTGACCGTGGCCGGGGATGAATGCGAGACGCACACCGGCGACGGGGCCCGAGAACGGCAGACCCGAGATCTGGGTCGACGCGGACGCGGCGTTGATCGCGAGGGCGTCGTAGAACTCGCCCGGGGCGATCGAGAGGACCGTGATGACGATCTGGACCTCGTTGCGCAGGCCGTCGACGAACGACGGGCGCAGCGGACGGTCGATCAGACGGCAGACCAGGATCGCCTCGGTCGAGGGACGACCCTCACGACGGAAGAACGAGCCGGGGATCTTGCCGGCGGCGTAGGAGCGCTCCTCGACGTCGACCGTCAGCGGGAAGAAGTCGAAGCCCTCACGCGGGTGCTTGCCCGCGCTCGTGGCCGACAGGAGCATGGTCTCGCCGTCCAGGTAGGCGGCGACGGCGCCCTGAGCCTGCTGCGCGAGGCGGCCGGTTTCGAAGCGGATGGTGCGGGTGCCGAAGCGGCCGTTGTCGAGAATGGCCTCGGTGGCGGTGATTTCAGGACCTTCCAAGAGGTCTCTCCTTCTTTGTTTAGACTCGCGAATCCGTGTGACGCGCGAGCGTGTTCAAAGGAGCGGAACGGAAGGGTTCGGGCGCGCGGGCACTCCCGCGAATCTCGCCTGCGCTGGCCACCAGTAGAAAGCCACCCGACATGCGCCGAGGAACCCACCACAGGGGACCAGCTTCTCCGCCGATCGCTCCATGAGTCGATGTGAAATTGTCGGGTGACCGGAGTCACCCTCGACCACACTACCAGCGTGTCCGTCAAGACCCGAGGGTTCCGCGCGCGGCGCGATCCCGACACCCGACCGTCACCCCGCGTTCACCGTGCGTGCGCCGGAGCGAGAGACGGCTCGGCTGTGCTGAACCCATGCGGATGTCGGTGATCGGATGCGGGTATCTGGGGGCGGTGCACGCCGCGGCGATGGCCTCGCTCGGGCACGATGTCGTGGGGATCGACGTGGACGAGGGCAAGGTCGCCGACCTCACCGCGGGTGCCGCGCCCTTCTTCGAGCCCGGCCTCGCCGAGCTCCTCGAGGGCGGGGTGCGGTCAGGGCGGTTGCGCTTCGCCGCGGATCCGGCTGCCGCCTCCGGGTCGGAGGTGCACTTCCTCGCGGTCGGCACCCCGCAGTCCGACTCCGGCCCCGCGGCCGATCTCCGCTTCGTCGACGCGGCGATCGACGGGCTGCTCCCCCACCTGCGGCCGGGCGCGGTGGTGGCCGGGAAGTCGACGGTCCCGGTGGGCACCGCCGCCCGTCTCTCCCGTCGGATCGCGGAGTCCGGCGCGACCCTCGTCTGGAACCCCGAGTTCCTCCGGGAGGGCTGGGCCGTCCATGACACCCTCCGCCCCGACCGTCTGGTGGTGGGCGCCGAGGACTCCCCGCAGGGCGCCGCCGCCGTCGATCTGCTCCGCCGCGTGTACGCCGCGGCGATCGACGCGGGTTCGCCGTTCCTCGTGACCGACCTCGCCACCGCGGAGCTCGTGAAGGGGGCCGCCAACGCCTTCCTCGCCACGAAGATCTCGTTCATCAACGCCATGGCCGAAGTCGCCGAGGCGGCCGGAGCGGACGTCACCCTCCTCGCCGAAGCACTCGGACACGACTCGCGCATCGGCCGCCGTTACCTCGGCTCGGGGATCGGGTTCGGGGGCGGCTGCCTGCCCAAGGACATCCGCGCGTTCGCGGCCCGCGCCGAAGAGCTCGGACGCGGGCAGTCCGTCAGCTTCCTGCACGAGGTGGATGCCATCAACCTCCGCCGACGGGATCGTGCGGTGAGGCTGGTGGTGGATGCCCTCGGCGGCCTCGTCTTCGGGCGGAGGATCGCCGTCCTCGGCGCGGCATTCAAGCCCTTCAGCGACGACGTCCGCGATTCTCCCGCTCTGGAGGTGGCCGTGCGGTTGCGGGGACTGGGCGCCGACGTCCTGGTGACCGACCCCGCGGCGATCGAAAACGCCCGCGCACGGCATCCGCAACTCGGGTACGCCGCGTCCAGGGACGACGCCCTGCGGGACGCGGACGCGGTCGTCGTCGTCACGGAGTGGGACGAGTACCGCCGCGAGCTCACTCCGCAGCACGCCGGCGGACTCGTGAGGGGTCGTATCGTGATCGACGGGCGGAACTGTCTGGACGCCGAAGCCTGGCGTGCTGCCGGCTGGACATACCGCGGGATGGGACGACGCTGAGGCCTCCCGTCGGTCAGACCACGCCGGCGTCCTGCGGAACAGTCGAGCGCCCGAGGTAGACGTAGTCGTCATGCTTCGCCCGACGTCCGTCCCCCGCGGCGCGGCCGTGCAGTCGTCGCCACACCCACGGGAGCGCGTACTGCCGCCACCAGGCGGCACGTCCGATCGGCTCGTTCTCGTGCAACGCCGCATCCAGCGCTCCCAACGCGTCGGCGTGCGGCACCCCGAGCACCTCCGCGACGCGATAGGCGAGGAAGCGGTGCCCTCGACTGCCGAGGTGCACGAGGTCCTCGCCCCAGTGCTGCCGCTCCCCCAGCTCCGGATGCAGATCCGTGTCGATGAGGATCGCACCGGCCCGGGCAGCGACCCCGGCGAGCGCCGTGGCGAAGGCGGAGAAGCGCCGGGCGTACAGCACCGCCGCGCGGCGGGCGGGCAGGAACGGGGTGACCAGGATCACGTCGGCACCCGTCGCGCGCAGCCGCCGCACCGCGGTCTCCAGGCTCGCGGCGAGCGCGGCCACGTCGACGCGGTGCTTCACGAGGTCGTTGGCGCCCACCAGCACGGTGACCAGATCGGGGCGGAGGTCCAGCGCCCTCTCCACCTGCCGGCCGCAGACATCGGCCACGCGCTTCGAGCGGATCGCGAGGTTCGCGTAGTGAAGGCCTCCCCGCGCGGCGAGGAGCAGTGCGAGCCGGTCCGCCCACCCGCGGAGCGCCCCGTCGGGTCCGGGGTCGCAGAGCCCCTCGGTCACCGAGTCGCCGAGGGCGACGATCCGGCGCCAGCGGCGCGAGGGGGCGGGCGGGGCCGGCTCCGGCCGGACGAGGCGGCGGGCGCGCAGACGACGGTCCGCGGCGAACAGCGTCCGCGCCTCCTCGAAGTGATCCAGGAGCTGATCTCCGAGGTGCGCCCAGCTCCGGCCCTGCACCGCCCTCCAGCCCGCCTCCCCGAACGCCCGACGCCGGCGCTCGTCTCCGGCGAGATCGGTCACGCGACGGCGGAGGTCTGCGAGGTCTCCTGGTCGGTACAGCCACCCGTCGACGCCGGGCCGGACGAGGTCGAGCGGGCCGCCTCTGCCTGTCGCGACCACGGGGACACCGCTCGCATGCGCTTCCTGGAGCGTCTGTCCGAAGGTCTCGCTCTCCCCCGGATGCACGAAGACGTCGAAGGAGGCCAGCGCCGCGGCGAGCGCCTCCCCCTCGAGCCGCCCGCGGAACAGGGCGTCGGGAAGCTGCTCCTGCAACCGCTCCCGCCGGGGGCCGTCTCCGACGATGACGAGACGCGTGTCAGGGATGCCGTGCAGCGCGGCGAGATCCTCCACCTGCTTCTCGGCGGCGAGGCGTCCGACGTAGCCGATGACGATCTCGGCTCCCCACTCGTCCCGGAGCGCGTCGCTGCGCCGGGAAGGGTGGAAGAGCTCGGCGTCCACACCCCGCCCCCAGGACCGGATGCGGTCGATGCCGAGCCGGCTCAGCTGCTGTGCCGACTCGGTGGACGGCGCGAGGGTAAGGGTCGCCCTCCGATGCAGTCGAGCGATGTGGGCATGGGCGATTCCCGTCGTGACCGCGACGCGATACCTCTCCGTGTACGCAGCCACGTCGGTCTGGTATGCCGCGACCGTTCCGACTCCGCCGCGTTCTGCAGCGAGCAGGCCCCGCCACCCGAGCGCGAACGGCGACGCCAGGTGGACGACGTCGGGACGGAAGCGGTCGAGCTCCGCGCCGATCCTCCGAGTGGTCGCCGCGCCCACCCGCACGTCGCGGTACCCCGGGAGCGGGACGCTGGGAATCGCGGTGACGGGCGCGCCGTGCAGCTCTGCCGGGATGCCGAACGCGGCCGGAGCGAGCACACGGGCGTCATGCCCTCGGCGCTCCAGGTGACGGAGGATCTGCATCACGGATCCGGTCACACCGTTCATGTGCGGAAGGAAAGACTCGGTGACGATCGCGACTCTCACCCCCTCAGGATGGCGCCGCTCCCCGTCCCCGCCGAGGGGAATCGGCGTCGGGCACCGGATGTTCACCGGATGCTGGATCACCCGTCACCGGTTATCCGCGCATCGGTTCCCGTTCACCGCCTCGGGGCCGGTCGCGACCGACGCGGTGCCCTCGCCGCTCGTCCGCCCGTGCTCTAGGCTCGGGAGCATGAGCACCGAAGAAGGCGCCGGCTCCTCCTCCGAGGACCTGAAGCGCAAGTTCAAGGAAGCGCTCGAGAAGAAGAACGCGCACCACCGGCAGGGCGAGGCTCACCTCGACGGCGATTCCGCCGTGCACGCCGCCAACGCCCCGCAGACGCGACGCGAGTTCCGACGCAAGAGCGGTTGACCGCCCGGATGCGGGAGCCCGGTCCGGCCTCCCGCATCCTCTGCGTCGAGATCAGCGACCGAGTGTGCGCTGGCGGGCCCGTTCCTCCTTCGCCGCCATCTCGGTGACCGCTGCCTCCTGCAGCTCCGGGACGCCGACAGCATCCGCCGCGGGGGCCGCATGCGGGTCCACCCCGTCGAGGGTCGATTCATCGAACGGAAGCTCCCCGGACAGCACACGGCCGACGCGGTCGCGGTCGATCTGCTTCGTCCAGGTGCCGATGAGGAGGGTGGCCACGGCGTTTCCCGTGAAGTTCGTCAGGGCGCGCCCCTCCGACATGAACCGGTCGATGCCGACGATGACCCCGACCCCGTCAACCAGATCGGGCCGGTAGGCCTGCAGGCCGCCGGCGAGCGTCGCCAGACCAGCGCCGGTCACCCCCGCGGCCCCCTTGCTCGCGATGATCATGAAGACGAGGAGGCCGATCTGCTCCCCGATCGACATGGGCTGCCCCATGCCCGTCGCGATGAACAGCGACGCCATCGTGAGGTAGATGGCCGTTCCGTCGAGGTTGAAGGAGTAGCCGGTGGGAACGGTGATGCCCACGACCGGCTTCGAGATGCCCAAGTGCTCCAGTTTCGCGATGAGCCGGGGAAGCGCCGACTCCGACGAGGACGTTCCCACGATCAGCAGATACTCCCGGGCAAGGTACTTCATGAGCGCGAAGATGTTGACCCGCGTGACCGCCCAGAGCAGGAGCCCGAGGACGATCACGATGAAGACGATGCACGTGAGATAGAAGGCGACCATCAGGACGCCGAGGCTCCAGATCGCCGCCGCCCCTGTCTTGCCGACCACAGCCGCGATGGCGCCGAAAGCACCCACGGGCGCCAACCAGAGGATCATCCCGAGGATTCGGAAGACAAGCTTCTGGAGCTGGGTGACCGCCTGCATGATCGGCGCCCCGCGCTCCCCCATGCCCTGAAGCGCGAATCCGACGAGCAGAGCGATGAAGAGCACCTGGAGGACGCTCTCCCCGGTGAACGCCGAGAAGAACGTCGCCGGGATGATGCCGAGCAGGAACTCCTGCGTGGTCTTCGCGTCGCCCGACTCCGTCTCGTAGCTCGCGTTCGCCATGTCGAGGCCGGTACCGGGATGGATGATGTTCCCCACGACGAGGCCGATCGCCAGCGCGAACGTCGACATCGTGAGGAAGTACAGCAGCGCCAGTCCGCCGATCTTGCCGACGGTCGCCGCCTTCGCGATCGAGCCGACCCCGACCACGATGGTGCAGAAGATGATCGGGGCGATCATCATCTTGATCAGCGACACGAACGCCGTGCCCAGCGGTTCGAACGCCCGTCCTACCTCGGGCCACAGCAGGCCGACGGCGGCGCCGAGCACCACCGCGATGATGACCGACACGTAGAGCCAGGTGTGCCGGTCCCAGGCGTGCTTTCCCCGCCTCCAGTGGAATCCGGGAAGAGAGAATCCTGTCGTGAGCGCCATGCGTCCTCCTCGATCGTCGACGTCGTCGTCTGCGGCAGCGGCGCCGGTGCCGCTGCTCCTCCACGGTCTCCCGGCGTCGCGGCCCCGCCCTATTTGTGGTCGTATTGGTCACGGTCCCGACCGTCGACGATCGAGGAGAACGATGCCGTCCCCTGACCCCGAGCGCAGCGCCGCCTCTCGCGTCTTCGTGCTGCTCCTCGTGACGACGGTGCTTCTGGGGATCCTGGTGGCCGTGTTCCTCGTCGCGGAGGCCCAGCGGGCGGCCAGGGCAGAGGCGGAGCGCGTGACTGCGGCGACCGCCTCCGCGATCGCCGCCTCCCCGCTTGTCTCGTCGGCCCTGCAGACGGGTGACCGGGAGGCTGCGGCGCGCGATCTCGCGCCGTACGCACGCGAGGTCCTGACCACCGCCGACCTCGATTTCGTCACCGTGATGACGACGGACGGCGTGCGCGTGACGCACCCCGAGCCGGACCGGATCGGCGAGCGCTACCTCGGGACGATCCCGTCCTCCCTTCGCCCGCTCACCGAGGAGTTCCGGGGGACGCTCGGACCGTCGGTCCGGACGATCGTGCCCGTCCTCGCCGACGGACACCCCGTGGGGTGGGTGGCCGCAGGCGTCACCACCGAGACCATCGCGCAGACGTTCGTCCGTCGCCTCCCCCTCTCCCTCGCCCTCACGGGCGCGCTCGTGCTGCTGGGCGTCGGCGGAGCGCTCCTCGCCCGACGCGTCACGCGCCGCTTCGCCGGAGACCTCCCTCCCGGCGATGTCCGCGATGCCGTCTCCTCCTACGAGTCGATCCGGACACTCGGTGAGGCCCTCCGCGCCCAGACGCACGAACACGGCAACCGGATGCACACGGCAGTGGCGCTGATGGAGCTGGGGCGTGCAGACGAGGCGATCGGAATCCTCACCGACACCGCCCGGCAGAGTCAATCGCTCGTGGATCAGGTCACGGCACGGCGCCACGGCGATCCCGCCGTGGGCGCGCTGCTCCTCGGCAAGGCCTCCCAGGCCAAGGAGCGGGGCATCGAGTGGCGGGTGCACATCGCGCCGGACACGCCCCGTACCCCGCTGTCCGCCGTGGATGCCGTCGCCGTCCTCGGCAACCTCGTCGACAACGCCTTCGACGCGGCCGCGAGCGCAGAGGAGCGGTGGGTGTCCGTGCGCCTGGAGCCGACCGCGGACGACGGGATCCTCCTCGAGGTGGCAGACAGCGGTCCGGGGATCCCCACCGAGCTGCGGGAGAGGATCTTCGCATCGGGGTACTCCACGAAGCCGGCCGGAGCGGAGGGGCGTGGTGTCGGCCTGGCCCTGGTGCGGTCTGTCGTGGCGGACGCGGGAGGCTCGGTGACGGTACTCGGACCGCCCACGACCTTCCGGGTGCTCTTACCGGCCGCGCGCGACGCGAGACGCCGCCGATGATCCGCACCCTGCTCGTGGACGACGATGCCCTGACCCTCGAGCTCCACCGCACCTATCTGGGGCGTCTGGACGGCTTCGCCGTGGCCGGCGAGTGCACGGGCGCGCGCGCAGCGCTGACGGCCCTCCGAGAGGGCGGAGCGGACGCGTTCGATCTCGTCCTGCTCGATGTGACGATGCCCGACGGTTCGGGACTCGAGGTGCTGCGCACACTGCGGGCTCGGGCCACGGCCGTCGATGTGATCGCCGTCACGGCGGTGCGGGACGCGGAGGTCGTGCGGCAGATGGCCGCTCTCGGTGTGTTCCAGTACCTCGTGAAGCCGTTCTCGTTCGCGGTCTTCCGGGAGCGTCTCGACGACTATCGGGACCACCGCGCGCACGCGCAGGCGACCAGCGGACCGGCCACGCAGGAGGAGATCGACGCGCTGCTGGGACGGGCGACCGGGAGCGTCGTCCTCCCCAAGGGGTTGTCCGCCTCGTCCCTCGAGCGCGTGCGCGCCGAGTTGCGGCGGCGCGGACCGCTCTCCGCGCGCGAAGCAGCCGAGCGTACGGGACTGTCCCGCGTGTCCGCGCGTCGGTACCTCGAGCACCTCGTCCTCACAGGTGTCGCGGTGCGCCGCGGCCGCCCTGGCGGGCGGGGGCGCCCCGAGACCGAGTACGCCTGGCGGGAACGCGCCCTCTCCGGGTGACCCGCTCCGGACATGCCGGTGCCCCGCACCCGGGGTGGGCGCGGGGCACCGGCATGTCCGGAGCGGGGACGGGTCACTCCCCGGCGAGACCGCCGAGCATGTGGCCGAAGGAGCGCCCCTCACCCAGGTACGTGGCGGGGTCGTACGGGTCGACGACCGCGGCGGCATCCCGGCGCGCGACCGCCTCGGCGAGTTCCCTCGCGCCCTTCTCGACCCGCTTCGCCAGCGGCGCGACGTCGTCTCCCGCGCCGCCCCAGTCGCTCGACGCCGCGAAGACGCCGGTGGAGACGGCCTCGGCATGCAGGTAGGCGAACAGCGGTCGGATCGCATAGTCGATCGCCAGGGAGTGCCGCGGCGTTCCCGCGTTCGCTCCGATCAGCACCGGCTTCCCGGTGAGCGCGTCCGGGTCGAGCACGTCGATGAACGACTTGAACAACCCGGAGTAGCTCGTCGAGAAGATCGGGGTGACCGCGATCAGCGCGTCGGCCGAGACGACGGTGTTGATCGCCGTCTCGAGTGCGGGAGGCGCGAAGCCGGTCAGCATGTTGTTCGTGATGTCGTGCGAGTGGTCGCGCAGCTCGATCACGTCGACGGTGGCCTCGATGTCGCGCTCCGCGAGCGCCTTCACGGTCTCCGCGGCCAGCCGGTCGGCGAGCATCCGGGTGGACGACGGGTTGGACAGCCCCGCCGAGACGACCGCGATACGACGCGTGGTCATGTCAGGCCTCCTTCCGGCCGAGTCCGAAGGCGGCACCCGCGGGCGCCGGCGTGTCCTGGTAGGGCGAATCCCCGGTGAGGTTGTCTCCGCGGTTCGCACCGGGGCGCGCCTGCCGGGTGGGCCCGTCTCCGTACGTCGCCTGCACGCGCGCGGCATGGGTCGGCGCGTCGGGCACCGTGGCCGGGCGGTCCTTCGCGAGTTCCTTGCGGAGCACCGGCACGACCTCGGAACCGAGGATGTCGAGCTGCTCGAGAACCGTCTTCAGCGGCAGACCCGCGTGGTCGATGAGGAACAGCTGGCGCTGGTAGTCGCCGTAGTGCTCGCGCATCGCCGCATACCGGTCGATCACCTGCTGCGGCGATCCCACGGTCAACGGGGTCATCTCGGTGAAGTCCTCCATGCTGGGGCCGTGACCGTAGACGGGCGCGTTGTCGAAGTACGGGCGGAACTGGTTCACCGCGTCCTGCGACTTCGCGGCCATGAACACCTGGCCGCCGAGACCGACGATCGCCTGCTCGCGCGTGCCGTGGCCGTAGTGCTCGAAGCGCTGACGGTACAGCTCGATGAGGCGCTGGTAGTGCTCCTTCGGCCAGAAGATGTTGTTCGCGAAGAAACCATCGCCGTAGTACGCGGCCTGCTCCGCGATCTCCGGTGTGCGGATCGAACCGTGCCACACGAACGGGGCGATGCCGTCGAGGGGACGGGGCGTGGAGGTGAAGCCCTGCAGCGGGGTGCGGAACTTGCCCTCCCAGTCGACGACGTCCTCACGCCACAGCTTGTGCAGCAGCGCGTAGTTCTCGATCGCGAGCGGCAGGCCCTGACGGATGTCCTGCCCGAACCACGGGTACACCGGCCCGGTGTTGCCGCGGCCCAGCATGAGGTCCATGCGGCCGTCCGAGACGTGCTGCAGCATCGCGTACTCCTCGGCGATGCGCACCGGGTCGTTCGTCGTGATCAGCGTCGTCGAGGTCGAGACGATGAGGCGTTCGGTCTGGGCGGCGAGCGCGGCGAGGAACGTCGTGGGGCTGGACGACCAGAAGGGCGGGTTGTGGTGCTCGCCGATGGCGAAGACGTCGAGGCCGACCTCCTCGGCATGCGTGGCGATGGCCAGCGTCGCCTTGATCCGCTCCTGCTCGCTGGGGGTGACTCCCGTGGTGGGGTCGCGGGTGATGTCGCTGACCGACATGATGCCGAACTGCATCGCCTGCGCGCCTGACTGCTCGCTCATGATTGCTCCGTGTTCTCCGAATCGGATGTCGGACATCCGGTTCTATTCATTTGAATGTAATTGGGTCAACGCGTGCAGGGCAACTTTATTCCCGGCCGGTAGCCTCGGAGAATGAGCACCACCGGAGTCGGGACGACGGGGCCCCACACAGGGCCGGTCGCCCGCAAACGCCGACGCGTGCCCTTCTGGGACAACGCGCGATACGCCTGCATCGTCCTCGTGGTGTTGGGGCACGCCATCCAGCGCCTCAGCTACGACTCGGACATCGCCTTCGCCCTCTACCTGGCGCTGTACGCGTTCCATATGCCGGCGTTCGCCATCATCTCGGGCTACTTCTCCAAGTCGGGCTCTCCCACCCGGACGCAGATGGCCCGCGTCATCACCGACATCATCCTCCCCTACGTCATCTTCGAGGCGCTCTGGACGCTCACGAAGTGGCTCGTGGAGGGAGAGACCACCCCGAATCCGACCCAGCCCAGTTGGACGCTCTGGTTCCTCCTCGCGCTCGGGATCTTCCGTCTCGTCCTCCCCTACCTCGCGCTGCTGCGCTGGCCGCTGCTGTGGACGGTCGTGATCTCGGTCGGCGCCGGCTACCTCCCGAACGTCGACAGCACGTTCTCGCTCTCCCGGACCCTGGGCTTGCTGCCGTTCTTCACCCTGGGCTGGTGGCTCCGGGAGCGAAACGTCGTCGACCGCCTCCGCCTCCTCGACGTCCGCCCGTGGTGGAGCCGCGTCCTCGCGCTCGTCGTCCTCGGCACGGCCGGATGGGCGGCGTGGAACTGGCTGCCGCTGTGGCAGACGGTCGACCTGCGGCACTGGCTGTTCTACGAAGACTCCTACGTCGATCTCGTCGGCGACCAGTGGTGGGCCGGTGGCATCCGCATCCTGCTCATGCTGCTGGCTGTCGTGCTGTGCGCCGCCTTCTTCGCCCTCATCCCCCGCGGCTCCTACTGGTGGACCACGTTCGGCCAGTACACGATGTACGTCTACCTCCTGCACTCCTTCGTGCTCTACCCGTTCCGGGAGAGCGGCGTGCTGCGCGATCTCGAGCCGACCTGGTTCTGGCTGCCTGCGGTCACGGCGCTGTCGGTGGTCCTCGCGCTGCTGCTCGCCACCAAGCCCGTGCGGCGGGTGTTCCGTCCGCTCGTGGAGCCGCGGCCGCGGTGGCTGTTCGCCGACCCCGAGCTCGCCTCGCGGGAAGGCCGCCGCAGCGATCCGACCGGCTCCCGGCGTCCGCGATGACAGCCGCCCACCCCGCGTCCGAGATCCGGGATCGGCTCGTGGCGATCGCCGACTCCCAAGGGTTCGCCGCGCACGGGCTCCACGTGCGCATCGGCGACGACACCGCAGGTCACCGTTGGACGCCCGACGTCCGGGAGGACGTGCACTCCATCGCGAAGGGCGTCTGCGTGCTGGCCGCCGCCCTCGCCGCCGACGACGGACTGATCCACCTGGACGACACCGTTGCCACCCTCCTTCCGGAGCACGAACTCGGCGAGGGCGTCGCTCGCGTCACCCTGCGTCATCTGCTGTCGATGTCGAGCGGCATCGACCTGCCGTGGTCCGAGGCGCTGATGACGGACTGGCCGGATCTGGCACGGGAGTTCCTGCGACGGCCATCGCGGGGGCGGGTGTTCCAGTACTCCAACGCGAGCACCTACACCGCGATGACCGCTCTCTCGGCCCGCGTGGGCGACGTCGGCGACTACCTCTCGACGCGCCTCTTCGCCCCGCTCGGCATCGAGGACGTGGGCTGGTCGCGATGCCCGAACGGCCGCATCGAGGCGGGTGGCGGCCTGCCGCTCCGCACCGAGGAGGTCGCTCGCCTGGGGATGCTCATCCGTGATCGCGGTTCCTGGCAGGGACGTCGACTCGTCGCCCCGGAGTGGATCGACGCCATGCACGAGCACGGCGTCGTCGCGGGCGTCAACCCGGGCTACGACCGCTATGCGCTCGCGGGCTGGCAGGGTCCGGGGCGGGCGTGGCGGCTGCACGGAGCCCATGGCCAGCTCCTCCTCTTCCTCGACGACGCCGTCGTGACCGTCACGGCGCACGATCACGCCGGGGCGGACGCCTTCGCGGCCGCGATCGTCGCTGTCCTCGAAGAGGTCGCGGTCTCCCCCTGAGTCCTGCTCAGGCGAACAGCTCCGCCCCCACGTACGAACCCGGGCGCGCTCCCGGCGGGATGGCCCAGATCCCTGAGCCCACGTGACGGATGTACTCGTTCAGACGGTCGGTCGACAGCCGTCGCTGCAGGCTGATGAACTGCGCGGGATCACGCTGGTAGGACAGGAAGAACAGCCCCGCGTCCAGGCGCCCCAGAGTGTTGTTGCCGTCGACGTAGTTGTAGCCGCGGCGCAGGATGCGGATGCCGTCGTTCTGCTCGGGATGCGCGAGCCGGACGTGACTGTTCGCATCGATCGTCGTGCCATGGAAGTCCGGTGGCGTGAACTCGTCCCCTCCGGAGAGCGGCGCCCCCACCCCCTTGTCCCGTCCGATGATCGTGTCCTGCTCCGCGAGGCGCACCCGATCCCACGTCTCGATGAGCATGGCGATCTTCCGGGCGACCAGATACGAACCGCCCGCCATCCAGGACGGCTCGTCAGCGTCGGCGACCCAGACGTGGTCGGCGAGCGCCGCGGTATCGTCGGCGAGGATGTTGGCCGTGCCGTCCTTGAAGCCGAAGAGGTTGCGGGGTGTGGCCTGGCTTGCCGTCGTGCGCGAGGTCTTGCCGAATCCGAGCTGCGACCAGCGCAGGCGGGCCCGTCCGAACGCGATGCGGCTGAGGTTGCGGATCGCGTGTACCGCGACCTGAGGGTCGTCGGCACAAGCCTGGATGCACAGGTCGCCGTGCGACGCTTCGGGGTCGAGATCATCCCCGAGGAAGGCGGGGAGCCGTTCGAGACCGGGCGGCCGCCGAGCGGCCAGACCGTAGCGATCGCCGTCCTCGTTCTCGAACAGCCCCGGCCCGAAGCCGAACGTGAGAGTCAGGCCCGCGGCGGGGAGCCCCAGCGCCTCCCCCGTATCGTCCGGGGGCGCGTCGGCGGAACCGTTCACCGCGCCGCTCGCACTCACCTCCAGCCCCTGCGTCATCCGCGCCGCCGCGTAGGACCAGTCCTGCAGCAGGGAGAGGAGGTCGTCCCTGTCGGTGCGGGGCATCATGTCGAAGCTCGCGAAGTGCAGGTGGTCCTGCACGGGCGTCGTGATGCCCGCCTGGTGCGTGCCGAAGAACTCGTACCGCGACTCGGCCTCCTCCGCGGCTCGTGCGCGTCCGAGCGCCACGCCGCCGGCCGTCCCGGCCCCCAGCCCGACGGCCAGTCCGGCGACGCCACCGCCGACGGCCAGCCCGAGCAGCCCGCGGCGGCTGAGGCCGCCGCCGGAGGGCTCCGACGGCAGGGGCGCCGGCGCCTCCCGGGCGCCAGATTCCGACTCGTTCACGTCCGTGCTCCTCCGTGGGCCGTCGTCAGTCGAGCACCGTGCCGGTGAGCTGCGAGAGCGGCTCGGCGAGCGCGTTGATGAGGTCGGTGAACTCGCGCTTGTCGGCTTCGGTCAGCTCGCCGTAGCCGACGAAGCCCTCTGCGAGCGAGCCGTGCGCGGCGAGGGACTCCTCGAGGGCGGCGTAGCCGTTCTCGATCTCGGCGACGAGCGCTTCACCGTCGTCGCCCTGTGCTGCGGCGAAGTCCTGCACGAGCGAGAAGGCCATCTTGGAGCCCTCGACGTTCGCGGCGAAGTCGAAGAGGTCCGTGCCGGACCACCAGTCCTCCTCGCCGGAGATCTTGCCCGTGGCCACCTCGTCGAGCAGCGCGATCGCGCCGTTGGAGATGCCGCCGATCCCCTGGTCATCCAGCGCGGTGGTGAAGTCGTCCGAGTGCACGTAGTCGTACAGCTCCTGCACGTCGGCCAGCAGCAGGTCGCCGTAGTCGGCACGCTCCGCCGGCGTGGACGGCGCCCAGTCCTGCCACGCCGGCGTCTCGCCGTCGGCGTTCAACGCGTCCTTCGCCGGCACCCAGAGGTCCTTCTCGATGCGGTGGAAGCCGGTCCAGTCCAGCCCCTCCGCCACCGCATCGACCTCTCGGAAGTCGATCCGCGGGTCGAGGTCCCCGAGCGCCTCGGCGACGGGCTCGATGCGCTCGTAGAACGCCCTCGTCTGCGGGAAGAGCGTGCGGGCGGTCTCGTCGTCACTGGACTCGTACGCGGCCACGAGGTCTTCCACGGCCGGTACGAGCTGCCCGACCTGATCCTTCACGAAAGCTCCGTAGAGATCGACGGCCTGCTGCTTCTGCTCGGCATCAGGGCCGTCCACCGCCACCCGGTCTCCGGTCACCGTGAAAGAGGCCCGGCCGACCCCGTCGCCGACCATGCCCGGCTTGCAGAGCGTGAAGTAGTCTCCGGGCTGCGCGACGACCGTCAGTGTGCGGGACGCGGCCGGGGCGATGTTCTCCACCTCGCCCACGATGCGCAGACCGTCCTCGGCCAGCAGGTAAAACTCGGAGACCTGGTCGGTGTCGTTCTTCACGTCGAACGTCAACGTGCCGCTCTTCGCGGTGGAGCCCGAGACGGCGCAATCGGTGTCGGTGGACGACACGTCGAACGCCCCGGTCGCCGCGGCGTCGCTCTTCGCGACGCAGCCGCTGAGGAGGAGGACGGCGGTACCCGCGGCGGCGGCCGCGGCGAGGACCCGGTGCGAGGTGATCATGCTGCTCCTTGCTGTGTGAGGGAGGAGGTCGGGGTGGCGGCCGAGGCGCCGCGCGTCGAAGGGCGTGCCGAGCGAAGGCCGCGGAGGTAGAGCCCGCCCACGACGAGGAGGTAGAGGCCCCAGGCGAGCACCTGCAGCCAGGTCATGGCAGGCATGAAGCCGACCGTGGCCTGCAGGACGGAGGCCAGCGCGCCGCCGGGAGCGATCGCCGCCGACACGTCGAACGCCCAGCCGAACGGGAAGCCGGCCGCGCCCACGGCGACGGCGCCGGTGACCGGGTCGAGCGGAGCGGCGGCGGTGAACGGGCCGGGAAGCGCGCCCGCCTCCTGCAGATCCATCAGCGCGTAGGCGAGGACGCCGGCCGCGACGATCACGAGGAAGCCTCCCGTCCAGGCGAAGAAGCGCCGCAGATCCAGGCGCAGCGCCCCGCGGGAGATGAGCCAGCCGAGCACGACGGCCACGGAGAGTCCCAGGAGCGCGCCGAGGAGGGCCGAGGGGGCGTCGCCGAAGGACTGCACCATCGACCACAGCAGCAGGGTCGTCTCGATGCCCTCGCGAGCGACGGACACGAAGCCGATCGCGACGAGCGCCCAGAGTCCGCCGGCCGTCAGCGCCCGGTCGATGCCGCCCTCGAGCGTCGCCTTCATGGTGCGGCCGGCGCGCTGCATCCAGAAGATCATCCACGTCACCATCGCCACCGCGACCAGCGAGAGACCGCCGCCGATCAGTTCCTGGGCCTGGAAGGTCAACTCGTAGGCCCCGAAGGTCAGGACCGCGCCGATGCCCAAGGCGAGAGCGATCGCGAGGCCGACGCCCGCCCACATCCGCGGCAGCGCGTCGCGACGCCCGAGCCGGCGGAGGTAGGCGACGAGGATGCCGACGACGAGCGCGGCTTCGAGACCCTCGCGGAGTCCGATGAGGAAAGTGGCGAGCACGGGAGACACACTCTCTAACGGGCGACTGAGGTAAGGCATCCCTTACCACCGAGACTCTAGCACTGCGACCGACCCTCGCCCGACACCGCAGACCGAAGTAATGGAGTGCAACAGAGCATCCTCGGGGCTCATCCGCGACATAGCCTCGGTCCATGGCTGAACTCTCGCTCCCCATCCTCGACCTGTCCCAGCTCGACGACGGCCCCGAGGCCGCGGCGCGCTTCCGCGACGACCTCCGCGCGGCCACCCACGACGTCGGCTTCTTCTACCTGACCGGCACCGGGATCTCGCCGGAGCTGGAGGCGCGGCTGCACCAGGCCGCCCTCGACTTCTTCGCACTGCCGGAGGAGGACAAGCTCGCGATCGAGAACGTCAACAGCCCGCACTTCCGGGGCTACACCCGGATCGGCGGCGAGCGGACCCAGGGCAAGGTCGACTGGCGCGAACAGATCGACATCGGCCCCGAACGTGAGCCGGTCGAGGGTGGGCCCGTCTTCAACCGCCTCACCGGCCCGAACCTCTGGCCCGCCGCGCAGCCGGAGCTGAAGGAGATCGTCACGGAGTGGCACGACGCTCTGACCGAGATCGCCCGCAAGCTCCTGCGCGCCTGGGCTCTCACCCTCGGAGCGGAGGAGACCTACTTCGACGAGCCGTTCCGCGAGCCGTCGACCCTGATCAAGATCGTGCGGTACCCGGGCACGAACGAGCCGGAGCCGCAGCAGGGGGTGGGTGCGCACAAGGACTCCGGTGTGCTGACGCTGCTCTGGGTCGAACCCGGCAAGGGCGGACTCCAGGTCGAGCGTGACGGCGAGTGGGTGTCGGCTCCCCCGGTGCCCGGCGCCTTCGTGGTCAACATCGGCGAGCTGCTGGAGTACGCCACCGGCGGATACCTCAAGGCCACGAACCACCGCGTGATCTCACCGCGGGCGCCGGAGGAGCGGATCTCGATCCCGTTCTTCTTCAACCCCGCACTCGACCAGCAGCTGCCGCTCCTCGAGCTCCCCGCCGAGCTCGCCGCCGAGGCGACCGGCGTCACCGAGGACCCGAGCAATCCGATCCACGCGACCTACGGCGAGAACGCCATGAAGTCCCGCCTGCGGGCGCACCCCGACGTGGCAGCCATCCACCACCCCGACCTGGTGCAGACGACCGCCTGAGCGGATCCACACCGCGCGTAAATGACGAAGGCCGCCCCACACCGTGGGGCGGCCTTCTCAAGAATGTTCTGCGCGATTGAACGCTGGGTCCGTGGTGCCTTATCGGCGAAGACCAAGGCGTGCGATCAGCGAGCGGTAGCGCTCGATGTCGACGCTCTGGAGGTAGCCGAGCAGACGACGGCGCTGACCCACGAGCAGGAACAGACCACGACGCGAGTGGTGGTCGTGCTTGTGCTCCTTCAGGTGCTCGGTGAGGTCCTTGATGCGCTGCGTCAGCATCGCGGCCTGCACCTCGGGGGATCCGGTGTCACCGGGGTGCGTCGCGTACTCTTCGATGATCGCCTTCTTGACGTCTGCTTCCAGTGCCATAGATTCGATCCCCTCTCTGCTTGTTGCGCGGCGCCCGACGCCTGATGCGTGAGCTCTCTTTATCCGCGGCCGATCGAACGGCAACCTGACGAGTCTACCAGCCCGAACGACCACGGCGGGACACGGGGTCCGGAGCGAGGCGCACCGGTCAACTAGGCTCGGGATGTGCAGAAGAAGATCGCCCTGTGAGCTCCCGCCGCGGCCATCTGATCGACCTCACCCCGCTGAAGGCGAGTCCGGCCTTCGCCCGGATGTGGATCGGCTCCACCCTCGCCGGCATCGGCGGTCAACTCACCATTGTGACCGTGATGCTGCACGTGTTCGATCTGACTGCGAGCACGTTCGCCGTCTCGATGATCGCCGTCGCCGGCCTTCTCCCTATGGTCCTCGCAGGCCTCTACGGCGGCATGCTCGCCGATGCGTTCGACCGCCGGCGGGTCGCGCTGATCGCGGCCACCGTGACCTTCGCCTCCACCGCGCTCCTCGCCGCGCTCACGTGGACGGGGACGGAGACGATCTGGTGGCTGTACGCGCTGAGCATCGTGAACTCGGCGGCGAACTCCGTCGGGATGGCCACGCGGACGGCGATCGTCCCCCGACTCATCCCCCGCCGGATGCTCGCGGCCGCGTCCGCGCTCAACGGCGTCGCCTTCGGACTCACGGTCATGGCCGGCCCCGCCCTGGCCGGGCTCCTCGTGGCCCTCACCGGATACGGCTGGACCTACACGATCGACGTCGTGCTCATGCTGTCGATGTTCCTCGGCCTGTGGACCCTCCCCGCTCTGCGCCCCGAGGGCGACATCGTGCGCCCCGGCCTCGCCTCGCTCGTCGACGGCTGGCGCTTCCTCCGCCGGGCGGGCAACATCCGGATGCAGTACGTGATGGACATCACTGCCATGACGTTCGGGCAGCCGCTCGTCCTCTTCCCGGCGCTGGGCACCGTGATCCTGGGCGGCGGGGCGTTCACGACCGGCATCCTCACGGCGGCGGTCGCCGTCGGCACCTTCTCCTCGAGCCTGTTCTCCGGCCGTGTGGTGCAGTACCGGTGGCACGGCCGTGGGATCGCCCGCGCGATCGAGGCCTACGGCGCCGCGATCGCCCTGTTCGGCCTCGTCCTCCTGATCGGCGCCTTCTCCGGGACACCCGCCGGCGAGGACCGGCCGCACGTCGCACTGATCGTCGCGGCCTGCATGGCGCTGGCCCTCTCCGGGGCCTCGGACAACGTGAGCTCGATCTACCGCAACACCATGATGCAGGCGGCGGTACCGGACGCCATGCGCGGACGCCTGCAGGGCCTGTTCGTCGTGGTGGTGACCGGAGGTCCGCGCGTCGGCGCCCTGTACGCCGGGACGCTCGCGACGCTGACCTCCCTGTGGTTCCCCCCGCTGCTCGGCGGGATCCTGGTGATCGCCCTCGTCGCGCTCCTCGCCCGACGACACCCCCGGTTCCGCGCCTACGACGCAGAGAACCCCGAGCCCTGACGGGCCCGGGGTTCGGAGAGGTCTGCGCGTCAGTCCTGCTGCAGCGCACCCTGGAGGTCGAGCGTGATCGTGACGTCCTTGCCGACGAGCACGCCGCCGGTCTCCAGCGCGGCGTTCCAGGTGAGGCCGAAGTCCTCACGGTTGATGACCGTCTTGGCGGAGGCACCGGCCTTGTAGTTGCCCCACGGGTCGCTGCCGAAGCCGCCGAAGTCGAGCTCGAAGGTGACGGGCTTGGTGATGCCGCGGATGGTGAGGTCGCCGTCCACGAGGAAGTCGCCGCCCTCGACGCGCGCGCCGGTCGAGACGAAGTCCATGGTCGGGAAGTTCTCGGTGTCGAAGAAGTCGGCGGAGCGCAGGTGCTGGTCACGGCCCTCGTCCTTCGTGTCGACGGAGGTCACGTCGACGGAAGCCTCGACCTTGGCGTCGAGGGGGTTCTCCGGGGCCACGAGCGTCGCGCTCTTCACGCCGAAGGTGCCGCGCACCTTGGAGATCATCATGTGACGGACGCTGAAGGTCACCTCGCTGTGGGACGGGTCGAGGACCCAGGTGCCGGGGCGGTAACCGGGGATGTCGATGCTGCTCATGAATGCTCCTCAGGAGTCGTCGGCCGCGGTGGCGGCGAAAGGGATGGCGCCGCGATCGTCCGCTGCACCCTTCCCACAACATACATTCACTCGCATGTATTCCCGTGTCGAGCAGAAAGTCCGGAGACATCGAAAGCGCCCCGCACCACAGGGTGCGGGGCGCTTCCGAACGAGGCCGTCAGCCGACGGCGACGAGGTCGATGATGAAGATCAGCGTCTTGCCGGAGAGGAAGTGCCCTCCCCCGGCCGGGCCGTAGGCGAGGTGCGGCGGGATGATCAGCTCGCGACGACCGCCCACCTTCATGCCGGGGATTCCGTCCTGCCAGCCCTGGATCAGGCCGCGGAGCGGGAACTGGATGGTCTCGCCGCGACCCCACGACGAGTCGAACTCCTCGCCGGATTCGAACTCCACACCGGCGTAGTGGACGGTGACGGTGTCGCCGGGCTTGGCCTCGGCACCGTCACCCTCGATGATGTCGCGGATGACCAGTTCTGCGGGCGCAGGGCCGGTCGGGGCGTCGAACTCGGGCTTTGTGCGATCAGTCATGGCTCCATCCAACCCGACCGTCGCGCGCCCGGTCAACGCGACCGCACCTGCTCACAGCGAACACCTCGTCGAGCCGCCTCCACCGCCCCGGCGCGGAGGCTCTTGACACATCCCCGGGGCCGGGTGCACCCTGGTGGCAGATCAACTCAGCGCCCGGGAGACATGCAGGCATCGCCGCAGCACCGGGCGCTGAGTCTGTCTCCGGGCGTGCCGCTCAGTAGGCCAGCAGCGCCGCTCGTGCCGCCCTCGTCCGGATCAGCAGGGCACGCTCGTCTTCGACCGCGAGCGGGTCGCGACCGGTGATCGCCCGCTGGCGGACGGCGGCCAGAGCCGTCGCGTCCTTGATGAACTCGCGCATCAGCGGCCGGCGATCACCACGCAGCTGCGCCGCCCAGGCGAGCCCCGCCTTGCGTCCGGACGGCGTCGCCAACATGGTGACCTCCTCCGGCGTGAACCAGCCGGCGGCGGCATACTCGGCCAGGCGCGCCCGGGTGAGCCGGGCCTCCTCCCGGCGCAGGGCGATGATCCCGAGGATGAAGCCGATGAACAGCGGCACCTGCAGCGTGAAGTAGAGCCCGAAGAAGTCGGCAAAGGTCGCCGACCCGTTCCACAACCCGTGCAGGAGGATCGCTCCGACCATGCCGAGCAGGCCGGCTCCGGCCGCCGCACCCGCGGACGCATGACGGCGGGCGACGAGGCCGATGGCGAACCCGGTCAGCGAGGTGAACATCGCGTGGGCGAACGGCGACAGCGCCGCCCGGACGATGAACGTGACGCCGAGCTGCTCTCCGCCGCCCTCGATCAGGCTGATGGCGAAGTACTGGATGTTCTCGGTGAACGCGAAGCCCGCACCGACGAGCGCCCCGTAGACGACGCCGTCGACCGGACCGTCGAAGGACCGTCGCGCGAGCAGGAAGATGAGGAAGACCCCGAGGCCCTTCCAGAACTCCTCGACGATAGGCGCCTGGATCACCGCCGAGAACTCCTCGGAGCGGATGCCGAGAAGCATCGTGAGGCCGATGTCGACGAGGAGCGTGAGACCGACGGCGGCGACGGCACCCCAGGCGATCGCGAACGCGACCAGTCGCTTGGGCTCCGGCTCCCAGCGGTCGATCATGCGCACCCCGAGGAAGACGACGGTGAGCGGGATCAACGCCAGGACGAGCCCGATCACCGAGGCGGTCGGTCCGAGCGCCCAGCCGAAGTAGCCGATGAGCGCGAGAAGGAGGAACCCGAGGAAGCCGAACAGCCACAGCGAGATCGTGCGGCCCTTCCTGTTCGGCACCGGGAGAGCCGGGAGCGACTCCGCGGGCGACGGCGCGACCGGGGCCGGCGGCGTGTAGGGCGTCGGCTGCGCGAGCGCAGAGGCGTAGCCCGGCTGCTGTCCGAACGACGGCGGCAGGTACGGGGACTGTGCGTACTGCGCGGCGGAGTACGCGCTCGGCTGCGCGGGTGGCGCGGACGGGGGCGTGTACCGCTCGGGCTGGTGGGGGTCGGACGGTCCTCCGAAGGTCATGGTCAAAGCTTATGGGGCACAAGCATCCGCGCCGGGCTCTGGGGCCTTCCTCCACCCGACGAGCCGCACGCACCCGGTAGCGTAGAAGCATGCGGTTCGCTCACCTGCGCCGTCCAGACTCCCCTCGTGCGGTTCTCGCCGTGGTGGAGGACTCGGACGCCATCCTCGTCTCCGATCTCCTGTCCGACGCGCCTGCCACCCTGCAGCAGCTGATCGAGCGGGGAGACGCCGGACTCGACGAGCTCCGCACGGCCCTGCGCGACGGCGACGCTCCGCGTCACCCTCTGAACGGCTGGGGCTTCGCCTCCGCGGTGATCGGCCCGCCCGCCGTGCTCGCCGTCGGCCTCAACTACGCCGCGCACTCCAGTGAGCTCGGCCTGAAGACCGACGCGGCGCCGACGGTCTTCACCCTGTGGCCCAACTCGCTCACCGGGCACGACCAGACGACCTCCTGGCCCCGGAGCCTCAGCGAGGCCGTCGACTACGAGGCCGAGCTGGGCGTGCTCATCGGCACCCCCGCGAAGGACGTCCCGGAGGCCGACGCCCTGACGCACGTATGGGGCTACACGGTGGTCAACGACATCACCGCGCGGAACATCCAGTTCTCCGAGGCGCAGTGGTCCCGCTGCAAGTCGTTCGACGGCTTCACCCCGACCGGCCCGTTCGTGGTGACCGCCGACGAGATCGCCGACCCGCAGGACCTCCACATCTGGACCGTCGTCGACGGACACACAGTGCAGGACGCCAGTACCGACCAGATGGTGCGCTCGGTGGCGAAGCTCATCGCCCACCTCTCCCAGTCGCTCACGCTGCTGCCCGGCACCCTGATCTCGACGGGCAGCCCCGGCGGGGCCGGCTACTCCCGCGATCCGCAGATCTTCCTCCGCGACCGCTCGACCGTCACGGTCGGCATCGACGGGATCGGCGAGCTCACGACGCACTGCCGTATCCTCGACTGACCCGGACACGACGAAGGGGACGGGAGCTGCGCGCTCCCGTCCCCTTCGCGTATCCGGTCGACGCTCAGATCTGGATGAGGTCGTCGGGGGTGACGATCGGGATGGCCGCGGTGACCGCCTCCAGCCCCGACAGGCGGGCGGGAGAGAGCTGCTTGGTCACCTCGTCGCGCGACATGAGCCCGGCCTCGACCACCAGGTCGGCGACGTTGCGGTTGGTCAGCAGAGCGGTCTTGGCCAGAGCCGCGGCCGCCGCGTAGCCGATGAAGGGCGTGAGCGCCGTGATGACGCCGACCGACGCGCCGACCATCGCGCCCAGGCGGTCGCGGTTGGCCGTGATGCCCTCGACGCAGTTCACGCGCAGCGTCCACATGGCCTGACGCATCCAGGTGATCGACTGGAAGATCGAGTGCGCGATGACGGGCTCGAAGGCGTTGAGCTGGAGCTGACCGCCCTCGACGGCCATGGTCACGGTCATGTCGGCGCCGACCACGGCGAACGCCACCTGGTTCACGACCTCCGGGATCACCGGGTTGACCTTGCCGGGCATGATGCTGGAGCCGGCCTGCCGCGCCGGCAGGTTGATCTCGCCCAGGCCCGCCTGCGGACCCGACGACAGCAGGCGCAGGTCGTTGCAGATCTTCGAGAGCTTGATGGCGTTCCGCTTGAGCGACGAGGAGAACGACATGAAGGCGCCCGTGTCGCTCGTGGATTCGACGAGGTCGGTCGCCGTCTCGAGGTCGAGCCCGGTGATCTCGCGCAGGTGCTTCAGCACCGCCGGCGCGTAGTCGGGGTGGGTCGTGATGCCGGTGCCGATGGCGGTCGCACCCATGTTGATCTCGAACATGAGGGAGGCGTTCTCGGTGAGGCGGCTGTGGTCCTCACCCAGGGTCGTGGCGAAACCGTGGAACTCCTGGCCGAGCGTCATGGGCACGGCGTCCTGGAGCTGCGTGCGGCCGACCTTGAGGATGTCGTGGAACTCCCCCGCCTTCCCGAGGAACGCGACGCGCAGCGCGTCCAGTTCGTCGAGCAGCGAGCGCAGCGTCAGCGAAAGGCCGATCTTGACCGCGGTCGGGTAGACGTCGTTGGTCGACTGGCTGCGGTTCGTGTGGTCGATCGGAGAGAGGAAGGCGTAGTCGCCCTTCTCGCGTCCGGCCATCTCGAGGGCGATGTTGGTGATGACCTCGTTCGCGTTCATGTTCGTCGAGGTGCCGGCGCCGCCCTGGATGACGCCGACTGTGAACTGGTCGTGGAACTCGCCGTCGATGACGCGCTGCGCCGCGCGGTCGATGAGGTCGGCCCGTTCGGCGTCGAGGACGCCGATCTCCTTGTTGGCCCTGGCGCTGGCCTGCTTCACCATCGCGAGCGCGATCACGAGTTCGGGGTACACCGAGATGGGGCGCTTCGTGATCGGGAAGTTCGCGTCGGCGCGGGCGGTGTGGATCCCCCAGTACGCGTCGGCGGGAATCTCCATGCTCCCCAGCGAATCGGTCTCAGTGCGTGTATTGGCGGGCGCGGCAGAAGCCATGTCACATCCTCGTGGGTCGTGGCGAACGGAAAAGTGGGGGATGCGGCCAGTCTACGCCGGTCCCTGCGGGGATTTCCGGGAGAACGCCTCCAGGCGCTCTTCCGGGGTCAACGCCGCCATCCGGGCGATCCACTCCTCCGAGAAGTAGTCGCCGGTCGGCGCGTCGACCACCGGGACGACCGTGTGCGTGAGGGTCTCCGGCCGCACGTGCACGAGCTGGAAGGCCTGGGCGGCGTCCATGCCGTTCACCTCCGCCGCCGGACGGGCGACGTTCATCGTGTAGCAGGTCGCGGACGCCACGCTCACCGGGACGCCGGCGAACAGACCGTGTGCGGAGTAGTGCAGGTGGCCGGCGAGGATGCCGCGGACGTCGGTGCCGCGGATGACGGCGGCGAGCTCGTCCTGATGACGGAGCTCGAGAATGTCGAACAGCGGCAGATGGCTGGGCAGCGGCGGATGATGCATCGCCAGGATCGTGCCGTGCGGCGCGGGCTCGGCGAGGACCTCGGCGAGCCACGCGAGCTGGGCCGGATCGAGGTCGCCGTGGTGCCAGCCCGGAACGCTGGTGTCGAGGGCCACGAGGCGCAACCCGTCGAGATCCCACACCCCGGTGACCGGCTCCTCGGTGGGCTCGGCGTCGAGGAGGACCTCGCGCAGCGCCGGGCGCTCGTCGTGGTTGCCCGCGACCCAGACCACGGGTGCGCCGAGTTCGGCGGCGACCGGCTCGATCGCGGCGCGGAGCCGGCGGTACGCATCCGGCTCGCCGAGGTCGGCGAGGTCCCCGGTGATCACGATGGCGGCGGGAGCGGGATGCACGGCGCGGATCGCCTCGAGCGTCCGCGCGAACGTGCGCTCGACGTCGTACCGTCCCCCCAGCGCGGCACCGCCGGCCAGGAAGTGCGGGTCGCTGACATGGATCAGGACATGCGACGCGGGGGCGTACCGGCCGAAGACCGGGGGCGTTCCGTTGAGTGCGGACATGCCCTCAGCCTAGGGGCGGGCGCCGACGCTCCTCCTTGGCGCGCCGGACGCTCAGTGTCCGACGACGATGAGCAGGATGCCGGCGATGACCGCGGCCCCGCAGAGCACGAAGCAGCCGTAGGCGCCCACGAGGGCGAGGGTCTTCTGCCCTTCGGTGAGCGGGCTCTTCCTCGCCGCCTTCGCCGCCTGCTTGGCGGCCCGCTTGAGCTCCTTCTCGGAGATCACCGTGATGGCGTCGGTGAACTCCGCGGGGCTCACGACGGGCGCTCGCCCGCTGCGCACGAGCAGACGCAGACCCAGGGCGTAGAAGGTGACGATCGCGGCGGCGCCGATGAGCGCGGCGGCGAACACCTGCAGGAAGGCGATCCAGTCGATCGTGACGTTCATGCCGAGTCCCCGTTCTGCGACGTATCGGACGAGGAGACGCTGCCGGTCTTCGCGGCCTTCGCGTCGGCCTTGGCCTTGGCCTTCTTCTTCGCCTTGTCCTTGGCCTCGGCCTTCGCCTTCTCCTTGGCCTCGGCGCGGGCCTTCGCCTCGGCCTTCGCCTGGGCGATGCGCTGCTGACGACGCGTGGGGGGCGGGGTGTCGGGGACCTCGACGGCGAGGTGGGACTCGGCGACGTCGCTCATGGCATTGGCCGGCGTGACGGCGTTCCTCCGGGAACGCATGTACAGCCCGAGGATGATCACCACGGCGAGCACGGCGTCGATGGCCACGCCCCAGGGACCGAGCCAGACGACGAGCAGCGCCGCCAGGGCGCCGACGCCTCCGGCTGCGGGCAGTGTCAGCAGCCAGCCGACGCCGATGCGGCCGGCCGTCCGCCAGCGGACCGTCGAGCCGCGGCGACCGAGACCCGATCCGATGACCGATCCCGAGGCCACCTGCGTGGTGGAGAGGGCGAAGCCGAGGGCGCTGGAGGCGAGGATCGTCGCTGCCGTCGAGCTCTCGGCCGCGAAGCCCTGTGCCGGCTTGACGTCGGTCAGGCCCTTGCCCAGCGTGCGGATGATGCGCCAGCCACCGAGATACGTGCCGAGGGCGATCGTGAAGGCACAGGCGACGATGACCCAGAGTTCGGGCTCATGGTGCGCACCGGACTGCCAGCCGATCGTGATCATCGCGAGGGTGATGACACCCATCGTCTTCTGCGCGTCGTTGGTGCCGTGCGCCAGGGCGACGAGAGAGGACGTGAAGATCTGCCCCCAGCGGAAGCCGTCGCGCCCGTCGGGCTTGCCGTCATAACGACGGGTGACCGAGTAGGCGATCTTCGTCGCGACGTACGCGATGATGCCGGCAGTGATCGGGGCGATGAGAGCGGGGAGGACGATCTTGGACAGCACGGCGCCGAAATCGATGCCCCCGAGGCCGGCACCCACGAGCGTCGCGCCGATCAGACCGCCGAAGAGGGCGTGGGAGGAGCTGGACGGAAGGCCGAGCAGCCAGGTCAGCATGTTCCAGGTGATCGCGCCGATGAGTCCAGCGAAGATCAGCGAGAGGAACAACTCCGCCCCTGCGGCGATGATCGCATCCTCCTGGATGATGCCGCCGGAGATGGTCTTGGACACCTCCGTCGACAGGAAGGCGCCGACGAGGTTCAGCAGGGCGGCCAGGAGAACCGCGGTCTTGGGCTTGAGCGCCCCGGTTGCGATGGGCGTCGCCATCGCGTTCGCGGTGTCGTGAAACCCGTTCGTGAAATCGAAGAAGAGTGCCAGCGCGATGACGAGCACGACGATGAGGGCTGCGGTTTCCACCGTTCGCTTTCGGTCTTGAGGAAGAGGGAGATGTCGACGGGATCGACGTGACGAACGAAGAGTTCACCGTGGGTTTGACTTCCGTTTACCGGCCCCGGTAAATCCTGCCACCGTCCCCCGTGCCGGTCAACTCGACCTGGGATAGCGTGGGACGGTGACTGACGCCCCGATCGCCGCCCGCCTTTCCACCCTCCGCACGCACCACGGCGACACGGTCGACGACCCGTACGAGTGGCTGCGCGCGAAGGACTCCCCCGAGGTCATCGCGCACCTGGAGGCGGAGAACGCGCACACCGAGGCCGAGACCGCACACCTAGCCGATCTGCGGGAGACGCTGTTCCAGGAGATCAAGGGCCGGGTCCAGGAGACGGACCTCTCCGTGCCGACGCGACGCGGAGACTGGTGGTACTACAGCCGCACCGAGGAGGGTGCGCAGTACGGTATCCACTGCCGCGCCGCCGCCGTCGAAGGCGACTGGACGCCGCCGCGCCTCGAGCCGGGGGTGCCGGTGCCCGGCGAGGTGGTGCTGCTGGACGGCAACGTCGAGGCGGAGGGGCACGAGTTCTTCTCGCTCGGCGCGTTCGACACCTCCGACGATGCGACGAAGCTGCTGTGGTCGACCGATTTCGAGGGCGACGAGCTCTACACCGTGCGCGTCCGCGACCTGGAGACGGGCGTCACCCTCGACGACGAGATCCCGAACACCGGGGGCGCGTTCTTCACCCCGGACGGCACCGGCATCCTCTACACGACCCGCGACGACGCCTGGCGTCCGGACACCCTGTGGCTGCACCGGCTCGGGACCCCGGTGTCGGACGACATCACGCTCTTCCACGAGCCCGACGAGAAGTTCTGGCTCGGTGCCGGGATCACCCGCAGCCGTCGCTACCTCGTGATCGGCGTGGGGTCCAGCGTCACCAGCGAGGAGTACCTCGTCGATCTCGCGGGCGACATCACCGCGGAGCCGCGCACGGTGTGGCCGCGACGCGAAGGCGTGGAGTACTCGCTCGAGCACGCGGTGGTCGACGGCGAGGACCGGCTCCTCATCCTGCACAACGACGACGCCCTCGACTTCGAGCTCGTCTCCGTGGCGGCGGACGAGCCGCAGGGCGAGCGCCGCGTCGTCGTCGCGCATCAGCCGGGACGACGACTGCTCGGGGTGGACGCGTTCCGCGACTTCGCCACGGTGGAGTACCGCAGCGAGGGCCTCGAACGCGTCGGACTACTGGACTACGCGACGAACGCGGTGGACGAGCTGCGGTTCGACGAGCCGCTCTACTCCGCCGGTGTCAGCGGCAACCCGGAGTGGCACTCCCCCTTCCTGCGTCTCGGCTACACGTCGTTCGTCACGCCGGGCACGGTGTACGAGCTCGACCTCGCGACGCGGGAGCTCGTGCTACGCAAGCAGGTGACGGTGCTCGGCGACTACGACCCCGCCGACTACGGACAGCGGCGGGAATGGGCCACGGCGGAGGACGGCACGCGCGTGCCGATCTCGCTCGTCTGGAAGCGCTCCTTCGGAGAGCCCGGCGCGACGCCCCGACCCGTCCACCTCTACGGCTACGGCTCGTACGAGCACTCCATCGACCCGGGCTTCTCCGTCGCCCGGCTCTCGGAACTGGATCGCGGAGTCGTCTTCGCCGTGGCGCATGTGCGCGGCGGCGGCGAGATGGGCCGGCAGTGGTACGAGGAGGGCAAGCTCCTGCATAAGCGGAACACCTTCACGGACTTCGTCGCCTGCGCCCGGCACCTCGTCGACGAGGGCACGACGACCCCGGCCCAGCTCGTCGCGGAAGGCGGGAGCGCGGGCGGTCTGCTGATGGGCGCGGTCGCCAACCTCGCTCCGGAGCTGTTCGCCGGGATCCTCGCGGGAGTGCCGTTCGTCGACGCGTTGACCACGATCCTCGACCCCTCGCTCCCCCTCACGGTGATCGAGTGGGACGAGTGGGGCGACCCGCTGCACGACCCCGAGGTCTACGCCTACATGAAGTCGTACACGCCGTACGAGAACGTGCGCGACGGCGTGGAGTATCCGAGGATCCTCGCGGTGACCTCGCTGAACGACACCCGCGTGCTCTACGTGGAGCCGGCGAAGTGGGTCGCCCGGCTGCGAGAGGCCGGCGCGAAGGATGTGCTGCTCAAGTGCGAGATGGTCGCCGGGCACGGGGGCGTGAGCGGGCGGTACAACTCCTGGCGCGAGCGCGCGTTCGAGCTCGCCTGGCTGCTCGACACCCTCCACCTCGCCTGACCCGCGGCATCAGGCCCTCGCGCGGCATCAGGCACTCGCGGTTCTCCTGGCCTGATCTCGCGCGGACGCCTGTGCTCACGCGTCCTGCGTCGGCTCAGGCTTCCGCGCGGCCTCAGGCAAGCGCGCGACATCAGTCGCGAGGGGCTGTCGCTGCCTGATCCCGGCGACTTGTGGTGACCACACGCGACCACTGGTTCTGCACAGGGCAAGGATCCCGCGAAACTCATCCCCATGCATGGTGCGGCGGTGAAGGGGGCCGGGCGAGCGCTCAGGGTGGAGGGGTGAGACGCACGAGGGTCGAGAGCTGGGTTCGAGAACAGGGAGGCTCCGCGCATTCGTCGCGCGTACGTGAAGCGGGTTTCACCGAGTACCAGATGCGTCGCGCGGTGCAGGAAGGCACGCTCGAGCGTGTGCGCCGGTCGTGGCTCCTCCTTCCCGATGTCGATCCACGGCGCCGGGCGGCTGCTTCGGTCGGCGGGAGAGTCACCTGTGTGAGCGCTGCGGCTCTCGCCGGATGGTGGGACATCGGGGCCACGGACGTGCACATCGCCCTCCCCCGTACCGCTTCTCGGTTCGACCGCGGCGGCGTCCAGGTGCACTGCGCCCAGGGGCCTGTGCCGGCGCATCCGCGCGCGGCGATCGATCCCGTCCTGAATGTCCTCTTCCAGGTCGCGCGATGTCGGCCGCCCGTCGAGGCCCGCGCGATCTGGGAATCCGCCATCCGCCACGGGGCGGTGGAGCTGGATACGCTCGCGCGGGTGCGATGGCGATGCGACGCCGCGAAACGCCTCGCTCGAACCGTCCGCGGCCGGTCCGACTCCGGCCCCGAGACGGTCTTCATCGAACGGATGCGCGCGATCGGCATCGACGTGCGACAGCAGGTGTGGGTGGACGGCCATCCGCTCGACGGTGTCATCGGCGAACGGCTCGCGATCCAGATCGACGGCTTCCGTCACCACAGCGCTGCGGCCGACCGGCGACGAGACCTCGCTGCCGACGCGAGGCTCGCCCTCCGCGGCTACACCGTCCTGCGCTTCGACTACCACCAGGTCATGGTCGACGACAGTCATGTTGAGGACACCGTCGTGGCTGCGCTCGCGCAGGGCCTCCATCGCGCGAGCCGTCCGGCGGCTCGCGGGTAGCAGATCGAGCACAAGCCCAGGCACTCGCGCGAGTTCAGGCGACAAAGACAGCAGGATGCCTGAGGCCACGCGAGGGCCTGACACAGCGCGGGCCCTGAGAACAGGCGGCCGCGCGGACACAGGCACTCGCGCGAGTTCAGGCACGAAAGACAGCACGATGCCTGAAGCCACGCGTCAGCCTGAAGCTGCGCGGCCTGAGCGAGAGCCTGAAGCCACGCGTCAGCCTGAAGCCGCGGGTCAGCCTGAAGCCGGGAGGCGGTCAGCCGAAGAGGGCGGCGGCCTCGTCGTAGCGGTAGCGGGGCACCGTGTTGAGCTCACCGAGAGCATCGGCGAACGGAACGCGGACGATGTCGGTGCCCTGCATCGCGACCATCTGCCCCCAGGCGCCGTCGACGATAGCGTCCGCGGCGTGCAGTCCCAGCCGAGTCGCGAGGACACGATCGAACGCCGACGGCGAGCCGCCGCGCTGGATGTGCCCGAGGATCGTGGCGCGCGTCTCGATGCCCGTGATCCGCTCGATCTCGGGGGCGAGCAGGTCGCCGATGCCGCCGAGCCGCGGGCGGTTGAACGCATCCAGACCCTTGTCGCTGTAGGCCTCGTCCATGCCGGCGAGCTTGAAGCCCTCGGAGACGACGACGAGCGGTGCGCGACCGCGATCGTGGGCGCTCGTGACCAGAGCAGTGATCTCGTCCAGCGACATCGGCACCTCGGGGATGCAGATGACGTGCGCACCGGCGGCCATGCCTGCGTGCAGGGCGATCCAGCCGACGTGACGACCCATGACCTCGGCGACCATGCAGCGCTGGTGGGAGTCTCCCGTGGTGCGGAGCCGGTCCATGGCGTCCGTGGCGATGTTCACGGCCGTGTCGAAGCCGAACGAGTAGTCGGTGGCACGGAGGTCGTTGTCGATCGTCTTCGGGACGCCGAGCACCTTGATGCCGTCCTTCGCGAGGCGGTCCGCCGCGGCGAGGGTCCCTTCGCCGCCGATGGCGACGATGCCGTCGATCTTGTGCCCGTAGAGGGTCTTCGCGATGTTGTCTGCACCTCCGCGCTCCCCCTCGTACGGGTTGGTGCGGGATGTGCCGAGGATCGTGCCACCCACCTTGGACAGGCCCTTCACCTCATGCCGCGTCAGGGGCATGAAGTCGCCCTCGACGACGCCGCGCCACCCGTCACGGATGCCGACGAACTCGAGGTCGTAGGTCGTGGTGCCCTTGAGCACGATGCCGCGGATGACCGCGTTGAGTCCGGGGCAGTCGCCGCCGCTCGTCAGGATGCCGATCTTCATGCTGCTGCCTTCGGAGGTCGAGGGATGGGGGTGAGGCGACAGTGCCTGCGATCGACACTAGCGCGCCGCCCCCTCGCGTGGCCATTCGAGCGCGTCGAAAACCGGCGATCTTGACGGCCACGACGAGCGATTCCGTCGAAGTTCGCGCCGCGACAGGATGTCGCGGGCGGAACGACGATAAGAAGCCGCGTTCTTGACGCCGTCTCAGCGGCCGCCCAGAGCCTCGCGAAGAAGATGCATGAGCGCCGCCAGCTGCACCGACTCGCTCGCCGCCTCCTCCGTCGCCTCGCCGTCCAGGGCGCGGGCCGCAAGGCCCTGCTTCTGGTCGATGAGCTCCGCGATCTTCGTGTCGATCGTGTGGGCGGCGATGATCCGCCACGCCGTGACCGGCTCGTCCTGCCCGATGCGGTGCACACGGTCGATGGCCTGCGTCTGCTCGGCCGCCGTCCACGACAGCTCCGCGAGGACGACGTTCGACGCCGCCTGCAGGTTGAGTCCGACGCCGGCCGCCGTGAGCGAGCACACCGCGATGCCGACCTCGGGGTCGCCGTTGAAATCGTCGATGGCCTGCTGCCGCGCCGTGCTCGTCTGGTCACCGCGGATGGATACCGCGCGGATGCCCGCCGAGGCGAAGTGCGCCTCCGCCTGGTCCATGACGTCGATGTGCTTCGCGAAGAACACGACCTTGCCGACCGACCGCTGCAGCTGCGCGGCGTAGTCGGCCGCCAGGAGGGCTTTGGCCTGGCCGATGCGGCGCACCATGGTGAAGACGTTGTCTCCCCCGGTCCCAGCGGCCTTCGACTCCTCGAGCTCGTTCTGCGCCACGAGGCGGACGATGTCGTCGTCGATCTCTCCCGGCGCGAGTCCTCGGTCGCCCCGCGCCTCGATGATGCGACGGTAGCGGGCGGCCAGCCGCTCCCCCAGTTCGCGCTCGGCCTGGCGGATGCTGCGGCCGAACTCGTCGTCGAGCTGCACCGGCAGATCGGCGACGAGCTTGTCGGGCAGGTCGGCGGCGACGTCCTTCTTCTTCCGTCGCACGATCCCCATCGAGATCACCGCGTCGCGGGCTTCCGGGTAGAAGGCCTTGTCCGCCGGCGTGAGTCCCGTCGCGTCGAGCTTCTCCATGAGCTCGGGTCCGGGCTTCTCCCCATTCGTCCAGCCGAGGAAACGCCAGATGGCGTCGAAGTCCTCGACGTCGTTGATGAGCGGGGTACCCGTGAGGGCGAGCATGAGCGGATCATGCCCCGGGGTGCGCTCGCGCACCTGCGCCGCGAGCGACAGCACGTTCTGGGAACGCTGCGACGAGAGGTTCTTGATGAAGTGCGCCTCGTCGACGACCATGCCGCGCAGGCCGATCGACGCGAGCCACGACATGTGACGGTCGAGGATCTCGTAGTTGACGATGAACACGTCGGCGAAGGCGTCGATGTCGTCGCCGTCGCCCTGGATGACCGTGGCACGACGCTGCGGCGTCCACCGCTCGACCTCGCGCGCCCAGTTCATCTTCACGACGTTGGGCACGACGACGAGCAGCGGATAGGCGCCGGCGACGGAGGCCGCGAGCACCGACTGCGCCGTCTTGCCGAGGCCCGGCTCGTCGGCGAGCAGGAAGCTGCGGTGGCCGGCGCGCACAGCCTCGAGGAAACGCGACTGGTGCACCATGACCTCGCGCCCCTTGGGCGAGATGTGGTCGAACTCCGGGGCCGGCGGAAGCTCCATCGAGGCCGCCGCACCGCCCGCGCCGGTCTCGAAGGCCTTGTACAGCGGCCCCATGAGCTCCCAGCCATCGAGGCGGCGGCGGGGCGTGCTGGCCGGTCGCGGGGTCAGGTCTGGCGCGAGGAACGGGTTGGCCAGCTGACGGGCCTCCACCGAGGGCGGGGTGACCTGACGCTCCGCGATGGCCGCGGGCACCACGGGCGTCTGCACGGGCGCAGGGTCGGCGATGATGAGCTCCTCCGGCGGGAGCTCCGCGCCGGACTCGAGCAGCCAGTCCCGCCGCATCCGCTTCGCAACGGGCGACGTGGCCTGGTCTGCTTCGAGCAGCTGGATGAGCGAGGTGTCCCGTGCGGCCGTCTTCGCGAGGATCGTCGCGACGCCGTCGAGGCGCTTGAGCAGCTCGGCACGGGCCGCGTCGGTGATCTCGGGATCGGCCTTCACGCGGGCGCGCTCCTCGCGCACCAGGAAGGCGATCACCTGGAACTTCGTGCGGTTCGTGGGGCCCAGCTTGCCGCGCTGGGACTTCGCCTCGATCTCGCGCACCTTGCGCGCGAGGATCGGGATGAGCGGTGCCTCGTCGTCGCGACGGGACGTCTTCTTACGCCGCGGGGCGGCGGTTGCCGTGGTCGGCATGCTCCTCCTGAGCCTGAAGGGCTCCGGCGCCTCCGGGGAGCCGCGAGCCGTTCTCGTCGTCCGCGTGTGGCGTGAGCCAGGACCGTGCGGACTGTGGATCGGTGTTTCCCTCCGGAGCACGCGATGAGTGCGGGACCGGCGGGAGCCTGATCCCATTCTATGTCATCGCGAGCACCGGCCGCAGGAACGCGGCGCCGTCGTGTTACGCGGACACGTCCAGGATGGTCGCGGCCTGCGTCACATCGGCGGCCATCTGGGTCATCAGCTTCTCGATGCCCTCGAAGGCGACCATGCCGCGCAGCCGCGCGACGAACTCCACCGTCACGTCGTGACCGTAGAGATCGAGTCCGGTCTCCCCGAGCACGTGCGCCTCGACCTGCCGCACGAGCACGTCGTCGAACGTCGGGTTCGTGCCCACCGAGATCGCCGACGGATGCCGGATGCCCGTGTCGTGGTCGACGAGCCAGCCGGCGTAGACGCCGTCGGCCGGCACGAACGCATCGACGATCGTGGAGAGGTTGGCAGTCGGGAACCCGAGCTCGCGTCCGCGCTTCAGCCCGTGGACGACGACGCCGCGCACGTCGGGATATCGCCCGAGGGCGCGAGTCGCCTCCACGACATCGCCGGCCATCAGGAGCTCGCGGATCCAACTCGACGAGACCCGGCGGCTCGACCCCGGAAGGTAGACGTCGTCGACGACCTCGACGGTGAAGCCGTACCGGGGACCGAGATCGCGCAACAGATCGGGGGTGCCCGCGCCCCGGTGTCCGAAGCGGAAGTCGGCGCCCACGAGGACGGTGGACACGTGCAGCGCGCCGACGAGGATATCGGCGACGAAGTCCTCCGCGCTGAGGGCCGCAAGCGTCTCGTCGAAGGTCAGCACGAGGGTCGCGTCGAGCCCGAGCTCGCCCAGGAGCTCCAGCTTGCGGTCGACGGTCACGACGTTCTCGGGACACCGGTCGGGGCGGATCACGGCGAGGGGGTTGCGGTCGAACGTGACGGCGACGGCCCGGCTCCCCGAGGCCGCGGCAGCCTCCTCCAGGCGGCGGATGACGGCGCGGTGCCCCTCGTGCACGCCGTCGAACTTGCCGATGGCGACGACGCTGGGCCCGAAGTCCTCCGGCACCTCGTCCGGACTCCGGAACACGATCACGCGGCGACCTCGACCGGACGCGCGGCGTCGACGGGCCGGTGCGTGCGCAGCCACCAGATCCCGAAGATCGGAAGGACCAGGGGGATGAAGAGGTATCCGCGCCCGAACAGCGACCAGACGGTCTCGTGCTGGAAGAGGTCGGGCAGGACGAGGCTGAGCGCGCCGACGACCAGCACACCGGTGAGCTCGAACACGATCGCCACCCACGCGACGGTGTACCAGCCGCGACGACGCGCGAAGACGAGCGCGAGCGTCGCCAGGACGTACACGACCGCGGCGAGCGCCGAGAGGCTGTAGGCCAACGGGGCCTCGTCGAACCGACGGACGATCTGCACGAAGCTGCGCCCGGTGGCCGCCAGCGCCATCACGGCGTAGACGATCACCAGGACACGACCGATACCGGTCATCCGAGTGGAGGGGGCGGTGGAGCTCATAGCGCATTCCATCCTAGAGCCGAGTAGGCTCCGCGGCGTCCGCTCCGGGTGCTCCTCAGGCGACCTGCACGGTCCAGATGACCTGCATGCGCCAGAGCATGATCGCGATCGCGAGGGCGGCCACGCCGAGGACGACCGTGCTCCACCGGCTGCGTTCCATGAGGGCCCAGAGCACCGCGCCCACGGGCAGCAGGGCCGCCGAGACGAGATACACCCAGAGCTCCAGCAGGTCCCCGGTGGGTGGGTTCCCCACGAGCGGCGCGACGATGGCGACGACGATCTGCACGATCAGCAGCACCTCGACGAGAGCGAGCGCTCCGACGGAGAAGTCGCTGGGGCGCCGACCGGCGAATCCCGCGCCGAGGCAGAAGAGCCCCGCGGCGAGGGCGACGACGATCTGGACGATCGTGAACCACAGGATCATCGGGAGACCTCCGGCATGTTCATGGCACTCTTCACATCGGCGCCGCGCTTCTCGACGATCCCCACCAGGCCGCCGTCGTCTTCGATGGCGGCCGCGAGCGGGCCGTCCAGCCGCGCAGCGACGCCGGCCAATCGCTTGCCGTGTCGCAGATCACGCGCCTCCTCCGCCGAGACGCGGAGGACGGGGAGGACGCGGCCGGCAGCCTCGCCGGGGGTGAGCACGGGGGCGCCCTCCAGGGCGTCGATCGTCACGGCGTCTCGCACGGCGAACGGGCCGACGCGGGTGCGGCGGAGGGCGGTCAGGTGACCACCCACGCCGAGGGCGGCGCCCAGATCGCGGGCCAGCGAGCGGATGTACGTTCCGGACGAGCAGTCCACGACGACATCGAGGTCGATCGCGTGGTCGTCGCGACGTCGCGCGACGACGTCGAACCGGGAGACGACGACATCCCGCGGTTCGAGGACGACCTCCTCGCCCGCACGGACACGATCGTAGGCGCGGCGGCCGTCGACCTTGATGGCCGACACCGCACTGGGGACCTGGGAGATCGCCCCCGTGAGCGCGGCCACTCCCCTGTCGATCGTCGCGTCCGCGATCGCAGCGAGGGCATCGGGATCCGCGCGGCGCAGTGTCTCCCCCTCGGCGTCGTCGGTGGACGTGACGGCACCGAGCCGGATGGTCGCCTCGTAGGTCTTGTCCGCTCCCACGATGTAGGTGAGGAGGCGGGTCGCGCCCTCGATGCCGATGACGAGCAGTCCGGTGGCCATCGGGTCGAGGGTCCCGGCGTGACCGACCTTGCGGGTCCCGAAAGCCCGTCGGGTGCGGGCGACCACGTCGTGACTGGTCAGCCCGCCGGGCTTGTCGACGAGGAGGATGCCGGGGGTCGCCATCCCTCCAGCCTACCGAGACCGGGAGCGGTACCCGCTCGCCTAGGGTGGAGGGATGGCCGCGCCCGCACCGTCCCCCGCGACGATGACGCCCCTGCCCGGCTGGTATGCCGAACACGCCCGCGACCTCCCCTGGCGCCGTCCGGACTTCCACGCAGCCTTCGGCGCCTGGGGCGTGCTGGTGAGCGAGTTCATGCTGCAGCAGACGCCCGTGAGCCGCGTGATCCCGCACCTCGACGCGTGGCTGACGCGGTGGCCCACACCCCGCGCGATGGCGGCCGCGTCTCCGGCGGAGGTCGTGCAGCAATGGGCGAACCTCGGCTATCCACGGCGCGCCCTGTGGCTGCACCGTGCGGCCGTCGAGGTGGTCGAGCGCCACGGCGGCGTCGTGCCGCGTGACGTCGACGCCCTCCTCGCCCTCTCCGGGATCGGCGACTACACCGCCCGTGCGGTGGCCGTGTTCGCGTACGGCGACCGTCATCCCGTCGTCGACACCAACACCCGGCGCGTGCTGGCCCGGGCGATCGAGGGACGAGCGCAACCGGGGTCTCCCTCCCGCCGCGACCTCGCGCTCATGGCCGCGATACTCCCCGAGGACCCCGTCGCCGCATCCGTCATCAACGCCGCGGCGATGGAACTCGGTGCGACGGTCTGCACCTCCCGGGCACCGCAGTGCGAGCGCTGCCCGCTGGCGGACGCCTGCGCCTGGCTCGCGGCCGGACGGCCCGACACCGGGGATGGGAGGCGACGACAGGCCGCGTACGAGGGATCAGACCGGCAGGCCCGCGGCGCCGTGCTCCGGCTCCTGCGTGCCGCCCCCGCCCCGGTCCCGCTCACCGCCGTCCTCCCGGAATGGCCCGACGCGCGTCAGCGGGATCGAGCGATCGACTCCCTCATCGCCGACGGGCTCGCGGAAGCCGACGGGGAGGGCCTCTCCCTGCCACGGTGAGCGCTCAGAGGAGCTGTTCGGTGCGGTAGGCCAGCACGGTCAGTTCGACGCGGCTGCGGACGTGCAGCTTGGCGAACGCGCGTCCGAGGTGCACCTCGACCGTGCGGACGGAGACCGACAGCCGCTCCGCGATCGCACGGTTCCCCGTCCCTCCGACCGCGAGCATCGCCACCTCGAGTTCCCGGGGCGTCAGTCGCTGACCCCAGGCGCTCCGGCAGGCGGGCAGGGCCGCCGTCCCGTCCGGCGTGGTCCCGGACGCCTCGAGCCGTTCCCGCCGTCGTCGCACCGCGCGCTCCCAGGCCCGCGCTCCGGCGACCTCGAACAGCCGCTCGGCCTGCGCGAGGTGCCCGCGTGCCGAGACCACGTCTCCGTGCAGCCCGGATCGGACCCCGAGCAGCGCCTCGACCCGCCCTCGGGCGAACGGAGACCGAAGCCGGCTCGCTACCGCCCGCAGCTCCTCCTGGTCCGTGCGCCATGTGGGACCGGCGGAACCGACGACCGCCCGCCGCAACGCCGCGGCGACCTCGCTCTCCGGCGGGCGCACGGTCCCCGGCCGGTATCCCCCCGGCACCCAGAGCACGACCTCGTCGACTCCCGGCACCGCGAACAGCGGCTGCGGGGCGCCGCGGTCCCGCCACAGCCCCATGGCTCCGACGGCCGCCTCGAAAGACCCGTCCAGAAAGGCCTCGACGGCGCGATCGACCAGCATGTCCGACTCCACGGCGGGAGGGAGCACGTCGGTGAGAGCGCGCGCGATCGGTCCCAGGGCGCCGAGGACGGCCAGGTCGAGCCGTCGCGCCAGCACGACGCCGAGACCGGCGAACGGGATCGCGACGGGCAGCTCCACTGCCGCGTGCCGGAGCAGTTCCCTGGCCGGACCGATGTCTCCGCGCCAGACAAGGAGCAGCACCTCGGTGACAGCGCGGTAGGCCCGCACCACCGGGCTGCTCTCGAAGCCGGGGAACACCGGATCCCCCTCCGCCCCGGGGAGTCCTCCCGTCCGCAGCAGCCGCAGGCCCTCGTCGATGTCGCCCGCGCATGCCGTGTGCAGCGCCGCCGCTACGCCGCCGAGCCCCCCGAGGCCCGCGGTCCCGCTCGCCGGCATGACGTCGCCGGCGAGGAGAGCGCACACCCCCACCACGGCATCGCGCAGCGGACGGTCCGTCCCCGCGCAGGAGGTTCCACGGACCTGGGCGAGCCAGCGCCACTCCGCCCCGCGGTCGCGACGTTCCGCGCACAGGATCGCGACCAGCCCCGCGGATCGTGCCCAGGCCGTGGCGTCGGTATCGGAGCCGGAGGCGAGCCGCCGCGGATCGACAGCGGGAACGTGGCCGTGCCGAAGGGTGCGGGCGGCGAGGTAGGGGCCGAGCGCCCGTACCCGTCGATGCTCCGCGGCGCCCGGGAACAGACCGCTCAGCCACGCCTCGGCATCCGCGGCGTGGCCGCAGGCGAGCGCCGCGCTGCCGGCGAGCACCCGAGCCTCCTCGCCGACGGCGCCGGTCGCGTGCGCGGCGGCCTCAGCGGCCAGGAGCAGCGCGCGCTCGGTGAGCCCCGCGCCGGCCGCGAGGCGGGCGCAGGCCGTCAAGAGCACAGCGGCTCGTCGGTCTCGCACGGCACACGACCGCGCGCGATGCCACGCCGCGCCGGTCCGATCTCCGCGGACGACCGCGACGTCGGCCAGTCGTCTGTGCACGAGCACGACCTCCGCCGGCGACGCGGCCTCGTGCACCTCCACGGCCGTGCGCGGGTCCGTGAGCCGGATGGAGCCCGCGTGGATCGTCAGATGCGGCGCGGCGGCGCTCGCGCGCACTTCCTCCACACTGCGCCCAGCGGCCGCGAGGATCGGTTCCAGCTCGTCCTCCAGCGCCAACACCACCGTGAGCAGGAGCAGCCGGTCGGGGCTCGCCAGCCCTCGGATGCCTGCCCGGACCACCGCAGACGGCAGCGGCCACGGGAGCCGACTCAGTCCGCGGCGCTGCTCGGGCGTCAGGCCGGCAGCCACCGCGAGGACGGCGTCGACGTCCTCGGGCAGAGAAGCCGCGAGCTGCGCCGCCACGTGCGGCGCGCAACACAGGTCGCGCCGTCGAAGCTCATCCAGCAACGGCTCGACGACGGCAGGCGCGACGAAGAGCCCCGCGGGCGTGCTCGTGGGCTGAATGTCGATCCCCCCAGATCCACCGGTTGTCCCGCCGCGGACCTGAGGGTATCAGACGGGATCAGTCCTCGTCGTCGTCCGACCGGTAGGGGTCGGCTTCACCGGCGTGGGTCGCGGACGAGGCCAGCTTGGCCACCTCCGCGTCGCGCTCCTGCGCCTCGCGCAGCAGAGCGGTGATGTGATCGGCGTTCTCCGGGAGCGCGTCCGGGATGAACTCGAGCGTGGGGACGAGTCGAGTACTGAGCTGTCGTCCGACCTCGCTGCGCAGCATTCCGGTCGCGGATGTGAGCGCGGCACCGCTGGCGAGGCGCTCCTCCTCGGTACCGAGCACCGTGTAGAACACGGAGGCGTGCTGCAGATCACCACTCACACGCACGTCGGTGATGGTCACGAAGCCGAGACGCGGGTCGCGCAGCCCCTTCTCCAAGCGCTCGGCGAGGATCACGCGGATGCGATCCGCGAGTCGGGCCTGTCGTTCACCAGCCATAGTTCCTTCTCCCACCTCTGTGCATCGCGGCTCCCAGCGAACCGCGGAGGCGGCTGCCCCCTCCCCCGTCACGGGAGGAGGAGGCAGCCGCCGCAGTCGTGCGGATCAGCCGCGCGGCTTCTCCACCATCTCGGTCGTCTCGATCTCGTCGCCGACCTGGATGTCGTTGTACTTGCCGAGGCCGATACCGGCCTCGTAGTCCGTCCGCACCTCGGTGACGTCGTCCTTGAACCGACGCAGCGACTCGATGGCCAGGCCATCGGCGATGACGACGCCGTCGCGGATGACGCGGGCTTTGGCGTTGCGCGTGATCGTCCCCGACCGCACGATGACACCGGCGATGTTGCCGAACTTCGAGGAGCGGAACACCTCGCGGATCTCGGCGACACCCGACTGGACCTCTTCGTACTCCGGCTTGAGCATGCCCTTGAGCGAGCTCTCGATCTCCTCGATCGCGTTGTAGATGACGGAGTAGAAGCGGATGTCCACACCCTCACGCTGGGCGCGCTCGCGCGCCTTCGTGTCGGGGCGGACGTTGAAGCCCACGATGATCGCGTTGTCGATCGTCGCCAGGTTCACGTCGGACTCGGTGATCGCACCGACACCGCGGTGGATGATGCGCAGCTGCACCGAGTCGTCGACCTCGATCTTGAGGAGCGACTCCTCCAGCGCCTCGACGGCACCGGAGACGTCACCCTTGATGATGAGGTTGAGCGACTCGACCTTGCCCTCTTCGAGAGCACGGGTGAAGTCCTCGAGCGAGATGCGCTTGCGGGCCTTGGCCAGCTGGGCGTTGCGCTCGACGGCTTCGCGCTTCTCCGCGATCTGACGGGCCATGCGGTCTTCCTCGGTGACGATGAAGACGTCGCCGGCGCGCGGCACGGAGTTCAGACCCTGCACCTGGACCGGACGAGACGGCGCGGCCGCCTCGACGATCTCGCCGTTCTCGTCGATCATCGCGCGGACGCGGCCGTAAGCGGTGCCCGCCACGATCGCATCGCCCACCCGGAGGGTTCCGGACTGGATCAGCACCGTCGCGACCGAACCGCGGCCCTTGTCGAGCTTCGCCTCGATGGCGACACCGCGAGCGGCCTTGTTCGGGTTGGCGGTGAGGTCGAGACCGGCGTCCGCCGTGAGCAGCACCGCGTCCAGGAGCTCCTGGATACCGGTGTTGGCCCGGGCCGACACGTCGACGAACATGACGTCGCCGCCGTACTCCTCGGCCACCAGACCGTACTCGGTGAGCTGCTGACGCACCTTGGCCGGGTTGGCCTCGGGCTTGTCGACCTTGTTCACCGCGACCACGATCGGCACGTTCGCCGCCTGAGCGTGGTTCAGCGCCTCGACCGTCTGCGGCATGATGCCGTCGTCGGCCGCGACCACCAGGATCGCCAGGTCGGTGACCTGTGCACCACGGGCACGCATGGCGGTGAACGCCTCGTGACCGGGGGTGTCGATGAACGTGATCGCCCGCTCGATGCCCTCGTGCTCGGTCCAGACCTGGTAGGCACCGATGTGCTGGGTGATGCCGCCGGCCTCACCCTCGATCACGTTGGTCTGACGGATCGCGTCGAGAAGGCGGGTCTTACCGTGGTCGACGTGACCCATGACGGTGACCACCGGGGGACGGATCTCGAGGTCGTCCTCGCTCTCCTCCTCCAGCTCCTTCTCGAGGTCGAGACCGAAGCCCTCGAGGAGCTCCTTGTCCTCGTCCTCAGGCGAGACCATCTGGACCTTGTAGCCCAGCTCCTCACCGAGGACCTCGAACGTGGCCTCATCCAGCGACTCGGTGGCCGTGGCCATCTCGCCGAGGTTGAAGAGGATCGTGACGAGGGTGCCCGGCTGCACGGTGTAGCCGGTCAGGGACTCGATCTTGTCGGCGAAGTCCGCGATGGAAGCGCCACGACGCATGCGGATGATCTCCCCGTTGCCGCGGGTGACGTTGACGCCACCGACGACCGGGGCGCTCCGCATCTCGAACTCTTGCCGCTTCGCCCGCCGCGACTTGCGCTGCTTGCTCTTGCCGCCGCCCTTGCCGAAGGCGCCGGCGGTACCACCGCCGGGACCGCGGCCACGGCCACCGCCGCCACCGGGACGACCGGCGAAACCACCGCCGGGACGGGGACCTGCACCGGGACCGCCACCACCGCCGGGACGACCGGGGCCGCCCGTACGCTGCTGGAACGGAGCACCGGGACGACCACCCTGACCGCCGCGGGGTGCACCGGGTCGCGGCGAGCCGGGACGAGGGGCACCCGGACGCGGAGCGCCGGGACGGGGCGCCTGCGGGCGCGGGATGTTGCCGGGGGTCGGCCGCTGGCCCATCCCCTGCGCCGAGGCGAAGGGGTTGTTGCCGGGACGAGGACCGGCGGGACGCTGGCCCATGCCCTGCGCGGACGAGAACGGATTGTTGCCGGGACGCGGCGCGCCGGGCTTCGGCGCGTTGCCGTCACCGGAGGACGGTGCGGCCGGAGCCGGAGCCGACGGCTTCGCGGGCGCCGACGGCGCCGGAGCCTTCTCCGCCGCGGGAGCGGGTGCCGGTGCCGGAGCGGCAGGAGCCGCGGGACCCGGCTTGGGGCCGGGCTTCGGACCGGGGGTGGGCGCCGAGGACTTCGGTGCCGGCTTCGCCGCGGGCTTCGCGGCAGCGGGCTCGGACCCCGCCTTGAGCGACGGGTCGGCCTCGATCGCGGCGCGCAGCTTGCGCGCCACCGGGGGCTCGACCGTCGACGACGGGCTCTTCACGAACTCGCCGAGTTCCTTGAGCTTCGCAAGAGCGACCTTGCTGTCGACGCCGAGTTCGGCGGCGATCTCATGTACGCGTGGTTTACCAGCCACAATTCTCCTGTCTGGGTCGGTCTGCCCAGACAGGGCAGACCACTAGTCGCGGACGGGTCTCATTTCGAGCCGTTCACTTTGTTTCCATAGCTGTTCAGCCTTTGTTTCTTGGTGGGTGCTGTTCGAAGGTCCGTGTGTCCAGCTGAGTGGTCACACGCAGTGCTCTTCCGAAAGCTCGACGCCGCAGAGCGGCTTCCATGCACTCGGGTGTCGGATGCACCCACGCGCCGCGCCCCGGCAGGACAGCACGCTCATCGGGGATGAGGGTGTCGTTCTGGGCAACCACCCTGAGCAGAGTGGACCGGGGAGCACGCGTGCGGCAACCGACGCACGTTCGTACGGGTTCCATCTTACACCTGCGTTCCGTCCGTCCTCGCCGCCGCCGGGCGTGGCGCGAGGACGGACAGGGATCAGTCGAGGACGCTGTCCGGCTGGATGTCGATCTTGGCGCCCGTGAGCTTGGCAGCCAGACGCGCGTTCTGGCCCTCCTTGCCGATGGCGAGCGACAGCTGGTAGTCCGGCACGAGGGCGCGGACGGCCTTGGTGCTCGCATCGAGCACGAACGAGCTCGTGACCTTCGCGGGCGACAGCGCGTGCGCCACGAACGTCGGCAGGTCGGCGTCGTAGTCGACGATGTCGATCTTCTCCCCCGCCAGCTCCTCGGTGACAGCACGCACACGGCGGCCCATCTCACCGATGCAGGCACCCTTGGCGTTGATCGCCGGGTCGTTCGCCTTGACAGCGATCTTGGTCCGGTGGCCCGCCTCGCGCGCGAGCGCCACGATCTCGACGAGCCCCGCGGCGATCTCCGGCACCTCGAGCGCGAAGAGCTTGCGGACCAGACCCGGGTGCGTGCGCGAGACGGTGATCTGCGGGCCCTTGAGCCCCTTGGCGACGCTGGTCACGTAGACGCGGAGACGAGACCCGTGCGTGTACTCCTCGCCGGGTACCTGCTCCTCGGGCGGGAGGATCGCCTCGACGGAGCCGAGGTCGACGTGGATCATGCGCGGGTTGGGCCCCTGCTGGATCACGCCGGCGACGATGTCGCCCTCCTTGCCCTTGAACTCCCCGAGGACGGCGTCATCGGCGATGTCCCGGAGGCGCTGGCTGATCACCTGCTTGGCGGCGAACGCGGCGATGCGACCGAAGTCGTCCGGGGTCGTCTCCTCCTCGCCGATGATCGCGCCCTCGTCGTCGCGGACGACCTGGAGGACGGCGACGTGGCCGGTCTTGCGGTCGAGGTGCACGCGGACACCCTCGGGCGTGGCACCGTCGGGCGAGACGTGCTTGGAGTACGCGGTCAGGATCGCCTGCTCGATGATCGCGACGAGCTCGTCGAACGGGATCGCCTTCTCCTTCTCGATCCCTCGCAGCAGACTCAGTTCGATGTCCATGACGGCCTCCCTATTCAGCTCTCGTCGCGCCCGAATGCACGCGCGACATCCGTACAACGATACCGTGTGCCGCACCCCCGGGCCATCCAGTCCTCGCGGGCACAGGCAGTCCCGCGACACCACGCGCTCCGTGTGCGAGAAGCCTGTCTCCGAGCGGACGCCTGTTGCGTCGTGAGAACCCGCGGGGGTCAGGCCTTCGGCGCGGACGGGAGAGCGTTGAGGGCGCCGATGAGGCGGAAGAGGTTGCCCACCTGACGCTGATCCAGGTGCAGGGCGAGGCGCGGGAGGCCGAGCCGGTCGTCGTCGGCCACCTCCGGGGAACGCGGAGCCGTCCGTTCGATGCGCCCCGAGGACAGAAGCGTCGCGAAGGCGGTGTTCAGCTCCTCGATCTCGGCGTCCGTCGGCTCGGCCTTGAGTCGCAGCACGAGCGTGTCCCCCACCCACCGCAGCGAGTCGTAGTTGCGCCAGAACCCGGTGATCTCGGCCCGGGCCTCCTCGACCGAGTCGGTGATGACGACGCGATCGAAGTCCCCGGGGGAGATCACCCCCATCGGCGCGAGGTGCTCGTCGACGAAGCGCCGCATCCCCTGCCAGAACGATCCGCCCTTCTCGTCGAGCAGCACGATCGGCGTCGGCTCGGCCTTCCCCGTCTGCTGCAGGGTGAGCAGCTCGAACATCTCGTCGAGCGTGCCGAACCCGCCCGGAAGGCAGATGAAGCCGCTCGACTCCTTGATGAGCATGAGCTTGCGGGTGAAGAAGTACTTCATCGCGACGACCTGATCGCTTCCCGCGACGAGACTGTTCGCCTTCTCCTCGAAGGGGAGCCGGATGGAGACGCCGAGCGACAGCGCGGGCCCCGCTCCCTCGGCGGCGGCCTGCATGATCCCGGGGCCGGCGCCCGTGACGACCATCCAGCCGTCGTTCGCGAGCGCCGCGGCGACATCGCGCGCCTGCAGGTACAGCGGGTCGTCGTGCAGGGTGCGTGCGGACCCGAACACCGTCACCTTCGGCACCCCGCGGAACGGGGCGAAGAGGCGGAACGCGTCGCGCATCTCGGCCAGGGCGGCGGAGGCGATCTTGAGGTCGAGGCGGTCGGTGTCGTCCTCACCGAGGAGCAGCGCCGTGCGGAGCATCCGCATCACGAGCCGACGGTCCGAGGACACCCCCGCTTCGTCGAGCACATGGTTGATCTCGTCGCTCAGAGCGGCCGGCAGCGGTTCCTCGGTCATGCCCCCCAGCGTCCCACGCGGCACCAAGGCGGCGGGACGCAACGCCGAGGATCCGCGCGCCCGCGCTCCGCAGCACGGCCGGGACGCGGTGTCAACGCCCGTGCCTTCGGTCGGCGGTGGCGCCACCATGGCGACATGACAGAGATCACCGGACCCGAGGCCCTCGCCCGCATCAAGGAACTCGTGGAGGACATCGACTTCACCATGCTCACCACCACCGACCCGGACGGGAACCTCGTCAGCCGGCCGATGTCGACCAGGCAGATGGACGAGGCGGGTGCCATCTGGTTCTTCACCGCGGAGGACACGGAGAAGGTCGAGGAGGCGCGCCGCCACCATGATGTCGGTCTCGCGTACTGCGACGCCAAGGGCATGCGCTATGTGTCCGTCGCCGGCACCGCCGAGGTCGTCCACGATCGCGCGAAGATGGAGGAGCTCTACTCCCCCCTCCCTCGACATCTGGTTCGAGGACGGGCTGGAGACCCCCGGCATCGCCCTGCTCGCGGTCACCCCGGTCGTCGCCGAGTTCTGGGAGCCGGCGAAGGGCAAGGTCGCGATGGCCGCCGGGGCGCTCAAGGCGCTGGTGACCCGAGACACCCCGGACGACGACATCATGAACCACGGCCGCGTCACTTGCTGAGCGACCGGGAGCGCCGGTTCAGCGCGTGGCGGAGAGCCGCTCCACGGCCTCGGCGACCGAGACCGCCTCGCGCTCCCCCGTGCGACGGTCCCAGAACTCGACCTGGCCGTCGGCGGCACCGCGACCGACGATCACGATCTTCGGGACCCCGACGAGCTCGGCGTCGCCGAACTTGACCCCCGGTGACACCTTCGGACGGTCGTCGTACAGCACGTCGAGCCCTGCGGCCTCGAGCTGAGCCGAGAGGTCTTCCGCGACGTCGAAGGCGACCTGGTCGCGACCGGCGGCGACGACCTGCACGTCGAACGGCGCGACCGAGGCCGGCCAGATCAGGCCCTTGTCGTCGTTGTTCAGCTCCGCGATGATCGCCAGGATCCGGGTGACGCCGATGCCGTACGACCCCATGGTGACCGTGACGAGCTTGCCGTTCTCGTTGAGGACCTTGAGGCCGAGCGCCTCCGCGTACTTCCGCCCGAGCTGGAAGACGTGACCGATCTCCATGCCGCGGGCGAGCTCGACCGGACCGGAGCCGTCGGGCGCCGGGTCGCCGGCACGCACGTTCGCGATCTCCACGATGCCGTCCGCCTCGAAGTCGCGCCCGGCGACGACCGAGTGCGCGTGCTTCTGGTCGATGTTCGCGCCGGTGACCCAGCTCGTGCCCTCGCTCACGCGGGGGTCGACGAGGTAGCGGATGCCCGTGGCGGACTCCTCGCCCAGCACGGCACCCGTGGGCGACCACGGACCGATGTAGCCCTTCACCAGCAGCGGGTTGTTCTCGAAGTCGTCCGCGGTGGCGGTCTCGACCTCCGCCGGGGCGAACGCCACCTCGGCGCGCTTCTCGTCCACCTCGCGGTCGCCGGGGATGCCGACGATCACGAGCTCACGGGTGCCGTCGAGGTGCTTCAGGGCGAGGACGACGTTCTTGAGCGTGTCGGCCGCGGTGTACTCGCCGTCGAGCTCACGGTTGCAGTGCGCCACGAGCGTCTCGATGGTCGGGGTGTCGGGCGAGTCGAAGATCACGGGGGCGCCGTCGGCGTCGAACGGGACCGGAGCCGGGACGGGCGTGCTGAAGGCCTCGACGTTGGCCGCGTAGCCGCCGGCGCTGCGGACGAACGTGTCCTCGCCCACGGGGGTCGGGTGCAGGAACTCCTCGCTGCGCGAACCGCCCATGGCCCCCGCGTCGGCCTGCACGATCGCGTACTCGAGGCCCAGCCGCTGGAAGATGCGCTCGTACGCGTCCCGCTGCGCCTGGTAGCTCGCGTCCAGCGCCTCGTCGGAGGAGTCGAAGGAGTAGGCGTCCTTCATCGTGAACTCGCGGCCGCGGAGGAGCCCGGCGCGGGGCCGGGCCTCGTCGCGGTACTTGTCCTGGATCTGGAAGATCGTCAGCGGCAGGTCCTTGTACGACGAGTACAGGTCCTTCACGAGCAGCGTGAACGCCTCCTCGTGCGTCGGCGCCAGCAGGTAGTCCCCACCCTTGCGGTCCTGGAGGCGGAACAGCAGATCGCCGTACTCGTCCCAGCGGCCGGTGGCCTCGTACGCCTCGCGCGGCATCAACGCGGGGAAGTGCACCTCCTGGGCACCCGCGGCGGCCATCTCCTCGCGGATGACGGTCTCGATCTTCGCCTTGACGCGCAGACCCAGCGGCAGCCACGCGAAGATGCCCGCCGCCTGCGGTCGGATGTACCCGGCGCGGATCAGCAGCTTGTGACCGGCGACCTCGGCACCGGCAGGATCTTCGCGGAGCGTACGGAGGAAGAAGTTCGAAAGACGAGTGACCACGGCTCAAGTGTAGTGAGCCGCGGTCACCCGCCTCGTCGCTCAGTTGAGGGCCGGGAGTCCCTGCGGCACGACACCGCCGCCGTAGAGGCTCTCGGCGAGCTCCTGCAGAGCCGTGAGCGCCACGCGCTGCGGCAGCGGACCGTAGGAGATGCGGGCCACGCCGAGCTTCTCGTACTCGGAGGCGGCGAGCGCGCCGGGGATGCCGATCACGCTGACCTTGCGCTCGCCGATCCCCTCGACGAGCTGACGGGTGACGTTCGCGTCGAGGATGCCGGGGACGAACACCGCGGTGGCACCCGCATCGAGGAACGCACGCCCGCGCTGGATCGCGTCCGCGATGCTCTCCTCCACGGGGCGCGACCCGGCACGCACGAAGGCGTCGGTACGGGCGTTGAGGGCGAACGGGACGCCCTCGGCCTCCGCAGCCTTCACGATGGCCTCGACGACGGCGACCGATTCGTCGAGCGGCTTGAGGCGGTCCTCGACGTTCGCGCCGACGACGCCGGCCGCGATCGCGAGGCGGGTGGTCTCCCCCGCGTCGCCGTACCCGTCGTCCAGGTCGGCGGTGACGGGGACCGACACGGCCGCCGCGATCCGGCCGACCATGTCGATCATGACGTCACGCGGGGTGTCGCCGTCGTCGTAGCCGAACGACGCGGCGATGCCGTGACCGGCGGTGGCGATCGCCTTCGTCTCCGGCAGCGCGGCGACGGCGCGTGCGGAGACGACATCCCACACGTTCACCACACGGAGGATCTCCGGGGCGTCATAGAGTCCGACGAGGGTCTGGGCCTTGGCAGCAGTGGTCATGTCCCCACGCTAGCGGCCGGTGCGGGCACGCGGGCCGGATGCCCCGGATCGGGGCGGCGGTCGACCTAGGCTGGCGACATGCCCCAGCGCCGCTCGCATGTCGCCCCCTCCGCCGCCCAGACCGACCTCGCCGCGGCGCTCTCGGCGCTCCGGGAGAACCTGGACACACCGACCGCGTTTCCCGCCGACGTGCTCGCCGAGGCGGAGGCGGCCTCGGCGACGACCCCGGATCTCGACCTCACGAACATCCCGTTCGCGACCCTCGACCCGACGGGCGCCCGTGACCTCGACCAGGCCTTCCACCTCGAACGCGACGGCGACGGCTATCGGGTGCGGTACGCCATCGCGGACGTGCCGGGTTTCGTCACCCCCGGTGGTGCCGTGGACGCGGAGGCCCGCCGACGGGGACAGACCCTGTACGCCGCGGACGGCACGATCCCGCTGCATCCGCCGGTGCTGAGCGAGGACCGCGTCTCCCTGCTCCCCGATGTCGACCGTCCCGCACTCGTGTGGACGTTCGCGCTGGACGCCGCGGGCACCGTGACCGACTTCCGGCTGGAGCGCGCCCTCATCCGGTCCCGTGCTCAGCTCGACTACGCCTCCACCCAGGAGGCGCTGGACCGGGGCGACGGCGGCCACGCGGCGCTGCTGCCGGAGATCGGTGCCCTCCGCCTCGAGCAGGAGCGCCGAAGGGGCGGAGCCAGCCTCAACGTCCCGGACGAGGAGGTCGTGCGCACCGAGGACGGCTCCTACGCGATCGAGCGTCGTAGCCCGTTGCCCGTCGAGGAGTGGAACGCGCAGCTGTCGCTCATGACCGGGATGGCGGCCGCGGCGCTCATGATCGACGCGGGCGCCGGCATCCTCCGCACGATGCCGGAACCCGACGAGACGGCATTCGCGGCCTTCCGGCACCAGACGGAGGCGCTCGGGCGGCCATGGACCGGCGGCACCTACGGCGAGTACCTCCGCGGCCTCGACCGCTCCGACCCGATGACCCTGCCGGTGCTGGAAGCCGCCGCCTCGCTGTTCCGCGGTGCCGGGTACCTCGTGTTCGACGGGGAGCCGCCCGCCGACGCCGTGCAGGCCGCGATCGGAGCCCCGTACGCGCACGCGACCGCTCCCCTCCGGAGGCTCGTCGACCGCTGGGTCCTCACGATCTGCCTCGCCGTGTCGACGGGACAGCCGGTGCCGGAGTGGGTGCGCTCCTCCCTCGGCGACCTCCCCGCGCTCATGCAGGCCTCGGGCCGACGGGCGTCGCAGCTGGACGCGGACACCGTGAACCGCGTCGAGGCCGCGCTGCTCACACCTCTGGTGGGACAGTCGGTCGAGGCGACGGTCATCGAGCTCCGAGGCGAGCGGGCTGCTGTCCAGATCGCGGAGCCTGCGGTGACGACGACCGCGCCGGTGACCCCCGACACGAAGCCCGGCGATGTGGTGCGGCTGCGCGTCGTGCGCGTGGACATCGCCGCGGGCGAGATCGAGCTCGCCGTCTGACTCCGCCGGGTCAGGCGAGGACGCCGGATCAGGCGCTTACCGGCACCAGAGCCTGTGTCGCCGCGATCGCCTGTGTCCCCGCCGGATACCCTGTCGAGATGGATCAGGCCGAGCGCGTCGAGCGCTTCCTCGTGGAGCGGTATCCGCGCGCACGCACCGCGATCGTCGCCGGGAGCACGGCCCGCGACGAGCGCACGCACACGAGCGACATCGACCTCCTGCTCATCGACGACGACCTCTTCGCCGACGACGCCCAGGCGAGCGAGGCCGCCACCTTCGAGTTCGAGGGCGAGATCTTCGAGGTGTTCGCCTACACGGCGGCAGGGTTCGAGACATGGGCGAACCGCGGCGTCGCACAGCACCGACCTGTCATCGTGCACATGCTCGTGGAGGGCGTGCCTGTGCGCTCCGGGCCTGGGCTCGACGACCTGCGGGCCCGGTGGGGCGCCGTGCTCGCCGCCGGCCCCACAGTGGAAGACCGCGAGTCACGGTTCCGGCGGTACGTGATCACCGATCTCCTCGACGACCTGGGCGACGCGACGGATCCTCTCGAACAGCGCGTGGTCGCAGGCCTGCTGTTCGAGCGCATGGCAGAGCTGATGCTGCTGGCCGACGGGCAGTGGATCGGCTCCGGCAAGTGGCTCCCGCGACGTCTGCGCGCGTGGAGTCCCGAGCGCACGGAGCAGCTCAGCGCTCCATTGCTCGCCGGCGACATCATGGGGTTCGCGGCGCGGGTCGGCGAGGAACTGGAACTCGCAGGGGGTCGGGTGCAGGCGGGGTTCGAGCGCTGACCACGTCGCGGGAACAGGCAGTCACGCGACAACAGGCGACACCGGCGACTGGCGCCTGTCCTCGCGCGAGCGCCTGAGGCGGGTGAGGGTTCAGGAGGCGGGAGTCGCGGTCGTCGTCATCACGAGGAGCTGCGGGTCGGACAGATCCAGGGTCACCGTGATGGCGGCGAATTCCGCGAGGGAACGGACGTGGGTGCCGCCACAGAGGATCACGGCCTCGCCCTCGGGGAGGTCGCAGTGCCAGCGCCGCCGGTCGACGATGGTCGGTCCGTCCACCTCGATGCGGCTCGCGGCAGCGGAGGCGACCCACGCGGCGAGCTGCGCGTTGATGCGCTGCTCACGGTCCGTCAGCGTGGCCGCGAATGTCTCGGTGTCGAAGCCCGCGCGGCGCAGGCTCTTGCCGAGCCGGTACTCGTCGACCGCACCGTCCTCGTGGATGCGGCAGGACTGGTTCGCGCGTCCCTCGAAGTCCGGGTTTCCCAGCGCATCCTCCCCCGGGTCCTTGCGCCAGAGGTCGGCGACCGCGAGATCCAGGGCGAGGGAGGCGAGGTGGCACGCGGTGTGACCGCGGCTGAGGCCGGCACGATGTGCCCCGTCGACCGAGAGCACCACGCGAGTCCCCTCTGCGAGCCACGCCGGCGCCGCGTCCTCCAGCCGGTGAGCGACCAGCCAGGTCCAGCCCTCGGTCCCGCGCTTGACAGGAATCGCGCTGCCCACGGCGAACTCGCCGCCGTCCGAGACCGCAGCCATGAGCGCCTCGGTCACGCGGACGGACCCGTCCTCGCCGGAGATCGCGCCGGCATCGCCGGGCTGATCGGGCCAGGTGTGATCGACGGGGTGGAACGGGGTGCCGTCGACGACGATCACCGTCCCGTCCGCGTCGTCCGTCACACGGGTCACGACGGCGTCTCCGCGGAGGCTGCCGTCCGGGAAGGTGACGATCGTGGGCGTGGGCATGGCGCTCCTCGGATCAGGCGGTGACGACCTGGGCGGTACCGAGCGGAGCGTCCGGTCCCATCTCGGCGGCGATGCGGTTCGCCTCCTCGATGAGCGTGGCGACGATGTCGGCCTCCGGGACGGTCTTGATGACCTCGCCCTTGACGAAGATCTGTCCCTTGCCGTTGCCCGATGCGACGCCGAGATCGGCCTCGCGCGCCTCGCCCGGACCGTTCACGACACAGCCCATGACCGCGACGCGCAGCGGCACCGTCATCTCCTTGAGCCCCTCGGTGACGTCTTCCGCGAGCGTGTACACGTCGACCTGCGCCCGACCGCACGACGGGCACGAAACGATCTCGAGCTTGCGCTCCCGGAGGTTGAGGGACTGGAGGATCTGGTGACCGACCTTGACCTCCTCGGCCGGCGGGGCGGACAGCGACACGCGGATGGTGTCGCCGATGCCCTCCCCCAGCAGGATGCCGAAGGCGGTCGCGCTCTTGATCGTGCCCTGGAAGGCCGGGCCCGCCTCGGTCACGCCGAGGTGCAGCGGCCAGTCGCCCCGCTCGGCGAGCTGACGGTAGGCCTTGACCATGACGACCGGGTCGTTGTGCTTGACCGAGATCTTGAAGTCGTGGAAGTCGTGCTCCTCGAACAGCGACGCCTCCCAGACCGCGCTCTCGACCAGGGCCTCCGGCGTGGCCTTGCCGTACTTCTCGAGCAGGCGACGGTCGAGCGAGCCCGCGTTCACGCCGATGCGGAGCGAGACGCCCGCGTCCTTGGCGGCCTTCGCGATCTCACCGACCTGATCGTCGAACTTGCGAATGTTCCCCGGGTTGACGCGCACGGCCGCGCACCCGGCGTCGATCGCCTGGAAGACGTACTTCGGCTGGAAGTGGATGTCGGCGATGACCGGGATCTGGCTCTTCTTCGCGATGATGTGCAGCACATCGGCGTCGTCCTGCGAGGGAACGGCGACGCGCACGATCTCGCAGCCCGAGGCGGTGAGCTCCGCGATCTGCTGCAGCGTCCCGTTGATGTCGGTCGTCTTCGTCGTCGTCATCGACTGCACGCTGACGGGCGCATCGCCGCCGACGAGCACCTTGCCCACCTTGATCTGGCGGGACTTGCGACGCGGGGCGAGGACTTCGGGGACCTTCGGCATCCCAAGATTCACTGCTGGCACGATCCCAGCCTACGCCGCCAGGATGCAGAAGGGCTGGATGCGGGCGCTTACGCTGAGGACATGGCGGTCATCCTCCTCACCGGCTTCGATCCCTTCGACGGCGCAGCCCGCAATCCCTCGACGGAGGCCGTGGAGACAGTCGCCGCCGGATACGACGGCCCTCACGACCTGGTCGTCGCGACGCTGCCGGTGTCGTTCGCCCGATCGGCCGCGCTCCTGCGGGAGCGGATCGCCCAGCACTCCCCCGACGCGGTCGTGTGCACGGGCCTCGCCGGCGGAAGCGATCGGGTCGCGGTCGAGCGCGTCGGGCTGAACCTGATCGACGCGCGGATCCCCGACAACGACGGCGTGCAACCGGTGGACCAGCACAGCCATCCGGACGGTCCGGCCGCCCGATTCGCCACCCTCCCCGTGAAGCGCCTCGTGCGCCTGCTCGCCGATGCGGGTCTCCCCGCACGCCTCTCGCTCTCCGCGGGCTCGTACGTGTGCAACCACGTGCTGTACACGGCGCTCTCCGCCGTCCCCGCGCACGTGCCCGCCGGCTTCGTCCATCTGCCCTGGTCCCGCAGCACCGCGCCGGCCGGCGCTCCACACCTGGACGACGAGGAGATCGCGCGCGGCGTGCGCCTGCTCGTGGATCACTGCCTCGACGACGAGGAAGCGGGAACCGGCGGCTCTCTCTGGTGACGTCACGCCGCCCGGTCGGCAGGGCGGGGTGTGGTAGTTTCGCCCCAATGATCGCGCACATCACCTGGTGGCCCGCCTCCTAGGCGGTGTGTTCGCGTTCCCTCGAATCCAGACCGCCTCCGGGGCGGTCTTTTCGTTGCGCCGAGCCGGAGCCCTCGCACAGGAGACATCGATGACCCTCTCTCGCCTCGACGAGCTCAGCGCCGATCCCACCGCGTCCTTCGTGCTGATCGCGCGGGACGGCACAGATACCGTGGAGCTGCTCACCGGCGACGTGACCGACGTCGAGCTGCTCGCCGACATCCCGCTGACCGTCGACGGAGAGCCGCGGGAGGTCTTCGCCCTCGTCCCGTATCGACAGGTCCGCGAGCGCGGCTTCGTGGCTCAGGACGACGGCGCCCCGCTGCGCTGTCTCGTCGTGGCGGAGCACCTCCACCTGCCGACCGCCGCCGTGCTCGACGCGCTCCCCTCTTCCCCTGTCCCCCTGCGTGACGAGGGCTTCGACATCGCCGACGAGGAGTACGCCGCGATCGTGGAGACGGTGATCGCCGATGAGATCGGCCGCGGCGAGGGCGCGAACTTCGTCATCCGCCGCGACTTCACCGCGACCGTCGACGCCGATGAGCGCACCGCGGCGCTCACCTGGTTCCGAGCGCTCCTCACTCACGAGCGCGGCGCCTACTGGACGTTCGCGGTCGTCACCCCCGGTCACATCGCGGTGGGCGCGAGCCCCGAGGCGCATGTCGTGGCCCGCGGCGGCGTCGTCACCATGAACCCCATCTCGGGCACCTTCCGGCATCCGGCGGGCGGCGCGACGAAGGAGACGCTCACCGACTTCCTCACGTCGACCAAGGAGACCGAGGAACTGTTCATGGTCGTCGACGAGGAGCTCAAGATGATGAGCGCCGTCTGCGCCGACGGCGGACGCATCACGGGCCCGCATCTGAAGGAGATGTCGCGGCTGACGCACACGGAGTACATGCTGCGCGGACGGAGCGGACTGGACCCGCGGGACATCCTCCGCGAGACGATGTTCGCCCCGACCGTGACCGGCTCGCCCATGCAGAACGCCTGTGCCGTGATCCGGCGGCACGAGCGCAAGCCCCGGGGGTACTACTCCGGGGTGGCCGCGCTGTTCACCCCCCACGGCGACGGCGGGCACGACCTCGACGCCCCGATCCTCATCCGCACGGTGTACCTGCAGGACGGCGCGCTGAGCGTGCCCGTCGGCGCCACCCTCGTCCGGCACTCGGACCCGCACGGCGAGGTCTCCGAGACGCACGGCAAGGCCGCGGGCGTGCTGGGAGCCATCGGCGCGATCGACCGGGACCGTGTGGCCGAGGCGCGGAGCGACGCCGACGCCCCCGGTGAGCCCCGGCGTCTCGCGGACGACCCGGACGTCGCCGCGCTCCTCTCCTCGCGCAACGCCCGCCTCGCCGAATTCTGGCTGAACCCGCAGGGCGAGGACTTCACGGGTCCGTTCTCCGGCCGCTCCGCCCTCGTGGTCGACGCCGAGGACCGCTTCACGACGATGCTCGCGCATCAGCTCCGCCATCTCGGGCTCGACGTGACGATCGCCTCCTGGGACACGGTCGACGACGAGGCGGTCGAGACGGCCGATCTCGTCGTCGCCGGCCCCGGCCCCGGCGACCCCCGAGACGACGCGAGCCCGCGCATCGCACGGATGCGGGAGGTGGTGGCGGCCCGCCTGCAGGCGCAGTCGCCGCTGCTCGCGGTGTGCCTGAGCCACCAGATCCTGGCGGACCGGATGGGGATCGCGCTGACGCCCCTCGACGCTCCGCACCAGGGGCTGCAGAAGGCCGTGCCGGTGTTCGGCGAGGACGCCTCGATCGGGTTCTACAACACCTTCACGGCGCGGGTCGACCCGGGAGTGACGACGGTGGGCGCGGCCGAGGTCTCCGCCGATCCGGTGACCGGAGACGTCTACGCGCTGCGCGGCGACGGCTTCGCCTCGGTGCAGGGTCACCTCGAATCGATCCTGTCCCGCGACGGCATCCGCACGCTGGAGCGCCTGGCGGCGCACGCCCTGCGCTGAGCGCGCTCCGGCCGCTCAGCCCAGGAGCTTGACCGGGTTGAACAGGTCGGCCACGAGCAGGAGCGCGCCCATCGCGATCAGCAGCGTCGCGACGACGACGGTCAGCGGCACGAGCTTGGTGGCGTCGACCGGCGTCGGCGGCGGCCGTCGGAAGAGCTTCGCCCACGCCCGCTTGACCCCCTCCCACAGCGCGACGACGATGTGTCCGCCGTCGAGCGGCAGCAGCGGGATGAGGTTGAAGACGAAGAGCGCGACGTTGAGCGAGCCGAGAAGGCCGAGCAGCACGGCGAAGCGGTTCAGCACCGGAGCGTCCGTCGCGGCCACCTCGCCCGCGAGGCGTCCGACGCCGACGACGCTCAGCGGACCGTTCGGATCGCGTTCGCCACCCGTCACCAGCGAGACCCCGACGTCCCACAGCCGCACCGGCAGCGTCACGATCAGCGAGCCGACCCGCGCGACGGTATCCGCCGCCAGCTGCGGGCCGGCGGTCAGCGGCTGCTGCACGTAGCCCATCTGCGCGATCATCCCCGCGTAGCCGACCTCCTTCACGACGGGCTCGCCGTCGTCGTCGAGCACCGGCTGCCCGCTCGCATCCGTGAGGGTGCGCTCCGCGGCGATGGGTGTGAGGGTGAGCGTCCGCTCGGTGCCGTCCCGGCGCACCACGAGGGCGAGGGGCTCGCCCGGTGAGGCCTGGACGATGGCGGTGGCCTCGGCGAAGGTCGACACCGGCTTCCCGTCGATGGACACGAGGACGTCGCCGGGCTGCACATCGGCCGCCGCGGCGGGTGACTCCGGATCGTCGGCCCCGCACTCGGTCGCCGTCGACGATGCGGGGACCACGCACTCGTTCACCGCCGCGACCGTCGTGGTGCCCTGCTGCACACCGATCCCGCTGACGAGGACGGTGAAGATGACCACGGCCAGCAGGAGATTCATGAGCGGTCCACCGAGCATCACGATCACGCGCTTCCACACCGGCAGCTTGTAGAAGACCCGGTCCTCCGCGCCCTCCGCGATCGTCTCGTCGTTGGCCGAGCGCGCGTCCTGGATGAGCGTGCGGAACGCCCCGGACGCCGGCCCGCTGTCCTTCGACGACGGATACATGCCCGACATCGAGATGAACCCGCCGAGGGGCAGCAGCTTGAAGCCGTACTCCGTCTCGCCGATCCGCTTCGACCACAGGCGCGGCCCGAAGCCGATCATGTACTGGCCGACACGCACGCCGAAGAGCTTGGCGGGGACGAGGTGGCCGACCTCGTGCAGACCGATCGAGAGGCCGAGGCCGATCAGCATGAACACGATGCCGCCCAGATAGAGCAGGAATTCCACAGGCCCACGCTACTGCCCGCCGCCTAGGAATCCGCCCGGCTCGCGCAGCGTCGCTAGGCTGGCACGATGACGTCCCGGCAGCTGCGCTTCCTCCGCGCCGCCGCCGTGTCCGCGATCGCCACACTCCTCGCGGCCGTCTCGCACACGCTCGCCGGCGGCGCCGCCCCGCACCCGCTGCTCATCGCCGCCGTCGCCGCGCTCTTCGTGCCCTTCTCCGCCGCCGTGGTCGGCGAGCGGTCGTCGCGCGCGCGGGTCGCGGTGGCCGTGATCCTGGCGCAGGGCGCGTTCCACCTGCTCTTCCAGCTTCTGGGTGCTCCCACCGCCGGAGACGCCCCCGGCCTCGGCGCCCACTCCCACCACCTCGACCTGAGCGCGCTCGGCCCGCTGTCACCGACCCCAGGGCCGGGAGCGCTGATGCTGTCGGCCCACCTCGCAGCCGCCCTGCTGACGACGGTGCTGCTGTGGCATGGCGAGAGCGTGCTGCGTACGATCGCCCGCTGGTTCCTGGCCGCTCTCCGACGCGGGACGGCACCCGCCACCACGCCTCCGGCACCCCCGCGTCCGCTGCGCTCCGCTCTTCTCCCTCCGCTCGACGTCGCGACGACCGCCGTGGTCTCGCGACGCGGTCCTCCGGTGCTCGTCGGCGGCTGAGCCGTCCCTCGATCCGGCCGTCCCCGTTCGACGGCCCTTTCTTCCGGGCTGCGCAGTTCCGGCGCGCCCGCACACGAGCATCTGGAGACCCTATGTCGAACACCACCATCCGTCCCCGTCGTCCGCGCCGCGCCTTCCTCGGAGCCACCGGCATCGTCGGCGGACTCGCCCTCGCCCTCGCCGTGCCCGCGATGGCCGGGGCGCACGTCAGCGTCAGCCCCGACGAGCTCGCCGCGGGCGACCACGGCGTGCTGACCTTCTCGTTCTCGCACGGCTGCGGCACCTCGCCCACCACGGCCCTGCGCATCACCATGCCGGACGGCCTCGCCTCGGTCGCCCCGACGCTCGACGGCGACTGGACGATCCAGGTCGAGCGCGGCGACGACGGTCTCGTGAGCGCCGTCACGTACACCGCCCTCACCCCGGTGCCGACTGACCTGCGCGGTGCCGTGAGCATGTCGGTGGGCCTGGACGAGGACACGCCCGAGTCGCTCGCCTTCCCGGTGGTCCAGCAGTGCGTGGACGGCGCGACCGAGTGGACGCAGCTCGCCGAGAAGGGTGAGGACCCCCACGACCTCGACTCGCCTGCGCCTGTCGTGACGGTCACGGACGGCGCCGCGGACGGTCACGGCTCGAGCGCCGCGCCGCAGCCCGCGACGGCGGACGACGGCGACGACGCGCTGGGCATCGCCCTGGGCGCCGGCGGCCTCCTCGCCGGTGTCGCGGCGCTCGTGGTCGCGGTGCTCGCGTTCCGCCGCCGCGCCTGATCCCCGGTCCCGCCCGAGCTGACACCGCCGTCGTGAGAACATGGAGACGACATGTCGATGGAACAACAGCCGACCCTGCCCCCCGTGCTCCGCCCGGCGAACCCGCCCCGGCGCGAGCTGTCCGAACTCGCCTCGCTGTTCGCCCGCTCCGTGCGTGGCGACGTGGAGGGCGTCGCTCTCAGTGGCATCACCCTCGCCACGGCCGACCTGCGTCCCGGCGAGGCGTTCGTCGCGATCCGCGGCGTGAACCGCCACGGCGCGGACTTCGCGAAGACCGCCGCCGAGAAGGGAGCCGTCGCGGTCATCACGGACCAGGCGGGTGCCGACATCGCCGCGGATGCCGGTCTCCCGATCCTCATCGTCGACGATCCCCGCGGCGTGCTCGGCGCGCTGAGCGCCTGGGTATACGGCACGGGCGCGGAGGATCCGCTCCCCCTCCTGTTCGCGACCACCGGAACGAACGGCAAGACGAGCGTCTCCCACCTCCTCGAGGGCATCCTCGACCAGATGGGCGTCGTCACCGGGCTCTCCTCCACCGCCGAACGGCACATCGCGGGTGAGGTCATCGTCTCGCGGCTCACCACCCCCGAGGCCTCCGAGATGCACGCCCTCCTCGCGCTCATGCGCGAGCGCGAGGTCGAGGCCGTCGCGGTCGAGGTCAGCGCCCAGGCCCTGTCCCGGCACCGCGTCGACGGCATCCGATTCGACGTCGCGGGGTTCACCAATCTCAGCCACGACCACCTCGACGACTACGCGGACATGGAGGAGTACTTCGAGGCGAAGCTGCCTCTCTTCCGCCCCGATCGTGCCGTGCGCGGCGTCGTCTGCCTCGACTCCTCCTCCGGCGCCCTGGTCGTCGAACGCTCCGAGATCCCCGTCGTCACCGTCGGGACACCCTCCATCGCGGCCGACGCCGACGCGGCGACGCAGGCCGACTGGGTGGTCGTCATCGACGACGAGCGGACGACCGGCACGACGTTCACGATGACGGGACCGGCCGGCACCCTCACCACGACGGTGCCGGTGATCGGTCCGCACATGGCGGCGAACGCGGCGCTCGCGATCGTCATGCTGCTCGAGGGCGGCTATGCGTGGGATCGCATCGTCGAAGCCCTGCAGCGTGACGGCGGCATCCACGCCTATCTGCCCGGCCGCACCCAGCTCGTCTCGGGCGCGCGAGGACCGGCGGTCTTCGTCGACTTCGGCCACTCGCCCGACGCCTTCGAGAAGACCCTGGCGGCCGTGCGGCGGGTGACCCCCGGCAAGGTGCTCATGCTGTTCGGCGCCGACGGAGACCGGGACGCCAGCAAGCGCTTCGACATGGCCCGCACCGCGGTGGAGGGCAGCGACATCCTCGTCGTGACCGATCATCACCCGCGGTTCGAGGACCCGGCGTCGATCCGCGCGACCCTCGTCGAGGGCGCGCGTCGCGCCCGGCCTGACGCCGAGATCCACGAGTACTCCCCGCCGGAGGCTGCGATCGTGGCCGCCGTCGGACTCGTCGGCGACGGCGACGCGATCCTCTGGGCCGGCCCCGGGCACCAGGACTACCGCGACATCCGCGGGGTGCGGACGCCATACTCCGCCCGCGAGCTCTCCCGGCGTGCACTGAAGGCCGCCGGCTGGCCGGTGCCGGAGCCGCGCTGGCCCGTGCCGTACCCGGACGAGGACTGAGCCCGCGTCGCGTCAGGCGGCGGCGATGAGCTGATCGGCCTTCCGCCGCGCCCAGTCCTCCGCCGCTGCGAGCGACTCCACGGTCAGCGCATCCGGCGCGTCGTGCGCGTCCACGACGCGCTGGACGGTGTCGACGATGCCGAGGAACGGCAGGCGTCCCTCGTGGAACGCGTCCACGGCCTGCTCGTTGGCGGCGTTGTAGACCGCGGGGAACGTGCCTCCGACACGTCCGACCGCCTTCGCGAGCGCCACCGCGGGGAAGGCGGCGTCGTCGAGCGGCTCGAACGTCCACGACGTGGCGGTGGTCCAGTCCAACGGCCGACCGACCCCACCCACCCGGTGCGGCCAGTCCAGGCCCAGCGAGATCGGCAGCCGCATGTCCGGCGGAGAGGCCTGGGCGATGGTGGATCCGTCGATGAACTCCACCATGGAGTGCACGACCGACTGCGGGTGCACGACGACGTCGATGTCGTCGTAGGGCACGTCGAACAGCAGGTGCGCCTCGATGACCTCGAGGCCCTTGTTGACCAGCGTGGCGGAGTTCGTGGTGACCGTGCGTCCCATGTTCCACGTCGGGTGCGCGAGCGCATCCTGCGGCGTGACGGCGGTGAGCTCGTCGCGCGACTTCCCGCGGAAGGGCCCGCCTGAGGCCGTGACCACCAGCCGACGGATCTCGTCGTGTGTGCCGGAGCGCAGGGCCTGCGCGAGAGCGGAGTGCTCGGAGTCCACCGGCACGATCTGGCCGGGGGCTGCTGCGGCCAGCACGAGATCGCCGCCGACGATCAGCGACTCCTTGTTCGCCAGGGCGAGCGTCCGCCCCTCCTCCAGCGCAGCCAGCGTCGAGCCCAGACCGATCGAGCCGGTGATGGCGTTCAGCACCACATCGGCTTCGACGTCGCGGACCAGCTGCTCCGCCTCCGCCGCGCCGAGAGCGGTGTGCTCCACCTGGAACTGCGCCGCCTGTTCGGACACCATCGCGGCGTTCGACCCCGCGGCGAGACCGACGAGCTCGAAGCGTCGAGGGTTGGCGCGGATCACATCCAGCGCCTGGGTGCCGATGGAACCGGTGGAGCCGAGGATGATGACGCGACGCATGACGCCAGCCTAGGACACGTGTCTGCGCCGTCCGAGACGGCGGCTACTGCTGCGGCTGGACCGGAGTCGTCGCGAGGATGTCGACGACGAACACGAGGCTCTCGTCCTGCAGCTCGTGGCCCTCGCTCGCGCCGTAGCCGTCGGACGGCGGCATGACGACGAGAACCTGCGAACCGACCTTCTGCCCCTCGAGCGCCTTCTGGAAGCCGGCGACGACCCCCGTGGTCTGGAACTGCGCCGGGGCGGCGTCACGGCTCCAGCTGGAGTCGAACTCCTCGCCGTCGGACCACTTCACGCCGAGGTACTGGACGACCACGAGGTCGCCGGACGCGACCGTCGCACCGTCGCCCTGCTTGAGGACGGAGACCTTCGTCTCGGCCGGCGCGTCGCCGTCCGGGATCGTGACGGTCGGCTTGCCGTCGTCGTCGAGCTCGACCTCGGGCATGCCGGCGGTCGGCTCGACCGGCTCACCCGTCGCGACCTCGGGGAGTCGGTCGACGGCCTCCGCGTAGACGACGATGTTGCTCTGGCCCTCACCGAGCGCGCTGCCGGGGATCGCGAGGACGACGCGGGATCCGACCGGCTCGCACTCCAGCGCGGCGACGAACAGCGACGACTGGTTCGGGTCGAGGAGCACGGGGAGCGTGCCGTCCTCGCCACGCGCCGAGGAGTCGACCACGTCGCCGCTGGCGGCATCGACGATCTGGTACTGGACGGAGACGAGGTCGTTCGCCGCGAGGTCGTCCCCGTCGCCCTCGGACACGACGGTCCGCTCGACGTTCGCGAACTCCGCATCGGCGGGAACCGTGATCTTGGCGTCGAGGCCTTCGCCGTCGACCTCGATGGCGTCCGAGGTGTCGCCGGCCTTCGCGTTCACGAGGCACTGGCTCGACCCGGAGGCGTCCGGAGAGGAGGTGCTCTGCGGATCGCCGTTCCCGGAGCAGCCCGCCAGCAGCAGGGTCGCCGCAGCGACGGTGGACAGGACGAGCAGCGGACGGGTGCGCACAGGAAGACCTCACGATCGCGGGCGGGAGCTTCCATCCTGCCTCATCGCCCTTTGCTCGCGCTGGGAAGCGGCGGCGCGAGTCTTCATTCCCACGTCGGCATGGATCCGGGAGTAGCCTGCTCTGATGAGCTCTGAGCAGTCCGTGGACCCCGAAACCCCCTCAGAGGACTCCCCGAAGCCCCGGCACGCCGGCTTCACCTACGCCCTGGGCCGCAGCCTCATCGCCCCGCTCGCCCGGCTCGTCTACCGGCCGCACATCGAAGGACGCGAACACGTCCCCACCACCGGCCCGGTGATCTTCGCCAGCAACCACCTGTCGTTCATCGACTCCATCGCCATCCCCGTGGCGGCCCCGCGTCCCGTGCATTTCCTCGCCAAGTCGAGCTACTTCGAGGGCACCGGCCTGAAGGGCTGGGCCTCCAAGACGTTCTTCGAGTCGATCGGTGCGATCCCGGTCCGCCGCGGCGCCGGCCAGGCGGCTCTCGACGCCCTCGACCTGCAGCGTCAGCTCCTCGACGAGGGCCTCGCCGTCGCGCTGTACCCCGAGGGCACCCGCTCCACCGACGGCCGGCTGTACAAGGGCCGCACGGGCGTGGCGTTCCTCGCCCTGCAGACAGGCGCCCCTGTCGTTCCTGTGGGACTCATCGGCACCGACAAGGTCATGCCGGTAGGAGCCACGATGCCCACGCTCTCCGAGCGGATCACCGTACGCTTCGGGGAGCCCCTAGATCTGTCCCCGCACGGACCGGCCACGAGCGGCCGCGCACGCCGACTCGCGACCGACGAGATCATGGCCGCGATCCACGCCCTCTCCGGACAGGAGCTCGCGGGCACCTACAACGAGGCGCCCGCACAGAACACGATCGAGAAGATCAAGCAGGCGCTCCCGCACGAGCGCCGCTGAACGGTTCGCTCAGCCGGCGGCCGTCACCGTCGCCTCGTGCCGGACGGGGAAGTTGACCGAGTTGGCGATGAAGCACCACTCGTTCGCCTGGGCGTGCGCCTGCTCGGCCGCCTCGATCATCGACGCCTCGGCGACGACGACCTCCGGCCGCAGCAGCACCTCGGCGAAGGACCCGCCGCCGGCGCCGTTCTCGCGCATCACGCCGCTCGCCGTGTCGCGGTAGGAAACGACCACGACGCCGGCCGTCACGCACGCATGCAGATAGGACAGCAGGTGGCACTCGGAGAGGGAAGCCAGCAGGAGGTCCTCTGGGTTCCAGCGCGACGGATCGCCACGGAAGGGCTTATCGGACGACGCGAGCAGGTCCGGCTTCCCCTCGACCTCGATCGTGACATCACGGCGGTAGTCGCGATAGCCGCTCGTGCCGGTTCCGGTGTTGCCCGTCCAGGTGGAGGTGAGGGCGTACCGGTGCTCGCCGAGGGGCCGCGGAGTCGTCTGCTCTGGCATGATCCCAGTCTGTCAGGCGGCGCCGACACCCGGGCTCTGTCCTCGACGGAGGCGAGCCGCACCCGCCGGTAGAGTTGTCGGGTGCTGGAGACTCTCACCGTTCAGGATTCCGTCGAACTCGCCGTCGTGGAGCGGAGCGGCTTCATCGAGTCGCGTCACGCCGGGGCGGCCGTGGTGCTCTCCCCCGAGGGCGAGGTGGTCGCGCGGCACGGCAACACGGAGGCGCTGATCCTCCCGCGTTCCAGCCTCAAGCCGGTGCAGGCGGTCGCCTGTCTCACGGCGGGCGCCGTGCTCGAGGGCGAGCAGTTGGCTCTGTCCACAGCCAGCCATTCCGGAACCGACCGGCACGCCGAGGTCGTGCGCGAGATGCTCACCGCCGGCGGCCTCAACGAGGACGACCTCGCGTGTCCCCCGGCGTGGCCGAGCGACTCCGCGACCCGCGACGAGATGGTGCGCGAGCACGGCCAGGAGGCGCGCGTCCGGATGAACTGCTCCGGCAAGCACGCCGCCATGCTCCGCGCCTGCATCGCGACCGGTTGGCCGACCGACGGCTATCTCGACCCCGCGCACCCGCTCCAGGCCCACATCCGCGACGTCGTCGAGCGGCTGACCGGCGAGAAGATGGCCCACACCGCGATCGACGGCTGCGGCGCCCCGGTGTACGCTCTCACCCTCACGGGCCTGGCCCGCGCGATCCATCGCATCGGAACCGCTTCCGAGCGCTCCCCCTTCGCCCTGCACCGCGTGGCCGGTTCGCTGGTGAAGGCGGTCCGTGAGAACCCCTGGACCATCGACGGCCCCGGGCGCCCCGACACCATCGCGATCGAACGCCTCGGCGTCTTCGCCAAGGGCGGCGCGGAGGGCGTCATGGTGATGGTGGCTCCGAACGGGACGACGGTCGCGCTCAAGATGCTGGACGGCGGCGCTCGCGCGTCGACCATCGTCGCCGCGACTCTGCTGGCTCGCGCGGGCGGGCTCCGTGACGCTGAGGTGGCTGCCTTGAGTGATGCCCTGCCGCTCACGGTGCACGGAGGCGGAGCGAGCGTCGGCACCATCCGTCCGGGCGCAGGGATCTGACCAGACCGCCTCGAACGCTGCTGCGGCCGACGGAGGGGTCACCGACGCCCCAGCGCCGGAAGGACAACCCGTCGTGGCGGGCGGTCCCCGATCACGGACCAGGCGCGCCCGGCGTCCGGCCGCGCGTAGGGCGGCAGAGCTCGGACGCCGACGAGCTGACGGAGCTCGCTCGGCCGCTCGGCGCGGATGAGCACTTCCCCGCGCGAGCGCACCTGCTGCCATAAGGCCACGTGACGCTGCCAGGTCTCCGCATCCGCCACCAGCACGAGTGGCTTCCCTGTCCCGCATACCTCCGGACCCACCCCACGCACGTCCCACTCCGGGTGTGCCGTCTTCAGCGCAGCGACGACGGCCGGCGCGCCGGGGGTGACCAACGCTGCCATCTCCGTCTGCGGCACCCACGCGGCGGTGCTTCGCCCCGGCACGCCGCTGCGGCGGAGCGCGCCGGAGGCCTCCACCCAGGCGAACTGCATCTCTCGATCGCCGAGCATGGCCCGCCCCGCCGGACGGTCGCGCCGGAAGTGCGCCACCTCACCGCCCGCCGCGATATGCTCCACGCGTGTCGGCATCCGCAGGAGAGCGCGCCGCGGAAGCGCCTCCAGCACCCGTGCCAGCGGACCCGTCATCCGGCCTGCCGTGAGCACCCAGGTGGTGCCGGTCGCTGAGCGCACCAGCTGCTCCCAACGCTGGACGAACTCGTGGCCGACCTCGAGCGGGAGGACCGCGTGGAGCTGGTCGAGATCGTCGGCGAGTAGGAGGTCGGGTGGTGCCACCTCGCCCTCGGCCCACGCGGCGAGCAGGTCCACCGCCGCCTCGGGGTCGTCGGGGAACCATGTGCTGTCCGGATGCTGCGCCGCGATCACCCGCAAGACCGTCGTCCTTCCCGTTCCCGGGGCGCCCAGGACGACCAGGCCACGTTCACGGCCAGGGCGCAGGAGTTCGAGCGGCTGCTTCTGGTGCTCGGGGTCGTCGGCACGCCCGAGCACGACTCGGGAGTCGGCGCCGGACAGCCCCGCGGACCCTGCGTGCTCGATCAGCGTGGGGAGCGGCAGGCGTACCGGGAGAGCAGGCTGCCAGGGCGGTGGGCATGCCTGCGCTCCGGCCCATCGCTTCCCGATGCCTCGGATGACGTCGTCGTCGGTGAGGGCGATGCGCACTGCCAGCGGCGCGTCGTCCTGCGGACGTCGTAGCAGCGCGCGACCTCGGCCGTCCGGTCCGCCGGGAAGCTCGGCCGCGCCGGAGGTGCCGAGCATGGCCCTGCTGTCGGCGGCTTCGGCGACGCGCAGACTCAACCGCAGCGGACAGTTCGTGGCGAGGGCATCGCGGATGACCCCGGCGGCACGCTGAGTGCCGAGGACCAGGTGCATCCCCAGGGCTCTGCCCCGCGCCGCGACGTCGGTGAACACCGCGGCCAGCTCCGCATGCTCCTGCAGCAGCGCGGCGAACTCGTCGACGACGATCAGGAGCCGCGGAAGATCGGTCTCCTGCACGTCGCGCGCCCGCGCCGCAGCGAGCGCGCTCTCGCGGCGACGCATCTCCGCGGCTAGGCTCGCGACGCCACGCCGTGCCTCCGTCTCGTCGAGGTCCGTGAGAACGCCGACGACCTGCGGCAGGTCCCGCAGGCGCTCGAAGGCGGTTCCCCCTTTGAAATCCGCAAGGAGGAAGTTCACCCGGTCCGGGCCGCACCCGGCGCAGATAGCCGCGACCCAGGTGACGAGGAGTTCACTCTTCCCCGTGCCCGTCATCCCCGTGACGATCGCGTGCGGACCGTCGTCGACGATGTCGGCGGTCATCGGCTCACCGTGCGCTCCGCGACCGAGGGCGACGAGGAGACCCGTGCCCATCGGCGGTTGCGGCAGCTCTCGCAGCACCACCACTGACGCCTCCGCCCGAGCCGCGTCCGCCTGCCCGCCGCACAGCTCCGCGACCGCCTCCGCCTGCGCGGACGACAGGAACTCGACGTCGAGCTCGACGACGCCGTCCGGGGTGCGCAGCACCGCCGCACCGGGTTCCTCGATGTCGAGCACGGTCGTGATCCCCTCCGGCACGTCGCTGCCGGCCGGCAGGACCCAGATCACCGCGTCAGCACTCGGCTCCGAGGATGCTTCGGCAGCGAGAGCGAGGCGGAACCCACCGCGTCGCGCCCGCTGCACGTGCGGAAACGCCGCCGCGGCCGGCTCGCCCACGTCGGGGCCGACGACGAGAGAGAGCACACTTGGCGAGAAGCGCAGGCAGAGCTGGACGACGAAGCCGCGTGCCGCGGCCTGTACGAGAGGAATGGGCCCGCGAAGACACACCCCTCGTCCGAGGGGGACGACCTGAGGCACGTCATCCAGCACGCCGCATCGACGGCGGAAGTCGTCGGCGCGTTCGTCGTCTCCGCCCTCGCAGCGCACGGTGCTGACCCGGGACCCGCGTCCCACGACGAGCGAGGTGTCTTCGCCCGGCGGCCGCGCATCGCGCAGCGGGCGATCCCGCACACAGGAGGCGGCGTCCGGATGGCGTCGTTCCTCCTGCGCCCGCTCGCGTGCGTGGCGACGGTGCAGTTCCGCCTCGAGCTCGCTCCAAGCGGCGCTCACCCGGTCGGCATCGAGCCGTCGCTCCCGCCGTCGGCCGCGGGCCGAGTCGACGAGAGAGGCTCCCAGCATCAGCGGCCCCAGCGCTGCGAACCACAGTGCATGCACGGCGCCGGTCGTGCCCCAGAGAGCCAGGCCCACGCCCACCGGGACGATGGCGGCGACGAGGGGGAGCGCGCGGCGCCGGGCGGGCGGTATCGCGGACGGGAGGAGCAGAGGCGAGGAGTCCATGACTCCAGTGGAGCTCATCCTCCGGGCGGCTACGGCCCTTCCACAGGGTGCGGAGCGCTACTCCCCCGACTCCGCTGATGGGGAGGAGGAGTCGTCGGGGTCGTCGACCTGCAGGACGATCACCGTGACGTTGTCACGGCCGCCGTTGTCGAGTGCCGCGGCGAGCATCGCATCGACGCTCTCGGCCGGGTCGGCGTGGGCCCGGAGGAAGTGCTGGATGCCATAGTCCGTGAGCTCTTTCGTGAGACCGTCGGAGCAGATGACGAACCGGTCTCCCGGGCGCACGTCGATGGTGATGTAGTCCGGCGCCGTGAGCTCACTCGCGCCCACTGCACGGGTGATCACATTGCTGTAGGGGTGTCCCTCGGCCTCTTCCGGGCTGAGCTTGCCGGCGGCGATGAGCTCCTGCACGACGGAGTGATCGGTCGTGACCTGCAGGAGCCGATCGTCGCGCAGGAGATAGACGCGGGAATCGCCGATGTTCAGCGCCACCCAGTGAGGTTCGCCGTCGTGCTCTTCCAGGTACACACCGGTGAGCGTGGTGCCCGTGCCCTCATCGGTGGTGTCGGGGTGCCCGGCGATGTCGTCCACGGCGAGAGCGAGCGCCTTCTCGATCGAGGACGGAGAGACCTCGTCGGCGTCCACCACCGCGCGCAGTCGGGTGACCGTGCTCTGGCTGGCGATCTCGCCACCGGCGTGGCCGCCCATGCCGTCCGCGACGATGAACAGCGGGTACTCGGCGAGCAGAGCATCCTGATTGGTCTCTCGGCGCCGCCCCTGGTCGGTCACCCCGGCCCAGGACAGCAGCAACGGACGATGCGCAACCGTGACGGTGTGCGTCTTGGTCTCAGCCACGAACTGCCTCCGATGGACCTGCGGCGAATGGGGCGGGCGCAGGATACTCACACATCGTAATGGAACTCGCTCTCCTGGTCCGCACCGGGGTCGCGGTGATCGGGGCGCGGAGCGAAGGGCGGAGCGTGAACGACCCTCCGGTGCGACGAGTTCATGCCTCCACGTTAGCGGCATGCCGGGACGCGCCGGGACCACGGACGCGAAGAACCCCCGGTCCGGAGACCGGGGGTTCTTCTTCTGTCGTCACGCAGGCGGCTGCGTGGGGTCGTTCGGCGTGGTCGGCGGAGCCGGAGGAGCCGCGGGCGGAGCCGCGGGCGGAGCCGGAGGCGTCGTGGGCGGAGCTGCGGGAGGTGCCGGAGGAGTGGTCGGCGGCACCGGAGGGACCGGCGCGCCCGTCGCCGGGGCGGCAGGAGCAGCCGGCGGCGCATAGCCGGGCGCAGCGGGCGGCGTGAACGCCTGTGTGGGCGGTGCATACCCCTGCGGCGGAGTGCCGTACCCCTGCGGAGCGCCGTAGCCCTGCTGCGGCGCGACCGCTGCCGGCTGGACGGGAACCCCGTCCCAGACCGTGCGGTCGCCGAGGAAAGCGTTGCCCGCCCAGGAAGCCGGCTGGATGTTGGGGTTCCAGCGCGACTTGTCGAAGGCGTTGATGCCGAGCCACACGATGGAGAGGAAGACGTAGAGGACCACCCAGACGGCGTCCTTCTGGAGCTTGAGGCCCACGCGCCACGCCGCGATGACCGAGAGCACCCCGAGGGCGAGCGAGAAGAGGAAGCCGATGCCGATCCAGCTCAGCAGGGCGGCACCCGCGATGCCGTAGAGGACGAGCCACGGGCTCAGATCGCCGAGCTTGAAGAAGATCATGGAGTTGTAGACCGGCACCCAGGCGCGCCAGTTCCCCTGCACCCCGGCCTTCTGGAAGATCTTCATGTAGAAGAGCGACACCAGGACGTATCCGGCGACCGCGATCGGCAGAATGACGAAGAAGTAGGCGAAGAGCAGGCCGAGATAGCCCGCTCCGTAGTCGTCGTAACCCATGAGGCTCACATTCTCTGGTCAGGGGAGACGGCTTTCGTCCCCCACCACGAGACTCCCCGCCTCGCATTGGACATGGTAGCGGTGCACCCAGGGGGCGGCAACGACCGCCGGAGGCGATTCGCCGGGCTCGAGTGACCGTCAGTCGGCGACGACCAGCTCGACCTCGCCGCCCACCGCACCGTTCCGGAGCACGAAGTCATGCGCCTGGGCCCACCGCTGCAGGGCGCGGAGCGAGCCCAGCCGCGGACGATCCTCCGCCAGCGCGCGCACGAGCAGCCCCTTGCTCTTCTTGTTGAAGTGGTTCAGGGCTCTCCCTTGCGCCGTGACGACCCGCACATACGCCGACGACACCGCGTCAGGCACGGGACCGAGCGCCGCGTACGCCTCGCTGCGCAGATCGAGGACGAACGCGGGGGCGTCGGCCGCGATCGCCGCCGTCGTCGGCTCGGCCCAGTGACGGCGGAGCGGCGCCATCCCGGGCAACGCCGTGCCGGCCGCGAGGCGATACGTCGGAATCGCGTCCAGAGCGGCGACGGGGCCGAACGGGGCGCTGTGGATCCACACATGGGCATCCAGCCAACGGCGGGAGGCAGCCGACAGCGACGCCGCGTCGAGGGCGTCGAACAGCACCCCGGTGTAGCGGTCCACCGCGGGCATCGTGGCCGAGGTCCGCAGGGCCCGGTTGTGCGCGACGTCTCCCCGCTGCCGCTCGCTGAGCTTGAGCACCCGCCGGGCGGCGTCCTCGTCGTCCGCGAGAGCGACGAGGGCATCGATCACGGCATCCCGTTGCGGAGCGAGATCGGGAAGCGCGAGCACCGACACGTCCAGGGGGCCGCCGTCACCGCCCTCGCGCTTGGTCTCGGACGGCGGGAGCAGGATCTTCATGGGACCTCGGGGAAAAGAGACGCGTCCGCCTCGGCACCCGGGCGGGTGTCGAGGCGGACGCGATGTACAGGACTGTCAGGAGATGAGTGCCGCGTTGCCGGCCACGATCGTCAGGACGTCGCCCTCCATCGAGAGGAATCCGTCCTGCGCGTTCGCCAGCACCTTGGCGCCATCCGTCTGGGTGATCCGGACCTGGCCCTCGGCGAGGATGGCCAGCACCGGCTCGTGACCGGACATGAAGCCGATCTCGCCCTCGACGGTCTTGGCGACCACGAGGCTCGCCTCTCCCGTCCAGACCTCCGCGTCGGCGGAGACGAGGCTGACATGCAGCGCCATGGTCAGGCGTTCTCCTTCTGGATCTGCGCCCAGCGCTCCTCCACGTCGGAGATGCCACCGACGTTGAAGAAGGCCTGCTCGGCGACGTGGTCGAAGTCACCGCGGGTGATCGCATCGAACGACTCGATGGTCTCCTTCAGCGGCACGGTCGAACCCTCGACGCCCGTGAACTTCTTCGCCATGTAAGTGTTCTGCGAGAGGAACTGCTGGATGCGGCGTGCACGCGACACGACGATCTTGTCTTCCTCGGAGAGCTCGTCGACACCGAGGATGGCGATGATCTCCTGCAGCTCCTTGTTCTTCTGGAGGATCTGCTTGACCGTGGTGGCCACGCGGTAGTGGTCCTCGCCCAAGTAGCGGGGATCCATGATGCGCGACGTCGAGGTCAGCGGGTCGATGGCCGGGTACAGACCCTTCGACGCGATCTCACGCGAGAGCTCGGTCGTCGCGTCGAGGTGCGCGAAGGTGGTGGCCGGAGCCGGGTCGGTGTAGTCATCGGCCGGCACGTAGATCGCCTGCAGCGAGGTGATCGAGTGACCACGCGTCGAGGTGATGCGCTCCTGGAGGAGGCCCATCTCGTCGGCGAGGTTCGGCTGGTAGCCCACGGCGGAAGGCATGCGGCCCAGCAGCGTGGAGACCTCGGAACCGGCCTGCGTGAAGCGGAAGATGTTGTCGATGAAGAGCAGCACGTCCTGCTTCTGCACGTCACGGAAGTACTCCGCCATCGTCAGAGCCGACAGGGCGACGCGCAGACGCGTCCCCGGCGGCTCGTCCATCTGACCGAAGACGAGGGCGGTCTTGTCGAAGACGCCCGCCTCCTCCATCTCGTGGATGAGGTCGTTGCCCTCACGGGTGCGCTCACCGACACCGGCGAACACCGACACACCACCGTGGTCCTGCGCGACGCGCTGGATCATCTCCTGGATGAGGACGGTCTTGCCGACACCGGCACCACCGAAGAGACCGATCTTTCCACCCTGCACGTACGGGGTGAGGAGGTCGATCGATTTGATGCCCGTCTCGAACATCGTGGTCTTCGACTCGAGCTGGTCGAAGTTCGGGGCCTTGCGGTGGATGGGCCAGCGCTCCGTGACCTCGATGGTCTCACCGGGCTCGCCGTTGAGGACCTCGCCGATCACGTTGAAGACCTTGCCCTTGGTGATGTCACCGACGGGGACCGAGATGGCCTCACCGGTGTCACGCACCTCCTGACCGCGGACGATGCCGTCGGTCGGCTTCAGGGCGATGGCGCGGACCAGGTCGTCGCCGAGGTGCTGCGCGACCTCGAGCGTGATCTCGGTGGACTCCTCGCCGATCGTGATCGTCGTCTTCAGCGCGTTGTAGATGTCGGGGATCGAGTCGTGCGGGAACTCGATGTCGACAACCGGACCGTTGACGCGGGCGACGCGCCCGACGACCGCGGTCGCCGGCTGCTCAGCCGTGGCGGTGGTGGTCATTTCTTCGTCTCTTTCCTGAGGGTCTGTCAGCTCGATGCGAGAGCGTCGGCGCCACCGACGATCTCGGCGATCTGCTGGGTGATCTCGGCCTGACGCGCGTTGTTGCGCAGGCGGGTGTAGTCGGTGATGAGCTTGTCGGCGTTGTCGCTGGCCGACTTCATCGCCTTCTGCGTCGCGGCCTGCTTGGCGGCGGACGACTGCAGGAGGGCGTTGAAGACGCGGCTCTGGATGTACACCGGCAGGATCGCGTCGAGCACCGTCTCGGCGTCGGGCTCGAACTCGTACAGCGGGTAGACGGTGCTGCCCGCCTCCGAGTCGTCGGCCTCCGCGATCTCCAGCGGCAGCAGGCGCACGGACTCCGGCGACTGCGTCATCATGCTGACGAAGCGGTTGTACACGAGGTGGATCTCGTCGACGCCGCCGTCCTCTCCCCCACGGTTGAAGGCCTCGAGAAGCGTCTGCGAGATCTCCTCCGCCGTGTGGAACGAGGGGGTGTCGGTGTCGCCGGTCCACTCTGCAGCGGCCTCGATACGACGGAACTGGAAGTACCCGACGGCCTTGCGGCCCACGAGGTAGAACACCGGCTCCTTGCCCTGCTCGCGCAGGAGCTCCGCCACCTCGAGACCCTCACGGAGGATCTGCGAGTTGAAGGCTCCGGCGAGACCGCGGTCCGACGAGAAGATCACGACCGCGGAACGGCGGATCGTCTCGGGCTCGCGGGTGAGCGGGTGGTCGACGTTCGAGTGCGTCGCGACGGCGGACACGGCCCTCGTCACGGCTCGCGCGAAGGGGGTGGACGCCTTGACGCGTGCCATCGCCTTCTGGATGCGCGAAGCCGCGATGAGTTCCATCGCCTTCGTGATCTTCTTGGTCGTCTGAGCAGAAGAGATCTTCTGCTTGTAGACCCTGAGTTGAGCGCCCATGAATCAGTACCTCACGCGATTACGCGCGACGACCCTTGACGATCTTCTCCTGGTTGACGTCCTCGGCCTCGGCCGCAGCGTGCTCCTCGTGACCAGGGGCGCCGATGGCGTGGCCCTTGCCGCCCTGGAACTCCAGGAGGAAGTTGTCGGTCTGCTTGTCGAGCTCGGCGACGGTCGCGTCGTCCAGCACGTTCGTCTCCCGCAGCGTGTCGAGCACCTTGGTGTTGCGACGCAGGTAGTCGAGCAGCTCGCGCTCGAAGCGCAGCACGTCCTCGACCTCGATCGAGTCGAGCTTGCCGTTGGTGCCGGCCCAGATCGAGACGACCTGCTCCTCCACCGGGTACGGCGAGTACTGCGGCTGCTTGAGCAGCTCGGTCAGACGGGCACCGCGCGAGAGCTGACGGCGCGACGCGGCGTCGAGGTCCGACGCGAACATCGCGAACGCCTCGAGCGAGCGGTACTGCGCCAGCTCCAGCTTCAACGTTCCGGAGACCTTCTTGATCGACTTCACCTGGGCGTCACCGCCGACACGCGACACCGAGATGCCCACGTCGACCGCAGGACGCTGGTTGGCGTTGAAGAGGTCGGACTGCAGGAAGATCTGGCCGTCGGTGATCGAGATCACGTTGGTCGGGATGTATGCCGAGACGTCGTTCGCCTTGGTCTCGATGATGGGGAGACCCGTCATCGAGCCGGCGCCGAGCTCGTCGGACAGCTTCGCGCACCGCTCGAGCAGACGCGAGTGCAGGTAGAAGACGTCACCCGGGTAGGCCTCGCGGCCCGGCGGGCGGCGGAGCAGCAGTGAGACGGCACGGTAGGCCTCGGCCTGCTTCGACAGGTCGTCGAAGATGATCAGGACGTGCTTGCCGCCGTACATCCAGTGCTGGCCGATCGCCGATCCGGTGTACGGAGCGAGGTACTTGAAGCCGGCGGGGTCGGACGCCGGAGCCGCCACGATGGTGGTGTACTCCAGAGCGCCGGCCTCCTCGAGCGCGCCCTTCACCGAAGCGATGGTCGAGCCCTTCTGACCGATGGCGACGTAGATGCAGCGGACCTGCTTGTTGACGTCGCCGGACTCCCAGTTGGCCTTCTGGTTGATGATCGTGTCGATCGCGATGGCCGTCTTGCCGGTCTGGCGGTCGCCGATGATGAGCTGGCGCTGGCCGCGACCGACCGGGATCATCGCGTCGATGGCCTTGATGCCGGTCTGCATGGGCTCGTGGACCGACTTGCGCTGCATGACGCCGGGGGCCTGGAGCTCGAGCTCGCGGACACCCTCGGTCGCGATCGCGCCGAGGCCGTCGATCGGGTTGCCGAGCGGGTCGACCACGCGGCCGAGGTAGCCGTCACCGACCGGGACGGAGAGGACCTCACCCGTGCGGGTGACTTCCTGACCGGCCTCGATGCCGGTGAAGTCGCCGAGGACGACGACGCCGATCTCGTGCTCGTCGAGGTTCAGCGCGAGACCCTTGGTGCCGTCGGCGAAGGTCACGAGCTCGTTCGCCATGACGCCGGGAAGTCCCTCGACGTGAGCGATGCCGTCGGCGGCGTCGATGACGGTGCCGACCTCGGTCGCCGCGGCCCCGGTGGGCTCGTACGCGGCGGCGAAATCCTTCAGCGCGTCACGGATGACGTCGGGGCTGATCGATAGTTCTGCCATTGTCTTCCCTTTGTATCTGGGTGCGCGGTTCCCCGCGCGAAGTCGTGTTAGCCCGCGAGCTTCTGGCGAAGGTCGGCGAGTCGTGCGGAGATGCTGCCGTCGATGACGTCATCGGCGATCTGCACACGCAGGCCTCCGACGACGCTGGGGTCGATGACGACGTTGAGGGACACCTGGCCGCCGTATCGCTGCGAGAGCGTCTGGCCGAGTCGCGTGCGCTGGGCGTCGCTGAGCTCGGTCGCCGTGTGCACCGTGGCCACGAGGCGGCCGCGCTGGCTCGAGACGATGCGCATCGCCCGGCTCAGCAGCTGCCGCACCCGGCGCTCGCGCGGCTGACGCACGAGGGACGTGACGATGAGGGCCGTCGGAGCGCTGGCAGAGGCATCGCCGAGGAGGCGCTCGACCAGGGCGGCCTTCGCGTCCTCTCCCCCGAGCCGGCTGCCGAGAGCGAGCTCGAGCTCCGGGTTCGCCGCGATCACCCGCGAGAAGCCGAAGAGCTCTCCCTCGATGTCCGCGCCGGGCTCGGCGACGGTCGCCGCCCGGATCGCGAGCTCCTCGAGACCGTCGATCAGCTCCGACGCGTTCGACCAGCGTTCGGCGACCGCGGTGCGCAGGACGTCCTGCGCAGCGGAGCCGTACTGCCCGAACACCGCGGACACGACGTTCTGCCGGGCCGAGGTCGGAGCCGAGGGGTCAGCCAGCGCGCCGCTCAGCTGAGACGATTCGCCCACGGCCCGCGCGGCCGCGAACAGCTCGCGCGCGGTCTCGAGGGTGACGTCCTTCGCTGCGGCAAGCGTCTGAGTGGATGCCGCGAGTGCCTGAGCGGTCGCGCTGCCCATTACTGAGCCGCCTTCTCGGATGCTTCGAGATCGGCGAGGAAGCGGTCGACCACGGCGGCCGCGCGAGCGTCGTCGGAGAGCGTCTCGCCGACCACGCCGCCGGCGAGGTCGAGAGCGAGCGAGCCGACCTCGCTGCGCAGGGAGACGAGAGCCGTCTGGCGCTCGGCCTCGATCTGCGTGTGCGCGGTGGCGGTCAGACGCGCGGCCTCGCTGGCTGCGGTCTCCTTCGCCTCGGCGATGATCTTCTTGCCGTCCTCACGGGCGGCCTCACGGATCTCACCGGCCTCGGTGCGTGCCTCGGCGAGCTGCCGGGTGTACTCCTCGAGAGCCGCTTCCGCCTGCTTCTGCGCCTCATCGGCCTTGGCGATGTTGCCCTCGATGGCGGCGGACCGCTCGTCGAGCATCTTCGTGAGACGGGGAAGGGCGACCTTCCACACGACGGCGAGGATGATGAGGAACCAGAAGCCCGACCAGATGATGTCGTACCACGCGGGGATCAGCGGGTTGTTCGCCGCCTCACCCTCTGCCGCGAGGTTCGTGACAAGAGCGTTCAGCATCCTGTCTCCTTCAGAAGTCGGTGGGGATTACGGGAAGGGGATGAATCCGACGGCGATGCCGACGAACGCAAGCGCCTCGGTGAAGGCGATACCGATCCACATGAGGACCTGCAGGCGACCGGCCAGCTCGGGCTGACGGGCGACGCCCTCGATGGTCTTGCCGACCACGATGCCCACACCGATGGCCGGGCCGATGGCCGCGAGGCCGTAGCCGACCGCCGCGAGGTGGCCGTTGATTTCAGCGAGAACCGTAGTTGCGTCCACGGGTTTTTCCTTTCGTTGGGTGGGTGGGCTGTTGCCCACCCGCTCAGTGCTCTTCTGCGACCGCGAGCTGGATGTAGACCGCGGTGAGGACGGTGAAGACGTAGGCCTGCAGGACGGCGACCAGGATCTCGAAGAGAGTGAAGGCGCCGCCGAAGGCGAGGGTTCCGATACCGAGGGCAGCCCAGCCGCCGCCCGCGGTGAAGAAGAAGAACTGGGTCGCTGCGAAGCAGAGGACCAGGATCATGTGGCCGACGACGAGGTTCATCAGCAGTCGCAGGGTGAGGGTCACCGGGCGGATGATGAACGTCGAGATGAGCTCGATCGGCGTGACGATGAAGTAGACCGGCCACGGCACGCCCGACGGGAAGAGCGCGTTCTTGAAGAAGTTCTTCGGGCTCTTCTTGATGCCGGCGTAGATGAACGTGACGTAGCTGACCACGGCGAGCGTGAGCGGAACCGCGATGATCGCCGTTCCCGGCATGTTCAGGAACGGGATGATGCCCGTGATGTTCATGAACAGCACCATGAAGAAGATCGTGGTGAGGATCGGCAGGAAGCGATCGCCGTCCTTGCGGCCCAGCAGGTCGTGAGCGATGCCGCCGCGGACGAAGCCGAGGCCCATCTCGACGAGGCTCTGGAACCGGCCGGGCACGACCTTCATGCGGCGGGTGCCGAGCCAGAGAATCAGGACGACGGCGATCACCGAGAGCAACTGGATCAGGTGGATCCGGTTGACCGGGATGGGTCCGACGTGGAAGAGGATCTCCGGGAAGAACTCATCGATCGAAGGGCCGTGGAACTCGCCATCCGAGGACGCGAGTCGGGGGGTCAGGGTCGCAGCAAGATTAAACAGCGCGGGCTCCAGCTTCGGGGCACCGGTCAGAACCGGGGCGACGATGGTCGGTGTGCTACACAGCGCAAGCGCTCGCGGGCGAGCGGCGGGCACTCCTCAACACTATCAGAATCCAAGGGTGCCCTAAGACCGCGGGGCGGTGTCCGCCGGGCCGTCCGAGGGATCGTTCGCCGCCCCCGGCGCGCGGTCCTCGGGCACCTCGGTGGGCAGTGTGGTGTCGCTGACGTTCGGCAGCCGCATCTGGGTGAGGACGACGACATCGATGATGAGGGACATCAGCACCCCGGCGACGATCGACAGGAAGAACACCATCGGCTCGATCCACGGCTGTCCGGCGAGCATGATCATCACGACGACGAAGACCCCGAGCTTCAGAAGCCAGCCGCCCAGCACGATCGCGAAGAACAGCTGCACGTAGAGCGGGTCACCGTACCAGCGGTTGGCGATCAGGATGCTCAGCCCGGTGATGCCGAGGAACAGGGCGGCCAGGAGCACGCCGAGAAGGCCGCTCACGAGCCCCTCCCCCTGCGCGACCGCGAAGCCGATCCCGCCGGCGACGAGAGCCAGCACGACGGTGGCCACCGCCGACCAGACGAGCGTGCGACGCAGGATCGGGGTGCTGGAAACGGGGCTGGGACTCATCGGGGCTCCAGAGGGATCGGGTCGGGCGCAGCGCCCGCGGCGGTCTTGCGTCGGCGGGTGGGGCTCAGGGTGATGACGAGGCACGCGGCGATGCCGACGACCCCGAAGGCGACGCCGGGAAGGTACTGGCCAGGCCAGTCCTCCCGGGCGCCGACGTACATCAGGAGGACGGCGAGGGAGATGACGGCCGTCCAGGCGTAGAAGATGAGGACCGCATCGCGGTCGCGGTGCCCGAGGTCGAGCATCCGGTGGTGCAGGTGCTTCCGGTCCGGGGAGAACGGCGAGCGGCCGGCGCTCATCCGACGCAGCACGGCGAGCCCGAAGTCGAGCAGCGGGAGGAGCACGACGAGCAGCGGGAGCAGGATGGGCAGGAAGGCGCCGATGAGCTGCGAGCGCCCGAGGCGCTCCGGGTCCAGGGCGGACGGATCCATCTGCCCGGTGATCGCGATGGCCGAGGTCGCCATGAGCAGACCGATCACGAGTGCCCCCGAGTCGCCCATGAACAGCTTCGCCGGACTCCAGTTCAACGGCAGGAAGCCGAGGCACGCGCCGATGAGGACCGCCGCGAGGAAGGTGGAGAGGTTGAAGTAGCTCGACGCACCGGAGTCGCGCGTGAAGATGTACGAATAGGCGAAGAAGACCCCGTTGGAGATCAGGCAGACACCGGCGACGAGGCCGTCCAGCCCGTCGATGAAGTTCACGGCGTTCATGACGATCACGATCGCGAACATCGTGATCGTGATGCTCAGCCAGCTCGACACCACGATGAGGTCGCCGAACGGCAGGGAGAGGATCTGCAGACCGCCGCCGACCGTGATGATGCCCGCGGCGAGGAACTGCGCGCCGAGCTTGATCATCCAGTCGATGTCCCAGAGATCGTCCATCACCCCGATCACGGCGATGAGGAGTGCGGCGGCGAGGATGGACCACATGGTCTGCGGGGGCGTCCAGATGCTCTGGAAGAAGGGGTTGGCCGCCGATACCGCGAAGGCGGCGACGATGCCGAGGAAGATCGCGACGCCGCCGAGGCGGGGCGTCGGCGTGGTGTGCACATCCCGCTCGCGGATGCCGGGATACAGCTTGAAGCGCAGGCTCAACCGCCACACCGCCCACGTCAGCACGAAGGTGATCGCGGCGGTGACGATGATCGTGAAGAGGTACTGCTTCACGAATCCCCGTCCTGCGGCTCCGGCTCCAGCAGATCGCCCAGTACCTCGCGCAGCTGCTCCCTGGTCACGACGCCGTCCCGCAGGATCCGGACGACGCCCTCCTCGGCATCGGGGCCGCGGCGCACGAGAGAGGTCGCGTCGACGATCGTGGAGGCGACGCCGTTCCTGCTCATGCCGTCGTCCAGGTACACCGCGACGCTGTCGCCCAGCATCTTCTCCGCGTCGAGCGCGGAGATCGCCGCCGCCTTGCCGGTGAGGTTGGCGCTGGACACCGCGAGCGGCCCGGTCTCGGCCAGCAGTTCGAGAACCACGCGCCCCTCGGGCATGCGGACGGCGACCGTGCCCTGGGTCTCCCCGAGATCCCACACCAGAGAGGGCTGCGCAGGAAGGACGATCGTGAGTCCGCCCGGCCAGAACGCGTCGACCAGGCGCTGGACCGGCTCCGGAACAGCCTCCGCGAGGGCCGTCAGTGTCTCCTTCGTGCCGACGAGCACAGGCGGCGGCTGATTGCGGCCGCGCCCCTTGGCATCCAGGAGGCGCTGCACCGCGGGCGGCGAGAAGGCGTCGGCGGCGACGCCGTAGACGGTGTCGGTGGGGATGACGATGAGGTCGCCGCGGCCGATCGCCTGACGCGCGTTGCGCATCCCAGCGAGCAGCTGCGCCTCGTCGCTGCAGTCGAAGATGGGGGACATGACGGTTCGATTCTACGCGGGGCGGGTTCGGGACGAGCTCGACGTCTGCTGATCAGGGACGCACGGCGGTGGTGGTGCGATCGCGCAGCGTCAGGTCGCGATGGGTGGCCGCGGCCCGCCAGCCGTCCGCCGCGAGCAGCTCGCGGATCGGAGCGCCCTGCAGCTCTCCGTGCTCGATCACAAGGGTTCCGCCGGATCGCAGCAGGCGGAGAGCTCTGGTGCTGAGCACCCGGACGACGTCGAGGCCGTCCTCTCCGCCGTAGAGCGCCAGTGCCGGGTCGAACAGGCGCACCTCCGGGTCGCGGGGGATCGCCTGCGCCGGCACGTACGGCGGGTTGGAGATGACGACGCTCGCGGTGCCGTCGAGCTCGGGGAACGCGTCTGCGAGATCGGACAGCACGAGGGTGAGGTTCTCGACGCCCTCGACGTTGCGTCGCGCCCAGGCGTGCGCCTCCGGAGAGAGCTCAGCGGCGTACACCCGGGCGTGCGGCACCTCCGTGGCCATCGCGAGCGCGATCGCGCCACTGCCCGTGCCGAGGTCGACCCCGATCGGCGACGGCTCCCCCGAGCCCAGGAGAGCGTCGATCGCGTACTGCACCACCGTCTCCGTCTCGGGACGCGGGACGAAGACGCCGGGGCCGACGGCGAGCTCCAGGTGCCGGAACGGCGCGGTGCCGGTGAGATGCTGCAGGGGCTCGCGGCCCGCTCGCCGGGCGACGAGGGCGTCCAGCACGGTCGCATCCTCCTCGTCGAGTCGGTCACCGCGGATCACCGCTGCCTGCACCTCTCCCCGACGCTGTCCACGGACGTGCCCGGCGAGCAGCTCCGCGTCGACGAGGGGGTCGGGCACGCCGGCGTCTGCGAGACGCTGCGCGGCGGCGCGCACGGCCGCGGCGAGAGAGAGGTCGGGCATGGCTCCAGCGTAGAGTGCGCAGCCGTCACAATACCCCGCGCCCCATCACGCTCGCCTAGGCTGGAGCGGCAGCGCACCCGCACAGGAAGGCTCCCCCATGTCCGGCATCCACCCCGACATCACCACCGCTTTCGGGAACACCCCGCTCGTCCGCCTCAACCGCGTGACCGAGGGTCTCGGCGCCACCGTGCTCGCGAAGCTCGAGTACTACAACCCGGCGTCGAGCGTGAAGGACCGCATCGGCATCGCCATGATCAACGCAGCCGAGGCCGCCGGCGAGCTCTCCCCTGGCGGCACCATCGTGGAGTCGACGAGCGGCAACACCGGCATCGCCCTCGCCATGGTCGGCGCCGCGCGCGGCTACCGCGTCATCCTCACCATGCCCGCCTCGATGTCGAAGGAGCGCCGTGTGCTGCTCAAGGCGTTCGGCGCGGAGATCGTCCTCACCGACCCCACCAAGGGCATGAAGGGGGCCATCGAGGAGGTCAAGCGGATCGTCGACGAGACCCCCGGCGCCGTCTGGATCCGCCAGTTCGAGAACGCGGCGAACCCGCAGATCCACCGCGAGACCACGGCGCAGGAGATCCTCCGGGACACCGACGGCGCGGTCGACATCTTCATCGCCGGCGTCGGCACGGGCGGCACCGTCACCGGCACCGGACAGGCGCTGAAGGCGGCCAAGCCCGAGGTCCAGGTCATCGCCGTCGAGCCCAAGGACTCCCCCGTCCTGACCGAGGGACACCCCGGACCGCACAAGATCCAGGGCATCGGCCCGAACTTCGTGCCCGACATCCTCGACCGTGAGGTGCTCGACGAGATCATCACCGCGGAGTTCGAGGACTCGCTGCGCGTGGCCCGCGAGCTCGCGGCGAAGGAGGGACTGCTGGTCGGCATGTCCTCCGGTGCCGCCGTCTCGGCCGCGCTGACCGTCGCCGCACGCCCGGAGAACGTCGGCAAGACCATCGTCGTGATCATCCCGGACACCGGCGAGCGGTACCTCTCCACCGCCCTGTTCGAGGATCTGCGGGAGGACTGAGGTCGTCGATGGGCATGATCGGGCGAATGCGCGAGGACATCGCCGCCGCGCGCCTTCGCGATCCGGCCGCGCGCAGCGCGATCGAGGTGGCTCTGCTCTACCCCGGCCTGCATGCTGTCTGGGCGCACCGCGTCTCCCACGCGCTGTGGCGGCGACGCTTCCGCCTCCTCGCCCGCGCCGGGTCGCAGGTGTCCCGCTGGCTGACCGGCGTCGAGATCCACCCGGGAGCCCGGATCGGACGGCGCTTCTTCATCGACCACGGCATGGGCGTCGTGATCGGCGAGACCGCGGAGATCGGCGATGACGTGCTCATGTACCACGGTGTGACCCTCGGCGGTCGGACACGGGACGTGGGCAAGCGGCACCCCACCCTGCGCGACGGTGTCGCCGTGGGCGCGGGAGCGAAGATCCTCGGCCCCGTCACGGTCGGCGCCCGCTCGGTGGTGGGCGCCAACGCCGTGGTCACGAAGGACGCGCCCGCCGACAGCGTGCTCGTGGGGGTGCCGGCGAAGCCGCGCCAGCGGACCGCCGGCGAGGACACCAGAGCCCTGCTGACCGCCCCGGACTACTCCATCTGACGCGCCGCCCGGCGACCCGAGCGGTGCTCGCTGCGGCCCTCCATCCGACGACGCAGGAAGACGAGCGGAAGCAGCACGCTGCCGAGCGCCGTCACCAGCCAGACGATGACGGCGCCCAGCAGCCACCCGGTCAGGTCGACGATGCGCAGGCCCCCGATGGGCAGGAGCACGACGACCATGAGGGCGATGAGCGTGGAGAAGATCCCGATGCCGCCCATGAGCACGGGCGCGTAGCGATCGGCGAGCCTGCTCACCCACGGCGAGAGGACGCTCTGCAGCACGGCGAACACCACGATGCACACGACGAACCCCCACCACTGGTCCCACTGAATCTGGAAACCGTCGAGGAGCAGGTCCGCCGCCAGCAGACCGAGGCCGGCCGACACGAGATACATCAGGCCGCGGTACAGGAGTGTGATCACGGGGCGAGCCTAGCGCGGCACCGGGGCGGGGTCACTACGCGACGAAGAACGGGACGGCGCCCACCAGGATCCCGATCCCCAGCATCACGAGCGACACGATGACCGCGCGCCACAGCACCTTGCGATGGTGGTCTCCGAGGTTCACCCCGGCGAGGGAGACGAGCAGCAGGATCGCGGGCACGAGCGGGCTCTGCAGATGCACCGGCTGCCCGGTGATCGAGGCCCTGGCCATCTCGACCGGATCGATGCCGAAGCTCGCCGCGCTCTGGGCGAGCACCGGGAGGATCCCGAAGTAGAAGGCGTCGTTCGACATGAAGAACGTGAACGGGATGGACAGCACGCCCGTGATCGGAGCGAGGAAGGGTCCGAGCGCGGGCGGCAGCACGTTCGTGATCCAGGTCGCCATGGCGTCGACCATGCCGGTGCCGGAGAGGACCCCCACGAGGACGCCGGCCGCGATGACCATCGACACGACGCCGACGATGCTTGGGGCGTGCGCGACGATCTCGGCCGCCTGCTCCTTGATGCCGCGGAAGTTGACGACGAGGGCGATGCCCGCGCCGACCATGAACACGTAGGGCAGCGGCAGGATGTCGATCACCAGGAGCACCATGACGGCGACGGTCAGCAGCAGGTTGAACCAGATCAGCCGCGGGCGCAGGGTCGGCCGGGCGGGGTCCAGCATGGTGTCGGCCATCGCCGTGTCTGCGGGGTCGACGCTCCCGGCGGCGACCGGGGCGTGTCCGCCGGCGACGACGACGAGGTTGCCGGTGCGCAGCGAGGCACGAGCGCCCGGCTTGAGCTCGGCGCCGCGGAAGATCCGGGGCACCGAGGAGAGGACGCCGCCGTCGGCTCCGGTGAGCCGGCCGTCCGCGTCGATCCGTCCCAGGCGGCGCCGCTCCCCCAGGCCGAGGAGCCAGGCGAACCCGAGCGCCACGACGATGCCTGCGCCCAGAGCGGGGAGCATCGGAACGAAGATCTCCGTCGGCTGCACACCGAGCGCGGTCGCGGCGCGCACGGTCGGGCCGCCCCACGGGACGATGTTGAGCGTGCCGTTCATGAGACCGGCGACGCAGGTGAGGACGACGGGGCTCATGCCGAGGCGCAGGTAGATGGGCAGCATCGCGGAGGTCGTGATGATGAACGTCGTCGAGCCGTCGCCGTCGAGGGAGACCGCGCCGGCGAGGATCGCCGTCCCGAGCACCACCTTCGCGGGGTCGTCGCCGAGCACCCGCGTGATCAGCCGGATGAGGGGATCGAAGAGGCCGACGTCGATCATGATGCCGAAGAACATGATCGCGAACATCAGCAGCGCGGCCGTGGGCGCCATGGTGCCGATCGAGTAGAGGATCATGTCGCCGAGCCCGAGCCCTGCTCCCGCGAAGAGCCCGAAGGCGGTCGGCACGAGGATCAGGGCCACCATCGGGGTGAGGCGCTTGGTCATGATCAGCGTCATGAACACGAGGACCATCGTGAAGCCGAGGATGACGAGCACACCCTCCGGCGGCACGAAGGCCACGTCGTAGGTCGGTGCCTCCTCCTCGGCGGCAGCGATCAGCGCGGTCGATGCGTGGAACATGCGTGACTCCTTCGTCGTCGCTCCGTCATCGCTGACGGATCCTGACGAGGCTAGGGAATCCGGAGACGCCGAGCGCGGTATGCCGCATAACCGCGCCTTGTGCGCGTACCGTGACTTCTGCGCATATTGCGCGTCGAGGAGGTGTCGATGTCCCCGCGGAGACGGGTCCGGTTCGCGACCCGCGCGCTGCTGCTGCACCTCGCCGCCGTCGCCCTCGTCGTGACGCTGTGCACGGGCGTGTACCTCGCCCTCGCGGTCCAGCAGCTGCGCGCCGAGGCGGAGTCGACCGCGCTCGGCATCGCGAGGACCTTGGCCGAGGACGCGCAGGTGCGGGCGGCGGTCGCCGCCATCTCCGCGTCGGACGACGAGCCGGACGCGGAGGCGCTGCGCGACGGAGACCTGCAGCAGATCGCCACCGACGTCATGGCCCGCACCGGGGCCCTGTTCGTCGTCATCACGGACGATGAAGGCATCCGACTCGCCCATCCGCTGCCCTCGCGGATCGGCGAGGTCGTGAGCACCCCGTTCGCCGCGGTGCTGGCGGGACGCGAGGTGGTCGACTGGCAGACCGGCACGCTCGGCGAGTCCGCCCGCGCGAAGGTGCCGGTGCGCGACGACTCCGGCACGCCGGTCGGCGAGATCAGCGTCGGGTTCGAGCGCAACGGCGTCTTCGACGACCTGCCGCCGCTGCTCGCCGCTCTCGGTCTGACCGCCGCCGGCGCGCTCGCCCTCGCCCTCCTGACCTTCCTCCTCCTGCGCCGGCGCTGGGAACGGTTGACCATCGGCGTGCAGCCCGAGGAGCTGGTCGCCCTCGTGCAGAATCAGACGGCGGTGCTCGACGGCGTCGGCGACGGCGTGCTCGCGGTCGATCAGGACGGCGTCGTGCGCGTGAGCAATGCCGCGGCGGACCGGCTTCTCGGGCTCCACGATCCGGTCGGCCGCACCGTGGACGCGCTTCCCCTCCCCCCTGTCGTGCGCGACACCGCCACCGGGGCTCGCGACCGCGCGGAGGCCGTCGTGGGCGACCGGATGCTGTACCTCGAGTCGCGCGCGGTGCGACGCGACGGGCGCGCGCTCGGCGATGTGCTGATCGTGCGCGACCGCACCGACCTCATCGCCCTGACCGAGCGACTGGAGGCCGTCCGGACGATGACCTCCGCGCTGCGTGTCCAACGCCACGAGTTCGCGAACCGCCTCCATGTGGCCGCGGGCCTCATCGACGCCGGTCGCGTCGACGACGCCAGGGCGTTCCTCGACGAGCTGGTGAGCCGCGGTCCGGTGGCGTTCCCCGTCACCGGACTCGACCTCGTGGGCGACTCGTTCCTGCACGCCTTCCTCGGAGCCAAGGGCGTCGAGGCCGCCGAACGGGGCGTCGCCCTGCGGATCGCGGCGGACACCCAGGTGATCGGCACCGTCCGTCGAGCGGAGGACGTGGCCAGCGTGCTCGGCAACCTCGTGGACAACGCGGTCGTGGCCGCCGTCGCGGGCGCGCGGGAGCCGCGGTGGGTGGAGGTCTCGGTGCTGAGCGACGGTGACGCGCTCGTCGTCACGGTGGCCGACTCCGGCGAGGGGCTCCGCCCGTCCGACCCCCGGCCGCACGCCGACGACGGGAGCGCGGACTCCGTGCACGGACACGGCATCGGACTGCCGCTCGCGACGGAGATCGCCCGCCGCAGCGGCGGCGACCTCTGGATCATCGACTCCGGCGGTCCCGATCACGGCGCGGTCTTCGCCGCCCGGCTCGGGGATGCCGTCGACCCCGCTCCGCGTGTCCCGAAGGAGGACCGATGACCGAACCGCTGCGCGCGCTCATCCTCGACGACGACTTCCGGGTGGCTGACCTGCACCGGACGATCGTGGACGATCAGCCCGGATACACCGTGACCGGGACCGCGCGGTCCTGCGCCGAGGCGCGCGACCTCGTGCGCTCGACACGCCCCGACCTCCTGCTCGCCGACGTCTACCTCCCCGACGGGGACGGCATCGGACTCGTCCGCGAGCTCGGGGTCGACGCGATCCTCATCTCCGCCGCGGACGACGCGCCCACCGTGCGCCGCGCACTGCGAGCCGGCGCCGTGGGCTACCTCGTGAAGCCTTTCGACCGACGTGCTCTCACGGGACTCCTCGACCGGTACACCCGCTACCGCAACCTGCTCGCGGGTGATCGGCCCGTCACGCAGGAGGACGTGGACCGCGCGCTGGCGATCCTGCACGGCGGCGGCGAGCCGGTCTCCCTGTCGCGCTCGGCCACCGAGCAGCGCGTGCTCGCGGCGCTCGGCGACGGCGAGGCTTCAGCGGCGGAGGTCGCCGAGCGGGTCGGCATCTCCCGGGCCACGGCGCAACGGCACCTCGCGGCTCTCGCCACACGGACCATCGTCGAGGTGCGCTTGCGCTACGGGTCGACCGGGCGTCCCGAGCACCGGTACGCCGCGCGCACCTGACGCCGTCGCGGCGGCCGCTCAGCCCTCGGAGCCGACGGCGGCCAGACGGGCCTCTTCGTCGGCGGCGATGGCGCTCTCGATGATGGGGTCGAGCGCGCCGTCCATGACCTGATCGAGGTTGTACGCCTTGAACCCGGTGCGGTGATCCGCGATCCGGTTCTCGGGGAAGTTGTAGGTGCGGATGCGCTCCGAGCGGTCCATGCCGCGGATCTGCGACTTGCGCGCGTCGGAGGCGGCCGCATCGAGCTCCTCCTGCTGCTTGGCCAGCAGCCGGGCACGCAGCACCCGCATCGCCGCCTCGCGGTTCTGCAGCTGCGACTTCTCGTTCTGCATGGACACGACGATGCCGGTGGGCACGTGCGTGATGCGGACAGCGGAGTCGGTGGTGTTCACCGACTGTCCACCGGGGCCGGACGAGCGGAACACGTCGATCTTCAGATCGTTCTGATCGATCTGGATCTCCTCGGGCTCGTCGACCTCGGGGAACACCAGCACGCCGGTCGTGGAGGTGTGGATGCGGCCCTGCGACTCCGTGGCGGGAACCCGCTGCACGCGGTGCACGCCGCCCTCGTACTTCAGATGCGCCCAGACGCCCTGCGCGGGGTCGGACGAGGAACCCTTGATGGCGACCTGCACGTCCTTGTAGCCGCCGAGGTCGGACTCGTTGCGCTCGAGCAGCTCGGTCTTCCACCCCTTCGACGCGGCGTACTGCACGTACATGCGCAGCAGATCCGCGGCGAACAGGGCCGACTCCGCGCCGCCCTCCCCCGCCTTGATCTCCATGATCACGTCGCGGGCGTCGTCCGGGTCGCGCGGGATGAGGAGGCGCCGCAGGCGCTCCTGCGCCGCCTGCACGCCCTCTTCGAGGGCGGGGACCTCCGCGGCGAAGGCCTCGTCCTCACGGGCCAGGTCCCGCGCCGCCTCCAGATCGTCGACGGCAGCCGTCCACGCCTCATGCGCCGCCACGATGCGCGACAGCTCGGCATACCGACGGTTGACGCGCTTGGCGCGTGCCGCGTCGGCGTGCACCGCCGGGTCGGAGAGCTCCTCCTGAACCCGGCGATGCTCGTCGATCAGAGTCTGGACGGACTCGAACACGTCGGACCTCAGCGGATGTTGTTGTCGTGCCCGTGGGCGCCCGAGGGCAGCGTCGGGATGGACTTCTGCATCTGCACGAGGAACTCCACGTTGGAGTGGGTCTCCTTGAGCTTGCCGAGCACGACCTCCAGGGCCTGCGGCGGGTCGAGCCCGGCGAGAGCGCGACGCAGCTTCCAGGTGATCTTGACCTCGTCGGCCGAGAGCAGCATCTCCTCGCGGCGCGTGCTGGACGCGTTCACGTCCACCGCCGGGAAGATGCGCTTGTCGGCGAGCTGACGGGAAAGGCGCAGCTCGCTGTTGCCGGTGCCCTTGAACTCCTCGAAGATGACCTCGTCCATCTTGGAGCCGGTCTCGACGAGCGCGGTGGCGAGGATCGTGAGGGATCCGCCGTTCTCGATGTTGCGGGCGGCACCGAAGAAGCGCTTCGGCGGGTAGAGCGCGGACGCGTCGACGCCGCCGGTGAGCACGCGGCCGGACGCCGGAGCGGCCAGGTTGTACGCACGACCGAGACGGGTGATCGAGTCGAGCAGCACGACCACGTCGCGGCCCAGCTCGACGAGACGCTTGGCCCGCTCGATCGCGAGCTCGGCGACCGTCGTGTGGTCTTCCGCGGGACGGTCGAAGGTCGAGGCGATGACCTCGCCCTTCACGGTGCGCTCCATGTCGGTGACCTCTTCGGGGCGCTCGTCGACGAGCACGACCATGAGGTGCACCTCGGGGTTGTTCTGCGCGATCGCGTTGGCGATCTGCTGCAGGACGATGGTCTTCCCGGCCTTCGGCGGCGCCACGATGAGGCCGCGCTGGCCCTTGCCGATCGGCGCGACGAGGTCGATGATCCGCTGCGTCAGCTTCTCCGGAGCCGTCTCCAGGCGCAGGCGCTCCTGCGGATAGAGCGGGGTGAGCTTGCCGAACTCCACGCGGGTGGCCGCGTCGTCGACCGAGAGGCCGTTGATCGAGTCGACCTTGACGAGCGCGTTGTACTTCTGGCGGCCCTGCTGCTCGCCCTCGCGCGGCTGCTTGATCGACCCGACGACCGCGTCGCCCTTGCGGAGGTTGTACTTCTTGACCTGGCCGAGCGAGACGTAGACGTCGCTGGGGCCGGCCAGGTAGCCGGTCGTGCGCACGAAAGCGTAGTTGTCGAGCACGTCGAGGATGCCGGCGATCGGGATGAGGACGTCGTCCTCGGTGATCTCCGTCTCGAACTCGTCGGCCTGGCCGCCGCTGCGACGCTTGTTGCGCTGACGGTTGCGGCCGTTGCCGTTACCCGACTGGTCGTCGTCGGCCGGCGCGTTCTGCGCCTGCTCCTGGCCGCCGCCCTGACCCCGGCCACGGTTGCGGTTGCGGTTGCGGTTGCGGCCTCGACCGCCCTGCTCCTCACCGCTGTCTCCCTCGCCGGACGCATCCTTCGCCGGAGCGTCCGCCTCGGCCTCGTTCTTCGCGGCGGCGCTGTCGTTCTTCGACTCGCTCTTCGCTGCGTCGTTCTTGGCCGCGTCGTTCTTGGCGCGGCCGCCCTGAGCGGTGCCCGCCTCGGCGGTCTCCGTCGCGCTTTCGGCCGGTGCTGCCTCGGCCTTCTCGGTCTTCGCCTCCGGAGCCTCGGCGTCCGCCTTCTTCGTGCGACGGCCGCGGGCGGACTTGGGGGCCTCGGCCGGCGCCTCGACGGTCTCGGCAGCGGGGGCCGCTTCGGCCGGTGCGGCTTCAGCGGGGGCCTCGGCGTCGGCCTTCTTCGCCCGCGTGCGGCGCGGAGCCTTCGCCTTCGGGGCCGCCTCCGCAGCCTCGGCGGAGGCGGCGGCAGCCGCAGGGGCCTCGGCCGAACCGGACTCCTCCGCGGCCTTGGCCGCCTTGGCCGCAGCCGTGGCGGTATTCGCCCGACGCGGTGCGCGCTTCTTGGCCGGAGCGGATTCGGTCGCCTGCTCGGCGACGGGGGCATCGGCGGTCGGAGCCGCCTGATCGTTCTGGGTCTCGGAGAGGTTCTCCACGAGTACTCCCTTATAGGTCATGGGAAATGAGCGTGAACGCGCACAACGGGTGCTGCGCACGATCGCACGGGCTGACGCTCGGCGTCAGCCAGCCTCGGCACTTGGGCCTCAGGGGTTCGCGTGCGGGTCTTGCAAGAGATGCAATGGGGCCAGATTCACGAATGCTACGTGGAGCCCTCCGCTCGATCCCCCACTGTACCACCACGGACGTCGACGGCGAGCAGGAGCGCCTCCCACGGGGTGTCGGTCACCCGATTGGCCACATCGACGGCGTCCAGACGACTGCCAGGCCCGTCGGCGAGCACGAGCACGCTGGGTCCGGCGCCGGAGACGACGGCCGCGAATCCCGCGGCGCGCAGCGCCTGCACGAGGCGCTGCGTCTCGGGCATGGCGCCGGCGCGGTAATCCTGGTGCAGCCGGTCCGCGGTCGCGTCGAGCAACAGTTCCGGGCTCTGCATCAGCGCCGCGATGAGCAGCGCCGACCGGGACACGTTGAACACCGCGTCGGCCGTGGAGACGTGCGGCGGCTGCAGGGAACGGGCCTGCGAGGTGGACATCGTGTAGGCCGGGACGAGGACGAGCGGCGACACGCCGCGGTGCACGAGGAGCTTCTTGTGCTGCGGGCCCCGCTCCCCCATCCATGCGATCGTGAGTCCGCCGAACAGTGCGGGCGCCACGTTGTCCGGATGGCCCTCCAGCTCGGTCGCGAGGCGCAGCAGATCGGTGTCGGAGATGTCGACGTCGCCGGCCAGCAGCCCCTTCGCCGCGAGCACGCCGGCGGCGACGGCCGCGCCAGAGGAGCCGAGACCGCGGCCGTGCGGGACGGCGTTCTCGGCCACGATGCGCAGGCCGGGCATCGCGCGGCCTGCGTCGGCGAACACGTAGGCGATCGTGCGGACGATGAGATTGGACGCATCCCGCGGGATCTCCTCGGCGCCGGAACCGGAGACCTCGAGCTCGAGCTGCCCCTCGGGCAGCGCCGTCACCTCGAGGCGGTCGTAGATGCTGAGCGCCAGGCCGAGCGTGTCGAAGCCGGGGCCCAGGTTGGCGCTCGTCGCCGGCACCGTCACCTCGACCGTGCGTCCCACGCGCGCACCGTGCTCCTCGGGGGCGGGAGCCGTGGCCGTCACCGTGGTCACTCGCCTTCCACCCGGAGGACGGACACGACGCGGGCGACGACGTCGCTGCCCGCGAGCACGTCCACCGTGTCGCTCAGGGCCTGCTCCGTCGCGCGATGCGTGCCGATGATGAGGCGCGCGGTCGGCTCGTCCTCCCCCTCGACGGTCTGCACGACGGTCGCGACGGACACGCCGCCGTCGCTGAGGATCCCGGCGACGGTGGCCAGCACGCCCGGGGCGTCGGAGACCTCGAGGGTGATCTGGTACCGGGTCGTGACATGGCCGATGGGCACGACGGGGAGGTTCGCCCGCGTGGACTCGCCCACCCCGACGCCGCCGGCGATGTGCCGACGAGCGGCCGAGACCACGTCGCCGAGTACGGCGGACGCCGTCTGGATCCCACCCGCGCCCGCGCCGTAGAACATGAGGGAGCCCGCCGCCTCGGCCTCGACGAAGACGGCGTTGTTGGCGCCGTGCACGGAGGCGAGCGGGTGGGCGACCGGCACGAGGGCCGGGTAGACCCGCACCGAGATGGACTCGGCGCCGTCGGCCTCGATGCGCTCGCACACGGCGAGCAGCTTGATCACGAAGCCCGCCGCGCGGGCCTCCTCGATCATGGATGCCGTGATCGCGGTGATGCCCTCGCGGTGCACCGCCTCCAGCGGCACCGCGGTGTGGAAGGCGAGGCTGGCGAGGATCGCGGCCTTCTGCGCGGCGTCGTAGCCTTCGACGTCCGCGGTGGGGTCGGCCTCCGCGTATCCGAGGCGCTGCGCGTCCGCCAGCACGTCGGCGAAGTCGGCGCCCTCCGTGTCCATCCGGTCGAGGATGTAGTTCGTCGTTCCGTTGACGATGCCCATGATCCGCACGACGCGGTCGCCGGCGAGGGAATCGCGCAGCGGACGGATGATCGGGATGGCGCCCGCGGCCGCCGCTTCGTAGTACACCGAGGCGCCGACGCGATCCGCCGCCTCGAACAGCTCCGGCCCGTGGGTGGCCAGCAGTGCCTTGTTGGCCGTGACCACGTCGGCTCCGGAGCCGATCGCCTGGAGGATGTTCGTGCGGGCGGGCTCGATGCCGCCGATGAGCTCGATCACGATGTCGGCGCCGAGGATGAGCGACTCGGCGTCGGTCGTGAAGAGCTCCTTCGGGAGGTCGACGTCGCGGGGCGCGTCGAGGTTGCGCACCGCGATGCCCGCCAGGTCCAGCGCAGCACCCGCACGGTCGGCCAGCTCGTCGCCGTGGCGGAGCAGGAGGGCCGCCACCTGGGAGCCGACGGCTCCGGCGCCCAGCAGCGCCACGCGAAGTCGTCTGTAGTCAGTCATGGATGCTCCTTCGATGGTGGGTCATCGTGCTCCCTCGGGGGCGTGCGCCCCGTCGATGCCCGCGTCGCGGGCCAGCAGGTCGTGGACGGTCTCGCCGCGGACGATCACCCGCGAGCGCCCCTCGCGCACCGCAACGATGGGCGGCCGCGGGACGTGGTTGTAGTTGCTCGAGAGCGAGGCGCAGTAGGCGCCGGTCGCCGGGACGGCCAGGAGATCGCCCGGCGTGACGTCTCCGGGAAGGTACTCGTGGTCGACGACGATGTCGCCGGACTCGCAATGCTTGCCGACGACCCGGCTCAGCTGAGGCTCGTCGGTCCCCGTCCGCGAGGCGAGGCGGGCCGAGTAGCTGGCGCCGTAGAGGGCTGTGCGGGCGTTGTCGCTCATCCCGCCGTCGACGCTGACATACCGCCGCGTGGCCCCGGAGGCGACAGTGACGTCCTTCGTCGTCCCGACCTCGTAGAGCGTCACGCCCGCCGTGCCCACGATTGCGCGCCCGGGCTCGAACGAGAGCGCAGGCACCGCGATGCCCCGCGCCGCGCAGCCCTCGGCCACTGCCGCCACGATGCCGTCGGCGAGCTCGTCGATCGGCGTGGGGTCGTCGACGCGGGTGTAGGCGATGCCGAAGCCGCCGCCGAGGTTCAACTGCGGCACCGGGCCACCTTCGAGGAGGGCGGCGTGCAGTTCGAGCACGCGCGACGCGGATTCGCGGAAGCCGGCCACGCCGAAGATCTGGGAGCCGATGTGGCAGTGCAGGCCGGCGAACTCCAGCCCCGGGATCTCGCGGATCCGCGCCACCGCGGCCTCGGCCTCGGCGAGCGGGAACCCGAACTTCTGGTCCTCGTGGGCCGTGGCGAGGAAGTCGTGGGTCTCGGCGTGGACGCCGCTGATGACCCGGACCATCACGCGCTGCACGGTGTCCGTGCGCGCCGTGATGGCGGCGAGGCGCTCGATCTCGATCGCACTGTCGACGACGATCGTGCCGACACCGAGAGCGACCGCGCGCTCCAGCTCGGCGACCGACTTGTTGTTGCCGTGGAAGCCCAGCGAGGCCGGTGCGACCCCCGCGGCGAGGGCGACCTCGAGTTCACCACCGGTGCACACGTCGATGCGGAGCCCCTCGTCGACGACCCAGCGGGCGACCGTCGTGCACAGGAAGGCCTTGCCGGCGTAGTACACCTGCGCGGTGGTGCCGTGCGTGGACGCGGCGCGGTCGAACGCGTCGCGGAAGGCCCGGGCGCGGCGACGCACCTCGTCCTCGTCGAGGACGAGGAGCGGCGTGCCGTAGGTACGGGCGAGCTCGGGCGCCGGCACTCCGGCGAGCACGAGGCCGCCGTCCTCGTCGCGCCTGGCCGACGATGGCCAGACACCCGGCGCGAGATCGTTCGGATCCTCGGGGACGACAAGCCAGTCCGGAGCGAGCGTGGCGGCAGAGTCGAGCACGGAACACCAATCGTGGGACGGATCTCGGGCGGAGGCGCACATCGAGTTGCCCCGATTCTAGGGCACCCTCTGTCGGGCCCTGGTCATGGTGACACGCCGCGTCAACCCCCTGGGGAGCGGTACCGTCCGGCTCGTAGGGTGGGCACGTGGCAGACACCGACAACCGAGACTCCGAGAACCGCTCCGCAGCCCCGGCCCGCCCGGGACTCGTCGCCCGCGTCACGGGCCCGGTGATCGCCTGGGCCCTGGCTCGGCGACCGGTGAGGGCGGTGCTGCTGTACTCCGAACGCCGCGGTCCGATGCTCGCCGACAGCGTGACCTACCGCGCCCTGTTCAGCGTGTTCGCGGGCGTGCTCCTCGGCTTCTCCCTCGCGGCCCTCTGGCTCTCCGGGAACCCGGAGGCGTGGCGCGCGATCATCGACGCCGTGCAGTCCGCGGTCCCCGGGCTCATCGGCGAGGGCGGCGTCATCAATACCAACGACCTCCGGACCCCGGCGTCGTTCTCGATCGCCGGCATCGTCTCCCTCGTCGCGCTGATCGGTGCCGCGCTCGGCGCCATCGGCTCGCTCCGCACGGCCATCCGGACCATCGCCGGCACGATCCAGGCGGACATCCTGTGGATCTGGGTCATCGTCCGCAACCTCCTGCTCGCCGTCGGCATCGGGCTCGCGTTCGTACTCGCCGCCGGGATCACTTTCATCGGACAGCTCGGGGTGACCTGGATCGGCGATCTGCTCGGGGTGCCGTCGGATTCGCCACTGCTCGCCTGGACGGTCCGTCTCCTGTCCCTGCTCGTGGTCTTCATCCTCGACGCGGCCCTGATCGTCGGCGCCTTCCTCCTGCTCTCCGGCGTCCGGCCCGCCGCGCGTTCCCTGTGGAGCGGCGCCTTCCTCGGCGCCTTCGGCCTCATCGTGCTGCAGCAGCTCTCCGGGCTGTTCGTGGGCGGAGCGACGAGCAATCCCCTCCTCGCGTCGTTCGCCTCGCTCCTCGCGCTCCTGATCTGGCTCCAGCTGTCCACGCAGGTCATCCTCGTCGCGTGCGCCTACATCGTCACCGCCGAAGAGGAGCGCGGCGACCGCCTGCACGAGCGGTTCGGCGCGCGGACGTTCGTCCAGCGTCGGCTGCAGCGCGCCGAGGTCGACGTCAAGATCGCCACGGCAGAGCTGCGCGACGCCCAGCGCGCGGCGGCCGAGGAGAACGGCACGGTCGAGAAGGCGGCCAAGAAAGACTGACCATCCTCGTTGTGACCGCATTCGATATGGTGGTCACAACGAGAGGGGGCGCATGTCCGCACCACGACGGCACACCGTGACCGTTCCCGGCGCCGCGGTGTCGGTCCTGGAATGGCACCCCTCCGTGGAGACGCAACCGCCCGTGCTGCTGCTGCACGGCGGCGGGGCCGACAGTGCGGAGCTCTCCTGGGGAGAGGTCGGGCCGGCGCTGGCGGCGGCCGGACACCGCGTCGTCGCGCCGGACCACCCGGGCTTCGGACGCAGCCCCCGCCTCGATGCGCCGCTCACCCAGGAGCGCCTGGTGCAATACGTCGGCGACCTCGTCGACGCCCTCGGGCTGCACGCCTACGCCATCGGAGGTCTTTCGATGGGCGCGGGCATGACGCTGGGCCATCTGCTCGACCGCCCGGACGGAGCACACGCCGCCGCCCTCCTCGGCAGCTACGGACTGATGCCACGCCTGGCGGACGGCGCCCTCGGCACCCTCTCGCACCTGTCGACCTTCCTGCTCCTGCGTTCGGGCCTGCTCGGTACGATGACACGCGTCTACGCACGCGACCGGAAGGCGATGACGCGAGGCCTCCAGGATCTCGTCCGCTGCCCCGACGCCCGTACCCCGGCTCTCGTCGATGCGGTGCTCGCCGAGGCAGCGACCGGCTCCGGTCTCACGACATTCGGCGACTGGCAGCGGGATCAGGTGTGGCCGTTGCGACTGCGCACCGACTACCGTGATCGGCTCGCCGAGATCCGCGTCCCGGTCCTCCTCGTGCACGGCGACCGCGACTCCGGCGTCCCTCTCCGACGGATCGAGGCCGCCGCGGAGATCCTGCCCGACGGGCAGCTCCTCGTGGCCCCCCGCGCCGGGCACTGGGTGCAGCGGGACCGTCCCGACCTCGTGATCCCCGCCCTGCGCGAGTGGTTCGCCCGAGGCTCCGATGCCTAGGCCGCTCGTCCCGGACCGCCGGGCACGCATCCTCGACGCGGCGGAGCGGATGGTCCTCGCGGAGGGGTTCGACTCGATGAGCGTCGCGGCGATCGCCCGCGCGGCCGGCATCGGCAAAGGCGCCGTCTATCTGGAGTTCGCCGCGAAGCGCGACATCCTCGACGCCCTGCTCCAGCGCGGAACCGCGCGGATCGCCGACGCCGTCGCCCGCACCGCAGGACTGCAGCCCTCGCTCAGCGCCCTCTACCGCGCCACGGCGACGGCGCTGCTCGACGACGAGCTCATGACGGCCGCGTTCCTCGACGACGCGGGAGTGCTCGGGGCCCACGTCGCCGCGCAACCGATCTCCCGGTACCGGACACGTCACGAGCAGGTCGTCGCCGGGATCCGTGGCCTCCAGCGTCAGGGCCGGCTCGTGCCGGACGTGGAGCCCGAAGCCCTCGCCCTCGCGCTCTCCAGCGCCACCCTCGGACTGCTCTCCGCGGCCCGCACGCTGGGACCGCTCGACCGAGGAACGCTGAAGAGCGCCATCGACACGGTCGGCCGCATGGCCGCGAGCTTCGAGACGGAGTGACATGCATCACGAGACATCGGGTCCCCCAGGAGCCACGCCGCTCCTCCTGCTGCACGGCGGCGGCGTCGCCGGCTGGATGTGGGAACCGCTGCGCGCGCACCTCAATCCCGCGCGGCGGATCATCGTCCCGGATCTTCCCGGTCACGGCCGCAGTGCGGCCGAGGACTACGCGTCGCACGAGGAGACGGTGGCGAGGCTCATCCCCCTGCTGGAACGGGAGACCGGACCGGCCACCGTCGTCGGCTTCTCCCTCGGCGCGCAGCTCGCCGTCCTGCTCGCGGCACGACGGCCGGACCTCGTCGCCGACGCCGTCGTCATCAGCGCCCAGGCGGAACCGCTGCGCGCCGTCCGACCGACCCTCGCGTTGCTGCGGCTCACGGCCGGGCTCGCCAGGAACGAGCGGTTCGCGCGTCTGCAGGCGCGCGAACTGTTCATCCCGGACGCACTGCTCCCCCGCTATCTGGAGACCTCCGCCGCCCTCTCACGCACGACCCTGCTGCGTGCCGTCGAGGAGAACCTGCGGTTCGCACCGCCGTCCGCGTGGAGTACGCACCCCGGCTCGGCACTGGTCCTCGTCGGAGGCGACGAGAAGCCGCTCATGCATCGTTCCGCCGCGCTGCTGAACCGTGTCCATCCCCACAGCACCCTCGAGGTCCTCCGTGGATGCGGACACGGCGTCCCGCTGCAACAGCCGGTGGAGCTCGCCGCACGGCTGCAGGAGCGCCTGCCCGGTTGAAGCGGGGTCCGGTCAGCGGTCGCAGGATCCCTTCTCCTGGAGCGCCTCATCCGTGACGATCGCCCCGTCCACGTCGATGTCGATCACGGCCTGATCGTCGACGATCTCGACCCCCGTCAGTGTCAGGCCGGCCGGGAGCTGGTCCGCGATGCACACCCGCCGCGGCTGCGTGATCCCGTCACCGAGGGAGCCGAGCGACGACCCGACGCTGTCGAGATCGATGTCCACGCCGCCGATGCTGGCCGCCACCGGGGTGAGTTCGAGGTCGCCCTCGACAGCCCCGGGAGTGAGGGTGACGGAGACCGGGACCGCGGCGCCGAGCACGTCGAACGAGCCCCCGAGCGTCGCGTTCGGTGCCGCGAACTCCACGGTGTCGACCGGGAGATCCGAGTCGGCGAGCAGAGCGGTGAACTGCTCCTGGTCGATGCGGATGGTGCCGTCGGCGCCGTCGAGGTCGCCGCCCCGCAGCGGAACGCCGGTCGCCGTGACGTCAGCCGCACCGGTGATGCCCTGCAGCGTGACGGCGTCCGTCGACAGCCGCAGGGTGTCGAGACGGCCAGCGAGGAGCTGTGGGAGGAGCATCCCCTCGGTCTCGACGTCCAGCTGCTGATCGGCCGGCAGATCGAGCTGCTCGATGACGATCGAACGCACGACGCCGGGCAGCACCGCCCGGGCGACGAGCTCCGCCGCCACCACGACGGCCGCGAGCACCACCACGACGATGAGCACGACCCACGGCCACCGTCGGCGACGGCTTCCGGCGCTGCCCCGACCGTCCGCCGGATCCGGGACGACGAGCGTCGGGTGCTCGTCCGAGGGCTTCGGGTACGGCAGGGTCGGGTTGTCGTCGCTCATGCCGCTCCCTACATGCGCTCGGGCGCGGAGACGCCGAGCAGGTCGAGCCCGTTGCGGAAGACCTGGCCGGCGGCATCGTTCAGCCACAGGCGCGTGCGGTGCACGTCCTCCACCGGGGCATCGCTCAGCGGGATCACACGGCAGTTGTCGTACCAGCGGTGGTACAGCCCGGCGAGCTCCTCCAGATAGCGCGCGACGCGATGCGGCTCGCGCACCTCGGCGGCGAACGCGACGATGCGCGGGAACTCCTGGAGTGCGCCCAGCAGGGCCGCCTCGGTCTCATGCGTGAGCGTCTCCGGGGCGAAGACCGAGCGGTCGATGCCGGAGTCGACGGCGTTGCGCGCGACGTTGTGGGTGCGGGCGTGTGCGTACTGCACGTAGAACACCGGGTTGTCGTTCGTGCGCTTCTGCAGCAGCTCCGGGTCAAGGTCGAGCGGCGAGTCGGCGGGCGAGCGCTCCAGCGAGTAGCGCAGCGCGTCCGTGCCGAGCCAGTCGAGCAGGTCGTCCATCTCGATGATGTTGCCGGCACGCTTGCTGAGGCGGGCGCCGTTGATCGAGACCATCTGGCCGATCAGCACCTGGATGTTCTTCGCGGGGTCGTCGCCCGCCGCCCCCGCGACCGCCTTGAGACGGTGCACGTAGCCGTGGTGGTCGGCGCCGAGCAGGTAGATCTTGTCGCGGAAGCCGCGGTCGCCCTTGTTCAGGTAGTAGGCGGCGTCGGCCGCGAAGTACGTGTACTCGCCGTTCGAGCGGCGGATCACGCGGTCCTTGTCGTCGCCGAAGTCGGTCGTGCGCACCCAGACGGCGCCGTCCTCGTCGAACACGTGGCCCTGCTCGCGCAGACGGTCGACGGCCTGGTCGATCAGGCTCGACCCCGAGGCGTCCTTCGCGTGCAGGGTGCGCTCGGAGAACCAGACGTCGAACGGCACGTTGAAGCGCTCGAGGGAGTTCTTGATCTCGGCGAGCTGGTACTCGTAGCCGAGCTCGCGGGCGACCGTGAGCTGCTCCTCCCCCGGGAGGTCGAGCAGGTCGGGACGGACCTCGAGCACGCGGCCGGCCAGCGTCGCGATGTACTCCCCCGGGTAGCCGCCCTCCGGCGTGGGCTCCCCCTTCGCCGCAGCCAGCACGGACGCCGCGAAGCGGTCCATCTGCACGCCCGCGTCGTTGATGTAGTACTCGCGCACAGCACGGGCACCGCTCGCGAGGAGCAGGCGGACGATCGCGTCGCCGAGGGCCGCCCAGCGCGTGTGCGCGATGTGCAGCGGCCCGGTGGGGTTCGCCGAGACGAACTCGACGTTCACGCTGACGCCCTCCTGCGAGGAGTTCGTCCCGTAGGCGGGGCCGGCGTCGACGATGACCTTCGCGAGCGCGCCGGCGGCCGCCGCGTCGAGGCGGATGTTGAGGAACCCGGGGCCCGCGACCTCGACGCTCGCGATACCGTCCACATCGGCCAGTCCGTCAGCGATCTGCTGCGCGAGCTCACGCGGGTTCGTGCCGAAGGGCTTGGCCAGGCGCATGGCGATGTTCGAGGCCCAGTCGCCGTGATCGCGGTTGCGCGGGCGCTCCAGCACGATGTCAGCGGCGGTGAGGTCGAACGGCTCGCCCGGACGTCGTTCCTCGGCGATGGGGGCGAGGACGGCGAGGAGGGCGTGGGCGAGCGTTTCAGGATTCATAGATCCCCCAGTTTACGGGGGCGCGCGGGCCCATTCCGTCGCCCCGTGTCCCGGGGAGTTTGCGATCCGCCGTCCGTGATCTACTCTCACACCATGAACGCCCCCGCCGCCCCTCGTCGACTGCGCATCGCGGGCATCGCCGCGGCCCTCCTCGTCGCCGTCGCCGCGGGCGTTCTCGGGGTCTGGCGGCCCTGGGTTCCGGCGCCGTCGTCCCTCCCCGCCGGTGCCGCCGCCGGAGACGAGTCCATCGCGGTGATCGCCCCCGCGCCGCTCGTGCTCCCCGACGAGCCGACCGTCCTCGTGTTCGGCGATTCCTGGACCTACGGCTCGGCCGCCTCCGACCCCACGCTCGGCTACGCATACGTGCTCGCGGACCTCCTGCACGGCACGACCATCGTGGACGGCGTCCGGGGCAGCGGCTACCTCAAGCCCGGCATCGACGGCCCCACCTTCGGCGACCGCATCGCGGCATTGGACCCGACTCTCGCTCCGGACCTCGTCATCATCCAAGGCTCCATCAACGACCGGGCGCAGGGCGCGGCCGGATACCGCGAGGCCGTGACCGCCGCCTGGGACGCGCTGACGGCGCTGTACCCGGAGGCGGCCATCGTCGTGCTCGGTCCCGCGCCGCACGAGCTGCCGGTCGGCGCGCAGACGGCACGGATCGACCGGGATCTCGCGGCTCTCGCCTCAGCCCGCGGCTGGTGGTACATCTCCCCGATCGAGCGGGACTGGATCACCGAGGACAACTATCTCGCCGTCATCGACGTGGAGGTCGGCCGCAAGCATCCGTCCACCGACGGCCACCGCTATCTCGCCGAAAAGCTCGCCGCGGCGCTCGACGAACTGCGCGCCGCGCCGGTCACGGAGGCCGGTGGGTCGGAGACCACCCCCGACGAGTGATATTGTCGATCGGTACGCCTCCGTAGCTCAGTGGATAGAGCGCCGGTTTCCGGTACCGTAGGTCGCAGGTTCGACTCCTGTCGGGGGCACGTACAGCGAGAACCCCCGCCCGATCCGGGCGGGGGTTCTCCGATTCAGACACGACGACGGCGGGTTGCGAGCGCGAGCGTCAGTCCCAGGGCCACCGCCGTCAGGGCGCCCGCGATCGTGGGCGCCAGCCGCGAGCCGTCGAGCCCGGTCGCCGGGAGCGGCCCCGTGTCGGCGGGCGGTTCCGCACCTGACCCCGGCTCGGTCGGGGCAGGCGTCGGGTCCGACGAACACGTCACCACATTCGTGATGACGAAGGCGTTGGCACCGGACTCGAGGGTCACGGCGGCCGGTACCGTCTCGGCGATCGTCACCCCGGTGGTCGACCTCACCGAGCTGGACACGAGGGAGCACTCCTCGGGTTCCAGCGTCGTCACCTCCGAGATCGTCACGGCGTCGCCCGCGCGATACCCGTCGCGAACCGCGCCGAATGGCTGCGGGGTGGTGCCGGCGCTCCCCGGTCCCGTGAGACCGAGTGCCGCCGTGATTCCGGCCGGCTGCGCGCCGTCCGGATAGCGGCCTCCGTCGACGACCCATTCCTTGTCGACGACGACCGACGTCGGTACAGGGGAACGGTTGTACATCGTGCAGCTGACGGCAGCGGCCGCCGGCACGTCCACCGTGAATCCCGTGGCGCCGGACGACGTGACCGGGACTCGTTCGCCCGTCCGCAGATCGACACAGCGTGCGTTCTGCCCTCCCTGCGTCACGAGCGTGTGACCATCCTGCTGCCGCTCCGCCACCGTGACCCTGGAGGCACTGGCTCCGGCGGGCGGCGTGAGCTCGAACGACACCGTACCCGTGCCATCCGCGACGGTGGTCGCGGATGCCGGGGCGATGACCGTGCCCGCCGTCGCGGGCTGGGCGTCGAACGTCCACCCGGCCCCGGCGGGGACGGCGCCTGTGACGTCCTCCTCGGTCGTGTTGCCGGGCACGATCTGCTTCACCACCGACAGGGAGCCTGCGCACCCGGCCAAGGCGAGTTGCCCCAGCTGTTCTGCGGCGCCCGCGTAGTCGGGGGTCTGGAAGAAGTCGGCCTCGGCGAGGTTGTCCCCGTCGAAAGCGACCGGCCCCGAGATCGCGGCGAGATTGAGGGCGCTGACCCCCTGTACTCCGGCGCCGACCCCGAAGGAGACGATCCGCGAACCCTCGGCCTTGAGCGCGTTCGCCGAGAACACCGCAGCCTCGACGTCGGTGAAGTGGGTGTTCGAGCCATCCCCGTGCGTGGCCCCCCAGCGGTCGGGATTGCCGTCGGTGAGCACGACGACGACGTCGTAGCGGGGAGACGCCGCGGCGACCTCTTGCAACGCGCGGTCCCAGTTCGTCCCCGAGCCGAGGCTCCACCCGGCGTACTGCGCCGTGAACGCGTCCGCCCCCGCTTGCGTGGACAGCGAGACCAACTCCGGACGGTTCTCGCTGGGTTCCCCGGTGGCGGACTCGATGCTCGGGGACTGACGGGAGAAGCTGAACACCGACCCGCGAGACGGCGTCCCGACGAGCGCGTTCGCGAAGGCATCGGCGGCCTGTTTGAGCTGCGGGAGCGCCGACCCCACCGAGGCGGAGAGGTCCATCACGATGGCGATGTCGGACCCGCACTTCGCGTCGAGAGCGGGGTTCACCCGGGACTGCTGCCAGACGCCGTTCGACCGCGTCGGCAGCGAGTTCGAGGAGGAGATCATGAATTCGCGCGTAGAACGGTAGGTCTGGCCGGCTTCCACGGCCGGCGTCGGGAAACGGTACGCCGAGGCCGTCGAACTCGATCCGCTCGCCGGGCCCGTGCGCAGGGCGTCGTTGGCATACCATCCGGCCGGCACCCCGACCGTTCCCACCCAGTAGGTGCGGCCGAGCTGGGCGCCGCTGAGGACGAAGCTGCAGTCGCCATCGGCATCCGACGTGCAGAGAGCCTCCGGCGTCGTCGCCGACTGCGACGCGAAGAGTCCGAGCTGGACATCCGCGAGCGGGCCCACCTCGTCATCGGAGATGCGGTCGCCGCCAGCACGGACCGTCACCACCGCGGTCCCGTCGGAGGGAGCGGGGACGGCACCGAGCGCCGCGGCCGGGATCCCGACAGAGCTGCAGAGGAGAACGGCGATCGCGACGGTGAGCACTCTCTTGGACGCCATGCCTCGAACGTAGCGAACGCCCCGAGCGCGGTCCAGCCTCTGCGACTGCGATCGCCCGGGTGCGCTCGTCGCGGTAGCCTGGATCCGTGCCCACCCTCCACATCGCCGGTTCGACGCGCGCTCCGCGCCGTCTGTCGTCCGCGACGCCGATGACGGAGTGGATGCGCGTGGTCCTGCACCCCGGCACCAACGGGTGGACGAGCGTCTGGGGCACCCTCTCGCACGGCGAGATCGCGGGCTGCCCGCCGCCACGGGGATAGGCCGCGCCCGGACGGGTGCGGCGACATCGCGTCACCCATCCATCTGCCGTGAGGTATCCCTGTGTCTTCTTCGTCGTCCCCTGCCCGTTTCCGTCTCGCGCCGCATGAGCTCTGGCGCGGCATCCGCTCCACCGCCCGCAGCGACGTGCTGGGCGGCGGTCTCCTGCTGACCGCCACGCTCGCCGCCCTGATCCTCGCCAACTCCCCCGCCGCCTCCTGGTACGAGGCCGTCAGGGACTTCCGCTTCGGGATCCCGGAGTGGCACCTCGAGCTCAGTGTCGGCGCCTGGGCCGCCGACGGGTTGCTCGCGGTGTTCTTCTTCGTCGTCGGACTGGAGCTGAAGGAGGAGTTCGTCGCCGGCCGCCTCCGCGACCCCCGCCGTGCCGCGCTTCCGATCGCCGCCGCAGTGGGCGGCGTCATCGTCCCCGCCCTGTTCTTCGTCGCGATCAACGCGTCCTCCGGCGCCGAGGTCCTCCGCGGATGGGCGATCCCCACGGCCACGGACATCGCGTTCGCGATCGCGGTGCTCGCCGTCGTCGGCCGCTTCCTGCCGCCGGCGCTGCGGGTGTTCCTGCTGACCCTCGCGATCATTGACGACCTCATCGCCATCACGATCATCGCCACCTTCTACACCGAGACCATCAGCGTCCCCTGGCTGATCCTCGCGCTCCTCCCCCTCGCCGGCTTCGCACTCGCCGTGCAGAACGGCATCCGGTCGTGGTGGATCCTGCTTCCCCTCGCCTTGGCCGTCTGGGCATTCGTGCATGCGTCCGGCGTGCACGCCACGGTGGCCGGCGTGCTGCTCGGCTTCATGGTGCCGGTGCGTCCGACGGCCCGCGCGCGGGTGCGCACGGGGACGGACGCCGACGGCGCCCCGGTGTACGACGGTCTCGCCGCGCACTTCGCGGATCGCTGGGGCATCGTGGCGACCCTCGTCGCCGTGCCGGTGTTCGCGTTCTTCGCGGCCGGGGTCGAGATCGGCGGCATGGACGGCCTGGTCTCGGCGCTGACCGACCCGATCACCATCGGGATCGTGGCGGGCCTCGTGCTCGGCAAGCCGGTCGGCATCCTGCTCACGACCTTCCTGTTGAGCCGGGTGCCGGCGCTGCGCCTCGACGAGACGCTGCGCTGGCCGGATCTCGCCGGCATGTCCCTCCTCGCGGGCATCGGATTCACGGTCTCGCTGCTGGTGGGTGAGCTCGCGTACGGCAGCAGCAGCGTCGCGGACGATCACGTGAAGATCGGCGTGCTCGTCGGCTCACTCCTCGCCGCGGTCCTCGGCGGACTCGTGCTCGCGGCCCGCAGCCGTCGGGCACGCGCCGAGATCGGGCTCCCGCCCGGGGCCTGACCTCGGTCCTCTACGCTCCCCTGCGACATCCGTCAATGCCCTGAGTCATCCCCGAGGCGGTGCCTAGCGTCGGTCACTCCACGTAGCGAAGGAGCACCCGATGAAGGCGATGACCTACCGCGGACCATACAAGATCCGCGTCGAGGAGAAACCCGACCCGACGATCCAACACCCCAACGACGCGATCGTCCGGGTCACGAGAGCCGCCGTGTGCGGGTCGGATCTCCACCTCTTCCACGGCATGATGCCCGACACCCGCATCGGGCACACCTTCGGTCACGAGATCGTCGGGGTGGTCGAGGAGGTCGGTCCCTCCGTGGAGACGCTGCGCCCGGGTGACCGGGTGATGGTGCCGTTCAACATCTACTGCGGCTCGTGCTACTTCTGCCGCCGCGGCCTCTTCTCGAACTGCCACAACGTGAATCCCAACGCGACCGCGGTCGGGGGGATCTACGGCTACTCGCACACGACCGGCGGGTACGACGGCGGGCAGGCGGAGCGCGTGCGCGTGCCGTTCGCGGATGTCGGCCCCTCGGTGATCCCGGAGTGGCTCGCCTCCGACGACGCGCTGCTGCTCACCGACGCGTTCTCCACCGGCTACTTCGGCGCGCAGCAGGCGGACATCGCCGAAGGGGACACGGTGGTCGTGTTCGGCGCCGGGCCCGTCGGTCTGGCCGCCGCCCGCTCGGCCTGGTTCCTCGGCGCAGGACGGGTCATCGTCGTCGACCACCTCGACTACCGGCTCGAGAAGGCACGGGACTTCGCCTTCGCCGAGACGATGCACCTGCACGAAGCCGGTGACATCGTGCTCGCGCTGAAGAAGGCGACCGGCTACCTCGGCGCGGACGTGGTGATCGACGCGGTCGGCGCGGAGGCGGACGGCAGCGTCGTCCAGCACGTGACCGCCGCGAAGCTCAAGCTGCAGGGCGGCTCCCCCGTCGCGGTGAACTGGGCCATCGACAGCGTGCGCAAGGGCGGCACCGTGTCGATCCTCGGTGCCTACGGCCCGCTGGTGACCTCGGTGCGCCTCGGCGACATCATGAACAAGGGGCTCACGGTGCGCGGCAACCAGGCTCCCGTGAAGAGGCAGTGGCCGCGACTGCTCGAACACATCCAGGCGGGGCACATCCGTCCGTCCGAGCTGTTGACCCACCGCTTCCCCCTGGAGCACATCGCGGAGGCCTACCACGTGTTCTCGTCCAAGCTCGACGACTGCATCAAACCGCTCATCGTCGTCGGAGAGGAATGACCATGCCGTACGAAGGATCCCGACCCATCCCCGCACCGACCCCCGATGAGCTGCGTGCCCGGATCCCGGGCTGGGGCGCCGACCTCGCCCCCGAGCACCGCCGCACCTGGCAGCAGCTGGAGGATGTCGGCGACACCGGCGCGCATTGGGACCTCCCCGAGCGTCAGGGCCCCGACCGCGGCCGCGAGCGCTCGATCGAGCACGGGATGCTGCCTCCCGTCTGGGGCACCGCCCAGCCGCTGCACGGCTTGTCCGGCGCCATCCGGCGCGTGGCCTACGACCGGTTCAGCGAGACGAAGAAAACCCGCTGGCTGCTGCTCGTGGTGGGCGACCGCGTCGATGCCGTGACCGCGCACGCCCGCTCGCTGCTCACCCGGCGGCCGGACGACCCCATCACGCAGACCGGCGTCCTCGCGGAACCGCAGCATCGTCCGCTCGCGTCGCGGTTCGGACGCGGCCGCATCGATCTCCGGCACACCTGGCTCGACCCGATCATCGTCGTGGGGCCCTGGGTGCTGACGGCGGTCCTGAGCGTCCGCGCTCTCCGCCGCCTCGGCCGTCGGCGCTGAGCCGGGACCGAGACGGCGGCGTGGTGGCGCTCAGCGCTGCAGGATGTCCGCGGTGACGACCTCCGGACGGAGATCGAGCCGCCGCAGCAGCTGCGCATTGAGCGCCACCACGATCGTCGACAGCGACATGAGCACCGCGCCGACCGACATCGGCAGCACGAAGCCGATCGGAGCGAGCACACCCGCGGCGAGCGGGACGGAGAGCAGGTTGTACCCGGCCGCCCACCAGAGGTTCTGCGTCATCTTCCGGTACGAGGCGCGGGAGAGCGCGATCACCGACAACACCGCACGTGGATCGTCGCCGGCGAGGATCACGCCGGCGGAGGCGATCGCCACGTCCGTGCCGGCGCCGATCGCCAGGCCCACGTCGGCCTGAGCGAGCGCGGGGGCGTCGTTCACGCCGTCACCCACCATCGCGACCTTGCGGCCCTCACGCTGCAGCTCCTGCACCTTCGCGGCCTTGTCCTCCGGCCGGACGCCGGCGAACACACGGTCGATGCCGAGGTCGGCCGCGACGGTGTGCGCGACGGCTTCCGCGTCGCCGGTGATCATCACGACCTGGACGCCGAGCGCATGCAGCGCATCGACCGCGTCCCGCGACTCCGGACGCACCTCGTCCGCGAGCTTGAGCGCCCCGATGACGCGGCCGTCCCGCAGCACGTGCAGGATGATCGCGCCGTCCGCACGCCACCCTTCCGCGACGGGCAGCTCGCGGGCATCCTCCTCCGTGAGCAGGTGCGGGCCGCCGACGCGGATCACGGCACCGTCCACCGTCGCGGTCACCCCCACTGCCGGCGAGGACGAGAAGTCGCGGCTCGCCGGCACGCGGAGCTCCTTGTCGCGAGCGGCCCGGACGATGGCCTTCGCCAGCGGATGCTCGCTGTCGGCCTCGGCGGCCGCGGCGAGCGCCAGCACCTCCTCCGCGGTCTCCGCACCGGCCACCGACACCTCGGAGACGACAGGCTCTCCCTTGGTCAGCGTGCCGGTCTTGTCGAACAGCACGGTGTCGACGGTACGCATGCTCTCCAGGGCCAGCCGGTCCTTCACCAGCACCCCGCCACGGGCCGCGCGCTCGGTCGCGATCGAGACGACGAGCGGGATGGCCAGGCCCAACGCGTGCGGGCAGGCGATCACGAGCACGGTGATCGTGCGGATCACGGCATCGTCCGGCAGGCCGACCGCGCTCCACACCACCGCGGTGATCGCGGCAGCACCGAGCGCGAACCAGAACAGCCAGCCGGCGGCCGTATCGGCCAGACGCTGTGCGCGGGACGAGGAGTTCTGCGCTTCCGTCACGAGCCGCTGGATGCCCGCGAGCGTCGTATCGTCTCCGGTCGCGGTGATCTCCACGCGGAGGCCGGAGTCGGTGGCGACGGTTCCCGCGGTCACCGGATCGCCGGTCGTCCGGGTGACGGTGCGGGACTCCCCCGTCACCATGGACTCGTCCATCGAGGCGCGGCCGTCCACGATCCGCCCGTCGGCGGGGATGCTGCCGCCGGGACGCACCACGACGACATCGCCCACGCGAAGGTCCGACGGGGCGACCCGCACGACCTGATCGCCCTCGACGCGCTCGGCCTCGTCCGGCAGCAGCGCGGCCAACGAGTCGAGGGCGGAGGTGGTCTGCGCCAGCGACCGCATCTCGATCCAGTGCCCGAGCAGCATGATCACGATGAGGAGCGCGAGCTCCCACCAGAAATCGAGCTCATGATGCAGCAGGCCGAGGCTCGCTCCCCACGACGCGACGAATGCCACGGTGATCGCGAGCCCGATGAGCAGCATCATGCCGGGCTGCCGCGCACGGATCTCGCTGACGGCGCCGGTGAGGAACGGCTTGCCTCCCCACACGTACATGACCGTGCCGAGGACCGGCGACACCCAGACCAGGCCCGGGATGTCGGGAAGCGGGTAGCCCACGATCATCGCGAACATGCCCGAGAGCAGCACGGTCGGCACGGCCAGGACGAGCATGATCCAGAACAGCCGCCGGAACTGCGCGACGTGGTCGCCGTGACCACCATGTCCCCCGTGACCGCCGTGGCCGGTGTGGTCCGCGTGCGTGTCGGCCTCCGCTTCAACGGGGTGGCCGTGCGCGGAATGGTCGTGATGCGAGGTGCTCATGTCTTCCCTCCAACGTCGATGATGCCGTGCGGGGCCGGATCTGTCGCGGCCCCGCACGGGTGGGGGCTCAGGCCGCCCTGGTGTACTTCGCGGGATCGGCGTCGAACGCCGGCCCGCAGCCCGCGCAGCAGAAGTAGTAGCGCGTGCCCTCGTGGTCGCGGTACAGCCCCGCGGCCTCGGCCGTGGCGATCACCACCGGTGTGCCGGCCATCACCGGGCATTCGGCCATGCCCTCGGCCGGCGCGGCGAGCAGGTCGGTGCGCCCTTCGGCGGAGACGCCGCTCTGGCGCGGAACGCTGCAGCAGGATCCTGCGGGGGAATCGGACATGTCGGTACTCCTCTGTCTCTCGTTCACGGGGTGTCCACCGCCCTGCTGCGGAAGGACCGCAGGCGGAGGCTGTTGCCGACGACGAAGACGCTGGAGAACGCCATCGCCGCACCGGCGAGCATGGGGTTGAGCAGGCCGAGTGCCGCCAGCGGGATCGCTGCGACGTTATAGGCGAAGGCCCAGAACAGGTTGCCCTTGATCGTGCCGAGCGTGCGCCGGGCCAGGCGGATCGCGTCCGCCGCACTGCGCAGATCGCCGCGGACGAGGGTGATGTCGCTCGCCTCGATCGCCGCGTCTGTCCCGGTCCCCATCGCCATCCCCAGGTCGGCCTGGGCGAGGGCCGCGGCGTCGTTCACGCCGTCTCCCACCATCGCGACGACCTTGCCTTCGTCCTGGAGCCGGCGCACCACGTCCACCTTGTCCTGGGGCAGCACCTCGGCGATCACCTCGGCGATGCCCACCTCGCGGGCGATCTGCTCTGCCACTGCGCGGTTGTCGCCGGTGAGCAGGACAGGCGTCAGTCCCAGCGCCCGGAGCTGCGCCACCGCCTCCGCGCTCGTGGTCTTGACCGCATCGGCGACGACGAGCACCCCGCGGGCACGACCGTCCCAGCCCACCGCGATCGCGGTCTTGCCCTGGGCCTCCGCCTCGGCCTTGGCCGCAGCCAGCCCCGCGGACAAGTGCTGCGACCAGTCGGCGAGCAACGAGGCGCGTCCCACGACGACGGCGTGGCCGTCCACGATGCCGTGGACGCCCCTGCCCTCGACGTTCGCGAACTCCTCGACGCTCGGCAGGGCACCGAGCTCCCGGGTGGCCGCGGCCGCCACGGCCTGCGCGATGGGGTGCTCGGAGGCGTCCTCGAGGGCACCGGCGAGCCGCAGCAGCTCCTCGCCCTCCACGCCGTCGTCGGTGTGCACCGCCGTCAGCGTCATGCGGCCGGCGGTGACGGTCCCCGTCTTGTCGAGCAGGATCGTGTCGACCTTCCGAGTCGACTCGAGCACCTCAGGGCCCTTGATGAGGATGCCCATCTGGGCACCGCGACCCGTGCCGACGAGCAAGGCGGTCGGCGTGGCCAGCCCCAGCGCGCAGGGGCAGGCGATGATGAGCACCGCGACCGCGGCAGTGAAGGCGGCGGACGCCGGGAACCCGGCCCCCAGCCACACTCCCAGCGTGCCGAGGGCGATCACGATCACGATCGGCACGAAGATCCCGGAGATACGGTCCGCGAGGCGCTGCACCTCGGCCTTCCCGGTCTGCGCCTCCTCCACGAGCCGCGCCATCTGGGCGAGCTGGGTGTCTGCGCCGATGCGGGTCGCACGCACCACCAGGCGTCCCCCGGCGTTCACCGTGGCTCCGGTGACGGCATCGCCGGCACCGACCTCCACGGGCACCGACTCGCCGGTCAGCATCGAGGCGTCGACCGCGGACGTGCCGCTGACCACCACGCCGTCGGTGGCGATCTTCTCCCCCGGGCGCACGACGAATGCGTCCCCGACCCGCAGTTCGCTCGTCGGGATCCGGGTCTCGACGCCCTGCCGGAGCACGGCGACCTCCTTCGCGCCGAGCTCCAGCAGCGCCCGGAGCGCCGCACCGGCCTGCCGCTTCGAGCGCTTCTCGAAGTAGCGCCCGGCGAGGATGAACGTGGTCACCCCCGCCCCGACCTCGAGGTAGATGTTCCCGGCGCCGTCGCTGGGCGCGACGGTGAGCTCGAACGGGTGTGTCATGCCGGGCATCCCGGCGGTGCCGAAGAAGAGCGCGTACAACGACCACAGCAGGGCGGCGATCGTGCCCATGGAGATGAGCGTGTCCATCGTGGCCGCACCGTGCCGGAGGTTGATCCACGCCGCCTTGTGGAACGGCCACGCCGCCCACACGATCACGGGGCCCGCGAGCGCGAGCGACAGCCACTGCCAGTACGTGAACTGGAGCGCCGGGATCATCGCCATCGCGATGACCGGGACGGTGAGCACGACGGACGCGATCAACCGGTGACGCAACGCCGTGAGCTCAGGATCCGGCTGCTCTCCGTCGGGCTGCGCACCCTTCGGCGAGGGAGGCGCGGGAACGACGGCGGTGTAGCCGGTCTTCTCGACCTCGGCGATGAGCACGGCGGTGTCCACGCCTTCCGGCGCCGTGACCGTCGCCTTCTCGGTGGCGTAGTTCACGGTCGCGGTGACGCCCTCGAGACGGTTGAGCTTCTTCTCGATCCGCATCGCGCACGACGCGCAGGTCATGCCGCCGATCTCCAGCTCCACGCTGGTCGCGGACGGGGTGTCCATCAGGACCGGACCGCCTGGTAGCCCGCCTCGTCCACGGCGGCCAGCACGGCCCTGTCGTCGACGGGGGCGGAGCTGCGCACCACGAGTCTCCCGCTCTGCGCGCTGACATCGATACCCTCGACACCGGGGATGCGCGACACCTCGTCGCGGATCGCCATCTCGCAGTGGCCGCAGGTCATTCCGGTGACCTGGTACTCGCTCGTGCTCATCATGCTTCCTTTCCTCGGGATACCCCCCTGGGGTACTCCTTCGGCACAACTCTATACCCTCCGAGGGTATTCCCGCACGCCCGGACCGCAGCGGGACTCGTCTTCTCCGGGTGAGGGACGCTCGGCATCCGTCGCCGGGCCTGTGAAGATCGCGGTCATGGACTCCTCACCTCTGTCTTCCTGGCGGGACACCGGCACGCGGCGCACGATCGAGGCGTTCGTCGCCGCCGTGACGGAGGGCACCGACGCCGTCCCCGTCGACGAACGCATCGCGGTGTTCGACAACGACGGCACTCTCTGGTCGGAGAAGCCCATGCCCACCCAGCTGCATTACGTGGTGGAGCGCTGGCGCGAAGAGGCGACACGCGACCCGTCCCTGGCCGACCGGCAGCCCTACCGAGCAGCGGTCACCGGTGACCTCGCCTGGCTCGGCACCGCGATCGACAAGCACTACGCCGGCGACGACTCCGACCTCGGAGTCATCATCCAGGCGCTCCTGGGACTGACCGACGGCGTGAGCGTGGAGGACTACGCCCGCTCCGTGGCGGAGTTCTACCGCACGGCCCAGCACCCGCTCCTGGGCCGCCCCTACGCCGAATCGGTGTACCGCCCGATGGTCGAGCTGCTGCGGTACCTGGAGAGCCACGGCTTCACGTGCTACATCGTGTCGGGCGGCGAGCGCGATTTCATGCGGCCGATGACCCAGGCGAACTACGGCATCCCTCCCGAGCGGGTGATCGGCTCGGCGCTCGGACTCTCCTACGACGAGAAGGATGCCAGCATCCGCTACTCCTCGGCCCTGGCGTTCTTCGACGACGGACCGGAGAAGCCGGTGCGGATCTGGAGTCGGATCGGCCGGCGCCCGCTGCTGGCGGCCGGCAACTCCAACGGCGACATGCCGATGCTCGACTTCGCGCACGGCGGCCCGCGGCCCGGGCTCGCACTGCTGATCCATCACGACGATGGCGGCCGCGACGACACCCCCTACGACACGGGAGCCGAGCGGGCCCTGGACGCCGCAGCCGACCGGGGCTACACCGTGGTCAGCGTGAAGGACGACTGGGCGTCCGTGTTCCCCGACTCCGTCTGAGGCGGAAAACACCGGTCAGAGAGCGCAGCGGAAGCCGATGTGGGTCATGGCGGTGTCCTCCGCCTGGGCCGACCGCGCCGCGGGGCGATAGCGGAGGCAGTATTCGGGGGCGCAGAGGTGCGAGCCGCCTTTGAGCACGCGGCGAGGGATGGGTGACCCGGGCTCGGACGACAACAGGCTCGCGCGCTGACCGGCGTCGACACCCGCCGCACCCGGCGGCACGTGGCGATGCGTCCAGTAGTCGTCCGTCCACTCCCAGACGTTGCCGATCATGTCGTGCAGGCCGTAGCCGTTCGCGGGGAACGAGGCGACCGGAGCGGTGCCGATCCACCCGTCTGCGCCGTCGTTCCGGTAGGGGAAGGCACCCTGCCAGGTGTCGGCCATGAGGGTGCCGTCCGGCTTCGTCTCCTGACCCCAGGCGAAGCGGGCACCGACGAGCCCACCGCGCGCCGCCCATTCCCACTCCGCCTCGGTGGCCAGGCGCTTGCCGGCCCACGCGGCGTAGGCAGCGGCATCGGGATACGCGACCTGCACGACCGGATGGTCGAGGCGGTCGTCGATCGACGACCCCTGCCCGAACGGGTGGCGCCAGGACGCCCCCGGCTCCCACCGCCACCACTGCCGCCAGTCGCGCAGGTCCACGGGGCCGGTGGTCGGTGTGAAAACCATGGCGCCGGGGACGAGGTCGTCCGGATGCACGCCGGGATAGTCGGCGGGGTCCATCGGCCGCTCGGCGATCGTGACGTACCCGGTGTCCTCGACGAACGCGGCGTACTGGCGGTTCGTCACGGGATGCTGATCCAGCGTGAACGCCTCCACGCGCCGCTCGTGGACTGGTCCTTCCTCCGGGTAGAACTCGTCCGACCCCATGAGAAGCGTTCCGCCGGGGATCTCGATCATCGCCGTCATGACCTCATGCTAGGCCTCGGCCCCCTCCGTTCGATCACTCACGCGACAGCATCGCCGCCGCCTCGAGTTCCATATCGAGATACTGCTCTGTGCTCACGTCCACCGCCACGCCCAGCAGCTTGCCGCCGGTGAAAGGGAACGGGTTGCGGTACTGGGCGCTCACCGGGTCGGCGCTGTCCCACCCCACGCAGAGACCGTCGCCGCACAGCGTGAACTTCCCGACCTGCGCCCGCATCGGACCCGACGCCACGGCGCGATCATCGACGTACAGCGTGGCCGTGCCGACGGACTCGCCGTGCTCCCCCGCTCCCTCGCGGACGAACTCCACGCCGAGGGTGTGCGGGCCCGGGGTGAGTTCGTCGGAGGAGAACGACTGCTCCGGCGGGATGCCGAGGAAGTTGTACACGTAGACGAGTCTGTTGTCCTTGAGGAACAGCGAGTGCCCGCCGAAGCGAGAGCCGTGGGCGAACAGCACGCCCTCCGCCCCCTCGTCGAGGATCACGTCGGCGATGATCTTGTAGGAGCGCCCGCGGATGTTCACCGCGACGCTCTCCGGCACCGCCGCGGTGCCGGGGAAGTACACGTACCGTTCCCGGGTCTCTTCCGCCTGAGGCCTGGGGACCGTGAGGATCTCGCGGGCCGACCGGTCGTCGAGCGGAAGCGCGAAGTTCGCCTCCGCCTCCGCGAACCACGCGGCGATGAGCTCCTGCAGCTTCTCCGGGTGGGTCGCGGCCAGGTCGTCCGACTCGGAGCGGTCCTCCGCCACGTGGTACAGCTCCCAGACGTCATCATCGAAGTGACCCTTGCCGCTCAGCGGCGCGTGCACGGCGGCGGCCTTCCAGCCGTCCTTCCAGATGCCCCTCGTCCCGAGCATGGAGTAGTACTGGACCGTCTTCGTCGTCGGCCCGTCCGGCGCGGCGTCGAAGGAAGATCGCATCGAGACGCCGTCGAGCGGTCGCTGCGGCACCCCACGGAACGACTCCGGCATCTCGATGCCGATCACGTCGAGCACCGTCGCGACGACGTCCACCGAGTGGTGGTACTGGTGGCGCAGCTCCCCCTTCGCGGCGATGCCCTTCGGCCAGTGCACGACCATCGGGTCGCAGGTGCCGCCGGAGTACTGGGAGTACCGCTTGAACATCTGGAAGGGGGTGGAGAACGCCGCCGCCCACCCCGTCGGGTAGTGGTTGTAGGTGTCGGCGGACCCGAGCGTGTCGATCATCGCGAGGTTCTCGGCGAGGTCGTCGGGATAGCCGTTGAAGAACTTGTTCTCGTTCACCGAGCCGTCCGGCGACCCCTCCCCGGAGGCGCCGTTGTCGGCGCAGTAGAAGATGATCGTGTTCTCCAGCTGCCCTGTCTCCTCCAGATAGTCCACGATCCGCCCGACCTGTGCGTCCGTGTACTCGGAGAAACCGGCGAAGACCTCGGCCATCCGGGCGAAGAGCCTCCGCTCGTCGTCGTTCAGCTCCGCCCACGGACGCACGTGGTCGGCGGGGTTCGCGGCGTCCTCCGGCAGCGGGTTGAACGGCGTCATCCGCGTGCCCTCCGGCAGCACGCCCTTCTCGATCATGCGGGCGAGCACCCAGTCGCGGTAGGCATCGTAGCCGTCGTCGAACGCGCCCTTGTACTTGTCGATGTATTCCTGCGGAGCGTGGTGCGGCGCGTGGTTCGCCCCCGGGCAGAACCACATGTACCAAGGCTTCGAGGGGTTCGACGCCTGCTGGTTCCTGATCATCGCGAGCGCCTGATCGGCGAGGTCCTTGGACAGGTGGTACCCCTCCTCCGGGCCGTACGGCTGCTCGATGAAGTGATTGTCCTCCACGAGGTCCGGGTACCAGTTGTTCGTCTCGCCGCCGAGGAATCCGTAGAAGCGGTCGAACCCGAGCTGCAGCGGCCACATCGAGCGGCTGCCGCCCGGAGCGATGTCCTCCTCCGGGACGTTGTGGTTCTTGCCGAGCCAGAACGTGCTGTACCCGTTCTCCTGCAGCACCTGTCCGATCGTCGCGCACTCCGCGGGAAGCCGTCCCGCGAAGCCGGGAAAGCCGTTCGTGCCCTCCATGATGACGCCGGCGCGGTTGACGTGATGATTTCGTCCCGTGAGCATGGTGGACCGCGTCGGGGAGCACAGCGCCGTGGTGTGCCACTGCGTGTAGGTGAGGCCGCCAGCGGCGAGACGGTCCATGGTCGGCATCGAGATCCGGCCGCCGTACGGCGACCAGGAGGCGAGCCCGGTGTCGTCGTAGAGCACCACGAGGACGTTCGGAGCGCCCTCGGGCGCCTTCCGCAGCTCGTACGGCGACCAGTCGGGACGGGAGTCGCGGACGTCCAGCCTGATCTCGCCCGCGAAGTCCGCATTGAATTCCGGCATCATCTCTCCTTCGCTCTGGGCGCGGCCGCGCGCGCCTCGATCCGAGTCTCCGGACCCGGCCTACATCCCGACAGGGGTCTTCACCCGGGCAGGGTGACCTCGGCGTCGGCGGCGTCCTCGACGACCGTGGCGGGCCCTGGGCGCCGCAGCAGCTCGACGAGGATCGTCAGCACGAGCACGCCGAGCGCCACGCCGAGGACGGCCCCGAAGGTGACCGGACGCGTCGCCAGAAGGATCAGGACCCCGATCGCCATCCCCGCGATGAGGATCGCACCGCGATAGCGGTCGACCGCCCGCCCGAACCGCCCGGTCGAGATCCCGCGCGCCTCAGCCGCGTCGCGCAGCGCCCCGAACCCGCTCTCCGTGACGCGCCGCACCGTGAGGGCGCTGCGGCTCGACCCGGCGAGCCAGGCCCAGAGCGCGATGAGCACCCCGACCAGAGCGAGCGCGACGATCGTGGAGCCGTGGAGCGCGGTGAGCTGATCGAAGAGCGATTCGGCCGCCGCGGCCGTCATGATCGACGGGCTGACGGCGCTGACGAAGAACCCGCGCCCGACGCCCATCCCGGCGGCGAGGAGGAAGAAGACGACGGCGAAACCCGCACTCGTCCAGAACAGCGCCCGCGGCCGGTTCACCGCGAGCAGCACGCCGAGGACGACGAGGCCGAGGACCACCCAGGGCAGCCAGAACCCCGCCGTCACTGCGATCTGGTAGACCGTGCGGACCAGCACCAGCGCGTCGGCCTGCACCACGGGGATGGTGCGATCGATCACCGGGATGAGGTCGGCCACCCCGGCCCCGCGCTCCGCCAGAGCCTCCTTGACCCTTTCGACGACCGCGCCCACGTCCACCGAGAGCACGCCGTCGTCGCTGAGTTCCAGCGCGGTGCCGGGCTCGTCCTGCAGGATCGCGACGGCGCGCTCGTGCGTGAAGCGCAACGTCTCCGCCCAGATGTCGGCGAACTGCTGCGACGAGACCACATCGTGCACGACGCCGTCGATCAGGGACGACAACCCCGACGCGGCCGGGGCTTCCAGCAACCCGAGGGCGGCTGTGGCACGCGGCGGGAGGTCGAGGGCACGCAGGCCGTCGAAGAGCTCGCCGACCACCGCATCCAGGTCGACCTGCTCGTCGATCGCCGCCGTCACCTGGTCGGCGACGAAGTCCTGCACGTCCGGGTCCTCGGCCAGCGGAGCGAAGGTCGCGACGAACCGGTCCGCATCCACGAGCTGCAGTCGGGCCCACGTCCCCATCGCCGCGATCGGCGCCAGGAGCACGGCGACGACGAGCACGATCCCGGCGATGATGCTCCGGGCCGAGATCCGGCGTCGAGGGCGTCGGAGCGCCTCGTTCTCCAGCTCCAGCGCGCGCAGTCGTTCCCGCAGGTCTTCGATCTCGCTCATCGGCGTCTGGTCTCGATCGTCGCGACGCTCAGCTCAGCAGCTTCTGCTTCGCGGCGGTGAACTCCTCCTGAGTCAGCACGCCGGAGGCCTTCAGCGATCCGAGCTCCTGAAGCCGGGCGATCAGGTCGTCGGCCGGTGCGGGAGGCGCGGCCGGCGGGCTCGGCGGCGGCGCATACTGCGCAGCCGCGTTCCGAGCCGCGTCGTCCAGCTGGGCCTGTTGCTGGGCGGCCTCGTACTGCTGCTGCTCGTACTCGCTCTGCGCACGGCGCTCCTGATGCCGCATCGCGGCTCCCTGCACCGCGGTCGCCGTCCCCGCGACCACCGCGGTCCGCGCGGCGAGACCGATGAGCCCCGGCCGACCGAATCTCCGCAAGGGCATGTCAATCACCTTCCTGTTCGAGGATGTCCATCACCGCGTTGACGACGGGAGCCGGAACGCGCTCGCTGCGCAGCACCTGGCCTCCCGCCTCGGCCACAGCCTGGGCGAGGGTCCGGGCGAAGAGGAGCTCCAGGACCACGACCGCCGCCGACCGCCCCGGTGGCACGACCTCGGCCAAGGCGCGGACGTCGTCCTCGCTCGCAAGTCCGGACACGATCGGCTCGAGGCCGTCGAGGGTCAGGGGCTCCTCAGCCTCTTCCCGTTCGAGGATCTCGAGCTCCCCGTCCGCCGTCCGCGTCACCAGCACGAAGTCCAGCACGCGCACCACGCCCGTCGACACCAGGTCGGTCAGCGCCCCGAACGTGGACGGATCCGGTCGATCACCGTCGAAGCCCACGAGATAGAACTCGACGGGTCCGAATCGGAACTCCTTCATGTCGTCACCCTTCATCCGCGGTCCAGAATGGCACCGCCATCGTCGCCCGCTCGCCGAATCCTCACCCGCTCCGGGTGAGGATTCGGGACTCCCTCTCCGCGCGGCTGTCACCATCGGAGGACGGAGCGAATCGAGGTGGCCATGAGGAGCCGGGTGCTGGGAGACGTGGCGTTCGTCGTGGTCGAGCTCCGCAACGCACACCCGGGACCACCCGTCCTCGAACCGCTGCTGCGTCAGGTCGAGGACGGCACGCTGCGCGTGCTCGACTTCCTCGTCGTGCGCCACGACGCCGCCGAGGGGCACCGCATCACGGAGGTCGACGGAGACGACTTCTCGCTCGCCGGTCTGCCCCTCTACGCGCCGGGCCTGATCTCCCTCGACGACGTCGGATACTTCCTCCCCTGGGTGCCGCAGGGGGCGGTCGCTGCGGTGATCCTGGTAGAACAGCGCTGGGACGTGCGCTTCGTCCGCGAGGTCGAGGACGGCGGCGATCGTATCCTGGCGACGCAGGCGATCCCCTCCGCGGTCGCGAACGCCGCCCTGGTGGCGACGCTCGGTGCACAGGCCTGACATCCCTCCCGACTCAGACCATGGCGTGCACGGCCTCCCGGCGGGATGAGACCCCGAGCTTCCGGTAGATCGCACGTTGGTGCGTCTTCACCGTGTTGACCGAGACGCGCAGCTCCTGGGCGATCTCCGGCAGTGTCCGTGCGGTCTGCATCTGATGGAAGACGTCGCGCTCTCGCTCCGACAGCCGGTCCGTCACTGACCCCACGGCGTCGACGGCGAGGCACTTCTCGATGAACTCCTCGAATTGCGTGCCGTGATGCACCTGGGCCTGCAGCAGGCGCCGTACCGCGACCTCCCGCGGGCCGAAGAGCACGACGAGGTTCTCCTGCGAGGCCAGGGCGAGCGCGGCCTCGCACAGGTCATGAGCTTGCTCGTGGTGTCCGGTCCCGCGCCGCAGCACCGCCGCGGTGATGAGCGTGGCGGCCTTGACGTACGACAGCTCGGAGGCGCCCCGCAACGATCGGAGCATCTCCAGCGCCGCCGCATGCTCCTCGGCGCGACGCAGGATGCCGGACAGGGCCACACCCACGAGCGGGAGGTCGGTGCCGCCCGCGTACTTCTTCGCGATGCGCAGCGCGCGCTCCCTCCGCCCCACCGCCTCCTCGAGCAGCGCCACCGACGATTCGCGGAACGCCGGCCATGCCACCCCCTGCACGACGTCGATGGGGAGCTCCTGCACCCCGATGGCGGCCCGACGACAGATCGCGGGGTCTCCCGTGAGCGCGGCGGCATAGGCGCCCATCATGCGCGCATGGCCGGCGAGATCCCGCCCGGAACCCGCCTCCTCGCGTGCCGCCTCGAAGATCCGCACCGCCTCCTCCGCCTCGCCGGACCAGTAGGCGACCCATCCGGCGGCGGCCTCGGCGCTTCCGCTCGCGAAGGTGTTCCGTGGAAGAACGGTGTCTCCGAGGCTCTCCTCCTCGGCCAGGACGGTCGCAGCCTCCGAGAGCCGACCCGAGGCGGCGAGGCCGTACGCCAGGTGACCGAGCGCGCGGGAGGTGAGGTCGCGGTCTCCCGCTTCCCGCGCCTCCCGCGCCGCGGCGGAGAAGTACTCGATCGCGAGATCCGGCGCCTCCCGATTGCGCAGCGCTGTCCATCCGAGCAGATGGTTGAGGGCCACCCGGCCGCCGTACATCCGGTCGTCCTCGGCCTGGAGGAGCGCGCGGATCTCGGGACCAGACACGGCCGTCTCGGCGGAGGACTCCGCCAGCAGCAGGCGGACGATGACCAAGACCGCCGGGTCGCCCGTGCCCGGCGTCCGATCGAGGAGCGCCTCGGCTCGGCGACACAGCTCTCGGGCGACGCGATGGTCTCCGAGGATATCGCTGGCACCGGCCCGCACGAGGAGGAGCTGTGGATCATCCGGCGTGTCCCGCAGGAGGGAGATCGCCGTCCGCTCGACGTCCCCCGCCGACGCGCCGACCACGAGCCCCAGCCAGTGGCGGAGCAGGATGGCCCTGGCACCGACGGGGTCCCCGGCGCGGCGCGCATGCGTCACGGCGGCGATCGGGTCCGTACCCTCCAGAGCGCGGGCGGCGCGGCGGTGCGCGGCGGCATACCTGTCGGCATCCGTCCGCGCGAGGTCGGCACACCGACGGGCGAACGCCGGATGCCACCGATAGATCGGGCCGGTCGGGCCGTCGAAACGGTCGAGGAACAGGCCGAGTCGGACGCAGCTCTCGAGGAGCTCGGCGGCGTCCCCCCTCGCCGTCACCACCGCCGCGGTCTCCGGGGTCAGCTCCGCGCAGACGGTGCCGTCGAGCACGAAGTCGGCGAGTCCCGGCGGCAGCGCAGCCAGCACGTGCTCGCGGACGTACTCGCTGAGGAAGGAGGATGCCGTCGACCCGGCGGTGGACGGCAGGGCACCGCCCACGAGCACGAGCCGGACCGCGATGGGCCACCCGCCGGTCTCCTCTCGGACCGCAGTTGCGTCGAGTCCGCCGGGGAGGGACAGCATCAGACGGCGGATCTCCTCGGTGGAGAACCGGAGCACGTCGACGCCGACGAACGATCCGGGGTGCATGAGGCGGTGTCGGGACAGGGTGACCTCGATCAGCGTCGTGCCGACGAGGACGAGACGGAGACCGTCCGGAGGCTGGTCGGCGAGCAGGCCGAGCAGCCCCTCGCGCCAGCCCTCGCCCGCGCGGTGCGCATCGTCGACGATGAGGTGCACCGGATGCTCGGCATCCTGCAGCGCCGCGCAGATCTGCCGGTAGGCGCGGACCGGGTCCTCGACGTCACGGGGCACGGCGAATGTGCGGCCCGCGCGGTCGGCGGCGAGGGCCAGCGCATTCATGACCCCGGACGTCAGCAGCGCGGGATCGTCGTCCGAGGCGCTCAGCGTGAGCCAGGCGACGTCGTCGCGCGTCGCAGCCCAGGCCGTGGCGGCCGTCGTCTTGCCGTAACCGCTCGGTGCGCTGAGGACCGTCACCCCGTCGGCGGCCACCGCCGCCGTGATCGCTGACATCACGCGTTCCCGCGGGAGGACGCCGATGGGCGGGGCGGGTGGCCGGAAACGCATCGTCGGTCCCGGCCTCGTGGAACGTACGGGAGGCGACATGGCAACACGAAACCACGGGTCCGCGCCCCCTTCCAGGGGGTGAGCCCGCAATCACCCGGATGAAAGTGCCGGGGGCTACGCTGGCGGCGTGACCCCGCTCTCGACTCCTCCCGGCCCCGCGATCTCACCTGCTCTGCGGACCCTGCTGATCCTGGCGGCGAGCGCGATCGTCCTCGCGGGCGTCTCGCTGGCGCGTGAGGTCTTCGGCCCCCTGGCCCTCGCGATCGTCATCGTCGTGATCTGCGAGCCGATCCGTCGGCCCTTCCAGCGCCCTGGCCGACCCGCCTGGATCGGGACGACGGCCGTGATCGTCCTCGCCTACGTGATCCTGCTGGCGATGGCGGCGCTGCTGTGGCTTGCCGGCACCCAGTTCGCCCGACTCGTCGGCGACCTGGCGTCCCAGGACGGCCTCGTGCGCGCCGCCGATCAGGTCGTCGCCTGGCTGCAGTCCCTCGGGCTGGATCAGGAGGCGGCGGATGCGGCCGCCTCGATCCTCGATCCCGAGACCCTGCTCGGTGTGGCGGGGAGCCTGGGCAGCGCGGTGCTCGGCGTCGCCACCGCCCTGTTCTTCGTCTGCGCCTACATCATCTTCCTCGCAGCAGACGCAGCCCGATACCGGACCGCGCCGGCGCTCTTCGGCACGACGCACGGCCCGGTCCTGCGGCGCATCGCCCATCTGCAGACGGGGGTTCGCCGGTACTACGTCGTCAACGCCGCCTTCGGCGCCGTCGTGGCGATCATCGACGGCCTCGCGCTGTGGTGGATGGGCGTCCCCGCCCCGGTGGTCTGGGCGATCCTCGCCTTCGTGACGAACTTCATCCCGAACATCGGCTTCGTGCTCGGTCTCATCCCGCCCGCGATCCTCGCCTTCGTGGTGGGCGGCTGGCCGTTGCTCCTCGGCGTCATCGCCGTGTACTGCGTGGTGAACGTCGTGCTCCAGGTGCTCGTCCAACCCAAGTTCGTCAGCGACGCGGTCGACCTGAGCCTCACGTTGAGCTTCTTCTCCGTGATCTTCTGGACCTTCGTGATCGGGCCGCTCGGCGCCATCCTGTCGATCCCGCTGACCCTCCTCGTACGCGCGCTCGTCCTGGAGGGCGACCCGGGATCGACCTGGGTGCGCTGGGTCAGCGGCGACCGCACCGCTCTCCCCGAGCCGTCGCCGACGCCGACGGCGCCCGCGGCGCCGACTCGACGCCGTTTCCGCCGACGCTGACGCCGCGCGCCGCCGGCACCGCACCGCGAAATCACCAGGGCGAGGTTGCCCGCCGCTCTGGTCGTCGCCGTCCGACGATGCCATCGTGAAGCCGGACACCACCGGCGACGAAGGGAGAGCGCATGCCGCGTCCGCTCGCGGGCCTGACCCGACGCAACCTCGTCACCGAGCTGACCGCGGGAGTCACCCTCCTGGCGATCGCCATCCCGCTCAACATCGGCTACGCCCAGATCGCCGGGCTCCCCGCGACCGCCGGGCTGTACGCACTGATCGTCCCGACCGTCGTCTACGCGCTCGTGGTGTCGTCGCGTCAGCTGGTCGCCTCTCCTGACGCCGCGGCAGCCGCCCTGGTGGCCTCCTCGATCGGCGGCCTGGCCGTCGCGGGAAGCGCCGACTACGCCACCCTCGCCCTCGCCCAGGCCATCCTCTGCGGAGGGATGTTCCTGCTGCTCGCCGTCTTCAAGCTCGGCTTCCTGGCGAACTTCCTGTCCACGCCGATCCTCGTCGGCTTCGTGGGCGGACTGGCGCTGGACATCATGGTGAGCCAGATCGCGAAGATGCTCGGGGTGAAGATCGACTCCGGCGCGGAGTTCGTCGACAAGGTCGTCGCACTGGTCACCGGACTCCCCTCGCTCAACGGCTGGTCCGTGCTCCTCGCCGCCTGCTCCGTCGTGGTTCTGCTCGTCGGGCAGCGCTACCTCCGGTCGGTGCCCTGGGCACTGATCGTCCTCGTCGCGACGACCGTCGTGGTCGTCCTCACCGGCCTCGACGGACGGGGCGTGGACGTGCTCGGCGAGGTCCCCGCCGGCCCTCCCGCGCTCACCTGGCCGATCATCGACTGGTCGCTGTGGCTCGCGCTCGTCCCTTCCGCAATCGCCCTGACTCTCGTCACCACGGCGGAGGGCCTGCTCGTCTCGCGCTCCTACGCCGAGAAGCACCGCTACCCGTTCCATGCCAACCGGGATCTGCTGGCGTTCGGCGTCGCGAACGTCGCCGCCGGCGCGCAGGGCAGCTTCGCCGTCGGGTCCTCGACCTCACGCACCGCGGCGATGGATCAGGCGGGCTCGCGCACGCAGCTCCCCGCCCTCGTGCTCGCCGTCGGGACGCTCCTGCTGCTGCTCTTCGGCACCGCGCTGCTCGCCGACATCCCCTCGCCGGCGATCGGGGCCATCGTCGGCGTCGCGATCATCCCGCTCCTCGGCATCCGCGACTTCGTCCGGTTGTGGCGCCTGGACCGGTTCGAGTTCGTCATCGGCGCGGTCTGCTTCCTCGTGACCCTGTTCGTAGGCTCGATCGCAGGAATCGTCGTGGCCTTCGTGCTGGCCCTCATCAACCTCGCCCAACGCGCCTCCCACCCCGCCATCGATGTGCTGGAGGCCTCGGGCGACCCCGGCGAGTCCCTCCTGGAGGACGCTCCTGCGGGCACGACCACGGCACCGGGGGTCATCGTCGTCCGGCTCGCGGCTCCACTGTTCTTCGCGAACGGCGCCGTGTTCTCCGCAGCCGTCAAGGAGGCCGTCCGCGCCGCCGGCCCGTCCGCCGTCCACCACGTCGTCATCGACATGGAAGCCGTCACCGACGTCGACGTCACCGGGGCCGAGGCGTTCCAGGCGCTGCGGGAGTGGCTCGACGCCCAGTCGATCCCGCTGGCCTTCAGTCGCGTCCGCCCGAACACGCTCCGCCGCCTCCGCGCGCTGGGCCTGCTCGACCGGGAGCCCGTGTACGCGACCAACCGCGCCGCGATCACCGACCTCGCTCCGACCGATGCCGCTTCGCCGGCTCCGAACAGGAAGGGCAGCTGAATGGGTGCCGTCATCGGGGAGATCCTCCCCCTCGCCGTGGGCGTCGCGATCAGCCCTGTGCCGATCATCGCCGCCATCCTCATGCTCCTGTCCCCGAAGGCACGGGTCACGAGCGTCGGCTTCTTGCTCGGCTGGATTGCGGGCATCGTCCTGGCGGTCAGCGTCTTCACCCTGTTGTCGGCGGTCCTCCCCGAAGAGGATCCCGATGCCTCTCGTCCGATCCGCGGGGTCATCCAGCTCATCCTCGGAATCCTGCTGCTGGTGCTGGCGGTCGGTCAGTGGCGCAAGCGCCCGAAAGCGGGGCAGCCGGCGGCCCTGCCGTCGTGGATGAAAGCGATCGACACGATGTCCTTCGGCACGGCGCTCGGCCTCGGACTCCTCCTCTCCGCCGTGAATCCGAAGAACCTCCTCCTGGCGGCCGGAGCCGGGATCGACATCGGCAGCGCGTCGCTCGACGGGGGTTCCACGATCCTCGTGATCGCCGTCTTCACGCTGATCGGGGCCTCGACCGTGCTCGTGCCCGTCATCGGCTATCTCGTCGCCGCCGCACGGCTGCGCGCCCCGCTCGATGCGCTGCGGGGATGGCTCGCCGCCGAGAATGCGGTCATCATGGCCGTGCTGCTGCTCGTGATCGGCGTGTCCTTGATCGGCAAGGGCATCGGCAGCTTCTGAGCGCGCCGCGCGATCGCAGGTGACCGGCGAGGGGGAAGAGCATCATGGGAGAGCTCGTCGTCGCGCTGCTTCCCGTGCTCCTCGGTGTGGTGCTCAGCCCCCTGGCCATCATGGCCCTCGTGGCGGTTCTGGTGTCCCGGCACCCCCGTACGAACGGCATCGCGTATTTGGTCGGCTGGCTCCTGGGACTGGGCGGGCTGCTGGCTGTCTTCCTCTGGGTGTTCCGAAGCACCGCCGTCCACGAGCAGTATGAGCCTCCGCTCTGGGTTCCGCTCGTCCGCCTGGTGCTGGGGCTCTTCCTCACCGGCGCCGCGGTCTGGGTGTATCGAAAGGGGAGGGCCCGGATCGCGGCGATGGCCGGTGCCTCCTCCCCCCGGGAGGTCGTGGCCGCATCGCCTCAGCTCCCGGGATGGCTGCACTCGGTGGAGACCTTCCGCCCGGGGCGCACGTTCCTGCTCGGTCTCGCCCTGTTCGTCCTCAATCCGGTGGATGCCTCCTGTGCGGTCATCGCCGCGCTCGACATCTCCCTCGCCGATATCACCCCTGCCGCGACCGTCGGCGTGACGGTCCTGTTCGCCGTACTGGGCACTCTGCCCATCGCCGCCCCCGTGCTGTTCGTCGTCGCGCGCGGGGTCGGTGCACGACCGGCGCTGGAGCGCCTGCGCAGCTGGGTCGCCGGCAACACACATGTCCTCAACGCCGCGATGCTGCTCGTGATCGGCGTCTTGCAGCTGGACAAGGCCCTCACCGCCCTCGTCTGATCGGCGTGCCCTCTCCGGCGGAGATCACCCGGATGAACGCGGCCCTGAGCCCGTGACCCGGACCTGACCCGGCAGTACTGTGCGGGAAAGGCGGTTCGGCAGAGATGAAGGAGATGGACATGGCCCGTGACTTCCAGGGCAAGATCGAACTCGACGTCCGCGACTCGGAGGCCGACTGGGAGGCCTTCCTCCCGGCGAAGGCACCCCAGGGGGCCCCCAACGTCCTGGTGGTCCTCTACGACGACACCGGGCAGGCGGCCTGGTCGCCATACGGCGGGCGGATCAACATGCCCACCATGGACCGTCTTGCGCGGAACGGCCTGACGTACGCGCAGTGGCACACGACTGCTCTCTGCTCGCCGACCCGCTCCACGTTCCTCACCGGACGCAACCACCACTCCAACGGGTTCGCGACGATCTCGGAGTCCTCCACCGGTTTCCCGGGGTACAACTCACATATCCCGGCCCACAACGTGCCGATGGCGCACCTCCTCCGAGACGCCGGATGGTCGACGTTCTGGGTCGGGAAGAACCACAACGTGCCCATCGACGATTGGACGGCCGGGTCGAGCAAGAAGAACTGGCCGCTGGCGCAGGGATACGACCGGTTCTACGGATTCATCGGCGGAGAGACCAACAACTGGTATCCCTCCCTCGCCGAGGACAACCACTACATCGATCAGCCCTACTCACCGGAAGAGGGGTACCACCTCTCCAAGGATCTCGCCGATCAGGCACTGAAGATGATCCGCGACAGCAAGCAGACGGAGCCGGACAAGCCCTGGTACCTGTGGTTCTGCCCCGGCGCCAACCATGCTCCGCACCACGCGCCACAGGAGTACATCGACAAGTACAAGGGCGCGTTCGACGACGGCTACGAGGCGTATCGAGAGTGGGTGCTCGCGCGGATGATCGAGAAGGGCATCGTGCCGGCGGACACCGAGCTCACGCCTCTGAACCCGATGGCGGAGGGCACGTACTCGGCGGCCGACCACGTGCGCCCGTGGGCCGAGCTGAACGAAGAGGAGAAGGCCATGTTCTGCCGGATGGCAGAGGTGTACGCCGGCTTCTCGGAGTACACGGACGCCCAGGTGGGGCGGATCATCGACTATCTGGAGGAGTCGGGGCAACTCGACAACACGATCATCTTCTACTGCGCCGACAACGGCGCTTCCGGCGAAGGCAGTCCGAACGGCTCGGTCAACGAGGGCAAAATCTTCGGTGGCTACCCCGACTCGCTCGAGGAGAACCTCCGTCTCGTCGACAAGCTGGGTAGCCCCGACACCTACAACCACTACCCGACCGGATGGGCAGCCGCGTTCTCGACCCCGTACCGCATGTTCAAGCGGTACGTCTATCAGGGCGGCGTGTGCGATCCGCTGGTGATCCATTGGCCTGCCGGGATCTCGGCGCGCGGCGAGGTGCGCTCGCAATATCACCACTCCACGGACATCGTCGCCACGATCCTCGATGTGTGCGGACTGAGCCTGCCCGAGACCTACAACGGGGTGCCGCAACGTCCGCTCGACGGCGTGTCGATGCGGTACAGCTTCGATGCGGCCTCGGACGGTCCGACGCAGAAGGAGACGCAGTACTACGAGATGTTCGGCAACCGCGGCATCTGGCACCGGGGATGGAAGGCGGTCACCGAGCACGGTCCCGTCAGCGGCAAGGGTGACTACGAGAACGACCGGTGGCAACTCTTCCACACCGACGTCGATCGCGCAGAGGCCCACGACCTCGCCGCGGAGCACCCCGAGAAGGTGGCCGAACTCACCCGTCTATGGATGGAGGAGGCGAAACGGAACGATGTCCTCCCCCTGAACGATCTGGCGATCCTGACGAATCCCGAGGACTTCGACCTGTTCATCAACCACATGGAGTTCCACCAGCCCGCCCCGCCATCCGGGCAGTACACCTATTACCCGGGCACGACCGAGATCCCGGAGCGCTCCTCAGCCAATGTGCACGGTGTGTCCTACAAGGTCGCTGCGGACGTCGACCTGACACCCGCCAGCCAGGGGGTGATCTTCGCGCAGGGTTCACGCTTCGGTGGTCACTCCCTCTACATCAAGGACGGTCGCCTCACGTACTGCTACAACTTCCTCGGCGTGCCCCCGCTGTACCTGATCTCCGCGCCGATCGCCCTGACCGGCCGCCACGTGCTGGGCGTCGAGTTCACCAAGCAGAGCATGGGAGAGCACCGGGAGGGCCTCGGTCCGCTGGCGTTGTACATCGACGATCAGAAGGTCGCCGAGGAGCAGATCCGCACTGTGCTCGGACACTTCTCGCTCTCCGGTGAAGGACTGTGCATCGGCTACGACAGTGCGGACGCCGTCTCGCCCGAGTATCAGGGACAGCGATTCGAGTTCCGCGACGGGGAGATCAAGAAGGTCGTGTTCGACGTCGCCGACGACGCCTACCTCGACCTGGAGGCGCACCTGGCGGCGGCCATGGCCCGCGACTGACGACCGGCGGCCGTCCAGGCCCTCAGAGCAATCCGAGGGCCTGGGCGGCCGCTGTCACGCCATCGCGATCCGAGACCCCGAGCTTGCGGTAGATGTTGCGCACATGCGTCTTCACCGTGTTCGGGGAGATGTACTCCTGCTGGGCGATCTGGCGGAGCGTGGCATTGCGACTCAAGGCGCTCAGCACGATGCGCTCACGCTGCGTCAGCTCCTCCTCCACGAGCACACCGGCGGCGGCGAGCCGCTCCCGCACCCGATCCGCGAAGTGCGTGCGGGCTCCGGCCGTCGCGCGGGCCGCGAGCAGGCGGGCGACGACGGGGCCCGCCTCGGCGACCCGGCGCACATGCTCCTCCGGCTCCGCAAGGGCGAGGGCGGTGGCGAGCGCGAACTGCGCCCGGTCCGGCTCCCCGTCGTGCACGTCGAGCTCCGCCTCCACCAGCCAGGCGTCGATCAGCGAGGCCGGGAGCAGGCACGGGACGGCACCTTCCAGCACCGGCGCCAGCGCGCCGCGGGCGATGCCATCGCGCCGGTCGTGCACAGCGGCGATAGCCCGGAGCACGAGCACGTCTCCCGTGTCCCCCAGCGCATCCTCGATGTCGGCGATGAACCGGTCTCGGAGCGTCGGCTCCCCCAGCCGATCGAAGGCGTGCACCGCGAAGGGCCCCATCATGGCGTACCAGTGCGGCGGAAGCGGCAGATCGTCACGGGGAGTAAGGGTGGCGAGGAGCCGCACGGCCGCGTCGTGGGGATCGGCGCCCTGCTCTGCACCGAGCAGCGCGCGCAGCCCTTGCAGGCCCCGCGCGATCGCGGTCTCCCCGCCCTCGGCGATCACCCGCGCCGAGTACTCCAGGGTCTCAGGCCCCTCCAGGATCTGCATGCCCTCGTAGGGGCCCCAGAAACGCCACACCCTGGTCACCTCGAAGAACGGGCTGTCCGGCTCACCGAGCTCGTGCCAGCGGCGTTCCAAGGCGGCTCCCGCCTCGATCGCGTCACGGAGCCGGCCGCGGAACAGCACGCCGGTGGCGAGGACCGCCTCCGCCTGCAGTTCCGCCGCGCGGGCGCCGATCGCTCGAGCGAGGTCACCGGCACGGCGCGCTGTCGCCTCCGCCTGGTCGAGTCGTCCCACATAGAGCTTCGCCGTCGCGGCCTCCAGAATGGCGTAGGTGTCGAGCTGCTCCTCTCCGCTGAGGTCGTGGAGATCGGCTCCAGCGCCGTCGAGAGCCTCGGCGATACCGCCCCGCCGCAGCGCCGCGTGCACGTCGATCCCGCGGCGCCAGCGACGGTCGGCGTCGGACTCTCCCGCGCCCACGGGCGGCACGATCACGGCGGCCGACGGATCTCCGCAGGACAGCTCCGCTGCGGCGACGAGCATCCGGACGGTGGGCACGGCGCGCAGGGCGGTCGGCAGCTCCGCCATCACTCGCCGCACCGTATCCGCCCGGCCGTCCAGCACGAGCTGCATCCCGCAGCGCCGCAGGACGCCGGCCGTGCAGGCCGTCTCCCCGCCGCGGACGGCGTGCTGCAACGCGAGGAGGTGCTGCCCATGCTGCGCGAACCACTCCGCGGCACGCCGGTGGAGCCGCTCCTCGCGGTCGGCACCGCCTTCCCGCAGCCGGCTGAGAAGGAACTCCCGCAGCAGCGGCGGATAGTGGTAGCGGGACGGATCCTCGGCGTCCGGACCCGCGACCACATTGAGGCGGAGCAGTCGGTCGATCGTGGCGGTGATGGAGTCGGCCCCGGAGAGCACGGCGGCGAGCTCGGGGGTGAAGCGGTCCACGACCGCGGTCGTCTCGAGGAAGGAGCGCAGCTCGCCATCGAGGTCGGCGAGCACCTCTTCGACGAAGTAGTCCGCCACCTCGGGGGCGTCCCCGCGCAGCGTGGGCCCGAGGACGGTCTGCGCCCCGGCGGCGTCGAGCATCATGAGCTGCAGCCCGGTCGCCCAGCCCTCGGTACGGGCGAGCACGGTGCTGACCTCGCCCTGAGAGAGCCGGAGACCTCGCGCGCCGAAGAAGGCGCGGACCTCGGCCGGGGTGAAGGCGAGCGCACGGGCATCGAGTTCGAGGGCCACGCCGGCGATGCGGCGTCGTGCCAGGGGGATCGCCCGCGTCCCGCGCCCGGAGAGCACCACGTGCACGGTGCCGGGAGCGCTCTGCACGAACGTCGAGAGCAGTTGGGCGGTGTGCTCGTCTTCGACTCGGTGGACGTCGTCGATGACGAGGACGATCCGGTTCCTCGCCTCGCGGAGAGCTCTGGCGAGCGCACGCGCCGTCGTCGCGGAACGCACGGCGGGCACAGCCGCGAGCGCGTCCTGGAGTCCGGGATCGTCGATTCTCTCGAGGGCGCCGCGCAGGAGCGGCAGGTCCGCCTCGCCGCGCTCCAGGGACACCCACACGAGGTGGATACGGGGATCGGCACGCAGACGCTGCGCCCACTGCGACAGCAGCCGGGTCTTGCCGGATCCTGCCGGCGCGCTCACGAGCGTGAGCGTCCACGGCCCGTCCATCGCGGCAGTCAACCGCGAGAGCAGGCGCTCTCGACGGACCTCGCCCTTCATCGGAGCGGGTTCAGAGCTCTCGCTCGTTCCCGCCGTTCTTGCACTGTGCAGCACTCGAAACCCCCCGATTTCGACCTTGCTCCCCCTGGCGGGCAGTCTATTGCACAGTGGGAGCGGTCCCGCAAGAGGTGCTCACTCGGAGACGTCCGCCCGCGACGGCCGTCGCATCGCGAGAAGCGTCGGCACGAGGACGCCGAAGAACAGGGCGAGAGCCACTCCCAGCAGCGTCTCGAGGGTCCGTTCGAGGAACCGCGACGTCGGCGATTCGTCCGACGTCGACAGCAGCAGGGTGAGCACGAGAAAGGTCGTGAAGGCCGGCGCGACGTACCACCGGCTCTCCTGGACTGCGCCGAGACACCCCACCACGACACCGATTGCGAGCCCGATCGCCACCCCGCTCGGAGACAACAGGGCGAACCCCGCCGCGACCAGCGCCCCGACGAGCACCGACGCCGCCCGACCGACGCTGCGGAGGACGAGCTGGCCTCGCACCGGACGCATCACCAGCAGCACGGCGCCGGTCGCCCAGCCGACGTGCTCGACCCCGGTCGCGAAGCCGATGGCCGCCGCCGTCGCGGCGGCGGCACCCAGCAGGAACCCGTACATCAGCAAGGCGCGCCCCTTCGGCATCGATGCCGCAGCCCGCACGCTCGCCTCGTGTTCCGGCCAGAGCAGGGCGATGAGCCACGCGTACACCGAGCCGGCGACGATCGCGCCGGCCAGGAGGACGGTCGTCGTCGACAGTGGGAAGCTCAGACCGATCCCGACCATGGGCAGGACCAGGGTCAGGGCCAGCTGACCGGCGCGCTCCCGCGCGGCGAGCATGCTGGCGAGGACCGCCAGCACAGCCACGGCGAGCACGGCGAGGACCGGCACGAGCGCGAGCGTGGCACCGAGAAGGAGCCCCAGCGCGACCAGCGTCCCGAGCACCGGGATCGCCGACCGGGCCCGCCGACGCGCCGGCAGTCCCATGGCGGCCGCGGGAAGGACGCCGATGCTGAGGGCCAGGGCGACAGCGGGATCGAACGGCGCGACCGCCATCGCGGGCACCGCGTAGAGCACGCCGAGACCGAACCGCGACCATCGCCACGTCACCCCGGCGCGTGCCGCCATGCCCGCCTCGCTCTCCGGTTCCGGCTGCGGTCGGGCATCGTCTCCCCTGTCTCGATCGCCCCGTGGTTCTTCCGTGCCGTCAGCCTAGGCAGGCGGTGGCCGCACGTCACCGCTCATCGGCCACTTCACCCGGGTGAACGCCGCCGCTCCTCGCGGTCCGCCGCGGCCCGGAGCCCGACACCGACCGAGGGGTGCACGCGTCCGTCCGCCGCCAGGGCGGAGTACCACGACGTCCGAGCCGCGACAGCGGTCGCGTCCGCAGGCAGAGCCGCGAGATGGAGCTCCACGCCGAGCTGCGCCAGCTCCCGATCGAGGGCTTCGAGAGCGTCGAGCACGGTGATCGACATCACCACCTGCTGCGGCAGTCCGAGCACGAGCGTCCGCACCGGCTCGGCCTGCGCGGCGACGGTCTGCACGATGAGCCGCCGATTGGCGAGCGCGTTCGCCGTGTAGAGCCCCCGCTCGGGCTCCAGCCCGAGCGCGCTCCCCCGCCTCCCCACCACGCGGACGCGAGGGATGTTGAGCTCTCGCAGCACGAGCACCAGCGTCACGACGACGCCGACAGCCACCGCGGGGAGGAGCCCCGCGGTGAGACCGATGGCCGCCACGGAGGTCGCGACCCAGAAGTCCATCCAGCTGATGCGCGCCCAGCGCACGAGCTCGGGGATGTTGACGAGTCCGGCCACCGCCGTGAAGACCATCGCCGCGAGCGTCGCCTCGGGCAGCAGGCTCAGCACGGGAGCGAGGAACAACGCGACGAGGACGGCGAGCCCGACAGTGGTCAGCGTGGCCAGCTGGGAGCGCGCACCGGCGCCTTGGTTGACGGCGCTCTGCGAGAACCCTCCCGCCGCGGGCATGGCCGCGAAGAAGGCACCGACCGTGTTCGCCGCACCGGTCGCGAAGAGCTCCTGGTCGCTGTCGATCTGCGGCTCCGTCGCCTGGCGCAGGCTGCGTGCGACCGCGGCGGACTCCAGGAAGGCCATGACGGCGATCGCCAGCGCTCCGGGGACGAGTGCCGCGGCCTCGGACAGGTCCGGGATCCCCGGAACGGGAAGACCACCGGCCACCGGGGCGATGAGGTCGACACCGAGATCGTCGATCCGTCCGACACCCACGAGCAGCATGCCTGCGGCGACGACGACGAGAGTGCCGGGGATCCGCGGAGCGAAGCGTTTGAGGAGCAGGAGTGTGGCGATGGATCCCGCCGAGAGCAGGAGCGTCGGGGTGTTGACGCTGTCGAGCGCTTCCCCGACGGCGACCAGGGAGCGGATGAAGCCGTGGCCGGAGAAGTCGAAGGACTCCCCCAGGAGCTTCGGGAGCTGCCCGACGGCGACTGTCGCCCCCACCCCGATCTTCAGCCCGAGCACAGTCGCTCCGCTGATGTTCTCGACGAGGGATCCCAGCCGACACGCCCGTGCCAACAGCAGCACCGCTCCCACCAGGAGGGTCAGCATCATGAGCGCGCCGATCGCGTCGTCCGCGCCCGCGGCGACGCCTGCCGAGACCAGCGTCGTCGCGGTGAGTGTCGCGATGGTCGATGTCGTCGAGACGCTCATCGACCGACTGCCACCGAGGAGGGCGTACACGAGCATGGGGACGATACATGTGTAGAGGCCGACCTGCACCGGGAGATTCGCGATCGTCGCGTAGGCCATGGCCTGCGGAACCACGACCGCACCCGCGGAGAGCCCGGCCAGCACGTCGCGCACGATCCAGCGGCGCTGGTAGCCGTCCAGAGTGCTCAGCAGCCACGGTGGCCGGTGCACTGTGCTCATGGGACTCCCTCCGCCGTCGAGGGAAGCGTACTGCCGACGCTCCGGGCGCGACCGGCCGGAGCCGTCTCACCGTGGCGAGTCACCCGGGTGAACTCCTGACGGAACCGGTGCACCGGCGCCGCGCCCGCCGGTATGTTCCCAGCGTGCCCCGGAGACGGCGGCACCGAGAAAGGAGCAGTCATGGGATTTTGGGCATCGTTCTGGGACATCATCTGGTGGTTCCTGTGGATCTTCGCCTTCACCGCGTATCTCTTCGCCCTGTTCGCGATCATCGGGGACCTGTTCCGCGACCACAAGCTGAGCGGCTGGTGGAAGGCCGTGTGGATCTTCTTCCTGATCTTCGTGCCGTTCCTCACGGCGCTCGTGTACCTCATCGCCCGGGGCAACGGCATGGCCGAACGCAGCAGTGCGGAAGCCCGCCGTGCGCAGGAGGCCGCGAACGCGTACATCCAGCAGGTGGCCGGCAGCAGTCCGAGCGAGGAGATCGCGAAGGCCAAGGCACTGCTGGACGCCGGAACCATCACGCCGGACGAGTACTCCCTCATCAAGGCGAAGGCGCTGCAGTAGGCCCCGGGCCCGCCCCCACCACCGCGAGGAGCCCGCAGCATGGACCTGCAGGATCTGCTGCCCACCGACATCGACTGGTGGCAGCTCCTGCTCGCCCTGCTCGTCGCCCTCGCGACCTGGATCGTCTCGCGGTTCGCACGCCGGGGCACCACAGCCCTGCTCCGGCGTGCACCCGGAATCTCCCCCGCCGTCGGGACCGCGATCGCGCAGTTCGTCGGCTACGCCATCCTCCTGCTGGGCTTCGGCATCGCGCTCGCGATGCTCGGCGCCAACGTGCAGCCCCTGCTCGCGATCGTCGTCATCCTCGGCATCGTCGCGATCCTCGTCCTTCGCGGCGTGGCGGACAACTTCGCGGCCGGCGTGCTGCTGCAGGCACGGCAGACGGTCCGCATCGGCGACGAGATCGTGGTGGAGGCGCTGGACTCCGTGATCGCCGGGACCGTGACCGAGCTCAACGCCCGCGCGGTGATCCTGCACACGGTCGACGGCCGCACCCTCCACATCCCCAACGCACGCCTGCTCTCCGATCCCGTGGTCAACGACTCCAGCCGCGGAGCCCGGCGCAGCGAGGTGGAGGTCAGGGTGCGGCGGGACGGGACGACCGGGATCGACGGCGTGCTCGATCCGCTCGTCGATGCGGCCAGGACGGCGGAGGGCGTGCACCGGCACGAAGGCGTGCGGGCGCTCGTGATCAGCGTGAGCGGGGACCGGCTGATCGCGCGGCTGCAGTTCTGGCACCACCCGCTGCATGGCGCCCTCGTGAGCGCCGCCGTCGTGGTCGCGGTCTTCGACGCCCTCGGCGGCCTCGGCACCACCGGCACCGTCACCAGCGTCCCGGCCCCGCCACCGCTCGTGCCGCCCGATCCCGTGTGAGACCCGGGTGCGCGATGTCGGTGCCCTCGGGCATGATCTGCGCATGGACATCACCTTCCTGCAGCCGGACGGCCTCGTCCGCAGCCCCGCCTTCAGTCACGCCGCCGTCATCCCGCCGGGGGCGACCACCGTCTACATCGGAGGGCAGAACGGCGTCGACGCCTCCGGCGCCGTCGTCTCCCCCGACGTGGGCACGCAGTCCCTTCGCGCTCTCGACAACGCGCGGGTCGCGCTCGAGTCCGCAGGGGCGACGCTCGACGACGTCGTGAGCTGGACCATCCTCATCCACCAGGATGCCGATCTGCGCGCGGCCTACGGCGCCGTAGCCGCCACCCTCGCCAGGGACGGCGCTCCGCCCCTCGTGACCGCCGCGCGGGTGGCGGGCCTCGGCGTGCCCGGAGCGCTCATCGAGGTGAGCGCGATCGCCGCGATGATCCGCGACTGAGGTCACATGCGTCCGCGCATAGGCGTGCGCTCGATAGCGTCCGGCTCGTCGGGCATCGTCATCTCGGCCCGCACCCCGAGCAGGCGCACTTCGCGGTCGGCGTCGAGGGTCTCACCGAGGACGAGCGCCATCGCGACCACTTCGCCTCGATCCGTCGTGGGGGCCGGGAGCTTCCGGCCGACGGTCCTCGTCTCGAACGGGGCGTACCGCACCTTGAGATGCACCCGGGTCACCGGGGGCCCCTCGGCGGCGCAGTCGTCGAAGGCGTGTCCTGCGAGCTCGCGCAGCGCCTCCTGCACGGCCTCCCGCGTCGTGAGGTTCTGCTGATACGTGGTCTCCCGGCTGTGGCTCCGTGCCACCCACGGAGTGTCGTCGACGATCCGCGGCCCCAGCCCGGAGCCCAGCCCGAGATACCACCGCCCCATCTTGGGACCGAACTCCGCGACGAGGGTCTCCTCGTCCGCCGCCGCGAGTTCGCGCACGGTGGCGATGCCGTGTGCCGCGAGCCGCTTCTGCACCTTCGGCCCCACGCCCCAGAGATCACGGGTCGGCCGGTCGCCCATCACCGCGAACCAGTTGTCGGCGGTCAGCCGGAACACGCCTCGCGGCTTGCCGAACTCCGTCGCGATCTTCGCCCGCACCTTGTTGTCTCCGATGCCGACCGAGCACTGCAGACCCGTCGCCTCCTCGACCGCGCGCTGGGCGGCCCGCGCGACGCCCTCCGGGTCATCGGTCACGACGCCGAGGAAGCACTCGTCCCACCCGATCACCTCCAGCACCACGTCGGGCAGCGTCCGCAACGCCGTCATCACCTCCTCGGAGGCCCGCTCGTACTCCGCGTGATCCACCGGCAGGAACACCGCGTCCTCCGGTGCCTTGCGCGCCGCGATCTTCAGCGGCATGCCCGACCCGATGCCGAAGGCGCGCGCCTCGTACGACGCCGTCGAGACGACGGCCCGCTCGGACGGGTCACCGCGGCCCCCGACGATGACCGGGTGTCCGGCCAGCTCGGGACGGCGCCGCACCTCGACCGCGGCGATGAACTGATCCATGTCGACGTGCAGCACCCACTCGGCCATGCATCGAGTGTGGCCGCTGACGACCGCGAAGTCACCCCGTCAGACGAGGAAGATCGGCAGGAGCTCCGGGTTGTGGGCGTGGACGAGGACGGCGAAGACCACCGCGTCGAAGAGGAGGTGCACCGTGACGACGTAGGCGAGCGAGTGCGTCCGGAGGAAGATGAATCCCTGCAGGAGCGCGAACGGGATGGTCAGCAGCGGGCCCCATTCGCGGTAGCCGAGCTCCCAGAGGAAGGAGACGAACACGACGGCCTGCAGCACGTTCGCGAGCGCATCAGGGAAATGGCGCCGCAGCAGCGCGAAGACGGTGCAGATGAAGAACAGCTCATCCCAGATGCCGACGGCGCCGACGCCGACGAACAGCCGCGCGATGAGATCGGGCGTGTCCACCACGGGCCAGTTCTGATAGACGCCGCTGGTGATGAAGTAGAAGGGCAGGATCAGCCAGCCGAGCACCAGCACCGCGACGAGCCAGCCCCAGTGGAGCACTCCCCAGCGCTGCCCGGTGCGCCAGGGGAACCGGATCGCCCGGTCGCGATAGACGAACCGCGAGACCAGATACGGCACCAGCACCGCGCCGCCGAGCGCGAGGGTGAAGCGGAGCATGGCCAGGTTGTCGAGCTCCGCCGCGAGCGGGATGACGCTCACGATGAGCATGCCGAGCGCGATCAGCGAGAGGTCACGGCTGAGCGAGGGCCGCCGGGATCCGTCCGCCCCGGGGAGCGGCTCCTCGCGGCGCTCCACGAGCACAGCGGCGCCGACACCCAGCGCCAGCAGCAGCCAGCCGAGCCAGGGCAGCGCCACGACGAAGAAGGCCGGGGCGGCCGCGCACACCAGCGCCGCGGGAACGAGGCGCACCCCCACGGGCGCGCTCGGAGGGGCCTGCGTCATGCACGATCCCGTCGGCGGTACACGAGGTCGCGGATGTCGCGCCCCTTCGCGAGACCCTTCCGCTCGAACGCGGTCATGACCCGACCGTCGAACCGCTCGGCCCAGTCGCCCTCGAAGGCCCGCTCGAACAGGGGCTCGGCGTCGAGCACCTCCCGCATCTGGAGCGCATAGTCCTCCCAGTCGGTCGCGAGCCGGAGCAGGCCGCCGTCGCGCAGCGCCCTGGCAGCGGTGTCCCCGAATCCGGGCCGGACCAGACGCCGTTTCGTGTGACGCTTCTTGTGCCACGGGTCGGGGAAGAAGATCCACACCTCGGCCGCCGCCGCCTCCGGGAGGTAGGAGGACAGCACCTCCGGCGCGTTGGCCTCCACGACGCGGAGGTTCCGCGCGCCCGCCCGGTCGGCATCGAGCATGGTTCGAGCCACCCCCGCGCGGAAGACCTCCACGGCGAGGAAGTCGTCGTGCGGACGGCTCGACGCGGCAGCGACGATGGCGTGCCCCTGCCCGGAGCCGATCTCGACGAAGAGATCCGCCTGGCGGCCGTACTCGGCGGCGACGTCGAGCCGTGCCTCGGGATGCACGGAGGTCCACGCCACCGCGCGCGGCACATCCAGCAGATAGTGCGGGGCGAGATCGGTGAAGGCGCGCTCCTGCGCCTCGGACATCCGGCCGCTCCGACGCACGAAGGACACCGGCTCATCGCGGAAGGTACGCGGTTCGGGCATGGATCCAGGGTAGTCGCCGGGACCCCGGCCGCCGGACGCGGTCAGCCGGCGGGCGCGGTGACGAAGTCGATCAGCTCTTCCACCCGGCCGAGGAGTGCGGGCTCGAGATCGCGGTAGGTCGTGACCTTCGACAGGATGTGCTGCCAGGCCCTGGCGGCGTCGGCCTGCGTCTCGTGCGGCCAGCCGAAGGCGCGGCAGATCCCGGTCTTCCAGTCGACCCCGCGCGGGATCTCGGGCCACGCGGCGATGCCGAGGGCTCGAGGGGTGACGCACTGCCAGACATCGACGAACGGGTGTCCGACGATGCGGACATGGCGACCGTGCGGTCCGCGAGCGACCGCCTCGGCGATACGCGACTCCTTCGACCCCGGCACGAGGTGGTCCACGAGGACGCCGTATCGCCGGCGCGCGCTCGGCGGCTCCGCGGCGAGGAGGTCGTCCAGCAGGTCCACGCCCTGGAGGTACTCGACGACGACGCCTTCGACGCGCAGGTCGGCCCCCCACACCTTCTCCACGAGCTCGGCGTCGTGCCGCCCTTCGACGAGGATGCGGCTGGGCAGCGCCGTCCGCGCCCGCTGATCCGCCACGGCGAAGGAGCCGGAGGCGGTGCGGCGGGGTCCCTGCGCGGATGCCGCCGGCACGGTGAGGCGCACCGGTGCCCCGTCGATGAGGAAGCCGCCGCCAAGGGGGAACAGCCGTCGCCGTCCCAGCCGGTCCTCGAGCTCGACGGTGCCACCCTGCACCTTCGTCACGGCGCCGCAGAATCCGTCCGCCGCGACCTCGACCACGAGGTCGACCTCGGCGGGCACCTGCGGCACCGGCTTCACGCCGCGCTCGCGCCAGCCCGCTGCCAGCACGTCGGATCCGTACCTGTCGTCCATGCCTTCCAGCGTATGTGTCTCCGCTGAGGGCGAACGCCGAGACGCGCGCGAGTGCTGTCGCGTGTCGGACCCAGTGCATAGACTCGACACATGGGGCTCGGCTGCCGGTCGGAGGGAACACGATGACGAAACGGTGGCTGACGCTGGGTGCTCTGGCCCTCGCGGTCGCGACGGCGGCGCTGTCCGCCTCGGCGGCGTCCGCGACCGATCCGCTCACGCTCGACCCCGGGTATGTCACCGACCAGGCCGGCGTCCTCTCCCCCACCGAGGAAGAACAGGTCGAGTCCCGCCTGCAGGAGCTCACCGACAACTCCTCCGCCGATCTCTTCGTCGTCCTCGTCGACGACTTCACCGACCCGAACGACAGCGTCGAATGGGCCGATCAGGTCGCGAACGACAACCGGCTCGGCCCCGATCAGTACCTGCTCGCGATCGCCGTGGACGGCCGCAGCCTCTACATCTCCGCGGACTCCTCCGGGCCGTTGAGCGACGGGCAGCTCGCCGCCATCGAAGACGCGATCGCCCCGCTCGCCGGCGACGGCGACTGGGTCGGCGCGATCACGCTGGCCGCCGACGAGATCCAGGGGGACGGCGGCGCCGGAGCGCTCCGCGTCACGCTGATCGTCGTCGGGGTGGTCGCGGCCGCCCTCCTCATCTGGCTCATCGTCGCTCTGGTCCGGCGCGCACGCCGTACCGCGGCCATCCGCGAGCGGGGCGCCATGCCGGAGACACCCGACCCCGCCGACCCGTTCTCCACGCTCACCGATGCCCAGGTCGAGCAGCAGGCCGGCGTCGCGCTCGTGCGTGCGGACGACGCCATCACCTCCAGCCGGGAGGAGCTGGGATTCGCCGTGGCGCAGTACGGCGAGGGCGCGACCGCGGAGTTCTCCCGCGCCGTCGACGAGGCGAAGGCGAAGATCGCCGAGGCGTTCGATCTGCGGCAGAAGCTCGATGACGAGATCGAGGATTCCGTCCACGACCGCCGTGCGTGGCACATCCGCATCATCCGGCTGGCCGACGAGATCGACGAGATCCTCGACGACAACACCGAGGCCTTCGACGAGCTGCGCCGGCTGGAGCAGAACGCGCCGCAGGAGCTGGAGCGGGTGCGGCGAGAGCGCGCCGATCTGACGCCGCTCCTCGCCTCGGCTGCTCCCGCCCTCGCCGCTCTCGTCGCGACCTACGACCAGGCCGCCCTGATCACCGTGACGGACAACCCGGCTCAGGCCCAGGAGCGCGCAGCCTTGGCCGATCGGGCGATCGACGCCGCGGCCCAGGCCCTCGCGAACGGGCGCACCGGTGAAGCGGCGTTCGCGATCCGCACGGCCGAGCAGGCGGTGGCGCAGGCGGCGCAGCTGATCCAGGCGATCACCGCGCTCGGCACCGAGCTGACCGGCATCGAGGCGCAGGCGCAGGCGCTCGTCGCCGAGCTCCAGGGCGATGTCGCTGCGGCAGCGCAACTGCCCGACCCGACCGGTGCCCTGGCGAGTGCCACCCAGACGGTGACCGCACAGTTGCAGAGGGCACAGGCCGATCTCGTCGCGACGCCTCGCAACCCGCAGCGGGCCCTCGACGCCCTCACGGCGGCGAACGCGCAGATCGACGGTGCGATCGCGCACGGACACGAAGCCGTGGAGCGCGCTCGACGGGCCCAGCAGCTCCTGGAGCAGACCCTCGCCCAGGCGGCCTCCGAGGTCCGGGCCGCCCGGGAGTTCATCGAGACGCGCCGCGGCACCGTGGGCTCCACCGCCCGCACGCGCCTGGCCGCTGCCGACGCCGCGTTGACCCAGGCCCTCACCCTGCGCACGTCGGATGTCGAGAAGGCCCTCGCCGAGGCCCAGCGCGCCCTCGATCTCGCACGCCAGGCCACGTCCGCCGCGGAGGCCGATCTGCGCGCGTACACCCCCGGCGGCTATCCGGACGACGGCTGGGGCGGAGTCTTCGGCGGCTCCGGGTCCCGCTCCGGCGGCTCCGGCATCGGTGGCGACATCCTCGGCGGGATCATCGGCGGACTCCTCGCCGGCGGCGGGGGCGGCGGCTCGTCCCGGCGCAGCAGCGGCTGGCGCTCCTCGGGCGGCTTCCGCAGCTCCGGCTTCGGCGGAGGCGGATCCCGCGGGGGCGGCGGACGCGGACGCTCCGGAGGTCGACGCTTCTGATCCCCCGCACAGACACATACGCCAAGCTCTCGAAGACGCCCCTCTGAAAGGAACCACGCATGACCAAGCAGTCCATCTTCGGACGGATCTCCACCCTCGTCCGCGCGAACATCAACGCCCTCCTGGACTCTGCGGAGGACCCGCAGAAGATGCTCGACCAGCTCGTCCGCGACTACACCAACAGCATCGCCGACGCCGAGTCCGCCATCGCGGAGACCATCGGCAACCTGCGGCTGCTGGAGCGCGACCACGAGGAAGACGTGCAGGCGGCCAACGAATGGGGCAACAAGGCCCTCGCCGCCAGCCGCAAGGCCGACGAGATGCGCGGCGCGGGCAACACCGCCGACGCCGACAAGTTCGACAACCTCGCGAAGATCGCCCTGCAGCGCCAGATCAGCGCCGAGCGGGAGGCGACGAGCGCCGAGCCGCAGATCGCCGCCCAGACCGAGATCGTCGACAAGCTCAAGAGCGGCCTGAACGGCATGAAGGACAAGCTCAACGAGCTGAAGAACAAGCGCAGCGAGCTGCTCGCCCGTGCCAAGGTCGCCGAGGCGCAGACCAAGGTGCAGGACGCGGTCAGCTCCATCAGCGTGCTCGACCCCACCAGCGAGCTCGGCCGGTTCGAGGACAAGGTCCGCCGCCAGGAGGCTCTCGCCCAGGGCAAGGCGGAGCTGGCCGCCTCGAGCCTCGACGCGCAGTTCGAGAGCCTCGAGGATCTCGGCGAGCTGACCGAGGTCGAGGCGCGCCTCGCCGAGCTGAAGGCCGGCGGCAGCGCGCCGCGTCAGGCGCTCGAAGGCAACTGACACCGACGCGGATGCCCGGGTGCACGCCCGGGCATCCGCGGTTCCGTCTCCGGGAGGTCCCCCATGGTGCGTTTCCTGGTCGTGCCGCAGTGGCAGGGTTCGCCCGCCGCGCGCGCGATGCTCCTCGTCGACGGCGCGTCGGCGATCGCCGGCGATCTGCCGCGTGCGGCGACGACCGTCCTCGACGTTCCAGTCGAAGCCGGTGAGGCGCTGGGCACGGGTGTCCGGCGGCTCAGCGCCCTCGCACGCACGCGCGAGCTGGTCGCCGGATATCTCGAAGCAGGCACCGTGCTGATCGGCGGCGACTGCAGCATCACCGTCGCCGCCCTCGACACGCTCCCCGGCGGCACCGACGACCTCGCCGTGGTCTGGTGCGATGCGCACGCCGATCTGCACACTCCGGAGACGTCGCCGTCCGGAGCGTTCTCCGGCATGGCCCTGCGCGCGGTCCTCGGAGAGGGAGAACCGCAGCTCGCCCTCTCCCCCGGTCTTCCCCGTGACCGTGTCGTCACCGTGGGGGTCCGCAACGTGGACGACGCCGAAGCAGACGAGCTGGACCGTCTCCGGAACGTCGGCGTGGCAGACCTCGACGACCCGGGGGCGCTCGCGGACGCCGTGCAGGCCACGGGCGCGCAGCGGGTGTGGGTGCACATCGACGTCGACGTCCTCGACCCGGCGTCGTTCACCGGAGTCTCCGCCGCCGTACCGTTCGGCGTGACTCCCGCGTCCCTGAGCACGGCGATCCGGGAGCTCCGGAGCCGCGTCCCCCTCGCCGGGGCGACCATCGCGGGCTTCGCGCCCCGCACTCCGGCCGACGCCGTCGATGACCTCGGAGCGATCCTGCGCCTGGTCGGAGCCGTCGCGTGAGCCCGGCACCCGACTGGGAGGCGGTCGCGGCGGAGCGCCTCGCCCGCGGACGCCGTGCGGACCGCCGCATCCCGTCTTTCCTGCTGCGCTCGCCGATCAGCCGGCTGGGCTACCTCTGGGGAACGGCCGTCGGCTGGATCTGGGGCACGCTGTGGAGCACCGGCCCGATCGAACGGCGCGGCGGGCTCTGGGTGTTCCGGGGCATGCCCCGATGGGCCTTCCACCGGGGCGGCGTCTGCGTGGGCGGGTGCTTCCTCACCGGCGTCGCGCGGCCCACCGACTCGGTGCTGCGCCACGAGGCCGTGCACAAGCAGCAGTGGCTGCGCTACGGCTTCCTGATGCCGGTGCTCTATCTGTTCGCGGGACGCGACCCGCTGCGGAACCGCTTCGAGATCGAAGCGGGGCTGGAAGACGGCAACTACGTGCGCCGCCCGCGCTGACTCAGCCCTCGACGCGAAGCAGTCCGAAGCGCTCCGGCACGCGGATCCGGTTCACGGCGACGCGGAGGCGGTCCGTGAGGTGCTCGACGATGTCAGCGGTACCGAGGTAGCCCCCGAGCAGCGTGACGTGGGTCTCGACCTCGTCGTCCACCAGCATCTCGTCCGCCCATGCGCAGGTGGCTCGGGCCAGAGCCTCACCGGGCGCGCAGCCACGGCCGCTTCCCGGGGCTCCCGAGCGCGCGGAGCGCGCGAGCCAGGTGACGGTCATGCGACCGGGCGCGTGGATGACGCCGATGTCGGAGACATCAGGAACCTCGATGAAGATGCGACCGGACGCGCACAGCGGGAGGGTCGCGAGGAATGCCTCGAGGTCGAGCAGCGAGTGCTCATCGGCGGTCACCAGGTGGTGTGCGCGACGGCGCGCCGCGCGGCGAGCCGCGCGCGTGCCTCGGGTGTCGAGCGTGGTGTCCATGGTGATCCCATCGTACACCAAGCGAAGGCTTGCCTAACCTTCGCGGGTGGTGTCCTCCGACACCGGCTCGACGAGGGCATCACGCAGGGCGGCGAGCTCTTCCTCGGTCATGCCGTTCGCGCGCAGGTAGCCGGCGGCCGACCCCCACCGCTCGTCGACCTGGGCCAGCAGGCGACGCATCACCTCGGCCGGCGAGCGGGTGGCAAGATCCACCGCATGGACCGCCTCCGGATGCTGACTCCGCAGATAGGCGGCGATCCGCCGCGACCGTTCGGCGGGCAGCTGCGACTCGGTGAGGGCGTAGTCGTCGATGACGGCTTCCCGATCAGCGCCGACCGCCGAGAGGGCCAGGGCGACCGTCACCCCGGTCCTGTCCTTGCCCACGGTGCAGTGCACCAGCGTCGGCTCCCCGGCCGCGATCACGCGGACGGCGGCGACCAGGCGATCGCCGCTCTCCTCCAGCAGATGCAGGTACAGGTCGTCGAGACTCGTGTCGGATTCGAAGAAGGAGCGCACGGATCCGAGGAACAGGGGCAGATGGGTCGTCTCCGGCCCCTCGATCTCGCTCGGCTCCGCGGCGACCTCCTCGCCGTCGCGGAGGTCGACGATGCGGCGCACCGCCGACCTCAGGAGCGCGGCGCCGTTCGTCGTCGCGGTGGAGAGCTGACCGGAGCGCAGCAGTACGCCGCTGCGGATGCGTCCGCCCTCCGCAGGGATGCCGCCGACGTCCCGGACGTTGGCCACGCCGTCGACGTCGAGGATCGTCACGCGCCCGCCTGGGGGCTGCGCGGGGGCACCGGGTACCGCCCCGCAATGACGATGCGGTTGAAGGCGTTGATCGACACGCATGCCCAGCTCAACGCGGCGTACTCCTTCTCCGTGAACACACTCCCCACCAGGTCGTACACGTCGTCCGAGATGCCGTCCTCCGCGATGAAGGTGAAAGCTTCCGCCAGCTCGAGGGCGGCACGCTCCCGGTCGCTGAACACACCGCTCTCCCGCCAGACGGCGATCTGGCTGATCGTGTCGACGTCCAGCCCGGCGGCGACCGCACGGTCCACATGGATCCGTGTGCAGTAGCTGCACCCGTTCAGCTGCGAGCAGTGGATCATGACGATCTCCTTCAGCCGATCGTCGATGCCGTTCTCGGCACAGATCGTGCCGACCGTCTTCGAGAAGGCGTCGAGGGCCTGATAGGCCGCAGGCTCCGTCTTGGACAGGTGCACGCGCTGTTCGGTCATACCTCCATGATATTCGGCGACGGGCGCAGGAGACGGTGCAGGACCGGCCACTCGGAAATGCACACTGCCAGCCTGACTACGCGATTACCTTGCATATCGCCCTGTCTGGACACCCTATTTCTTCTCACTTTGCTCCGGCATTTCCCGTGGGGTCGAAACGGGGCGCAGAATAGCCGCGTGCCGATCGACACCAGCGAGTTCTCCTATCTTCCCGCGCAGGCCGACGCGCTCGGCGTTCCCCTTCCGACCGTGGAGCGCCTGACGCTCCCCCTCCCTGAGGGTCGCGTCGTGAGCGGGCTGCGCTTCGGGTCCGCGCCGCCACGCATCACCCTGCTGCACGGCGCCGGCCTGAACGCCCACACATGGGACACGACGGCGCTGGCCCTGGGGCAGCCGCTCCTGGCGATCGACCTCGCCGGCCACGGCGACTCCTCCTGGCGCGACGATGCGGACTACTCCCCCCGCACCCTCGCCGCCGACGTCATCGCCGCGCTGGACGCCTGGACCTCCTCGCCGCAGATCCTGGTGGGACAGTCGCTCGGCGGTCTCACGGGGGCCGCCGTCGCCGCGGCCCGGCCGGACCTCGTGGCCGCGCTGATCGTCGTCGACATCACGCCGGGGATCGACGTCACCGCCGGCCCTGCGGCGCTTCGGCAGTTCTACGCCGGGCCGACGGATTTCGCGACCCGAGACGAGCTCGTCGACAAGGCGATGTCCCTGGGGTTCGGCGGCACCCGCCCCGAGACCGAGCGCGGCGTCTTCCTCAACACCCGCGTCCGTCCGGACGGCCGGGTCGAATGGAAGCACCACTTCGCCCACCTCGCCGCCACCGCACTCGCCGCCCACGACCCCGGCACCTCGGCTGACCCGTCCGTCCTGCACGAGAACGGCTGGGACGATCTGGCGGCGGTCACCGCGCCCGTCACGCTCGTCCGCGCCGAGCGCGGCTTCGTGAGCGCTGCCGACGCCGAGGAGTTCCAGCGCCGCCTCCCCGAAGCGCGCGTCGTCGCGATGGACGCCACGCACAACGTGCAGGAGACGGCGCCTCGCGACCTCGCCGCCCTCGTCGGCTCCGCGGCCGCGGCCGGAATATGACGTTCCGTTCCACGGCCGCCGCGCCGCATCCCGCCCGACCCTAGGCTCGTCCCACCGGCACACAGCACCTGCCGCACCGAGAGGAAACACCCATGTTCCGACGTCATCGACGCCTCGCGCTGATCTCCGCGCTCGCGGCCACCGCCGTGATCCTCAGCGCCTGCTCCGGCTCTGCCGAGCCTGCCCCGTCCACGGGTGGCGAGCCCGACCCCGACGCCACCCTGCACGTCGGTCTCGTGCTCGAGCCCACCAATCTCGACATCCGGCACACCAGCGGTGCCGCGCTGGAGCAGATCCTCATCGACAACATCTACGAGGGACTGGTCAGCCGCACCCAGGAGAACGAGATCGTCGAGCGGCTCGCCTCGGAGTACGAGGTGTCGGACGACGGCCTCACGTACACCTTCACCCTCAACGACGGGATCACCTTCCACGACGGCTCGCCCCTGACGGCGGCCGACGTCGTCTCCTCCTACGAGACCGTCCGCACCGACGCGACGGTGCAGGGCAACGCGGAGTTCGCGTCCGTCTCCTCGATCTCCGCTCCGGACGACACGACCGTCGAGATCGTGCTGTCCGAGCCGAACCAGAACTTCCTCTTCGCCCTCACCGGCCCGGCCGGCCTCGTCTTCAAGAAGGGCGACACCACCGACCTGAAGACCGCGGAGAACGGCACCGGACCGTTCACCCTCACGCGCTGGAACAAGGGCAGCACGATCACCTTCGCCCGCAACGACGACTACTGGGGCGAGCCGGCGGGCGTCGCCGAGGTCGAGTTCCAGTACATCCCCGACTTCACGGCCGGAGTGAACGCCGCTCTCGCCGGTGACGTGGACGTCCTCACCGCCGTCGACCCGAACCTCGCTCCGCAGCTCGAGGACTCGGGTGACTTCACCCTCACGACGGGCCGCACGACCGACAAGGCCACGCTCGCCTTCAACAACAAGAAGGCTCCGCTGGACGACGTCCGGGTCCGCGAGGCGCTGCGCCTGGCCATCGACCACGACGCGCTCATCGAGGCCGTCGGTGCCGGCACGCCGTTGTACGGCCCCATCCCCGAGCTCGACCCCGGCTATGAGGACCTCTCCGACGTCATCTCCTACGACCCTGAGCGGGCCAAGGAGCTGCTCGCCGAGGCCGGCCAGGAGGACCTCGACCTCACCCTGACCATCCCGTCGTTCTACGGCACCACCGTCCCCAAGGTCCTCATCTCGGACTTCGACAAGGTCGGCGTGAACCTCGAGGTCGATTCCGTGGAGTTCCCGACCTGGCTCGAGGACGTGTACACCAACAAGGACTACGACCTCAGCTTCGTCCTGCACGTCGAGCCCCGGGACTTCGGCAACTTCGCCAACCCGGACTACTACTTCGGCTACGACAACGCCGAGGTGCAGGACCTCTACGCGCAGGCGCTGGCCGAGGTCGACCCGGATGCCTCCGCGAAGCTCCTCGCCGAGGCGGCGCGGATCGTCTCCGAGGACCACGCGGCGGACTGGCTCTACAACGGTCAGACGATCACGGCGGTGAGCCCGATCGTCAGCGGCTTCCCGGAGGACTCGATCAACTCGCGCATCAACCTCGCGGGTGTGACCGTCTCCGCCGCGAGCTGACGACGGTCGACGCTCCGTGCTGCGTTACGCGCTCGTCCGAGGAGCCCTGCTGATCGCAGGGCTCCTCGTGTCGAGCGCGCTCATCTTCCTCACGCTGCGCGTCTTCCCCGGCGACGTGGCCCAGCTCATCGCCGGCACCCAGGCCTCCCCTGCCGAGGTCGAGGCGCTGCGGGAGTCGCTGGGGCTGAACCAGCCTCTGCTCGCGCAGTACGCCGACTGGATCGGCGGCATCCTCCGCGGCGACCTGGGCACCTCGCTGCTGTCCGGTGCCTCCGTCGGCGAGGAGCTGCTGCTCAAGGCACAGGTCACCGTTCCGCTCGGGATCATGTCGTTGGTGATCGCCGTGCTCATCGCGGTGCCCTTCGGCATCCTCGCCGCCCTGCGCCGCGGCCACCGCGACGGCACGGCGCTCAGCGTCGGCGCCCAGGCGCTCGCGGCGGTGCCCGTCGTCTGGGCGGGCATGATGCTGATCGTCGTGTTCTCCGTGTGGCTCGGCTGGCTGCCGCCCCAGGGCTTCCCCCGCACCGGATGGTCCACGCCGGGAAGAGCGATCGAGGCGCTGCTGCTGCCGGCCCTCACCATCGGCATCGTCGAGGGCGCCATGCTCATGCGCTTCGTGCGCAGCGCGACCCTGCAGGCGGCCGGACAGGACTTCGTCCGCACCGCGGCCGCCAAGGGGCTGACGAAGACCCGCGCCCTCATCCAGCACGGCATCCCGGCGGTCGGGCTATCCATCATCACGGTCCTCGGCCTCCAGGTCGCCGGGATCATCGTCGGGTCGGTCGTGATCGAGCAGCTGTTCACGCTTCCGGGCATCGGCCGCATGCTCGTGACCGACGTCGGCACGCGCGACCTCGTCAAGGTGCAGAGTGAGCTGCTCGTGCTGACCGGCTTCGTGCTGGTGGTCGGCTTCCTCGTGGATCTGCTGCACCGGGCGATCGACCCTCGACAGCGGGAGGCCGCATGAGCACGCGCTGGTTCCCTCGACTCTGGCGCACCTCGACCGGCCGGTTCGGACTGATCGTCATCGCCCTCGTCGCCCTGGCGGCCGTCGTGTCCCTCTTCTGGACGCCGTTCGACCCGCGGGCCTCGAACATCGGCGACCGCTGGCTGCCGCCGGGGTGGCCGCACGTGCTCGGGACCGACGACACCGGGCGCGACATCCTGAGCCTGCTCATGGCGGGGGCGCGGACCACTGTGTTCGTCAGCGTGGGCGCCGGACTCGTGGCCACCGTGGTGGGGATCGCCCTCGCCGCCCTCGGCGCCCTGACCACCCGGCTCGTGCGGGAGACGGTCGCCGTGTTCGTCGACATCCTCATCGCCTTCCCCGTGCTGCTGATCGCGATGATGATCTCGTCGGTGTGGGGCGGATCGCTCTGGGTCGTGATCTGGGCGGTGGGGATCGGTTTCGGCGTGAACATCGCGCGGGTCACGCGGCCGGAGCTGCGCCGCGTGCAGCAGAGCGACTTCGTGCTCGCCGCGCGCGCGTCGGGCCTCACCCCCGCGCAGAGCCTCGTCCGTCACCTCCTGCCGAACGTGGCACCGGTCTTCATCGTGCAGCTCTCATGGTCGATGGCCGTGGCCGTGCTCGCGGAGGCCGGCCTGTCGTACCTCGGCTTCGGGGCCTCGGTCGTGGAACCGAGCTGGGGTCTGCTGCTCGCGGATCTCCAGCGCTACATCGGCGTGCACCCGCTCACCGTGATCTGGCCCGGGCTCACGATCACCCTGACCGTGCTGGCCCTCAACCTGCTCGGCGACGGGCTCCGGGAAGCCACGGACCCCACCCTGCGGCACCGTGCCGCCGAGACGCACACACCGGCGGTGGTCGCATGAGTCTGACGGTCGAGGATCTCGTCATCGAGATCGACGGACGCCGGGTGGTCGACGGCATCTCGCTCCAGGTCCCCGACGGCACCCGCCTCGGGGTGATCGGCGAGTCCGGTTCCGGGAAGTCCCTCACGGCGCTCGCCGTGCTCGGACTGCTGCCGGAGGGGGCGACGGCACGCGGGAGCATCCGGTGGGACGGGACCGAGCTGATCGGGATGCCGGACCGTGAGCTCGCCCGGCTGCGCGGCGACGACATCGGCATCGTGTTCCAGGAACCCCGGACGGCGCTCAACCCGATCCGGACGGTCGGCCGCCAGATCGCGGAGTCCATCCGCATCCACGAAGGCCTGGGCCGGCGCGAGGCCCGTGACCGGGCGATCGCGGAAGCCGCCCGCGTGCGACTCCCCGACCCGGAGACCATCGTCGACCGGTATCCGCACCAGCTCTCCGGCGGCCAGCGGCAGCGCGTCGCGATCGCCATGGCCCTCGCCTGCCGTCCGCGGCTGCTGATCGCCGACGAGCCCACGACGGCCCTGGACGTGACGATCCAGGCCGAGATCCTGTCCCTGATGCTCGGGCTCGTCGCCGACGAGGGCATGTCGCTCCTGTTCATCACGCACGACCTCGCGGTGCTGTCCCAGGTGGCGACGGAGGGAGTGGTGCTCGAACACGGTCGGGTCGTCGAGAGCGCGCCGGTGTCGCGACTGCTGACCGCGCCGACCTCTCCTGTCACGCAGGGGCTGCTGCGGGACGCGACCGCGACGCTCTGGCGGCCTGAGGGAGGAGAGGCATGAGCCTCATCGAAGCGCGCGGGCTGCGACGGGACTTCGTCATGCCGAAGCGGACGGCGTTCGAGCGCACCCGGCGGCAGACGGCCCTGGAGCCGACCGACCTGGACGTCTCCGAGGGCGCCTCCCTGGGGATCATCGGCGAGTCCGGCTCGGGGAAGTCGACGCTCGTGCGACTCCTGCTGGGCCTCGACCGACCGACCGCGGGCACCGTGTCGGTGGACGGCCGGATCGTCGACGCCGGCGCCTCCGCGCGATCGCTGCACTGGCTGCGCCGGCAGACGGGTCTCGTCTTCCAGGATCCCTACGCCTCCCTCGACCCCCGGATGACCGCGGGGCAGATCGTGCGGGAGCCGTTGTGGGCCCTCGGCATCGACGGCGACCATCGGGCACGGGTGCGCGAGGTCATCGCCCGCGTCGGCCTCGACCCCGAGATGGGCGATCGCTATCCGCACGAGTTCTCCGGCGGACAGCGGCAGCGGATCGCTCTCGCGCGCGCTCTCGTCCATCGTCCGCGGATCCTCGTGGGCGACGAGCCGCTGTCGGCGCTGGACGTCACGGTGCGCGCGCAGATCCTCGAGCTTCTCGCGGAGCTGCGGGTCGCGGACGAGCTCACGCTGCTGCTCGTGTCGCACGACATCGGCGTGGTGCAGAACCTCTGCGACGCGGTCGTCGTCATGAAGGACGGCCGCATCGTCGAGCGCGGTCCGACCCGCGACGTGCTCCTGCACCCGACCGCCGACTACACCCGCACCCTGCTCTCCGCGATCCCCGTCATCCCCGACGCCTGATCGCCGACCCACCCCTTTGCGGCTGCTCCGGCCCGTTGCGTTCGCCCGCAACGGGGTGGGAGGCACGCAAAGGGGTGGGTCAGCGCGGGAAGAGGGAACGACGACGCGGACGCAGCGGGCGGCGCAGCGACACCGTGCCCAGATCGCGCCCGAACTTCCGACCGACGCGCCCCATGCGTCCGGCCTCCACGAAGCCGAGCTTCTCGTGCAGCCGGATCGAGGCCTCCGCCCCCTGATCGCTGATCACGGCGATGATCTCGCGGAGTCCCCGCTGCTCGCAGGCCTCGATCAGCGCCTGCAGGAGCGCCGATCCCAGCCCCTTCCCCGCAGCCCCCGGCCCGAGGTAGATCGCGTCCTCGACGGTGTAGCGGTAGGCGTTCTTGCCGGCCCACGGCTGCACGAGCGCGTATCCGAGCACCGCACCGGACGGCGACACGGCCACGAGGAACGGCAGCCCGAGGCGCTCCAGGAGAGTGAACTTGTCCCTCCAGTACGGGATGCTGCTGCGTCGCTCGTCCAGGGTCACGGCCGAATTGCTGACGAAGTGGTTGTAGATCTCCCGGACGTGGGGCAGATCCGCCGCCCGCGCGGGACGGATGACATAGGAGAACGTGTCCGGCGCGGTGGTCCTGCGGAGATGACGCGGGAGAACGCGACGTCGGTCCCCGGGCTCGAACTGCATGCGCTCAGCTTAGAGACCAGGGCCCTCGCCCTCCACCCTCCAGTCCACCGGAGCACTGCCGATCTCTTCCAGAAGCGCGTTCGCGCGGGAGAAGGGCCGGGAGCCGAAGAAGCCGCGGCTGGCGGAGAGAGGGGACGGATGAGCCGACGCGATCACCGGGGTGTCGCCGAGCAGCGGCTGGAGGTTCGCGGCATCCCGCCCCCAGAGGATCGCTACGAGCGGCTGGTCGCGCGCGACCAGGGCACGGATCGCGAGCTCCGTCACCTGCTCCCACCCCCAGCCGCGGTGGGAGGCGGCCGCACCGGGGCGGACGGTCAGGACTCGGTTCAGCAGCAGCACGCCCTGATCGCTCCACGCGGTGAGGTCTCCGTGCGGCGCAGGTGGAAGGCCGAGGTCGGTCTCCCGCTCCTTGTAGATGTTCGTCAGGCTCCGTGGCAGCGGGCGCACGTCGCGGTCCACGGCGAACGACAGCCCGATCGGGTGCCCGGGGGTCGGATAGGGGTCCTGGCCCGTGATCAGCACCCGCACGTCGGCGAGCGGTCGCTGGAAGGCACGCAGCACGTTCGGCCCCGCCGGAAGGTAGCCGTGGCCGGCCGCCTGCTCGGCGCGCAGCCGCTCCCCGAGCGCCGTGACGGTGTCCTGCACCGGAGCCAGCGCCTCCGCCCACCCTGCGTCGATCAGCCCCTCGTCCGCGAGCTCGGCGAGGGTGCGTCCTCCGGTCACTCGACGGGCCGGACCCGCAGCGGTCCCCGCGCGAGCAGGTGCTGCGCCGACTGCGCGACCGGACGCATCGTGATGAGGTCGAGGTTCACGTGGGCCGGCGCGTCCAGGGCGTAGGCGATCACGTCCGCCACGTCCTCGGCGCGAAGGGGCGCCTCGACCCCGGAGTACACGGCCTCCGCGGCGACGGCGTCGCCCCCGAGCCGGTTCAGCGTGAACTCCTCGGTGTGCACCATGCCCGGGGCGACCTCGGCCACCCGGAGCGGCTCGCCGTTGAGCTCCTGACGCAGCGCACGGACGAGCATCGCCTCAGCCGCCTTCGCCGCGTTGTAACCCGCGCCGCCCGGGTAGGCGGTCTGCGCGGCCGTCGAGGTCACGAACAGGAGGTCGGCATGGCCGTCCGCGTCCGCGGTGCGGCGGAGCAGCGGCAGCAGCCCGGCGACGAGGCGCTGGGTTGCGAGCACGTTCGCGTCGTACATCCACTGCCAGTCGGCGAGCGCGGCGTCCTCGACGCGGTCGGTCCCCCGCGCGCCGCCGGCCACCTGGACGAGCGCGTGCACCGGTCCCGTGCGCTCCAGCTCGGCGAGGAGCGCCGCCACCGCCGCGTCGTCGGTCAGGTCGCAGGCGATGGTCGATGCCCCCGTCTCCGCGGAGAGCGCGGCGAGCCGGTCGGCACGGCGGGCGACGCCGACGACGTCCCACCCCCGAGACCGCAGCACCCGCACCGTCGCCTGACCGATCCCGGAACTCGCACCTGTCACCACTGCACGTCTGTTGGCCATGCCCTCCACCGTACGATGTCCGCGGAGGTTCCGCCCGTTCTCGGCCCCTCATCGTGTTACGTCACATTTCCCGGTCGTTGTTGACACGGCGCGATATTCCGTACTCTCGCTGCAAGGGCACCAGCCCATCCGACCTTCCGACCGTTCCAGGGGGAACACATGTCCGCACCCGAGACCTGGCGTTTCGAGACCAAGCAGATCCACTCGGGCGCCGCCCCCGACCCCGTCACCAAGGCCAGGGCGACGCCGATCTACCAGACCACGTCCTACGTGTTCGACAGCGCCGACCACGCCGCCAACCTCTTCGCGCTCGCCGAGTTCGGCAACATCTACACCCGCATCCAGAACCCGACCCAGGACGTCCTGGAGCAGCGCCTCGCCGCGCTCGAAGGGGGCACCGGCGCCCTCGTCCTCTCCAGCGGTCAGGCCGCCTCGACCTTCGCGATCCTCAACATTGCGCAGGCCGGCGACCACTTCGTCGCGTCGAGCTCGATCTACGGCGGCACCTACAACCTCTTCAAGTACACCCTCGCCAAGCTCGGCATCGAGGTCACCTTCGTCGAGAACCAGGACGACCCCGAGGAGTGGCGTCGCGCCGTCCGCCCGAACACGAAGCTCTTCTTCGCGGAGACCATCGGCAACCCGCAGATCAACGTGCTCGACATCCGCACGGTCGCCGACATCGCGCACGAGAGCGGCGTCCCACTGATCGTCGACAACACGATCGCCACCCCGTACCTCATCCGTCCGTTCGAGCACGGCGCCGACATCGTCGTCCACTCGATCACGAAGTTCCTCGGCGGCCACGGCACCACGATCGGCGGCGTCGTGATCGACGGCGGCTCCTTCGCCTGGTCGGAGAACGTCGAGAAGTTCCCCGGTCTCACCGAGCCGGACCCCTCCTACCACGGCGCCAGCTACACGGCCGCGGTCGGCGACCCGCTCGCCTACATCATCAAGGCCCGCGTGCAGCTGCTCCGCGACCTCGGCTCGGCCATCGCCCCGCAGAGCGCGTGGAACCTCATCCAGGGTGTCGAGACGCTGTCGCTGCGCATCGAGCGCCACGTGCAGAACGCCCAGGAGATCGCCGAGTGGCTGGACAGCCGTGACGACGTGGCCGCGGTCAACTACTCCGGCCTGCCGTCCTCGCCCTGGTACGCCAAGGCGAACGAGTACGCCCCGAAGGGTGTCGGCGCCGTGCTCTCGTTCGAGCTCAAGGGCGGGGTCGAGGCCGGACGCGAGTTCGTCAACAGCCTCTCCCTGTTCAGCCACCTCGCCAACATCGGCGACGTGCGCTCGCTCGTCATCCACCCGGCCTCCACGACGCACGCGCAGCTCACCCCGGAGCAGCAGCTCACCGCGGGCGTGACCCCCGGCCTCGTGCGCCTGTCCGTGGGACTCGAGAACATCGAGGACCTCAAGGCCGATCTCGACCAGGCCCTCGCCGCCGCGCGCGCCGTCTCGGAGGCCGCACGCGCCTGAGCGCATGCCCTCGGGAAGGCCCCGGACCGCACGGTCCGGGGCCTTCGTCGTGTCCGGTGTCGTAACCTGCGGGCCGGGACGCACCCGCCAGGCGACAATGGAGACATGGACTGGCAGACGACCTCCGAGGACACGGTGCCGTCGGCACCGGTGACGGAGGCCGACGTCCGGCTGCTCCGTGCCCGCCCGCCGGCCACCGGCGCCTGGCGGGACGGCGACCCCGTCGGCGGCCGCCGATTCGCCGCGTTCGGCGCTTTCACCACGGAGAGCGGAGCCCAGCTCCCCGGCATCCGCCTCGCGTACGAGAGCTGGGGCGAGCTCAACGCGGCTCGCGATAACGCCGTTCTCGTCCTGCACGCCCTCACCGGGGACAGCCATGTGCGTGGAGAGGCCGGTGCCGGCCACCCGACCGCCGGCTGGTGGGAGGACGTCGTCGGCCCCGGTGCGCCGCTCGACACCGACGAGTGGTTCGTGATCGCGCCGAACATGCTCGGCGGCTGCCAGGGATCGACCGGCCCCGCGAGCATCGCCCCGGACGGCTACGAGTGGGCGTCGCGCTTCCCCTACCTCACCATCCGCGACCAGGTGGCGGCGCAGGTGCGCCTGGCCGACGCGCTCGGCATCGACAGCTGGGCGGCGGTGATCGGCGGCTCGATGGGCGGCATGCACGCGCTCGAGTGGGCCGTGGCGCAGCCGGACCGCGTGCAGCGCCTCGCCGTGCTCTCCTCGCCCCCGGTCACCACCGCCGACCAGATCGCGCTCAACACCGTGCAGCTCGAGACGATCCGCATGGACCCGCGCTTCCAGGGCGGCGAGTACTACGACCTCGCGGACGGCGACGGCCCGCACCGCGGCCTGGCCCTGGCCCGCCGCATGGCGCTGCTGAACTACCGCAGCCCGATCGAGCTCAACCAGCGATTCCAGCGCTCCTGGCAGTCGGACGTGTCGCCGCTCGGCCACGGCGGACGCTTCGCCGTGGAGTCCTACCTCGACTTCCACGGGAACAAGTTCACGCGCCGCTTCGACGCCAACAGCTACATCGCCCTCGTCGAGGCCATGAACTCGCACGACGTCGGCCGGGGCCGCGGCGGCGTGGAGGAGGCCCTGAAGGCGGTGACCGCGACGACCCTCGTCCTCGGCATCGACAGCGACCGCCTCTTCCCCGTCGACGGTCAGCAGCGGATCGCCCGGAGCATCCGGAACGTGCTCGACGGCGAGGCGGTGGTGCTCACGAGCGACTTCGGCCACGACGGGTTCCTCATCGAGACCGAGGCCGTCGGCACGCACCTGCGGCGCCTGCTCGACGCCTGAACCGCGTCAGGCCGGGTCGAACCGCCACGGCAGGGTGTGGGCGTGCAGGGTCCCCTGTGCCCAGCCGAACGCCCGCCCCCCGTCGCGCACCTCCGTCTGGAACAGCTCGACCGCTCCGCCGGAGGCCAGCGCGGCCTCGACGTCGATGAAGGCGGAGAGCCGGTGCAGCGTGAGCCAGGTGGGCGGGAAGAGCCGCCACTCCCCCGCCGCGTGCCGCTCGAAGGCCGTGCCCGGTGACACCCAGGCGAGCTCGACGACCTCGTCGGCGGCAGGCGACGGCTCGGCGTCGGGGGCGAGGGCGAGGAAGAACCAGGTGCGGATCCGCACGGGCGCCTCTGCGGGCGGCCGCCATTCCGACAGAGGCACCAGGTCGTCGACGACGAGTCCGACCTCCTCCGCGGTCTCTCTGGCGGCAGCACGGCGCGCGTCCTCGACGTCCGCGGCGCCCGCCTGACGGTCCCCCGGCTCGACCTTCCCGCCGGGGAACACCCAGGCGTCCGCGAAGGAGCCTCGCGACGGACGGCGCAGCAGCAGCACCTCGAAGCCGCCGGGGCTCGGGCGCAGCAGCACGACGGTCCCGGCGAGGGGGAGGTCGTCGTCGGGAGCGGTCACCCCGTCACTCTACGACGCGAGGACCGGCGTCTGCGCCACCCGCCGTGCCTCCACGCGGAACGACACCAGAGCGATGAGGAGTCCGGCCACCGCGAGCACCGCCCCGGTCCATGCCGGCGCCGTGAAGCCCCAGCCGATCGCGATCACGATGCCGCCGAGGAAGGCACCGAGGCTGTTGCCGATGTTCAGGGCGGAGTGGTTCATGGCCGCCGCGATGGACTGGTTGTCGCCGGCCACGTCCATCAACCGCGTCTGGATCGTCGGGCTCAGCACGGACGAGACGAACCCGACGAGGACCACCACGAGGCTCAGGCTCACGATCCAGAACGAGAGCACGGCGAGGAGAGCGAACACGACGGCCATCGCGGCGAGGCCCAGCAGCAGCGTGCGGCGGAGGTCGATGTCGGCGAGATGACCGCCGACGAGGTTCCCGCCCGTCATGCCGAGCCCCATGAGCACGAGCACGATCGGCACGACCCAGTCCGGGGACCCCGCCACCTCCGTCACGAGCGGGGCGATGTAGCTGTAGACGGCGAAGAACCCGCCGAAGCCGATCGCCCCCACCCCGAGCGTGAACCAGACCTGACCGATGCGGAACACCCCGAGCTCCGCCCGCATCGTGCGTCCGGGGTTCCCCGGGTGCGCGGGCACGAACAGCGCGATGAAGACGGTGGCGAGCGCGAAGACGAGCGCGACGACCGCGAAGGCCGCGCGCCAGCCCCACTCCTGGCCGAGGAAGGTGCCCAGCGGCACGCCGACGACATTGGCGACCGTGAGCCCGGTGAGGATGAACGCGACGCCCTTGGCACGGTTGCCCGGCCCCATCACATCGGCGGCGACCAGCGCGCCGATGCCGAAGTACGCGCCGTGCGGGAGTCCGGCGAGGAAGCGCGAGACCCCGACGAGCTCGAACGTCGGCAGCACCACGGTGAGGGCGTTGAAGACGGTCAGCGCGAGGGCGAGCACGATCATCACCCGATGCCGCGGGTAGCGGGCGACGAAGCCGGCGATGGTCGGGGCGCCGACGACGACGCCGAGTGCGTACAGCGAAATCAGCCAGCCGGCCTGGCTCAGCGCCTCCTCCTGGCTCGACGCCCAGACGGACGGGAGGAGGTCGGCGGCGATGTTCGGCAGCAGGCCCATGACGACGAACTCGGTCATGCCGATGCCGAAACTGCCGATGGCGAGGGAGAGGAGCGCCCACTTCGCCGCACCCCTCGAAGGTGTCGAGGGATTCACCGGTTCAGCTTACCGGTCGTCGGACTCCTCGATCGCCGCCTCCAGGCGCTCGACCTTGGCGTCGAGCTCTCCCGTGTAGCCGGGGCGGATGTCCGCCTTGAGGACGAGGGACACCCGCGATCCGTACGGCATGACCGCCTCGGTCGCCCGCTTGACCACGTCCATCACGGTGTCCCAGTCGGGCCCCTCGATCTCGGTGAACATGCTCGTCGTACGGTGCGGGAGGCCCGACGCGCGGACGACGCGCACCGCGGCGGCCACGGCATCGTGCACGGAGGCATCGGTGCGCTCGGCGCCGTCGGCGGGCGTGCCGCTGGGGGCGACGGAGAAGGCGATCAGCATGGGTTCACTCCTGGTTTCGAGGACGACGGACGGCGGGGACCCGCGCGAGCGCGACGGCGCTCACGGCGGCGAGGACGACGAGCAGGACGTTGCGCATCGTCAGCAGCAGGACGGGGGCTTCTTCGGCACGCAGCAGCCCGTCATAGCTCAGCGGATACACGAGACACGTGAGCAGGCACAGCGCGAGCACCAGGGCGGCGGCGGTGCGTGCCCTGCGGCGGTCGAGCACGAGCCACAGGATCACGGGTGCGAGCAGCCAGGTCTGGAACTGCGGCGAGCCGACCTTGTTCAGGCCGATGAGCACCGTCACCAGGAGCAGGGCCAGCGGCGGGAAGAGTCGCGCGAACGACGCACCGCGCGCGGCCTTGACCCCGCCGACGACGGTGACGACGGCCGCGGCGAGCACCAGGAGCGGGGTGAGGACCGTCGCGACGACCTCCGCGCCCGGCGCGACGATCTGGAAGGTGAGGATGTCGTAGCTGTACTCGATGCGGGCGGCCCCCGTCACGGCCATCCAGAGGAACGGCGTCGCGGCGACCGCCTCGATCTGGAGCCCCCGGCCGGTCTGCGCGGTGAGGAAGCCGAGGATCTCGGTGTCGGCGCCGAGCATCAGGAGCACCACCACCACACCGGCGGTGACGCCCGCGGCGGCCAGAAGCATCCGCAGCCGCGCCCTCCCGGCCGCGACCGCCGCGAGGAGGAGCGCACCGGGCCAGATCTTGATCCAGACGCCGATGGCCAGCAGCGCCGCGGCGATGGTCGGGCGGGTCACCAGCCAGAGGCCGGCCACGACGGCGATCGGCACGGTGACGGCATCGATGCGGTACAGCGCGATGGGTCCGAGGAGGAGCAGGGCCGCGCACCAGAACCACGCGGCGGTGCGCCGCGCCCGCACGTGTCCGCGCCCGACGAGCACGGCGAAGGCGACGGCGTCGAGCACCGTGACCAGCAGCGCCCAGCCGATGAGGTAGGCGCCGGAGACGCCGAGCAGCGGGAGGAACGGGGCGGCGAGCACGGCAGCGAGCATCATCGGCAGGAGCGCGAGCTGCGGGTACACCCAGGACTCCGTGACGCCCACGGTCTCCCCGCCGCTCCACGCGGCCGTCGCCCAGGGCTCGTAGACCAGCACGACGTCCCCCATGGGCTGGCTCGGGTAGACCCAGCCCAGCCATGCGGTCAGGACGTGGACGAGGAGGAAGGCGATCCACAGCGCGAGCACGCTCCTCCGGGCCGTGGTCCTCACGACAGGAGGTCCGCGACCGCGCGGGGCAGCGCCTCCGCGACGTCGAGCGCCACGATCGGATGACCGCTCGCGCCCCCGGTCGCCGCGGCGGCGAGGCGGGCGGCGTGCCCGTGCAGCCAGACGGCCGCCGCGGCGGACTCGACGAGCGGGCTGCCCGGATTCGCGGCGATCACGGCGGCGACGATCCCCGCCAGCACGTCCCCCGTCCCGGCCGTCGCGAGCCAGCCGGTCCCCGCCTCGACGGCGATGAGCGTGCCGTCGGGTGCCGCGAGGACGGTGCGCGCGCCCTTGCGCAGCACCACGCCGTCGATCGCGGCGGACACGTCGCGGACATCGGCGAGATCGTCCCCCGCCCCGTCGATGCCGACATGCTCGCGCAGCCGCGCGAACTCCCGGCCGTGCGGCGTGGCGACGAACGGGGCGCGGGCGGTCGGCGCCAGATCGAGCGCTCCGGCGTCGATGACCACGGGGACGTCGCCGTCGACGATCTCCCGCAGCGCCTGCGCCTCCGCCGTGCTCCGGTCGTCCGGATCGGTCCCGGACCCGATCACCCAGGCGCCGATCCGCGTGCGTCCGGCGTCCGGCCCGCCGACGGTCTCCGGGCGCCGGGCGAGCACCGCCGCGACCGCGGGCGGCGCGCCCACGTAGCGGACGAAACCGGCACCGGTGCGCCACGCGGCCTCGACGCCCAGCACCGCGGCGCCGGGATAGGCGGCCGATCCGGTGCGCACGCCCACGACGCCCCGCGAGTACTTGTCATCCTCGGCGGTCGGCGTGCGGAAGAACCGCGCCGCGTCGCTGCGGGACCACTCGCGCACGTCGCTCATGACTCCACGTTAGCCCGACGGCCCTGTCCGGTCCGCGCCGGCGGTACCGTCGAACGGTGAGTCTTCTCTTCTCTCCGCTGACCATCCGCTCCGCCACGTTCCGCAACCGCCTCTGGGTGTCCCCCATGTGCATGTACAGCGCCGTCGACGGCGTGGCGCAGGAATGGCATCACACCCACCTCGCGCAGTTCGCCTCGGGCGGTGCCGGACTCATCGTCGCCGAGGCCACGGCCGTCGTCCCGGAGGGGCGGATCTCCCCGCGCGACCTCGGCCTCTGGGACGACGCTCAGCGCGACGCACTGGCCCCGATCGTCCGCGCGATCCACGATCGAGGGTCCGCTGCGGGCATCCAGCTCGCGCACGCCGGGCGGAAGGCCTCGACCTGGTGGCCGTGGGCCGACGAGCGCGGCTCGGTCCCCGCCGCGGCAGGCGGATGGATCACCAGCGCACCGTCTGCGGTGGCCTACGAGGGGTTCGCCGCGCCGGTCGCCCTGGACGCAGCGGGCATCGACCGCGTGGTCGACGGGTTCGCCGCGGCGACCAGGCGGGCGCTCGATGCGGGCTTCGACGTCATCGAGATCCACGGCGCCCACGGCTACCTCCTGCACCAGTTCCTGTCTCCGCTGTCGAACCTCCGAGAGGACGCCTACGGCGGCTCGCTGGAGAACCGGGCCCGGTTGCTGCTGCGTGTCGTGGACACGGTGCGCGAGACGGCCGGCGACGACGTGCCGCTGTTCGTCCGCATCTCGGCGACCGATCATGCCGAGGGCGGCTTCACGCCCGAGGAGGCCGCGACGGTCGGCGGCTGGGCGACCGCGCGCGGCGCCGACCTCATCGACGTCTCCAGCGGCGGCCTCGTCGCGCACCAGCGCATCAGCGTCTCCCCCGGCTACCAGGTCCCGCTGGCCGAGACCGTCCGCCAGGGCGGGCGGATCCCGGTGTCGGCCGTGGGCCTCATCACCGCCGCCGCCCAGGCCGAGCAGGTGCTCGCCGACGGGGCGGCCGACGCGATCTTCGCCGGACGGGAGTGGCTGCGCGACCCGCACTTCGCGCTGCGGGCCGCACACGAGCTGGGCGACGAGGTCGCCTGGCCGCCGCAGTACGAGCGAGCGCACTGGCGCTGACGCCCACGACGAAGGCCGCCGGTTCCCGAGGGAGCCGGCGGCCTTCGCGTGTCCGGATGTCAGTGGCCGCGGACGCGACGGGTCGCGTCCTGCACCTCGCCGACGAGCTCCTCGAGGATGTCTTCCAGGAACAGCACGGCGGTGGTCTCCCCCCGGGCGTCGCGGACCTTGGCCAGGTGGCGACCCGCCCGTCGCATGACGGCGAGCGCGTCCTCCAGATCGGTGTCCTCCTGCACGGGCACCATGTGGTGGATGCGCTTGCCGGGGATCGGCTCGAGCACCTTGGCCTCGGCATCCGGGCCCTCCGAGGCCCGCAGGATGTCCTTGAGGTGGACGTAGCCGATCGGGACGTCCTCGTCGTCGACGATCACGTAGCGCGAGAACCCGTAGCGGGCGACCGCCTTCTCGATGTCGTCGGGCGTGGTCGTCTGCGGCAGCGTGACGAGGTCGCCCAGCGGCACGGCCACGTCGCGCGCCTTCTTGTCGGTGAACTCGACCGCGGCCGTGACCGTGCCCGCGGTGTCCATGAGCACACCCTCACGGCGCGACTGGTTGACGATGGTCGCCACCTCGTCGAGGGTGAACGTCGACGCCGCCTCGTTCTTCGGCTCCACGCGGAAGAGGCGCAGCACGCCGTTCGCCGCCGCGTTCAGCAGCCAGATCACCGGCATGAACACCTTCGACACCCACACCAGCGGCGTCGCCAGCAGCAGCACAGCCCGGTCCGGGACGGAGAACGCGAGGTTCTTCGGGACCATCTCGCCGAACACGACGTGCAGGAACGACACGATGAGCAGCGCGATCGTGAACGACACGACGTCCACCGCGCCGTCCGACCAGCCCAGCGCGTGCAGCGGCACGGCGAGCAGATGGTGGATGGCGGGCTCGGACACGTTCAGGATGAGCAGCGAGCAGATCGTGATGCCGAGCTGCGAGGTCGCGAGCATGAGCGTCGCGTGCTCCATGGCGTACAGCGCCGTCTTGGCCGGGCGCGAGCCGCGCTCCGCCTTCGGCTCGATCTGCGAGCGCCGCGCGGAGATCACGGCGAACTCGGCGCCGACGAAGAACGCGTTCGCTGCCAGCAGGACGACGAGCCAGGCGAGGCCTCCCCAATCGCTCACAGGGACACCCCCTCGATGACGACGGCATCCGGTCTCGGGACGTAGCGCACCCGATCCACCCGGCGGCCGTCCATGCGGACCACCTGCAGCGTGCCGCTCTCCAGCGGCACCTCGTCGCCGACGACCGGCACCCGCTCGAGGACGCTCATGACGTAGCCGCCGACCGTGTCGTACACATCGCCCTCCGGGACCTCGACGCCCGCACGGCTGCGCAGCTCATCCGGACGCAGTTCGCCGGGGAAGGTCACCCCGTCGCGGTTGCGGATGACGCCGGCCCTGCTCCGGTCGTGTTCATCGGAGACCTCGCCGACGAGTTCCTCCACGAGGTCCTCCAGCGTCACGATGCCCGCCGTCCCGCCGTACTCGTCGACGACGACCGCGAGCTGGTAGCCGCGACCGCGGAGGTCGGAGATGAGCGCGTCGACGTGGGCGGTCTCCGGCACGCGGAGCGGGTCGGTCGCGAGGGCACCCACGGGCACCTCGGCCCTGCGCTCCCGCGGCACCGAGATGGCGGCCTTGAGATGTACGACGCCGGTGATGTCGTCGAGGTCCTCATCGAAGACCGGGAAGCGGCTGTGGCCGGTGCGACGCGCCAGCTGGATCACGTCGTCCACCGAGTCGCCGGCGGCGATGGCGTGCATGCTCGGGCGCGCCGTCATGACGTCCGCCGCCGTGAGCCGGGAGAAGGTGAGCGTGCGGTCGAGCAGCGTCGCGGTGTCGGCCTCCAGCACTCCGGCACTCGCCGAGCGTCGCACGAGCGAGGAGAGCTCCTCCGCGCTGCGCGCGCCGGAGAGCTCCTCCTTGGGCTCGATGCCCATGCTGCGCAGCACGCCGTTGGCGCTGCCGTTCAGCACGACCACGGCCGGCTTGAACACCGTCGTGAAGGCGATCTGGAACGGCACGACGAGCTTCGCCGTGGCCAGGGGCAGCGCCAGCGCGAAGTTCTTCGGGACGAGCTCGCCGAGGATCATCGACAGCACTGTCGCGACGAACATCGCCACCACGGTCGCGATGGGGGCGACGGCGGCTTCCGGGATGTTCCAGGCGACGAGCGTGGGGCGCAGGAGGTTCGACAGCGCCGGCTCCATCGTGTATCCGGTCAGCAACGTGGTCAGCGTGATGCCGAGCTGCGCGGAGGAGAGATGCGTCGAGGTGTGCCGCAGGGCGCTGATCGTCAGCGAGAGGCGGGACTCGCCTCGCGCCTGCCGCGCTTCGAGGTCCGCACGGTCGAGGTTAACGAGGGCGAACTCGCTCGCGACGAAGAGGCCGGTGCCGACCGTGAGCAGAAGCCCCACGCCCAACATGATGTAGTCCATCAGATCTTCCTCTCCGGGGAGAGAACGGGACGGTGGGGCGATGTTCGGCAACTGGGAGGGTCGTCCATAGTGCGCTCGATTCTACAGAAGCGGACTGTGGTCGCGGCGGGTGGTCACCAACTGACCGGCAGCGCCTTGCCCTCCTCGTAGCCCGCCGCGGACTGCAGTCCGACGAGGGCGCGGTCGTGGAACTCCGGCACGGTCGCGGCCCCGGCGTAGGTGAAGGACGACCGCACGCCCGACGTGATCATGTCGAGCAGGTCCTCGATCCCCGGGCGCAGCGGGTCGAGGTAGATCTTGGAGGAGGAGATGCCCTCGGCGAACAGCTCCTTGCGCGCCCGCTCGTAGGCGTCGAGCCGACCGAACCGCGCCTGCACGGCCTTGGTCGAGGCCATGCCCCAGGACCCCTTGAACAGACGCCCGTCCGCATCGCGCTGGAGCTCCCCCGGGGCCTCGATCGTGCCGGCGAACCAGGAGCCGACCATGACGGAGGCCGCACCGGCCGCGAGCGCGAGCGCGACGTCCCGCGGGTAGCGCACCCCGCCGTCGGCCCAGACGTGCGCTCCGGCCTCGGCGGCGGCCTGCGCGGTCTCCAGCACCGCGGAGAACTGGGGACGACCCACCGCCGTCATCATCCGCGTCGTGCACATCGCCCCGGGGCCGACGCCGACCTTGAGGATCGAGGCGCCCGCGTCGACCAGATCCCGCACGCCGTCCGCCGTGACGATGTTCCCCGCGACGATGGGGAGCCCGAGTCCGAGGGACGCGACCTCCTGCAGCGCCCGGAGCATGCCCTCCTGGTGGCCGTGCGCGGTGTCCACGACGAGCACGTCCACCCCGGCCGCCGCGAGCGCCTTCGCCTTGGCGCCGACGTCGCCGTTGATGCCGACCGCCGCGGCGACGGCGAGGCGCCCGTCGGCGTCCACGGCCGGCCGGTACAGCGTGGCGCGCAGAGCGCTGCGGGCGCTCAGCGTCCCGACGAGGTGGCCGTGGTGGACGACCGTGACGACCTCGACGTCCGCCTCGGTGATGACGTCGAAGGCGTGCCGTTCGGAGCCGATGTCGTCCGCGTCGATCGACGGCGTGCCCCGGTGCACGAGGTCGCCGAGCTGCGCGTCGGGCAGCGCGGTCGCGAGACGGGTGGCCGGGAGCACCCCGACGATGCGGTCGACGGGGATCGGCGCCGCGCCGGAGGCCACCACGATCCCGTGGCCCGCCGCAGCGGGGAGCAGGCGGAGGGCGTCCGCGACGGTCGCCTCCGGGGGCAGCACGAGCGGCGTGTCCCAGAGCACCGGCTGACCCTTCACGTCGCGGATCGCGGCGTCGAGCTCCTGGAGTGGGAGGTCCTGCGGCAGCACGCCCAGCGCCCCGCGGCGCGCGAGCACGGCCGCGAGCCTCGGCCCGGTCACCGAGTTCATGTTCGCGGCGACGAGCGGCAGCGTCGCCGGCGTACCGTCGTGCGGAGCGAGATCGACCTGGAGGCGACTGGTGACGGCCGAACGGCGCGGCACCAGGAAGACGTCCGAGTAGGTCAGATCGACGGTCGGCTGCGCACCTGAGAACTCCATGCCTCCACGGTACCCAGATCGGCGCGGCACGGGTCGGTCTCTTCGACGTCTCTGCGATCGAAACAGGTTAGGCTTGGTGGTCGAGAGTGTGCGGGCCCGAGCGCATCCTGCGTCGTGCGTCCGCATCGGAGATCTTCAGCGATGAAAGAGGGCGATAGAGCGTGTCGAACCAGGTGACCGGCGTCGGTGGCGACGGGGGGTTCGGAGCCAATTCCTGGCTCGTCGAAGAGCTCTACGAGCAGTTCAAGGAGAACCGCGACTCCGTCGACAAGGAGTGGTGGCCCATTCTGGAGAAGTACCACTCCGAGACCACCGCAGCCGGAGGCGCTGCCTCTCCCGCCGCGACCACGGCACCGGCGCACCCCGTGACCGCTCCCATCCCCGTGATCGGTGCACAGCCCGTCGCCCGCACCACGGCGAAGCCGGCGGCCGCCGCGCCGATCCCCGCCCAGGCGCCGAAGCCGAAGCAGGAGTCCACGGAGACGCAGCCGCCGTCCGAAGAGGACAAGGTCACCCCGCTGCGCGGTCTGCCGAAGACCCTCGCCGCGAACATGGACGAATCGCTCACCGTCCCCACCGCCACGAGCGTCCGCACGGTCCCGGCCAAGCTGATGATCGACAACCGCATCGTCATCAACAACCACATGGCCCGCACCCGCGGCGGCAAGGTCAGCTTCACCCACCTCATCGGCTGGGCCCTCATCCGCACCCTCGACGAGTTCCGCAGCCAGAACGTCTTCTACGCCGAGATCGACGGCAAGCCCTCCGTCGTGGCCCCCGCGCACGTCAACCTCGGCATCGCGATCGACCTGCCCAAGCCGGACGGCACCCGGGCCCTCATGGTCCCGAGCATCAAGCGTGCCGACACCATGACCTTCACCGAGTACCTCGCCGCCTATGAGGATCTCGTCACCCGCGCGCGCTCCAACAAGCTCACCGCCGCCGACTTCCAGGGCACGACGGTCTCGCTGACCAACCCGGGCGGCATCGGCACGGTGCACTCGGTCCCGCGTCTCATGAAGGGCCAGGGCTGCATCATCGGCGCCGGCGCCCTCGAGTACCCGGCCGAGTTCCAGGGCGCGAGCGACAAGACGCTCAACGAGCTGGCGATCGGCAAGACGATCACGCTCACGAGCACCTACGACCACCGCGTCATCCAGGGTGCCGGCTCGGGCGAGTTCCTGAAGAAGGTGCACGAGCTGCTGATCGGCCAGCGCGGCTTCTACGACGACATCTTCGCGGCGCTGCGCATCCCGTACGCGCCGATCCGCTGGAACCCGGACATCGCGGTCGACCTCGCCGAGCGCGTGGACAAGCAGTCCCGGGTGCAGGAGCTCATCAACTCCTTCCGCGTGCGCGGCCACCTCATGGCCGACATCGACCCGCTCGAGTACCGTCAGCGCTCGCACCCCGACCTGGAGATCGAGAGCCACGGCCTGACGTTCTGGGATCTCGACCGCGAGTTCGTCACCGGCGGGTTCGGCGGACGCCGCGTCGCCAAGCTCCGCGACATCCTCGGTGTGCTGCGCGACTCGTACTGCCGCACGCTCGGCATCGAGTACATGCACATCCAGGACCCGGAGCAGCGCCGCTGGTTCCAGGAGAAGGTGGAGGTCAAGTACCAGAAGCCCGGCCACGACGAGCAGCTGCGCGTGCTGCGCAAGCTCAACGAGGCCGAGGCCTTCGAGACCTTCCTGCAGACGAAGTTCGTCGGCCAGAAGCGCTTCTCGCTCGAGGGCGGCGAGTCGCTGATCCCGCTCCTCGACGAGATCCTCCAGGGCGCGGCCACGGCCGGGCTGGAGGGCGCCGCGATCGGCATGGCTCACCGCGGCCGCCTGAACGTGCTGACCAACATCGCCGGCAAGACGTACGGCCAGGTCTTCCGCGAGTTCGAGGGCACGCAGACCCCCGGCAACCAGCGCGGCTCGGGCGACGTAAAGTACCACCTGGGCACCGAGGGCACGTTCGTCGCCGACGACGGCTCGGCGCTGCCGGTGTATCTCGCAGCCAACCCCTCCCACCTGGAGACGGTCGACGGCGTGCTGGAGGGCATCGTCCGCGCCAAGCAGGACCGCAAGCCCATCGGGACCTTCGCCTGGCTGCCGATCCTCGTCCACGGCGACGCGGCCTTCGCCGGCCAGGGCGTCGTCGTCGAGACGCTGCAGATGTCGCAGCTGCGCGGCTACCGCACCGGCGGCACGATCCACGTGGTCGTCAACAACCAGGTCGGCTTCACCACGACGCCGAGCGACGCCCGCACCTCGGTCTACGCGACCGACGTGGCCAAGACGATCCAGGCGCCCGTCTTCCACGTGAACGGCGACGACCCCGAGGCCGTCATCCACGTCGCGCAGCTCGCGTTCGAGTACCGCGAGCGCTTCCACCGCGACGTAGTGATCGACCTCGTCTGCTACCGCCGACGCGGCCACAACGAGGGCGACGACCCCTCGATGACGCAGCCCCTGATGACCGACCTCATCCAGGCGAAGCGCTCCGTCCGCCGCCTCTACACGGAGTCTCTCGTCGGTCGCGGCGACATCACCGAGGAGGAGTACGACGAGGCCAAGGCCGACTTCCAGAACCGTCTGGAGATCGCCTTCGCCGAGACGCACGCCGCCGAGACCGGTGCGACCCCGATCGCCCCGGAGGAGGCCCCGCAGGTCGAGGACCAGGTCGGAGCCCCCGAGGTCACCGGTGTGCCGGCAGAGGTCATCCGCCTCATCGGCGACGCGTTCGTGAACAAGCCCGAGGGCTTCACGGTGCACCCGAAGATCCAGCAGCTGCTGGAGAAGCGCCTCGACATGAGCCGCAACGGGAACATCGACTGGGGCTTCGGCGAGCTGCTCGCCTTCGGCTCGCTTCTGGTCGAGGGCACCCCGGTGCGCCTCGCCGGCCAGGACTCGCGCCGCGGGACGTTCGTGCAGCGGCACGCCGCGCTCCACGACCGTGCGAACGGCCAGGAGTGGCTGCCGCTGTCGAACCTGTCCGACGCGCAGGGCCGCTTCTTCGTCTACGACTCGCTGCTCAGCGAGTACGCCGCGCTCGGCTTCGAGTACGGCTACTCCGTGGAGGCTCCCGAGGCCCTGGTGCTGTGGGAGGCGCAGTTCGGCGACTTCGTCAACGGCGCCCAGTCGGTCATCGACGAGTACATCTCCGCCGCGGAGCAGAAGTGGGGTCAGCAGTCCAGCGTCACACTCCTGCTCCCCCACGGCTACGAGGGTCAGGGGCCGGACCACTCCTCCGCACGCATCGAGCGGTTCCTGCAGCTGTGTGCCCAGGACAACATGATCGTGGCGCGCCCGTCGACCCCGGCGTCGCACTTCCACCTGCTGCGCCGTCAGGCCTACGCCCGTCCGCGCAAGCCGCTGATCGTGTTCACGCCGAAGGCGATGCTGCGCCTGCGCGGCGCGACCAGCCCGGTGGAGGCGTTTACCGGCGGCCGCTTCGAGCCGGTCCTCGACGACGACCGCGGTCTCGACCGTTCCGCCGTGAAGCGCGTCCTCGTGCACAGCGGCAAGGTGCACTGGGACCTCCGCGCCGAGCTGGAGAAGAACCCGAACCCGGAGATCGCCCTGGTGCGTCTGGAGCAGCTCTACCCGACGCCCATCGACGAGCTGAAGAAGATCACCGACTCGTACCCGAACGCCGAGCTCGTGTGGGTGCAGGAGGAGCCGGAGAACCAGGGAGCCTGGCCGTTCCTGGCACTGGCCTTCGCGGACGTCCCCGGCGACCGCTCCTTCCGCCCGGTCTCACGTCCGGCGTCTGCCTCGCCGGCGACGGGCTCGTCCAAGGTGCACGCCACCGAGCAGGCCACACTCATCCGCGCGGCAGTCACCCTGGGCTGACCGCCTCTCCGACGACGAAGGGCGCCCCGGCTTCGGCCGGGGCGCCCTTCTCGGTCCGTGGGTCAGTACCAGATGTCGAGGGACGGCGCCGGGAAGGCGACGAACGCACGGTCCAGGGCTTCGATGTCCGTGGGCGCGCCGACGATCCGGCCCGCACCGTGCAGCGCGGCGACACGGATGCTGCCGGCGTAGATCGACGAGAGCGCGGAGACGTCGAGGACGATGTCAGCCTCGGCGCCCGGAGCATCGTCGACGTGCGCCCGGCCCTCGGCGTCGATACGGAGGCGCCAGGTTCCCGCGGCGAAACCGAGCGCGTCGTCGATGCGGAGCACCGCGTCCAGCGGCGCGGCGTAGGTCCGGGCCGTGAGCGCGGACGGGACGTCCAGGACGCGGAGCCAACCGTGGTCGTGCACCTCCTGGGTGACGCCGCGCGGATCCGCGACCAGCCACGGCAGGGCGTCGTCGAGCGGTCGGAGATCGGCGGTCACCTCATCGACGAGGTCGTGCTGCAGCGCGAACCGCCACAGCGCAGCCGTCGCCTCCGCCGTCTCGCCGACGAGCAGGCGCACGTGCAACGCGAACCGGAATGTTCCTCCGCGCTCGCTGAGGTGGAAGGCCATCACGCCGCGCACCTGACCGGATTCGTCGCGATAGCGGACGCCGCGCACCCGGTCCCGGTCGGTGTCGGTGGTCGAGAGCCCGCCGATGCCCGCCCAGCGGGCAGCCCACCCCGGGACCTGCCCCGACCGCGCGGTGCGGGCGCGCTCGTGCACCTCCGCCAGCGCGTCGGCGAGCTCCTGCCGCTCGATGTACTCCACGCGGCCCGCCGGAACGGGACCCGCCCACCCGGCGCGGCGGACGTCGACAGTGAACCGCGACACCGGGACCGCGGAACCGAAGCCGTAGCGCCCGTAGATCGTGGCCTCGGATACGGTGAGCCCCGCGATCGGGAGGCCGGCCCCGACGGCGGCACGGAGCTCCCCCTCCAGCAGCGCCCGCGCGATGCCACGGCGGCGATGCGTGCCTGCCACCGTGACGCCGCTGATCGCCCACATGCCGATCTCGCCGCCGGGGATCGTCAGCGACGTCACCCAGGAGTCGATGGTCGCCACAGGCAGGCGATCCGCGGATGCGTCGGTCTCATACACGCCGATGTTGCGTCGGCTCCTCAGGGTACCGATGCCTTCGTCGCGAGCCGTCTCCGAAGGGTCGGCGCCGAGGAACCCACGGGCCATCGCGCGCTGGAAGGCGGCTACGCGCGCGGCGTCCGTCGTATCGAGGACCCGGTACTCGAGGCCCTCCCCCGCGAGGCGGTCGACGGACGTCTGGTCAGCGGGGATCCCGCGCGCATCGATGAGGGCCATGCACACAGCCTACGGGCGGTCTCCGACGCTCCGCGCCCCGGGGGCGCTCAGTGCTGCGCGGCCTGGACCTCGCGGAGCCGGGCGAACACCTGGTCGCGCAGCTCCTCCGGAGCGGTCTCCTTGCAGGCGCGGGCGATGACATCGGTGAGGGTCGTCGCCACCAGAGCCTCGTCCCGGCACGCCGGGCAGTTCTCCAGATGCTCGCGGATCTCGGCGTGCTCGGTCTTGCACACCTCGTTGCGGAGGTACTCCTCCAGATCCTGACGGGCCTTGTCGCAGCCGCAGTCGCTCATTTCTTGCTCCTCGGGTCAGCCGCGGCGATTCCCCGCTCCGCGGCGTAGTCGGCCAGCAGCTCCCGCAGCATCCGCCTGCCACGGTGCAGACGGCTCATCACGGTGCCGATGGGGGTCTTCATGATGTCGGCGATCTCCTGGTACGCGAAGCCCTCGACGTCGGCGAGGTACACCGCGAGCCGGAAGTCCTCCGGAACCGCCTGCAGCGCGTCCTTCACGACCGACGCCGGCATCCGATCGATGGCTTCCGCCTCCGCCGAGCGACTGTGCGAAGCCGTCGTCGACTCCGCGCCGCCGAGCTGCCAGTCCTCGAGTTCGTCGATGGTGCCCTGGAAGGGCTCTCGCTGCCGCTTGCGGTAGATGTTGATGTACGTGTTGGTGAGGATGCGGTACAGCCACGCCTTGAGATTCGTGCCCTGCGCGAAGGTCGACCACGAGCCGTAGGCCTTGACGAAGGTCTCCTGCACGAGATCGGCAGCGTCCGCGGGATTGCGCGTCATACGCATCGCGGCGGCGTACAGCTGGTCCATGAAGGGGAGCGCCTGCTCCTCGAACTCGCGCCGAGGGTCGCCGACGGTGGCTGCGGTTGCGGTGTCGTCCATCACCGGCCAGTCTAGGCGGCTGAGGTCGATCACCTCGCGTTCCAGCGTCGCAGGCATCCTCTTCCCTTCGCACCGAGGCCGCCTCTCACGATGACGGCGCTGTGTTTACTAAGGTGAGAACCGATGAGCGCCAAAAGGTATTCCCCCACCCGTGTGCAGGGCGCCTACCCCGCGCCCACGATCGACGGCCCGGTGCACGCCGAGCTCACGATCCCCGGCTCCAAGTCCCTCACGAACCGCGAACTCCTCATCGCGGCGATCGCGGACGGCCCCGGTCGCCTGATCGCCCCGCTCCACTCGGACGACTCGCAGCGCATGGTGGAGGCCCTCCGCGCGCTCGGCGTCGGTATCGAGGAGGTCGAGGCCGGCCACGAGTTCGGTCCCGACCTCGTGATCACGCCCGGCAAGCTCCGCGGCGGCACGACGATCGACTGCGGCCAGGCCGGGACCGTCATGCGCTTCATCGCGCCGCTGGCCGGCCTCGCCGAGCAGGACGTCCATCTCACCGCGCACGAGACGGCTCTGCACCGCCCCATGGGCGGGTTGATCAGCGCCATGCGCGACCTGGGCGTCGACATCGACGACGAGGGCACCTGGGCCCTTCCATTCACCATCCGCGGCCATGGCCACATCCGCGGTGGCCGCGTGGAGATCGATGCGTCGGCCTCCAGCCAGTTCGTGTCCGGCCTGCTGCTCGCCGCCCCGCGCTTCGACGTCGGTCTGCACCTCGTGCACACCGGCGAGCGCCTGCCCAGCCTGCCGCACATCGACATGACCATCGAGGCGCTGAGCCGCCGCGGCATCCGGATCGAGCGCCCCGCGGTCGGCGAGTGGCTGGTGGAGGCCGGAGTCCCCCGCGCCAAGGAGATCCCGATCGAGCCGGATCTCTCCAACGCCGCCCCGTTCCTCGCCGCGGCCCTCGTCGCCGGCGGCTCCGTCGCGATCACCGGCTGGCCGGCGCACTCGACCCAGCCCGGAGCGCTGCTCCCCGAGATCCTGCAGGCGGCGGGTGCGCACGTCAGCCGGCACGGCGGGGTGCTCACCGTGCGGGCCGGATCCGGAATCCGCGGACTGGATCTCGATCTCTCCGCCGCCAGCGAGCTGACGCCGACCCTCGTCGGTCTCGCGGCCTTCGCCGAGGGCCCCACGACCATCCGCGGCATCGGCCACATCCGTCTCCACGAGACCGACCGGATCGCGGCGCTCGTCGGGAACCTGCGCGCGCTCGGCGGGACCGCCGAGGAGCTCCCCGACGGCATCCGCATCGTTCCCGGCCCGCTCCGGGGCGGCACCTGGGCCGCGCACCACGACCACCGGATGGCGACGACCGGCGCGCTGATCGGCCTCCGCGTCCCGGATGTCGTGATCGATGACATCGGCACCACCGCCAAGACCCTCCCGGAGTTCACCATGCTCTGGGAGCGGATGCTGCGAGGCTGACGGGTGAGCTGGCTGAACGACGCCGACGACCTCGAGGACGACTTCGAGGACTACGACGAGAGCAGCATCCGCACGCGTCCGAACCCGAAGGCCAACCGGCCGCGCACCAAACGCCGTCCTGCGCACGAGGACGCGCAGATCGGCCGCGTCCTCGGCGTGGATCGGGGCCGGTACTCCGTGCTCCTCGACGAGGACACCCCGCAGGAGCGCACGATCACCGCGGCGCGCGCGCGGGAGCTGCGGCGCACGCCGATCGTGACGGGCGACCGGGCTCGTGTCGTCGGCGACACCTCGGGAGACGAGGGCACGCTCGGCCGGATCGTGGGAATCGTCGAGCGCACCTCGCTCCTCCGTCGCAGTGCCGACGACACCGACGAGGTCGAGCGCGTGATCGTCGCCAACGCGGACCAGATGCTCGTCGTCGTCGCCGCGGCCGACCCCGAGCCCCGCGCCCGTCTCGTCGACCGCTACCTCGTCGCCGCCCTGGATGCCGGGATCCGTCCGCTCCTCGTCGTGACGAAGACCGATCTCGCCGACCCGGCGCCATTCCTCGCCCACTTCGACGGCCTCGACCTCCGCGTCTTCACCAGCGCGCAGGACGAGATGCCGATCGACGAGATCGGCGCTGCGCTCGTCGGCCACTCGACGGTCTTCGTCGGGCACTCCGGTGTCGGCAAGTCGACGCTGGTGAACGCCCTGGTGCCCACCGCGGGCCGCGCCACCGGACACGTGAACCAGGTGACCGGCCGCGGACGCCACACCTCCTCTTCGACCGTCTCGCTGCGCTACGAGGGCGCCGACGGCACCGGCTGGGTCATCGACACCCCCGGTGTCCGTTCCTTCGGCCTCGGGCACGTCGACCCCGCGAACATCCTCGCCGCCTTCACCGAGCTCGCCGTGATCGCGGAGGACTGCCCGCGCGGCTGCACCCACCTGCCCGATGCCCCGGACTGCGCCCTCATCGAAGCGGCGGACCGCGGAGAGCTGAGCGAGACCGGACGCGCTCGCCTCGATTCCTTGCAGCGCCTCCTGCAGACCTTCGCCGACAAGGCGGAGCAGCCCCCCGGACGATAGGCTGGGGCGGTGACCGAACGCCTGGAAACCGGAACCGCCGCCCCCGACTTCACCCTGCTCGACCAGGACGGGAACACCGTCCGCCTGGCCGACCTCCGCGGCACGAAGACGGTGCTGTACTTCTACCCCGCGGCGATGACCCCGGGGTGCACGACCGAGGCCTGCGACTTCCGCGACAGCATCTCGTCGCTCCAGGGCGCCGGGTATCAGGTCGTCGGCGTCTCGAGGGACGAACCGGCGAAGCTCGCCGCCTTCCGCGACCGCGACGGCCTCACGTTCCCGCTGCTCAGCGACCCCGATCACGCCGTGCATGAGGCGTACGGCGCCTGGGGCGAGAAGATGAACTACGGCAAGCTCGTCGAAGGGGTGATCCGCTCGACGTTCGTCCTCGACGAGGACGGCGTCATCACCAGCGCGCAGTACAACGTGAAGGCCACGGGTCACGTCGCGCGGCTGCGCAAGCAGCTCGGCATCGACGCCTGACAGGACGGCGCGGACTCACTCCGCTTCGCGTCGGGTCCCCTCGCGGCGCGCGCTCGCGATGAGGAGCGTCAGTCCGGCGACGGCCGGGATACCGAGTCCGAGCACGAAGGCCCACGGTATGGGCGGCAGCGTGAGAGCGCCGAGCGCCAGCGCGATCGCGAGGACCTGGAACACCACCCCGCCTGATCGCGCCCAGGAGCGTCCGGCCCGGGTGCCGAACGCGAAAGCCGCGAGCGCCGCGGCGCCGATCAGCGTCAGGACGATGAGGGCGATGGCCGTCGGCAGCGACGCCGCGTCCCCCGCCCCCAGGCCGGCCATCTCGATCGCGGCGAACACGAGCAGGGCGACGGCTTCGACCGCCAAGACGGCGGCGGCGGCGCGGGCGATTCCCGGTGCGCGCACGGGTGTCCTCCCGGGGATCGAATGACGAGAAAACCCTTGATTTCAGGGTATTCATGTAACAGAATAGAGAAAGTCATGTGCTCCCACAGCGGCGTGGGGCGAACGTTCGCGTTCGCATCACAATCAGCGGGCATCCGCCCGTATCTCAACAGGGTAGCGGAACCCGAACCGTCACCCGAATCGAGAGGTCGCATCGCGACATCTCATGAAATCCACACCGAGGAGCCCCCATGGACTGGCGTGACAAGGCCGCCTGCCTGACCGTCGACCCCGAACTGTTCTTCCCCGTCGGGAACACCGGCCCGGCCGTCGATCAGATCGAGAAGGCCAAGACCGTCTGCGCGACGTGCACGGTCACCGAGATCTGCCTGCAGTACGCCCTGGAGACCAGCCAGGACTCGGGCGTCTGGGGCGGCCTGTCCGAAGACGAGCGCCGCGCGCTCAAGCGTCGCGCCGCACGCGCCCGCCGCGCTTCCTGTTTTTCGCCTATGCGGCTTGAGACATCGTCCCCGCCCGCTTCTGCATGTTCCGGTAGAGCGTCAGCGCTCGAGCCAGCGCAGCGGGATGTCGATGACCACCTCGGTCCCCTCGCCCTCGCTCCCCCGCCAGTCGATCGTGCCACCGAGCTCGCCCTGGATCAGGGTGCGGATGATCTGTGTACCCAGGCCCTGACCGATCCGGCCCTCCGGAAGCCCGTGTCCCGTGTCGCGGACCGTCACGCGGAGATTGTCCTCGGTGCGCTTGGCGTCGATGGTCACGACACCCTCCTGCCCGGCGAGGCCGTGCTCCACCGCGTTGGTCACGACCTCCGTCAGGGCCAGGGCCAGCGGAGTGGCGTACTCGCTCGGGAGCACGCCGAAATGTCCCGTCGACTGGGTGCGGGCGCGCGTGTTGGGAGCCGACGCCACTTCGGCGACGAGCTTGAGCACGCGATGGAAGACCTCGTCGAAGTCGACCTTCTGCGTCAGACCCTGGGCGAGGGTATCGTGCACGACCGCGATCGCGTCCACACGACGCATGGCCTGTGTGAGAGCATCCCGCGCCTCGTCGGAGTGGGTGCGTCGCGCCTGGATCCGGAGCAGGGAGGCCACGGTCTGCAGGTTGTTCTTGACGCGGTGGTGGATCTCCCGGATCGTCGCGTCCTTGGTGATGAGTTCCTGCTCCTGGTGGCGCAGCTCCGAGACGTCGCGGCAGAGCACGATGGCCCCGATGCGCGTGCCGTGATCCTTCAGAGGGATGGCACGGAGCGAGACCGTCACGCCACGCGCCTCGATGTCCGTCCGCCACGGTGCCCGTCCGGTCACCACCACGGGCAGCGACTCGTCGACCTGCCGGGAGGGCGGCACGAGCCGGGTGGTCACCTCGGCCAGGGACTCCCCCTCCAACTCGTCGTCGAAACCCATCCGATTGAACGCGGACAGGGCGTTGGGGCTGGCGAAAGTCGTGATGCCGTCCACGTCGATCCGGATCAGGCCGTCCGACGCCCGTGGAGCGCCACGGCGCGGTGACGTCGGTGCCGCCGGGTCCGGGAAGCTGCCGTCTGCGATCATGCGGAACAGGTCGTTGGCACACTCGTCAAAGGTGATCTGCTGACGCGACGGCGTACGCACCTCCCCGAGGTTCGTGTGCCGGGTGACCACGCCGATCACGCGGGGAGCCTTGTCCTCACCCCGACGCTCGATGACGATCGGGACGGCGCGGACCCTGGTCGGCGTCTCCTCGAACCAGTCGGGCGAGGAGGAGTCCACGATCTCCGCCGACTCGAAGGCGCCCTGCACCTGAGTGCGCCACTGCGGACGCACCCGCTCCCCGACGATGTCGCGGTAGAAGAGCGTCGCCGCGCCGCTCGGTCGTGCGTGCGCGACGGCGACGAACGATCCGTCGTCCGTCTGGATCCACAGGACGATGTCGGCGGAGGCGAGGTCAGCGAGGAGCTGTCCGTCACCGGCGAGCCGGTGCAGCCACTCCACGTCGTCGTCGGTCAGAAGGCCCTGGGCCTGGGCGAGATCACTGAGGGTTGACACCTCACCAGCCTAGGCTCCCCCGCCTCAGAGGATGGCGAGCGACGTCGCGCGCCACCGTCGGTCCAGCCCTTCGAGCCGGATGGCCACGGCACGTGTGCGCCCCGGTCCCGCCACCACCACGACTGCCTCCACGATGCCGTCCCGTGGGTGGGTCACCCGCACGGTGCGGATGACGAAGGTGGGCCGGGTCGGCGCGACACCACGAGCGCTGCGCGCACGGGCGGCGAGGTTGGCCCGGACGACCACGCTGCGGTAGGCCTCCTCGCTGAACCACCGGGCGAGCTGATCCACCTCCCGCACCCCCGCCAGAGCCTCGAGCGCGCCCTGGGTGAGGCTCCGCACGAGGAGTGCAGGGTCCGGAAGCTCATCGGCCGGGGTGGGCTGCGGTCCGAAGTACTCGGCCAGCATCATCTCGATCTCCCTTCACGGGGTCGGCGAGCCGTCAGTAGACCACGATCCCGGTGCGGTGCGGGCGCCACCGGCTCAGGTCTGTGGACAACCCGTAGACGACCGCACCACGGGCCGAAAGGAGTGCGGTCTCGGCAGCGATGTGGATAACTCGGAGGAGGCGACGCCGGCCCCTACGCTCGGTCGGGTGCACTGGGAATCCCTCTTCGACGACTTGGAAGGACAGCTCGCCGCGGAGTGGGAGGCGGAACGCGCCGCCCGCGACGCCGAGTCCGAGCGGCTCCGCATCGCCCGGCTCGATCTGCGCGCACGATTGCGGCATCTGTGCGCCGAGCACACCGACACGACGCTCCACCTCGCCGACGGGGCCCGCGTCCCCGTCGGGCTGCGGTCCTTGGGAGTGGACTGGCTCGCCGCCGTCTCCCGAGTGCCCCAGGGCGCGCGCGTGCCGAGCTCCCTGCTGCTGATCCCGATGACATCGGTCCTCGGGCTCAGCGTCGACCATGGTGCGATGCTGAGCAGCCTCGTCGACGAGAGCCAGGGGGCGCTGACGCTCCGCGAGCGGATGTCGCTGGGGTTCGCTCTCCGCGACCTCGCGCGTCGTCGCCTCCCGGTGCACCTCCGTCTCCTCGTCGGGGCCGACCTCCACGGGACCATCGATCGCGCCGCCGCCGATCATCTCGACCTCGCCGAGCACGACAGCGGCGCAGCGCGTCGGGCCGACGCCGTCCGAGGATTCAGGATGGTGCCGTACACGGCGCTGGCGGCGATCCGGGTGCAGGGGACGGCGACGCTCTGACGCTCAGCGGTGCCGCGCCGCGGAGGAGCCCCACAGCTCGGGGAAGCTCGCGGCCTGCGACTGCCGCCACAGGGCCATCCGGCGCGCCTCCTCCGTCTGCGCGGCCAGGTACTCCTCGATGCTCGGTTCCTCGATGCGCCAGCGCGCGGGAGCGCCCAGGGGGGCGCCGCGAAGGTGACCGGCGTGGACGAGCGCGATGACCTCGTCCACGTCGATGCTCAGCAGCTCTGCCACCTGCGCAGGCGCGAGGAACCGGGGGGTGTGCGGGTGCGGGGGTGTCATGCCCTCATTCTGGGTGCCCACGGCGGACGCCGTACGGGCAGGCGCGAGCCTGTGGATAACTCGACGGCCCGGTCCCCTGCTTCTGTGACCATATCGCCATGGCCCCGCTCTCCCGCTCCCCTCGTCGCTTCCGCGGCGATGCCCGCTTCGCGGTGGGCATCGTGCTCGTCCTCGCATCGATCGCCGGCGTCTGGTTCGTGCTCACCTCGTCGGACCAGGCGGTCCCGGTGCTCCAGGCACGACGCACGATCGTTCGCGGGGAGGTCCTCCGAGCCGCCGATCTCGAGACGGTCGATGTGGCGCTCGGCGCGGCGACCGACGAGTACCTCCGGCCGGATCAGCTCCCTGCGGGACAGGTCGCCATCCGAACGCTCACGGAGGGCGAGCTGGTGCCAAGGACAGCGACGACGGCGGCCTCGGACAGTCGCACGACGACGGTCGTCGTCGAGAGCAGCGTGGGTCTCCCGGAGGACGTCGCAGCGGGAACCGAGGTGGAGATCTGGCAGGCACCGCTGCGCGACGACGGACGCTCGTACGATGAACCCCGCATCCTCGTGGGAGACGTCGTCGTCCGCGCTGTCCTCGAGCCGGAGGGACTGCTGGCGGAGAATGCGGCGGAGCTGGAGATCGTGATCGATCGGAGCGACGTCGCTGCGGTCCTCGCCGCGGTCACCGGTGGCGCCGCGCTCTCGGTCGTCCCGGTCGGAGCCGGGTCGTGAGCGTCGTCCTCCTCGCCGTGACCCAGCCTCGAGCCGACGAGCTGGTCGCCGAACTCGAATGGGAGGGCGTCTCAGCGCTCAGCCTTCCGTCCGCGTCCGCTTCCGCGATCATCGCCCGCCTGCAACCGGACGTGGAGGCTGTCGTCGCCCCCGCGACCAGGGCTGTGCTGACCCCCGAACTCCTTTCGGCGTGCGATCGCGCCGGTGTCCGCATCGTCACCCTCGGGGGCACGGACAGTCGGGCGGTCCTGCGGATGGGCCTCGCCCCGCCGCTGCGCGCGGATGCTCCGGGGTGGGAGATCGCTGCAGCGCTCTCCACCGACGTGCGGCCCCCTGTCGCGGGCACACCGACGGCGGCGTCCCGCCTCACGGCTATCTGGGGCTCGCACGGAGCACCAGGGCGTTCCACGATCGCCGTTCAGCTCGCCGTGGAACTCGCGCGGCGCGGACGCCGGACGGCGCTGATCGACGCCGACACCGTGGCGCCCTCTCTGGCTCTGCTCCTCGGGATGGACGACGACGGCCCCGGGCTCGCGGCAGCCTGCCGTCGCGCCGAGGCCGGTGCGCTCGATCCGGCCGAGCTGACCCGCCTGTCCGCCCGGCTCGCGGCAGGCGGCACCGAGGTCGACGTGCTGGCGGGCCTCAACCGGCCGAGCCGCTGGCCCGAGCTCTCCGACGCGCGGATGCGGGCGACGTTGTCGGTCTGCCGGAGGTGGGCGGAAGAGACGGTGGTGGACGTCTCGGCCGCCGTCGACACGGACGAGGAGGCGATGTACGACGTGGTCGGCCCGCGGCGACACGCCGCGACCGTCGCGACGTTGAGCGAGGCGGACCGGGTCGTGGCCGTGGCCCTGGCGGACCCGCTGGGGATCAGCCGCTTCCTACGGGACCATGCAGAGCTGCGGCGTCTGGTCGGCCAGACTCCGGTGACGGTCGTCGTGAACCAGGTCCGTCCCGGGCCGCTCGGCCTCGACGCCCGCAGTCAGATCCGACGCACGCTGGAGCGGTTCGCCGGGCTCACCGATATCGCCTTCCTCCCCCTGGACCGCCGTGCCGTCGATGCGGCTCTCCTGCATGCCCGGCCGATCTCCGATGTCGCGCCGCGGTCGGCGCTGGTGGCCGCCGTGCGCCGGCTCGCGGCCGACCTCGACCCGTCCGTCTCCGTGGAGACTACTGCCGATAGCTCGACAGGAAGTTCCCGAGGCGCTCGACGGCTTCGCTCAGCACTCGCGGCTCTGGCAGGGTCACCAGGCGCAGGTGGTCCGGCGTCGGCCAGTTGAAACCCGTCCCCTGCACGAGCAGGATGTGCTCGGACACCAGCAGGTCGTAGACGAGCTTGGCGTCGTCGCGGATCTCATGCACGTCCGGGTCGAGGCGGGGGAACGCGTAGAGGGCGCCCTGCGGCTTCACGCAGGACACGCCGGGGATGGCCTCCAGACCTTCCCAGGCGATGTCGCGCTGCTCGTGCAGCCGCCCGGTCGGTGCGATGAGGGCGTCGATCGACTGCACGCCGGACAGCGCCGCCTGCACGGCGTGCTGCGCCGGGACGTTCGGGCAGAGCCGCGTCGACGCCAGCAGCGTGATGCCCTCGATGAAGCCCTTGGCGTGGTCCTGCGGACCGGTGACGACCATCCAGCCGGAGCGGTAGCCGGCCACGCGGTACGTCTTGGAGAGCCCGTTGAACGTGAGGCAGAGCAGGTCGGGGGCCAGGGTCGCCGTCGGGATGTGCACCGCGTCGTCGAAGAGGATGCGGTCGTAGATCTCGTCGGAGAGGATGAGGAGCTGGTGCTCGCGCGCGATCTGCACGAGGCCCTCCAGCACCTGTCGCGAATAGACCACCCCGGTGGGGTTGTTCGGGTTGATGATCACGAGCGCCTTGGTCTGCGGGGTGATCTTCGACCGGATGTCCTCGAGGTCGGGCTGCCAGCCCTGCTCCTCGTCGCAGAGGTAGTGCACGGGCGTGCCGCCGGCGAGGCTGGTCATGGCCGTCCAGAGCGGGTAGTCGGGGGCGGGGATGAGGACCTCGTCCCCCTCGTCCAGCAGCGCCTGCATGGTCATGGTGATCAGCTCGGAGACGCCGTTGCCGAGGTACACGTCATCGGGATCGAAACGGGGGAACCCCTCGATCTCCTCGTACCGGCTCACCACGGCACGCCGGGCGGAGATGATGCCCTTGCTGTCACTGTACCCGTGGGCTGTGGGGAGCGCGGCGAGCATGTCGTGCACGATCTGATGCGGGGCGTCGAAGCCGAAGATCGCGGGATTGCCGGTGTTGAGCTTGAGGATCCGGTGGCCCTCTGCTTCCAATCGCGCCGCCTCGACGAGGGCGTTTCCGCGGATCTCGTACAGGACGTTCTTGAGCTTCGACGACTGGTCGAAGGTGCGCGATGGTGTCATCGATCAAGCCTACAGGGACGCAAGGAGGGCCAATCCGCACGGACTGGCCCTCCTCGTCACCCGAAGGCTACTTCTTCTTCTTGCTCTGCGCGCGCCGCTGCTCGCGGTTGCCCGCCGCCGGGGCGGCCGGCTCCGTGCGCTGCCCGAAGGCGCCGCGCGGGGCCTCCTCCGGCTCGGCCTGCTGCGGAGCCTGCGCCCGCGCCGCGGCCTGGCGCATCCGGTCGGTCGCGGCCTGCTGGACCTGCCCGCGGTCGTTGCGGACCTCGACCTCTCCGGCGTCGTTCGCCGCCGAGTACTCCAGGCGCTGCTCTCCACCGTCGGTGGCGAGCCCCTTGGCCTCGACCTCTGCCGTCTCGGCATCGCCGACGCGACGGACCTCGACCTCGAGGTTGTAGAGGTAGCCGACCGACTCCTCCTTGATCTGACCCATCATCGACTGGAACATCGCGTAGCCCTCACGCTGGTACTCGATGAGCGGATCGCGCTGCGCCATCGCCCGGAGGCCGATGCCGTCCTTGAGGTAGTCCATCTCGTAGAGGTGGTCGCGCCAGCGGCGGTCGAGCACCTGGAGGACGACACGGCGCTCGAGCTCGCGGGTCGCGGCCTCGCCCAGCGACTCCTCGCGCTTCTCGTAGGCGATCTTCGCGTCCGACAGCAGCTCGCGCGTGAGTCCCTCGGCGGTGATGCCGCCCTTGCGTCCTGCGGCCTCCGACACGACCTCGTCGATCGTGACGCTCACCGGGTACAGGGTCTTCAGCTCGGTCCAGAGGGCGTCGAAGTCCCAGCTCTCGTTGTGGCCCTCGCCGGTGTGGTCCTTCACGACGCCGCTGATCGCGTCCTCGATGAAGTGCTGCACCCGATCGGCGATGTCGTCGCCCTGGAGGATGTGGCGGCGGTCGGCGTAGATCGCCTCGCGCTGACGGTTGAGGACGTCGTCGTACTTGAGGACGTTCTTGCGCATCTCGGCATTGCGCGCCTCGACCTGCGACTGCGCGCTGCGGATCGCCCGGGACACGAGGCCCGACTCGATGGGGACGTCGTCGGGGAAGTTCGTGCGGGCCAGGATCGCCTCGGCGGCGCCCGACTGGAACAGCCGCATGAGGTCGTCGGTGAGGCTCAGATAGAACCGGCTCTCGCCCGGGTCGCCCTGACGTCCGGAACGGCCGCGGAGCTGGTTGTCGATACGGCGCGACTCGTGGCGCTCCGTGCCGAGCACGTAGAGGCCGCCGGCCTCGATGACCTTCTCGGCCTCCTCCTCGACGACCTTCTTCATGGCCTCGTAGGTCTCGTCCCAGGCGACCTCGTACTCCTCCGGCGTCTCCACCGGGTCGAGGCCCTTCGCCTTCAGCTCCTGCACCGCGAGGAACTCGGCGTTTCCACCGAGCATGATGTCGGTGCCTCGACCGGCCATGTTCGTCGCGACCGTGACGGCCCCGAGGCGGCCGGCGCGGGCGACGATCTCCGCCTCGCGCGCGTGGTTCTTCGCGTTGAGGACCTCGTGCTTGACGCCCTTCTTGGCGAGCAGGCGCGACAGGTACTCGCTCTTCTCGACGCTGGTTGTGCCGACGAGCACCGGCTGCCCGCTCGCGTGGCGCTCCGCGATGTCCTCGACGACCTGCGCGAACTTCGCGGCTTCGTTCTTGTACACCAGATCCGGCTGGTCCTTGCGGATCATCGGCTTGTTCGTCGGGATCGGGATGACGCCGAGCTTGTACGTCGACATGAACTCGGCGGCCTCGGTCTCGGCGGTACCGGTCATGCCGGCGAGCTTGTCGTAGAGGCGGAAGTAGTTCTGCAGCGTGACGGTGGCGAGGGTCTGGTTCTCGGCCTTGACCGGCACGCCCTCCTTCGCCTCGATCGCCTGGTGGATGCCCTCGTTGTAGCGGCGCCCGACGAGGATGCGCCCGGTGTGCTCGTCGACGATCATGACCTCGTCGTTCATCACGACGTAGTCGGTGTCCTTCTTGAACAGCGCGAGCGCCTTGATCGAGTTGTTCAGGAACGAGATGAGCGGCGTGTTGGCGGACTCGTAGAGGTTGTCGATGCCGAGATAGTCCTCGACCTTCTCGATGCCCGGCTCGAGGACGCCGACGGTGCGCTTCTTCTCGTCGACCTCGTAGTCCTCGCCGGCGACGAGCGTGCGCGCGATCTTGGCGAACTCCGCGAACCAGCGGTTCGCCTCGCCGGAGGACGGCCCGGAGATGATGAGCGGCGTGCGGGCCTCGTCGATGAGGATGGAGTCCACCTCGTCGACGATCGCGAAGAAGTGCTCGCGCTGGACGAGGTCCTCCTTGCGCCAGGCCATGTTGTCGCGGAGGTAGTCGAAGCCGAACTCGTTGTTCGTGCCGTAGGTGATGTCGGCCGCGTACTGCTCGCGCCGCACGGCGGGCGTCTGGCCGGAGACGATGATCCCGGTCGTCATGCCGAGCGCGCGGTAGACGCGGCCCATGAGCTCCGCCTGGTAGCTCGCGAGGAAGTCGTTCACGGTGATGACGTGCACGCCCTCGCCGGCGATCGCGTTCAGGTAGGCGGGGAAGGTGGCGACGAGGGTCTTGCCCTCACCGGTCTTCATCTCGGCGATGTTCCCGAGGTGCAGGGCGGCGCCACCCATGATCTGCACGTCGTAGGCGCGCATGCCGAGTGTCCGCTTGGCGGCTTCACGCACCGCGGCGAAGGCTTCGGGCATGAGCTGGTCGAGCGTCTCGCCCTTCTCGTAGCGGGCGCGCAGCTCGGCGGTCTCGTTGCGCAGCTCGTCGTCCGTGAGCTGGGAGATGTCCTCCTCGAGGGCGTTCACCGCCTTCACCACCTGGTTCAGACGGCGGATGATCCGCCCCTCACCTGCGCGCAGCAGCTTCTCAAGAGGATTCGCCACGGATGTCATCTCCCTGTCATTGGGTCATTCGCCGGCCGCCGTGAGGCGGGCGCCAGGCATACTTTGCCATGTTACCGGCCTGTGACCTCCACGTCGCCTGCATGGGTCCGCCGCGTCGCGTCCGGGAAGTTGCCCGGTATGCATATACTCGGCACTGCTTTCCATCCGCCAGCCTTCAGGAGACCGGTCATGTCCGTACGCCAGAGCCTGCTCGCCATCCTCGATCAGGGCCCCTGCTACGGCTACCAGCTGCGGCACGAATTCGACCGCCGGACCGGATCGACGTGGCCGCTCAACGTCGGCCAGATCTACAACACCCTGGAACGGCTCGAGCGCGACGGGCTGGTCCAGCGCGGGGAGGCCGACGAACACGGCCATGTCTACTGGCGCATCACCGCGGCGGGCTCGGCCGAGGCGGCGCGCTGGCTCGCCGCTCCGGTGCTCCGCGCTCCGGCGACGCGCGAGGAGCTCGCCGTGAAGCTCGCGGTCGCCGCCACCCTGCCCGGAGTCGATGCCGCGACCATCCTCCGCAGTCAGCGGGACGCCTCGCAGCAGCGACTGGACGAGCTGCGCCGCACGCCCTCCCCCGGGCTCGCGGCGGGCAGTCCCGAGGACCTCGCGTGGTCGCTCGTCCTCGACTCCCTCGTGTGCGCCGCGGAGGCCGAGCTGCGGTGGCTCGATCAGGCGGAGGCACGACTCGCGCAGCACCCGCATCCGGAGATGGCCCTGGAGCTCACGACGGAACGCCCCAAGAGAGGCCGCCCGGCGAAGACGGTGCCGTCCGCCGTCGCCGGCGGCGACCCCGTCGCGGTGCCCGCCTGAAGAGTTCGGCGACGGCGCCCTCCGTTCGCCTGGAGCGGATGCTCAGCCCGCGCATGCGCCCGGGAAACTAGGATCGGCACATGGCTGGATTTTGGGGCAGACGCAAACGCGAACAGGAAGAACTCGCCGCGCAGGACGCGGACCTCGCCCGGCGTGCGGAGCAGGCACTCGTCGCCGCCGACGAGCGCATCCGCACCACCTCCGACGAGCTCGTCTTCGCGGAGGCCGAGCTCGGCGAGTCCCTGACCGCCGACCTCAAGGCCGCGCTGCTGTCGGTGCGGACGCACCTGCGAGAGGCGTTCCAGCTCCACCAGCTCAACCACGACGAGATCCCGGACACCGACGAGGAGCTGCGCACGCGGAACGCGCGCATCCTTCAGCTCTGCGACTGGGCCCAGGACCTGCTCGACGAGAAGACCACCGTGCTCGCGGAGTCCGTCGCGAAGGTGCGGCGCGCGCCCGAGATCATCGCGCAGGTCCGGGCGGACGCGGAGGCGCTGAGCGCCCGCATCCCGCAGACAGACGAGACCGTGTCCCGGCTCTCCGCGCGCTACTCCGACTCCGCGATGCACCAGATCACCGCGAGCGCCGCCGAGGCGGAGCAGCTGATCCGCTTCGCCACCCACAGCGCCGACATCTCGGAGCGCCGCCGTGCCGCCAAGCAGAACGAGGAGGCGAACCTCGCATTGGAGACGGCCACCGAGGCGACGCGTCGTGCGGGCGCCCTGCTCGATGCGGTGGAGGACTTCGAGATCGAGGCGCTGCGCGCCGAATCGACCCTCGCCGAGGTGATCGCCGACTCCCGCAACGACCTCATCGCGGCGCGGACCGCTCCGTCCACGCCCGCGGTGGCGGAAGCCGTCGCCCGTCTGCAGGCGGCTCTGGCCGCGCTCACACCCTCGGGTCAGCCCAACGACCCGTTCGCCGAGCTCTCGCAGCTGCGCGAAGCGAACGCGGGCCTCGACCACGCCATCGCCACCGCGCGGCACCGCGCCGAGAACCCGCTGCCGTCCATCGCACAGGTGCAGCACGCGATGGACGACGCCGACCGCCAGCTCGGCGTCGCTCGCGGGCTCATCGCCGGCCACCGCGGATGGATCGGCGCGGACGCCCGCACGCGGCTGGCGGAGGCCGAGCGGCTGCGGGTCGACCTGCCGGCTCTCCTCCCCGCCGAGGACACCCGCGAGGCGGCACTGACTCAGGCCCGCCGGGTGGCTCATCTCGCGGCAGAGGCTCTCCAGCTCGCACAGCGCGACATCGACTCCTCGCGCCCGCAGGACCAGGACTGGGGCGGCGGCGGTTGGGGTGGCGGCCCTCGTCGCGGCGGCGGCATGGGCGGTGGCGACCTCGCCTCCGGCATCCTCGGCGGCCTCGTCATCGGCAGCCTCCTCGACGGCATCTTCGACTGACGCCGTCCGGTCTTCGCACGAGAACGGCCCGACCCCCGCGGGGTCGGGCCGTTCTCGGTCGTCTCAGGAGGCGAGCGCCTCGGCGGGCGGCGCCTGCGTGCTCAGGGCGATGACTCCGTAGTCCCAGCCCTTGCGGCGGTAGACCACGCTCGGGTGGTCCGTGCGCGCATCGACGAAGAGGAAGAAGTCGTGCCCGACGAGCTCCATCCGGTCGACGGCCTCCTCCACGGTCATCCACTCCGCTTCGAAGCTCTTCGTGCGGATGACCACCGGGGAGTAGTCCTCCTCCTCCTCGGTCTGCACTGGGATGCTGCCCGTCGCCACGGCGTGCAGCACCTCGGCGGAGGCCGGCTGCACATCGATGCCCTCGAGCGAACCGCTGCCCTTCTCGAAGTGCGGTCCGCGCGGATGCTGCCGTCCGTCGACGCGCTTCTCCTTCGCGCGGCGCAGCTGCTCGGTCATCTTGTCGATCGCCAGGTCGAGCGCCACGAACTTGTCGCCGTCGACGGCCTCGGCACGGACCACGGGGCCCTTGCCGACCAGGGTCAGCTCGACCGTCTCATCCGGGACGCGACCGTTGCGGTAGACCCGGTGCGTGACCTTCACGTCCAGACGTTGCGCCTTGGCGGCGAGGGTCTGGATCTTGGCGATCTTCTCTTCGACGACGGTGCGGAAGCGATCGGTGATGCCCACTCCGACGCCCACGATGCTCGTTTCCATTGCTGCCTCCTTGTCCCGGTCCTCCCGGCCAAGGGCGGACCGTGGTCGCCTTGTGACATCCCACCGTAGTCCGACCCGCCGCGGATGTCACGGCCTGAGGCCCTGTGTCTCCAGTGAGTCTCCGATGAACCTCATCCGGATTCGGTCGGCGACGGCGTGGCGGCGAGCGCGACGGCCCCGACGACCACGAATCCGACGGCGGTGAGGGCTCGCGTGGACTCGTCGAGCGTGGCCCCCGTCGTCACCACGTCGTCCACCAGGACCGCAGGCGCACCGTGCCCCTGTCGGCGCGCGCGCATCGCCCCGCGGACGTTGTCGGACCGCGCCGCAGCAGGCAGCTCCCGCTGATCCCGCACGCGCCGGGTGAGCGCGAGGACGCGTTGCGGCTCCGCGCCGGCGCGCCGCACCAGGAGCTCGGGCACGCGGTAGCCGCGCCGACGGAACGCGGCCCGGGAGGTGGGGACGGGGACCACCCACGCCCCCGGCACGAGGGCGGGCAGGAGCACGGCGGCGAGTGCGGCACCCAGCGGCCGGGCCAGCACGGTCTGCCCCGCTCCCTTCAGCCGCCGGATGCAGGAAGCGACCGGGCCATCCAAGACGAGGGCGGCGTGGACCCGCAGCCCGTCCGGGGTACGCACCTCCCGCGGCACGGGAGCGAGAGCGCCCAGGCAGGAGTCGCACAGCACGGTACCGGGATGCTCGCACCCCGCGCAGCTCGCCGCGAGCAGCAACGCCCCGGTCTCCGCGGCGAGCTCGCCGATCCGTGTCGTGATCCCCATGCCGAGATCCTGCCGCCGGAAGCGTGCTCGCGAATCATCCCGCGGCAGCGGTGAAACCGATCGAGGGGGATCCCGTTCCGTGCAGGAAAGGTCATTCGCCGGCGTGTGTGGCGAGGACGGAGACCCCTTCGGCGATCTCCCGCCACGCCGAACCGGCGTGCGCGAACAACTGCCCCGTGGTGTCCAGGATGCGCACGCCTGCAGGAGTCCTGGCACCGGCGATGGACGCGGCATCGCTGGGCGCGCTCTCCGCCGATGCCGGTCCGCCGACCGGCTGCATGATCAGCCGGGGCGTCGTGGAATCCGTGAGCACGGCGAGCCGATCGGGTCCCAGCCAGACGAGCCCGGTCGACGGCTCGGTGAGCTGGATGAGCTGTCGCACTTCACCGAGCTCTGTGGGCACCCCGGCGCCGTCCCGGACGATTGCCGCGACGACGACCCAGAGCTGGCCGCCGACGCGCACCACCGCAGCGACCCTGGCGCCGTCGGCGGCGACCCGGATGTCCGAGATGGCCGAGGCGTTCGGCCACGCGCCGGCCACCTGGTGCCCGACGACATCCGGGCCGACCGCGAGCAGTGCCTGCGGCGCTCCCGCGGGCACCGACCACACGTAGCCATAGGGATCGAGGGACGGCTGCACGAGACCCGGGCGGGCATCCAGCTCGTTGCGGGCATCGTCGGTCGCCAGGTACACGTGACCGTCGTCCAGCTGCAATGCGGCGGTCGCATCGTCCGCGGCCACGTCGATCGCCGAGATCGGCTGCGGAACGGCCTGGATCTGCGCACTGATCCCGGGGATCGACGCGATCTCGTCGCCGACGATGCGACCGAACCTGCCGTCCTTCAGCACGAGCGTCCCCGGTTCCGGCGTGGTGCCCACGACGTCGACGACCCCCGCATCGAGCGCTCTGCCGTCGACGCTGAAGCGCACCTGGGTGACGTTCACCCCCGCGGCCTTCAGCGTGGCCTGAAGCTGCGTGCGCATCCGGGCCAGGGTCGTGTCGTCCAGGCTCGCCGCGGGGCGCGTCAGCGCCACCTCCGCCGCCTGCCCCGTGATCAGCACCGCGTCCTGGGCGAGCTGGACGTCCGCGGGGAAAGCCGTCTGCACAGCCGGATCGAGCCACTCCGCCGGCGTGCCGCTGACGAGTGCCTGCGTGACAGTCGTCGCCGGACTCTGGCGTCGCGGGAACCATCGCATGTCCGGGACCAGCCGCGACCAGCGCGCATCGAACCACTGCAGCGAGTATCCCTCGAACACGTTCGGGAACCTGCTCTGGTCGATCACCACGCCGTCCGGTGCCTCGGTGATCCGCCACTCGCCGTCCTCGCCACGGGCGAGAGCGAACGGCACGCTCGAATCGCCGGGGGCGCCGCTGTACGCCCCGGAGTCGTCGACGCTCGCGACCAGCTCGAGCAGGACCTGGACCTCGGCCTCCTCGGCGTCTTCGAGCTGATCGTCGGCGAGGTCGGAGGTGAACGTGCGGGCTTCCGGCCCGGCGTCGATGGAAACCCCCGCCGAAGGCCGCCAGCTGCGCTGCAGCGGCGGGGCCAGGAACTCCCGGGCCGTCGCCCAGTTGTCGGAGGTGGTGATGCCGGCTTCGAGGAACCCCTCCACGATCTCCTCTGGCCCCGCCCCCGCCACGGGACCGGAGGCCACCGGGAGCACGTCGACGTCGTCAGGCGACTCCCCCAGCTCCAGCCCGACGGCGACGTCTCCGCTCGTCGGCAGCCCGGCGCACGCGGGAAGCAGGAGCGCGACCAACGCCAGTGCGGCGCCACGGACGAATCGACTCCTCATGCGCGTGCTCATGACTGATCCTTCCCGTCGAGCAGATCGGAGTAGGCCTCGGCGATGGAGATCGGCTGCGTGGCATCACCGAGTTCGGCGAGCGGCTCCTGCGGCTCCACCGGGATCGGGCTCGGACCGTCCAGCACTCCGTCGTGGCGCGGGATGGTGAGCACGAAGTGCGAGCCGACGCCGAGCTCCGACCAGACCGCCAGGGTCCCGCCGTGCAGCGTGGCGTCGCCGAGGGCGATCGACAGTCCGAGCCCCGTGCCGCCGATCGTGCGCTGGCGCGACGGATCGGCCCGCCAGAAACGATCGAACACCCGTTCCGCGTCTCCGGGGTCCATGCCGAGCCCGAAGTCGCGGACACCGGCCGCCACCGCGTGCTGGTTGCTGTCCACCGTGACGACGACCGGGCGTCCCTCTCCGTGCTCGATCGCGTTGCCGATGAGATTGCGCAGCACCCGCCGCACGCGGCGCGGGTCCATGTCCACCGGCGAGTAGCCCCCCGGCGCCACCAGACGGACTTCCGTGCCGTGTCCTTCCGCGAGCGGCCGCATCTGCTCGATGACGTCCTCCGCGAGCTGCGCGAGACTCGTCGCCTCCAGCTCGAGCTGCACGGACCCCGCGTCGTACCGGCTGATCTCCAGCAGGTCGGCCAGCAGCGTGTCGAACCGCTGCACCTGCGCGTGCAGGAGCTCGGCGGTGCGTGCGGTCGTGGGGTCGAACTCGTCGCGCTGGTCGTTGAGCATGTCGGCGGCGAGGCGGATCGTCGTCAGCGGGGTCCTCAGCTCGTGCGACACGTCGGACACGAAGCGCTGCTGGACCATCGACAGCTCGCCGAGCTCCTTGATCTGCGCCTCGATGCTGTCGGCCATCGCGTTGAAGGAGCGACCGAGGGTCGCGAGCTCGTCCTCGCCGTGCACCTCCAGCCGCACCCCGAGGTCACCCGCCGCGAGCCGCGCGCTCGTCTCCGCCGCCTGGACGATCGGAGTGGACACCGTCCGCAGCACGATCCAGGAGATGGCCGCGACGATGGCCACCAGCCCGATCCCGGCGATCCACAGGGTGCGTTGCACGAAGACGAGGGTCTGGTCGGCGTCGGCGAGGTCGTAGGCGAAGTAGATCTCGAAGGACCCGGCCTGCGGCACCTGGAGCTGCTGCCCCACGACGATGCCCGGCACCACGCCGCCGTCCTCCGTGGGCAGGGCGACGGACTGCCAGGCCTGCCGGTCGTCGAACTCGCGGACCCTGGCCTGCAGCTCGGGGCTCAGCAGATCCGGTGTGAGTCCGGCGGTGAAGCCGTTGAGCCGGACCGCCCCCGAGCCGTCCTGGATCTTGAAGCCGGCGAGCAGATCAGCACTCGACGTCCGGGAGAGGGTGTCGGGGATGCCGTTCCACAGATCGGTCAGAGCGGCGGGATCATCGCCCACCTCCGCCACGTCCAGAAGCGACTGCGCCTGGTCCACCGCACGCCGTGCGTCCTCCAGCGCCACGTTCTTCCGGGACACGAAGAGGTCGTTCTGGATGACGAGCGCCATCGTGACGCACGTGATGAAGATCGCCAACGAGGTGGCGACCAGGGTGATCGCGAGGGTACGGAACCGGAGCGACCGTCGCCACAGCGCCGCCAGCACGTCCGGCCAACCGCGCCAGTCGCGGAGGACGGCGACGGCCGTGGTCGCTGTCGTCGCGGCCATGGGGTCCCTAGGTGACGCTGCCGGCGCGATAGCCCACGCCGCGGACCGTCATGACGATCTTGGGGTTGTCCGGGTCGAGTTCCACCTTCGCCCGCAGGCGCTGCACGTGCACGTTCACGAGCCGGGTGTCGGCCTTGTAGTGGTACCCCCAGACCTGCTCGAGGAGCATCTCCCGGGAGAACACCTGCTGGGGCTTGGAGGCGAGGGCCACGAGGAGCTGGAACTCCAGCGGTGTGAGGGCGATCGGCGTCGTCCCGCGGCGCACCTCGTGCGCGTCCACGTCGACGGTGAGGTCGCCAATCCGCAGCTGCTCGCTGGAGGCCTGCGGCGTCGGCCGCAGCCGGGTGCGGATGCGCGCCACGAGCTCCTTGGGATTGAACGGTTTGACCATGTAGTCGTCGGCCCCGACCTCGAGACCGCGCACCACGTCGGCCGTGTCGCTGCGTGCCGTCAGCATGATGATCGGCACCCCCGACTCGGCGCGGATCCGCGTGCAGATCTCGATGCCGTCCATACCGGGGAGCATCAGGTCGAGGAGCACCAGGTCGGGACGCTGCGCGCGCCACTCGTCGACGGCGCGCGCGCCGTCCGCGCAGAACACCGGCTCGAATCCCTCCGTGCGCAGCACGATGCCGATCATCTCGGCGAGCGCGGTGTCGTCGTCGACCACAAGGATGCGTGAGGTCATAACTGTTACCTTATGGCACCGAGTCCCGCCCTCCGCAGGTCTGCGCCTCAGCGCGAGGATATGACACGATGGGAGCGCACGACGGAGGGAGGCCCGTGAGCGGCCAGACGTGGACCCCAGCTCCCCGGAAGGGCATCATCCCCCTTCACCCGCTGACCTTCGGCATGCTGCTGGGCAAGGCCTTCGCGGCGCTGCGGCACAATCCCAAGGTCCTGTTCGGGTTCGCCGTCGTCATCCAGCTCGTGGTCGTCATCGCCACCGCCGGGGTGATGGGCGTCGTCCTGTTCACGACGTTCTCCCGGTTGGAGACGGTCTCGCCCTCCTCCCCCGACTTCGAGGCCGTGTTCGCCGGCACCATCGCCATCAACCTCCTCGCCGGACTCATCGTCGGGCTCGCGTCCATCGCGTTCACCGCTCTCATGCAGGGCGTCGTGGCCGCCGAGGTCGGCTACGCCACGATCGGCGTCAAGGCGACACTGCGCATGCTGTGGCGTCGCATGCTCCCGGCGTTCTGGCGGCTCGCCGGGTTCGCGTCCCTCTCGGTGGTCGCCCTCTTCGGCGGCCTGGCGATCGTCGCGGGGGTCATCGGCGCGCTCATCGCCGGCGGCCTCGGCGGCACCCCGAGATGATCGGCATCGTCGTGCTCGTCGTGGTCCTCCTGGGCCTGGCAGCGATCCCGCTCACGGTCTGGCTGTCGACCAAGCTGCTGCTCGTCCCCTCGATCCTCGTGCTGGAGCGCGCGCGCTTCCGGGAGGCGTTCGTGCGGTCCTGGCGCCTGACCCGCGGCCGGTTCTGGGTCGCGTTCGGCGTCACGTTCCTCATCAGCCTGATCATGGGCCTCGCGATGCAGGTGGTCAGCTTCCCGACCGCCATGCTCTCCTCGTTCCTCGGCACCGTCATCGCGCCGACCGGCGCCAGTGAGCCGAGCGCGGTCGTCGGGTACGTCTTCGCTCTCCTCGCCCCGCAGGTGCTCCTGCTGATCCTGCAGGCGATCGCCATCGTCGTGCAGAGCACCGGCGGCGTGCTCGTCTACCTCGATTGCCGGATGCGCTACGAGGGTCTGGACCAGGCCCTCCTCTCCCATGTCGAGCGCCGCGACCTCGGCCTCCCCGAGGAGCAGCTCGGCGATCCGTTCGCGGTCGATCCCTCGCGAGCCGTCACCAGTGCTCCCCCGCCGCGCCAGGTGCCGGAGCACGTCATGATGACGCAGGCATACGGTGCCCCCGGGTACGGCACCCCCGGGTACGGCACCCCCGGGTACGGTCCCCCGGCGTACGGTCCCCCCGGGTACGCGCCACCGCCCGCGCCCGGCGTGCAGACGGCGCCTCCCGCTCCCCCCGCCTTCGCCCCGCCGCCCCCGCCCGCACCGGCGCCTCCGGCCTCACCCCCCGCCGAGGCCGGCGGCGGATGGACAGCTCCGGGCAGCACCCCGCAGCCATGATGCGACGCTTCGACGACGTCTTCGTCCCGGATGGGGACGAAGCACGACGCTGGGCCGAGGAGGAGCTGTCCAACCCGCGGTACGCGGACGCCAAGCCCACCTGGTTCGATCTGCTCGCCCGCGATGTGATGCGCTTCCTCACCGATCTCTTCAGCGGGGACAACGGGGCGAACGTCGGCCCCACCGCGCTCATCGTCGTCACGGTCCTCATCGCCGCGGCCCTGATCACCGCGCTGATCGTCTGGGGACGCCCCCGACGCTCCCGGACGATCCGGCGCGCGCCCGGCGACCTACTCGGTGCCGCCGACGACCGCAGCGCCGCACAGCTCCGCGCCGATGCCGAGCGCAGCGCACGCCAGGAGGATTGGGACACCGCCGTCGTGCTCCGGTATCGCGCGATCGCCCGCAACCTGCTCGAACGAGACCTCATCGATCCGGCGCCCGGCGCGACCGCGCAGTCGCTCGCCCGCTCCGCGAGCGCGGTGTTCGCCGATGAGGCGGACGCCCTCCGGCGCGCCGCTGCATGCTTCGACGATGTGCGCTATCTCCGGCACCCGGCCACCGAGGACGACTACCGGCACCTCGCTGCGACCGACGAACGCCTCCGTGCCCGCCGCCCCGAGGAGGTGCCCGCTTGACGACGACCGCACCCGCCCTCGCCGCCGGCGGCACCGCCGAGCGTCCGCGGCGTCGCACCGCCTCCGTCCTCGGATGGCTCCTCGTCGCGGCACTCGTGATCGGGGTCGCCCTCGCGGCCTCCCAGCTCGCGGCGAGCGGACCCGGCGCGCGCGGCACCCTCGATCCGGAGAGCCGCTCGGGAACCGGCGCCCTCGCCCTGGCCGAGATCCTGCGGGATCAGGGGGTCGAGGTGGAGGTCGTCCGCTCCCGGGCCGCCGCTGTCGCCGCTCTCGACGCGGACAGCACCCTCGCCCTGACCAATCCCTACGCCCTCTCCGACGACGCGCTGGCGGATCTCCTCGCCCCGGCCGACCGAGTCGTCTTCCTCTCCACGGGAACGCACCTGTTGAGCGAACTCGCCATCGGAGAGAACGCCTCCGGCTCGGCATCGCCGCGATCAGCCGGGTGCGCCGTGCCCGCCTTCGCCGAGATCGGCGATATCCGCCCCGATCGGCTCTTCGCCCCCGCCGACGGCGTCACCGGCTGCTTCGGCGAAGACGGCGCCGCCGCCGTCCTCGTCGACGAGAGGAACGGATACCGCGCTGTCGTCGAGGGCGTGAAGCTGTTCAGCAACGCGGCTCTCGCCGAAGACGGCAACGCCGCGCTCGCCCTCGCCCTGCTCGGGCAGACCGACCGGGTCGTCTGGTACGTGCCGTCCTTCGAGGACACCGACATCGAGACCGCCTCCCCCGACACCCTCGGCACGCTCACCCCCGAATGGGTCACGCCGGCGATCCTGCTGCTGCTCATCGCCGGCCTCGCCGTCGCGATCGCCCGAGGCCGGCGATTCGGTCCGCTCGTCGCCGAGACGCTCCCCGTCACCGTGCGCGCGTCGGAGACCATGCACGGACGCGCCCGCCTCACCGCCAGGGCCGCCGACGCCGCGCACGCCGCCGAAGCGCTCCGGGAAGGCGCCCGAAGACGACTCGCGCGACGCCTCGGGCTGGCCGTGCACGCCGACGCGGACGAGATCGCCGACGCCGCCGCCGATCGCCTCCGGATCCCCCGCGGCACACTGCAGAGTCTTCTGGCGGGGCCACCGCCCGGCGATGACGCCGCGCTCGTCGCCCTCGCCCGACGCCTGGACGAGCTGGAGACAGCCGTGGAGACGAGCACACAGCCCCCGGGGAGCCCCGCATGAGCACCCGTCCACCCCGCATCCCTTTCCCGACCGAAGCCGAGGAGACCCCGTGACCGACGAGAACAGTCCCGCCGACGACGCCGCGCTGCGGCAGGCCATGCACCGCGTCCGCACCGAGGTCGACAAAGCGGTGGTGGGCCAGGCCGGCACCGTCACCGGCCTCCTCGTATCGCTCCTGGCTCGGGGCCACGTGCTGCTGGAAGGGGTGCCGGGGGTGGCGAAGACCCTCGTCGTGCGCTCGTTCGCACGCGCGTTGGGCCTCGACACCAAGCGGGTGCAGTTCACGCCCGACCTGATGCCGGGGGACGTCACAGGGTCTCTCGTCTATGACGCCCGGACCGGGGAGTTCGACTTCCGCGCCGGACCGGTCTTCACCCACATCCTGCTGGCGGACGAGATCAACCGCACACCGCCGAAGACACAGGCGGCGCTCCTGGAGGCGATGGAGGAACGCCAGGTCTCGGCGGACGGTGTGAGCCGCGCGCTGCCCGATCCCTTCCTCGTCGCCGCGACGCAGAACCCGATCGAGCACGAGGGGACGTACTCGCTGCCGGAGGCCCAGCTCGACCGCTTCCTGATGAAGCTCGTCGTCGGCATGCCGGAGCGGGACGCGGAGGTGTCCGTGCTGCGACGCCACGCCCAGGGCTTCTCCCCGCGGGACCTCACGGGAGTGGAGGCGGTGATCGGCGCCGACGAGATCCGCGCCGCCCAGCGCGCCGCAGCCCGGGTGGACGTGACCGACGACGTCCTCGGCTATGTGGTCGATCTGGCCCGGGCGACCCGGCAGTCGCCGTCCGTGGAGCTCGGCGCCAGCCCCCGCGCCTCGACCGGCCTCCTCGCCGCGGCGAAGGCCTGGGCGTGGCTGAACGCCTCCACCGCCGTGACCCCCGACCACGTCCAGACGATGCTCGTGCCGGTGTGGCGGCATCGTCTCCAGCTCCGCCCCGACGCCCAGATGGAGGGCGTGTCCGCGGACGCCGTGCTGACGTCGGTGGTCCAGCAGACCCGGGTGCCGATCTAGGTGTTCGTCACGGGCCGTCTCGCCGTCGCCCTCGCCGTCGGCATCGTGCCGCTGGTCCTCGCCGGACTGGCGGGCTTCCCGCCCTACGCCGTCCTGGGCGGGTGGATCGGTCTCTGCGCCCTCCTCGTCGGCGTCGATCTCGTCTTCGCAGGCGACCCGCGCGCGGCGACCGTCACCCGTCGGGTCCCGTCGCGCGCGCGCCTCGGCGAGCTGATCCCGGTGAGCGTGGCGGTGGAGAACCGCGGGGCCCGGCTGCTCGACGTCCTCCTCCGCGACGCCTGGCAGCCCACCGCGGGAGCGCCGTCCGAGCGGCAGCACCTGCGCATCCCGCCCGGCGAACGACGGCGGGTGGACATCCCCCTGCGTCCGCGGCGCCGGGGCGAGCTCGTCAGTGCCTTCGTCGTGCTCCGGTCCCGCGGGCCACTGGGGCTCGCGGGCCGACAGGCGCAGCACCCCGTCCGCGGCGCGATCCGCGTGCTCCCGGCCTTCACCTCGCGCAAGCATCTGCCCTCCCGGTTGGCGCGCCTGCGCGAGCTCGACGGCAACACGAGCATCCAGGTCCGCGGCCAGGGCACCGAGTTCGACTCGCTGCGCGAGTACGTCCGCGGGGACGACGTCCGCTCGATCGACTGGCGGGCGACGGCGCGGGCGGGGACGACGATGCTCCGCACCTGGCGTCCCGAGCGGGACCGGCATGTGGTCCTCATCGTCGACACCGGCCGAACGGCTGCCGCCAGGGTCGGTGACGGCACGCGGCTCGATGCGGCGTTGGAGGCGGCGCTCCTGCTGTCGGCGCTCGCCGCACGGGCGGGGGATCACGTCCACCTCCTCATGCACGACAGGGTCGCCCGGGCACGGGTGACCGGAGTGGACGGCGCCGCGCTCCTGCCCGCGCTCACCGATGCGATGGCTCCGGTGCACGCCCGACTCGTGGACACGGATTGGCATGCGGCCTTCGCAGCGGTGCGTACGCTGACCACGCGCCCTTCCCTCCTCGTCGTCCTCACGGCGCAGGACGCCGCCGAATCGGCTCGCGGCTTCCTCGGCGCATTCCCCGACGCCTCGCGGGCCATGACGGTGCTGGTCGGCTCGGTGACGGACGACGGCATCGCCGCGCTCGCCCGCGCCAGGCGGTCCAGGGAGGACGTCTACCTCGCCGCCGCCGCCGAGCGCACGCTGCGGGACGCCGAGAACGTCGCCGACGCGATCCGTCGGGCCGGTGGCGAGGCCATCGCCGCGGATCCCGAAGACCTTCCGCCGCGGATCGCCGACCGCTACCTCGAGCTCAAGGCGGCGGGGCGGCTCTGACCGCGGACGCCGACCCTCACCCGGCGACGAGCCGCGGCGTACCGGACTCGTACTCCACGAGATCACCGGTCTCGCCGCGACGAGAGGCGCGTCGGCCGATCACGAGCATGTAGATGAGGAAGACCGCGAGGGCCGCGGCACCGATGCCGATCTTGACCGGCCAGGGCAGGGCCCATCCGGTCACGAAACCCTCGACGAGTCCGGAGAGGAAGAGCGCGAACACCAGACCGAGGGCGACGGTGGCCAGTGCCCTGCCCTCCTCCGCGAGCGCCTCGCCGCGGGTGCGATGGCCCGGGGCGACCCAGGCCCAGAACATGTGCAGACCCGCGGCCGCAGCGACGAAGATGCACGTCATCTCGAGCATGCCGTGCGGAAGGATGTACAGGACCATGAGGTCGGCCTTGTCATGGACGGCCATCACCGCTCCGGAGGTGCCGAGACCCATGGCGTTCTGCACGAGCATGTAGACGGGCCAGATCCCGGTCACGCCGAACAGCACGCACTGCATCGCGATCCAGGCGTTGTTCGTCCAGACCATGCCCATGAACACGGCGGCGGGGTTCTCCGTGTAGTACCCGGTGAAGCTCTCGTCAGCGTACTGCTGAAGAGTGTCGGGCGGCCCGAGCGTGGCCACCAGGGCGGGGTCGCTCGCGATCCAGGCCGCGGTGCCGACGGCGACGGCCACGAAGGCGAGGGCGATGACGAGGGTCGTCCACCGCAGCCGGTACAGGGCTGCGGGCAGTTGGAGCCGGAAGAACCGCGACGTCTGCGTGAGGATGCTGTCGGCGGCACCCGTGAGCCGGAGCCGCGCGCGCACAAGGATCGTGGAGAGGTAGGCGCCCTGCGGCGACTCCCCGACGGAGGTCTTCAGCTCCGCGAGGTCGGCCGAGGCGGCGCGGTACCGCACGATGAGCTCGTCCACCCCGGCACCGTCCAGACGGGCGCGGCTGAGGGTGTCCAGCCGTTCCCATTCGGACCGGCGCGCATCGGTGAGGGCATCGGCATCCACCTGATTTACTGTACTCATGTCCGCGCAGATCGACGTCTCCGACGAGGTGCTCTCCGGGGAGGCGGTCGCGATCGACGTCCAGCCCGTGGGGTTCCTCCTTCGGGCGGCCGGCGCCGTCATCGACATGCTGCTCGGCTATGCCGTCTTCATCGGATCGATCCTCCTGCGCATCTGGCTCCTCGACATCGGCGTGCTCGACCCGGCCACGGACCGCATCGCCCTCGTGGCCTCCCTCGTCCTCAGCTTCGTCGTCCTGCCGATCACGATGGAGGTGGCGCTCAAGGGACGCAGCCTCGGAAAGCTGGCCATCGGCGGGAGGATCGTGCGGATGGACGGCGGAGCGGCCGGATTCCGCCACGCGTTCATCCGCGCGCTCCTCGGCGTCCTCGAGATCTACCTCACCTTCGGCGGCCTTGCCGTGCTCGTCGGCGCCTTCACCGCACGATCCCAGCGCCTCGGCGACCTCGTCGCCGGCACGTACAGCCAGCGGGTGCGCACTCCGAAGCTGGTCACGCTCGCGCCGGTGCTGCCTCCGCAGCTGACGGCGTGGGCGCAGGTGGCCGATGTGGCGCGCCTTCCGGACCGACTCGCCCGGCGCATCTCGCAGTTCCTGGTGAGCGCTCCTCGCATGCTCCCGGCTGCACGGGAGCGAGTGGCCCGTGATCTGCTCGCCGAGGCCGCGCCCTTCATCTCCCCGCTGCCGGCTGCGCCACCCGAGCTCGTCCTGGTCGGTGTCACCGTTCTCCGGCGCGAGCGCGAACGCCGCGCGCTCGCCAACGCGGACCGGCGCGCGGAGCGCCTGACCGGTCGTCGTCTGAGCGTCTGACGGCCTCGCCGGTCAGGGCCGGTCGACGCTCATGCGCGCAGCGCCTCGTGGCGGACGACGAGCCATCCCGCGGGGACCGAGAGCCGGTCGGCGTGCGGCGCGCAGAGGTCGTGCGCCTGCGGATCGTTCGCCGCGCCGAGCGGGCCGAGCGCAGCCATCTGGTCGCCGTAGTCATACGTGAGGGTGGCCACGGCCTCGCGCGCGCAGCCGACCTTCGAGCACAGTCGTCCGTCCATCTCCGTCAGCGTACGACTCCATCCGACCGCGGCGGCGGTGCCGCGCCGGAAGTGGCCGCTGCGCCTAGACTTTCGACATGCCCCGTCGCCGTTCCGTCCCCGCCTCCACCGCTCGCCGCGGTGCCAGGCACGGCCGACACGGCCGCCTCGGGCGCAGCGAGGTCGTCAAGCCTCCGCTCGCCCCGTTGGACGGGCGCATCGATCGCTTCGATCTCACCGTCGGCACCGCGGTCGAGTTCCTCCGCGGGACGTGGCCGGAGCTCCAGGACGTCCGGTTCGAGATCGGTGCGCTGCCGTCATACGACGCCGACGGCGAGGTGCCGCGCTGGCATCTCGACCGTGAGCAGCGGAGGATCGTCCTCTTCCGCATCCCCATCGAACGCCTTCTTCCGCCCGGTCACGACGACGCCGCGCATCGACGGATGGCGATCGAGAGCGCTGTCTTCCGCGCGGCGGCCGAGTACGTGGGCCGGGAGCCGTGGGATCTGGGCCACGACCACTGATCCGGCTCGTCAGGGGTAGACGGTGATCGACGTCTCGACACCAGGGGACGGTGGGACCGGGAGCACGGCGACGGCGCCGGGCGCGGTCATCGCGACGGCGGCGTGCACCTCGCCCGAGGGCCGGAGCAGGTAGGTCGTCTCCGCGGCGACATCGAGGCCACGGGTCTCCCCCGCCGGGATGACGATCTCCTGCGGCGAGCCGCCGTCGACGGACGAGAGCGAGACGGTGGTGTCCTCGTCAGACGTGTTGGCCAGTTGCAGTCGCGGAGACGGACCGGACGGCACCGCGAACGCGACCTCCGCATCGATCTCGGGGGCGGGGGTGACCCACGCGAAGTCGGAATCCGCTCCGAAGCCGTCCTGCTGACGGACTCCCGCGATGACCGGGGCGTCGGCCTCGATCTCCACGGTGTACGTCCCGGGCTCGAGTCCGCTGAGCGAGACCTGGGCCGGCTCGTCCGCGGTCAGCGGCACCGTGAACTCGTCCAGACCGGGGCCGCCGCCCTCGGCGGTCACACGGACCTGGGCGAGCGCGTCCGCGCCGGGAGCAAGCAGTCGCAGCACCGTCATGTCCCCCTGGTCCCCCGTCGCGGCGAACGCCTGCACGCCCGGGAGCACGACGCGCTGCTGAGGCCCGGGCACCGCTTCCTGCTGGTCGGCCCCCACCGGGTCGAGCACCTGCATCAGCGCGGACTGCAGGACGGCGCGGACCGGTGCCCCGACCGCGCTCACCTTGACGACGGGGATGTCGTTCCCTGCGGCGACGGAGGTCAGCGGCAGCGCCGTCTGCGTGCGCGGCGGGACGATGACGGTACGACCGCCACGCGCCGATCCGTAGACCGCGAGGGTCACGGTCGCGGGGACGTCGGACGCGTTGGCGAGGAGGACCACGTCCTCGGCTCCGGTGCCCACCGACCCTCCGACGAGCCACGACTCCAGCCGCGGGATGCCGCAGGGCGAAGCCGCGAAACCGGCGAGGTCGTCCGCGGCCAGGGTGGACGACTCGGCTCCCGCGATGAGCGGCGCCGTGCGTCCCTCGACGGCACCGGTGAGCACGGGCACCTCCTGCCCGTCCACCAGATCCGGGACGGCGAGCCCCGCCTGCGACGGGACACCGCTCGTGCCCCCTGTCGTGAGTTCAGGAGTCGCCGCCCGGCGCATCTCCGACGGGGCGGCCGTGTTGCGACCGAGAGCGTGGAAATCGCCCGCGCACACCAGGACGCTGTCCCCGGGGAGCGGAGTCACCTGCTGCTGTGCCGGCTCGTGCGTCACGGTCGGCCAAGGGGCGTGCACGGCGGTCGCGACGCCCAGCACACAGGCCGCGGCGACCACGACTCCAGTGACGACGCGCGCACTGGTCGCGGCGACGCGGAACGCACGGTTGCCGGTCATCGGTGGTCCTCCTCGGTGCCGGTGCTTCCTCGGCTCTCGACGGACGCAGGGGTGTCGGTGGGATCGCCGTCCGGCACGTCGTCATGGTCTTCGTCGGTCGGCTGGGCGTCGGCGATCGGGGCGAGCGCCTCGTCGGCCAGCGCGGGCTCGTCCTGCGGATCCTCGACGGCGCCGACCGGCGGCACGTCGGCTGCGTCTGGCACGGTGTCCTCCGCATGGCGCGGGAGCACCAGCGGCTCCTCCGGCGCCCTGCCGACGATCCGCGACTGCGCCCGCGCCGCCCGACGCGACGCGCGCGTCGGGATGGACAGGAGCAGCGCGGCGAGCAGGACCAGGAGCTGCACCGTCACGACGATCCGGGCCGTGCCCTCCTGGGTCGCGCTCAGCGACGCCGGCGCCGCCGGCTCGCCCTCGAGACGCCAGAGGACTCCTCGATCCGTCGACCCTGCCTGCACGAGGCCGGCCCGTTGGTCGATCGCGGCGACGGACGCCGTGCGCAGTGTGCGTGCGCGATCCCCCTCACCCGGCGCCTCCGCGAGGAGGACGTAGCTGATCCCCTGCGCGAGCAGTTCCGCCGGCGCGTCGAAGTCGCGGGCGGAGATGAGGTCGACGGCGAGAGTCGCGATGTCGGTCCCCTGCGGTTCGACCGCCGTCGAGAGCATCGTCGTCTGCGAGCCGAGGGTCTCGCTGGGACCGTGCACCACGTCGACAGCGAGACCGCCGTCGTTCTGCGGCGTGAGGATGAGAGTGGAGATCGGCCGATCCCCGGCCGCCTGGGCTCGCACATAGGCGGGAAGGGTGGATTCGGGGCCGTTCGTCAGTGCGGAGCGGTCGGTGTGGAAGGCGGTGAGAGCGGGGACGGCGCACACCACGAGAGCGAGGGCGGCCACCCCTGTGGCGGCGACGCGCAGGCGCGGCAGCGTGATCGCCGTGTCGAGCGTGATCGTCGCGGCACCCACGACGCCGATCCAGGCGAGGCTCAGACCGGTGCCGGGCCAGATCGGCACCGGAGCGCTCCCCGCGGCGGCGACGCTGATCCCGACGGCGAGAAAGGCGGTCGCGAGTCCGCTGAGCGCGACGACCAGCAGGGTGATGCCCGCCCGCCATCGAGGGGAGACGGCTGACCCCAGCGCGAGCAGCGCGAGCGGTGCGCACAGCAGCGCTGCCCAGGTTCCGGGGACGACGCTCGCCCAGCCCGCCAGATCGCTCGTCGGGAAGCCCCCGGCGATCGCCAGGCGTCCGGCGGCGTCAGCCGACGCCTGCGGCCCGAGCCACGTCAGGCCGGGATCGGCGAGCAGACCGAGCGCGGTGCCGTGGGCGAGCTGCCAGAAGATCAGGGGAGCGAACAGCACCGCGGTGGGCAGGGGAAGCCAGAGCAGGCGGCCCGCCCCTCGGAACTGCGCCGTGCCGAGCACGATCCCCAGAGCCACGACCCACAGCAGCGCGAGGGCCGGAGCCAGGACCGGCGCACAGGCGACGACCGCCGCCAGGAGCAGGGACGCACTGCCCGCCGCGCCCCAGGAGCGGTGGGCGACCACCGCCGAATGGAACAGCCATGGGAGCAGCAGGTGGACGAGCACGGCAGAAGGACGCCCGTCCACGAGCGCGGTGAGGAAGGTCGGCGCGAGCGCCCACGCGATGCCGGCGAAGATGCGCAGTCCGGCCCGATCGGTGACCCGAGTCGCGGCGAACCATCCGCCGAGGACGGCGAGCGGCAGCGCGAGGATCCACAGCAGCACCATCGCGAAGGACGGCGCGCCCGGCCACAGCGACCCCAGGACGGCGATGATCGCGGCGAACGGGTCGGCCGGTCCGACGAGATCGACACCGACCCCGCGCAGACCCCATGCCGCGTCCTGCCACAACGCGCCCACGGTCTCACGCAAGGGCAGGAGGCCACCGCCTCCCAGCGCCGGCCACGCCAGGAGACTCGTGAAGGAGGCGATGCTCACCACCAGCGCGGCCAGCACCGCCCAGGCTCCGCCCCCGGAGAAGAAGCGGAGCTCGCTGACGGCACCGTGCTCGCTGCCGTGCCCGTCGTCGAGCCGACGACGCAGTTGTGCGGGGGTGACGCGCAGCGGGGCGATGCTCGCCCAGCTGGAGGAACGGAACGAACGGATCCGGGCGCGCGATCGGGCGACGGCGCCGAAACGGACCATCGCGAGGAGAGCCGCCCCCCACTCCGGGAACACGGCCTCCGGCCGCTTGCCGATGAGATGGGTGAGGGAACGCCACAGTGCGAGTGGCAGGAACGTCAGCCAGTGCAGCGGCACGGCGGCGGCAGGCGCATAGGCGAGGCGGCGGTGCAACTGTGCGAGGCGGGTGACGAAGGCGCGGCGTGCTCGTCCCGTCGGAAGCGCCGCAGGGCCGTCCGGCGCGGCGGAGACCCGCGCAGCCGGAGCGAGGACGACACGGCCGCCTCCGAGCCGCGCGCGCACGCCGAGGTCGAGACCCTCGTCGGCACCGCCGAGGGCGGGATCGGGGCGCAACGCCTCGCGCACCTCGCCGCGGATGAGCAGGCCGCGGATGTCGGCGCCGAGGGCGTCGTCCATCCGGTCGTGCTGGCCCTGGTCCAACTCCCCGGCCGCCAGCTCGACCGAGCGGCCGAACGTGGTCATGCTCACACCCAAGGAGACGATCTCGCGCTCATTGTCGGTGGCGACGAGTTTCGGCGCGATGATCGCGGCGGACGGCGAGCGCTCCAGCATGCCCGTGAGGCGCTCCAGCGCACGCGGGTGCGGGGCGGTGTCCTGCGCGAGGATCCAGATCGCCGATCCGTCGAGGACGCGGGGGCGCGCCAGATCGAGGGCCTCGGCGAAGGAGGTCGACGCGCGCGCCTCGATGATGCCCTCGACGGTGGCGGCGACAGCTTCGCTCTCCCGTGCGGTGGTGGCGTCGCCGCAGATGATCAGCGTGACGGCCGCGGGCGGGAGCGTCTGCGCGCGCACCGCGTCGAGCGTGCGGAGGAGCTGGGCGCGGGCGGAGGGGCCGGGGCGCGCGACGATGAGGGCATGAACTCGGGCTGGCATGACGTGGTCAGCCTATGCGGGGCGTCACGCGGGGATGCGCACCGCTCCCGGCGCGCCCGGGAAGCCGCGCCGCGAAGTCTGGTCAGCTGGCGCGACGCTTGAGCTTGCGCCGCTCGCGCTCGGAGAGACCGCCCCAGATGCCGAAGCGCTCGTCGTTGGCCAGCGCGTACTCGAGGCACTCGCCACGGACGTCGCACGCCGTGCAGATGCGCTTGGCGTCCCGCGTCGAGCCGCCCTTCTCCGGGAAGAACGCCTCAGGGTCGGTCTGCGAGCAGAGCGCATCGCTCTGCCAGGCGAGGGCGTTGTCGTCATCCTGGTCGGACCGGCGGACCCCGGGGACACCGAGGTTGACCGGATCGACGAACCAGTTCTCCGGCACATCGGAACGGTAACCCGTCATCTCGACCTCCAACCCTTCAGAAACCGCCCCCCTGGCGGGCCGTGCTCACCTAATTACACCCGTGTCATTCCCTCCGGTCAAGTCGCGGATCGTAAACCCTCAAGCGATTCTTGAAGGTTCTTGGACGTCGCTCGGCGTGTCGCCGACCCGAGGACGACGCCTCAGCGGCCGGGGGTCGCGACGAAGGCCTCGCCCGCACCGGAGAGCATGAGAGAGCGCTCGTCGGCGTCGGCGAACGCCACCGTGCCGACCGGGACGACGGTCTCGACGCCGGACTCCGCGGTCACGTGGACGGCCCCGGCCGTGGCCAGTACCATCGTCGGGCCGGAGACGTCCAGGGTCACCGGAGCGTCATCGAGCCGGACCCGCTGGAGCGCGAAATCCGGGACGGGCACGGAGTACGTCGTCACGGCCTCGTCGGCCGTCGGCCGCAGCACCGGCACCTCGCCGGGGGTGGTGTCCAGCACGGCGAGCAGCTCGGGGACATCGATGCGCTTGGGGGTCAGACCACCGCGGAGCACGTTGTCGCTCGCCGCCATGATCTCCACGCCGAGGCCGGAGAGGTAGGCGTGCAGGAGTCCCGCCCGCAGGAAGACGCCTTCGCCGCGGCGCAGCACCACGTGGTTCATGAGCAGGGCGACGACGACCCCCGGGTCGCCCGGCGAGGCCTCGGCGATCGCGGCCACCGCCCGCAGAGCCGGCTCCCGCTCCCCTGCGTCACCGGAGGCGGCGCTGACGACGGCAGAGATGATCTCGTCGACGTCGCCCTGCGCCTGCCCTCCGAGCAGCCAGCCGATCGCGCCCCGGAGGGGGTCGCCCTCGCCCGAGAGCCGCTCCCGCAGGGAGCGAACCCCGGGGACGTCGTCGAGGGAGTCGAGAAGTCGCAGGGTGTCCGCGACCGGACGCAGGCCGCTGAGCGACTCGAAGCGATCGCTCAGGGCGACGATCAGCTCCGGCTTGTGATTGGCGTCGCGGTAGTTCCGCCGCGGGTCGTCCAGCGGCAGCGAGCTCTCCCGTGCCCACCCCTCCTGCGCCTGCTCCCTGGTCGGGTGCACCTGGATCGACAACGGCCGCGCGGCGGCGAGGAGCTTCAGCAGGTACGGCAGCGTGCCCCCGGTCACCTCGTCCAGCGTCCCGCCGTCCGCGAGGTCGGCGGGATCGCCCGGGTGATCGCCGAACCACACCTCGGCCTCCGGCACGCCCGCCGGGGTGCGGCCTTCGAGCTCGGCGAGGAGGGAGGACGATCCCCAGGCGTAGTCGCGGGGCACGTTGGTGAGGCTGCGCAGCATGCCCCCAGCGTAGAGCCCGGCGCGACGGACAGGTCGGATCCGGGCCCGTCGAGGTAGCCTGAGTCGCGATGGCCCAGTACACCAAGCACCCGGTGGCAGCCCCGCCCACCGCGCCCGAGCGCGAGTCCACGGGGCATCTCCTGCTACGCGGATACGTCATCGCCGTCCTTTTCGTGGCCTTCGCGCATTCGGCGGTGTACAACCTCGTCGGCGAGATCGGGGCCGCGATCGTGCTCGCCCTCTTTAGCGCGGCCACCCTCGCGATCGGCGTCCCGATGCTCGCCAGGAAGCGCCCGCAGTCATTCCGCTGGCGTCGGCTGCCGTGGGCGGCCATGGGCTACACGGCACTCGCCCTCCTCTCGGTCGCCTGGTCGCAGTGGCGCGTCCCCACCGTCGCCACGGGTGTGCTCCTGGCGGCCGTCACGGTGAACGGTCTGTTCATCGCACACGTGCTGACCTGGCATGAGATCGTGCGCGCCCTGTCGTCGGCCTTCAAATGGATCCTCGGCCTCTCCCTCGCCCTCGAGCTGTGGGTGTCGCTGGTCCTCCACGGTCCCCTGCTGCCGAACTTCGCGGACATCCCCGACGGGAAGATCGACCCCCAGTGGTACTGGGTCCGCGACAACCTCTTCGACGGCGGACGCATCCAGGGCATCCTGGGCAACGCGAACCTGCTCGGCATCGTGTCGCTGTTCGCGCTGATCACCTTCGGCGTGCTCTTCGCCGCGCGAGCCCGCTGGCGGACCACGCTCGCGCTGTGGATGCTCCTCGCGGCATACTTCCTCGTCCGCACCGCGTCGGCGACTGCGCTCGTGTGCGCCGCCGCGGCCGCCGTGGTCCTCGTCGTCGCCCTGCTGATGCGTCGAGCGGCCTCGCCCACCGCGCGCACCCGGATCTACGTCGTCGCGATCGGCTCCACCGTCCTCGGCGTTCTCGCCGTGTGGCTGCTGCGCGAGCCCCTCCTCGGCCTCCTCGGCCGCAGCGCCGACCTCACCGGCCGCTCCGACAAGATCTGGGCGGCGGTCCTCGAACGGGTCGGCGAGCACCCCGTCATCGGCAACGGCTTCTCCAGCCCGTGGGTGCCCACGGACCCGGCTTTCGACGGCTGGATCGTCGACCATGGGATCACCGTGTTCCACGCCCACAACATGTGGTTGGACGTGCTGCTGCAGCTCGGCATCGTCGGCCTCGTGCTGATGGCCGTGGCCTACGCCAGCCTCCTGTGGCGCTCCTGGTTCTTCGCCGTCGACCGCCCGCGGTGGGACCTCGACGCGCGGCGCCCCTACTCCCCGCTCACGCTGCTGCCCAGCCTGTTCACCGTCGTGCTGCTGGTGCAGGGGCTCACCGAGTCGACCCCCATCATGCTGTGGGGGTGGCTGCTCCTGGTGATGCTGTCGTTCAAGCTCAAGTCGGTGCCACTGGTAGGCGTCGGCGAGCGGGATCTCGTCTTCGAACGCGGCGCGACGCCGCGGCGGGTGCCGTGACGGTGGCACACCCGCTCGCCCGGCTCCTCGGCTCGGCGGAGATGGCGCGGGCGTTCACGCTGGCGGCACTGACCGCCGTGTTCGGCTCGTTCGCGATCGGACGGATGACGTCGGCCGTCACCCTCGCCACCATCATCACGGCCCTGTGCCTGCTCGGCGCCGCGATCCTCTGGGTGCGGAGAGAGGAGCTGTCCCCGCTGCGCATCGCGCCGTCCTCGCTGCTGGCCTTCCTCGCCTGGGCTCTCGTGAGCCTGGTGTGGACGACCGACCGCTCCGACACGATCCTGGGCTGGCTCTCGCTCTTCGGCTACGCATTCCTCGCGATCACCATCGGACACATCCGCGACACGCTGCAGACCGTCCGCGCGCTGGGCGACACCCTCCGCGTCCTGCTCGGGATCTCCCTCGGCGTGGAGATCCTCTCGGGCGTGCTCCTCGACCTCCCGTTCGCCTTCCTGGATATCCAGGGCAATCTCGCCTCCGGCGGCCCGGTCCAGGGACTGTTCGGCAGCCGGAACATGCTCGGCTTCATCGCCGTGCTCGCCCTGATCACCTTCGTGATCGAGTGGCGCACCCAATCCGTCGATCCGCCTCTCGCGGTGGTCTCCGTCGCCCTCGCCGGCGGGCTGGCCTTCCTGTCGTCCTCGCCGACGGTGCTCGTGCTGGCCGTCGCCGTCGGAATCGTCACGGTCGCGCTCACCATCGTCCGCCATACCGCCCCGGCCCGTCGGAACCTCGTGCAATGGACGTTGGGCGTCCTGGTCGCCCTCGCACTCACCGTCGCATTCGCCCTGCGTCACCAGATCATCGCGCTGCTCGACGCCGGATCCGACTTCTCCATGCGGGCCGAGCTGTGGAACATGATCCTCGACTTCGTGGCCGTCAAGCCCATCACCGGATGGGGCTGGTTCGGCGACTGGGCCCGAGGAGAGTATCCGTTCACGTTCATCAACTTCCAGCTCGACGACCGGCATCAGAGCGCGCTAAACGCCTTCTTCGACGTGCTGCTGCAGCTCGGCGCGGCGGGGTTGGTGCTGTTCCTCCTGCTCGGCGGCATCGCGCTGATCCGCTCCTGGCTGGTCGCGAGCGTCCGCCGCTCCGTCGTGTACGCCTGGACGCCCATCACGCTCGTGACTCTCGCGGTGGACTCGATGTTCGAGAGCTTCACACTCGTCGGCGCGGGGTGGTTCATGCTCGCCCTGTGCGCCCTGCGCGCCGGGCAGTCCCGCTCGTGGCGCGAGAACATCGACGCCGCGCATACCGGCGCCATCCCCACTCTGCGCCCGCAGGAGTGACGGCGCGCCGTCAGCGGACGGTGGGGAGCTTCTCCGCCCAGGCGAGGGCGTCGCGGACGCCGTCGTCGACGGAGCGCTCCGCGCGCCACCCCAGCACCTCGCGCGCCCGCTCCACGATCGCGAAGGCGCCGGCCTGGTCCCCGGGTCGGCGATCGGTCTCGACGACGGGCAGCGGGTCCCCGGTCACCCTCTCGAAGGCCTGAACCAGCTCGCGGACCGTGACGCCGTCGCCGGTGCCCAGGTTGATCACCTGATACGGCTGCTCCGGCGTCGCGACATCGTCGAACCGGGCCACCGCCGCGACGTGCGCGAGCGCGAGGTCCCAGACGTGGATGTAGTCCCGCAGGCCCGATCCGTCGCGGGTCGCCCAGTCGGTGCCGGTGATCTGGAACGGCTCCCCCGCCGCCCGCGCCTGCATGATCTTGCCGAGCGCATGCGACGGCGTGGGATTCTGCAGTCCGGTCCGCAGCTTCGGGTCGGCACCGATCGGGTTGAAGTAGCGGAGCGCGATGGCGCGGAAGTCGCCGGCTGCTGCGGCGTCGGCGAGGATCTGCTCGACCATGGCCTTCGTCGCCGCGTAGGGGCTGGAGGGGGCGAGGCGGCCGCCCTCATCCACGCCGTCGCCGGTCTCCCCCGCGTAGATCGAGGCAGACGAGCTGAAGACGATGCGCGCGATGCCGGCGTCGCGCAGGCGTCGCAGCAGAGTGATCGTCTTGCCGACGTTGCTGTCGTAGTAGCCGAGCGGATCGGCGACGGACTCCGGCACGACGATCCGGGCGGCGCAGTGCACGACGGCATCGATGTCAGGGTGGTCCGCCAGCAGCCGGTCGAGGACGTCGGCGTCGGCGATGTCGCCGACGTAGAGGTTGCGTCCCTCACCGAAAGCCGCCAGCCCGGTGGACAGATCGTCGAGCACCACGACCTGGATCCCGGCCTCGATGCACGCCGTCGCCACGGTCGATCCGATGTAGCCGGCCCCGCCGGTGATCAGTACCTTCATCGCGGTCAGTCTAGCCAGCCACGCCGAGCGCAGGGGATCGGCTCTCCGCAGATCCGAAGGCGACCACCGGTAGGCTACTCACTGCTCGTCGAGTCCCGCGCTGCCCTCCGGCAGCGGCCGCGGCATCAACAACGGAGAACCTCCCTGTGGCCCACGTCCTTCAGAACGTCGTCTTCCCGCTCGATCGCGACCCCGATCTGCTCCCGCTGTACGCAGACCCGGAGACGTGGTCCGTGATCGAGGAGGAACCGGTCCGGGTCTCCAGTCGCGCGCATCTCGGCAACATCCTGGGACGGCACCGCGCCCGGATCGTGGCCGGTCGGCGTGTCTCCCTCGGAACCTACTTCAACGCGTTCCCCGCGTCGTACTGGCAGCATTGGACGAGCGTCCGCGAGGTGCAGCTCACCGTACGGACCACGGGGCCGGCGACCATCCTCGTCTACCGCTCCAACGGCGGCGGTGTGCGCCAGCGCGTGGCCACGCGTGAGGTGACCGGCGAGGCCACGACCTCGTTCGACCTCGACCTCACCCAGTACAGCGACGGCGGCTGGATCTGGTTCGACATCGTCGCCGATGAGAAGCCGGCCGTGCTCGAGGGCGCGGAGTGGACCACCGAGCAGTCCCCCGCCCGCACCGGGAAGGCCTCTCTCGGGATCACGACCTACAACAAGCCCGACTACTGCGTCGAGACCCTGAGGGCGCTCGCCTCCTCTCCGGATGCGCTGGAGTTCGTCGACCGCATCTTCCTCGTCGACCAGGGCACGCAGCTCGTCGCGGACCAGGACGGTTACGCCGAGGTCGCCGAGCGTCTGGGTGAGACCCTGCAGGTCATCCGCCAGGGCAACCTCGGCGGATCGGGCGGCTTCGCCCGTGCGATGCACGAGTCCCTGCAGCGCCCCGAGAGCGACTTCGTGCAGCTGCTGGACGACGACGTCCGCATCGAGCCGGAGTCGCTGCGACGCTCCATCGTCTTCGGTCAGTTCGCCACCACGCCCGTGCTCGTCGGCGGACACATGTTCGACCTCCTCGACCGCCCCAAGCTGCACGGCTGGGCGGAGGTCGTCGACGAGGGCCCCTTCATGTGGCGCAACCTCTACCAGGAGAAGATGCCGCACGACTTCGGTGTCGCCAATCTGCGCCAGTCGCCGCTGCTGCACATGCGGATGGACGCCGACTACAACGGGTGGTGGATGTGCCTCATCCCGCTCGACGCGGTCCGCACGGTGGGACTGTCGCTCCCTGCGTTCATCAAGTGGGACGACGCGGAATTCTGCCTCCGTGCCGGCGAGGCGGGCTTCCCGACCGTGTCGATGCCCGGTGTGGCGCTCTGGCACGTCTCCTGGGTGAACAAGGACGACTCGATCGACTGGCAGGCCTACTTCCACGCCCGCAACCGGATCGTCGCCGGGCTCCTGCATTCCGGAGCACCCCGGGGCGGCCGCCTCATCGTGCACAGCCGCCGCGTGGACCTGAAGCATCTCATGATGATGCAGTACTACCCGGTGGCGCTGCGCAACCGGGCTCTGCGCGACGTGCTCTCCGGACCCGACCATATGCGCCGAAACCTAGGCACGGCGATGCCGGCCGCACGCGCCCTGGCCGCCGAGTACCCGGAGACGGTGATCCATCGCGACCCTGCCCGGGTGCTCCATTCCCGCCGCGGCCGCCAGGTCTACAAGCGGCTGCCGAAGAACGAGTTCGACAGCCCGACCGGCGTGCGACTGCGGATCTTCACCCTGAAGACGCTCCTCTCGCACTGGGTGCACCGCCCTGACCCCGCGAACATCGCTCAGCCCGAGGTGGAGTTCGGCAAGGGCGACGCGCACTGGTGGCGCCTCCCGCTGTATGACAGCGCTCTCGTGAGCGCCGCCGACGGTTCCGGGAAGAACATCTACACGCGCGACCGCGCCAAGTACCGCCGCATGCTGCGCGAGTCCGTGCGCCTGCACGCCGAGCTGCGACGACGGTGGCCGGAGCTCCAGCGCCAGTACCGCGCCGCTCTGCCGGACCTGGTCTCCGCCGAATCCTGGCAGCAGGTCTTCGAGGAGAAGGCATGACCGCCGACGCCCGTCCCTTCGATCCCTCCTCCGCCGCGATCGTCATCGTCACGTACAACCGCTCGCATCTGCTGACCGGCCTGCTCACCAGCATCACCGCGATGGACCCGAAGCCGGGCCACGTGATCGTGATCGACAACGCCTCCTCGGACGATACGACCGACGTCGTCGAGTCCTTCCGAGACGACATCGGAACCGACCTCGTCTATCGCCGTCTCGACGTCAACACCGGTGGCTCCGGCGGTTTCAGCGAGGGCATGCGCACGGCGTACGATCTCGGCGCCCAGTGGATCTGGATGATGGACGACGACGTCGAGGTGCTCCCGGACGGTCTCGCCCGGATGGGCGCCTGGGCGCCGCGATTCAAGAGCATCCAGGGACGGCGCTACGACTACGACGGCAGCGAGTTCTACTGGCAGTACCGCATCGCGGAGCGCATGGGCATCCCGATCCCGTTCGCCCCGGCGGGTTTCGACTCCTCGGGGTACAAGGAGATGAACAGCGGCTGCTTCGAGGGCATGTTCATCCACCGCTCGATCGTGCAGCAGATCGGCCTCCCCGACCCGCGCTTCTTCATCTACTGGGACGACCAGATGTACGGGTGGCTGGCGTCTCGCCTGACCACCGCGGTCATCGTCGACGAGTTCGTGCTGCGCCGCACGCGCGAGATCCGGCAGTGGGACATGGGCATCCGGCACATGAACGCCTCGAGCAACGCCTACCGCTACTACATCATGCGCAACCGAGCCTTCATCAAGCAGTACTACCGCGTGCACGGCGTCTACAACCCCGTGCTGTTCGGCCTCGGGACGACCGCGACGTTCTTCAAGGAGCTGATCCGGCTCGTCTTCGTCGAGCGCACCGTCCGCGGCACGAGCAACCTGTTCCGCGGGCTCAGGGACGGTGGCCGCATCGGTCGCGATCGCACCTGGGAGCCGATGAGCCCCCTGGAGGCCTGAGATGGACGAGCCCCAGCCCGAGGTGCGATGGGCCCCACTTCCCCCCGCGCCGAAGCGCACCGGTCGGGTGTGGCTGATCGTCGGTCTCAGCGTCGCGGCGCTCGCGATCGTCGGTATCCTGCTGTTCTTCCTGCTCCCGCGCGACGGTGGCCCTGAGCCCGTCGGCAGCACGAGTCCGTCTCCGACGGCCACCCCCTCCGAGACGCCCACCGCCACTCCCGCTCCGACGACGACCCCGGAGCCGACGCCGATCACGACGGCGCCCCCGATCGGCGATCCGACGATCGAGGTGTTCCGCGACAAGGTGTCCGGGTGGCTGAACTCCGCCGATCGGGGTCTCGACATCGTCGCCGGGGCGAGCGGTCAGGATGCGCTTCCCGTCGTGGACTCCCTCCAGGAGGACGCCCAGCGCCTGGGCGACGCCCTGCCGCCGTCCTCCATCCAGGACTCCTGGCGCTCCGGCGTGGAGACCTACGCCCAGCGGCTCACGGCACTGCGCGCGGCGGTCGAGGACGGCTCGGGTGCGTCAGCGGCCATCGACAGCGCGCGCGCTGCGGCGGCAGACCTGCGCAGCCTCGTGGGACTCTGACGCCCTTGGGTCCGAGCACGATTCAGACGGAGTAGTCCGCGTTGTAGCGGTCGAGCACCTCGTTGATCGGGGCATCCAGGGCGAGCGTGCCGCGGTCCAGATAGAGTCCCCTCGTGCAGAAGCGGCGCAGATCGCGCTCGTTATGGCTGACGAAGAACAGCGTACGTCCGTCTGAGAGCAGCTCGTCGATGCGCTTGTAGCACTTCTCACGGAAGGCCTTGTCGCCCACCGCGAGGACCTCGTCGACGAGCAGGATGGGCTCGTCGAGCTGAGAGACGACGGAGAACGCGAGGCGCACCTTCATTCCGTTGGAGAGGTGCTTGTACGGCGTCTCCTCGAACCCGGCGAGCTCGGCGAACGCGATGATGTCGTCGTATCGGCGGGCCACCTCGTCCTTCGACATGCCGTGCAGTCCTGCGGTCAGCCGGACGTTCTCCCGGACCGTCAGATCGCCGACGAATCCGCCGGTGATCTCGATGAGCGGAGCGACGCCGCCATTGACGCTGACCGAGCCCTCATCGGGCAGCAGCACACCGGCCACGAGGCGGAGCAGCGTCGACTTGCCCTGCCCGTTCCGTCCGACCACGCCGATCGATTCGCCCGGCTGCACCGTGAACGAGACGTCGCGGAGCGCCCAGAACTCCCCGGGACGCGACCGCCGGGATGCCCCGGCGAACAGGTCCTTGAAGCTGCGCTGCCCGCGACGGTTGCGGCGGAAGCGCACACCGAGGCCCTGCACGTCGATCGCGGCGTCCATCACAGCTCCTTCAACACGGGGCGCTCGAGACGCCGGAACGCCCAGACGCCGAGCGCGAGGATGAGCAGGCACATCACGGCGCTGACCGTGAGCGTGAACGGGTTCCACTGGTCCGGGAAGAACGGCATGCGATACAGCATGAAGATTCCGGCTAGCGGGTTGAAGGCGCCGAGCGTCTGGAAGACACCGGGCAGGTCCGTGACGTTGTAGATGATCGGGGTGGCGTAGAACATCGCCCGGAGGATGAGCGCCGTGGTGCGCTCGAGGTCCGTGTAGAGCACGCACAGCGGCGCGACCAGCAGGCCGAGGCCGACGAGCAGTACCGTCTGCATGAGGATCGCCACCGGCACCCAGAGCACGCCCCAGCCGATCTGCACCACCTGGTCGGGATGGCTCTCGAACAGGAGGTTGACCACGATGAACAGCACCAGCACCGGCAGCGAGAACAGGAACTCCATGCCCTTGCTGAGCACGATGCGGTTCACCCAGATGGAGCGCGGGATCGACGTCGAGCGGACGAGACGGGCGTCCTTCTTGAACGCCCGCGTGAAGTCCGACACCGAGCTGTTGAACCACACCCACGGCAGCAGCGCGCTGATGAGGAAGATGATGTACGGCTGCTCACCGACGTCGCGACGGAACACCTGGGTGAACACGAACCAGTAGATCGCGCTCATCACCAGCGGGTCGAGAACAGACCACACGTAGCCGAGGAAGCTCGTCGCGTACCGGACCTTGAGGTCACGGGCCGACAGCAGCCACAGCGAATGCAGATAGCGCCGGGGCGTCCCGGGCGCCCCGACAGCAGCGTGACTCACGATTCCGAGTCTAGGAGAGAGTGTTGTTCCAGAGCGACAGCGCCGACCCGATGGCCATGTGCATGTCGAGGTACTGGTACGTGCCCAGGCGACCGCCGAAGTGGACGTCCTTCTCCCCCTTCGCGAGCTCGCGGTAGGCCAGCAGGCCCTCGCGGTCAGTCGGGGTGTTCACCGGGTAGTAGGGCTCGTCGGTGCGCTCGGCGAAGCGGGAGAACTCCCGCATGATGACGGTCTTGTCGGACTCGTAGACGTCCTTGCGCTCCGGGTGGAAGTGCTTGAACTCGTGGATGCGCGTGTACGGCACGTCCATGTCCGGGTAGTTCATGACGCTGGTGCCCTGGAAGTCGCGGACGTCCAGCACCTCCTGCTCGAAGTCGAGCGTACGCCAGCTCAGCGCGCCCTCGGCGTAGTCGAAGTAGCGGTCGACGGGGCCCGTGTAGACCACCGGGACCTGCCCGACGGTGGCCTTCTTGTTCAGGGCCTGGGACTCGTCGAAGTAGTCGACGTCCAGCTTCACCTCGATGTTGGGGTGGTCGGCCATGCGCTCCAGCCACGCGGTGTAGCCGTCGGTGGGCAGCCCCTCCCACGTGTCGTTGAAGTAGCGGTTGTCGTAGGTGTAGCGCACCGGGAGCCGGCTGATGATGTCGCCGGAGAGCTTCTGCGGGTCGGTCTGCCACTGCTTCGCCGTGTAGTCGCGGAAGAACGCCTCGAACAGCGGGCGCCCGACGAGCGCGATGCCCTTCTCCTCGAAGTTCGTCGCGGACTTCACATCGAACTCGCCCGCCTGCTCCTTGACGAGCGCACGGGCCTGGTCCGGCGTGTACGCGGCCTGGAAGAACTGGTTGATCGTCCCGAGATTCACCGGCATCGGGAACACGACGCCCTTGTGGGTCGTGTAGACACGGTGCACGTAGTTCGTGAACGACGTGAAGCGGTTGACGTACTCCCACACCGTCGCATTCGACGTGTGGAACAGGTGCGCGCCGTAGCGGTGCACCTCGATCCCGGTCTCGGGTTCCGCCTCGCTGTAGGCGTTGCCGCCGATGTGGGAGCGGCGGTCGATGACGGTGACCTTGCGGCCCGCTTCCGCGGCGCGCTCGGCGATGGTGAGGCCGAAGAAACCCGACCCGACGACGAGAAGATCCATCAGGCTGCCGTCCCCACCACGAGACGCGGCGTCCCGGACCACAGCGCGGCGTCCGTGGCCGCGCGACCGTCCACCAGGAGCTTCACTCCCGGCAGCTGGGCCGGGCTGAGCTCACGATAGTCGGCGTGGTCGGTCTGGAGGATGGCGAGATCGACCGGTCCGCCGAGGTCGTACGGCTCGAACCCGAGTCGACGCAGTTCCTCGTCGGTGTACAGCGGGTCGTGAACGACGACCTCGGCACCGCGGGCGCGCAGCGCCTCGACGGTCGGGAACACACCGGAGAAGGCCGTCTCCTTGACGCCGCCGCGATAGGCGGCTCCGAGCACGACCGCCCGCAGACCGCTCAGGTCGCCGAGGATGCCTTCTGCCTGCGCCACCAGGCGCTCCGGCATGGAGGCGTTGAGCTGGCGCGCCACCCGCACGATGTCGGCGTCGGGGTCGGTGGAGAGATACAGACGGGGGTAGACCGGGATGCAGTGCCCGCCCACGGCGATGCCCGGGCGGTGGATGTGGCTGTACGGCTGCGAGTTGCAGGCCTCGATCACCTTGTAGACATCGATCCCGTGGGCAGCGGCGAACAGCCCGAACTGGTTGGCCAGGCCGATGTTGACGTCGCGGTACGTGGTCTCGGCGAGCTTCGCCATCTCGGAGGCCTCGGTCGTGCCGAGGTCCCACACGCCGTTCGGGCGAGGGAGATCGGGACGCTCATCGAACTGCAGGACCGCCTCATAGAACTCGCGGGCGCGACGGTTCCCCTCGTCGGACAGTGCGCCGATGAGCTTCGGGTACTTGCGCAGGTCGGCGAAGACCCGCCCGGTGAGCACGCGCTCCGGCGAGTACGCGAGGAAGAAGTCCGTGCCCTCCGTCAGGCCGGAACCCTCCTCGAGCATGGGCTTCCAGCGGTTCCGGGTCGTCCCCACGGGCAGCGTCGTCTCGTACGACACCAGGGTGCCGGGCGTGAGGTGCTCGGCGAGCGAGCGCGTCGCCGAGTCCATGTACTGGAAGTCCGGCTCCCACGTCTCGTCGTTCACGAACACGGGGGCGACGAGGACGACGGCGTCGGCTCCCGGGATCGCCTCGGCGTAATCGGTCGTCGCGCGGAGCCGGCCGGCCGGAACGAGCTCCTGCAGCTTCTCCGCCAGGTGGGCCTCACCGGGGAACGGCTCCTGCCCGGCGTTGATGATGTCGACCGCCTTCTGGTTGACATCGACGCCGATCACATCGTGACCGGAGGAGGCGAACTGGACGGCGAGGGGAAGCCCGATCTTTCCGAGGGCCACGACGGCGATACGCATGGGGTCCAGTCTATGGGGCGCAGCATGGGCGGACTCCCAGCGACGAGGTCCCCGTCAGATGTCGGCGCCGTGAGACTGCAGCGCCTCGATGACCCGCGTGGCTGCGTGACCGTCGCCGTACGGCGCCGCCGCGGTCTCCTGTGGGCGAGGACGGGTCACGCCGGCTGCGATCTCCTCCGCTGTGTTCGCGAGCACGTTCCAGCCCAGCTCGACCGTCTCCACCCATTCCGTCTCCGTGCGCACGGTCGTGCAGGGGACGCCGAGGAGGAAGGCCTCCTTCTGAAGCCCGCCGGAGTCCGTCACGACGCCCGCGCTCGACAACGCGGCGGCGATGAGATCCGGGTAGGCGAGCGGCGGGTGTGCGATCAGGGACCCCTGCGTGAGCGGGATGCCGTGCGCCGCCGCCTTGGCAACCACCCGAGGGTGCGCCAACAGGACGACCGGCTTGTCCAGACCCGCGAGGCCCGCTGCCACCTCGGCGAGACGAGCGGGGTCGTCCGTGTTCTCGGCGCGATGGATGGTGGCGACGTAGTACCCCTCCGCCTCCAGATCCAGCTCCTCCAGCAACATCGAGGGCCGCCCTGCCACCTCATCACGCACCTCGAACAGCACATCGGTCATGACGTCGCCGACGAGCACAGTGCGGGCGGAAAGCCCCTCCGCTTCCAGATGATCGACGGCGACCTGCGTCGGAGCGAGCAGCAGGTCAGCGGCGTGGTCTGTCATCACCCGGTTGTGCTCCTCGGGCATCCGGCGGTTGAAGCTGCGCAGACCCGCCTCGAGATGCGCGACGGGGATGTGCATCTTCACCGCGCTCAGCGCCGCGGCGACCGTGGAGTTCGTGTCGCCGTACACCAGCACCCAGTCCGGACGGTGCTCGTCGAAGACCGCGTCGAGCGCGGCGAGCATCGCGCCCGTCTGCACGCCATGGGACCCGCTCCCGACCCCGAGGTGCACGTCCGGTGCGCCGATCCCGAGATCGTCGAAGAACACGTCGGACAGCATCGGATCGTAGTGCTGGCCGGTGTGCACGATCACGTGGTCCACTCCGGCGGCGAGCGCCGCCTTGTGGATGGGAGCGAGCTTCACGAACTGCGGGCGGGCGCCGACGACGCTGACGATCTTCACGATCGCCGACTCTACCTGCCACTCTGACCGGTCCACACCTCTACAATGGGGAGCCTATGGCCAGCGCTACCGTCACCGAGGCGCGGACGCCCCGACTGGACTCACTGACCAGCCTGCGGTGGTGGGCCGCGCTCGCCGTCTTCTTCTTCCACGTCCGCAACGTCGTCCCCCTCCCCGGGGTGATCGGCGACGTCGCTAGGTACGGCAACTTCGGCGTGGCGTTCTTCTTCATCCTCTCGGGATTCGTGCTCACCTGGTCGTGGCGTCCGACGGTCGGCATCGGAACCTTCTATTGGCGACGCTTTGCCCGCATCTATCCGCTGCACATCGTGACCCTGATCGTTGCGATCCCGGTCTTCTACAGCTACTCCCCTGACCCGCAACAGACCTGGGTGAAGCCCTTCGACATCGCGGTCCTGGTCCTGTGCGTGCTGCTGCTCCAAGGCTGGTCCCGCGACCCGGCGGTGCTCTTCGCGGGGAATCCCGCTGCGTGGACGCTCACGGCCGAGATGTTCTTCTACGCGATGCACCCCTTCATCACGCGCGTCCTCAAGCTCCTCTCGAGCCGCGCTGCGCTGTGGGCGGCGGTGGGCGTCCTCGGCCTCAGTGTCGGAGCCCGTGCGCTGATCATCCTCGATCCCGCCGGGTGGCTCGCCGGCTTGCCCTGGCCCATCCTTCGGCTCAACGAGTTCGTCATCGGGATGTGCCTTGCCTGGTCCATCCGCCTGGGGTGGCGGCCACGGATACCGGTTTTCGTGCCGATCACGCTTCTCGTCGCTTTCCTCCTTGGGCTCCAGATCTTCCAGAGGGTGCCGTATCTGGCTCCCGTTTACGACGTGCTCGCCTCGTTCGTCAGTGAGATCATGACAGCCCTCTTCGCGCTGCTGATCTGCGCTTTCGCCGCCGCGGATCTCGCAGGGAAGACGCGGATCGCGCGTTCACGCCCCCTGGTGCTCCTCGGCGAGTGGTCTTATGCGTTCTACCTGATCCACGCCACACTGATCTACATCGTGCTGGGCTCTCTGGGCCCTCAGCACGGAGTCGCCGGCGTGATCTGGATCCTCGTCCTTCTCGGGTCCTCGATCATCGCGGCATGGGCTCTGCATGCCTTCATCGAGCGCCCGGTCGAGAAGCGCCTGCGCGCATGGCAGAACAAGAAGGTCGAGCAGCGCGCGATGCGCCGGAACGACCGACGGCCGACGGAGGAACCCGTGATCGAGGAGCGCCAGTGACCACGAAGACGCCGCACCTGCTGTATGTCGCATGGGGATACCCTCCCTCGCGTGGGAGCGGTGTCTATCGCGCCTGGGCGACGGCGAACGCCTTCGCTCGAGCGGGCTGGAAGGTCACGGTGCTGACCGTTCCGCGCGAAGTGTTCGAAATGTCCACAGGCGTCGATCTGACGCTCGAGGCGCAGGTAGACCCGGCCATCGAGATCATCCGAGTTCCGTTCACCTCTGGCGCCTTCGCGAACGACCTCGGCGAATGGTCGTGGCTGCGCGCGCATGCTCCCGAGATCTGGAACACCATTCAGTCCTGGCGCGGTCAGCGTTCCTTCCCGGAACGCAATTACGGCGGGTGGCGTCCGGTCCTGGAAGAGGCAGCTCGGCGGATCCATCACGAATCCCCCGTCGACCTCACCATCGGCACAGCGAACCCGAACGTCGATTTCATACCTGGTCACGTGCTGAGCACGGAATTCGGCGTGCCCGCTGTCATGGACCACCGGGATGCGTGGGCTGTCGACATATACTCCGGACGGCGAATGATCGAGCCTCGCAGCCGCGCCGGCCGGTGGGAGCGCACGCTGATCGAGGACGCCGCGGAAGTCTGGTTCGTCAACACTCCGATCCGGGACTGGTATGCCGAGCAGTATCCCGAGTTCTCCGACCGTTTCCTGGTCGTAGAGAACGGCTATGACAACCCGCTGGCTTTCCCTCCTCGCGACGGCCGGGATGACGGGCTGGTCTTCGGCTACATCGGCACGATCTCCGGCGCGATCCCTCTGCAGGAACTCATCGACGGCTGGGCCCTCGCTCGGGAACGGAGCACTCTCGTGCGCGACGCGCGGATGGATCTTTACGGATACCTGGACCACTTCGGTGTCCCCGGCGCCAACATGGTGCAGGCGATGGAGCGTTTCGAGGAGAACGACATCAGGTACCTCGGGCCAGTGGGACGAGCCGACATCGCCGCGACGTACGCGACGTTCGACGCCCTCGTCCTGACGTTCGGCGCGGGGCGCTTCATCACCGGCGGCAAGGTCTACGAGTACGCCTCCACAGGGCTGCCCATCGTCTCCGTGCACGACCCGGAGAACGAGACGTCCCGCACGCTCGCCGACTACCCCGGATGGTACGGTTCCGTCGCGATGACGGCCGAGGCGATCGCCGACGCCTTCATCGCGACGGCCGAACACGCGGCGACGCAGAGCGACGACGACCGGACGACGGCACGCACGTATTCTCAGCGGTACTCCCGTGCCGCGCAGCTGACGCCTCGCATCGAGGCCTGGACGAAGCGGATCGCCGCTGGGGAGGTCGGACGATGAACATCCTGCTCCTCTCCCCCGGCGGCTCGTTCGCCTCGGCCCTGGAATCGCTGCCGCTGGACCGGGAAGGTGACCGTGTGACGCTCGTCACCGCTGTCGCGAGCGACGCCCAGGACGCGAGCCCGCTCATCCGGCTCGGAGCGGCGGCGCTCCCCTCCCGCAGTCGGCTCGCCAGAGCACTGGAGTCATCGGTGATAGGGCGCAACATCAAGCGGCTGAGCCCGCTCGACGGGAGCCGGCGTTTCGCGGCCGCCGCTCGTCGGAGCGCGGAGCTGCGACGAGCGGTCGCACAGGCAGACCTCATCGTCGCGCTCGAAAGGGACAGCGTGCTTGCAGCTTGGAAGGCCCTGCACGGGTGGGCGCCCGCCGGAACACGAGGCGTCTTCGGCCTCGCCCCCGCCCGCGCTCTGCTCACCTCGCGGCGTCCGGCAGCCTGACCACGCCCTGAGGCGATCGAGTCAGTCCCGCGGCGCTGCCAAGCGGGAGAGGATCGCCCGCTCGACCGCGACATCTCGCTCTGAGGAGAGCGTCCGTGACGCCGCGTCGGCCGACCGCTTGAACGCCTCGATGTCGTCCGAGGTCACCTTCCGGATCGATGCCGCGACATCGCTTCCCGAATACCCCCCGGTGACCAGTCCCAGATGCTCATTTTCGATGAGGCGATCCGTCTCGACCGACGGGCCGAACACCACACCCAGCCGGGCTTGCACGAAGTCGAAGAACTTGTTGGGGAGCATGTACCGGTGGTTCGGCGTGAGGGGCGGGAGGATGAAGACACCCAAGTCGAAGGGGTTGAGGGTCTCCGGCAGCGTGTCAGGTGGCACGGGGGCATGCAGGGTCGTACGAGGGCTGGCGGCGATGCGCGCCTGAAGATCCCTCCAGTAGGAATCCCCCTGCCGGGAGGGGATCAGGTACAAGTCCAGTGAGTAGCCGTCCCCCAGTTCGTCGACAGCATCGATGATCGCCTCGATGTTCCTCCCCGGCACGGCGCCGCCGCTGTGGACGAGGCGCACGAGACCCTTGCGAACCGGTGAGGGCTGCAGATCGGGCCGATGGGCGATGGCATTGCGGACGATCTCCGGAGTGACGGCGAACGCATCCGCGTACATCTCTGCGATCGAGTCGTTGATCGTGGTGGCCGCGTCGACCCGCGGGAGGTACTCCGCGCACACCCAACGCATGAACGGCGAGATCAGAAGCCGCCAGGAGAGGACATGAGTGCGTTCCTCCGGCGCCCACTCGTGGAGGTCGCACCAGATACGCGGTGCACCCTGAACGCGGAACGCCAGGGGAAGCGCCCGCGCTTCATTGGCGACCACGATGTCGAACTCACGGTCACCCAGGAGTCGAAGAGCCTCCTTCAGCGCCGGTGCTTCGAGCTCTACCGAACGGTAGCGTCGCAACGCGAGCTTCAGGACCCCGGACGGCGTCTGCGGGAGCGACGGCAGCTGTCGGGGAATCTCGATGTGCGCAACGGCGCCCGCTGGTCGATCTCCGTAGCAGAGGGTCGTGACGTCACCGAACTCGGCCAGAACGTCGAGTTGCCGGAGGACGCGGGAGTCGGACACCACCTCGGAGAAAGAGATGCACAGGATGCGAGGGCGGGGGGTCTCAGACGCCACGGTTCTCCTTTCCGTCCGCGGGATCGGTGACCCCGAGGAACGTCGCCAGCACGGCCGCGGATCTCCGGCCGTCATGTACCTGCTCCACAAAGCGTCTGCCGTCGGCCGCGAGGCGACGCGCCGAGTGCGGGTCGGCGAGGATCCCGCGAATCGTCTCACCGACCCGGTCGAACCGGGACTCGACGATGGGCAGGTCGATGCCGGTGTGGACGCGGACCGCCGCCCGGACATCCTCATGCACATGACCGATCACCACGCGCCCGGCGGCCATGGCCTCACAGGCCGCCACCCCGTAGTCTCCGAGACGGAACTGATCCAGGACGATGTCGGCGGAACCGTACACCGCTGGCATGTCCGCCGACGCTATGCCCTCGAGCTTCGTGTAGCGGATGAGTCCTTCGGCGGCCAGCTCCTCCAGTTGGCTGTCGACGGACTCGTCGCCCTTCATCGCGGAGTTGCTCGGTACATAGGCGACGACCGGGACGTCGTGGCGTAGCGGTTCCGAGTCGGTCCTCCATCGCGAGGGATCCACGACGACGGGTAGCCACTGCGACCTGGGGACGTCGAGCAGCCCCGGCGTCGAGACGAACGACGGATACGCGGAGTCGAGGATCATCTGGCGCCGACGCTCCGCATTGGCCTGGAGTGTCGCCGTCGCCGCACGGGGATATCGACCGCGCGCCCCGAAGGGGGAATCGGTCTCCCAGGCGGCGTGCGCACTCGGTACCCGGATGTCACTGCCGTGCCACAGCAGGCCGACGTGAACGCCTCGGGCGGCGACGTCGTCCAGGACGTCCAGCGGAGACCGCCAGGGCCGGGGACCAAAGAGGTGCCGTCCCGACTCCACGAGGACGTGCGTGAACCCCTCGACGATGGCGCGCCGCTGGCGCGATTGCCATCCGTGCGCGAAGAGGTAACCGGAGTCGGGCACGGTGACGTCCGACGGGAAGCCGAATCTGTCCGTGCGCTCGTTCGAGGTCATGTAGTTCACTGCGCCCACACCCGGGAGATGGGATTCCACAGCGTGCGCCCACTGGTGCGCCTGGCCAGCCGAGTTCGTGGGTGCGATCAGCAGACGCACTTCCGCCTCGGGAGCAGACGCGACCTGCATCCTTCCCTGATCCCAGCCGAGAGTCCCGGGCATGATCCGGGCGAGCAGAGGATCGGGGATGAGTCCGGTGACGGCACGGACCGCTTCGACGGCGTTGTTGCGCAGGCTCATGACGTCCTCTCTCAGGCGAGCCCCGCCAGCTTCGCCTGATCGGCGAAGGCGGGGCTGGCGGCGACGACCTCGGCGAAAGTGCCCTGCGCCGCCACCGTCCCGTCCTGCATGAAGAGGATCTGATCCGAATCCATGATCGTGCTCAGGCGGTGTGCCACGGCGATCACGGTGACATCGCCCCTGAGGTCGCGGATGGCTGCGGAGACGTCCGCCTCGGTCTTGGTGTCCAGGGCGCTGGTCGCTTCATCGAGGACGAGGACCAAGGGATCGCAGTAGAGTGCGCGCGCGATGCCCAGCCGCTGACGCTGTCCGCCCGATAGCGTGAGCCCCCGCTCCCCCACACGCGCCTGGAGACCGTCGGCACGCTGCTCGATCACGCTCCAGAGCTGTGCGCGACGAGCGGCATCCTCGACACGCACGAGGTCGACGTCATCACCCCAGGTGAGCGCGATGTTCTGCGCGATCGTGCCATCGAACAAGGTGACTTCCTGAGGCACATACCCCACGTGGGATCGCCATGCCTCGAGCACGTCCTCGAGAGGCTTGTCGTCGATCGTGATCGATCCCTCGGTGGGGGTCAGCAGCCCCAGGAGCAGGTCGACCAGGGTCGATTTGCCGGCGCCGGACGCACCGGCGATCCCGACGGTCGTCCCGATCGGGATGCGGATGCCCACATCGCGGACCGCTGCCACGTCGCTGCCCGGGAACGTGAACCCAACTCCGGATAGCTGGAGGAGCCGCGGTGCCCCCGGCAAGGGTTCTTTACCCAGCTGTTCGCGGTCTGCAAGGAACTTCTTCGACGCCTCCACGTCGGCGATGACGGCGTCCACGTAGGGGGTCGACGTGATCGTTCGGGTGATGACGGACTGGAAGCCCGTGAGGGAAGGCACGAGACGGAAGCCGGCGATACCGAACAGCGCCACCGCGGAGATCGCCTGATCGATTCCGCCGAGGAGGAAGGCAGCTCCTCCGACGATCACGAAACCGCCGATGATCGCAGCGTCGAAGATGAAGCGAGGAACCGCCGAAAGGAATCCTGCGTTCGCGCGAGCCCGCGCGGTGCGCTGCCGGTTCACGCGGATCACCTCGCTCACTTCATCCGCCTTGCCCCGGAGCGTGATCTCTTTCAGCGATGCCACCATCCCGGAGATCAGCGTGGCCACACGAAGAGACGAATTGCGCGCTACACGGGCCGCCTGGCGGGTCTTCCCGCTCAGGACGAGGTATTGGAGGACGGCGATCCCACCGAGATAGACGATCGTGACGAGGGCCGTCACCGGCTGGGCGACGACGATCACTGTCACCACGCCCACCGAAGTCACGATGAGGCCTGGGAGCGTGGTGGCGGGGAGGAGGAACCCGGCGATCACGCTGGCGATGCCGGTGTCAGACATCTGCACGATCTGGGCGCTGTTTCGCGAGATCCGATCCGTCCATGATGAGCGGATGTAGGCGCCGAACAGCTCTTGACCGACAGCGAGCTCGTAGGAGGCGAACCGTCGCGTCGCGATCCACTGCAGCCACACGTTCGCCGCAGACTTGGCCACGACGATCACCGCGAGCACCAGAATGAGCCAGAGAACCTGATCAGCCTGAACCGTGCCGATGAGGGGGAGGACGATGTCGGTTCTCGTCACGCTGGCGGCGAGGGTGAGCGCGAGCAGCATCAGCGCGACGACGTCGACCAGAGCCAGGACAGAGGTCACCACGGCGAAGATCCCGAGGAACTTCTTCGCCGACGACGGGAGGAAAGGAAGAAGACGGCGAAGCGTCCGGACGAGCTGGATCATGACTCAGATGACGACGGCATCACCGCTGCGTGCGGAGCTTAGAGCAGCCTCCACGACAGTCAGCGTCCGCAGTCCCTGCTCCATGGTGACGACGTCGGTCTGCTGCCCGAGCACGGCATCGCGGAAGGCCTCATGCTCGACGCGCAGCGGCTCGCGCTTGGCGAACGCGTAGCGCGTGACGTCTCCTTCGGAGACCCCGCGGAAGGAGGACACGGATTCCCATTCGAGGGGGATCGTGCCGTTGGCGTAGAAGGTGAGGTCGCCGGTGGAGGTGTCGGCGACGAAGGCGCCCTTCTCCCCCGTGACGACCGTGACGCGCTCCTTCATCGGGCTCAGCCAGTTGACGATGTTGTTCACGATCACGCCGTTGGCCGTCCGGCCGGTGATCGTGATCATGTCCTCGTGCTCGCGACCGCTCTTGAACGCGGTCTGGGCGAACACCCGCTCGTAATCGCTCTGCACGACCCAGGCCGTGAGGTCGACGTCGTGCGAGGCGAGGTCCTTCGCCACGCCGACGTCGGCGATCCGCGACGGGAACGGACCCTGCCGGCGGGTGACCACCTGGTACACGGCGCCGAGCTCGCCGGCTTCGATCCGGCGACGCAGCTCCTGCACGGCGGGGTTGAAGCGCTCGATATGCCCGACCGCCCCGACCAGTCCGGCCGCAGCGAAGGCGTCAACCATGCGCTGGCCGGCGTCGACCGTGTGCGCGATCGGCTTCTCGACCAGGGTGTGCACGCCGGCGGCCGCGAGCTTGAGCGCCGCGTCCTCGTGGAATCGCGTGGGAACGGCGACCACGGCGATATCGATGCCTGCGCCGATGAGCGCGTCGATGTCGGGCAGGATCTCCAGGTCGCCGGCGACGCCGTGCGGGTCGCCACCGGGGTCGGCGATCGCGACGAGCTCCACACCGTCGAGCTCGCGGAGCACGCGGGCGTGGTGGCGGCCCATCATCCCGACGCCGAGGAGGCCGGCGCGCAGGTCCGCCATCAGGCACCCGCCTTCGCGACGGCGTTCACCGCGGCGACGATGCGCTCGAGGTCGTCCTGGCTGAGTGACGGGTGCACCGGCAGCGAGGCGACCTCGCGCGCCGCACGCTCGGTCTCCGGAAGGTCGAGCCCGGGAGCGAAGTGCGCGAGCGACGGGAGCCGGTGGTTCGGGATCGGGTAGTACACGCCGGCGCCGACGTTGTGCTCGCTCTTCAGCGCGGCCACGAAGCCGTCCCGGTCCTCGGGGACGCGGATCGTGTACTGGTGGTACACGTGCACGGCACCATCGGCGACCGGCGGGACGACGACGCCCTGCAGGTTCGCATCGAGGAAGGCCGCGTTCTGCTGACGGGTCTTCGTCCAGCCGTCCACCTTGGTCAGCTGCACACGACCGATCGCGGCGTGGATGTCGGTCATCCGGGCGTTGAAGCCCACGATCTCGTTCTCGTACTGCCGCTCCATGCCCTGGTTGCGCAGCAGCTTGACCTGACGGGCGATCTCGTCGGTCGCCGTGGTCACCATGCCGCCCTCGCCGCTGGTCATATTCTTCGTCGGGTAGAGGCTGAACATGGCGAACTCGCCGAACGAGCCGACCGGGCGGCCGTCGAGCGACGCGCCGTGCGCCTGCGCCGCGTCTTCGTACAGGGCGACGCCGCGCTCGGCGGCCAGCGCCTCGAGCTCGCGCATGCGGGCCGGGTGTCCGTAGAGGTGCACGGGGAGGATGCCCTTGGTCTTCGGCGTGATCGCGGCGGCGACCGCCTCGGGGTCCAGGGAGAACGTGTCCGGCTCGATGTCGACGAAGACCGGGGTGCCCCCGGTGAGCGCCACCGAGTTGCCGGTCGCGGCGAACGTGAAGGACGGCACGATGACCTCGTCGCCGGGGCCGACGCCCGCGGCGAGCAGACCGAGGTGCAGGCCTGCGGTGCCGGAGTTGACCGCCACCGACGGGCGGCCGGGCACGAAGTGCGCCGAGAACTCCTGCTCGAAGGCGGCGACCTCGGGGCCCTGCGCGACCATGCCGCTGCGGAGGACGCGATCGACGGCTTCGCGCTCTTCGTCGCCGATGAGGGGCTTGGCGGGGGGAATGAACTCGCTCACACGGTCTCCTTGGTCAGTGTTCCGTCGGTCTCGATGAAGCGCGCCCCGGTCGCGGGGCACACCCAGGTGTGATCGTCGTCGCCGCGGGTGAGCGGGACACCCGCCTCGCCGACCCAGCCGATGCGCCGGGCCGGGACGCCGGCGACGAGGGCGTGCGCCGGGACGTCCTTGACGACCACGGCGCCGGCCGCGACCGTCGCCCAGGCGCCGATCGTCACCGGGGCGACGCAGGTGGCACGGGCGCCGATCGACGCGCCGCGCTCGATGGTGACCCCGACCGGCTCCCAGTCGTGGGCGCTCTTCAGGCTCCCGTCGGCGTTGATCGCGCGGGGGTAGGTGTCGTTGGTGAGCACGACGGCGGGGCCGATGAACACGCCGTCGCCGAGCTTGGCGGGCTCGTAGACGAGGGCGTAGTTCTGCACCTTGCAGTTGTCGCCCATCTCCACACCGGTACCGATGTACGCACCGCGACCCACGATGCAGTTCTCGCCGAGGCGGGCCTGTTCGCGGACCTGGGCGAGGTGCCAGATGGAGGATCCGTCGCCGATGACGGCGTCGGCGGACACATCGGCGGAATCGACGATCCGCACGCGGGAGGTTTCAGTCACGGGGCTCCTTGCACGCTGCGCGATGAGGCAGCACTGACGAGATTCTACTTGCCGTTGCTCCGCGAACCTCGACGCGCGCCGCGAACGACCTCCGCGGCGCGGGCGCCGACGGTGGTGAGCGAGGCGTTGTCCACCGCCCACGCGGCCCGAGCCTCCCGGATGCGCTCGGTCTCCCCCGACGCCCACTCGCCGAGCAGCCGCCGCATGGCCGCCGCCACCTCCTCCGGGTCGAATCCGACGGCTTCGCCGAGTCCGCCCGCACGCACGACCTCGCCGCCGGTCTCCGCGCCCGTGAAGAGCACGGGGGTCCCGACCGCGGCCGCCGCATACGTCTTGGTCGGTCGGGCGAAGTCGTAGCCGATCCCGGGGACGATGCTCACCAGCGCCCCGACGGCTCCACGGATCCACGAGGCCGAGGTCGCGGGGCCGACGAGTCCTCCGAAGTGCACCCGGCCCGGTGCGAGCCGTGCAGCGAGTTCCTTCAGCTCTGCCTCCACGGCTCCCTGTCCGAAGAACCGGAGCTCGACGTCCTCATCCGGGAGCAGAGCGAGCGCACGGATGAAGACGTCGGGTTGCTGCCACTCCGACATCGTGCCGGTGTAGACGAAGTAGGGCCGCTCCGCTTCGTGCGGGACGACGTCGGGACGGAAGACCGCGGTGTCGATCCCGTTGCCCACCGTCACGACACGCTCCGGTCGCCCGCCGATCGCGGCAAGCCGATCGGCGACCTCCGTGGAGACCGCCAGCGACCGTGCCGCGCGGCGCAGGACGAAGCGCTCGACGAACCGCATGACCGCCACCACCGGGCCGGGGGCGTCCATCGAGGCGACCGCGTCGGTCCATACGTCGCCGGGGTAGTAGACCAGCGGGCGTCGAGTGAGGAAGGCGGCGATCGCGGCCGCGAACCCGGTCGTCGGCGGCGCCTCGGCGACGATCACGTCGCTCCGCCGGACCAGCAGCCGGAAGAAGAGGGGCACGTCGAACGACAGGTACGGGACGTACCCGCGGATGGCTCCGCTGCGGTCTCTGAGCACCGGCGCGCGACGCACGACCACGCCAGGGGCATCGGCGATCACCGTGTCCCGCGGCGGCTTCGTGCTCAGGACGGTGACATCCGTGTCGGCGGCCAGCGCGTGGGCGAGCGCCTCCATCCGGAAGCTGGCGGCGGTCACCTCCGGCGTGTAGAGCCGTGTCGCGATGACGGCGCGTCGTCTCCTCGACATCCTGCCCCTGCTGTTCGGTGGACCGGCGCCCGAATCGACACCTGACACAATAGAACCATGTCCTCGAGCGTCCCCGCGCCTTCCCCCGCCGATCCTCGCGCCTGGGTCGTGATCCCCCTCTACAACGAAGCCAGCGTGATCGGCGGCGTGATCGAGAGCCTCAAGCCCCACTTCACCCACATCGTCTGCGTCGACGACGGATCCAGCGACGGCTCGGCGGCGGAAGCCGCCGCGGCGGGGGCGCACCTCGTGCAGCATCCGGTCAATCTCGGTCAGGGGGCAGCCCTGCAGACGGGGATCGACTTCGCTCTGGCACACCCCGAGTGCGATTACATCGTGACCTTCGACGCGGACGGCCAGCACCGAGTGGAGGACGCCCTCGGCATGCTCCAGCTCGCCAGGGACGAAGATGTCGCCATCGTGTTCGGCTCCCGCTTCCTCGACGACCGGACCAACCCCGGATGGATGAAGAAGGTCATCCTGAAGACGGCCGTGTGGGTCACGAACCTCACCACGAGCCTGAAGCTCACCGACGCCCACAACGGGTTGCGCGTGATCCGCCGGGACGCGGCCGAGGGCATCGAGCTCAAGCAGGACCGCATGGCACACGCCACCGAGATCGTGCTCGAATTGGGGCGGACCCGTCTGCCATGGAAGGAGTATCCCGTGGAACTCCTCTACACCGACTACTCGAAGGCGAAGGGCCAGAGCGTGCTGAACTCCGTGAACATCCTCGTCGACCTGGTGGTGCGCTGATCATGTGGATCCAGGTCCTTCTCATCGCCGCGATCGTCATCCTCGCTGTCTTCATGATGCGCCGCACCGGCGCCGACAGCCACCTCGCCATCCGGCGCCTGCTCATGGGGCTCTTCGTCGTCGTCGCCGTGCTCTCCGTGCTGTTCCCGCAGTGGCTCAGCTGGCTCGCTCAACTCGTCGGGGTCGGCCGTGGCACCGACCTCGTTCTGTACGGCCTCATCGTGATGTTCCTCGCCTTCGTGTACTCCCAGTACCGGCGCAACGTCGCTCTGCAGCGTCAGCTCACCCTGCTCGCTCGCAAGATCTCGCTGCTCGAAGCGGAGGAGCACGAGAAGGACGCTAGTCGCAACCCGTGACTTCGTAGAGCGCCGCGTCCCCCACGCGGTCCACTTCGGTGAGGATCGAGGACTCGCCCAGATGGTGCAGACCGTCGTAGGTGGTGTAGTGGTTCTGGAAGAGCACGGTGTCGCCGAAGTCGAGCGCATGCGTGACCCCGAGGTTCTCGATCGCGTCGCAGACGGCCGCGTCCCCCTCCACCAGGGTGCGCGCCAGCAGCGCCGCGTCCGCGCCGTACCGGCCGGTCACGTGCGGGAAGACGACATCATGCCCGGTGTAGGCGAAGAGCAGCCCCGCGCCCGTGAGCGGATCACCGATGACCAGCGCGTCCTCCGGGAGCTCGGTCTCCAGGCGCTCGAACAGAGCTGCCTCGTCGGGAGAGAGTCCTTGGGACGCACTGTCGAAGCGATAGCTGACATCACGCATGTAGCGCAGATCGTTGCGCACGGCGAGCAGATGAGTGGCCGCCAGGACGGCGACGACCGCGATGAGGATGACGGCCGTGACCCGTCGCCCCGCACGCCAGAGCGCACGCAGCCTGTCGACGACGAGCGTCATCCCGAGAGCGGCCAGTGGAAGCCCCCAGATCGCTAGCAGAGCGGCCACCCGAGTCGTGTCGTCGTACCAGATCCCGACGAGAAAGCTGCGCAGGGGCAGCACCGGGAGCCACGCGGAGGCGATGTAGAGCACGACGCTGACGAGGTAGGAGGACAGCACCCACCAGAGGCGCTCTCTGCAGACGCGCCAGATGCCGAGAAGGACCAGGAGGCCCAGGAGGAGTCCGGTGCTGCGCCCCACGGGGCTGAGGAAGATCACCTCCCCCGTGGCTTGCGCGATCGTCTGGGTGGGCAGCCACTCGTGAGTGGTGACGTTCGCCTTGCTCCACAGCGCCACGAAGGCCACAAACGCGACGACGACGCCTGCACCCACGGCCACTCGGGTCGCCGTCCCCCCGCGACGAGCGACCTCCCACGCGCGCCACAGGGCGAAGGGGAGCAGGAGCACCAGGCCCCCCAGGAGCGCAGACGGATGCCCGAGACCGGTTCCCGCGGCAACGGCGAGAGCGACGAGGATGCGCAGAGTCCGCTCGGGCCAGGAGACTGCCGGCGCGAACGCGAGGAGCACGGCCGCGATCAGGATCGGAATCAGCACTGTGCCGATCAGGTTCGGATAGAGAACGCCCCAGTTGAGGAATCCCAGCGGGAAGACGCTGAAGGCGAAGCCGACCAGCGGAGCCCAGATCGCCGCGTCGGGACGCGAGGGGAAGACGACTCTCGTCACAGCGGCGAGGGCGACGGGCCAGATGAGAGCGATGACGGCGATGGTCACGACGTTGGTCGCGGCCACGACGTCTCCCGCGACGGGGAGCACCAGACTCGTGAGGGCGTGCCACAGCGTCGGATAGAACGATGTGCTGTGGCCGGGGAGCACCATCGTCATGTGGAGGGGCGACGCATCCCCCGTGGCCGCGACGAACTCGACAGCATTCAGGTGGAACAGACCGTCGTAGAGCTGCGAGGGGTCGTCCGGGCTTCCGATGCCGACCATGAGGATGACGACCCACCCGATGAAGGCCGCTGCGATCGCGAGCCACACACCGAGGCCCGTCCGGACATGAGCGATGACTGCCGAGCGGCGACCGAACAGACGCAGTATCGCCGCCACTGCCCAGACCACGGCGCTGACGATCCCGACCGGAAGCAGGCTCCAGCGCATTCCGAGGAGAGGAGCGACAAGCGACGACGCGGCCACGATGCCCAGAGACACGCCGATCGAGGCACCGAGACGAACGACGGCCGAGACGCCGCGGAGCATGAGGCCGGCAGGAAGTCCGGGGATCACGAGCAGAGCGAGCGCAGTCACCAGCGCCGGCGTCTGCGCCAGCCAGGCGCTCACGCGTCCACCAGGGCGATGGCGCCCTCGATATCTCCGTCGTAGACGACCTGCCCCTTGCTGATGACGACACCGCGGGTGCACAGCTCCCGCACCATCTCCATGTCGTGGCTGACCACCACCAACGTCTTCCCTGCTGCGATGAGCTCTTCGAACTTCAGACGACACTTCTCTCGGAAGGGTGCGTCGCCGACGGACAGGATCTCATCGACCAGCAGCACATCCAGTTCGACATGGATCGCGACGGAGAAGGCCAGCCGCATGAACATGCCCGACGAGTAGTGCTTGACCTCCTGGTCGATGAACTGCTCGATCTCGCTGAACGCGACGATCTCGTCGTATCTCGCCTCGATCTCGTGCTTCTTCATCCCGAGGATCGCCGCGTTGAGGAACACGTTCTCCCGCCCCGAGAGCTCCGGGTGGAAACCGGCGCCGACCTCGATGAGGCCGGCGACCCGTCCTCGGGTGAGCACCTCGCCCTCATCAGGTTCCATGACACCGGAGATGAGCTTGAGCAGGGTCGACTTCCCTGACCCGTTGAAACCGAGGATGGCCACCGATTGGCCCTCGTCGATCACGAGGTCCACACCCTTGAGGGCTTCGAATGCGCTCGTGAGCTTGCGCCGCTTGATCCAGGACACCACCGTGTCCTTCAGGGAGAACGCGTGGTTGAGCGTGAAACGTTTGCGGGCGCCGTCGACGATGATGCTCGGGCGCTGCGTGGTCTGCATTGTCATAGATCCTGGGCGAACCTTCCCTCGAGCCGACGGAAGACCGCCTGGCCGATCAGGAGCGTTGCGGCGGCGATGAGGAACGCGAAGAGGGTGTTCCACGCGAGTCCGGGGGGCAGGGAGGCCATCGTCTCCCCCGTCGCCGTCACGACGCCCTCTGTCACGGGGCGCCAGAATGCGTAGTGGAACAACTCCACCGCCTGGGTGATGGGGTTCAGGAGATAGATCTCGACGATCCACTGCGGCCATCCCAGTGTGTTCACGACGGCGTCTTGCACCTGAGTCCAGCTGTAAAGCACCGGCGATGCCCAGGTCGCGAGGAGGAGGAAGAGCTCGACGATGTTCTCGGCGTCACGGTACCGGACGTTGAGCGCGCCGAAGAGCAGTCCGAGTCCGAGGCTGAAGACCATCACGATCACCACGGCCGCGACCATCGCGAGGAGACCCAAGACGGAGATCTGAGTCAGCCAGCCGAGGAAAAGGCACACCACTAGCAGGAGAGCCATCTGCGGCAGGAAATGGACGAGCGCCACGATCGTCGCAGAGACGGCGAAGAGCTGTCGGGGCAGGAACACCTTTCGCACCAGCGGCGCGTTGCCGACGATCGAGGTGGTCGCGTTCTTGAAGGCCTCGGAGAACAGGTTGATGACGATGATCCCCGAGAACAGATACACCGCATAGTTCGGGATGCCACGGTCGAGGCTGAGAAACAGACCCAGGACGACCCAGAAGACGAGGAATTGCGCCCCGGGCCGGACATACGACCATGTCCACCCAAGGACCGAGTTGCGATAGCGGGTCGTGACGCCGGTCCGGACGAGCAGACGCAGCAGGTACCGCCAGCGCACCACGTCGATCAGCCCACGACTCTTTCCGGGGGTGTCGAACTGGTTGCGCGGGACGGCAGCGAAAAGATCTCGGGTTACGGTCACAGGCCCACTCATTCAGGACGCGGCGACGGATACCGCCGCGGAACGAAGCAATTCTAGGTCAGACACGCTGAAAGCCCCCTCCAGCGACGCGCGTCCTGGCGTCGAACCTCACTTCGCGGTTCGATCCGCGAGCCAGCGCCTATACGTCTCGACCGCTCCGGGCGCCCAGATGTCCGGGTCAGCCTCCCCGAGGCGGGCCTCGTCGTCCGTGAGTCCCCGCAGGCGTTCCACGGCCTCCTCGACTCCGCGGATCCGCGTACCAAAGGCGTCCCCGATGACGGTCTCTGCGAATGCGCTGTCGCGAGCGATCACAAGGCAGCCGAAAGCGCGCGCCTCGAACAGCACGGTGCTCGCCTCCCCGACCACCACGGCGGTGGTCTTCAGAGACTCATACACGTCCGGGGTGACGTCGATCTCGATCCCGGGATCCGCCGCGATGCTCGGGTAACGCTGTTCGACGCCGCTGCGCTCGCCGGGATGCGGTCGGAAAGCCACCTCCCACTCGCGATCCAGGGAAGCGCGCAGTGTCGTCACGAAAGCGTCGCTCGCGGCCGGGTCGCTGCGCGATGACACCACGAGGATCCGCTTCGGGCGTTGTGCAGGCGCTGAAGCGACCTGTCGTTCGAGGTGGGGCTTGCCTATCGCGGTCACCGCTCCAGGGTGACGGACGGACCGCGACCAGTAGTCACCGAAGGTGAGCAATTCGTCCGGGATCGCACGAGCCAACGAGGGGTGCGCGAAGACCCGACCGAAGTTGTAGGCGGCGTGCGAAGGACCGATCCAGCCGTGCTGCGGTTCCACGACGTACGCGCCTGCGTCCTTCATCAGCCCAACGGACTCGCCGTTGTACGTGTACGAGCCGTTGTCGTAGAAGACGACACGCGGACGCACGCGGTCCAGCATGCGCTCGAGCTCGGCGAGCTGGAACGGACGGAGCCGGGCATCGCGCATGGCACGTGCCCCGATGGCGGCGAAGGCGTCCGCGGGCCGGCCTAGTCGCTGAGCGAAGTCCGAGAGAAGCGTCATCGCGCTGGAGACGGTGGAGGCCGGGACGGGATTGCCCCGCTCGCGCCACCGCGCGCGAGCCACGGAAGCCTCCATGCTCAGGGTCGGCCGGAACGAGGGCGATCCGAGGGGCGACGGGAGGGGGCGGAGCTGAACGACGACCGCTCCGGGGGTGGCTTCGGCGAAGTCGTCGACGAGCCAGTTGCGAGCCCGGTTCGCCTCGGCAGCGAGGGTGGCACCCGACACGTAGAAGAGGACGTCGTGCGGGCGTGCCCGCCGGACGGCGTCCCAACGGCTCGGCAGGAACCCGCGGAGCACCCGCCGCGCTTCGGCACGTCGTGACCACGTGGATGCAGAGGTCACCGCGACGCTGCCGGTGTCCTGCTCGGCGAGTGCCCACGCGATCTGCACTCGCACCTGCGCCCAGAAGGGCACCGTGGATCCAGGCAGCACCTCGAGCAGACTGTCCGGCATTGCGTCCTCGAGATCGAGCAGGGCGCGGACAGCCGGAGAGGTGCGCACATCCATGTCGCGAGCGTCCTGACTCACAGGTCGCTCCTCTGACCCATGAGCCATTCCACGATACGGAAATCGAACTCGCTGTCGACGTCGATCGAACGCTCAGCCGGCATCTCGAAGAGAATCGTCGACGGGAAGAAGACGACCTGATCGTCCAGGAGGGACGACCGGCGCCACACGTAGATGGAGCCATTCATATCGAAACAGCGGGGCGCGTCCTGGCGGCGCAGCACGGCGTCGTCCGGGGTCTTGCTCACCGCGACGGTGCCGTCCGGCTGCTCCTCGACGAGATTGAAGTACGGATTGCGGCGCGCTTCGGCACCGGTGATCAGCGACTCGGGCCGTGCACTCTCGAACAGCGCGACCGCGTCGCGGATGTCATCGATCGTCCGCAAGGGGCTGGTGGCGTCGAGGTCGACGCAGACGTCGTACTGGGCCCCGGTGCGCTCCTCTGTGGTGCGCACGGCGTGTGCGATCGCCGGGACCTTCCCCGCCGTATCCGTCGCCATCTCCGCAGGCCGGCGGACCACGCCCGTCGCACCGAAGGCCGGCGCCTGAGCGAGGATCTCCTCCGAATCGCTGGAGACGACGATCTCGTCGAAGAGACCGGTCGCCACCGCCTGCGCGACGGAGTGGCCGAAGAGAGGCCGACCGGCGACGACACGCAAGTTCTTCCCCGGGACACCCTTCGATCCCGCTCGCACCGTGATCGTGCAAATCCTCATCGGCCGTTCCGTTCCCACGCCTGCCTGGCGCGCTCGAGATCCTCTGGGCGTCCGACATCGATCCACTCCTCATGGATCTCGAACGCTCCGACCCGCTGTCCGCCGTCCATCAGGCGCGCCAACAGGCTGGGCATGTCGCAGTACTCGTCCTCCCCGAGCGCCTCCAGGGCGTCGGGTTCCAGGACGTAGATGCCCGCACTCACCAACTCGCTGTGATACGGCTTCTCCGCGAGTTCGACGACGCTGTCGCCGTCGCGACGGATCACGCCGTAGGGGATCTCGAAGCCGTACTCCCGGGCGCCGATGGTCGCGGCGGCTCCGAGGGAGCGATGGAAGGAGAGCATGCGCCGGAGATCCACCTGTGTGAGCAGATCCGAGTTCATCACCACGAACGGAGTGCCCATGCGTCCCCGAAGCTGCGCGAGCGCGCCAGCGGTGCCGAGCGGAGCGGGCTCGTGGAGGAAGCTGATCTCGAGGCCGTGGGCCGTCCCGTCACCGAGGTGCTCTTCGATCAGATGTCCGAGGTGATTCACCGAAACGTAGACGCGTCGGAACCCCTGGCTGCGCAACCGTCCCAGGATGATGTCGATCATCGGCGTCTCACCGAGCGGCACGAGGGGCTTGGGGATGTCCTTGGTGAGCGGATACAGCCGCTGCCCTCGACCGCCTGCCATCAAGACGGCGGGGATGTCGAGCGGTGTCCCGATGCGCTCGTTCTCACCGACGATGTCGATCATGTGCCCTCGCGAGTCCACGACCGCGACGACACGGATACCTCGTTGCGCCTTGAGCGCGGCGATGTCGTCCTGCGTTGCATGCGGGCCCACCGTCGCCGGGGTGCGGTTCATGACCGTCGCCACGGCGTCGCCCAGCTCGGAGCCGGCGATGAGACCGCGGCGGACATCGCCGTCGCTCAACGCACCGATCAACCGACCGTCGGCATCCTCCACGAAGACCATCTGCAACGCCCCCCGGTCGATCCGCTCGAGAGCCGTCCGGATGCTGACGTCGGGCGAGACGACGAGCATAGGTCGATCAACCGTCACGGGACACCCTCCTGTCGGTGATAGGGCGGGCCGGGACACCGACGACCGTCGTCCACGCAGGCACGTCGCGGATCACCACGGCTCCCGCCCCAACCACACATCCCGACCCTACCGTGACCCCTTCGATGATCCGTGAGCCGAGCCCGACATGGACGCCGTCGCCGATCCGCACCCCGCCTGCGACGACGGCTCCCGGCGCGATATGGCTATGGTCTCCGACCACGGAGTCATGCTCGACCACCGCCCCGGAGTTCACCACCGCCCCGGCGCCGATGACCGCCCCGGTGTTGACAACGGCGCCGGCGAAGAGCTGCGCGCCGGGCGACACGGTCGCGGCGGCGTCCACCATCGCGCGGGGGTGAACGACGCTCTCGACTCGGAACCCGAGCGAGACCGCCAGCTCGTGCAGACGAGCACGGGCGGCTACCGGACCGAGACCGTTGAGGACCGCCACATCGTCCGGGTCGAAGGAAGCCAGCACACTGTCGTCACCTAGGTAGGGCACACCGAGTGAGCGTTCCGGAGCGAAGGGTGCGAGTGCGCCTCTGACGACTGCCTCCCCGCCGCGCAGCGCAGCGAGGACGGACCGGGCGTGGCCGCCTGCTCCGAGCAGCAGGAGGTCATGCATCGATGAGATCACCACGCGTGTAGGACCGTGTCGCCGACGTCCCGACGACCTCCCAGAAATCGAAGGAGGTCCGACCGGATGCCGGACGGAAGCAGGCGACGTCGTCTTCACCGATCACTTCACCCGCCGCAAGGTCCCGCACCGCCACGAGGCTGCGTCGGACGACCGCCCGGTTGCCCTCCTCCACCGGCTGGCACCGCTTCTCTGCGGATCCGAGCATGACCGGCACTCGGCGAACGTCAGCCACATAATCGCGGAGCCCATCGGGGTCCAGGGAGGCGGCGTGATCCGGCCCCTCGGCGGCGACGTCGAAGGTGAAGTGCTTCTCCAGCACGGTCGCCCCCATCCCCACGGCGAGGACCGAGGCGAGCGACCCCAGGGAGTGATCGGAATAGCCCACTCGATGCCCGAACTCGCCGGCGATCGTCTGCATCGCTCGCAGATTGAGGTGGGAGTCGGCCGCCGGATACTCGGTCGTGCAGTGCAGGATCGTGACATGCGCGGCGAAATCCCGGACCTCGTCGCGGCGTCGCCACGCCTCGTCCAAGACGTCGGGCGTCAGCCGTGCCCCGCGCTCCAGCGTGCCGTCATGCTGCTGAAGCCCCGCGGCGAGGAAGCGCAAAGCACGGTCGATCTCCGCGAGGTCTGCCATTCCCGTGGACAGGATGACAGGCAATCCGGTGCGGCCGGCGGCGACGAGGAGCGGAGCGAAGGTGAGGTCCCCGGAGGCGATCTTGACGAGCGGGATCCGCAGCTCGTCGACGAGGAAGTCCAGCCCCTGCAGGTCGAAAGCAGTGGAGAGGAACTGGATGCCACGCTCCGCGCAGCGGTTTCGCAGACGTCGGAACTCGTCATGCGTCAGTTCGAGCCGCCGCAGCAGGTCGTGTTGCGATCGATGATCGTCATCGGACGTGCGCTGGTAGTCGGCGAGTCCCGCCGACTCGAGCGCAAGATCGTCGGCGGAGAACGTCTGGAACTTCACCGCATCGGCACCGGAGGACGCGGCGAGATCGACGAGTTCCTCCGCCGTCTCGATCGATCCGTTGTGGTTCACGCCGGCCTCGGCGATCACGAATACGGGTGCGGTCATGAGGTCGACTCCTTCGGAAGGTCATGGAAAGTCTTTCGCGGCGGATGCGGGAGCGCACTCTCACGCAGCACCGCCGCCGCACGCAGCGCGAATCCTGGACGCCCGAAGATCGCCGCCTCCGCAGCTCCGGACCGGCCCCGCAGAGCGGAGCGGAGCGCGGCGGCGATGGCCTCCCTGTGCGGCTCCGGCGTGGCAGTACTCGGAGACAGCGGGCGTCCCTTCTGCCGATCGCCGACCAGAACCGAAGGGATCCCGAGAACAGGGGCCTCGAGCACCGTGCTGGAGGAGTTGCCGGCGACCACCGAGGCGGCCGCCATGGCGCTGAGGTATCCGCGCTGGCCGAACGATTCCACGAAATCCACGCGGTCGCCGTTCTCCGCGACGAACGCAGCGATGAGGGCGCGGACATCGGAGGTTCCGATGTCCGAGTTCGAACCTGTGAGCACGATGTGGAGCCCGTCCACCGCGAGGAGGCCCGCGAGCAGCTCCTCGACGAGCTGGTCCGGCGGCGCGACATCCATCACCGCCGGATGAAAGGTGACCAGGGCGGTCGGCTGGGGCAGCCGGATCCCGAACTCCTTCTCCACGTCCGACGGCGACTGCAGGTCCATACCGGCGAGCGCATCGACGATCGGCGCTCCGAGGAAGTACACGCGCTGCGGGTCCTCACCCAGTTGGATGACCCGGTGCCGATGCTCCTCGGTCGAGGCGAAATGGAGGTACGACATCTTCGTGATGGAGTGACGGAGAGCCTCGTCCATCGCACCCTCGGTCACCTCACCCCCGTGGATGTGGGCAACCGGCACCGAGAGGATCGTCGCGGCCGTGGCAGCGGCGAAGGCCTCCAACCGGTCGCCGAGGACGACCAGCACGTCCGGTGCAAGCGCGGTAAGCGCCTGGGCGAACGCCGGCAGTGCGGCGCCGACGTCGGCGGCCACCGCGGCCCGGGTGTCGTCTCCGGACCAGATCGGCACGGAGGACGCGATCCGGAATCCATCTCTCTCGATCTCACGCTCGGTTCGTCCGAAGTCGTCACGGAGATGCGTACCCGTGACGAGGAGCTGCAACTCCAGCTCAGGATCCTGGACGATCTGCCGCAGCAGTCCGCGCAACAACCCGTAGTCTGCGCGGGTTCCGGTCAGGACGGCTACCTTCCTCATGCGTCAGCCAGTGCCGGGGAGCTGGGGATGCAGACGACACTCGCGTGCAGAGCCTCTGCCACCGGGAAGCCACCGTGCGGCAGATTCCGGTAGGGGGCCTGGTGCGGGAGCAGGTTCCAGAAGGGACGGCACTGCAGCCCGGCAGCGTTCGTCGCCTCCAGCACATCGTCGCGGGTTCCAGCCCCGTCATCGAGGCGGATCGCGCAGAGCCAGTAGTTGCTGCTCGTGCCGGGTGGCTCCTCGAGGAAGGTGACGCCGTCGAGCTCCGCGAACACCGCGCTGTACTGCGCGGCCAGCCGACGCTTGGCATCGACGAAAGCCGGGAGACGTTCGAGCTGAGCGACGCCGAGGGCGGCGTTGAGGTTGGGCATCCGATAGTTGAAAGCGACCTCGTCATGCTCGAACTCCCACCGGTGCGGCTGCTTGGCCGTCGTGGTGAGGTGCTTCGCTCTGTGGGCGAGCTCGTCGTCGTCGGTGAGGATCATCCCGCCGCCGCCTGTGGTGAGGATCTTGTTCCCGTTGAAACTCAAGATTCCCAGCCGACCGAACGTGCCGGTGTGCTTCTCCCCGACGCGGCTTCCCAGCGATTCCGCCGCGTCCTCCACGACCGGCACTCCGTACTCGTCCGCCAGGGCGACGAGCTCGCCGATGCGCATCGGATGTCCGAGAGTGTGCATCGGAACGATCGCGCCGATCCGATTGCCGGTGACGGGGTTGAGAAGCCCCTCAGAGCTGGTCCGCGCACTGCGGAGCACCGCCGCCACCGCCTCGACCGAAAGCCCGAGCGTTCCCTCGTCGCTATCGAGGAAGTACGGCTGACCACCGGCATGCATGACGGCGTTGGCCGTGGCGATGAAGGACAAGGCCGGGACGAGCACGTCGTCTCCGCGACGCACGCCCGCCAGTTGCAGCGCGACCTGCAGCGCTGAAGTCCCGTTGGACACGGCGATGCCGTGCGCCGCCCCTGTGTAGTCGGCGACCGCGCCTTCGAACTCTCCCACGAACCGTCCCACGCTGGACACGTAGGTCGAGTCGAGGCACTCCATCACTCGCCGCTTCTCCACATCGGTGATGTCGGGAATGTGCAGACCGACGAATTCGTCGTCGCCGACGACCTCGCGCAACCGGTGGACGATCTCTGTGGCGGCACTCATACGATGTAGGCGTCAGTGCGGTATCGAGCGAGATTCGCCGGGTCGGTGAACCACTCCGCCGTCACACGCAGGCCTTCACGGAAGCCCTCCGTGCCGTCGTAGTGCGGAGTCCAGCCGAGGAGCTCCCTCGCCTTCGCGTTGTTCGAGAACAACCGCTCCACCTCGGAGTTCGCCGGACGCAGGCGCGCCGGGTCTTCCGTAGCCACCGCGTCCACGCCCATGACCTCGGCGATGAGGTCGAAAGTCTCACCGATGGAGACTTCGAACCCGACGCCGAGGTTGACGACCTCGCCGACAGCCGCCGTCGTGGTGAGCGCCGCTGTGAATCCAGACACCGTGTCGGGCACGAACGTGAAGTCCCTCGTCGGGGTCAGCGCGCCGAGCTGTACTTCACGCTTGCCCGCGGCGAGTTGGCTGATGATCGTGGGGATCACCGCGCGGGCGGACTGCCGCGGACCGAACGTGTTGAAGGGGCGGATGGTCACTGCAGGCAGCCCGAAGGAGGCGTGGTACGCGTTCACCATCTGATCCGCGGCGATCTTGGACGCCGAGTACGGCGACTGGCCCTGCAACGGATGGCCTTCATCCATCGGCACGTACCGTGCGGTGCCGTAGACCTCGCTCGTCGACGTGTGGATGAAGCGGCTCACGCCGGCGGCACGCGCGGCGTTGAGCAGATTGAGCGTGCCCTGGATGTTGGTCTGGACGTAGAGGTCCGGCGCCGCGTACGAGTACGGGATCGCGATGAGCGCGGCGAGGTGGAGCACCGCGTCACGGTCCCGGACCGCCGACATCATCAGCGCCGGATCGCGGATATCACCGGGAAGGAACTCGATCTCCGCGGCCACCTCGGGGGTGAGCCCGTCGAGCCATCCGCGCGAGTCGAACGAGTTGTACAGGACGAGTGCCCGCACCTCATGTCCGTCCCTGACGAGCTGCTCCGCCAGGTGCGATCCGATGAATCCGTCAGCTCCTGTGAGCAGTACCTTCATATCGCCAGTCTATCGGACCGCCTCCTCCTCACCTGGTGAAAGACAGCGTGCCGTTCGCGAAGGTCTGCGTGCAGGTGGTCGCCGTGCAGGTCTCCGGGCCGGTCGGCCATCCGAGGTCTCCGCGAATCCATCCTCGAGCGCTGTAGAGCTTCATCATCGCCGTGGAGGTCGCGAACGTGCCGCGATCCGAAGAATGGATCCATCCGCCGGTGAAGGCCTGCCCGAAGCCGTTGCCGTTGGGGTCCGAGATGGCCTGCAGGTGAGACGAGGCGTAGCCGAGCGAACTCTTCGCACCGCCCATGGATGTATAGAGGTTCTGGATCGCCGCGTTCTTGTTCGTGAGGAACACGTCGTCGTTCGTTCCCGTGAGGCGGATGGTGCCACCGACGAAAGCCTGTTGGCAGACGTCCCCCGCGCACGTCTCCGCGCCCGCCGGCCACCCGAGCGCGCCCCGGAGCCAGCCGGCGCCGCTGTAGGCATCCATCACCGCCGTGGACGACGTGAACGTGCCCGCCGCGGACGAGTGGATCCAGCCACCCGTGAACTTCTGGGCGAAGCCGTTGCCGTTCTTGTCGGTCACAGTCTGGAGCGCAGCCAGTGGATGGCCCATCGGTCCGTCGGCACCGCCGGCGGCCTGGTACGCCTTCTGGATCGCCGCGTTCTGATTGGTCAGGATCGCGACCGCAGGCGAGCCCGACTCATAACGGATCGATCCACCCATGAACGGTTGCCCGCACGAACCGTTCACGCACGTCTCCGGACCGATCGGCCAGCCCAACGGGCCGCGGAGCCAGCCGGCAGCGCTGTACGCCTTCATGACCGTTGCGGAGGATGAGAAGGACCCGTGTGAAGACGAGTGGATCCAGCCGCCGGCGAACTTCTGCGAGAGACCGTTCCCGTTCTTGTCGGTCACGGCTGTCTCCGCACCGGTCGGCCATCCGAGGGATCCGCGCAGCCACCCCGCGGCGCTGTACGCCGACATGATCGCCGAGGATGAAGCGAACGATCCGGCCGCCGAGGAATGCACCCATCCACCGGCGAACTGCTGGGCAAGCCCATTGCCGTTCGGGTCCGTCACGGACTTCTCCTCCGCGATGGGCCACCCGAGCGGTCCGCGCAGCCACCCTGCCGCGCTGTACCCTGCCATGACGGTCGCCGAGGACGAGAAGGTCCCCTTCGCCGACGAGTGGATCCATCCCTTGGCGAACTTCTGCGCGTCGCCGTTGCCCTGGGGGTCCGTGACGTGCTGCACCAGAGCCACAGGAGCCCCGATCCACCCTGTCGCGCCGCCGATGGCATCGTGCAGACTACGGATCGCCGCGGTCACCTTGGCCCCGTCCGAACCAGCGCTCGGGACCGTCAGGGTACCCTTCGCGAAGGTCTGTGAGCACCCGAGATCGGAGCACCTCTCCGCCCCGGTGGGCCAACCCAGGTTTCCGCGGATCCACCCTGCGGCCGAGTACAGCGACATGATCGCCGTCGAGCTGGCAAAGGTCCCCCGAGCACTCGAGTGAATCCACCCACCTGCGAACTGCTGAGCGAATCCGTTGCCGTTCTTGTCCGTCACCGTCTGGACCGACTTCAGCGGGTACCCCAGCGGGCCGTTCACGCCGCCGGTGGCGTCGTACACCGTCTTGATCGCGGAGTTGGTGACGCTCGCCGCGGGGCCTGCCGCCCCACCCTTCGTGTACTGCAGCGCGCCACGCTGGAACGGCTGCGTGCAGACGTCCCCCGAGCACTTCTCCGGCCCCGTGGGCCAGCCGAATGAGCCACGGACCCAGCCAGCCTTGCTGTACGCCGTCATGATCGTCGTCGACGAGGCGAATGTCCCGGCTGCGGAGGAATGGATCCACCCCCCGTCGAAGCGCTGCGCCGTGCCGTTGCCATTCGGATCGACCACGGTCTGCGTGGCCGCCGCGGCGTAACCCAGCGCGCCCGTCGATCCACCTTGCGCGGTGTAGACGGTGAGGATGTTCGAGTCATCGACGGGTGGAACGACGTAGGCAGGCTTCCCGGTGTCGTACCGGATCACTCCGCCGGCGAAGGTCTGCAGGCATCGTCCCGACGCACAGCTTTCCGCACCCGTCGGCCAGCCGAGGGTGCCGCGCAACCATCCGGCCGCACTGTAAGCCGTCATGACCGTCGACGACGACGCGAACGTCCCCTTGCTCGAGGAATGGATCCATCCCTTGTCGAACTGCTGGGAGATGCCGTTCCCGTTCGGATCCGTGACCGCCTTGGGAGTCACGGCCGGATAGCCGAGCTTGCCACCGAGACCGCCCTGGGCGGCATACGCGGTGTAGACGTCGCCGTACACCGTCAGCGCTCCGAGAGCACGCGTCCAGGTGATGAGCCCCTTCGCATAGTTCCAGGTACACCGGGTCGTCGAAGCCGTGCAGGACGGCTTGGCACCGGCCGCACCCAAGACCCCACCGGCGCCGCCGAGCTTCGTGTAGAGCTGATTGATCGCGAACAGGGGATCCACGGCCTGCGTGGATCCGAACCAATCTGTGAAGTAGTTGTAGAAGTTCCGGTTGCCGTAGGACGAGCAGCTGTTTCCGCTGCCGTAACCCGCCTTGAGCGCCGCCGAGTTCGGCTGGTAGGGGGTGTAGTAGTAGAGCGCCGAGGTCGCCTTGTTCGCGATCCGGACAGGCGCCGAGCCGCACGAGGAGTTCGGATGCCAGAGGATGTTCCACGTCCGTCCCGGCGCGTACCACTGGAACCACTTGCCTTCCATGTAGATCTGCATCTGGCGCGCCGCGCCGTAGATCTGGTGGAAGAACCCGATGTAGTTCGGATCGCACGGCGCCGTGTCCGGGCAGCCCTGCCCGAGTGCGATGCGGTACCGCCAGGCGCTCGGCCAGGTGTGGGTCACGAGCCCCTGCTCCTTCTGGAGCATGACGATGAGAACCTGGGGGTTGATGTCGCAGGCCTGAGCCACGCGGTAGATGATGCGCGCTGCCGACTCGTTCGCCGCGCCCGAGTATCCGCTGCAGTACTGGTCACCGGGACGGGTGACGGTATCCATCCGGAAGTCCTTGAGGCACACGATCGCCTCGTTGTTCTCATCACGCCCACCGAGGCACCGCGAGACCTTGCTGTTGAAGAAGGTCTGAATCTGCGCCTCGGTCATGGTGCCCGAGTTCGTGAAGGTGGCGTCGCTGATGATGTTGCCGGGGGTGAACCCGACGAGGGACGTCTTGGCCAGCCCCGTCTGCGCGGGATCGACGGCGGTGCGCGCGATGGTCGGTGCGACCGAGGTCGCGGCGGAGGCGGCGGTGGCGGGGACCACCGTGCCGATCACCAGAGCGGAGGCAGCGAGGAAACAGGTGAGAAGGCGGGTGACCTTCGTGGTGTTTCGAGAGCGTGGGGCACGTCGAGACATGTGACCAGTGTGACGGAAGTTGCGGGATGATGCCACTGTTGCCACGGAAACGCGATCAGCTCCCGGCGTGTCGCGTGGATGCGAAGCTGGCGTTCAGGTGCTCAGAGGTCTGCGTGCAGACTCCACACCCGCTCCGCGGCGCTCGCCCAGGAGAAGGCCCGCGACCGGTCGGCGGCGAGCACGCGCAGGCGCTCCCTTCCGGCGCCCGCCGCGTCCTCGATCGCCTCCGGCAGTGCCTCTTCGGCGACCACCGCTCCCCCGTCGGCGAGGACGTCGTGATGACACCCGGACTCCACGGCCACCACGGGGACACCCAGCGACATCGCTTCCACGGCGCGCCAGGGCCATCCGGTGACGGCGTCGGTGGAGACGAAGACGCGGGCCCCGGCGACGACGGCGGCGCGGTCCGACACCTCGAGGGACCCTCGGATGTGCGCGCGACGCTCGGGCAGTCCGGCAGCGGCGGCGATCTCGGCGATGCGCGGTTCCGCGCCTTCCGCCGCCCCGATCACCACGGCGTCGAGACCGGCCGCGACCGCCCCACGGAACCCGGCGGCCAGGGTGTCCTGCGGGCCGGACAGGACGAGGTACTCCGACGGCAGGCCGAGTGTGTCGCGGCGCGACGTGGCGTCCTCCGGGAGGACGAGACCCTGGGGCGGAGCGCCCGCGATGACGCGGATGCGGTCGCCGAGCTTCACGAGGCCGGACAGCCGCTGCGCCATGGAATGCGAGGGGACGACCACGGCGTCCGCGTGCTTCACGGCACGGCGGAGCATCCCGCGTTGCCAGGCGACGGCGCCCCTGGACAGGTGGGACGGCGCCTCCCAGGCCCGCAGATCCCACAGGGTGACGGTCGTCTGGTCGTTGTCGTGCACGCGGTCATGACGCACCAGCGGAGCGAGCAGCGTGGGTGCGTGGATGAGGCCGCCGCCGACTCCCGGGGCGATACCGAGCTGCCAGGACGCGGCGAGCTCACGGCGTCCGACCGCCAGGGTGCGCACCTCTCCGATACCGCGCAGGTCGACGTCCACCCCCGACGGCACGATCGCGTCGACCGTGCAGTTCGGCGGGGCCGTCTGGACGAGCCCGGCGGCGAGATCCCGTGATGCCGCCGCCTGATCGGGGTCGACGACATGGACGAGCTGATCCAGAACAACACGCAGTCGAGCACCCATGCGATCAGGCTAACCGCGGGACGCCGACGACCCCGGGAGCGCATCACCCGTCCACACCGCTACTCAGCGTTCCCACAGCATCGGGAGCGCGGCAGGCAGCGTCGCCGTGCTTGAATGCCAGGGTGAGCGATGGTCGCCTTCCCGTCCGCCGCCGATGGGTCGGGTGGACCGTCGGCCTCGTCCTCGTGTTCCTCGTCCTCGCGCTGGGCTGGGTCACGGTGCGCGGCATCGGCGCGGTCGACAACCTCCAGCAGATCTCGAAAGCGACCAGTCAGCTCAAGCAGTCCATCGCCGAGGGCGATCTCGATGGCGCAGCCCCGGTCGCCGCCCGCATCTCGCGCAACGCGGAGTCGGCCCGATCGCTGACGGGAGACCCGATCTGGCAGGCGTTCGCTGTGCTGCCCTGGATCGGCCCGAACTTCCGCGCGGTGAGCGAGGTCGCCGAGATCGCCGACGACGTCTCCACGGAAGCCCTCGGTCCGCTGCTCGACGTCGCCGACGACGTCGACCTCACGAGCCTCGGCTTCGCAGGCGGGGCGATCGACCTCGCCCCCTTCGCCGCCGCCGAGAAGCCGCTCGCCACTGCGAGCGCGGCATTGACCGTGGCGGAGGAGCGGGCCCGCCGCATCGACGCCGACGCCACCCTTCCGCCGCTCGCTGACGCGGTGCGGGAGATGCGCGGCGCCGTCACCCAGGCCGCCACGGCGGTCGGCGCACTGCACGGCGCCTCCGTCCTGCTGCCGACCATGCTCGGCGGCGAGGGCCCGCGCACGTACGTTCTCGCGATGCAGAACAACGCAGAGCTGCGGTCATCGGGCGGCATCATCGGCTCGATCGCGCTCCTGCGCGCGGAGAACGGCAAGGTCACGCTGCAACGGCAGGCGTCGACGCGCGACTTCCCCCCGCTGGACACGGCGCTGCCCCTCAGCGACAGCACCGTCGCGCTCTTCGAGGACCGCCCCGGCCGCTATCTGCAGAACATCACCAGCATCCCCGACTTCCGTGAAGCGGGGCAGACCATCGCCGCCCGATGGGAGGGACGCTACGGGGGGAAGGTCGACGGGGTGATCGCGGTGGACGCCGTGGTCGCCGCACACCTCATGCGAGCCACCGGGGATCTCTCCTTCGGGCCCTTCACGGCGACTGCGGACACCGTGACCGACCTGCTCCTCTCGGAGATCTACGCGGCGATCCCCGATCCCGCGGCTCAGGACGCGATCTTCGCCCAGGCCGCCGGCGGGCTGTTCTCGGCCGCTCTGTCCCACGCGGAGCCGCAGGCCCTCGTCCGTGCTCTCGCCGACGCCGCCGGCGAAGGCCGCATCCGGATCTGGAGCGCGCACGAGTCGGAGGAGTCGCTCCTCGCCGCCAGCGCGCTCGGCGGCGCCATGCCGCAGGACGATGAGGACGCCGCGGTGGTCGGCGTCCTGATCAACGACGGGACCGGCGGGAAGATGGACTACTACACCCGCGCCTCGATCGCGACGGCGGTGGGGACCTGCGCGGGGGTGCCGACGACCCAGGTGCGCGTCACCTGGTCGAACACGGCCCCCGCCGACGCCGCCACTTCTCTGCCTCCGTACGTCACCGGGGACGGCATCTACGGCGTGCCGGCCGGCAGCGTGCGCACCCTGATCGCCGTCTACGGTCCGGACGGTGCCCTGCCGTCGCATATCGACCGGGACGGCACGGAGGAGGGCGTGCAGACGACGACCATCGGCGGTCGCTCCGTCGTGCAGCACGAGGTGCTCCTCGCCCCCGGCGCCTCCACCACGATCACGGTGGAGTTCCAGGGCGACGGCGCCGGAGCGCGCCTCACCGAGGTGCAGCACACCCCGTTGATCGTCGCCCCGAAGCTGACCCGCGACACCCTGCAGTGCGGCTCGTGACAATCGCCGACGGATGAGGTACTGTCGTCTCACTGGGGAATAACCGGGGTCCGTGAACCTGCCGTGGGGGCAGAGGACTTCGCGCAGTCGGACGCAGGGGTGTGTCCGGAGGCGATTCCGCGTGACATTCTGGGGAGAAATCATGCTGAAGAAACTGGCTGCCATCAGCCTTACCGCTGGCGCGCTCATCTTGGCCGCGCCGACCGTCGCCTCTGCGGCGCCGAGCGACTCCTACCCCTCGCCTCCGGGCGCGAAGGTGGGCGACGCGATCATCGACACCTGTGAGGTCTCGACCGTCGCTTTCGGCGCCGGGTACTTCGAGCCGGCGGAGACCGTCGGCGTGTCCGTCTCGGGGCAGAACGCCGGTGCCGCCGCCATCTCGGGCAACACCGCCGCATCCGACGGCAGCCTGACGGTCACGTTCCGCCCGCCTTCCGACGGTCAGGGCTCCTACGCGCTCGACTTCGCCGGTTCCCGGGCCTACACCGCCACGGTGACGGTGTCGCACGGGAACGCCGCTGCCTCCAGCTGCGACCACGATCCCGGCACCGCCGCGCCCGCCGGGACCGAGCTGCCGCTCACCGGCGGCACGGAACTCGCGCTCACCGGTGGATCGGTGTCGCCGTGGATCATCGGCGGCGGAGCAGTCGCTCTGGTCGCCGGTGGCGCCCTCGTCGCCGTCGGAGCCGCGCGCCGCAAGCGCGCCTGAATCGCGCGCCGCATGCGCGCCTGAGCCAGGTCGCCGCCTTGCGCGGTGGCCGGCTGGACGACGGTGATCCCTCCCCCTCCGATCACCGTCGTCTGGCGAATCCGGTCATGCACCGGACGGCCCACGGGCGATGTTCCCGGGAACATCGCCCGTGGGCTGCGTCGTCCCCTGCGGACTCAGGGAGCGGGGACGGGGGTCTCCGTCGGCGGATGCAGCTTCTGCTGCAGCAGCTCGTGGATGAAGCCGTAGTCCGGGTCGAACTCGTCGACGCCGTTCTCGGGTGTCAGTTCGACGGTCTGGACCGGCTGCTCCTTGGCCTTCAGCATGAGGTCGAAGAACTCCGGCAGCTTGCCCTGCGGAAGATCGGTGCTGATGAGTGCCGTGCCCGCAGCCGCCACCTCGTTGAAGCGGGTGAGGACGGTCTGCGGAGTGAACTGGGCGAGGATCGCCTCCTGCAGCTCACGCTGCCGCTTCATGCGGTCCCAGTCGCTGGTCGTGTACCGCGAGCGGGCGTACCACTGGGCCGTGTCGCCGTCCATGTGCTGCCGCCCGGGCTCGATCCAGCCGATCGCCCATTCGTTCACGTCCGTGCCGGACCAGCCTTCCGGCGGGCCGCCCTTGGGCAGGCGCTCCGTGACGGTGATGTCGACGCCGCCGAGGGCATCCACGAGGTCGGCGAAGCCGTGCATGTCGACGAAGACGTAGTACGGGATCTCGATGCCGAGCACGCCCTCCGCGGCATCCTTGGTCGCCTCGATGCCCGGCGCCGAACCCGTGGCCTCCGCATCCGGATAGAGCCCGGTCCCCTTGTCCTCCCGGCAGACCTCCGCGGCGTTGCGGACATGGTTCATCCACCCGTTCCAGCCGCAGGTGGACGACCCGTGGCCCTGGAAGCCGTCGGGATAGAGCTCTTGCATCGGGCTGCCGTCGCTGAACGGCGCGTGCGGGAGCTCACGCGGGATCCCGGTGATGGTCACTGCTCCGGTCTCGGCGTTGACCGAGACGACGGAGATGCTGTCGAAACGCATCGAGTCGCGGCCGTCCCCGCTGTCTGCGCCGAGCAGCAGGATGTTGTAGTAGCCGTCGCTGGGCGGGAGGCTCGGGCCGCTCTGCCCGAAGATCGCCCCGACGCTGCCGCGCACGGAGCCCACCGCGGTGGCCGCGTAGCCCAAGACGCCTCCGACGAGCCCCAGCAGGACGAGCGCGACGACCGGCACGAGGAACCGCGACGGCGCGGGCACCTTGACCAGGCGGACGAGGCGGAGCGTGTCGAAGGTGAGGACGATCCAGAGGACCACGACTCCCACGAGCAGCACCTGCACGAGCGTGAGCAGGGCCGCCGATACGAAGCCGCCACCGATCGTGAGCCAGAGGAAGACGGGGCGGGCGAACAGCACCAACGCGACGGTGACGATGGCCAGGAACCACGTGGTCAGGGTGACGCCGAGTCCGAATCTCCCCAGGCGTCGATTGCCAGCCAGGACCTGCGCGGACCCCGGCAGCAGGACGTTGAGACCGACGAGCCACCAGGCGCGTTTCGACATGAGCCCGGCGTCGGCCGTATCCGGGTGTCGCAGCGGCCGCGTCTCGATGAGCGGACGTCGCGTCGCGCGCGGGGGCGCAAGGGTCACAGCGAGCCCTTCAGCCGATCGTTCTTCTCCTCGACCTGGGCCTCGAGGTCGGCGGCATAAGCCTCGACACGGTCGGCCAGCTCGTCGTCCGCGGCACCGAGGATCCGGGCCGCGAGCAGACCCGCGTTGCGCGCACCGCCGATCGAGACCGTCGCGACCGGGATGCCCGCGGGCATCTGCACGATCGACAGCAGCGAGTCCATACCGTCCAGGTACGCGAGCGGCACGGGGACCCCGACGACGGGAAGTGCCGTCATCGACGCGAGCATGCCCGGAAGGTGGGCGGCACCGCCGGCGCCGGCGATGATGACACGCAGGCCGCGAGCTCGGGCTTCCCGCGCATAGGACATGAGCTTGTCCGGCGTGCGGTGGGCCGAGACGACCTCGACCTCGTGCGGGATCCCGAAGTCGGTGAGCGCCTGGGACGCGTCGCTCATGACGCGCCAATCGGAGTCGGATCCCATGACGACGCCGACCAGAGGGACGGCGGAGGAGTGCAGTGGCTCGGTCACCAGATCAGGCTACGGTCTCGCGCTGGGAGAACACCCGAGCGGCACACGTCTTTTCCCGTGCGCCGCCGCGGGAATCCTCAGACGAAGGCGGCCGCGGCCGCCCTGGCGACGTACACCGCGTCGTCGAGGTCGTCCCCTGCGACGTTGACGTGACCCACCTTCCGACCGGGACGCGGTGCCTTGCCGTACGTGTGGATCTTGGCGTCCGGGTGCGCGGCCATCGCCGCCTCGAAACGGTCCCCCAGCGTGCCCTCCACGGGACCTCCGAGGATGTTCACCATGACCGCCCAGGCCGCACGAGGCCGAGTGTCGCCCAGAGGCAGATCAGCCACGGCACGCAGGTGCTGCTCGAACTGTCCGGTGACGGCGCCGTCCTGGCTCCAGTGCCCGCTGTTGTGCGGACGCATCGCGAGCTCGTTCACGAGGATGCGCTCGTCGTCCGTCTCGAAGAGCTCGACCGCGAGCATCCCGGTCACGCCGAGGCCCTCCGCGATGCGACGACCGATGTCCTCGGCGACCTCGGCGAGACGCTCGGTCGCCGCGGGCGCCGGGGCGATCACCTCGGCGCAGACGCCATCGCGTTGCACGGTCTCGACGACCGGATACGAGATCATCTCGCCTCCGGGTCGGCGCGCGACCTGCTGGGCGAGCTCGCGGACGAAGGGGACGAGCTCCTCGGCGAGCAGGGCGTCAGAGCCCTCGAGCGCATCGAGCCAGTCCTGCGCCTCGACACCGGAGCGCACGACGCGCACGCCCTTGCCGTCGTATCCGCCCCGCGGCGTCTTGACCACCGCGGCACCATCGTGCTCGTCGAGGAAGCGCTGCAGCTCATCGGCGGAACGGACCGGGGCCCACTCCGGCTGCGGCACGCCGAGCTCTGCCAAGCGGGCGCGCATGACGAGCTTGTCCTGCGCGAACTGGAGGGCATCCGGTCCGGGATGCACCGCGATCCCCTCAGCGACGAGGGCACGCAGCACCTCCTGCGGCACATGCTCGTGATCGAAGGTGAGGACGTCGACGTCGGCGGCGAAGGCGCGCACGGTGTCGAGGTCCCGGTAGTCGCCGACCGCTGTGGCGGCCAGGCCCGCGGCCATGCCCTCCTCCTCGGCGAGCACCCGCAGTTCGAGACCGAGCTCGACCGCCGGAGCGATCATCATCCGTGCCAGCTGTCCTCCGCCGATCACGCCCACACGCAGCGCCATGTGCCGCCTCCATTCGTCATGCCCATTCTTCCGCACGCTCGCTGGTCCGGGGAACGGCGAAGCGAACCGGCCGGGAGGCGGTCGCGAGTTCGCGCTCAGGCGAATTCGTCGCCGCTCGCCTGGGCGTCGCGATGGGCGAGGATCTGTCCGACCTCGATCTGATCCGCGAGCGTCTCGTGCACGAGGGTGACGTTCGGGACGTTCACGAGACGGAGAGGTGCGTCCACGCCGTTCGAGAGCGTGATGGTGCCGCAGCCCCACATCCGCTGCAGCGGACCCCGGCGGACACCGATCGTGTAGCCGCGGGCGTGCGACATCTCGCGGCGGTTGCGCGCGCCCAAGCCCTGGGCTGCGATGACACGACGGGTCGTGATCGTCGTCGTCCGCGAGTACCAGAGGATGAAGGGGATCACGACGGCGACGAGCACGACGACCCCGGCGGCGGCGAGCAGCATCCAGTCCTCGAAGCCGGCCGGAAGGTTGCCGTAGAAGTAGGCGGTGGCCCCGAAGGTGGCGACGAGCACGAGCGCCGACCAGAAGAGCCGGCGAGCGTGGCCGCGGAAGCGCGCGATGAGCAGCTCCTCGGCGGGAGTGCCGGGCGGCGGCATCAGCGGGCGTCCGCCGAGCGTCACGGGCTGGGTCACACCCCCATTGTGCCCGCGATCGCCGACAACACCGTCCGCGAGACGGCGTGTCCCCGCGTCACGCAGGCCGGACGTGCACGACGTCACCCGCGGAGACCGCGTGCACGGTCCCCTCCGCCGCGACGAGGAGACGCCCCTCGTCGTCGATGCCGACGGCCACGCCCTCGAGCAGGGACCCGCCGGGGAGCGAGACGCGCACGGCTTGTCCGACCGTCGCGCACCGCGCGGTCACCGCCGCATGCAGACCGCTCGCGGTCGCGTCGTCCGCCGCGGCGAGCGCGCGGAGGTGGCCGTCGAGCGCCGACACGTAGGAACGGAGCAGCTCGTCCTCGTCGACGACGATCCCCTGCACCGCGAAGGAGGTGGCCGTGGGAACCGGGAGCTGCGTCGCGGTCATGGCGGTGTTGACGCCCGCCCCGACGATCACGGCCGTCGGCGTCGCCTCCGCGAGGATGCCGCAGATCTTCCGGCCGTCGACGAGGACGTCGTTCGGCCACTTGAGGACGACGGCGGCATCAGGAAGCTGTGCGGCGACGGCCTCGGCCATGGCCGCCCCGGCGGCGAGCGGGATCCAGCCTCGCGCCGCCGGCTCGGCAGGCAGATCGCGGAGGAGGACGCTCACCGCGAGCGCCGAACCCGCCGGGGCCACCCACCGGCGATCCAGCCGCCCCCGTCCGGCCGTCTGGTGCCGGGTCAGGAGGACCGAGAGGTGCGGCCAGGCGTCGGCGTCGTCCGCGTTTCTCCGCAGGTCGGCGTTCGTCGATCCGGTCGCGTCGACGACCTCGAGACGCGGTACGAGCGCAGCGGAACGTGAGAAGTCGCCGCTCATGCGTCCTCGTCGTCCGCCTCGTCGTCGTCATCGTCCGCATCACCGCGGACGGCACCGATCTCCCGGTCGCGCCACCGCTCCCACTCCCCCATGAGCCGGTCGACGGCGGCGTGGAACTTCTGCGTCGCCACGCCGGGGGTCGTGTCGCCGAAGTAGTGGCGCACCCACATCTGCAGGCGCGCGACGGCCGCTTCGTCCTCCCGCACGCGCTCGACCTCGGCGACGATGTCGTCCGCCGCCTCCGCGGACAGCCATTCGCAGTCGGAGAGGTAGCCGGTGGTGTCGACGGCGGCCTCTTCGTCGACAGGACGCGTGATCATGAGCGGCTTTCCCGCCGCGAGGCGGTCGTACACCATGGCCGAGATGTCCACGACGGCGACGTCGGCGGCGGCGAGCTGCCAGCCGAGCTCGGGGCCGTCGTCGTACACGTGCTGCGCGGTCGGGTCGGCCGCGTTCGCGGCGGCGATGGCCGCGACGATGCGCCGATGCGCCGCCCCGTAGGCCTCGTCGACGACACCGCTGCGCGGGTGCGGGCGGTAGATGACCCGGTGCTCGCCCGTCGCGAGCAGTCGCGCCACCAGGCGCTCGCCGTGCGAGGCGATGGAGCCGTAATGCGCGCTGGGACGATCGCCTTCCCACGTCGGGGCGTAGAGGACGACGAGACGGTCGTCCGGCGTGTACGGGAGCGAGCCGGAGTAGTGGTCCGCCTGGGGGCGTCCGATCTCGATCGTCCGGCTCTCCACGTCGTAGTCCCACAGCGTCCGCGACAGCCGATCCCTGGCCGCCTGACCGGCGACGAAGGCGTAGTCGTAGGCCTTGTACTGATTCGTGGTCATGTACATCTTGTCGGACTCGCCGTGATTGATGAACACATGCCAGCGACGGCCGTACCGGAACATCTGGAAGTTGCGGGTGTTCTGATTCACGTAGAGGACCAGCCGGATGTCCTGTGTGGCCAGGAACCGCTCGAGATCGCGCACCTTCGGCACGAACGCGACGGGCGGGCCGTCCTCCTCCAGCAGCTTCTCCGCGCCGGTCGCCTGGCGCGCGAGCACCACCACGGGCCACCGCTCGGCGAGCGCGGCGAGCGGGCGGTACCACTGCCGCATCTGATACATGTTGACCGCGCCGTCTGCGAAGTACACGGCGACCCGGAAGTGATCTGCCGGGTACGGCGCCTGATCCGCCAGCCGACGGCGGACACGCTGCACCGCGGAGCGCGAAGCGAGCGCCCGCCGCAGGAGACGGTAGGCCTTCTTCGCGTCAGACAGTGCACCCATCCCTCCAGGATAGTTCGTCCGCTCGCGGCCCCCGCTGAGCCGCGACCACCGCGCTCTGCCTGGGAGGGCGGGGCAGGAGCGGCGTGACATGATCGACGTGTGCCAGCCAACGGATCCCCCGCCCCCGTCACCGGGGTGTCCTTCGTGATGCCGGTGCTCAACGAACGCGCCTACCTGGAGCACGCGGTCGCGTCGGTGCTCGCTCAGGAGGTCGGGGTTCCGGCCGAGCTCGTCCTCGCGCTGGGACCGTCGTCGGACGGCACCACGGCCCTCGCCCGCCGACTGGCCGCTGCCGACGACCGGATACGCCTCGTGGACAACCCCGCCGCGCACATCCCCGTCGGACTCAACGCCGCGATCCGGGCCAGCCGCTACCCCACCGTCATCCGGGTCGACGCGCACTCCGAGCTCGCCCCCGGCTACGCGGCCCGTGCCCTGCAGACGCTGCAGCGCACGGGGGCGGCCAACGTCGGCGGCGTGATGCACGCCGAGGGCCGGACTCCCTTCCAGAAGGCCGTCGCCCGGTTGTACAACTCCCCCGTCGGCCTGGGCGGCGGCGCGTATCACGGCGGCCGCGTCGAGGGCGAGGCGGAATCCGCCTACCTCGGCGTGATGCGGCGGGAGGTGCTCGACGAGGTCGGTCTCTTCGACGAGTCGATCCGCCGCGGCGAGGACTGGGAGCTGAATCTGCGCATCCGTCAGGCCGGCCACCGGGTGTGGTTCGATCCCGAGCTGTCGGTGACCTACTGGCCGCGGGAGAGCTGGCTGCGACTGGCCAGACAGTTCCGCGCGACCGGGGCCTGGCGAGGAGAGCTGGTGCGCCGCTTCGGGCGCCGCAACGGTCTGCGCTACTTCGCCCCGCCGGTGCTCCTGCTGTTCGTCGTGCTCGCCGTCGTCCTCGGGATCCTGCAGCTCACCGGGGTCGTGTCCGGCATGGTCTCCCTCATCGCCTCGGGTCTGGTCTACGTCCCGCTCGCGCTCTACGTCCTGCTCGTGGTCGGCGTGGCCCTCGCGCCGGGCGGGGGCGGCGTGCGGCAACGCCTGTGGACGCTCCTCGTGCTGCCTACGATGCACCTCTCGTGGGGCCTCGGCTTCCTCGGCGGCGTGCTGCGCGGAGCCGGCGACACGGTGGACGCATCGCGGCTCGGCACGCGGAACACTCCCCTGCCCTGAACACCGACGGCTACGGGGTGACGAATCCGAGGTCGAGGATCCGGTCGACCACCCGCTGCGCGGCCCGGCCGTCGTCGAGCGCGTTGAACTGCCGCTGCCACGCGGCATAGCGCTCCGCGTACCGTTCCCGGTGGCCCTGGTCGTCCAGCGCGGCCACGAGCTCGTCCTGCGTACGGACCAGCGGGCCCGGCGCGCGTTCCGCGAGATCGAAGTAGAAGCCGCGGAGCTGACCGCGATAGTGGTCGAGGTCGGGCACGAGGAAGTACATCGGCTTGCCCGTCACCGAGAAGTCGAACATGACGGAGGAGTAGTCCGTCACGAGGGCGTCGGCGGCGAGCAGGAGCTGCGACGTCTCGGGATAGCCGGTCACGTCGATCACCCGCGCGCCGGCACGGTCCCTGCCCTCCCCCAGCGTGCGCGAGTGACCGCGCACGAGCACGACGGCGTTCGTCTGCCGCGCGAGGAGTTCCGGATCGACGAAGTCGACCATCTCCGCACGGTCGTCACGCCACGTCGGGGCGTAGAGCAGCACGCGTTCGTCGGCTCCGATGCCGAGCGCCGCGCGCACGGCGACCGGATCCCCGGTGCGCAGAGCATCGTTGCGAGGATAGCCGTCGACCCAGATCGGCCGCCCGAAGAACGCGTAGGCCTTGCGGAGGATGCGCGCGGAGTAGGTGTTCTGCGCCAGCAGCACGTCCCACCGCCGGGACTCCTTGACCACCGCCGCCATCCGCCGGGGGTCGAACCCCGGGCGGTGCAGCGCCAGACGTTTGAGGGGCGTGCCGTGCCAGGTCTGCAGCACCTTCTGCCCCGGCTTGCGCGCGAAGCGACGGCGCAGCCAGTCGTTCACGATGAGCAGTCGTGCAGCACCGCGGGCGCGCCACCATTCCGGGCTGCCCTCGATGACCGCTGTCGCGCCGTCCGGCACCTCCACCGACAGATCGGCGACGCTCCAGTACCGGCGCACCTGCGGAGCACGCCGCGCCAGCTCCCGATCGATGGCGCGGGGGTTGCACCCGACGCTCCGGCCGTAGAAGCTCTCGAAGAACACGGCGTTCTCCGTCCCGCCGGTCTGCGCCACATAGCGCTCCTCGAGTGTCGAGCGCCCTTCTGCCGTGTCGTACACGGGATCGACGGGTGCCGCGATGCGGACGAGCGCGCCTTCGACGGCGATCCGCACCCCCGGGAGCACGACCGGCGCGAGACGCAGCTCCGCCAGATCGGCGCCGCCGATACGCAGCTCGTACTCACCTGATGGCAGGGGCAGCTCCGGGCCACCCCACCGGGATGCGCGGAGCGCGAACGTCGCCTTCCAGGTCTTCCCCCCGCCGGTGACGCGGGCCTCCACCCGCGCCCGCGGTCCGGAGAGTTCGGCACTCTCCGGACGCTGCCCGGTCCCTGCGATGACCAGCGCCTGTGCCGTGTCATCGATGCGGGCCGTCGTCATGCTGCTCCCTTCGGCGCAGGGATCCCCCGCGCACGGATCGTCCGGTATACCCGACGAGTGTTCTGACCGTCACGGAACGCGTGCATCTCCGCGCTGAGCGTAGCGGAACGTCGGGCAGCCTCGTCGAACGCGGCGGGGTCGCCGAGCAGCGTCGCCAGCCGGACGAGCGCCGCTTCCCATCCCGTCGCGACGCCTGAAGCGGCGACGTCCTCGAAGCGCCCGTAGAAGCCGCGGGTGCGGGCGTACTCCCTCACATCGGGTGCGAGGAAGACCACCGGCATGTCCAGGAGCCCTACGTCGTAGGCGAGCGAGGAGTAGTCGGTGATGAGGACGTCGACCGCGGCCAGCACCGGGGTGACGTCGCTGACGACCGCGCTGGGCAGCGCGCGCACTCGCTCGGTCGTCAGCGGTGGCGTGTAGCTGCCGTCACCGAGCGGATGCGAACGAACGAGGAGGACGGCGTCGTGCTCCTCCAGCACCCGGATGATCTGCATCCATTCCTCGGCCGTCGGCACCGAGGGGTCCGGGGCGCCGTCCCGCCACGTCGGCGCGTAGAGGACCACTCGTCGGGCGTCGCCGATCGCGCCCACGGCCTCCGCGAGCAGAGCCCGTGCATGCGCGCGGCGTTCCTGGGGCGTGCCGAGGGAGAGCACATCGACGCGCGGCTCCCCCGTGACCACGACCCGGCCGTCGCTCAGCCCGAACGCGGACTCGAGGCGCGCCCTGGCCCGGTGCGAGGCGGCGGGCAGCACGCGGATCCGTTGCGCGGCGCCGCGGTACAGCAGCCCGACGAGGCGCCGGAGGATCGGGGCGCCGGGGACGGCGGGCACCTGCGTGGTGGCCGGCGAGTCGAGGCCGATGCGCTTGAGCGGGATACCGTGCCAGAGCTGCACGACGAAGGCACCACCGTTGCCGTAGCGGTTCACATCGCCGAGGCCGTGCGTCACGATCAGCACGCCGGCGCGCGCGGTCGCCCACCATCCGCGGAACCCGCCCCGCGGGACGGTCCGCAGGCCGAGGGCCTCGGCGTCGGCCGCTTCGCGCGCCGATCCGGTCAGCCAGAGGGTCTCATGCCCCTCCCCTGCCGCATACCGCTGCAGGGCGAGAGCGCCGTCGCCGACGCCGGCACCGCAGCCGAAGACCCATCGCCGACCGCGCGGCACGACGAGGGTGCCGAGACGACCGAGGGCGTACAGCGGGATCCGGAGCAGCTTGGCCGCGTTGCCGGTGCCGAAAGAGAAGGACGCCACCCGGCGAGCCTATCGCGCGGGTGGCGTCCTTCTCTGACCGTCGGGATCAGCCGGCGAGCGTGCCGAGCGTCACCTCGATCTCACTCTGCTTGCCGTTGCGGACGTAGGTCACGTCAGCCTTGCTGTCGGCCGCCGCCGCACGCACCTGCGCGGTCAGGTCGGTCGCGCTCGTGATGGGCACCCCGTTGAAGCTCGTCACGACGTCGCCGACCTGGAGACCGGCGGCCGCGGCCGCGCCCCCGTCGGTGACCTCGGCGATGTACGCACCGGCCTCGGTCGCGCCCTCGACGCCGGAGGCATCGCGGACGGATGCGCCCAGCAGGCCGTGGGTGGCCGCGCCGTCGGCGATGATCTCGTCCGCGACGCGCTTGGCGATGTTGGACGGGATGGCGAAGCCGATGCCGATCGAGCCCGACTCCTCGGAGTTGCCCGAGCTCGCGATGGCGACGTTGATGCCGATCAGCTCGCCCTTGCTGTTGACGAGGGCGCCGCCCGAGTTGCCATGGTTGATCGCGGCGTCCGTCTGGATCACGGCGATCGAGATCGACTCGGTGGCCTGCTGCCCGCTGTTGCCGGGCAGATCGAACTGGAACGGCCCTTCGCTCTGCCCGTCCTCCGGCGCCTGCTGCTGCGGGGCGTCCTCGGAGGAGGAGTCGGGAAGCGCGGAGGAGGCGATCTGGATGCTGCGGTTCAGCGCGCTCACGATGCCGGTGGTGACCGAGTTCGCCAGGCCCAGCGGGGCGCCGAGGGCTACGGCGGTGTCGCCGACGTTCAGCTTCGACGAGTCTGCGAATGCGATCGGAGTCAGGCCCTCGGCGTCGGTGAGCTTGATCACCGCGAGGTCGTAGATCGGGTCGGTGCCGACCACGGTGGCATCGTAGATGCGCCCATCGGAGGTCGTGACCCGGATCGTCGGGTCTGCCGCCGCCCCGCCGAGCGTGACGACGTGCGTGTTGGTGAGGACGTAGCCGTCCTTGCTGATGATGACGCCCGAGCCGCTGCCGGCCTCCTGGGAGCCGGCGACCTCGATCGTCACGACAGAGGGAAGAGCCTCGGTCGCGACCGCGGTGGTCTCGTTGACCGAGCCGGGATTGTTCACCGTGACGGTCTGCGGTCCCTGCGCCGACCCGGAGGACGGCGAGTCCTGCAGCCCGGTGAGCAGCGCGCCGCCGCCGAAGCCGGCGACGCCACCGACGAGGGCGGCCGCGACGATGAACGCCGCGACGCGGGTGCCACCGCGTGATTTCTCCTTCGTGGCGGCGGGGGCCGGCTCCGCCGGCGGCACCGTGCCGTCGAGCGGGCGGATGTCCTGCGCCGGGACGCCGAATGCAGCGCCGGGGACGCCGGCGGCGGCCGGACCGGGCGCGGCCAGCCCGTGCGGCACGGGGGCCACCGTCGGCGTACCGGCGGCGTGCGATGCGAACGTCGGCGGCATGTGGTGGCCCTGCGGGGCGACCGGGGCGGAGGCAGCCGGTGCGCCCGTCGCGGGGGTGCCGTCGGCGGCGGGAGACGGCGCGCTCGGCGCGGCTTCGGGGGTCTGGGGGATCTGGGGGGTGTGTCCGGCGGACACAGCGTCGTCCGACGCCGGTGCCGGGCGGTCCTGCGGGTTGTCCTGGTTCATGGTGTGCTCCTTCAACGCTCCTCCAGGATGCCCCGCATCCCTGTGCGTTCCTTATGCCGAGCTTGAGTTTCCGCTATGGCCTTAGCCTGTTCTTCATGAGTGTCATCCCCGGCGCATGGCGTCGCACGGCGGCCGGTGCCGGTCTGCTCGACGCGGACGGTTCCGTCGCGCCCACCATCTTCGCAGAGATGTCCGCCGCGGCGGCCCGAACCGGCTCGATCAATCTGGGCCAGGGCTTCCCCGATGAGGACGGCCCGGCGGCGGTGCTCACCGCCGCACGCGACGCGATCGCCGACGGCCTCAACCAGTACCCGCCCGGGCGCGGGTACCCCGATCTGCTTCTGGCCATCGCGGAGCATCAGCAGCGCTTCTACGGCCTCGCAATCGACCCGGACTCCGAGGTCATCGTGACGGCCGGCGCCACCGAGGCCCTCACCGCGACCCTGCTCGCCCTCATCGACGGGCCGGAGGACGAGGTCGTCGTCTTCGAGCCCTACTACGACTCGTACGCCGCGGCGGTGGCGCTCGCGGGCGCTCGCCTCCGGACGGTGCCCCTGCTGGCGCCCGATTTCCAGCCCGACCTGGATCAGCTGGCGGAGGCCGTCACTGACCGGACCAGGATCATCCTCGTCAACGACCCGCACAACCCCACCGGAGCCGTCTTCGACGAGGAGGTCCGCCGCGAGGTGGTGCGCCTGGCCGCGCAGCACGACGCGGTGATCGTCACGGACGAGGTCTACGAGCACCTCACCTTCCACACCCCGCACGTCCCGATCGCCACCCTGCCCGGTGCCGCGGAGCGGACCCTCACCATCTCGTCCGCGGGGAAGACCTTCTCGACCACGGGGTGGAAGATCGGCTGGGTGCACGGCCCCGCCGCGCTCATCACGGCCGTCCTGACCGTCAAGCAGTACCTCACGTACGTCAACGGCGCCCCGTTCCAGCCGGCGGTGGCGGTGGGCCTCCGCCTCGACGACGCGTTCTTCTCGGATGCCGCCGCCGCGCTCGCCCGCAAGCACGCCATCCTCGGCGACGGTCTGCGCGCAGCCGGCTTCACGGTCCACGCACCGCAGGGCGGCTACTTCACGGTGGCCGATGCGACGGCCCTCGGCGGCACGGACGCGGCGGCCTTCTGCCGCGCGCTTCCGGAACGGGCGGGTGTCGTGGCGATCCCGCTCACCGCCTTCGTGTCCCCCGCGCGGCGCCCGACGTACGCGGGGCTCGTGCGTTTCGCGGCATGCAAGCGCGTGGAGGTGCTGGAGGAGGCGGCTACGCGCCTCGCGAGCCTGCACCCCTGAGGGGAGCGGTCAGCGTGGGACCACGGCGTACCGCCGTGCCCGCAGCGAAGGGTTCGTCGCACGGACGCGGGCGATCACCGCGCCATCGACCACACCGAGGGCCACTCCCGGCTCGGAGCCGATACCGGCGCGGACGACGCCCTGCGGGTCGACGATGCGTGAGTGCCCCACGCCGATCGGCGCCGGGTGGTCCGCGGCGATCACGAACACCGTGTTCTCGATGGCCCGCGCCGCGAGCAGGGTGGTCCAGTGCTGCTCCTTGAGCGGTCCGCGCACCCACTCCGCCGGCACCACGAGCGCCTCGGCGCCGGCGACCGCGAGAAGCCGCGACACCTCGGGGAATCGCAGGTCGTAGCAGGTCATCAGTCCGAAGCGCACTCCGCCGACCTCGAACACCGCGGGCTCGCCGATGTCTCCCGGCTCCACCCAGTCCGACTCGGTCTGCCCGAACGCGTCGTAGAGGTGCTGCTTGCGGTAGACCGCGAGGATGCCGTCGCCGCGCACGGCGACGACCGTGTTGCGCACGCGCCCCTCGTCCGAGGCCTTCTCCGTGACGCCCGCGACGATGACGACGGCGAGCTCCGCGGCCAGACCGATGAGCCCGGTCACGAACTCGCCGTCCAGGTGCTCCGCGTTCGCCGCCAGGCGCTCGTCCATCGGGTCGACGAAGAAGCTCGAGTACTCCGGGAACACGATCAGCTTCGCCCCGAGCCGCGCGGCCTCTGCGGCGAGCTCGGCGATCTGCTCCCTGTTGTGCTCGCGCGAATCGGTGGGGGCGAACTGGCACACGGCGACGGGCACGGCGGTGTTCTCAGACATGACGCCATCCTCTCGCACCCGCCGGTGCCGCGCTCGATTCGACGCCTCCCCGGATCCGTGATAAGTTATCTCTTGTGCCGCGGGGTGGAGCAGTTCGGTAGCTCGCCGGGCTCATAACCCGGAGGTCGCAGGTTCAAATCCTGTCCCCGCAACAAATGAAGGCCCTCTGGCCGGGAGAGATCCCAGGCCGGAGGGCCTTTCGCATGTCCGGCGTCACCGCAGGCCGGCACTCTCGCCGCGCGGTTCCCGCATTGTCCTCCCCCGCCCCGGATCTGGGAAGGCCCTCCGTCGCGCACCGCCGCGGAGTCACGATGGCCCGGCTCACAGACTGAGCCGAAACGACATGGCCTGACCAGCGCTCCTCACTGCGCCACTCCATCGACGTTTCACATCGCTGAAAGGAAGAGGACATGAGAGCAGTAGTGTACGAAGGCCCGCATACGGTCAGCGTCACCGACGTACCGGATGCCCGTATCGAACGACCTACCGACGTGCTCGTGCGCATCACCACGACGAACATCTGCGGCTCGGACCTGCACATGTACGAAGGCCGGACGAGTTTCGAGACCGGCCGATGGTTCGGCCATGAGAACCTCGGCGAGGTGATCGAGGTCGGCGAGGGCGTCGACAAGGTGAAGGTCGGCGACTACGTCGCGTTGCCCTTCAACGTCGCCTGCGGGCACTGCAAGAACTGCGAGCGGGGGTTCACCAACTACTGTCTCACCGCGCAGCCCGTCCCGGAGTGGGCGGGAGCCGCCTACGGCTTCGCCGACATGGGGCCGTGGGCCGGTGGTCAGGCAGAGCTCCTCCGGGTGCCGTGGGGCGACTTCAACTGTCTCCGCCTGGGAGAGGACGCCGAGGAGAAGCAGAACGACTACGTGATGCTCGCGGACATCTTCCCCACCGGCTATCACGCCACGGAGCTCGCCCACGTGAAGCCCGGGGACCAGACCGTCATCTACGGCGCGGGCCCCGTCGGCTACATGGCCGCCTACTCCGCGATCCTCAAGGGGGCCGGAAGGGTCATGGTCGTGGATCGGCATCCCGACCGCCTGCGCAAGATCGAGGAGCTGGGGGCGATCGCGATCGACGACTCGGCGGTGGACCCCGTCGAGGCGGTCAACGAGATGACGATGGGGCTGGGCGCCGACAACGGCTGCGAATGCGTCGGCTATCAGGCCCACGACCCGAGCGGCACCGAGGACCCGACCCTCACGCTGAACCGGCTCGTGAAGTCGGTGCGGTTCACGGGCGAGATCGGCGTCGTCGGCGTGTTCATCCCGCAGGATCCCGGCGCCACGGATGAGCTGGCCAAGCAGGGCAAGCTCGCCTTCGACTTCGGGGAGTTCTGGTTCCGCGGCCAGAAGCTCGGGAGCGGTCAGTGTCCGGTGAAGAAGTACAACCGACGACTGCGCGACCTCATCGCCGGCGGCAAGGCGACACCCTCCCGTGTGGTCAGCCACGATCTGCCGCTCGAAGAGGCACCGCAGGCGTACGAGCACTTCGACAATCGGGACGACGGCTGGACGAAGGTCGTGCTGCACCCGGATCGCACTTCGACGGCGGCGTGACCCGACGGGCGCGAGGGCGACGAAGATGGGGACGGACGGCCGACGGGACCGGCGCTCGCCGGCGCCTGCCGCGGGACGAGCGGATCCCGGCCGCGCGGTCGCGTTCAGTGATGCGATCATCGCCATCGTCATCACGCTGCTCGTGCTCGATCTCCGACCACCCCGGGCCGAGGAGGGCGAGCTGCTGCCCGCCCTCCTCGACGAGTGGCCGACCTATCTGGCGTATGCCGGCTCGTACGTCTATCTCGCGGTGATCTGGCTGAACCACAAGGCCGCCTTCACGCGGATCCGGGTGATGGACCGCGGCCTGCAATGGGCCAACCTCGGCATCCTCGCCACCCTCGCACTCGTCCCCTGGCCCACCGCGGTGATCGCGGAGACGGCGAGGACCGGGAATCTCGCAGACGAGCGGGTCGCCGTGGCGCTCTACGCTCTCGTCGGGGCTCTGCTGTGCTCCGCGTGGCTGCTCTTCTTCTCGTACCTGGCTCGTCACCCCGACCTCACGCACGAAGACGTCGACGACTCCTACTTCGCCCACGAACGCCCGCGCGCACTCATCGGAGTCGCCCTGTACCTCGCCGCCGGGGTCCTCGGCGTCGCGGTGCACCCGCTCGTCGCGTCGATCGTCTTCCTGCTCCTCCCGGCTTTCTACGGCTTCACGAGCCACGGTCACGACGAGGGGCCCCGGCTGTTCTCCTCGTCCCGCCGTTAGAGCGTGCGCCCCATCCCGGTGCTCGGAGGCCGGTCGAGCCGCAGCGAGAGGCGACCTCTGCGAGTATCGAGGGGTGAGCCGACCGGTCGACATCGATGCGCGCGTCGTCGCGGAGCTCGTCGAGGAGCAGTTCCCCCGCTGGGCGCACCTCCCCGTCCGCGCCGTGGCGCGTCAGGGGTGGGACAACAGGACGTTCCGGCTGGGCGACGAGTTGTCGGTGCGGCTTCCCGTCGCCGAGCCCTATGCCGCGGCCGTGCACAAGGAGAGCAGAGCGCTCGCGTTCCTCGAGGGAAGGCTGCCTGTCGCGGTTCCCTCCGTCGTGGCGCTGGGGGCTCCCGGCCGGGGCTACCCGTTGCCGTGGTCGATCCGCCGGTGGCTCGACGGCGATACCGTGGACCGCGCCACGGAACTCGATCGCGTTCGCCTCGCCGTGGATCTCGGGGACCTCCTCCGCGTCCTGAGGTCTCTCCCCGTGCACGAAGGGCGGGCCGCCGGCCGGCATTCGTTCTTCCGCGGTTCGCATCCGAGCGTCTACAGCGACGAGGTCCAGGCCGCGCTCCAGCGGCTGGACGGCACCCTGGATGCGGAACTGTGCCGGAGCGTCTGGCTCGCCGCGACGGGCAGCGCGTGGGAGTCCGCGCCGGTCTGGTTCCACGGCGATGTCGCCGTGGGCAACCTGCTCGTCAGCGACGGCCGCCTGTCGGCGATGATCGACTTCGGCACCTGCGGCGTCGGCGATCCCGCCTGCGACCTCGTCATGGCATGGACGTACTTCGACGGCGACGCGCGCGACGCGTTCCGCGACGCCGTCGACCTGGATGCCGCGACCTGGCGACGGGCTCGCGGCTGGGCGCTCTGGAAGGCCCTGGTGACACTCGCAGGCGGGTCAGGACCGGGTGGCGACGACAGCCGTCGCGTTCTCCACGAGGTGCTGACCAGCCCGCTCTAGACCCGCGGACGCCGTCGAGCCGGTCAGCGGACGACGGCAGTGGGCGCCGCGAGGGCCGCGAGGACCTCATGACTGATGGAGCCGAGCAGGAAGCGGGCGACCGGCCCTCGTCCGTGCGATCCGACCACGGCGAGGCTCGCGGTGGCGGCCGCACGGTTGATGAACTCGGACGGGTAGCCGCGTTCCACCCGGGGCTGGAGCTCGAGATCCGGATACGTCTGGCGCAGTCCGGCGAGGGCGACGGCGAGGGTCTCCTCCGACAGCTCCTGCATGGAGGAGAGGTACTGCTCGGGGTATGCCCGCGCCCCGCGCGGGAGCGGGACGGGGGTCCACACCGTCACCGGGATGAGGGGCTCGCCGAGGCGGTCGGCCTCGGCGGCGGCGAAGGCGACCGCGGCCTCCGAGATCGGCGACCCGTCCACACCGACGACCACACCGCGACGGTCGGCGGTCTCGATGTCGGGGATCACCACGACAGGGCAGGACGAGTCGGCGACGATGCGCAGTCCGTGCGCCCCGCGCCGAGGGCTGTCCGCGTCATCCGGACGGAAGTCGCTGCCGATCACGAGGAGGTTCGCGCCCGCGGTGGTCGAGACGAGCTGTCGGACCGGGTCGCCGCGGAGCACGACGAGGTCGACGTCCAGGCCCCGATCCTTCAGCGTCTCCGCGTGCTCCTCCAGCAGACTCCGCGCAGCCGCGATCGCGGCGTCCACCACGGGGCCCTCTCCGACGGCGCCGACCGCTCCCCCGACGACGCTCGCGAGGAGCAGCGTGGCCTTCCGCGACCGTGCGCGGTGCGCCGCCCACTCCAGTGCTCGTCGTCCCGCCGACGTGTCCACCACTCCCACAACGATGCGCTCAGTCACGACACCCTCCCTGTTTCCCTCCACCCTCCCATGCCACCCCCTCCCGGCGCGACGGTCCGTCCCGGACAAAACCCTCCGCCTACTCAGGCAGTCGCGCCAGCTCAGGCTTTCTGCCCAGAGGTCGCCTGACCTCGCGCGCCCGCCTGCTGCCGCGAGACCGCCTGTCCTGGCGTGCCGCGCGCGAAACCAGGCACCCGCGCGGCATCAGCCCCGCGGGCAGGGGGTCGCCTGAAGCGGCGCGAGTGCCTGAATGCGCGGGGCGACTACTCGCCGACGTACCGCCAACCCCGGGAGTTCTCGGTGACCTCCCGGAATCCTGTCCATCGGGTCCGTTCCTGCGCGTCCTCGCCATCGACGACGACGAGGACGGCGTGCACGCCCCCGACCAGCAGCCACCGGCCGGCTTCTGCCAGGAGCACGCGCCGCACGATCGGGTCCTCGGCGTCTTCATCGGACACCTCCGCCAGCACGGGGCCGACGGGGTGGCGCTCGGGGCGACCGACCGTGAGGTCCAGTTCGAGGTACCCGGTGTCGGCACCGTCGGTGCGTGCGATGAAACGGACCCCGCCGGAACCGAGCTCGCGGCGCACCGTGATCCCCTCGCTTCCGGCTCCCGCTCCCACGAGCTCGGTCGGCGTCGCCATCAGCACGACCTCGGTCGTTCCCGCGTGCACGAACCCCGCCCTCGCGAAGGCTTCGCGCACGTGGGGCCAGGAGTCGGGAACCCCGGTGACTCCCGGGAACGGGAGCTGTCCCTCTGCGTACACCGCCGCCACACGCCACGTCCGGAGCTGGACCACGCACGCGCGCAGGAGCACATCGAAGGCCGAAGGGTCATCGGAGTCCGGAAAGGCCAGCGCGAACTGGATCAGCCCCGCGTCGCGATAGTCGTCGCTCACGCGGGCGTCGCCGGAGAACCGTTGCAGATGCGCCGCCGCGACGAGACGTTCGCGTTGCTCGACGACGATGGTCGCGCGCTCAGTGACCCAGGGGTCGAGGACGTACTCGTCCGGCTGACGCTCGAGGGCGCTGAGAACGGTGTTGACCGAGACGCGGGCTCCCGGGATCACGGTCGAGAGGTGTGCGTTGACCAGGTCTGTGAGCTGGTCTCTGTCGTCGCGACGGAAGAATCGAGCGCGGGGTGGGTGTTGCATTGCGGGCCTCCAGCTGAGTCAGGAAATGAAGGCCGCCACCGGGTGCGGTACATGCCCACGCTAACACGCTCGCCACCATGCACCCGCGCCGCATCAGGCCACCGGGCAGAGTCACGCCTGATCTCGCGCGAGTGCCTGATGCGGCGGACCGGCTTCCGGCGCACAGGTACCGGGGAACGCGAAAGGGCACCCTGTGAGGGTGCCCTTTCGTGTGCGTGGGGAGGATCACTCTCCCGCGGCGGCCTCGAGCTCCAGGAGCTTCTCGACGGCCGCGGTGAGGCGCTTGTCCGCCTCGCCGAACTTCTCCAGGTCGCCCTCGGCGAGAGCCGCCTGGCGGTCGAGCAGCGCCTGCTGCGCCTTCGCCAGGGCATCGGCCTGTTCGTCCGTCGGGGTCGGCGTGGTCGGCGTCTCCCCGGTGTCGGGATCGGTCGTACCCGGATCGGTGGGTTCGACCTCGTCGTCCCCACCGGTCGCGCCGGAGTCGCCGCCGAACAGCGTGTCCAGCGCCTCGGTGAGGGTGTTCTCGAAGGCCACCCGGTCACCGAAGGCGACGAGCACCTTCTGCAGACGCGGCAGCTGCGTCCCCTCGGACGACTGCACGTAGACCGGCTGGACATAGAGCAGACCGCCACCGACGGGCAGCGTCAGCAGGTTGCCGTAGATGACCTCGGACTCCCCCTGCTGGAGCAGGTTGAGCTGCGGGACCACGGCCGTGTCCGAGTTGTAGGTGTTCTGCACCTGACCGGGGCCGGGCACCGTGGTATCGGTGTCGATCTCGAGCATGCGCAACTGCCCGTACCCCTCGGCCTTCACGCCCTTCTCCGCGCCGGCATCCGAGTCGACGGCGAGATAGCCCATCAGCACGTCACGGCTGCCCCCCGCACCCTGGGAGGCGGGGATGAAGGTGGAGAACATCGAGAACCGCGGTTCGTCCTGGCCCGGCATCTGCATGGTCAGGTAGTACGGCGGCTGCAGCATCGCGTCGCTGCGCGGGTCGTTCGGCGTCTGCCAGCGGTTGTCCTGCTGGGCGAACGAGCCGGCCTTGTCGACGTGGTAGATGCCGAGGATGTCGCGCTGCACCTTGAACAGGTCGGTCGGGTACCGGACGTGGCTCATGAGCTCGCCGGACATCTCGCTGATCGGCTTGAGGGTCGACGGGTAGACCTTCTGCCAGGTCTTGAGGATCGGGTCCTCCTCATCCCAGGCGTACAGCGTGACCGAGCCGTCGTAAGCGTCGACGGTGGCCTTGACCGAGTTGCGGATGTAGTTGATGTCGTCGATCGCGAGCGACGGCGTCGGCACGTTCGAGTCGGCGATCGCATCGGACAGGCTCACGCTCGTCGAATACGGGTAGGTCGAGCTCGTCGTGTAGCCGTCGACGATCCAGACGATGCGGCCGTCCACGACGCTCGGGTACGGGTCGCTGTCGAGCTCGAGGTACGGCGCGACCTTCTGCACGCGCGTCTTCGGGTCGCGGTCGTACAGGATCTGCGAGTCCTCGTTGACGAGGTTCGAGAACAGGATCTGCTCCGACTGGAACTTGAGCGCGTAGAGCAGCTTGGTGAAGCTGTCGCCGATCTTCGGTCCGCCGTTCCCGGAGAACGTCGTCTTCGTCTCGCTCGAGCCGTCCTTGCCGCGCGGGTAGTCGATCTCGACCGGGTCGGCCCCCTCCGGGGCGCCGACGATCGAGTACTCCGGGGAGTTCTCGCCGAAGTAGACCCGCGGCTCGAAGTCGCCCTGCTCGGACAGGAAGCCCGAGGTGGGGATGCCGCGCTCCAGGAAGACGGGCTCACCGTCGGTCGTGCGCTGGTTGCCTGCCGCGGCGACGAGGCCGTAGCCGTGCGTGTAGACCGCGACGCGGTTGTTCCAGTTGTCACCGTCGCCCAGACCCGACATGTCGAGGTCACGGACGGAGACGACCGTGTCCTGCTTCACGCCGTCGATCTCGTAGCGGTCGACGTCCATGGTCGTCTGGAACTGGTAGTAGCCGCGGTACTGCTCGAGCTGGCGGACCGTCGGCGGGATGACCTTCGGGTCCATGATGCGGATCGACGCGGTGGTCTCGGCATCGGCGCGGAGCTGGCCCGCCTCGGCATCCGTCTCGGCCTCGAAGGCCGTGGTCTCCAGGTCGGCGACGCCGTAGGCCTCCTTCGTGCCGTCGATGTTCCGCTGGTAGTACTCGGCCTGGTAGGCGTTCTGGTTCGGCTTGACCTGGAAGGTGGTGACCACCCACGGGTAGCCGATGCCGATGACGAGCGAGGCCACGATCAGCAGCGCGGTCGCCGCGAGCGGGAAGCGCCAGCGGCCGATGACGGCCGTGATGAAGAAGAGGATGGCGACGACGGCGGCGATGATCGCGAGGATGCCGAGGCCGGGGATGGTCGCGTTGGCGCCCGTGTAGGCGGCACCGGTGATCCGGTCGTCCGGCTCCACGAGGGTCTTGTAGCGGTCCAGCCACAGGCTCGCCGCCTGCACGAGCAGGTAGAGACCGGCGATGACCGCGAGCTGGATGCGGGCCGGCTTCGAGATGCGCAGCTCGCCCTGGCCGACGCGCACCGAGCCGTATAGGTACGACACCAGTGCGGTGACGAGAAGGCTCAGCAGCAGGACCGCCGAGACGAACGCCAGAAGGATCGAGTAGAACGGCATCGCGAACATGTAGAACCCGGTGTCGACCTTGAACTGCGGGTCGACCTCACCGGTGGCGACGCCGTTGGCCCAGAGCCACACGGTCTTCCAGTTGCCGGCCGCCGCGAACCCCGCGAAGAGGCCGAAGAAGATGGGCATGCCCCACATCGCGAGGCGGCGCAGCGGCTCGATGACCTCCTGGTAGCGGTCGAGCTGCGAGCTCAGCCGGACGTAGACCGGGCGGAGCCGATACGCGAGCTGGATGACGACGAACAGCGGCACGGCCATGCCGAGGAAGCCGACGACGAACATCACCGCCGTCGCGATCCACTGCGTGGTGAGCACGCCGGTGAACCCGACCTGGTCGAACCAGAGGAATTCGGTGTAGAGCGACGCGAAGACGAAGAACGCCGCGATGAGCGCGGCGATGATCACCAGGGAGATTCCGAGGATGCGTCGGGAGGTTCGAGGCGTGGCCGGGGGCTGGGCTGGGGTCGAGGTCACCCCTCCATCCTAGGCACCGCTCGCTGTGGGCAGGCTGTCACACCGGTCACGGCGGGGTCACGACCCGCGCCGACTCAGGTGGTCGGGACGTCGCAGGTCGGCAGCGCGTCGACGTCGCCGTCCTCCGCGATGACCTCCAGCGCCGCGAGCGATTCGTCGAGGGTCGCTGTGCGGAAGACCTGCAGGCCGTCCGGCACGTGCCCCACGACCTCATCGCAGTTGGCCTCCGGCGCGAGGAAGTAGTCCGCGCCGGCGTCGCGAGCGCCGTAGAGCTTCTGGCGGATGCCGCCGATCGGACCGACGGTTCCCTCGGCATCGATCGTGCCCGTACCCGCGACCTCCTTGCCGCCGTTCAGCTCGCCCGGCGTGAGGGTGTCGATGATCCCGAGGGCGAACATCATCCCCGCGCTCGGGCCGCCGACGTTGTCGAGCTGGATGGTGACGTCGACCTCGAAGTCGTAGTCGGTGCGCAACGTGATGCCGATCAGCCACGTCGTCGTGCCGTCCTGCGTCTGCTCCTCCGGCGTGATCTCGACGGTCTGCTCGTCGCCGTCGCGGCGCACCGTGAGCGCGACCGGATCGCCGCCCGCCTCCTGGATGGCTTCGCGGAGTGCGGTCGCCGAGGTGACGGGCGTGCCGTCGATCGCGGTGATCACGTCATCCGCCTGCAGCAGGCCGTCGGCCGGCGATCCTTCGACAGCGTCCACCACCACGACCTCGGCTCCGGTGTCGTAGCCGAGCTCGTTCAGCGCGGCGGCCGTCGCCTCGTGCTGCGAGTCGACCATGAGCATCGCGTTCCGCTCGTCCCGCTGCTCGGTGGTCACACCCTCGGGGAACACCGCGTCCAGCGGCACGACGGCCCGAGACGCGTCCATCCACGCGAGAGCGAGCTCGAACCAGCTCGGCGTCCGTTCCCGGTTGCCGACCACCTGGACGGTCGTCAGGTCGAGCGTCCCGCCCGTCTCGTACGTCTCGGTCCCCTCGACGCTGATGAGCGGGACCTGCTCGCCGTCGGCGTTCTTCGCCGTGCCGAGGGTGTCGTACACGGGGCCGGGACGCTGGATCACATACGGCGACGGCAGGAAGGTGAGGACGGCGAGCGCGGCGAGCGCGACCACCAATGCCCAGACACCGAGTCCGAGCTTCCCTGCGCGCGGTCGTTCCACAGCAATCCTCCGTCGTTCGCGAGCGGCGTACAGCGATCTGCCCGCTTCGGGGTCGCGCACTGAAACCTGTGACTAGCGTAGATGCCACGGCTTCAGACGTGCTGAGAGGGCGAGCGAGATGGCAGACAACGAACCGAACCCGGAGGACTTCCAGGAGTTCCTGCGACGGATGCTCTCGAACCAGGGCGGCGGAGACATCGACCCCGAGGCGCTGCGCGACGCGTTCCAGGGAATGGACGGCTTCACGTTCGACCCCGCGATGATGCAGACGATCATGGCGCAGCTTCAGGGCGCCTTCGGCGGCGACCCATGGGAGAACTCCCTGCGGCAGGCCCTACACATCGCGAACCGCGAGGGCCAGGGCATCGGAGACGGCTCGCGGTCCTCCCTCGCCGACTCGTTCGCTCTCGCCGGCCTCTGGCTGGGCGAGGCGACCACCATCTCCGAGCTCGCGGACCCGCCGGTGGCGATGACCCGCGGCGAGTGGGTCGAGAAGACGCTGCCGGTGTGGAAGGAGATCGCGGACCCCGTGTCCACCAGCATCGCCGACGCGCTGACGGCTGCCCTCGACACCCAGGTGCCGGAGGAGATGCGCGGCGTGGTGCAGGGGGCGGGACGCCTGATGCGGGGCCTCGGCGGCTCGGTCTTCGCCGCCCAGTTCGGGCAGGTGCTCGGCAACCTCTCCCTCGAGGTCGTCTCCGGCGGCGATGTCGGCATCCCCGTGCTGCCGGCGGGAACGGCCGCCGTGATCCCGCAGAACCTCACCGCTTTCGGGGAGGGGCTCGAGATCCCCGCGGATCAGATCGCCCTCTACGTGGCGACGCGCGAGCTCGCGTATGCCCGCCTGTACCGGCACGCCAAGTGGCTGCACCTGCATGTGATGGCGCAGATCACCGACTTCGCCCGGGGCGTCACGGTCGACGTCGACGCTCTGGAGGATGTGGCGAGCCGCCTCGACCCCTCGAACCCCGAGGAGCTGCGCGCGGCGATCGAGGGCGGCGCCCTCCTCCCCACGCAGACCGAGGCGCAGCGCGAAGCCCTCGCCCGGCTGGAGAACCTCATCGCGACGATCGACGGGTGGGTCGACGTCGTCACCGCGGACGCCACCTCCCGGCTGCCGGACGGCGGCAGGATCGCCGAGGCGGCGCGGCGTCGGCGTGCGGTCGGCGGTCCCGCCGAGGACGCTCTGGGCGCGCTGGTCGGGCTCAAGATCCGACCGCGGCGCATCCGGGAGGCCTCGGCCATGTGGCGTGCGGTCACCGACGCCGTCGGTGTCGAGGCCCGGGACTCCCTGTGGGACTACCCGGACCTCATGCCCACCGCAGAGGACATCGACGACCCGACAGCGCTGATCGCCCGCCTTCAGGCCGCTGAGCGCGGCGAGCAGCCGGTGGCCGACGAGTTCGACGAGGCCCTTGCCCGCCTGCTGGACGGCGACGACTTCTCCGGGGAGACGCCCACGGAGAGCGCCGACGACCGCGGCGACGACGACGCTCCCGAGGGTGACCGCCCGGTCTGAGCCAGCACTATGCGTGGTCGGGGACGGCGGGTCACTCTCCCTCCCCGACCGCGGACGGCCCGCCGATTTCTCCACCGATCCCTCGAACCGGCCTGCGGCCCCGTGCGGCTCCGCAGAATCGAGGGGTGCCGCTCTCCCCGACGACCCTGACCCGTCTCGATCCCGCATTCCCGCTGCTCTGGCGTGACGGGACGACCCTCCAGATCGGCGACGACGGCGGCATCCGGGTGCCGGCGTCCGCACCGTGGGTCGAACGGCTCCTCAGCCGCATGCGCGGCGGTTTCCGGCTCAGCTCCTTCGACGTCATCGCGCATCGCGCCGGCGCGCCGTGGGCTGAGGCCCGACGGCTGCTGGCCGCCGTCGAACCGGCCCTGAGGGACGAGCCCGACCGACCGCGCACGGCCCGGGTCTCCGCGCTCGGCCTCACCGACGCCCGCGCTGCGGGGCGCCTGTGCGAGACGCTCGCCGACGAAGGGGTACCGCTCGCGGAGGCGGAGGCGCGGGCTTCGACGGTGGTCGCCGTCGTCCTCGTCCCCGGTGCGGCAGCCGCCGTGCAGTTCACCCCGATGCTGCGCGCCGACCACCCGCACCTCCCGATCGCCGTCGAGCCGGGGCGGATCACCGTGGGGCCGCTCGTGGTCCCCGGGCTGACGCCGTGTCTGAGCTGCCGGGATGCCGAGGACACGGCGCGCGACCCGGCCTGGCCACTGATCCACGCTCAGCTCGTGGGCCGTGACCCCGGGCGCCTCACGCTCGCCAGGGTGGCGTCGGCGGGTGCTGTCGCGGCGCACCTCCTGGCCGCGACCGATCCGGCGCGCATCGGCCGGATCAGCGCGGACGGCGTGATCGTGTGGCGTTCGGTGCGGTTTCGCGCAGAATGCCTGTGCCGCGACCCGTCGTCCCCATCTCCGCCAGGAACCGGGACGGTGCCCGTTCGCCGCGCCCTGCCGATCGCGCCCACGAGAGCTCGAGCGTGCGCGCAGCCCGCGTGATCCCGACGTACGCGAGGCGTCGCTCCTCATCGACGGCCTCGAACGTCGTCGCGTACGAGATGGGGAGAGACCCCTCCGCCCATCCGGCGAGGTAGACATGCGGCCACTCGAGGCCCTTCGCCGCATGCAGCGTCGAGAGGGTCACCGTCCGCATGGTCGGCTCGTGCTGATCCTTGGCACGGGCCATGAGCTCGTCGCTGAACGACCGGAGCGTCGTCTCCGGACCCGCCTCCTCGGCGAGCCGCAAGATCGCCCGGCGCGCCTCCCAGCCGTCGCGCTGCGCTCCCCCGGCGGTCGGCGGCTCCTCGGTCAGCCCCAGCTCCCGAAGCACGCGCTGCACCCCGGGCAGGAATCCATGCTCGGTCGGCGCCACGGCGGCAGCTCGAAGCGCGAGGATCGCTTGACGCACCTCCGGCATGGCGAAGAACCGCGTGCCGCCGAGCACTGAGGTGGCGATCCCTTCGGCGGCGAGCGCCTGCTGGAGCACCGCGGACTGCGCGTGGGCCCGGTACAGCACGGCGATCTCCGCCGGCGAGGCGCCGTCGGCGATGCGGGCGGCGACACCGGCCGCGATGCCTGCGGCCTCCTCGGCCTCCGAGTCGTAGGGCGTGATCGTCGGCGGCTCGGCGGTGAACTGCTCCCGGGCGGGGATCAGCTCCAACGCCCCGGGGCGACCGCGCATCAGCGCGTTCGCCGCCGTCAGGATAGGAGCCTGCGACCGATAGTTGGTCTCCAGTCGCACGACCGTCGCATCCGGATGCCGCCGCTCGAAATCGAGCAGGAACCGCTGGTCGGCTCCGGCGAAGGAGTAGATCGTCTGGCTGGCGTCGCCGACGACGCAGATGTCGTGACGGTCCCCCAGCCACAGCTCCAGAAGCCGGTTCTGCAGCGGCGACACGTCCTGGAACTCGTCGACCGTGAAGTGCCGGTACTGCTCGTGGACGGCCGCTGCGACGCGCGGCTCGGTCTCCAGCATCCCCGCGCACGCGAGCAGCACGTCCTCGAAGTCGAGTTGGTGACGCTCGTCCTTGAGCGCCTCGTAGCCGCGCATCAACTCCACGAGCTGCGTGGGGTCGACCCCGCTGACCGGGCGTCCGAGCTCGGCGTACCGGTCGATCGAGATCATCGACACCTTCCGCCACTCGATCTCCGACGCGATGTCGCGCAGGGTCGCCGTTCGAGGACGCAGGCGGAGGGCATCGGCGGCCTGGCCGAGCATACGCACCTTGTTGTCGATGATCGACGGCGCGGGAGCCCCCGCCAGCGTGGGCCAGAAGAAGTTGAGCTGCGCGAGAGCGGCGGCATGGAAGGTGCGAGCCGCGACACCCTCGATCCCCAGGGCACGGAGGCGACCGCGGAGCTCGCCGGCAGCCTTCGCGGTGAAGGTCACCGCCATCACGCGCGACGGAGAGTAGGCACCGGTATCCACCCCGTGCGCGATGCGGTGGGTGATGACCCTGGTCTTGCCCGTACCGGCACCCGCCAGCACCGCCACCGGTCCTCGCAGCACGGAAGCGGCCGCTCGCTGCCGCTCGTCGAGGGCATCGAGTGCGCTCACGGGCGATCCTCGAACCAGTCGACGATGAGAGCGCGCGCGATCGACGCGGGCCCCGGCAGCCCGACGGGGCCGTCCCCGGCGAGCGCGGAACCGATCTCCGCCCGTGTGAACCAGCGCACGTCGATGATCTCCTCACCGTCGGCCCTGGCCGCCGATTCATCCTCCACGACGGCGCGGAAGCCGATCATGAGCGAGCGCGGGAAGGGCCACGGCTGGGAGGAGATGTAGCGCAGCGCCGAGAGGCGCACACCGGACTCCTCCTCGATCTCCCGGTGCACGGTGGCCTCGAGGGACTCGCCCGCCTCGGTGAAACCCGCGAAGCAGGAGTACATGCGTCCGCCCCAGTTGGCGTTGGCACCGAGCAGCAGCCGCTCGCCGTCCGCGCTCTCGACGGCGACGATCACGGCAGGATCGGTCCGCGGGAAGTGCTCGCGCCCGCACACCAGGCACCGCCGAGACCAGCCCGCGTTGCGCAGCTCCGTCCCTCCGCCGCAGGTCGGGCAGAACGGGGCGTCGCGGAGCCAGCCGGCCAGTGCGACCGCGGCGACGAGCACCTCGGACTCCCCGGCGTCGAGACGCCCGCCCAGGTCGCGGAGTCCGAGCCAGATCTCATCCGGCGCGGTGTCGAGGGCATCGGTCTCCGGCGGGAGCGCGGCGAGCAGGAGCGCGCCGCCGTCCGCATCCCGGCCGAGCAGCGCCCATGTCCCGTCCGCGACCTCGTCCGCGGAGACGCGCAGCAGCGCGGAGGCTGCCACACGCACCCGTCCCTCCCGGACGACGACGACGCGAGAGCCCGCGTCGTCGCGCAGACGCTCGATCACGCCCTCCTCCTCGCGGAGTTCGGCGGCGCGGTCGAAGAACGGGCGCGGAATGCTCATCGACTCCCTCTTTCACGGGCGTGGCGGAGGCGGGACCGCCCCTGAGCCGACCTACCCTGGGGGCATGGGACGCTCTCCATTCACTCTAGCCGCGGCGGTGACGGCCGCACTTCCCGGCGCGGAGGTCACGGGCACCCGGGCACTCACCGCGGACGGCGACGGGCGCTTCGACTCCGCCGTCGCCTCCCTCGCCGACGGCCGGGAACTCGCGATCCGCGTGGCGGACGACGACGACGCGGCGCGGGAGCTGGCGGCAGAGGCCCTGGCGCTGCGAGCGCTCACCGACGGCGCCCGCGCCATGCTGCCGTTCCGCGCGCCCGGCTACATCGGCGAGACCCGGGTGGGCGAAGGGCGCGCGCTCGTGACCGAGCTGCTCCCCGGCTTCCAGATCGAAGCGGCGATGGTGCCGGCCGGACGCGGGGCCGCAGAGTCCATGGGGGCGGCGATCGCCGCCGTGCACGCACTGCCGACGTCGGTCGTGCGCGGCGCCGGGCTGGTGATGCGCAGCGCGGAGGAGAGCCGCGCCGAGCTGGAGCGGCTCGTCGACACCGCGGCAGCCACGGGACGCGTCCCCGCCCGCCTCACGGTGCGGTGGCGGGACGCGGTCGCCGACGACGACCTCTGGCGCTTCGAGTCGACGGTCATCCTCGGCGGCGCGCAGGCCACGTCGTTCCTCTTCGACGATCATCCCGAGCGCGGTCCCGAGGTCACCGGCGTGATCGGCTGGCACGGTCTGGCCGTCGGCGATCCGGCGCTCGACCTGTCCTGGCTGTCCGCGGCTCCCGACGCCGCGGCCGACGTGCACGGCTCGTATGCCCGCGCCATGGATCGCACTCCCGACGCCGGCCTCGAGGTTCGCGCGCGCCTGCTCGCCGAACTGGAGTTCGCGCGCTGGCTCGTCCACGGCGACGCCTTGCGGCGCGAGGACATCGTGGAGGACGCCGCGGCGCTGCTCGATGCTCTGGCCGACGGCCTGCGCCATGACGACCTCGGCGTGCCAGGCGATCGACGCTCGGATGTCGACTCCGCGATGGACGCGCTCGACCGGGTGCCGGCAGCGGCCGCTCCCGAGGTGGACACCTCGATGCAGACCGACGCCTACAACCCCGAAGAGCTCTGGGCGGCGGAGGCGGACGACGCCGACCGCGATGCCCCGGTCGATGTGTCGGCCGACCGGGATGCGCCTGCGGGAGCACCGTCTCAACCCGACGCGGAGCACCGCGCCGCCGTGGCGGGCATCGAGACCGAGGACCTCTCCGGCGTCGCACATGCGTTCGCCGAGACGCGAGGGAGCGGACGAAGCGAGTCGCCCGCCTTCGCCTCGTCCCCGGCAGCGGACGACGACGACTCCGAAGAGGCTCAGCGCGCGGCGCGGGCGGCGCTCCAGCGCTGGAAGAGCTCCTCCTCGGAGTAGACGCGATCCCCGCGGATGACGAGGTCATCGGCCACGTAGTACAGCGCCACGTCGATGTCCTCCAGCGGGACGCCGAAGCGCCGATGGTACGCGAGCCGATAGAGGGCGAGCTGCAGCATCCGCTCCTCGCGCTCCTGTGGCGTCCGTGGCGCCCGTCCGGTCTTCCAGTCCACGATCTCGATCCGTCCGCCGCGGTCGGCGCGTCGGTACACCGCGTCGAGCTTGCAGATCACGATGTGCGCGTCCGTAGCTGAGTGCAGGCCCGGGAGGCCGGCCCCCAGCGCGAAGTCGATCTCGATCTCCACGGCGAGCGGCTGCAACGGCCCCCACTCGCTCCGCTCGAAGGTCTCCTGCAGCGCAGCGAGGTCGGCGGCGTCCGCAGCAGCACCGGATGCGGGAGCGCCCGGGGCGCTGTCGCCCTCCGGCTGGTCCTCGTCGATCTCCCAGAGCGCCTCATCGACCCGGGTCCCGACACCGACGAGTTCGGAGCGCTGCTCGACCCACGCGTGGAACAGGGTCCCCAGACGGGTCTGGCGGTACGGACGCTCCGGCATCGGACGCACGAGCGAGGACAGGGTGCCGGTGTAGTCGGTGACGTAGTCCTTGAACCGGGAGGCGGGCACGCGGGTGGGAGCTTGCGCGTCCGTCCCGCGTTGGCGGGCTGCGCGCTCGTCCAGCAGCCGACGCAGTTCTTCCGTCGGCACGATCGCGTCGTCCTGGAGGGCCTCTCCGACGGCCGCGGCCGCGGCACTGACCACCCCACGCCGCCCGCCGAGCGGATCGAGCGGCCAGTGCAGCGTGGCCCCGGGGCCGTCGTACGGGTTCTCATCCGGATCGACCGGCGGGATCTCGTCGAGTCCGAGGACGTCGATGGCTTCCTGCAGGTACGGACTCGGGGTGCGTGGTGCCTTCTGGCCCGCCCAGTGCGCCCCGCTGAGCAGCAGGTCGCTCCTCGCGCGGGTGATCGCCACGTAGGCGAGACGACGCTCCTCCTGTCGCTGGTACTCCCGGTAGGCGTCCTTGAACCGCTTGAGGGCGCCGCCGTGCGGATTCGCCTTCGTCGCGCCGCCGGACAGCGATGCCTGGGCGAGCTTCTGCCGCTTGCCGGGATCGGTCTCGCCCTCCATCGCCTCCTCCGGATCCCAGGTGAAGCGCGGAAGCGCGTCGCGGTCTCCGCGCAGCGCGAAGGGCACGACCCCGAACCCGAACCACCCGGAGGTGTCGGACACACGCCCCGGCAGCTCGTCGATGACGAGGCGCACGACCGCGACGGCATCCCACTCCAGGCCCTTCGACCCGTGGATCGTGAGCAGCTGCACGACCCCGGGCTCCGGCGGCTCCGGACGCGGCATCAGCTCGTCGGTGCTCTCCGCCTTGTCGAGCCAGGCCAGCAGGCTGCCGATCGTGCCACGTTCATCGGCGGCGAGGAACGCGCGCACCTCGTCAGCGAACGCGCGCAACTGGGTGGCCGCGACGCGCGCCGGTCCTCGTGTCTCGTTGGCGGCGAGCTCGATGTCGAGCCTGAGCTCCAGCTCGATGAGCCGGATGAGCTCCGGGATGGGCTGGGACGACGCGCGGCGCAGGCGCTCCAGCATCTCCCCGGCAGCCCGGATCCGGGCGCGCCCCTCCGGGGTCATGCCCTCCAGCAGGCGATAGTCGTCGCGCACTGCTCGCACGATGTCGACCGCGTCCACGATGGAGACGGCCTCATCGGCGCCACGGGAGGAGCGCAGCCGCGCCCGCACCTCCTCAGGGAGGGGCATGAGGGCGGTGTCGCGCTCCGCGAGCGCGCGCCCCAGCTCGTAGAGCGCCGCCATATCGGCCACCCCGACGCCGAAGCGGGGGCCGGTGAGGAGCCGGATCAGCGCCGAACCGGCGGTCGGATCGTGCACCACCCGCAGCGTCGAGACCACGTCGACGACCTCGGGCGTGGCGAGGAGTCCGCCCAGTCCGAGGATGCGGTGCGGGATCCCCCGCGCGGCGAGCGCGCCGGCGAAGGTCTGCATGTGGCGCTTGGACCGGAACAGGATCGCGCCGGTGTGCGGGGAGGCCGAGGTCGCGTCGTGGGCGGCGCGGCGCTCGGCGAACCAGGCCGCGACCTCGGCGGCCTCATCGTCGACCGTGAACGGGTAGCGCACGCCGACCGTGCCCTCCCCCGCGCCCGGCCGCGGCTCCAGCGGCGGGACGTCGAGTCCCGGACGCTGGAGCGGCTCGAGGACCCGGTTGGCGACATCGAGGATGCTCCGGTCGTTGCGCCAGCTCGTCATGAGGCTGTAGGTGCGCACCCCTCCCGCGCTCGAGAACGACCGGGGGAACGCGTAGAGGTTGTCGGCGCTGGCCCCGCGCCAGCCGTAGATCGACTGATGCGGATCGCCGACGGCCATCACGGCCGTGTCGCGGAACAGCTCCGCGAGGAAGCGCGTCTGGATCACGGAGGTGTCCTGGTACTCGTCCAACAGCACGACCCGATGCTGCTCGCGGAGCTCGGCGCGGACATCCGGGGCCGACTCGACGATGTCGAACGCGCCGGACACCTGGTCGGCGAAGTCGAGCACCCCGCGCCGGTCCTTCTCGGCGATGTAGTCGCGGACCAGACGGGTCAGGGTCGACAGGCTTCGGAGGTTGACCGCCGCCTTCTCGACGTCGGCGTGGGAGCGGTAGGGCTCGAACGCCGCGGCCTGCGCCGCGGCGAGGCGCTCGGCGTCCGCGAGGTCGACCCGGTGATCGAGAGCCTCGCCGGCGAGCCGCTGCACGGCGTCGATGACCGTTCCCAGGGCGTAGTCGACCTCCTCCAGCTCCGGGAGGTCGCTGCGGAGCACGACCTCCCGCGCCAGCATCCAGGACGCTGCCTGGCTGAGCATCGCCACATCGGGGTCCCGACCGATGCGCGCGGCGTGCTCGCGGACGATGCCGTCCGCGAAGGCGTTGTAGGTCGACACGCGAGGGCGGATGAGGAGGTCCTCGGCCGTGCGGACCGCGCCGGACTCCTCGCCCGTGCCGTAGTGCCGCGCGAGGTCGTCGAGGACGTGGGCGCGCACGAGCTCCCGCTGACGCCCCGGCGCGGCCCCCGCCACCCGACGCAGCGCCTCTCCGGCGACGATCTCCGGGAGATGCGGGAGCAGGCCCCGCCGACCGTACTCGTCGACGACGGCGAGGCGGGCGCCGATGCGCTCCGCCAGCTCCCCCGCCGCCTTGCGGGTGAAGGTGAGGCCGAGGACCTCGTCCCGGCGGACGAGCCCGTTCGCGACGAGCCAGACCACCCGGGCCGACATGGTCTCCGTCTTGCCGCTGCCCGCCCCGGCGACGACGAGAGCGGGCTCGAGCGGGGCCTCGATCACCTGCTGCTGGGCGGGAGTCGGGGTCGGGAGTCCGAGCGCGGCGGCGATATCGGTCGCCGAGAGCACGGCGTCCGGGGTTCCTGCGGTCATGCGCTCACCGCCGGCACGGTGTGGATGCGGCACGGATGCACTCGGCGCTGCGTGTCCGCGCAGTGCGCCTCGACCTGGGCCGTGAAACTCGCCGCCGACATGCCGCGGGCGACCTCGGCGACCCGGTTCAGGAACTGCGACCGGGCCTCGCCGTCCAGCGCGTGCTGGTGCGCGACCCGGTAGTCGCTCTTGGCCAACGTCTTCGAGACGATGACGAGACGCGCGCCCCCGAGCGAGGCCGGCGCGGCCCCCGGCACGAGGCCCTCCTGCACCGCGATCTGATAGGCCGCCAGCTGGGCGTGAGCGACCACGCCGCCGTCCGACTCCGGATCGGTCTTCCCGGTCTTGAGGTCGACGACCACCGTGGTCCCCTCCGGCCCGCCGGCCATCGACTGCCAGCCGCGGCCGCGGGCCGGGCCATGCTCGCCCGCCCCGGGCGGGTACGCCTCGACCCGGTCGATGTAGCCGTGCACGATGGCACGGTGACCGCGGTCCTCGCCCACCGGGTGCACGGTGGGCTCGGCGGTCGCACCGGACACATCGACGGCGAACCGGAACTCCACCTCGCTGCCGAGGATACGACCGCCGTCTCGCCTCACCTCCCCGAGATAGCTGTGCAACCGGTCGACGAACAGGTCGGCGCGACGGCGCTCCTTGCGACCGATCCACGCCGTCTCGAAGTCGAGCTCCGGCCAGTGCTCCTCGACGACCTCGCGCATGCGCTCGAGGTCGCCGTCCGGAACGCGCTCCATCGCCTCGTGGATGATCGTGCCGATACCGGCCGTCGGCGGCATGACGGTGTCACCTCCGAGGGCCGAGACGACCCAGTTGAGGCCGCACTCCTCGTACGACTCCACAGCTGACGGAGACACCCGTGCCCCGTTCGCGGCGAGATCGCGCAGCGGCGCAGCCGTCGACGGCGCCGTGACCCCGTACCAGTCGTGCGGATGAGCTCCGGGCACCCCCTCCCGGGCGAGGACGGCGAGCTGGGCGGCCGCCTCGCGCCGCGCGGATTCGGTTGGCGTCGTGGTGAGCACCCGACGGTATCGCGCGACCAGCCCGCGCAGCGTGAGCGGGTGCTCCGCGGAGGCATGGCGCTCCGGCGGCTCCGGCGGCGGAAGGAACCCGAAGAAGGCGCTGGGCGTCAGATCGTCGTCGTCGACGGCGGTGATGAGCAGCCGGTGGCGGGCGCGCGAGATCGCCCGTACGAACAGCCGCAGCTCGTCGTGGAGCGCGGCGCGGCGCCGGTCGAGGACATCCGGCACCTGGGCCGGCAGGCCGGAGCGGGCCGCGGTCACCGTGTCCGCCAGCCGCCAGGTCTGCAGGAGCCCACCGCGCAGCCGCACGTTGGGCCAGACGCCGTCCTGGACCCCTGCGACGACCACGGCGTCGAACTCCGTGCCGAGCGCGGTGGCCGGCGTGAGCAGTGTGACCGTGCCCGGACGCTCGGGCGACGACAGCGTGTCTTCCGGCACCTCGCTGTCGAGGATGTCGCGCACGAAGACCTCCGGGCGCTCGTTCGGGGTGCGCTCGACGAAGCGCTTGGCCGCGTCGAAGAGGGCCACGAGGGCGTCGAGCGACCGCGCGGTCTCGGCGCCGGTGGGCAGCAGCGAGATCTCCCGCCACGCGACCTGCAGCCGCCGCCCGTCGACGGCCCTGGCCTGCTCCCAGATGCGCCACAGGAGATCATGGATCGTCTCGCCCTCCGCCGCGGCACGGGCGACGCCCGCCACGGTCTCGGCGAAGCGCTCGGCGGTCCGTGACTCCGGAGCGTCGATGAGGGTGAGGGTGGCCGGTTCCGACATCGCCGCGCGCAGGAGCTCGCGCGCCGGAGTCGAGCCGCCCTGCCCGAGTTCGAGGTGGCGGAGCCGCGCGCGCAGCCGGCGGAGCGCGATCGCGTCCATGCCCCCGAACGGTGTGCGCAGCGCCTCCTCCCAGGCCCCAACCGTGCGCTCCTCGTCCGGGGTCAACGCGAGCCGCACGATGCCGACGATGTCGCGCACGATCCCCTCGCTGCCGAGCGGGCGCTGCACTCCCGCGGCCCTCGTCGGGATCTCGCGCGCGGCGAGCTCGGTCTCCAGGGCCGTCACCTGACGGGTGTCGTGGGCGATGACCGCCATCCGGTCCCACGGGATGCCGGCGCTGAGGTGCCAGTCGCGCATGACCCCGGCGATGCGATCGAACTCCTCGTAGGGCGACGGCGCGAGGAAGGTCGAGACCTCGGCCTCGTCGTCCCCCGCGACCGGGGCGGGCGCGCGGCGGTGCTCGACCCGTCCGGACACGCCGATCGCCTGCGTCACCGTACGCGTCAGCGCGGTCAGCAGCGGGCGCTGGCGATGGGCGCCGTCGAGCACGTGCACGGTGCCGAGCGCACCGGCGAGCTGGGCGAACAGCTCGGGACTCGCGCCCCGGAAGGCGCCGGAGGAGATGTCGGGGTCGCCGAAGGCCTGGACCGCGATGCCGCGGTCGAGGAGGGCGCGCACCACGCCGATCCCGCCGCGCGTCAGCTCCTGGGCGTCGTCGATGAGCACCACGCGCAGGGGTGCCAGCGCTCCGAGCGTCGCGGCGTCCGCCGTACGGAGGATCCCCGCCGCCTCACCGAGGAGGTCGGCGGCGTCGCGGTGGGCGGACCGCAGGGCGTCGAGCACGGTGCGGTACTCCTCCACGAAGTCGGCGGCCGCCGTCCAGACCGCATCACCGGTGGCACGCAGCTCCGCCGGGCTCGCCCCCAGCTCCGTGCACTCCGCGAGGAAGGCGCGGAGTTCGGAGCGGAAGCCCTTCGACGCACGGACGGGTTCGCTGAGCGCCGGGGGCCAGACGATCCGACCGTCTTCGACGTCGCCCGCCAGCAGCTCGGCGATGATGCGATCCTGGTCGGCGCCGGTGAGCAGCGCCGGAGGCTCAGCCCCCTCCCGGACCATCGCGCCGCGGACGAGCTGAAATGCGAACGACCCGAGCGATCGGGCCAGCGGGCCCGGCGTCGCCTGGCCGATGCGCACGCCGATGCGGTCGCGCAGCGCGGTCGCCGCCTGCCTGCTCGGGGTGAGCGCCAGCACCTCCTCCGGCTGCAGGCCCTCGACCTCGAGAAGCTGCACGACCCGGTCGACGAGCGTGCGCGTCTTACCGGTGCCGGGGGCGCCGATCACGACGCCGGACGCGGTCGGCGACGCCGTGATCACGGCTCGCTGGGCGGCATCCGACATCATCCCTCCACGCTATCGGGAGGCGCGGACATCGGCGTCGGGGGCGAGGCCTGTCACCGGATGTGCGCTCAGGGCGAAACGGCCGCCGTCGCCGGTCTCCGCTGCTCGCCGCGCGATAGAGTTGGCCGAGTCCGACGACCTTCAAGGAGCATCCGTGGAAATCCGCATCGGCATCATCAACACCGGCCGCGAGCTGAGCTTCGACACCGCTGCCACGGCGGACGAGGTCCGCACCCAGGTCTCCGCGGCACTCGAGCAGAGCGCCTCGCACCTGAGCTTCGCCGATGTGAAGGGCAACTCCTACATCGTGCCGACCGCGAACCTCGCCTACATCGAGCTGGGCACCGAGGAGTCGCGTCGCGTGGGCTTCGTCGCCTGACCCGCGCATGTACATCCTCCTCGCCCTCGTCGGCGCGTGCGTTCTCGGCATCGCCGCGCACTTCCTGATCGGCGGTCGCGAACGCCGTGGCGTCGCCCTCGCCCCGGCGATCGCGACCGCCGTCTCGGCGATCGTCTACACGAGCCTGCAATGGGCCGGCGTGGGCGAGGACAGCGTCTGGCTATGGCTCGCGAGCATCCTCGGCGCGGCGGTGGTCGCGGCGCTGGCGACCGGGGCGCTCACCGCCGCGCGTCGACGCGGTGACGCGCAGGCGAAGGCCGCGCTCGGGATCTGAGCTAGGACGCGAGTCCCATCGCATCCATGCGTCGGGCGTGCGCTCCCATCAGCTCGGTGTACACCGGCTCGATGCGGGCTTCCTCCACCGCGAGGATCTCCGGCCGCAGCGCCGCACGGCAGACGAGGATGGTGTCGCCCACGAGACGTCGTGCCCACATGGACAGCAGCGAACGCCACTCCTCGTCGCTCTCGATCGTCTCCTGGATGATCGCGACGATCTCGTGGCGCGCATCGTCCTCGCGCAGGATCTCGGCGACGCGCCGCCCTGTCTCGCCGTAGCTCGAGGCGAGCGCGAGGTAGAAGTCGTCGAGCATGCCCGCCGTGATGTAGACGGCGAGCAGGGTCTCACGCGGGCGCGCCCCGATGGTCTTGCGCCGGAACGCGTCCAGATGCTCGCGGAACGGGAGCATGAGCTGCGTCGGGTCCTGACCGCGTGCCGCGATGATGTCGACGATGCCCCGGTGCTTGGTGAGCGCGGCGCCGGCGGCCCGGGACAGCGACTCCTTCTCGGCCAGCTCGGGAGTCGCGCGGATGAGCCGCGTCAGCGTCTCGAAGTAGCCCAGCTGCAGGTAGGCCGCCTGGCCGAGGAACCGGTCCAGCTCCGGCGCCAGCTCCGCGAAGTCGACGCGCGTCGCATCGCTCTGCTCGCCCCGGCTGCGCAGCGCCAGGGTGCGTCGCGGCGCGGCATCGCGCTGCCAGAACCACTTAACCACGAGGTGTTCCTCCCGAGTCGGCCACGTCGTTCACAATACTCGGGCGACGACGTCCTCCCTGCCCCGAGCCCCCGCTCCGGTAGGCTGGGCGTGTCCCCGCCGTCGGAGCGGGGCCCCGCGCCTGTGGCACACGAGACGGCGTGGCTCCGTTACGAGGCGATCGCACGGTCGCCGGACAGGCATCTGAACAACAGTGACAAGTTTCGCCGAACTCGGCATCGATCAGGACATCGTCGACGCACTGGCTGTGAAGGGCATCGTCGATGCCTTCCCGATCCAGGAGCAGACCATCCCCCTCGGCCTCCCGGGGCAGGACATCATCGGACAGGCCAAGACCGGAACCGGCAAGACCTTCGGCTTCGGCATCCCGGTGGTGCAGCGACTCGGGAAGGACCCGGAGCCGGGCGTCAAGGCCCTCATCGTCGTCCCCACCCGCGAGCTCGCGGTGCAGGTCTACGAGGACATCGACCTCCTCACGAGCAACCGCTCCACGAGCGTCGTCGCCATCTACGGCGGCAAGGCCTACGAGGGACAGATCGACCAGCTCAAGGCCGGGGCGCAGATCGTCGTCGGCACGCCGGGTCGCCTCATCGACCTCGCCGGCCAGCGCCTGCTCGATCTCTCGAACGCGACCGAGGTCGTGCTCGACGAGGCAGACAAGATGCTCGACCTCGGCTTCCTCGCCGACATCGAGAAGATCTTCCAGAAGGTGCCGGCAGTGCGGCACACCCAGCTCTTCTCGGCGACCATGCCCGGTCCGATCGTCGCGCTCGCGCGGCGGTTCATGACCAACCCCATCCACATCCGCGCCAACGACCCGGACGAGGGTCTGACGCAGGCGAACATCAAGCATCTCGTCTACCGCGCGCACTCGCTCGACAAGGACGAGGTCATCGCCCGCATCCTGCAGGCCGAGGGACGCGGCAAGACCGTGATCTTCACGCGGACGAAGCGTGCGGCGCAGCGACTCGTCGACGAGCTCACCGACCGCGGCTTCAACGTGGGCGGCGTGCACGGCGACATGGGCCAGGATCAGCGCGAGCGCTCCATGGCCGCGTTCAAGGCGGGCAAGAAGGACGTCCTCGTGGCGACCGATGTCGCCGCGCGTGGCATCGACGTTGATGACGTCACGCACGTCATCAACCACACGATCCCCGACGAGGAGAAGACGTACCTGCACCGCGCGGGACGTACCGGCCGCGCGGGGAAGACCGGCATCGCCGTCACGTTCGTCGACTGGGAGGACCTGCACAAGTGGGCCCTCATCAACCGTGCCCTTGAGTTCGGCCAGCCCGAGCCCATCGAGACCTACTCCTCGAGCCCGCACCTCTACACCGACCTCGACATCCCCGAGGGGACGAAGGGGCGGCTCGTGAGCGCTCCGAAGAAGGAGGCGGTCAAGACCGAGCGCACCCGTCGTCCGGAGCGCGCCGCTGATGCCGCCGCCGAAGGCTCCGCGGAGGGCGGCACGCGCCGCCGTCGCCGCCGCCGCACGGGTTCCACGCCCGTCGGCTCGACCTTCGCCGACGGGGCGAGCGAGGGCGGCTCCGCCGAGGGCTCGACCGCGCAGGCCGCCGACCGCAGCGCCGAGGGTGCCGGCACGCACGACGGCGCCGGCAAGGAGCACCACGACGGCAAGCCCGCTCCGGCACGTCGTCGCCGCCGTCGTCGCGGCGGCTCCGGCACCGGAGCGGCACCCGTCACGGGCGCCTGATCCGCATCATCATCGTCCGAGGGGCGGCGCCCCGGGGTCCGGGGGGCGCCCCCCCTCGTTCTCCAGGAGTGCAGCCGGGACCTGCGGCGGGTAGACCCAGGCGACGAGCACGACCGAGATGATCATCAGCAGGAACCACGAGCTGAGCTTGCTCAGGGACACGGGCTGCCACACATCCGCCTGGTCGGGATACGCCCAGGCACCCGCCCAGGTGCCGATGTTCTCGGCCAGATAGATGAACACCGACACTCCGGCGAAGACGGCCAGCAGCGGCAGGCGGATGGTGCGGCGCCATACGCGCGCATGCATGATCGTGGGCAGCCACAGCACGACGACCGCTGCCAAGAGCACCCAGCGCGCATCCCACCACCAGTGGTGGGTGAAGAAGTTGACGTAGATGGCGGCCGCCAGGACAGCCGTCACCCACCGGCGGGGGTAGCGGGTGAACCCGAGGTCGAAGAGCCGATACACGCGCACCATGTACGAGCCGACGGCCGCATACATGAAACCGCTGAACAACGGGACACCGCCGATGCGGAGAATGCCATCGGCCGCGTACGCCCAGGAGCCGACGTCGGTCTTGAACAGCTCCATCGCGGTGCCGGTGATGTGGAAGAGCACGATCACCCAGAGTTCCCGTCCGCTCTCGAGGCGGAACACGAGCATCGCCACCTGGATCAGGACGGCCGCGATCGTCAGTGCATCGTTGCGGGCCAGTGCCGCGTCGTCGGGATACCAGAGGCGGGCCGCGACGATCACCACCAGCAAGGCTGCCCCGAACACGCACGCCCATGCCTGTTTCAGCACGAACACGACGAACTCGGCGAGCCCGGCACGGAAGCCCGAGGTCGGCACCGCACGGAGGAGTCGGCGAGCGGTCGCATCGACGCGGCGCTCCAGCGAGGTGGCACGTTGCATGCCTCGGACCGTATCGGTCCGTTTCGACAGAACGCCGGGAGACCGCCGACAGTCCCCCGGAGTCAGGGACGCCGCGGGCCGGAGCCGGAGGCGCGATCGATGATCCGGGCGACCATGTCCGTCGCGGTGGTGTTCTCCCCCGGCACGTTCGGTTTTCCGGTGCCGTGGTAATCGCTGGACCCGGTGACGATGAGGTCGTGCCGAGCTGCCAGCTCGCGCAGCAGCTTCTTGCCGGCGGTCGTGTTCTCCCGGTGGTCCACCTCGAACCCGGCCAGCCCCGCGTCGACCAGACGCTCGATGTACGGCACCGGCATCATCCGGTCCCGGCCGGCCGTGACCGGATGGGCGATGATCGCCACACCTCCCGCCTGGGTGATCAGTCGCACGGCGGTCAGCGGGTCCGGGGCGTAGTGCGGCTCGTAGTACCCCTCCCGCGGGTGGAGGATGCCGTCGAAGGCCTCGCCCCGATCACGCACGATGCCGCGCGCCACCAGTGCGTCGGCGATGTGCGGGCGGCCGACGGTCGCGTCGAGCGTGGTCTGGGCCAGGACGTCGTCCCAATGCAGGTCATAGTCGCGGCCGATGTTGCGGACGATGCGCTCCGCTCTCCCGATGCGGTCGTTCCGGATCCGGTCGGTCTCGGCCCGCAGCGCCGCGTCGTCCGGATCGAAGAGGTAGCCGAGCACGTGCACGCTGCGCCACTCGTGCTTGGCGGAGAGCTCCATCCCGGGAAGGAAGGTCATGCCCAGGGCGACGGCGGCGTCCCCGGCCTCCGTCCAGCCCGTGGTGCGGTCGTGGTCCGTGAGCGCGGCGGTCCGCACGCCGTGTCGATGCGCCTGTCTCATGACCTCGCCCGGCGCCTCGGTGCCATCGGAGTGGTTGGAGTGCAGGTGCAGATCGGCGGGACCGGCGGGCGGAACGGGCATCCTCCGAGCGTACCGAGCGCCGACGCGCGTGGCGCGGATTCCGGGACCCCGATCGCGGCGACGGGCCGGGCGCGAGGCAGGGACTTCACAGGCGACGCTTCTAGGCTGAAGGGGATGTTTCGACTCCTGGGGATCCTGCTCACCGTGCTCTTCGCGATCGCGACGGCGGTCGTGGTGTGGCCGCAGTTCTTCAACCTCGAGCAGACGTACCCGTTCGCGCAGCTCGTCGCCGCCCGCGGGCTCGTGCTCGGTGGGTTCCTGATCATCGCGGTGCTGGCGCTGCTGCTCCTGCTCGCCCGGCCGCTGCGCGGCTTCGCGGCGTCCATCCTGATCGTCGCCCTGCTCGGTGCCGGCGCGACCGGGGTGATCGGAGCGACGCGGGGGTTCGGCGTGACCGCCCTTCCCGAGCGAACCGACACGAGCCTGCGGGTGCTCACCTGGAACACCGCGGGTGAGGCCGTCTCCGCCGAGCAGATCGCCCAGGAGATCCTGGAGCAGGAAGCCGACGTGGTGGCGCTGCCCGAGACCACCGAGGAGGTCGGCGAGCGGATCGCGCTCATGCTCCGCGAACAGGGGCATCCGATGTGGGTGCACCACGTGCAGTTCCGCCCGGACGTGGAGGACGGCCCGCAATCGTGGCAGACGACGGTCCTCGTGGCCCCCGAGCTCGGCGAGTACTCCGTCATCGAGTCGTCGAAGGACGGGAGCAACAACACCGGATCCGTGCCCAGCGCCGTGCTGATGCCGATCGACGGCGATGGCCCCACGATCGTCGCCGTGCACGCCGTCGCGCCGCGCACGGAGGAGATGCAGCAGTGGCAGAGCGATCTGCAGTGGATCGCCGACCAGTGCCCCGCGGGTGACTTCATCCTCGCCGGCGACTTCAACGCCACTGTCGATCACATGGCCTCCCTCGGCGTCGACGGCGGCGACATGGGGTACTGCCGCGACGCTGCCTCGCGGACCGGGAACGGGATGTCCGGAACCTGGCCGAGCTCGTTCCCTGCCCTCGCCGGCGCCCCCATCGACCACGTGATGGCGTCCCCCAACTGGCGGCCCACGGGGTCCGCTGTCCTCGAAGATGCCGGCGGGAGCGATCATCGCGCCCTCATCGTGCAGCTCGAGCCGACCGGCTGATCCGCGCTTGGCGCGTCCAGGTGAGAGACTGGACGGATGAGCACCGGAGAAAACGACACCATCGCTGACGAGACCGTCGAAGCCCCCGTCGAGAACAGCTCGACCAATCGCAAGCAGCCCTTCCCGCAGGGGTTCCTCGACACCATCTCCACCGGGTGGGCCGAGCGTCCGGATACCCTGCCCGCGCCGCGCGCCCAGGCCGCGTACGCCGAGCGCCGCCGGGCCGCCGTCTCGGCCGCATTCCCCGGCAAGCGGCTCGTGATCCCCGCCGGCTCGCTCAAGCAGCGCAGCAACGACACCGACTACGTCTTCCGCGCGCACTCCGCCTTCGCGCACCTCACCGGCTGGGGGTCCGACGCGGAGCCGGACTCGGTGCTCGTCTTCGAGCCGACGGACGACGGGCACGACGTCACGCTCTACTTCCGCGAGCGCGCCGACCGCACGACGACGGAGTTCTACGCCGACGCCACGGTGGGCGAGTTCTGGATCGGTCCGCGTCCGTCGCTGGACGGCGTCGCCGCCGACCTGCAGGTGGCCACGGCGCACCTGCACGAGTTCTCCCCGCTCGACGGCGAGCTCGTCCTCGAGGAGGACGAGTCCCTCACGCGTTTCGTCTCGGAGCTGCGTCTCATCAAGGACGACTTCGAGATCGCCGAGATGCGTCGGGCCGTGGAGATCACCGCACGCGGCTTCGACGACATCATCCGCGAGCTCCCGGCCGCGGTCGCGCACGCCCGAGGAGAGCGCGTCGTCGAGGGAGTCTTCCATCGGCGCGCCCGCGAGGATGGAAACGGCGAGGGCTACGACACGATCGCCGCGTCCGGGCCGCACGCCTGCTACCTGCACTGGACGCGCAACGACGGCACGGTCATCCCCGGAGACCTCATCCTCGTCGACGCGGGTGTCGAGGCCGACAGCCTGTACACCGCCGACATCACCCGCACGCTGCCGGTGTCCGGGACGTTCACCGAGGTGCAGCGCCGCGTCTACGAGACGGTGCGGGAGGCGGCCGACGCCGCCCTCGCCGCGGCGAAGGTCGGCGCCCGCTTCCGCGACGTCCACGCGGCGGCCATGTCCGTGATCGCCGCCCGCACCGCGGAGTGGGGCCTGCTCCCGGTCACCGCCGAGGAAGCTCTGGACGCGGACAAGGGCGGCCAGCATCGGCGCTACATGGTGCACGGCACGTCGCACCACCTCGGCATCGACGTGCACGACTGTGCGCAGGCGCGCCGCGAGATGTACTACGACGGCATCCTCACCCCGGGCATGGTCTTCACGATCGAACCGGGGCTGTACTTCCAGATCGACGACCTCACGGTACCCGCCGAGCTGCGCGGCATCGGCGTCCGGATCGAGGACGACATCCTGATGACCGAGGACGGCCCGGTCAACCTCTCCGCGGACATCCCCCGCACGGCCGATGAGGTCGAGGCGTGGATGGCCCGTCTGCAGCGCTGAGCTCGGACCGCAGCCGCTGAGCCGAGGCTGGGGAGGACGGAGGGCCGCCGCTCTCCCCAGACCGGCGGCCCGTTCCCCCTCTGCGGAGACGAAGGTCGACCAGGGGCCTCCCCCGAGGATCCCTGGAGCCACCCCCGGCATGGTGCCCGTGCCGGTGCCGTGTCTCCCCCCGAAGACCTGCGGCCGCCTCCCACGGAAGAGATGCGGGAGCCGGCCGTTCATTACGCGGTTCGGCCGGTTTCTCCGATTCGGAGGAGGATCAGCCCCGTCGTGCTGCGACGAAGGCGTCCACAACGGACGCGATGTCCGCGCCGACCTCGGCAGGGGGCCGCCGGTGCCCCTTCACCTCGAAGGAGTGCTCGCCGCCCTCGACCCAGTGCACCCGGGCGTCCTGGCAGCCGGCGACGGCGTCGTCGAGCTGGGCGATCGGCTGGATGAACGGATCCGCCGTGCCCTCGATGAACAGCTGCGGGACCGTGATCGACGGCAGATGGGCGACCCGGGGCTTGTCCGGGCGGCCGGGCGGATGGAGCGGGTAGCCGAGATAGACGAGGCCCTCCACGACGAGGCCCTCTGCCACGGCCTGGGAGGCCATGCGCCCGCCATAGGACTTCCCGGTGGCCCACACGGCGGCTCGTGGCGCTCGCGCGCGGGCCTCGGCGACCACAGCGTGCCACGTCGCGACGGCGTGCGCGGCCGGACCGGGCATGCGGCGTCCCTGCTCGGCGTACGGGAAGCTGAAGCGCAGCGTCGTGTACCCGAGCGCCACGAGTGCGCGGTCGTACCCGACGAGGAAGGGGTGGTCCTTCCCCGCTCCGGCCCCGTGGGCGATCAGCACGACATCGTCACCGGTGCCCGGCGTCCAGTCGGCGGACACCGTCGTCGTACCGGTCGGCAGTGCGACCTCGATGCGGACCGGCGTGGGCTCCGGGGTCACCTCACCGATCCGGGGGTGCCGGTCTCCGGGTCGGCGGGTCGCGGCGGAAGTCCCGGTTCGGGCGCGGGCTCAGGCGCCGGTGCAGGCTCAGGCGCCGGTGCAGGCTCAGGCGCCGGGGCAGGCTCAGGCGCCGGTGCGGGCTCAGGCGAGGGCTGGGGAGAGCCGGCCGGGATCCGCTCGCCGTACTTCGGCGGCTCGTCCAGGTTCACCGGCGGACGCACCGGGGCGACGCGCTGCGCACCGAGGACCTGGCGCGCCTTCGCCAGCGAACCGGGCTGCACGGTCACCTCGTAGTGATCCGCGGCGAACTGCGTCACGCTCGCGAAGTCCCGACGGCGGCGCACGATCGCGTAGGTGATCAGGCTCAGCAGCATGCCCACGGCGACGCCGATGAGGACGAAGCCGACGAACAGCTGGATCGGCACCTCGGGATTGCCGAGGACGAGGATCGCCGAGAGGAACAGGCCGATGAGGATGCCGTTGATCGCTCCCGACCGTGCGGCCGCAGCATAGCCGAGCCGTCCGGTCACCCGCTCGACCGTCCGCACGCTCTGACCGACGATCGCGATGTCGCGCGCGGGGACCTCTCCGGCGATCAGTTTCGACACCGCCTTCTGCGCGCTCTCGTAGTCGCGCATGGAGGCGACGATCTCACCGGTGTCCGTGCCGCTCGCGGGGCGATTCAGCATGCTCATCCGGCTATTCTTCCACGTCGTGCCCCGCGTCCGGCCGAGCGACCGCCGCGACCGCCGTCCCGGCACGCCGCGGGCTACGCTGGTCGGGTGAGCACACAACGGGTTTTCGCCGCGCGCCTGGCCGGGTGCGCCGTCTTCGATCCCGTCGGCGACCGGCTCGGCAAGGTCCGGGACGTCGTCGTCGTGTATCGAAGTACCGCGGCCCCGCGCGTGATCGGACTGGTCGTGGAGATCCCCGGCCGCCGCCACGTGTTCCTCTCGATCGGTAGAGTCACATCCATCAGGTCCGGACAGGTCATCACCACCGGGCTCATCAACGTCCGTCGCTTCTCGCCGCGCGCCGGCGAGGTGCGCGTCCTCGCGGAGATGCTCGGCCGACGCGTGAGCCTCACGGACGGAAGCGGCACTGCCGTCATCGAGGATGTCGCGATCGAGCCCAACCGCCTCGGCGAGTGGGCGATCAGCCAGCTCTTCCTGCGCCGACCGAAGACCGGGGCGTCGCCGTTCGCCAAGGGCCCGACGACGTTCGCCGCCTGGAGCGAGGTCACCGAGGAGCACGCACCGGGCGAATCGCAGTCCGCCGAGCAGCTCGTCGCCTCCTACTCGGAGCTGCACGCCGCCGACCTCGCCAACACGCTCCTCGACCTCCCCCAGCAGCGGATGATCGAGGTCGCGGAGGAGCTCTCCGACGACCGCCTCGCCGACGCCCTGGAGGAGATGCCGGAGGACGAGCAGGTGCACATCCTCGACCGCCTCGGCGAGGAGCGCGCGGCCGACATCCTCGATCAGATGGAACCGGACGACGCCGCCGACCTCCTCGCCCAGCTCCCGCCCGCCCAGCTGGAGCAGCTGCTCCAGCGGATGGAGCCGGAGCGCGCCGAGGACGTGCGGATGCTGCTGCGCTACGGCCCCGACACGGCCGGCGGTCTGATGACCCCGGAGCCGATCATCCTGTCTGCCGACGCCACGGTCGCGGAGGCGCTCGCGCTCATCCGCCGCCATGAGCTGCACCCGGCCCTCGCCGCGGCCGTGTTCGTCACGCTCCCGCCGTTCGAGACGCCGACCGGCCGGCTGCTCGGCCTCGTGCACTTCCAGCGGATGCTGCGCTATCCACCGCACGAGCGGCTCGGCGCCATCCTCGACGACAGCCTCGAGCCGGTGCCCGTCACCGCCTCCGCCGCCGAGGTCGCCCGCATGCTCGCCAGCTACGACCTCGTCTCGCTGCCCGTGATCGACGCAGCCCACCGCCTCGTCGGCGCGATCAGCATCGACGACGTGCTCGACTACCTGCTGCCGGACGACTGGCGCACTCACGACAGCGACGATGTGACTCCGCCCGTGACGGAGGCGCGCTGATGGCGCGCAAGGAGCGGGCCGCCCGCCTCGACGCGCCTGGACGGACGAGCACCCGCCCCCGCTCCACCTCCCGCGACCGCTTCGGACGCTTCACGGAGTGGGTCGCCCGCGCCATGGGCACCCCGGCGTTCCTCGTCATCCTCAGCCTCTTCTGCATCCTCTGGATCGGCTGGAACACGCTGATGCCGCACGAGGTGCGCTTCGACGACGCCGCGCTGGGCTTCACCGCGCTCACCCTCATGCTGTCACTGCAGGCCTCGTACGCCGCGCCGCTCATCCTCCTCGCGCAGAACCGCCAGGACGACCGCGACCGCGTGCAGATCGAGCAGGACCGGCAGCGCGCCGAGCGGAACCTCGCGGACACCGAGTATCTCGCCCGCGAGATCGTCGCGCTGCGGATGTCGCTGGAAGAGCGCAACGCGCAGGTGGTCACCCGCGACGTGCTGCGGCAGGAGCTCCGTGCCCTGCTGGCCGAGCTGGGCGACGCCGAGGAGAAGCCCGCGGGCGGCACCGCCTCATGACCGCGGCCGAGAACGTCAGGGCCGCGGTGGCGGCGGTGACCGATCCGGAGCTGCGGCGACCGATCGGCGACCTCGACATGGTGCGCGACATCTCGGTCGAGGACGGGGTGGCGCGTGTGGGCATCGTGCTGACGATCGTCGGATGCCCCGCCGCCGACCGTATCGAGCGCGACGTGCGCGGTGCCGCGGCCGCGGTCCCCGGGGTCACGGACGTCGAGGTCGAGGTGGGGGTGATGACCCCGGCCGAGCGCAAGGCCCTCACCGAGCGGCTTCGCGCGGGACGCCCGGCACGGCACATGCCCTTCGGGCCGGATTCCCTCACCCGCGTGATCCTCGTCTCCAGCGGCAAGGGCGGCGTCGGCAAGTCGACGGTCACCGCGAACCTCGCGGTCGCCCTCGCCGACCAGGGCCTCGCCGTCGGCCTGGTGGATGCGGACGTGCACGGCTTCTCGATCCCCGGACTGCTCGGCATCCCCGCCGGCACGCAGCCGACGCGCATCGACGACCTCATGCTGCCGCCGGTCGCCCACGGGGTGAAGACCATCTCCATCGGGATGTTCCTCCGCGACGGGGAGTCCGTCGTGGCCTGGCGGGGACCGATGCTGCACCGCACGGTCTCGCAGTTCCTCACCGACGTCTTCTTCGGCGACCTCGACGTGCTGCTCATCGACATGCCGCCGGGCACCGGCGACATCGCCATCTCGATCGGGCAGCTCCTCCCGCACGCCGAGGTGCTCGTGGTCACCACTCCCCAGGCAGCGGCCTCCGACGTGGCCATCCGCAGCGGACTCGTGGCGCGCCAGACCGGTCAGCGCGTGATCGGCGTGATCGAGAACATGTCCGCGTACACCCTCCCCGACGGCACCGTCGTCGACCTGTTCGGTGCGGGCGGCGGTGCAGCGGTCGCGGAGGCGCTGTCCGAGCCCGGCGCGCCGGTGCCGCTGCTGGCCTCCATCCCGCTCAGTCCGGCACTCCGTCAGGGCGGGGACGAGGGCGTCCCGGTCGTCACCTCCGCGCCGGACGACGCCGCCGCGCAGGCGATCCGGACGATGGCCGCCGGCCTCGCCCGACGGGGCCGTGGCCTCGCCGGACGCTCGCTGCCGATGTCGATCGGATGAGGCCGCGTGGAAAGATGGACGGATGCCGCACCGTTCTGTGACCGTGGATGAGAGCCTCCTGCGGCGGATGGCACGTGACGCCGCCGTGTACTCCCTGACCAGGCCCGTCGCGATCGTGATGTGGGTCGCACTCGCCGCCGGACTGGTCCTCTCCGTCTTCACGCTCAACGCCCTCCTCTCCCGCGGAGCGGAGGTCAGCACAATCGTCGCCTGGCTGCCCGCCATGACGGTGGCGCTGGGTGCCTACGCGGTGATCCTGACCACCTCGAGCGCCCGCAGGGCCGTCCGTACCGCGATGCCGGTCGAGAGCGTGGTCTGGGTCGCGCTGGACGAGGACAGGCTGCAGCTGGGAAGCGATCGCCGCCGCTCCGAGATCCCGTACCGCACGTTCCAGAGCCTCCGTGTCGGCAGGGACGCCGTGATCTTCAAGGTGCGCGACTCCTCGGTCGCCACCGCCATCCCGCGCTCGCTCTTCAGCGACGAGGAGCTGGCGATGCTGCGGGCCCGGATCTCCTGAACGGACGACTCAGGTCGCCTCGGTGTCGAACGGCGGTCGGTTCTCCGCGCTGAAGGTCGGCGGCGCGGTGCGCGGGGCCACCGGCTCCGCGATCGTCGCGGTCGCCTGCGCGGGGGTCGCGGGCTCCGGCTCCTCCAGGAGCGCGTCGCGGATGATGCGCCGGGGGTCGTACTGCCGCGGGTCCAGCTTGCGCCAGTCCACGTCGTCGAGTTCCGGACCCATCTCCTCGCGGACGCGGGACTTCGTGTCGCGGATGTACTCGCCGGCCTTGCGCACGATGCTCGCGAAGGCCTCCGCGGCACGCGGCAGACGCTCGGGGCCGATGATCAGCACTGCGATCAGGCCGATGAGCAGCAGCTTCTCGAAGGTGAGGCCGAACGTCATGTGACCAGGCTACCGCCGCGCCTGCGGGCTCTGCGCGCGGTGAGCGAATACCCTGGACACATCAGCCATGCACGCAGGGAGAGGCAGGTCATGAGCGAGCACGACGCCAACGCGCGCTTCCTTCGCGAGTCCATCGTCGAGCCGGAGACCATCGCCCGCGCTCGCGCCCACGCCGTGGAGCTGGGGGCGGCCCCGATCAGCGCCGTCGTCGGCTCGCAGATCGCCGTGCTCGCCGCCGCGGGCACCGCCCGCTCCATCGTCGAGATCGGAACCGGCGCCGGCGTCTCCGGACTCTGGCTGCTGCGCGGGGCCCCGAACGCGGTGCTGACCTCGATCGACAACGAGCCCGAGCACCTCGCCGCCGCCCGCCAGGCGTTCGCGGACGCGAAGGTGCCCGCCACCCGCGCGCGGTTCATCGCCGGGCGCGCGATCGACGTGCTCCCCCGCATGAACGAGGCGTCGTACGACATCGTCCTCGTCGATGCCGACCCCGAGAACGTCATCGAGTACGTCTCGCACGGACTCCGTCTCGCCCGTACCGGTGGCCTGGTGCTCGTGCCCCGCATCCTCGCCGGCGGCCGCGTGGCCGACCCTGTCCAGCGCGACGACATCACCGCCGCCTATCGATCGCTGGTCCAGGAGACGCAGGAGTCGTCGGCGGTGCTGGCGACCGTCTCCCCCGCGGGCGAGGGCCTGCTGCAGCTGATCCGCCTCGACGACCGCGCCTGAGCAGACGCCCCGGACGCGAAGAGGGCGGGGGATCCGCGATCCCTCGCCCTCTGCGGTCGCGCTTCCGCGGACCGGGTTCGATCAGGCCGGGGCCACGACGGCACCGAGCACGTCGTGAAGCTCCTTGGCCTCGGCGTCGTTCACGGAGACGACCAGGCGGCCTCCTCCTTCGAGCGGAACACGCACGATGATGAGTCGTCCCTCTTTCACGGCCTCCATGGGTCCGTCTCCGGTCCTCGGCTTCATCGCTGCCATCGTGGCTCCCTTTCCTCCGGTGGTATGGGACGAGTTTATCGGGTGCGACCGTGCCGTGGACGACGCGGGGACACAATCCGCTCCCCCGCGTCGTCAGGGCACCTGCCAGAACGTGCTGCCGAGGGCATACACGTGGTAGATCCACACCCACTGGCCGACGAGGCACAGTGCCAGCACCCCGAGGCGCCAGATTCGTGAGCGGGGCACCGCGACCGCACCCCACGCCGGGCTGAGCGGCAGCAGCAGGCGGAAGGTGCTCGACTGCGGGAAGAACACCGCGAGCAGGTAGAGCAGGTAGCTCGCGCTCCAGAGACGGAGGTCGGGGCCGAGCGCCCGCACCTGCGGGGACAGCAGCAGCGCGGCGGCCGCCGCGACCACGAGCACGATGAGCGCGACCGGCCCCCAGCCGGCCGGCAGGCCCCACAGCTCGAACCAGAACTGCGATGCCTGCACCCATCCCTCGAAGGGCACGAAGCCCTCGACGCCGCCGGCGATCCAGTGTCGTCGCCAAGCGAGCTCGGTGGCGAGGTAGGCGCCGGGGTCGCCGGTCACGACACCGGCGATCAGCTGCCAAGCGAACCCGGTGGCGGTCGCGAGCGCACCGAGGGCGACGATGTGCACGACCTCTCGGGCGCCCAGCGGATCGGTGCGGCGATTCCTCCAGCGGAGGATGCCGTGCAGGCCGAGGTACAGGGCGAAGGCGAGCACCCCGGGGCGGGTGAACCCCAGCACCGGGATGAGCACGTACAGCCACGCGTACTTCCGCCGGATCGTCGCATCCAGCGCGAGGAAGAGCAGCAGCAGGAAGAGCGTCTCCGCGTAGCCGACCTGGAAGAGGGCGGCCAGCGGTCCGGACGCGAAGAAGACGACGGCCCACAGCGCCGCCGCGTTCCCGATGCGGTCGTGGAGCAGACGATGCAGGGCGAGACAGGCCAGGTAGCCGGCTCCGAGCGAGAGCACGAGAGCGCCCGCGCCCCAGGATCCGAGCACGAAGCCCAACGCCTTCGCGGCATACGCGAACACGGGCATGAACGCCCAGGCGTTCTCTGCCACCTTCCCGTCGACAGTCAGCGGAAGGTCGGTGGGATAGCCGTGCACCGCCACCTGCCAGTACCACTGCGCATCCCACCCGAGGACGAAGTCCACGAGCCCGGCGTCGCCGCCGAAGCGAGAGAACACCGTGGACAGGGAGGCAGCGGCGATGAGGAATCCGGTCGTCACGACCCGTGCGAGGACGTAGACGATGCCGATGCGCAGAGCCAGCGGCATCCGCGCCCAGCGCCGTGCGAGCGTCAGTACGACGTCAGCCATGCGCGCAGACCCCGCTCGACGGCGTCGATCTGGGCGAGCGGCACACGCTCCTCGTCGTGATGGGCGAGATGCGGATCGCCCGGCCCGTAGTTCACGGCCGGGATGCCGAGGGCCGAGAAGCGCGCCACGTCGGTCCAGCCGTACTTCGGCTGCGGCTCCGCACCGACAGCCGCGACGAACCGGCGCGCGATGTCCGCGTCCAGGCCGGGGCGGGCGCCCTCGGCGGCATCTGTGATCTCGACGTCGAATCCGGCGAGGACCGCTCGGACGTGAGCCTCGGCGTCGGCCGCGGACTTGCTCGGCGCGAAGCGGTAGTTGACCTCGACCTCGCAGGCGTCCGGGATGACGTTGCCCGCGACCCCTCCCGCGATGCGGACCGCGCTGAGCCCCTCCCGATAGAGCAGGCCCTCCACCAGCACCTCCCGGGCCCGGTACTCGGACAGCCGGGTGAGGATGGGCGCCGCGCGATGGATCGCGTTCTCGCCGATCCAGGCCCTGGCGCTGTGCGCGCGGACGCCCGTGGTCCGCACGATCGCCCGCAGCGTGCCGTTGCACCCGCCTTCGACCTGGCCGTTCGACGGCTCCCCGAGGATGGCGAAGTCGGCCTGGAACAGGTCAGGACGCGCTGCGGCGAGAAGCCCGAGGCCGTTCAGGGACGCCGCGACCTCCTCGTTGTCGTACCACATCCAGGTCACGTCGATCGCGGGGTCGGTGAGCTCGGCGGCGAGCTTGAGCTGCACCGCGACCCCCGCCTTCATGTCGACGGTGCCCCTTCCCCACAGATACGGCACGCCGTCGATCTCGATGTCGCGCGTGGGCAGGTTGTCGTTGAGGGGCACGGTGTCGATGTGCCCGGCGATCGCGACGCGCTGCGCCCGACCGAGATCCGTGCGGGCGACGACCGTGTTGCCGTGCCGGATGACCTCCAGGTGCGGCAGACCGGACACGGCCTCCTCGATCAGGTCGGCGAGTGTCTTCTCGTCGCCGGAGACACTCGGGACGTCGCAGATCGCGCGGGTGATGTCGGCGGAGGACGCGGTCAGATCGAGCACCATGCCCCCAGCCTACTGATGCCCGTCATGCGGGACGGGACACCGTCGTCGGCGCGATACCGTGGAGGCATGAGCGACGCACGATCTGTCTGGGGACTCGGCCTGACGACCACCGCGAGCGACGGCACGGTCCTCGACGCGTGGTACCCGGAGGTCCGCTCCTCCACGCCGTCCGAGGCCGAGGTCGCCGCCGCGCGCACCGCGCTCGACGCGCAGACCGGTCCGGACGAGCGCCGCGACGTCACCCTCGCGGTGGTCGAGCTCACGATCGACCTGGACGCGGCCCCGACCTCCACCGCGGACGCCTATCTGCGCCTGCACGCGCTGTCGCACCTGCTCGTGCGGCCGAACACCCTCAACCTCGACGGCATCTTCGGTCACCTGCCGAACGTCGCCTGGACCAATGCCGGCCCGCTGCTCCCCGCCGATGCCGCACGCCTGCGCCCGCAGCTTCAGCGCGCCGGGATCCAGATCCAGGGCCTGGACAAGTTCCCTCGTCTCACCGACTACGTGCAGCCCGCCGGGGTACGCATCGCCGACGCCTCGCGCGTACGGCTCGGCGCCCACCTCTCCCCCGGCACCACGGTCATGCACGAGGGCTTCGTCAACTTCAATGCGGGCACCCTCGGCGCCTCGATGGTCGAGGGGCGCATCTCGCAGGGCGTGGTGGTCGGCGACGGCAGCGACATCGGCGGCGGCGCCTCGATCATGGGCACGCTCTCCGGCGGCGGGTCGCATCGCGTGTCGATCGGCGCCCGTACGCTTCTCGGCGCGAACGCCGGCATCGGCATCTCCCTCGGCGACGACTGCGTCGTGGAGGCCGGGCTCTACGTCACCGCCGGGACGAAGATCGTGCTCGCCGACGGTCCCGCGACGGCCGATGGCGGACGCAAGACCGTCAAGGGCGCCGACCTCTCGGGCCAGGACGGCCTGCTCTTCCGTCGCAACTCGCTCACGGGCGCGGTCGAGGCCGTCCGTCGGGCCGGCGTCGGCGTGACGCTCAACGAAGCGCTCCACGCCTGACAGCCCACCTGCAGCCTTCGACCGGTCTCCGCTGGTAGACTGGGGTCGTTGCCCGCGCCGCCGGCCGGTCAGCATCGTCGTCGTCTAGGGGTCTCCGAGGACCGAAGCGAGCGCCCGCGCTCCCCTCTCCAGCCCGAACTGGCCATTCGCACGGCGAACGGACGCGCACTCGCTGCGTCTTCGCCCACCTCACCCCACTATCCCGCGCCGTTCTCGTGCGCTGACGGAGTTCTCTGCATGCCTTCCTTCCTCGAGCTCGGCGTTCCCGCCGAGCTCGCCACCGTTCTCACCGCCTCCGGGAAGACCGAGGCGTTCGCGATCCAGCGTGACACCCTGCCCGACTCGCTCGCCGGCCGTGACCTCCTCGGTCGCGGACGCACGGGCAGCGGCAAGACCATCGCCTTCGCGCTCCCGCTCGTCGCCCGCCTGGCGGCCTCCGGCCACAAGCGCCGGTCCGGCCTGCCCCGCGGCCTCGTGCTCGCCCCCACCCGCGAGCTGGCCACCCAGATCGCCGCGACCGTCGCCCCGCTCGCCGAGGCCGTCGGCCTTCGCGTCACCACTGTGTTCGGCGGCGTCAGCCAGCGTCCGCAGGAGCAGGCGCTGCAGGGCGGCGTCGACATCGTCGTCGCCTGCCCCGGCCGCCTGGAAGACCTCATGAAGCAGCAGGTCGTGCGCCTCAGCGCCATCGAGGTCACCGTGCTCGACGAGGCCGACCACATGGCCGACCTCGGCTTCCTCCCCGGCGTCACCCGCATCCTCTCGGCGACGCCCGCCGACGGTCAGCGCCTGCTGTTCAGCGCCACGCTCGACCGCGGCATCGACACCCTCGCCCGCCGGTTCCTCACGAACGCCGTCAGCCACGAGGTCGACGAGGCGAGCGTGCCCGTCGGCGAGATGACCCACCGGGTGCTCGTCGTCGACTCCCCCGAGAACAAGACCGTGCTGGTGCGCGACCTCGCCTCGGGCACCGGTCGTCGCATCCTCTTCACGCGCACCAAGCACCAGGCGAAGAAGCTCGCGAAGCAGCTCACCGCCGCCGGGATCCCCGCCGTCGACCTGCATGGCAACCTCTCCCAGAACGCACGCGAGCGCAACCTCGGCGCCTTCTCCACCGACCCGGCCGACGGGGGCGTCCGCGTCCTCGTCGCGACCGATGTCGCGGCCCGCGGTGTGCACGTCGACAACGTCGACCTCGTCGTCCACGTCGACCCGCCCGTCGAGCACAAGGCCTACCTGCACCGCTCGGGCCGCACGGCGCGAGCCGGGGCGGCGGGCACCGTCGTCACCGTGGTCCTGCCCGAGCAGCGCCGCGACGTGAAGGATCTCCTGCGCAAGGCCGCGATCACGGCACCGCTGGAGAACCTCACCGCCGACGCCGTGACCGAGCTCGTCCCCGAGCGTGCTCCGCACGTGCGCCCGGCTCCCCCGCAGCCGCAGCAGCAGCGCTCCGCGAAGCAGCGGCCGGCGGGCGGCGAGAAGAGCACCGCGACCACCCCGCCGTCCCGCCGTCGCCGTCGCCCGCGCTCCGCGGGCCAGGGCGGCGCGCCGGGCTCGCAGCGTCAGGGCGGCCAGGGCCGTCAGGGCTCGCGCGGCGCGCAGGGACGCTGATCCCGGCTCACGCCCCACAATGGCGAAGGCCCCCTCGCACTCCGGTGCGAGGGGGCCTTCGGCGTCTGCGGTGCCGCGCTCAGCGCGTCGGGAACGCGCGCTCCGGCGACCCGGTGTAGAGCTGCTGCGGACGGCCGATCTTCGTCTGCGGGTCGAGCTGCAGCTCGCGCCACTGCGCGAGCCAGCCGGGAAGGCGACCGATCGCGAACAGCACCGTGAACATGCGCGTGGGGAAGCCCATCGCCTTGTAGATCACGCCCGTGTAGAAATCGACGTTCGGATACAGGCGCCGCTCACGGAAGTAGTCGTCTGCGAGGGCGATCTCCTCGAGCTCCTTCGCGAGGTCCAGGAGCGGGTCGGTGACGCCGAGCGAGCTCAGCACCTCGTCTGCGGCCTCCTTGACGAGCTTGGCGCGCGGGTCGTAGTTCTTGTAGACCCGGTGCCCGAAGCCCATGAGCTTCACGCCCTCTTCCTTGTTCTTCACCCGCTCGACGAACCGGGAGACACTCTGACCCGAGTCGCGGATCTGGCCGAGCATCGTGAGGACGGCCTCGTTCGCGCCGCCGTGCAGGGGCCCGGAAAGGGCCTGGATGCCCGCCGAGACGGAGGCGAACTGGTTGGCCCCCGTCGAGCCGACGAGACGGACGGTGGAGGTCGAGGCGTTCTGCTCGTGGTCCTCGTGCAGGATCAGCAGCAGCTCGAGGGCCTTCACCATGGTCGGGTTGATCTCGTACGGCTCGGAGTTCACGCCGAAGTTCAGCTTCAGGAAGTTCTCCACGAAGCCGAGCGAGTTGTCCGGGTAGAGGAACGCCTGGCCGACGCTCTTCTTGTGCGCGTAGGCGGCGATGACCGGAAGCTTGGCGAGCATGCGGATGGTGTTCAGCTCGACGTGCTCGGGGTTGTGCGGGTCGGTCTGGCCCTCGTAGTACGTCGACAGGGCCGCGACGGCGGAGGACAGCACCGACATGGGGTGCGCGGTGTGCGGCAGCGCCGAGAAGAAGCGCTTGAGGTCCTCGTGCAGCAGCGTGTGGCGGCGGATCTTCTCGTCGAACTCCGCCAGCTCGACGGCCGACGGCAGCTCGCCGTAGATGAGCAACCACGCGACCTCGAGGTAGCTGGTACTGCCGGCGAGCTGCTCGATCGGGTAGCCGCGGTAGCGCAGGATGCCCTTGTCGCCGTCGATGAACGTGATGTCCGACTTCGTGGAGGCGGTGTTGACGAAGCCGTAGTCGAGACCGGTGTAACCGGTCTGACGGGTCAGCGTCGAGAAGTCGATGCTGTCGTGGCCCGCGGTACCGCGCACCAGGGGGAATTCGGCGGTGGTCTCGCCGATCGTCAGCTTCGCCGTCTGGTCTGCCGCAGCGCTCACGCGGACCTCCTCCTTCTGTCTGATCGCCCCGGCGTCGCGGGCGTCAGCAAGTTCTTGATCAAGCCGGAACTGGCGATCTCTCGGGCGCCGAGCGCCTGGCCGGGTGCCGACCGAATCGCCTTTACAGCCTAGTCGTCGCGCAGGCCTACTGTGACAACGACCAAAGAGATCGGCGCAACAGGGAGGGTTCCTACAGAACCGCGTCGCGCAGGCGCCGAGCCGCCTCGGCTACGCGGTCGCTCGGCGCCGTCAGCGACAGCCGCACGTGCTCAGGCGACGAGGCGCCGTAGAAGTGCCCGGGGCCCGCGAGGATCCCGAGGTCCGCGAGACGCGCCATCGACTCCCAGGCGTCGCGCCCCTCGGTCGCCCAGAGGTAGAGCCCGGCCTGCGAGCCGTCGATGCGGAAGCCGGCGTCCTCGACGGCGGGAAGCAGCAGCGCCCGCCGCTCACGGTAGAGCTCCTTCTGCGCCGCCACGTGAGCCTCGTCCCCGAGGGCGACGGCCATCGCCCGCTGGACGGGCGCGGGCGGCATGAGGCCGAGGTGCTTGCGTGCGGTGAGGAGTTCGCCGACCACGCGGGCGCAGCCGGCGACGAAGGCCGCCCGGTAGCCGGCGAGGTTGGACTGCTTGCTCAGAGAGTAGACGCTGAGGAGGTTCGCCCGCGTGCCGCCGGTCACCCGGGGGTCGAGCACCGACGGGATGGGCTCCTCGGCCCACGGACCGTCCCATCCCAGTTCGGCGTAGCACTCGTCGCTCGCCAGCACGGCCCCCAGCTCACGCGCCCGCTGCACGGCCGCGGAGAGCTCCTCGACGGTCCACGTGCGACCGTCCGGGTTGCCCGGGCTGTTGATCCAGATGAGCCGCGCCCCCTCCGGCCATTCCGTCGGGTCGTCGGCCGCGACAGGCGTCGCTCCCGCGACCCGCGCGCCGACGTCGTACGTCGGGTAGGCGACGCGGGGGTGGACCACGATGTCTCCGGCGCCGAGCCCCAGCAGCGTGGGCAGCAGCGCGACGAGCTCCTTGGAGCCGATCGTCGGCAGCACGTTGTCGACCCGGAGGTCCGGGACGCCACGGCGGCGGGCGTACCAGTCGACGATCGCCTCCCGGAGCGCGGGGGTGCCGACGGTCTGCGGATAGGCGTGGGCGTCGGTCGCTGCGGCGAGGGCCTGACGGATGATCTCCGGCGTGGGATCGACCGGCGAGCCGACGGAGAGATCGACGAGTCCGCCCGGATGCCGGGCGGCGCGCTCACGATACGGGACCACGGCGTCCCACGGGTAGTCGGCGAGGTCGCGGACGCTCACGGAGCGGGCCTACTCGCCCTGCGGCGGGAGCGCGGCGATGATCGGGTGGTCGAACGGGTAGACGCCGACCTTGGCGGCGCCGCCGGGCGAGCCGATCTCGTCGAAGAACTCGACGTTGGCCTTGTAGTAGTCCTGCCACTCGTCGGGCAGATCGTCCTCGTAGTAGATCGCCTCGACGGGGCACACCGGCTCGCACGCTCCGCAATCCACGCACTCGTCGGGGTGGATGTAGAGCGACCGCTCCCCCTCATAGATGCAGTCAACGGGGCACTCGTCGATGCAGGCGCGATCCTTGACATCGACGCACGGGAGGGCGATCACATACGTCACCCCCTCAGTCTACGACCCGTGGACCTCGGGTTCCTCCGAGGACCGCGTGGCGGGGCGGACCGGGTGCCGGGAGAACGACGGCCACGCGATGACGAGCAGCACGATGCCGGCGGCGAGATACGTCCAGATGCGCCCGGCGAGGGTTTCCTGCACGACGACCGAGCCACCGGGACCGACGCCCGAGATGAGCACGATCATGCCCAGCATCCCGAGTCCGGCGGCGACCGCGGCGCCCCGGTCATGGGTGAGCGCCCGCACCGCGATGAGGATCGCGGCGCACGCGATCGCGGCGACGATCAGGCCGATCGGGATCGGGCCCCACAGGACGCTGTGCGCGATGGTTCCGGCCACTCCGTAGACCCCGCCCACCAGGGCAGCGGCCACCCAGGACAGCACCCTCGACAACCACTTCCCGCGCACCCCCCGATCCTACCCGGGCGGAGTCCGGCGAATCGACGCGTCAGGCGGCGAGACCCCACAGCCGCAGCAGCGCGGCGACGAGGGCGGCGGACGCCACCACCACGAGGAATGACTGCCGCAGCCAGAGGAGTCCCGCCGCGACGAGCAGGGCGGGGACACGCGCATCGACGGTGATGGCCTGCCCGTCGCCGAGGGACTGCACCGCGACGAGGGCGGCGAGCAGCGCGACGGTGAGGAGATCGGAGATGCGGGCGGGCCGGGGCGCCTCGAGCACCTTCGGCGGCACGAGATAGCCCACGGCCTTCAGGGCGAGGCAGATCAGGGCGGCGAGGAGGATGGCGCTCCAGAGACTCATGCGCCGGCCTCCCCGTCGACGACCTCTGCGGCTCGCGGTGTCTCCAGCCAGTTGAACCACCCGACGACGATAGCGACGAGAGCGGCGACGAGCACGGGGAGTCCGGGCAGGAGGAACGGGGTGAGGGCGGCCGCGATCACGGCCGCCGCGATGCCGACGGCGACCGCCTGCCGCCGGCGCAGTCGCGGCCACAGCAGGGCGAGGAACGCCGCGGCCGCCGCGGCGTCCAGCCCCCAGGCCTTCGGGTCGCCGAGCACGTCGCCGACCAGCGCGCCGACGAGCGTGGTGAGGTTCCAGCCGACGAAGATACCGACCCCCGTGACCCAGAAGCCCACCCGGCGCAGGCGCGGATCGTCCTGCGCGATAGCCACCGCGGTGGATTCGTCGATCGTGAAGTGCGCGGCGAGCGCTCGTCGTGCCGGTCCCCCGCCGACGACCGGCGACATGCGCATCCCGTAGGCGACGTTGCGCACCCCGAGCAGGGCGGCGGACGCGATCGCCGACGGCAGGGCGGCCAGTCCGCCGGCGGCGAAGACGCCCACGAAGGCGAACTGGGACCCGCCGGTGAACATGAGGAGGCTGAGCACGCACGCCTGCCACACGTCGAGGCCCGCGGCCACGGCGAGCGCGCCGAAGGAGATGCCATAGGCGCTCGTGGCGAGCACGACGCCGAGGGCCTCGCGCCAGACCTCACGTTCAGCGGTCATCGACCGCCACCCGTTCGCTTTGCTGAACACACGATCATCATTCTGAACATGCCCGGATGCATAGTCAAGCGAACGATCGTTTGCCATGATGAACGCATGGACGATCTCCGCACCCGCATCGCCCGCACGCTCCGCCGCGAGCGCGAGGCGGCGAACCTGTCCGTCTCCGAGCTCGCCCGGCGGGCCGGCATCTCCAAGGCGACGGTCTCCCAGCTCGAGAGCGGTGCCGGCAACCCGAGCGTCGAGACGCTGTGGGCGCTGGGCGTCGCACTCGGCGTGCCCTTCGCGGTGCTCGTCGACCAGCAGGCCAACTCCCCCACCCTCATCCGCGCCGATGACCTCGCGGGCGTGCCCTCCTCTGCCGCCGCCTACAGCGCCACCCTCCTCTCGGCGAGCCCTCCGGGCGCCCGGCGCGACGTGTACCTCATCCAGGCGGAGCCCGGCGACCCCCGGCGCTCGGACCCCCACCATGCGGGCACGATCGAGCACGTGATCCTCATCGCCGGACAGGCGCGGGTCGGCCCGCCCGAGGATGCCGTGGTGCTGAACCCGGGCGACTACCTGACGTATGCCGGCGACGCGGCCCACGTGTTCGAGGCCATCGCGCCCGGGACAAGCGCCGTGCTCATCTCCGAGCTGCGCTGAGGATCACTCCCCCGGCCCGGCCCCTTGCGACCGAACCGGCCCCTTGCGTTCGCGCACAAGGGGCCGGTTCGCCCACAAGAGGCCGGGTCGGCGGATGGCTCTTCGGCTCAGTACCAGTTCATGGCCTGGGAGTGCCCCCAGGCCGTGCACGGGGTGCCGTAGGCGTCGGCGATGTACTGCAGGCCCCAGGCGATCTGGGTGGCGGCGTTCGTCTGCCAGTCGGCGCCCGCCGAGGCCATCTTGCTGCCGGGCAGCGCCTGCGGGATGCCGGTCGCTCCCCCGTCGTTGTTGTACGCCTGGTAGTTCCAGCCGGACTCCTTGTTCCACAGCGAGTTCAGGCAGGAGAACTGGTCGCCGCCCCAGCCGTAGCGATCCGCCATCATCTGCTGTGCGGTGGCCCGAGCGCCGTCCGGCGTGTTCGCGGAGGCGAGCGCGGCCGCTGCGGCCGCCGCCTTCTCCTCGGCGACGCGGGCAGCATCCTCCGCCGCCTTCTTCTCCTGCGCGGCCGTGAAGGCCGCCTGGAGGTCTGCGGTGGCCGTCACGACCTTCTCGGTCTCGGCTTCGGCCTGCTCGGCCGTCACCGTGATGAGGACCAGCGGGAGGGTGGATCGGTCGGCGAGGGTCTCCAGGTCGTCCTCGAGAGCGGTGGTGTCCACGGACGCCGCCGCGCCCACGTCGAGGCCCGACTCGGTGACCTCCGCGGTCAGGCTCTTCGCCGCGGCGACCGCATCGGTCGCGTTCGCGACCGTCATGACGGCCTGATCGGCGATGCGGGCGAGGGGCTCGGCGCCGAGGTCGTGGCTCGTGACGGCGGCGGCGGCGTCGGAGCGCTCTGCTCCGGCCGCCGGGGCGGAGGCGAGGCCCACGCTGAGGGTGATGCCGACGAGCGCGGCCGTGGCGGCGCCGAGGGCGATCAGGGGGGGTACGGGTGACAGTGGCGCGAGCGGCTGCCGCGTCGGAGGCGCGCCGAAGCGCACGGGTCTTCTGAAGCAAGGCTTTGACTTTCGGGTCGTCGTACGCCCATATCGGGGACTCATCGGGAGCTCGCCCCGGGCGCAAGTCAACGAGTCTGCGTCATCAACCTGAGCGAAAACTAGCCCTCACCTGGGATTTTCATGAGAGAGGGCCCCACGCGGCCGGGCGGCGGCGTGGGGCCCTCTCTCAAGGAGTGCGGTGCGATCAGGCGTTCGCGTCCTGACGCTTGAGACGCGAGGCCTCGCGACCGCGGACGGTCTGGTCGAGGATCACCTTGCGGATGCGGACCTTCTCCGGAGTCACCTCGACGCATTCGTCGTCGCGCGCGAACTCCAGGCTCTCCTCCAGCGTGAGGATGCGCGGCGGCGTCATCGACTCGAAGTTGTCGGCCGTGGAGGAGCGCATGTTGGTGAGCTTCTTCTCCTTGGTGATGTTGACGTCCATGTCGTCGGCGCGCGAGTTCTCGCCGATGACCATGCCCTCGTAGACCTCTTCGGTCGGCTGCACGAAGAACGACATGCGCTCCTGCAGCGCGATCATCGCGAACGGGGTGACGACACCCGAGCGGTCGGCCACGATCGAGCCGTTCTGGCGGGTGGTGATCTGCCCCGCCCACGGCTCGTAGCCGTGCGAGATCGCGTTGGCGATACCGGTTCCGCGGGTGGTCGTGAGGAACTCGCTGCGGAAGCCGATGAGACCACGCGAGGGCACGACGAACTCCATGCGCACCCAGCCGGTGCCGTGGTTGGTCATGTTCTCCATGCGACCCTTGCGGTTCGCGAGGAGCTGAGTGATCGCGCCGAGGTGCTCCTCCGGCGTGTCGATGGTCAGGTGCTCGAACGGCTCGTACACCTTGCCGTCGATCTTCTTCGTGACCACCTGCGGCTTGCCGACCGTCAGCTCGAAGCCCTCGCGGCGCATGTTCTCGACGAGGATCGCGAGGGCCAGCTCGCCGCGGCCCTGCACCTCCCAGGCGTCGGGACGGCCGATGTCGACGACCTTGAGCGACACGTTGCCGATGAGCTCGCGGTCGAGGCGGTCCTTCACCATGCGGGCGGTGAGCTTGTGTCCCTTGACCTTGCCCATGAGCGGCGAGGTGTTCGTGCCGATCGTCATGGAGATCGCGGGGTCGTCGACCGTGATGGCCGGCAGCGGACGGATGTCCTCGGGGTCGGCGATGGTCTCGCCGATCGTGATGTCCTCGAAGCCGGCGATGGCGACGATGTCGCCCGGACCGGCGGATTCAGCCGGGTAGCGCTCCAGGGCGCGGGTCTTCAGCAGCTCGGTGATGCGGGCGTTGCTGGTGGTGCCGTCGGAGCGGACCCAGGCGACCGTCTGGCCCTTCTTGAGCGTGCCGTTGAAGACGCGCAGCAGGGCAAGGCGGCCGAGGAAGGGGCTGGAGTCGAGGTTCGTGACCCAGGCCTGCAGCGGAGCCTCGTCGTCGTAGGCCGGGGCCGGGACGTGCTCGAGGATGGCCTCGAACAGCGGCTCGAGGTCGTCGTTGTCGGGCAGCGAGCCGTCGGCGGGACGGTTCTGCGACGCGGCGCCGGCGCGACCGGAGGCGTAGACCACCGGCACGTCGAGCAGCGCGTCGACGTCGAGATCGGGCACGTCGTCGACGAGGTCGGAGGCCAGGCCCAGCAGGAGGTCGTGCGCCTCCTCCTCGACCTCGGCGATCCGGGCATCCGGACGGTCGGTCTTGTTGACGAGGAGGATGACGGGCAGCTTCGCCTCGAGCGCCTTGCGCAGCACGAAGCGGGTCTGCGGCAGCGGACCCTCGCTCGCGTCCACGAGCAGCACGACGCCGTCGACCATCGACAGGCCGCGCTCGACCTCGCCGCCGAAGTCGGCGTGGCCGGGGGTGTCGATCACGTTGATCGTGATCTCCTTGCCGTCGGCGTGCTTGCCCTTGTAGGTGATCGCCGTGTTCTTGGCGAGGATCGTGATGCCCTTCTCGCGCTCCAGGTCGTTGGAGTCCATGGCGCGCTCCTCCACGTGCGAGTGTTCGCCGAAGGAGCCCGTCTGGCGGAGCATCGCGTCGACGAGCGTGGTCTTGCCGTGGTCGACGTGGGCGACGATTGCGACGTTGCGGAGGTCAGAGCGGAGGGCGTGCGCCATACAAGGGTCCTCAAAGAGTGTGGGGTTGCGCCGGGAAGCCGACGTTCCAGGATAACGTACGCGCGGATCGGGTTCCTGAACGCACGTCGTACCATCGTCCCGTGACCCTCCCCGACCCGACTCCCCCGGCGCCGCAGACGCCGTCGACCGCGCCCACCCGGCGCGACGAACCGCGTGAGGGTCGAGCGCGCCTGTGGTGGGAGATCGCCATCGTGCTCGCCCTGGGCTTGGGTCAGTCCGCGGTCTACGCGATCGTGCAGCTCGCCTATCGGCTCACCGACGACACGCCCCTCGCAGATCAGACCGCCACCCTCAACCCCTCCCGCAGCGACCGGGAGGCGTTCGACCTCATCTATCAGGTGCTGTCCATCGGCTTCGCCCTGGTGCCGGTGCTCCTCGTGTGCTTCCTGCTGTGGCAGCGCCGTCGCCCGCACCTGGAGCGCCTCGGCCTCGACGGCACCCGCGTGGGCGGCGACATCGGCCGGGGCGTGCTCCTCGTCCTCGCGATCGGCGTGCCGGGACTGGCGCTCTACCTCGGCGGCCGGGCGCTCGGACTGTTCGTGGCCGTGAACCCCGCCGGTCTGGACGCGCACTGGTGGACCGTGCCGATCCTCTTGCTCGCCGCCGCCCGCGCATCGCTCCAGGAGGAGTTCGTCGTGCTCGGGTACCTGTTCGCCCGCCTGCGGCAGCTCGGGTGGTCGCCGTGGACGATCATCGTCTCGACCTCGGTGCTCCGTGCGACGTACCACCTCTATCAGGGGCCCGGCGCCTTCATCGGCAACCTCGCGATGGGACTGCTCTTCGGGTGGCTCTACCACCGCACCGGTCGACTGCTGCCGTTCCTGGTGGCGCACTTCCTCATCGATGCGGCGGCGTTCGTCGGCTACCCCTGGGCCGCGGCGACCTGGCCCGGCCTGTTCGGTCTCCCCGGCTGAGGCGCGCTCAGCCGAGGTTAACGACGACGAGCGCCGCGACGGCCCACAGCACGATGACGGCGAGGGCGATGAGGGCCGGACCGTCCCAGCTGCGTCGGATCGGCGCATCCGCCGTCGCGGGCGCCGCGCTCCACAGATCGCGGATGCCGGTGAGCACCCGGAGCGCCGACGGCACCTTCGGCTCCGCGTCGTCATCACGGGAGCGACGAGGCGGACGCGCCTTGGCCGGTCCGCCCCAGCAGCTCAGGGTGCGACCGTCGTCGAGCGTGAACTCGAGCTGCCAGCGCATGTCGATGTCCTGCACACGCGCCCAGCCGAAGGTCGTGCGACGCAGCAGGTTCTGCACCACGGCCCCCTCCTGATCCACGCGGACGAAGGAGACGAAGGCCGTCTCGTACACGATCCACAGACCGAGCAGCAGCCAGGGCGCCACGAGCAGCGCCTGCACGATGCTGCCGTTGACGACGGTGTCCCCGAGCAGGAACAGCACCAGCAGGATGCTGAGGACGAAGACGACGGTGCCCGAGGACGCACGGAAGGTCCGTGCGCCCTCGGGGTGTGCGGAAGATGCCACCTCAGCGGCCGCCGAGCGGGATCGACGCCCCCGGGATCGCCTTGAGGAGACGATCCGTGTACTCCTGCTGCGGGTTCGCGAAGATCTCGTCGACCGTGCCCTGCTCGACGACCTTGCCCTTCTCCATCACGCAGACCAGGTCGCTGGAGACCCGGACGACCGCGAGGTCGTGCGTGATGAAGAGGTAGGTGAGGTTCAGCTCCGACTGGAGTTCGGCGAGCAGCTGCAGGATCTGGTCCTGCACGAGCACGTCGAGCGCCGACACCGCCTCGTCGAGCACGACGATGTCGGGCTTGAGGGCGAGCGCGCGAGCGATCGCGACGCGCTGCCGCTGACCGCCGGACAGCTCGTTCGGGTACCGGGTGGCCAGTGCACGGGGCAGGGCCACCTGGTCGAGGAGCTCCTCGACGCGCGCCCGCTGCGCGGCGCGGTCGCCCACTCCGTGGATCTGCAGCGGCTCCGAGATCGTGTTCCCGATGTTGCGCAGCGGATCGAGCGATCCGTACGGGTCCTGGAACACCGGCTGCATGCGGCGACGCAACCCGAACGCCTGCGCGTTCGAGAGGCGGGACACATCCTGGCCGTCGATCTCGATGGTGCCGCTGGTGGGCTCCTCGAGCTTCAGGACCATCTTCGCGACGGTCGACTTGCCGGACCCCGACTCGCCGACGAGCGCGAGCGTCTTCCCTCGCGGGATCTCGAAGGAGACGTCGTCGACCGCCCGGAAGGCTTCGCTGCGGAAGTTCCCCTGACGGATCTTGTAGTCCTTGGTGAGTCCGGCGACGCGCACCGTGGGTGGGATGGCGGCGAGGTCGTCGAGCGTCTCGATGCCCCGATCCTCCACGACCGCCTGGATGCGCTGCGACGCGACGCTCGGTGCGGCCCCGACCAGTCGCTGGGTATATGGATGCTGCGGGTTCTCCAGGATCTGCCGGCTCGGCCCGGCCTCCACGATGTTGCCGTTGCTCATCACGATGATCTTCTCCGCACGCTCGGCCGCGAGGCCGAGGTCGTGCGTGATGAGGAGCACCGAGGTGCCCTTGTCACGCGTGAGCGTCGCCATGTGATCGAGGATGACCCGCTGCACCGTGACATCCAGCGCCGAGGTCGGCTCATCCGCGATGAGGAGCTTCGGATCGGCCGCGAGGCCGATGCCGATCAGCGCCCGCTGGCGCATACCGCCGGAGAACTGATGCGGGTACTGGTGCAGACGCCGTTCGGCATCGGCGAGTCCGGCCTGCTTCAGCACCTCGATCGTCCGCGCCTTCACACCCTCGCGGCCCCGGGCGATCCCGTTCGCACGGATCGCCTCTTTCACCTGGAAGCCGATGCTCCACACCGGGTTGAGGTTCGACATCGGGTCCTGCGGGACGAAGCCGATCTCGCGACCGCGGACGGCCTCCATCTCCCGGCGACCGAGTTTCGTCAGCTCCCGGCCGTCGAGAGTGATCGATCCTCCGGTGACGACACCGGTTCCGGGCAGGAGGTTCACGATGGCGCTCGCCGTGGTGGACTTGCCCGAACCGGACTCGCCCACGATGGCGACGGTCTCACCCGGGAAGATGTCGAAGCTCGCTCCGTGGAGGACCTCCTTCTCCCCCTCCTGAGTGCGGAACGCGACGGTGAGGTCACGGACGCTGAGCAGCGGGATCTGTGCGGTTGCGCGTGCGGTCATCGCCGTGCCCTCGCCTTCGGGTCGATGGCGTCTCGGATGAGCTCGCCGAGGCTGACGAAGGCGAGCACGGCCAGCGTGAGCGCGATCGACGGATAGATGAGAGCCATGGGCGCCACACGCAGCGACTTCTGCGCCTGTCCGATGTCATTTCCCCACGACATCACGTCGCTTCCGAGACCGACGCCGAGGAACGACAACGTGGCCTCCGCGACGATCGAGGCAGCGAGTCCCAGCGTCGTCACCACGAGCAGCGGCGCGAGCGCGTTCGGGATCACGTGTCCCACCAGCGTGCGGAACTTCGAGCGCCCGAGCGCGCGGGAGGCCACGACGAAGTCGGACTGCCGGACGCGGAGCACCTCGGCCCGCACGACGCGCGCAGTCGCCGCCCACGCGAAGCCACCGATGGCGAGTGCGAGCACGGGCACCGAGCGGTACTGGGAGAAGACCGTCATGACGACGACGGCGGCGAGGATGTACGGGATGGCAAAGAAGATGTCGCCAATCCGAGACAGCACCGAGTCGAGCCAGCCGCCGTAGAACCCCGCGAGCGCCCCCATGATCAGACCGAGAATCGAGGAGATCGCGGTCGCGAGGAGCCCGACGGAGAGCGAGGTCTGTGCGCCCCAGACGATACGGGAGTATATGTCGCATCCCAGGAACGTATAGCCGAGCGGGTGACCGTCCGCGGGGCCGGCATTGCTGTTGGACAGCTCACACTGGCTGTTGGGCGGTACCGACGTGAACAACGTGGGGAACAGGGCCATCGCCAGGAAGAACAGCGCGAGGATGACCGAGAACCAGAACAACGGACGACGACGCAGGTCAGTCCACGCGTCTCGCCACAGGTTTCGCGGCTTCTCCGCGATCCGCACGGCATCGACGGAGATGGTCTCCGTCTCGACCGGAGCGACATAGTGATTCTGCGTGGTGGGGTCAGGCATAGCGGATCCTTGGGTCGAGCAGACCGTACAGCAGGTCGATGATGAGGTTGACCACGACGTACAGGATCACGAACACCGTGACGAAGGAAACCACCGTCGGCCCCTCGTTGCGGATCGCGGCCTGGTACAAGGTGTTGCCGACGCCCGGCACATTGAAGATACCCTCGGTCACGGTCGCGCCGACGAGCAGCACGCCGAAGTTCGTCGCCGAGTTCGTGATCACCGGGATGAGGGAGTTGCGGAGCACGTGCACGGGGATCACGCGACCGCGCGACAGTCCCTTGCTGTACGCGGTGCGCACCCAGTCCTGGTTGAGCGTGTCGATGACCGAGCTGCGCATCAGCCGCATACTCACGGCGTACAGGCTGAAGCCGAGCACGATGGCCGGCAGCCACAGGCCACCCCAGTCGTTGTCCGACCCGACGGTCGGCTTGAACCAGCCCAGCTTGATCGCGAGGAAGTACTGCGCCAGGAACGCGACGACGAAGATCGGGATCGCGATCGCCACGAGCGCGACGATGAGCATCGTGTGGTCGAAGAGCTTGCCCTTGCGCAGCGCCGAGATCGTGCCGATGATGATCGCCAGCGTGAACTCGATAGCGATGGCCATCACCGCGAGTCGACCGGTGACGGGAAGCGTCTCGGCCAGCACGGTCGACACCGGCCGGCCGGAGAAGGTCGTGCCGAGGTCGCCCTGGAAGACACCGGTGATGTAGTACCAGTACTGCACTAGGAACGGGTCGTCCAGGTGGTACTGCTCGCGCAGCTGTGCCACCACGGCCGGGTTCGGGGTCCGGTCGCCGAAGAGCCCGAGAATCGGGTCACCGGGCATGGCGAACACGAGGAAGTAGATGAGCAGGGTGGCCCCGAAGAAGACGGGGATCACCTGCAGAAGACGTCTCAGGATGTAGCCGAGCATGCGTCTGTCCCGTAGTCAGGAGGCGGAGTCAGTGTGACCAACACAGCCTGTGAGGCGGCGACGGACGACCGTCACCGCCTCACAGGTTCGTGCTGTCAGACTTACTCGCCGTCCTTCGTGACCTGGTAGAGGATCGGCCAGGTGTCCCACCCGAATTCGACGTTCTCGACCGACTCGCCCCAGGCGCCCATGGCGTTGGTGTACCACAGCGGGATGGCAGGGAGGTCCTGGAAGAGGATCTCCTGCGCCTCCTGGAACTTGGCGATGCCCGCCTCGACGTCCGGGGCCGCAGACCCCTCGTCGAGGAGCTTGTCGAACTCCGGGTTCGAGTAGTCGCCGTCGTTCGAGCCTGCACCCGTACCGAAGATCGGGCCGAGGCCGTTGAACATCGACGGGTAGTCGAACTGCCAGCCGGTACGGAAGGCGGTGGTCGCCTTGTCCTCGGTGATCAGCGTGCGGTGCTCGGCGAAGGTCGGGATCGGCTTACCCGAGGCCTCGATGCCGAGGTTGTTCTTGATCTGGTTCGCGACCGCGTCGACCCAGCCCTGGTTGGGGCCGTCGGCGTTGTACTGGATCTGGAAGGATCCGGTCCACGGTGCGATAGCGTCGGCCTCGGCCCACAGCTCCTTCGCCTTGTCGGCATCGAAGTCGAGCACGTCGGAGCCGGGGATGTCCTCGGAGTAGCCGTCGATCACCGGCGAGGTGAAGTCCTTCATCGGCGTGCGGGTGCCGCTGAAGACCACGTCGGTGATCTCCTCACGGTTGATGGCGTGCGAGATCGCCGCGCGGCGCAGCTGGCCCTCTTCACCGCTGAAGTGCTCGAGGCGCTCCGGAATGGTGATGGTGGCGTTCGCCGCGGCCGGCTGGTTCACCGTGCGGTCCGGGAAGTCGGTCTCGAACGTCTGCAGAGCGGTGTCCGGGATCTCCTGGATGATGTCGAGCTCGCCACCCTGGAGGTCGGCATAGGCCGCCTCGGTGCTGGCGTAGAGCTTCATGTCGACGCCACCGTTCTGCGCCTCGCGCGGGCCGGTGTAGTCCTCGTTCTTGACGAGCTCGATGCTCTCGTTGTGCCGCCAGGCGCCCTCTTCCGCGAAGACGTACGGGCCATTGCCGATCGGGTTCTCGCCGAAGGCCTCGAGGTCGTCCCAGGCCGAGGCCGGCAGCGGGAAGAACGCGGTGTAGCCCAGGCGCAGCGGGAAGTCGGACTCCGGCTGCTTCAGCTTGACGGTGAAGGTCAGGTCGTCGACGACCTTGAGGCCGGAGAGCTCCGGCACGTTCTCCTCATAGGAGAAGCCCTCGATGGACTCGAAGAAGTAGCTCGAGAGCTGCTTGTTGTCGAGCGCGGCACCGTAGTTCCAGGCCTTGACGAAGGACTCGGCGTCGACAGGGTCTCCGTTGGCGAAGGTCTGGTCGGCCTTAATCTTGATCGTGTAGGTCTGCGCGTCCTCGGTCTCGATCGACTCGGCGAGATCGTTGTGCACGGCGCCCTCGGCGTCGTAGTACACCAGGCCCGCGAAGATGCTCTGCAGCACCAGGCCGCCGCCGACCTCGTTGGTGTTGGTCGGGATGAGGGGGTTCTGCGGCTCGGTGTTGTTGACCGAGATCACCGCGGTCGGGTCACCCGAGGGCGTCTCCTCCGCGGAATCGTTGCCGCCGCCGCTGGCGCAGCCTGCCAGGGTCAGGGCGCCGATCACGAACAGTGCGCTGCCCGCGAGGGCGATCTTGTTGCGCTTCACTTTTGTCCTCCTGTGGACGTGGGAATTCTGCGCGGCTCATCATCGAGCGCGCAGGGATACCTGAGCGTAACCCGGTGGTCGCGCGTCCAGGACGTTCGGCTAACGAACTGTTACTGAGTGGTGACCATCTGTCACATGACGGAAACATGGCGTAACCCGAACGGCGCCGCGCCGCCGGGAGGCGGGCGCGACGCCGTTCGTCGTGCGGGTCCGTGTCAGGCGAAGGCCTCGATCGGCGGGCAGGCGCAGACGAGGTTGCGGTCGCCGTACGCCTGGTCGATCCGGCGGACCGGCGGCCAGTACTTGGCCGCCACCAGGGAGCGCACCGGATAGGCGGCCTCCTCGCGGGTATAGGCGTGCGTCCACTCCCCCGCGATGAGCGAGACGGCGGTGTGCGGGGCGTGCACGAGCGGGTTGTCGTCCGCGGGCCAGCGCCCCGCGGCGACGGCGTCCGCCTCGGCCTTGATCATGATCATGGCCTCGATGAACCGCTCGATCTCGTCGAGGTCCTCCGACTCGGTGGGCTCCACCATGAGGGTGCCGGCGACCGGGAACGACATGGTCGGCGCGTGGAACCCGTAGTCGATCAGGCGCTTGGCGACGTCGTCGACGGAGATGCCGGTGGCCTCCTTGAGCGGACGCAGGTCGAGGATGCACTCGTGCGCGACCCGTCCGTTCTCCCCCGTATAGAGCACCGGGAAGTGCCCGCCGAGGCGCTCGGCGATGTAGTTCGCCGAGAGGACCGCCGCGGCGGTCGCGCGCCGGAGCCCCTCCGCGCCCATCATGCGCACGTACGCCCACGAGATCGGGAGGATGCCCGCGGAGCCGTACGGGGCCGCGGAGATCACCGCGCCCTCGAACGTGTGGCCGCCGAAGTGCTCGGCGCGCTGCGCGAGCGGGTGCGACGGCAGGTACGGCGCGAGGTGCGCCTTCGCCCCGACCGGACCGATGCCCGGGCCGCCGCCGCCGTGCGGGATCGCGAAGGTCTTGTGCAGGTTGAGGTGCGAGACGTCGCCGCCCAGGTCGCCGAAGCGCGCGTAGCCGAGGAGTGCGTTGAGGTTCGCGCCGTCGACGTACACCTGACCGCCGGCCGCGTGCACGGCCTCGGTGATCTCCACGACCTGCTCCTCGTAGACGCCGTGCGTGGACGGGTACGTGATCATCAGCGCCGCCAGGTCGTCGGCGTGCTGGGCGATCTTCGCGCGGAGGTCGTCCAGGTCGACGTTGCCGAGCGCGTCGCTCGCCACCACGACGACTTTCATGCCGGCGAGCACGGCGGAGGCCGCGTTCGTACCGTGGGCGGAAGACGGGATGAGGCACACGATGCGGTGGTCATCGCCGTTCGCGCGGTGGTAGCCGCGGATCGCGAGGAGACCCGCCAGCTCCCCCTGGGAGCCGGCGTTCGGCTGCAGCGACACCGCGTCGTACCCGGTGATCTCGGCGAGCCAGCCCTCGAGCTGGTCGATGAGCTCGAGGTAGCCGCGGACATCGGCCTCCGGGGCGAACGGGTGGATGCTCGCGAACTCCGGCCACGTGATGGCGGCCATCTCGGTGGCGGCATTGAGCTTCATCGTGCACGAGCCGAGCGGGATCATGCCGCGGTCAAGGGCGTAGTCCCGGTCGGACAGGCTCTTCAGATACCGCATCATGGCGGTCTCGCTGCGGTGGCTGTGGAACACCGGGTGCGTGAGGTACTCGTCCTCGCGGCGGAGGGCGTCCGGCAGCGCGTCCGCGTCGCCGAGACCGAAGCCGAAGGCGCGCTCCTGCTTCCCCCCGAAGACCTGCGCGACCTGGTGCAGCTCGGTCACCGTGGTCGTCTCGTCGACCGCGATGCCGATCGTGTCGGCGTCGGCGACCCGCAGGAGGATGCCGAAGCCGCCTCGCGCCTGGTCGGCGTACTCCGCCGCCCGGCCCGGGACGCGCACGGTCAGCGTGTCGAAGAAGTGCTCGTGGACGACCTCGGCGCCCGCCTCGACGAGCCAGTCGCGCAGCAGGGCCGCCTTGGCGGCGACGCCGCGGGCGATCTCGCTGAGCCCGTCCGGGCCGTGGTAGACCGCGTACATCGATGCCATCACCGCGAGGAGCACCTGGGCGGTGCAGATGTTCGAGGTCGCCTTCTCGCGGCGGATGTGCTGCTCGCGGGTCTGCAGCGAGAGGCGGTAGGCCGGCTTGCCCTCGGCGTCGACGGACACGCCGACGAGGCGTCCGGGCAGCTGCCGCTCCAGACCTGCGCGCACGGCCATGTAGCCGGCGTGCGGGCCGCCGAAGCCCATCGGCACCCCGAAGCGCTGCGTCGTGCCCACGGCCACGTCGGCCCCGAGGGTGCCGGGCGCGGTGAGGAGCGTCAGCGCGAGGAGGTCGGCGGCCGCGACGGCGAGCGCGCCGGCGACGTGCGCGGCGTCGAACACCGCGGACGGATCCCACACACGGCCCGAGGCCCCGGGGTACTGCACGAAGACGCCGAAGAGCTCGGCGGGCAGCTCCTCCCCCGCCGCGAAGTCGACCGTGACGAGCTCGATGTCGAGCGCCTCGGCGCGGGACGCGAGCATCGCCTTCGTCTGCGGCAGCGCGTCCGCGTCCACCGCGAACACGTTCGACGCGGTCTTCGAGGCCCGGCGCGCGAGCAGCATCGCCTCCACGACCGCGGTGGACTCGTCGAGCATCGACGCGTTCGCGGTGGTGAGGCCGGTGAGCTCGGCCACCATGGTCTGGAAGTTGATCAGCGCTTCCAGGCGCCCCTGCGAGATCTCGGGCTGGTACGGCGTGTAGGCCGTGTACCAGGACGGGTTCTCGAGCACGTTGCGCTGGATGACCTGCGGCGTGACGGTGCCGTAGTAGCCGAGGCCGATCATCGAGCGGTTCACCGTGTTCCGCGCGGCGAGGGCACGCAGTTCGGCCAGTGCCTCGGTCTCCGACGCGGCGACCGGGATGCGGGAGTCGGCGACCGCGTCCTCCGGTCCCGTGTAGATCGAGGCGGGGACGGCCTGTCGCATGAGCTCCTCGACCGGGCTCAGCGTTCCGTTGCCGGCGGAGCCGAGACCCAGCGCGTCGAGCATCGTGCGCTGGGCGGCCTCGGTCGGTCCGATGTGACGATCGGCGAATGCAACCACGTCCGGATCAGCCCTCCGTGAGTGCGACGTACGCGTCGCGGTCCAGCAGTCCGTCCAGCGCACCGGCGGCGACGGACACCTTGAGCAGCCAGCCGCCCTCGAACGGCTCGGCGTTGACGAGCGAAGGGTCGTCGACGACGGCGTCGTTGACCTCGACGACCGTGCCGGCGACCGGAGCGTAGAGCTCCCCGACCGACTTCGTGGACTCGATCTCGCCGACGACGGAGCCGGCGGTCAGCTCGGTGCCGACGGCGGGGAGCTCGACGAAGACGACGTCCCCCAGCTTCTCGGCGGCGTAGTCGGTGATGCCGATGGTGACGGTGGCGCCGTCACCGGCGATCCATTCGTGCTCGTCGGTGTAGCGGAGTGCGCTGAGGTCGGTCATTTTGTCCTCCGGTAGAAAGGCAGGGCGGTCACGGTCGCGGGGATACGGGTCCCCCGCACATCAAGGAATACTGCGGTTCCCTCCTCGGCGGAAGAAGGGTCGACGAAGGCCATCGCGATGGGGTGGCCCAGCGTCGGGCTCAGAGCGCCGCTGGTGATCTCGCCGATCGGAGAGCCGTCGGCGTCGACGACCGCGTAGCCGGCGCGGCCGGCGCGTCGCCCCTCCGCCGTCAGCCCGACGAGGATGCGGGCGTCGTCGGCCGGTGCCGGTGCGTCCTTGCCGACGAAACGCTCCTTCGCGGCGACCACGACCCGGCCGAGGCCGGCCTGGGCGGGTGCGGTGTCGAGGCTGAGCTCATGCCCGTACAGCGGCATGCCCGCCTCCAGGCGGAGCGTGTCGCGGGCGGCGAGGCCGGCGGGCACCAGGCCGTGCGGGGCGCCGGCGTCGAGCACGGCGTCCCACAGCGCGGTGGCGTGGGCGGCCGGGACGAGGAGCTCGAAGCCGTCCTCCCCGGTGTAGCCGGTGCGGGCGAGGAGCAGCGGCTCCCCGGCGAACGACGCGGTCGCCCACGCGTAGTACTTCTGCTCCGCCCAGGGGACGCTGACGTCGGCGATGCCCGCCGTCGCCGCGAGGATCTCCTCGGCCCGCGGGCCCTGAACGGCGATCAGCGCGTAGTCGTCCGAGACGTCGGCGACCTCCACGGCGCCCGCGTCCGCGTCCGCCACGCGCACGGTGAGCGCCTGCCGCACCGCGTCGCGGTTGCCCGCGTTGGAGATGATGAGGAAGTCGTCGTCGGCCAGGCGGTAGACGATCACGTCGTCGACGATGCCGCCCTCGGGCGTCAGCAGCAGCGAGTACTTCGCCTTGCCGATCGGGAGCGCCGACAGCCGTCCGGCGAGCGCGTAGTCGAGGAAGGCCGCGGCGCCGGTGCCGCGGACCGAGAACTCCGCCATGTGCGAGATGTCGAAGATGCCCGCCGCCTGCCGCACCGCGTGGTGCTCGGCGAGGTCGGACGTGTAGCGCACCGGCATCTGCCAGCCGCCGAAATCGGTGAAGGAGGCGCCGAGCGCCTCATGGCGCTCGCGCAACGTGGTGTAGCGGGGGTCGGACATGGAGTTCTCCCGGGCTGGGTCGGGCGGGACGACGACGTCGTCCCTGGGAACTCCCCCTCTGTCATGGGCCTGAGAGCTTCGCCCGCGTGCGCAGGGCTTTCACCGTCGGCGGATCCCCCGGTGCTCGGGATCGCTTTTCAGAGCGGCCGGACCTCCGCGGTACGCGTACCTGAGAGATTGGCGGGGAGGCTTGCTCCTTCGGTGCCCGGCTGCATGCGCCGGGGCTCTCCCGCGTCGGTCGTTCGGCCTGTCTTCGATTGTGGGTTCAGTCTAGCGGTCTCCCCCGCCCGCTCAGGAGCCCAGGGCGAGCTCCGCCCGGACCTCGTCGCGGAGCCTGCCGAGGTTCTCCGGCTCCGGTGCCGCCGCCAGGAGGGTCTTGGTGTACTCGTGCTGCGGGCTCAGGATCACCTCGTCGGCCGTTCCCCGCTCCACGACGTCACCCTGGAAGAGGACCATGATGTCGTCGGAGAAGTGCCGCGCGGTCGCGAGGTCGTGCGTGATGTAGAGGACGCCGAGGTTCTCCTCGCGCTGCAGCTCGGCGAGCAGGTTGAGGACGCCGAGCCGGATCGACACGTCGAGCATCGACACCGGCTCGTCGGCCACGATGAACCGGGCACCGGGAGCGAGGGCCCGCGCGATCGCCACGCGCTGCCGCTGCCCGCCGGAGAGCTCGTGCGGACGCCGTTCGGCGAAGTTCTCCCCCGGGGTGAGCCGCACACGCTCCAGCAGCTCGATCGCCCGCGCCCGCACCTCGCCGCCGTCCAGCTTCGGGTGGTGCAGCCGGATCGGACGCTCCAGGTGATGGACGATCGTGTGGAACGGGTTGAGCGAGGCGAACGGGTCCTGGAAGACCATCTGCACGTCCGACCGGTAGCGCTCGAGAGCCGTCCCCCGCGTGCCGGACTCCTCGCCGTCGAGCAGGATGCTTCCCGAGGTCGGCGTCTCCAGCTTCATCAGCATCCGGGCGATGGTCGACTTGCCCGAACCGGACTCGCCGACCAGAGCCGTGGTCCGCCCCGCCTCCAGCGTGAACGACACGTCCTTCACCGCGTGCAGCACGCGCGTGCGGAACCCTGACCGCAGGTGGAAGTCCTTGACGAGGTTCCTCGCCTCGAGGGTGCCGTCGCGCCTCGTCCCGTCCACGCTCATCGGATGACCTCCTGGTTCACGCCGCCGCTGCGGACGAAGTCGCCTCGCTCGCCCGTGAGGGACGGGAAGCTCGACAGCAGCCGCTGGGTGTACTCGTGCTGCGGGTTGCGGTAGATCTCCTCCGCGGTGCCCTGCTCGACGATCCGCCCTTGCAGCATGACCGCGATGCGGTCGCTGATCTCGATCAGCATGGGCAGATCGTGGGTGATGAAGATGACGGCGAAGCCGAGCTTCTCGCGCAGGCGCATGATCTCCCGGATGATGCCGCGCTGCACGACCACGTCGAGCGCCGTGGTGGGCTCGTCCATGATCATGACCTGCGGGTCGAGCGCGAGCGCCATCGCGATCATCATGCGCTGGCGCATGCCGCCGGAGAGCTCGTGCGGGAAGCTCGTGAGCCGGCCGGGGTCGACGCCGACGAGCGTGAGCAGCTCCTCGGCGCGCTCCTGCTTGGCCTTCTTCGACATTCCGGGGCGGTGGGTGTCGAAGATGTCGAAGATCTGCGCGCGGACGGAGATGACGGGGTTGAGGGAGTTCATCGCCCCCTGGAAGACCATCGAGATCTTGTCCCAGCGGAAGGCGCGCAGCCCGTCCCCGTCGAGTCCGACGACGTCGATGTCATGGCCGTCGCGGTCGTGGAAAACGATCTCGCCGTCGGTCATCAGCGCCGGTGCCTTGAGCAGCCGGTTCATCCCGTACGCGAGGGTCGTCTTGCCGCAGCCCGACTCCCCCGCGAGTCCGAGGATCTCACCCCGGTGGAGGGTCAGCGACACGTCGCGGACGGCTTTGACGGGCGGGTCAACCTCGTACTCGATCGAGACGTTCCTGGCGGTGAGCACGGCGTCGCTCATGCGGTGACCCCCTTCTCCTTCGCGGCCTTGCGCAGACGACGGGCCGCATCGGGCGCGTTGCGCAGCTTCGGATTGATGACCTCGTCGATGGCGAAGTTGATCAGCGCGAGTCCCGCGCCGAGGATCGCGATCATGATGCCCGGCGGCACGAACCACCACCACGCCCCGCGGCCGAGAGCCTGACCGGACTGGGCGTCGTTGAGGATCGAGCCCCAGGTGATCGAGGAGTTCGGACCGAGGCCGAGGTAGGACAGGCCCGCCTCGCCGAGGATGGCGAAGATGATCGCGAAGAGGAACTGCGCGGTCAGCAGCGGGAGCAGGTTCGGCATGATCTCGACGAGGATCACCCGGAAGGACTTCTCCCCCGCCACCTTCGAGGCGTACACGTAGTCGCGGGTGCGGAGCGAGCGGGTCTGTAGTCGCAGTACGTAGGCCGCGCCGGCCCACGAGGTGATGCCGAGGACGAAGGCCACGAGCTGCCAGCTGCGCTGCGGCACGAACGACGCGATCACCATGACCAGCGGCAGCCCGGGGATGACGATCATGACGTTGGTCAGGAGAGCGAGGACGTCCTCCCGCCAGCCGCCGAGGTACCCGGCCAGGACGCCGAAGAGGAGGGAGAGCACGATGGCGATGCCGCCGGCCGTCACGCCGATGAGCAGCGACCCCTGCGCCCCGACGGCGAGCTGCGCAAGCACGTCGTTGCCGAGCTTGGTCGTGCCGAGCCAGTGCTCCGCCGAGGGCGCGGCGAGGGCGGGGTTGTCGGTGCTGCGCGGGTTCTGCGTGAAGAACGGCGCGATGATCGCGAAGAGCACGATGGCGAGCACGAGCACGGACCCGACGATGAACTTCGGCGATGTGCTGGGCAGGATCCGGCGACGCCGGCGGTCCTGACGCTGGGTGGCCAGGGCGACGGTGCCCTCGGGGGCGACGGTGGGAGGCTCCTCCACGAGGAGCGGGTTCTTCGTGTCAGACATTCTGGCGAGCCCTCGGGTCGATGAAGCCATAGACGAGGTCCATGAAGAAGTTGGCGACGAGCACCGTGAGGGTGATCACGAGGAACAGTCCCTGCATCAGCGCGTAGTCGTTGTTGGTGACGGCCTGGAACATGAGCTTGCCGACACCCGGGTAGGTGAACACCTGCTCCATGACGATGGAGCCGGCGACGACGAAGCCGAGGGTGATCGAGAAGCCCGCGATCGACGGGATGGCCGCGTTGCGCGCCGCGTACGTCGTCATGATGCGTCGCGGCCGCAGTCCCTTGGCCTCGGCCGTGAGGACGTAGTCCTCGGCGAGTGTGGAGACCATCATGTTCCGCATGCCGAACATCCAGCCCCCCACGGAGCTGATCACGATCGTGATCGCGGGGAGGAGCGAGTGGGCGACGGCGTCGGTGAAGAACGCCCAGGTCGGCTCCGGGCCGTCCGGGAAGTCGAAGACGTCGTAGCCGCCGAACATCGGGAACCAGCCAAGCCCGACCGCGAAGACGGCGATGAGGACGAGCGCGAGCCAGAAGTACGGGATGGACTGCAGCACGGTGGTCGCCGGGATGAGGTGGTCGACCCAGGTGCCGCGCTTCCACCCGGCCCAGGCGCCGAGCACGACGCCGAGCAGGAAGGAGATGACGGTGGCGGTGCCGACGAGCACCAGGGTCCACGGGAGAGCACCCGCGATGAGCTCGGCGACGGGAGTCGGGAACTTCGTCACGGACACGCCCAGGTCGCCCTGGAACATGCGCCCCCAGTAGGCGAGGTACTGCTCCCAGAGGGAGGAGTCATCACCACCGAGCAGGAGCTTGATGTTGCGGATGGTGGTCTCGGAGACCTCTCCGCCGGCCCGCTGCATCTTGGCGATCATGATGTCGGCGGGATCCCCCGGCATGAGCCGGGGAAGCAGGAAGTTGATGGAGATCGCAGCCCACAGCGTGAACGCGTAGAACCCGATCCTTCGTGCATAGAACTTCATGTCACTCGTCCTGACTTCCTGCTTCCCCTGCTCCTCTCGTCACTCAGCCGGCGGGCTTGATCTGCGTCAGCACGTAACCGGCGGCGATGGCGCCCCAGGACGGCGGGAACGCGTAGAGGTTCTCCTCCGTCGGCCACCCGGTGTAGTCCTTCGTGTTGTAGAAGGTCTGCGTGGCGTTGATCACGAGCGGGATGTAGGGCACGTCATTGACGATCGCGTCCTGGATGGTCGCGTAGAGCTCCTTGCGCTCGCCCTCGTCCTCGGTGCTGATGGCCTGCTGGATGGCCGCATCGACGGTGGGGTTGTTGTAGCGGCTGAAGTTCCAGCGCCCCGGGGGGATCTCGGTGCCGACCGGGCTGGTGGACTGCACCTCGGTGCCGCCGAACCAGTCGCGGTAGATCTGGAACGGGTCGGCGATGGTCGTGCCGACCACACCACCGACGATCAGCTGGAACTCACCGGACTGCCGGGTGTCGACGAACTCCTGCCACTGCACCGTCGACGGGGTGACCTTGATGCCCGCGGCCTCGGCCTGCTCGGCGATCAGCTTCGCGGCGTCGTTGTAGTCCGTCCAGCCGTCGACCGAGATCAGGCTGAGCTCGACCGGAACGCCGTCCTTCTCGTAGATGCCCGACGAGCCCTTGGTGTAGCCGGCGGCTTCGAGGATGGACGTGGCCTCCTCGACATTGGCCTCCTGCGGGCTGACCTCGTACGCGTCGTCCGTGAGCCACTTCTCGTCACGAGGGAGCAGTGTGTAGGCGGGCGAGATGTCGGCGGTGAGACCGACGAACGCCTTGTCCTTGATGGTGGCGCGGTCGATCGCGACGTTCAGCGCCTGACGCACCGCGACGTCGGTCTGCGGGCCCGTGCAGCCGAGGTCGGCGTTCGAGCACGTGTAGAGGACCGACGGGTCCTGCGGCGTGTTGATCCACTCGATCTTGCCGTTGCCGGTCACGTCGTCCGGGTTCGGGATGAACATCCCGGTCCAGTCCAGCTCGCCCGCGGCGACGAGGTCCTGGGCCGTCTGGTTGTTGTCGACGGCGATGTACTGGACCTTCTTGATGGCGAGGTCGTCGGCGTCGCGGAAGTTCTCGTTCGCCACGAAGGTGTAGGACTCGCTGGTGGTCTTGTCGACGACGTAGGGCCCGGAGCCGACCGGCTTCTCGTTCGTGAAGTTCGCGAAGTCGTCGACGTCCTTCCAGATGTGCTCGGGGAGGATGTAGCTCGACCCCATCCGCTGGAACTCCGTGGTGTACTGCGCGATGCCGTAGGTGAGCACGACCGTGGTGTCGTCGGTGGCCTCCGCGGAGATCAGCTGGTTGCCCTTGGGGTTGTTCGCCTCGTACAGGAAGGTGAAGGCGACGTCCGCGGCCGTGAGCGGCTCGCCGTCGCTCCACTTCAGGTCCGGCTTGATCTTCACCGTGATCTGCGTGCCGTCTTCGTTGTACTCGAAGGACTCGCCGATGAGGCCGATGGGCTCCTCGTCCTTGGTCTTGTTGTAGAAGAACAGGGGCTCGTAGATCGGTCCGAGTGCGCCGTGGAGCACGTTCGGAGCGAACGGGTTGTAGTTCGTGGTGATCGGCGTCGTGCTGCCGGCCCAGACGCGGAGGGCGCGGTCGCTGGACGCGTTGCCGCCTCCGTCATCGCTACCGCCGCCGCCGCAGGCCGTCAGGCCCAGGACGAGGATCGAGGCCCCCGCGACCGCCGTGAGCGCGATCTTGCGCTTTCCGTTACGGATCATTCTTCATTTCCTCTCGGTGCTGCACTGCAGGAGGGATTCTCCGGTTGGAGCCGAACCCCGGGCGGGGTTCACGGGAACCCCGGGAGGCGGCCGGTGGCCACTCTCGAAGGGGTTTGTTAGGACAGTAACCTAACAAACCCACCTCGGGGGGACAAGCCTTCCGGCGGGGAGGAGATAACGTTTCGGACTCGACGCTTCTGTTCGTCACAAGCGCCCACTAAAGGTCCGAATGACACTAAGATCGACTCCGGAGGTTAAGGTGCCTATGACTCGAAGTGCGGACATCCGCGTCGCCGTCTCGACGGTGATCCTCACGCTGCGCCGCGGCGACGACGGTCCGCCCGTGCTCGCGCTCCCCCTCGTCCGCCGCACCCGCGAGCCGTTCGCGGAGCGATGGGCGCTCCCCGGCGGGTGGCTCACCCCCGAGGAGTCGCCGGTCGACGCCGCGGCCCGCACGCTCGCCGAGACGACCGGCCTCGCCCCCACCTACCTGGAGCAGCTCTACGCCTTCGGCGCCGTCGACCGCTCCCCCACGCGGGTCGTCTCGATCGTGTACTGGGCCCTGCTCCGCCAGGACGACGTCGAGGCCCAGATCGCCGCACACCAGGCCTCGGGTCGCGCGCCGGAGAACGTGGAGTGGTTCGCTGCCGACGACCTCCCCGCGCTCGCCTTCGATCATCACGAGATCATCGAGTACGCGCTCTGGCGGCTGCGCAACAAGGTCGGCTACAGCCGTGTGGCCCAGGGCTTCCTGCCCGCGGAGTTCACCCTCGCCGAACTACGCGAGGCGTACGAGTCGATCCTCGGACGCTCGCTCGATCCGGCCAACTTCCGGCGACAGGTGGAGACGGCGGGAAACCTCACCCGGACCGATCGCTTCCGCACCGGCAGCCACCGCCCCGCCCGCCTGTACCGCGATGACACCGATGTCGAGCTGGCCGACCGCGGCCCGCTCCGCCCCGAGGAAACGAGAACCCGATGAGCATCACCTTCGTCCCGACGCCCGCAGTCCCCTCGGCGGACCCGTCCGTCGACCATGCGATCCAGGCCATCGTCGGCGGGGCGTCCACCGACGCCACGTGCACCACCGACCTCGCCGTCGGACCGTGGGACTTCGACACGCGCCCCGGCTACGGCCCCGGCTCCTCCATGGGAGACGTCATCCCGACCGGAGCTCCTCGGCAGGGAGAGCTCCCGGCCGCCTACCGCGAGGCCGGCGAGGCGGAGCTCCACCGCCGCATCGAAGCCGCGAAAGCCACGCTCGGGGACCGGGTGGTGATCCTCGGGCACTTCTATCAGCGCGAGGAGGTCGTGACGCATGCGGACGAGGTGGGCGACTCGTTCCAGCTCGCCACCGCCGCCACGATGCGGCCGGACGCGGAGGCGATCGTCTTCTGCGGCGTGCACTTCATGGCCGAGACCGCCGACCTCCTGTCGCAGCCCGATCAGGCGGTGATCCTGCCGAACCTGGCCGCGGGCTGCTCGATGGCGGACATGGCCGACATCGACCAGGTGGAGGAATGCTGGGAGCAGCTCGCCGACGTGCTGGGCGATCTCGAGACCCCGGACGCCGACGGCCGCGTGCCGGTGATCCCCGTCACCTACATGAACTCCTCGGCGGCGATCAAGGGCTTCGTCGGGCGGCACGGCGGCATCGTGTGCACCTCGTCCAACGCCGCCACGGTGCTGGAGTGGGCCTTCGCCCGCGGCCGTCGGGTGCTCTTCTTCCCCGATCAGCACCTGGGCCGGAACACCGCGAAGGCCATGGGGGTGTCTCTCGACCGGATGCCGCTGTGGAACCCGCGGCGCGCGCTCGGCGGCTCGACGGCGGAGGATCTCGTCGACGCGCAGGTGATCCTCTGGCACGGTTTCTGCTCCGTGCACCGCCGCTTCACCGTGACGCAGATCGACCAGGCCCGCGCGGAGCACCCGGGGGTCCGCGTGATCGTGCACCCGGAGTGCCCGATGGAGGTCGTCGACGCGGCTGACGAGGCCGGCTCCACGGAGTACATCCGCCGCGCCATCGCCGAGGCCAGGGAGCCGACGACGTTCGCGGTCGGGACGGAGATCAACCTCGTGCGCCGCCTGGCCGCGCAGTACCCGCAGCACCGGATCTTCTGCCTCGACCCGGTCGTGTGCCCGTGCTCGACCATGTACCGCATCCACCCGGGCTACCTCGCGTGGGTCCTGGAGGAGCTGGTCGCCGGTCGCACACCGAACCGCATCACGGTCTCCGCCGATGTCGCCGACCCGGCTCGCCTCGCGCTCGAGCGGATGCTGGCCGCCAAGCCGCCGGTGCCCGCCGGGGCGCGATGAACGTCGTCGTCGTCGGCTCCGGCATCGCCGGGCTCACCGCCGCGCTGCACGCACACGAGGCCGGGCACACCGTGACGGTCGTGACGAAGGGCGGCCTCGGGGGCGGATGCACGCCTCTCGCGCAGGGCGGCGTGGCCGGCAGCTACGGGCCGGGAGATGGACCGGCCACTCACGCCGCCGACACGATCAGCGCGGGAGCGGGTCTGTGCAACCCAGCCGCCGTCGACGCCCTCGTGGCGGACGGCGCCGCCCGGATCGCCGAGCTCCTCGCCCGCGGGGTCGCCTTCGATCGCGCACCGGACGGCTCTCTCGCCCGCGGACGGGAGGCCGCGCACGCCCATGCCCGCATCCTGCACGCCGGAGGTGACGCCACCGGCGCCGCTATCTCCGCGGCGCTGTGCGCAGCGATTCAGCGCGCGTCCATCCCCGTCCGCGAGGGGACGACGCTCCTCGACCTCGTCGTCGAGGAGGGACGGGTCCGCGGGATCATGGTCCTCCGCGACGGGGACACGGCCGAGATCCGGGGCGACGCCGTGATCCTCGCGACCGGCGGGGCGGGACAGCTCTACGCGCATACGACCAATCCGCCGGAGGCAACGGGCGACGGCATCGCCGCGGCCCTGCGTGCCGGCGCCGCCGTCGCCGACCTGGAGTTCGTGCAGTTCCACCCGACCGCGCTTCCCGGCACCCCCGTCTTCCTCCTCTCCGAAGCCGTCCGCGGCGAGGGTGCCGTCCTCCGTGACCAGGAAGGCCGACGGTTCGTGTTCGACAGCCATCCCGACGGCGAGCTCGCGCCGAGGGACGTCGTCGCGCGGACCATCGCCCGACAGGCCGCCCGGCAGGGGGCGCCCGTGCACCTCGATGCGACGGCGCTGGGTGCGGACGCGCTCGCCCGCCGCTTCCCCACCATCGACCGGGTGACGCGTGCTCGCGGTTTCGACTGGTCCAGGGCGCCGCTGCCGGTGACCCCCGCCGCCCACTACCTCATGGGCGGCGTCGTCACCGATCGCCACGGACGGACCACGATCCCGGGGCTCTATGCCGTCGGCGAGACCGCCCGCACGGGGGTGCACGGAGCCAACAGGCTCGCCTCCAACTCCCTCCTCGAAGGCGCCGTGTTCGGAGCCAGGGCCGCCGCCGCGCTGGACCGACCGTGGTCCGCTGCCGGCGACATCACCCCGTGTCCGTCACCGACGGACTCGGCGGACGCGGATGTCGCGCCGGAGCCTCTCCCCGCGTTCGACCGCGCCGGGATGCAGCGGCTGCTGTGGGACGAGGTCGGCCTGCACCGGACCGGATCGGGCCTGCAGCGCGCGCTCCGGATCGTGCGCGGCTGGGCCGCCGAGACACCTCCCCCCTCCGACGCCCGCGCGCACGAGGACCGGAACCTGCTGCGGGTCGCCGAGGCCACCATCCGCGCCGCCCTGGCCCGCCCCGTCTCGGTCGGCGCCCACCACCGCGATGACCCCGCCCCCGCCGCGCCGACCCCGGCACACGCACCGATCCTGGAGACCGCCTGATGCTCACCCGCGCCACCCTGCACCGCGTCGTCGGAGCCGCACTCGAGGAGGACGCGCCGTGGGGCGACCTCACCAGCACCACCCTGCTCCCCGCGGAGACGACCGCCACGGCCGACCTCGTCGCCCGCGAGGACGGGGTCTTCAGCGGCGGCGAGGTCTTCGCCACCGCGTTCCTCCTCACCGATCCCGACGTCACGGTCGACCTGCACGTGGGCGACGGCGATGCCTTCACCGCCTCCGACGTGCTGGCCACCGTGACCGGACCGGCTCGCGCGGTCCTCACCGCCGAGCGCGTCGCCTTGAACTTCGTGCAGCGGATGTCGGGCGTCGCCACCCTCACGGCCGCCTACGTCCGCGAAGTCGAGGGAACGCGGGCGCGCATCGCCGACACCCGCAAGACCACGCCAGGACTGCGGGCGTTCGAGCGGCACGCCGTGGTGTCCGGCGGCGGCCGGAACCACCGATACTCCCTCTCCGACGCGGTCATGGCGAAGGACAACCACCTCGCGGTGCTCCAGCGATCCGGACTCGACCTCGCGACGGCTCTTCGCGAGGCGCTCTCGCGGCTGCCGCACACCGCCCACGTCGTCGTCGAGGTCGACCGTCTCGACCAGATCCCGGCGGTGCTCGACGGCGGTGCGCACACCGTGCTCCTGGACAACTTCTCCCTCGACGACCTGCGCGCCGGTGTGGCCCTCATCGGCGAGCGCGCCACCGTGGAGGCCTCGGGCGGCGTCGACCTGACCACCGTCCGCGCCATCGCCGAGACCGGGGTGGACGTCATCTCGGTCGGAGCCCTCACGCACTCCGCGCGGGCGCTGGACCTCGGACTCGACCTGCGGATCGACTGAGCCCGTGCTGTACCTCGACCACGCCGCGACGTCGCCGGTACGCCCCGAGGTGCGGGCGGCCATGGAGCCCTTCCTCACCGAGGTGTTCGGCAACCCCGCCAGCCATCACACCGCGGGCGAGACGGCGGCGCGCGCGCTGGAGGATGCCCGCACCAGGGTCGCCCGCATCTTCGGGGTGCGGGCGGGTGACGTCGTCTTCACAGGCGGCGGCACGGAGGCGAACAACCTCGCCGTGAAGGGCCTCGCCCTGGGAGCGCTCGCCTCCGGGCGGCAGCGGGTCGTGGTGTCCCCCATCGAGCACGAGTCGATCCGGGAGTCGGCGGCGTACCTCGCGCGGTTCCACGGGGTGACGGTGGCGATGCCCGCGGTCGAGGGAACCGGGCGGATCACGTCGGACGCCCTCGACACGGTGCTCACCGACGACACGGCCGTCGTGTCCGTCGGACACGCGAACAACGAGATCGGCACCGTCCAGGACATCGCGGCACTCCGTGAGGTCGTCCGCGCCCGCCGCGTGCCCCTCCATATCGACGCCGTGCAGTCGGCCGGCTGGCTGCCCCTGCACGAGCTGGATGCCGACGCCGTGTCGATCGCCGGGCACAAGCTCGGTGCTCCCAAGGGCACCGGGGCGCTCGTCGTCCGCGGTCGGCTCCCTCTGGAACCCCTCCTGCACGGCGGCGGCCAGGAGCGCGGACGGCGGTCCGGCACCGTCGACGTCGCGGGAGCGGTGGGCTTGGCGACGGCACTGGAGCTCGCCGAGCGGGAGCGTGAGCACGCGGCGCCGCGGGTGCGGGCCGCCACAGCGCGCTTCATCGCCGAGGTGACCCGACGGGTGCCCGACGCCGCGCTGACAGGGGATCCCGTGCACCGGCTCCCCGGCACCGCGAGCTTCACCATCTCCGGCGTGAGTGGCGAGGCGGTGCTGCTGGAGCTGGAGCGCCGCGGGGTGATCTCGTCCAGCGGCTCCGCCTGCGCGGCCGACAGCGATGAGCCCTCCCCCGTGCTGCTCGCGTGCGGCATCGCCCCCGCGGTCGCCCAGACGGCCGTGCGGTTCACGTTTGGGCGCGCGGCCCTCCCGGCGGACGCTCCCGAGCGCCTCGCCGCACTGGTCGCGGAGGCGGTCGACGCCGTCCGCGGCTGACGACGGCTCTAGACTCGGCGGAGTGACCGCCCCCACCCCGATCGTGACGCTGATCGTGCCAGGACGCGACATCGCCGCGTTCGCCCCCGCCGCTCTCGACTCCCTCCGCGCGCAGACGGACGAGCGGTGGCGTGCCATCCTCATCGACGACGGCTCCACCGACGACACGGGAGCGATCTTCGCCGACGCCGCCGCGAGGGATGCCCGCTTCACCGTGGTGCGGCATGAGGCTTCCATCGGGCTCGGCGCCGCGCGCAATGTCGGCCTCGCACGGGTCGACACGCCCTTCACGGGATTCCTCGACGCGGATGACGAGCTGATGCCGGACGCGCTGGCGACGCTCGTGGGCACGCTCGAGCGCACGGAGAGCGACTTCGCCGCCGGCGCCTACGTGCGGCTGCGCCCCGTGGGGCAAGGATATGTGCCCGGCCGCGTGCAGCCGTGGGTGGCCGCGGCGACGACTCCTGCCCGCCTCGGCACCACCCTCGCGGAGCACCCGCAGGCCGTGTCGAACATCGTCGCCTGGTCCAAGGTGAGCCGCACGGAGATGTGGTCCGATCTGCGGTTCCCGGAAGGGGTGGCCTACGAGGACCAGGTCGTCGCGCAGACGATGTACACCCGGGCACGCGCCTTCGACGTGCTGCCGGACGTCGTGGTGCGCTGGCGCGTCCGAGCGGACGGCACCTCGATCACCCAGAGCAAGGCGCGGCTCCCCGTGCTCCGCGACTACCTCGCCGCGCTCCGCGGCGGGATCCGCGTCCTGCAGGAGGCGGGCGCGCACGCCGCCGTGACCGCCCGGCTCGACCTCATCCTCGCGATGGACGTCGCTCCGCTCCGGGAGATCGCGGACACGCACCCCGACCCCGCCTACGCGGCGGAGGTCTCCGCGTTCCTGGCCGAGCTGCGCGCCCTTCCCGAGTTCGCCGACGCCCGCCCCGACCCCACCCTCGCCGACGCCCTCGCGTGGTGAGCCCCGCCCGAAGGACCCCCGCATGACCGACTACCTCTCCTCGCTGTTCGCGCTCGACGGCCGCACCGCGGTCGTTACCGGCGGCAGCTCGGGCATCGGCCGTGGCATCGCGACGGCGCTCGCCCGGGCCGGCGCGGCGACGGTGATCGTCGCCCGCGGCGCGGAGCGCATCGCCGAGACCGTCGAGGAGCTGAACGCCCAGGGGTGCCGGGCCGCGGGCGTCGTCGGCGATCTGAGCACCCGCGACGGCATCCACGAGGTCGCGGAGGCTGCGGCCGTCCCCTTCGGTGAGCCGGACATCCTCGTCAACTCCGCAGGCATCAACATCCGTCCGCCCTACGCCGAGATCACCGAGGCGGACTGGGACGTCACGATGACCGTCAATGCGCTCGCCCCGTTCCTCCTCGGTCAGCGCTGGGCGCAGGGCATGGCGGCGCGCGGGTACGGGCGACTGATCCACATCAGCTCGCAGCAGGCGCACCGCGCGTTCGTGGGCAGCGGGGTCTACGGCGCCTCCAAGGGAGCGGTCGAGTCGCTCATGCGCTCGGAGGCCGAGGCCTGGGGCGGCACCGGCGTGACGAGCAACACCCTCGTCCCGGGATTCGTCCTCACGCCCCTGAACGCCCGTCTGCAGAAGGACCCCGCCACGATCGCGGCCCTCGCGGCCCGCACGATGATCGGACGCAACGGCCTCCCCGAGGACTTCGCCGCAGCCGCGGTCTTCCTCGCCGGTCCGGGTTCGGCCTACGTCACGGGCCAGTCGCTGTTCATCGACGGCGGGCTCTCCGTGCACTGACCCTCGCGGTCGTCACCCGTCGGTCCGGCGCGGCCGGGCGTCGGTGCTCGATGCCGTCGGCAGCGGGACGCCCGTCGTCAGCGCCACGACGGCGTCGGCTGCGGCGGAGTCCTCCGGCTCGCGATCCGCACGGCGCGCGGCGAGGCCGGCCTCGACGCCCTCCTCGACACCGCCCCGGATCGCCGCCTCCTCCTCGGCCTCCGCTTCGATCTCCGCGTCGAGCACGCGGGACGCGGCCACCTGCTGCGCCGCCAGCTCAGCGTAGAGGCCCCTCTGCGCGAGCAGCTCGGCGTGGGTGCCGGATTCCACGATGCGCCCGGCCTCCAGCACGTGGATCACGTCCGCCCCCATGACCGTCGACAGGCGGTGCGCGATCGACAGGGTCGTGCGCCCCTTGGCCGCCTCGTCGAGGGCCTCCTGCACCACGCGCTCGGACACGGTGTCCAGGGCGGAGGTCGCCTCGTCGAGCAGGAGCACCGGCGGGTCCTTCAGCAGCACACGGGCGATCGCGATGCGCTGCTTCTCGCCCCCGGAGAGCCGATACCCGCGCTCCCCCACGACCGTGTCGTAGCCCTTCTCGAAGCCCGCGATGATGTGGTGGATGTTGGCCGCGGTGCAGGCGGCGACCAGCTCCTCGTCCGTCGCGTCGGGCTTCGCGTAGCGGAGGTTCTCCCGGATCGTCGCGTGGAACAGGTAGGTCTCCTGGGAGACGATGCCCACGTCGTCGATGATCGACTCCTGCGTGAGGGTGCGCACGTCGGCCCCTGCGAACAGCACCGCGCCGCCCTTGGCCTCGTACAGGCGCGGTGCGAGGTACAGGATCGTCGTCTTGCCCGCACCGGAGGGGCCGACGAAGGCGACGTGTTGCCCGGGCTCGGCCACGAAGGAAACCCCGTGCAGCGTGGGACGCGAGTCGGCCGCGGCGTCCGGATACCGGAACACGACGTCCTGGAACTCGATGCGTCCGCGCGGACCCGGTGCCCGCGCCACGGCGATCGCATCGGGGGCGTCGGTGATCTCGGGGACGAGGTCGAGGTACTCGAAGATGCGGGCGAACAGCGCGGACGAGGTCTGCAGATCGAGCGAGACCCTCATGAGCCCCATGAGCGGCATGAGCAGCCGCGCCTGCACCGTCGTGAAGGCCACGATCGTCCCCGCGGTGATCGCTCCCGTCCCGCCCGCGATGAGGTATCCGGAGACGAGGTAGATGACGGCAGGGACGCTGGCCATGATGACCTGGACGACCGCGAAGAAGCCCTGACCGCTCATGGCTCGGCGCACCTGGAGGCGCACCTGGTTGCGGTTCTCCTGCTGGTAGCGCTCGGACTCGGTGCGCTGCCGGTTGAACGCCTTGGAGAGCAGCATGCCCGAGACGCTCAGGGTCTCCTGGGTGATCGAGGTCAGCTCGGACAACGACTCCTGGGTCTCCCCCGCGATGCGGGCGCGCACCTGTCCCACGCGTCGCTGCACGAGCACGAGGAATGGCATGAGCACGACGGCGATGAGGGTGAGGCGCCAGTCGATGAGGATCATCGCGACGAGGGAGGCGATCACCGTGACGGCGTTGCCGAGGATGCTGGTGACGGTGTTCGTCAGCACGCCGGAGACGCCGCCGACGTCGTTCTGCAGCCGGGACTGGATCACGCCGGTCTTCGTGCGGGTGAAGAAGCCGAGCTCCATGGCCTGCAGGTGCTCGAACAGCCGCACCCGGAGGTCGCCCGTGACGCTGTTGCCGACCGTGGCGGTGAGCCAGGTCTGCGCGACGCCGAGGACCGCCGAGAAGAGGAAGAGGCCGACCATCGCCCCGACGAGCACGCCGAGCAGCGAGAGGTGGGGGCCGCCGCCGTCGACGGGGAACAGGGCGTCGTCGAAGATGCGCTGCACGAGGAGCGGCGGGATGACCGCGATGCCCGCGCCGAGCACCACGAGGACCCCGGTGAAGAGGATGCGCCACCGGTAGGCGCTGAACAGGGCGACGACCCGGGTGCCGAGTCCGTCGATCTTCGGAGCTTCCGCGTTGAGCCGACGCTGGGCGTCCTCGTCCACGCCGCGAAAACCGCCCCGCGGACCGCCGCCCATCCCGCCCATGCTCATGGCGCCAGCGTACTCACCCCCCACGACACCGGCTCCGCTGTCCCGACGTTCAGCGATATCCCAGATTTCGGAATGAAATGTCCGTCCGACCCGTTACGCTGAATGACTCTCGCGAACTCTCGCACCTTCCCCTTCTCTCCGATGCCCTGGAGGCCGCCCATGTCTGCCGTCGATACCGGCTCCATCACGACGCCCCCCGCATCGAGCGGGGGCATCCCCCGCAAGGACATGCGGGTCATCTGGCTGCTGCTCGTCGCCGCCTTCGTCGCCATCCTCAACGAGACGACGATGGGCATCGCGATCCCGCACCTGAACACCGACCTCGGCATCCCGCCCGAGCTCGGGCAGTGGCTGACGAGCGCGTTCATGCTCACCATGGCGGTGGTCATCCCGACCACCGGCTTCATCCTGCAGCGCTTCACGACGCGGCAGGTCTTCATCGCCGCGATGACGGCGTTCTCGCTCGGCACGCTCGTGGCTCTCGTCGCGCCCGGCTTCTCCGTGCTGCTCGTGGGCCGCGTGATCCAGGCGGCGGGCACCGGCATCATGATGCCGCTGCTGATGACGACGATCATGAACGTCGTGCCCGCGCAGTCGCGCGGCCGCATGATGGGCCGCGTCGGCCTCGTCATCTCGCTCGCGCCAGCCATCGGTCCGACGCTCGCCGGCGCCGTGCTCGACGCGTTCAACTGGCGCGCGCTGTTCGCGATCGTGCTGCCCATCGCCCTGATCTCGCTCGGCATGGGGGCGAAGTGGATGACCAACCTCGGCGAGACCCGTAAGGCTCCGCTGGACGTGCTCTCCATCCCGCTCGCGGCGCTCGGCTTCGGCGGCATCGTCTTCGGCCTCAGCCAGTTCGGCGGCGAGGGAGGTTCGGGTGGAACGACCGGCGTCATCGCCCTGGTCGTCGGCGCCGTCGCGCTCGCGCTGTTCGTCTGGCGGCAGCTCGTGCTGCAGCGGGTGGACGACGCGCTGCTCGACCTGCGTGTGTTCCGCTCGGCGAACTTCTCGCTGGCCGTCATCATCATGACGATCCTGGCGCTGTCGATGTTCGGCACCCTCACGCTGCTGCCGCAGTACCTGCAGAACGTCGCCGGACTCAGCGCCCTGGAGTCGGGCCTCATCCTGCTCCCCGGTTCGGTGCTGATGGGCCTCCTCGGCCCGATCATGGGTCGCGTGTACGACGCGAAGGGCACCCGACCGCTGCTCATCCCCGGCACGATCCTCGTCTCGGCCTCGCTCTTCTTCTACTCGACGGTCGGCGAGCACACCGTGTGGTGGCTGCTGATCATCGTGCAGGCGGCCATGTCGGTCGGCCTCGCGATGTCGTTCACGCCGCTGTTCTCCTCGTCGCTGGGGTCGCTGCACCGCTCGCTGTACTCGCACGGCTCCGCGGTGCTGAACACGCTGCAGCAGGTCGGCGGCGCGGCCGGCGTCGCGCTGCTCACGGTCACGTACTCGGCCATCCTGCACGCCGGCGAGGACGAGGGCCTGTCGCGGGCGGTGGCGGGTGCCCCGGGTGCGCGGACGGCGTTCCTCATCGCGGCGATCATCTCGCTCGCGGCGGTCGCCCTCAGCCCGCTGGTGCGCAAGCCCGCCGACGACATCGGCGACGCGGCGCACCGCGGTCACTGACCGCGCAGAGACACCGACGGCGTCTGCTGCTCACCGCTCCTTGGGGGCGGGGAGGTGGCAGACGCCGTTGCTGCAGTAGCCGGCGGCATCGCCGTCGAGCAGCTCGATCGCACCCGGCAGCGGCTGCAGCCCGAGCGGCGCGTCCTGCCCGGTGTTCTCCTGCTTCGATTCGGTCATCCCTCGATCGTACGCCTGCCAGGAGCACCGGGCGCCGCACGCTCTTCTCTGCGACCTCGGAGCGGCGTATCGTTCCCGGCGAGGGGGTGCGCACCCTCGTCCCGCGCCCCCGGAGCCGAGGAGGCGCCATGATCATCCACCCTCCCGAGCGGGCCACCGCGACCGGCCACGTCGCCGCGATGTACGAGAGCGACCTCGCCGACGACGGCATCGTGTTCGCACACACCAGGGCCATGGCCGTGAACCCCGAAGCCCACGCCGCCTTCGAGGCGCTCGTCCGTGCGGTCGTCCCGTCCATCGGCGTCCGTGTGTACGAGGCGGCGACCCTCGGGGCGGCGCGGGCCCTCGGATCCGCGCACTGCCTGCTCGCCCACGGCCGCCGCTCCCTCCGCGCCGGAGTCGTCGACGAGGAAGGGCTCGCCGCCTTCGCCGCCGGGGACGACCGCGGTTTCACGGAGCAGGAGCAGGCCGTGATCCGCTTCGCCGCGCGCCTGTCGACCGATCCGTCGGCGATGACCGACGCGGATTCGCAGGAGCTGCGCGAGGCGGGGTTCAGCGATCGGCAGATCGTGGACGTCACCCTGGCGGCGGCGGCACGCAACTACTTCAGCAGGGCACTGCTCGCGCTCGCCGTCCCCGTCGAGGACGTCCCCGGGTTGGACTCCGCCCTCACCGCGGCGCTCACCCACGCCACGGCGACCACGCCGACAGGCGATCGAAAGGCCGCTCCCCTTAATCTGGACGGATGCTCCGACGATTCCTCGCCCGCGTGTACTGGGCCGTCAGCCGGTGGACCCTCGTCGCCGACGCCGCCCCCACGCGTCCGACCGTCCTGATCGGCGCTCCGCACACCTCGAACTGGGACTTCGTGCTCATGCTCGCGATCGCCTGGCGCCTGGGCATCGAGGTGCACTGGCTGGGCAAGAAGAGCCTGTTCCGCGGCTGGCGCGGCCCGATCATGCGCGGCCTCGGCGGCATCGCCGTCGACCGGGCGGATCCGGCGCGCGTCGTCGGCGAGGTCGTGGAGCAGGTGCACGCCGGGACCGTGTTCGGCCTCGTCGTCACCCCCGACGGCACCCGCGGCGGCAACGAGTACTGGAAGAGCGGCTTCTACCGCATCGCGCGTGCCACCGGCATGCCGGTCACCCTCGGCTTCGTCGACCGCCACACGATGACGACCGGCCTCGGGCCGACCCTCGACCTCACGGGCGACGTGGCCGCCGACATGGACCGGATCCGCGCGTTCTACGCAGACAAGCACGGTGTGCGCCCCGAGCGGCGCACGGAGCCGCGGCTGCGCGAGGAGACGGCCGCGCGGCCGGAGGACTGACCCCTCAGTCCGCTTCGGGGGCGTGCTCCCGGGCGTACGCGAGGTCGTCGTCGGACAGCGACTCGATCATCCCGACCACCGCTCCGGTGATCTCCCGGATCTCCTCGCGGACGTCCTCGTCGAGGTGTCGCGAGCCACTGCCGATGACCGCTCGGCGCGCATCGTCGGACAGCTCGGGCCACCATTCGTCGATCGGGGGCAGCGTCATCCGGGGTCCTTTCCTGAGGCCTGTCCGCCGGGCCGTGCAAGGTCCTGGACAGCGGCGGATCGTGCCCACGAGACTATCGCCATGAGAGCAGAACCCCGTGGCGCCGCGGACGAGCGTGACGACCGCGACGACGGCCGCGACGAGACCCCGAACGAGCGCGCGGACCGCAACTGGGAAGAGCTGCTGCAGGAACTCCGGGTGATGCAGACCGGCACGCAGATCCTCACCGGCTTCCTCCTCGCGGTGGCGTTCCAGCCGCGCTTCACCGACATGGACGAGTTCCAGCGCGACCTGTACGTCGTGCTCGTGGCGCTCGCCGCTCTCGCCACCATCCTCGCCCTCGCCCCCGTCGGCATCCACCGCGCCCTGTTCGGCAGCCGGCTGAAGCCGGAGCTCGTCCGGACGGCGGCGCGCCTGGTGAAGATCGACCTCTTCGTGATCGGGGCCCTCACGATCGGCGTCACGACGCTCATCGTCGACTTCACGGTCAGCAGGACCGCCGGGATCATCGCGCTCGTCGCGTCCCTCGTGCTCGTGCTCGGACTTTGGATGGCGTTGCCCGGCCTGCTGCGGCGCGCCCGGTCGCGGGTGCGGGCACACGAAGGACCGCCGCCCCCGTCGGCGTGAGCGCGACGAGGGCGGCGGTCGGACGGCGGGGCGTCAGCGGCCGGCGGGGCTGCGGTTCTCCGCGCTCACCATCCAGGCGAACTGCTCCAGTCGCTCGATCACGGCGTGCAGCAGATCAGCGGACGTCGGATCCTCCTCATCGACGGCATCGTGCACGTCGCGGATCGTCCCCACCGCGGCCTCCAGGCGCGCGGTGACGAGGTCGATGGTCTCCGTCGTGGACACCTCACCGGTCGGGAACTCCGGCAGCGTGGTCGTCTTCGCGATCGTGGCGCTGCGTCCGTCGGGGACGGCATGCAGGGCCCGCATGCGCTCCGCGATGGTGTCGCTGAACGTCCGGGCGTCCTCGATGATCTCGTCGAGCTGACGGTGGGTGTCGCGGAAGTTCCGTCCGACGACATTCCAATGCGCCTGCTTGCCCTGCAGCGAGAGCTCGATCAGATCGACGAGCACGGCCTGCAGGTTCGCCGCGAGGGTCGGGGATGCCGTGAACCCCTTCTCCGCATTCTGCTGGCGCGTGGTCTTGACGCCGGCCTTCGCCGCCCCGTCCTTGCTGTTGGAGCTGCTGGTCTTCTTGGACTTCGTGTCTGCCATGGTGTGACCTCCTCCCGGCACGGTAGCCCGCAGCACGGCCCGTTCCGAGGGGGTTGACACCCGCCGGTCGCACCCCTGAACGTGAGGGAGGCGACAGGGCCATCGAGAAAGGCGGAACAGTGGGAACAGCAGCACAGGAGGATCGGCCCGAGGTGGTCATCGCCCCTCTGACGGCGGCGGATGCCGGCGAGGTGCTCACGATCCAACGGGCGGCCTTCGTGTCGGAGGCGGCGATCTACGGGAGCGTCGACATGCCGCCGCTGACCCAGACGCTCGCCGAGATGGAGGCCGAGCTCACCACGGAGCGCGGTCTCGGCGCCCGGATCGGCGGTCGTCTGGTCGGGGCCATCCGGTTCGTCGAGGACGACGACCTGCTCCTGATCGGACGGATCGCGATCGCCCCCGACATGCAGGGCGAGGGCATCGGCCGGAAGCTCCTCGACGCGGCGGAGCAGGCCTCCGACGCCCGCGAGGCCGAGCTGTTCACCGGAAGCCTCAGCGAGGCGAACATCCGGCTGTACGAGTCCTGCGGCTACGAAGAGCGCGAACGGATCCCACAGGGCGACGGCACCGACCAGGTCTTCCTCCGCAAGCGGCTGCGAGGTTAAGGGCAGCGCCCCGCTCCGCGCAAGGGGGTCGAAGGGATCCAGACGATAGGGAATCGTGGTCCGGACATGCCGCGACCGCGTCATGCCCCAACCGGAAAGGAGAGCTCGTGCTCACCCTCACCGACAACGCCACCGCCATCGTGTCGACCCTCGTGAGTCGGCAGAACGACGCGCCGGCCGCCGGGCTGCGCATCCACACCGCCGAGGCGCAGGACGAGTCGGGCGCGGCCCGGCTCGCCGTCGCCGTGACCGCCGACCCGGAGCCCGCCGATCAGGTCGTCGAGCTGTCGGGCGCGCGCCTGTTCCTCGACGAGGCCGCCGCCTCCGCGCTCGACGACAAGATCCTCGACGCGGGCGTCGACGACGAGGGCTCCGTGTCCTTCGCCGTGCTCCCTCAGGTCGCCTGAGACCTCAGACTTCGAACGCCGCGGCCTCCCCGGCCGCGGCGTTCGTCCGTCTCCGGACACGGACCGATAACGAGTACCGCGCCGGCGTCAGCGCCGGCCCCGAACGCTCTAGCATCGGGACCATGCGACGACCCTCTTCTCTCCTTCTCGCCCTCGCCGCCACCGCGCTCGCCGTGACGGCCTGTGCTCCCGCGAACTCGGCCGAGCCGTCCGCGTCCCCTCGTCCTTCGGAGACCTCCAGCGCATCGCCGACGCCGACGGAGACCACGTCCGCGCAGATCGTCGTGTCGCTGGACGGCTTGACGGTCACCGGCGCGGAGGAGCGGAGCGCCGACTACACGGATTCCGCCGCCCTTCTCGAGCTCCTCCAGGAGGTCACCGGCGAGCTTCCCGAGGCGGAGGGCGTGGAGATCTTCCCCGGCGAGCCCTCCACACTGAAGGCGTACGACTGGGGAGGTCTGCGCGTCCTGGCGGACAGCACGGGCGAGGCCCCGGCCAGCGTCTCCGTCACGGCCGCCGAGGTCGCGGGTCTCCCGGTCGTCACGGAGGACGGATTCCGCGTCGGCAGCACGCGCACCGAGCTCCGCGCCGCCGACGCCTGGGCGCTGACGGATGCGGAGGACCCGGCGACCGCGAACGAGCTCGGGCTCGGCGGGCGCGAGGTCCCCGATACGGAGTCCCTGACCCGCCCCGGCTCCACCGGGATCGTCTACACGATGTTCGTACTCGACGGCGACACCGTCACGCAGATCATGGTCCCCTCGAACGACTTCAGCGACCTCTGACCCGCGACGTCACCCTCAGTCCCAGTCCAGGTACTCCTCGAGCACGACGGCCGTCTCGATGGGGTGCGTCATCGGGAAGAGGTGATCCCCGCCCTCGACGACCTTGATGCTGGCGCGCTCCGGAGCCGTGACGCGCAGGCTCTCGGCGTTCGCGGGCGGGGTGACCTCGTCGGCCGTCCCCTGGATCAGCAGCACCGGGATTACCGGGGCGAGGGGCGTCTCCACGTCTTCCACGCCGAGCAGTGCGAGACCGTTCACGCGCTCCGGATGAGCCAGCGCGAACGACCGGGCGATCGTGCCGCCGAAGCCGTGTCCGCCGATCCACGTGTCGCCGAGGCCGATGTGGTCGATGACGGCGAGCGCGTCCGCGACGCGGTCCTCGATCGAGGTGTCGGCGTCATCCGCGCGATGGCCGATCCGCACGACGTGGAATCCGGCCTCCTCGGCCAGGTAGTGACCGACCACTCCGAGCACGTCGGCGGCCAGGCCGCGCTCCTGGATGAGCACGAGCTTGACCGGCCCGTCACCCTCGTCGACGAAGGGGATGGCGCGGCCCTCGGGCTCGAAGATCTGGGTGTCGGTCATCGGCGTCGTTCTCCTCAAGCCGTCGGTGTCAGGTTCGCAGGCGTCGTCCGCACCGGGCTCCTGCGACCGGGCACCGGGCGGTGGCGCCTGCGTCCAGCGTAGCCCGCCGGGGGACGAGCCTCCTCCTCGCATCCCCCGGCGGAGTCATCAGGCGGCGGCGAGCTCGCGCCACAGATGCGCGAGAGTCGCGGCGCCGCGAATGAGCATGCGCAGATCGATGCTCTCGTCGCTCGCATGCCAGTGATCCTCGGGCAGCCCCGCGCCCAGGAACACGACCGGCGAACCGAGTTCGCGGGACAGCAGCTCGGCCGGCCCTCCCCCGGCATTGCCCATCCTCCCCTGGACCGAGGAACGCTCCGATCGCGTCCTCCGCGGCTGCCGTCCGATCCCCATGCCCACAGCATGCCCGCTACGCCGCCGAGGAGGGCGGGGGTTGACGGCGCCGCCGCCGACCGGCTAACACCGGCGCGGCGGCTAGGCACCGGACGCCGTGTACGCGCGCAAGCTGCAAGAGGTGCTCGGCGGTCAGTACGGCGAGATCACCGTCGCGCTGCAGTATCAGTTCCAAGCATGGAACATGCACATCCCCGGCAAGTACCGCGACCTGGTCTTCGGTATCGGAGCCGAGGAGATGGGCCACGTCGAGATGCTCGCGGTCATGATCGCGCAGCTCCTCGAGAAGTCCCCGCTCGGCATCACGGAGGACGCCGTGCAGGACGACCCGACGGTCGCCGCGATCGTCGGCGGCACGGATGTGCAGCAGGGCATCGTCGCCGGTGCCGGCGCCCGCCCGGTCGACAGCAACGGCAACCCGTGGCAGGGCTCGTACATCACCGCGAGCGGTAACCTCCTCGCCGACTTCATGGCCAACGCGAACGCCGAGATGCAGGGCCGGGTGCAAGTCGCCCGGCTGTACCACATGACCGACGATCACGGCGTGCGGGATCTGCTGAGCTTCCTGCTGGCGCGCGACACCATGCACCAGAACCAGTGGCTCGCCGCTGCCGAGGAACTGAAGGCCGAGGGCGCCGAGAAGCTGCCCGTGCCCAGCAACTTCCCGCTTTCGAAGGAGCACCGCGACGTGTCGTACCAGTACCTCAACTTCAGCGACGGTCCTGCTGCCGCCGAAGGCACCTGGGCATCGGGTCCGACGCCGGACGGGCACGGCGAGTTCAGCTACCACGAGGGCCCGACGACCACGGCCGAGATGCCTCCGCCCACCCACCCCGATGCGCGCTTCTACGGCACCACCGAGCTGCCGAACGTCGTGGATAAGGTGGCCGGCGCCGCGCAGGACGCGCTCCACAAGGAGTGAGCAGACCCACCGGTGCCCCGGAACGGGCGGCCGCCGCGCCCCGGCGCACAGCGACCGCCCTACCGGACCCGGTCCGCGCGACGCAACGCCCTCGCGCCCCTTCGACGGGATCGATAGCGTCGAGGCCCACGGTCTCCGGCAGAAGGGAACTCCATGCTCCTCGGCATCCTCACCTCCTCCTCGGACAGGCGCCTCGGGGCCGGGGCGCGCCGATGACGGCGCAGTTCACCATCGAACCCTGGGCCGTCGGCATCGAGAGCGTCGACACGGCCCATCTCGCGCAGGAGGAGTCCGTCTTCGGTCTCTCCAACGGCCACATCGGCTGGCGGGGCAATCTCGACGAGGGCGATCCCCGGGGTGTCGCCGGCAGCTACCTCAACGGCGTGTTCGAGGAACACCCGATGCCGCATGCCGAGGACGGCTACGGGTACCCCGAGACGGGGCAGACGGTGATCAACGTCCCGAACGGGCAGCTCATCCGCCTGCTGGTCGGCGACGAGCCGTTCGACATCGAGCACGGGACCGTCCATGCGCACACCCGCCGCCTCGATCTCCGCGAAGGCACCCTCCATCGGGAGGTGGACTGGGAGTCCGCGGAGGGACGTCGGGTGCGCATCAGTTCGACCCGTCTGGTCTCCCTGGAACACCGGTCGCTGGCCGCCGTGCGCTACCGCGTGCAGGCGCTCGACGCTCCGCTCGCGGTCACCGTGCTGTCCGAGGTGCTCGCGAACGAGCCGCTCCCCGTGACGCACGACGACCCGCGCGTGCAGGAGCTCCTCGCCCGTCCGCTGGAAGCCGTCGCGGCAGCGGAGCGCGGCGCGCGGAGCACGCTTCTCCACCGCACCCGGCGCAGCGGTCTGCGTGTGGCGGTGAGCGCGGACCATGCGGTGCGGGTCTCGGGCGAGGCGGCGCCGGAGGTGACGACGGAGGTCGACGACGACCTGGCGCGCACGCGCATCCGCGTCGACCTCGCCCCCGGCGAGGAGCTCGAGATCGTCAAGCTCGTGGGACACGAGTGGTCGGCGTCCCTCGCACCGCAGACGCTGCGTGACCGCGCGGAGGAGGCCGTGGAGGAAGCGGCTCGCTTGGGGTGGGACGTTCTGGTGGCGGGACAGCGTGCCGTCCTCGATCGCTACTGGGAGTGCGGCGACGTCCGTATCGACGGCGATGCCCGGCTGCAGCAGGCGGTGCGCTTCGCGCTGTTCCAGGTGTTCCAGGCATCGGCGAGAGCCGAAGCCCGATCGGTCCCCGGCAAAGGCCTCACCGGCTCCGGCTACGAGGGCCATACCTTCTGGGACTTCGAGGCGTTCGTGCTCCCCGTGCTCACCTCGACCGCTCCGGATGCCGCGCTCCAGGCGCTGCGCTGGCGGCACGCGACGCTCGATCACGCCAGGGAGCGGGCGCGCACGCTCGGCCTGCGCGGCGCGTCCTTCGCCTGGCGCACGATCGACGGTCGGGAGAGCTCCGGATACTGGCCCGCGAGTACGGCCGCCTTCCACATCAACGCGGCCGTGGCGGGCGCCGTCATGCACTACGTCCGGACGACGGGCGACCAGGACTTCGAGCGGGAGGCGGGCACGGAGATCCTCGTCGAGACGGCTCGTCTGTGGGCGTCCCTCGGGCGGTGGGACGAGACCGGCGGCTTCCACATCGACGGTGTCACCGGTCCGGACGAGTACACCGCCGTGGTCGACGACAATGTCTACACCAACCTCTCCGCCCGCCGGAACCTCCGCGGAGCGGTGGCAGCCGTCCGGAGGCATCCGGACGTCGCCGCCCGCCTCGGCGTGGACGACGACGAGCTCTCCGCGTGGGCCGCCGCCGCCGCCGGCATGACCGTGCTCTACGACGAGGAGCGGAAGGTGCACCCGCAGTCGGCGGGATTCACCGCGCACGCCCGGTGGGACTTCGACGCCACCGGCCCCGACGACTATCCGCTGCACAGTCACTTCCCCTACTTCGACCTCTATCGCAAGCAGGTGCTGAAGCAGGCCGACCTCGTGCTGGCGCTCTACACCGCGCACGAGGAGTTCACGTGGGAGGAGAAGGCCAGGGCGTTCGCCTACTACGACGCCCTCACCGTGCGTGACTCCTCGCTCTCCGCGGCCGCGCAGGCCGTGATCGCCGCCGAGGTGGGTCATCTCGAGCTCGCATCGGCGTACCTCGCGGAGCTCGCGGCCCTCGACCTGGACGATCTCCACGGCAACACGGACGAGGGACTGCACATCGCGGCCCTCGCCGGCATCTGGACGGGAGTCACGGCCGGCTACGGCGGCATGCGGGAGGGAGACGACGGCCTGTCCTTCCGGCCGCAGCTCCCCGACGGGGTGACCCGTCTCGCGTTCGGGGTGCGGCTGCACGGCTGCATCCTGCACGTCGACATCACGCCGGCGGAGACGACCTACCGGCTGAGCGCTGGCGAACCGGTGACGATCCGGCACGCGGGCGAGGAGCTCGTCCTGCACGCCGGCGTTCCGTCGAAACTGCCGACGCCGGACCGCGTCGAGCCGATCACCCCGGCCCCGGTGCCGCCGCGCTGGCGGGAGCCGGGACGACCGCGCGCCGGCGACTGAGGCGGCGTTCGGTGCGTGTGCCATATCGAGGCGGGTCAGCGCAAGGCCCGGGGCGATGTCGGCCGCCCGCCGTAGGGTGGAGCCGTGCCTGATTCCCCCCACCCCGCATCGGATGTCCTCTGGGCGTGCGTCGAGGACGGCTTCCATGTCGGAAGCCGTGGCGGAGACTTCCTCGGCTACGTCGACCGTCAGCCCGACGGCCGCTTCGCCGCGTTCTCCGCGTCCGCGCAGCCGCTCGGTCTGCACGCCACGTTGAGCGACGCGACCACGGAGGTCGTCGCCCACGCCGGCCCCTCAGAGGGCGACGCCGCCCTCGGCGCTTCGGAGCTGGTGCAGGGGTGACGGCGGCCAGGGCCGACGGGCTGCTCCGCCTCGTCTACACCAGCACGGCGGCGCAGCCGTTCCGTGAGACCGCTCTGGAGCAGCTCCTCGAGCAGTGCCGCCGGTCGAACACGGCCCGCGACATCACGGGCCTCCTCCTCTTCCGCCAGGGACGCTTCCTCCAGGTCCTCGAAGGACCGGTCGAGGCCGTGCGCCGACTCGTCGACACGATCGCCGACGATCCACGACACCGCGCGATGCGCATCCTGCTGGAGACGCCGATCACGGCCCGGCTCTTCTCCGACTGGTCGATGGGCTACCGGTCGTTCCGCACGGCGAGCACCGCCGCCCCCACGGGCTTCCGCGACTCCTTCGACGACCTCGTCGACGGCGCGGACGCCTCCACGATGGAGCGCGCCCTGTTCGAGCTCACCCTGTGGTTCCGCACACGCTCCGGCGCTGCGGTTCCGATTCCGGCCGCGAGCGACGAGGGTTCCTCCCTCCGGGTATGAGCGGGCCCGTGGGCGGACCGGAGCCGTCGCTCATCCAGCAGCGCATGGCGCTGGAACGGCGGCGGAACTGGGGCGTCTACGCGATCGTGTTCTCCTCGGTGATGACGGTCGGCTGGACGGTCGCGTTCCTCCTCGATGCGCCCGCCGGGTTGTGGCGCGTCCTCAGCATCATCGTGTTCACCGCCGGGATCATCGTCGGTATCGTCGAGACCCACCGCGCGAGGCGCGCGCTCCGTGCGTTCGAGGATCGCCATGGGCCGGACGCGGGTGTACGGCACTAGCGAGTCGGTCGCGCCTCGCGGTCGCGGATAAGGCTGTGCAGTCGGCGCCGGTCTCCTTTTCGGCGCGCCCGGGGAGTCCTCACGCTCCGGAAAGCCGCGCCAACGCACGCATACCCGCGCTGAAGTGATCGATTTCCAGAGATCGAAGGCGAGAAGCTTTCCATCGGGCAGGTCATCAAGTATTACGTGAACGTCGAGGGTGGCGTCCACCTTGCTAAGCCAAGAGAGCCTGCGGAGGAACCACTGAGCCGCACGGCACCCGTGCTCTTGGGAATCGTCACCGGCCCGATTGAGGTCCTCGCGCGCACGTCCTCCTGGGTCTCAATAAGACTCAAAACGATGCCATAGAATCCATCCATGATTCCGCAGAAAGCCCTCGACGAGACCACTCTGCTCGAACAGCGGGCCCTGTGGCGACGACAAGGAGCAACGTTTCCCGCACTTCATGGCGGCAAGCGCGCCTGGGTCGGACTCGTACTTGAGCTTGTGGATCAAGTCGATGCCGGTGCGGCCACGGCAATGGAAGCCCGTCCCGATCTCAGCGCCGACGTCTTCGGCCACAAGACCAGCATCGGAGCACCGGCAACGACCGCGCCGCTCACCTGGGGCGAGTACGGCAGATTCCTCAAGTCGGCTGGTCTCGCCCAAATCGGAGACGGGATGCTCACCCTTACGTCGGCAGGCGCAGAGTTCAAGCTTGGCAGGACTGCTCCAGCGGGCCATGACCGCAACTAACGAAACCTTCGCACTGCTCGAACGCGGATTTCCCGACGGAGCTGAAGCCCGCATGCGGACCGCCGTGGAGCTCGGCGTGATCGCGGCGTTCATCGAACGAAGCAGCACGGAGATTGCACGACGATTCGAGGCAAGTCACCATGTGGAGATGTGGCGCCGGAAGGAGGACGGTCATATTCGAGGCCTTGCTGACGAGGGTTCCCAGACAATAGACAGGCAGTATCAGCGCGTCATCCGGCAACATTGCGGCTCAATGTCCAAACCATACGGCTGGGCATCGCCCGCCTTCGACGACCGTCGCGTGACCTACGCAGACATGAGCAGAGCGTACGGAAACGACGATGCAAGCTCCCGCTTTTCGAACGCCAGTCACCACGTCCACGCCTCGCACAGTGGATCTGTGAAGTCAGCAGTCGCGGACTCGTCGGGTGTCTTCCTCCATGGCCCAAGACCTGTGGGGTTCTACATGCCGGCGTATGAGTGCCTGGATAGCATGAATCAGAGCGCCACGGCCTTCCTGATGGCCGTCATGAGCTCGAGGCGGCACGTAGAAATTGTCTACTGGACGGAGTTGCTCCACTACACGATGAAAGAAGCCCAACTGCAGATCACGTTCGCGCAAGCCATGGTTGACCCCGAGTGGGCACGTCGGACGATGGCCAAATTGCCGGAGCTGGAAATCGACAATATCTTGCGTCGAAACTAATCTCAAGCGTCCACCCTCGGACTATGTTGTCCGCGCCACTCGGGTCATGTCGTCCGGGACTCAGTTGTTGAAGCGGAACTCCACCGCGTTACGTCACCGATAGGCGTTTGGTTCGGAGCCTTGAATGTGCGCCAACCAACCATTAACTCACCCACGACGGCGGCGTGATCGCATTCGTGTTTAGCCATGCTCGCTCACTCGCGTCGTCGTAGAGCACGACGCGGGCTCTCTCGCCGAGCAAACCCAGGACGTCCGCGTCATTCCGAAATCCCGCAGCGGTCGCAAACTTCTCGCGCAGTTCGGGGGCGGTCAAAGCACTATCCCCGGAGCCACGGCGCCAGTAAAGGATAAGGTCTGCATTCTCGTTATCGCGCATTCCGTCGATGATGGCTCTCCACCACCATCGGTCTGTTTCTCCCAGTGAGCAACCAAAGATGATGAACAAGTCAGTAGCTGGAAACAGCCCGCCGTACTTGACCTTGTTCTGCGCCCAGTACGGTTTCGATAGCTTCTGCGCGCGCTTCGGTGCCTCGTCTATGCCGAAAAGCAGCGATCGCGGGATGGACTGTATCCCATGCGGGTGGACAACATCAGATACCAAGTAGGACACCATATGGAAAGACTTATTCTCCGGGTGAAACTCCGGGTGCGCCTCGGAATACGGGTGTCCAAGCGGATTCGGATGGAAATTGATGTTGCGATCCGACCATTTGTAAGGATGCGGATCGAACTGCATCTGATCGAGATAGACGAAATCATCCAGGAGCGTGGTGTAGTTGAAGTTCACGAACTTGAAGTTCAACAAGTCACCTATGTTGATGCGCCGGGGAAGCCGCATCTTGTAGTACTCCTCCGAATCGCTGATGTCTCCTAGGAACTCGGTGAAGCTGACCATACTGGAGTTGTTTGAAACGGCCCGCTCGCCAAGTTGAGCAAGGAGGTCTGGAGTCACAACCTGGTCCAGAAAGGTAGAGAACTCCCGTTGCACGTCTTTAAGATCGTCGGCAATGGCGCGAGGGTCAACTCGATCCACGTTGAGCAAGCCCTCAATTGCTGACTCAATGTCGCTCCAGTTCTCAGCGGTGCCGCGCAAGCTCTCCATTCGCTCGAGAATCTTGTTCTCGCCGTCGAACTTCCGGTACTTCAGATAGTGGTAAAACGACTCGTAGCGGGTGTCGGTCAGAGAGCCAAGTCCGGACAACGCCTGAATGTCGAACCCGTTTCCAACCAGCGCCATGACGTTGTATTGGTTCTGCACGTCGTCGAAACGACCTCGATAGTCTTCGTAGCTCATTGCGACATCAATATCTCACAAAGCTGTCGCCACGCTCAACCGAACTTGTTCGAGATCGAGCGAAACCAGGTCAAGAGCCCGAGACTCGAACTCAGTTGTTGAAGCGGAACTCCACGACGTCGCCGTCCTGCATGACGTAGTCCTTGCCCTCGAGGCGCGCCTTGCCCTTGGCGCGGGCCTCCTGCACAGATCCGGTCTCCACGAGGTCGTCGAACGACACGATCTCGGCCTTGATGAAGCCCTTCTCGAAATCGGTGTGGATGACGCCGGCGGCCTGCGGGGCCTTCGATCCCTTGGGGATGGTCCAGGCGCGGGCCTCCTTGGGGCCGGCGGTGAGGTAGGTCTGCAGACCGAGGGTGTCGAAGCCGATGCGGGCGAGCTGGTCGAGACCCGACTCGTCCTGCCCTGTCGAGGCGAGGAGCTCGGCGGCGTCCTCGGGGTCGAGGTCCTTGAGCTCGGACTCGATCTTCGCGTCGAGGAAGATCGCCTGCGCCGGCGCGACGAGGGCGGCGAGCTCGGCCTTGCGGGCGTCGTCGGTCAGCACGGACTCGTCGACGTTGAAGACGAAGATGACGGGCTTGACGGTCAGGAGCCCGAGTTCGCGGATCGGCTCGAGGTCGAGGCCGCTCGTTGAGAGCAGGATCCCGCGCTCCAGGGCGTCCTTGGCGGCCTTCGCGGCTTCGAGGACCGACGGGTCGATCTTCTTGCCGCGGACATCCTTCTCGTACCGAGTGATCGCCTTCTCGACGGTCTGCAGGTCGGCGAGCATGAGCTCGGCGTTGATGGTCTCCATGTCCGACGCCGGATTCACGGCCCCGTCCACGTGCACCACGTCGTCGTCGGAGAACCCGCGCACCACCTGGGCGATCGCGTCGGCCTCTCGGATGTTCGCGAGGAACTGGTTGCCCAGCCCCTCCCCCTCGCTCGCCCCGCGCACGATGCCGGCGATGTCGACGAACGACACGGCGGCGGGCAGGATGCGCTCGCTCCCGAAGATCTCCGCGAGCTTCTGGAGCCGCGGGTCGGGCAGGTTCACCACGCCGACGTTCGGCTCGATCGTCGCGAACGGGTAGTTCGCCGCGAGCACGTCGTTCTTGGTGAGAGCGTTGAAGAGGGTGGACTTGCCGACGTTGGGCAGGCCGACGATTCCTATGGATAAGTTAGGCATGGCTCTATGAGCATAACGCCGCGAGAACTCGGCCTCCGCCGCCTACCGGGCGCAGCAGCCGTCCTCGCAGGTGTCAGGTTCCCGCTCCCCGGTCAGCACAGCCACGGGAGCGGCGCAGCATGCGTCGCCCTTCCACGCTTCGACTCCCTCTCGAACAGCGAACACAGCGATCACCAGCGCGGCTACGGAATCCGCCCATGCCCACCCGAACAGGCTGTTGAGTAACAGGCCCGCCAGGAGCGCGGCCGAGAGATACGTGCAGATGAGGGTCTGCTTCGAGTCGGCGACGGCGGAGGCCGAACCGAGCTCGCGACCGGTGCGGCGCTCGAACCAGCTGAGGAACGGCATCACGAGCAGGCTCAACGCCGCGATTGCGATCCCGACCGGCGAGTGCTCAGGATCCCGCAGGCCGAACAGCGACAGCACGGCGTCGACGCTCACGTACGCGGCGAGACCGAAGAACGAGACTGCGATCACCCGCAGCGCGACCTTTTCTCGCTTCTGCGGGTCAGGCGCCGCGAACTGCCATGCGACCGCCGCTGCCGAGAGCACCTCGACGATCGAGTCCAATCCGAACCCAATGAGCGCCGCGGACGAGGCAACGCCGCCTGCGATGAGCGCGACCACCGCCTCGATGACGTTCCAGGTGATCGTGATCGCAACCACGACCCGGATGCGGCGGCGCAGCACGTCACGGCGCTCAGGTGCGAGCATGAGCGCGGTCATCGGGGCTCCCCTGCGTCGCAGCAGCCGGCAACCGAGCATGCCGGATCGACGCATGGTGCGCTCTCGTCGACCGCCAACGTCACCGACACAAGACTCGCGAGCGCCGCTGCAAGATGCGGATCCGCGATCTCGTAGCGGGTCTGCCGCCCCTCCGGCTCAGCGACGACGATGCCGCAGTCGCGCAGACACGTTAGGTGATTCGAGACGTTCGACCGCGTCAATTCGAGTCCCCGTGACAGAACGGCCGGATAGCTGGGGCCATCCAGCAGCGTGAGGAGAATCCGTGAACGGGTCGGATCGGCCATTGCCCGTCCGAGCCTGTTCATCACGTCGACGCGAGAAGCAATAGTCAGCACACGCTGACTATACAGCGATGGCTGACGCTTTCCAAGCGGGGTTAGACGTTCCCATCACGGACGATTCCGATAGTGAGAGCCACGGGGTATGAGTCTACCTGCGCCGCTCTCCCCCGCCTCACCCCTCGCGAGGGCAGGCACCCACGCGGGATCAGGCGGCAGGGTGGGAAAAGTGCCTGATGCGGCGCGGACGCCTGTTCAGTCGCGAACCGCGCGGAACGCCCTGGTCACGTACGGCACCTCGATCACACCGTCCCCGTGCAGGCCGAGCTCGTCGAACAGGGCGTCCATCTCGCGGCGGATCCGTGCCTTCTCGGCATCGTGGGCGGTGATCACAGCGCTGCGGGACGCGGCCATGCGGTGCAGGAGTTCCCGCGTCATGGGGCGCGACCACTCCCAGCGGTCCTGCGCCAGAGCGCCGAAGGGCTCCGCCACCACGGGGTCGCCCGCCGCGAGCATGATCTCGGCGTTGCTGCCGTGCATGATGTCGGTGAGCCGGCGCACCCAGTCGACGCGCTCGTCGCGGAGGTTCCAGACGAGACCGAGCACCCCGCCCGGCCGCACCGCGCGACCGATCTCCGCCGAGGCGGCGACCGGCTCGACCCAGTGCCACGCCTGGCCGAGCACGATGGCGTCCACGCTCGCGTCCGGAAGCGGCAGCGACTCGGCGGTCCCGACGAACGTGGGCACCCCGGGGACGGCGTCGCGAAGGGCGGCGAGCATCGCGGGGTCCGGATCGATCGCCACCACCTCGGCGTCCGCAGCCGTGACGAGCGCCCGCGTGAGCTTGCCGGTCCCGGCGCCGACATCGGCGACCCGACGCGCACCGTCCGCCATCGGTTCGAGCATCCAGGCGACGGCCTCGAAGGGGTACTCGGGCCGTCCGGCCTCGTAGCTTCCGGCCGCCGCACCGAAGGATCTCGCGAGTTCGTCCGCCATGTGGCCAGCATACGGCGAGCCTGCACAGCGACGTCGGAGGCCCGGGAGAGAGTGAGGACGTGCCACTGGACTTCACTGCGATCGACTTCGAGACCGCGAACTCCAGCCCGGCCTCCGCGTGTTCCGTGGGACTCGTGCGGGTGCGGGACGGGGAGGTCGTCGCCACCGCGAACTGGCTGATCCAGCCCCCGCCCGGCCACGACGAGTTCCAGGAGTGGAACGTCCGCATCCACGGCATCCGCCCCGAGCAGGTGCTGTCGGCGGCGACGTGGGTCGATCAGTTCGACCGCCTGTGCGGCTTCGCGGGCGCCGACGTGCTCGTGGCCCACAACGCCGGCTTCGACCTGAACGTCCTGCGACGGGCGACGGAGGTCACGGGACAGATCTGCCCGCCGTACCGGTCGCTGTGCAGCCTCCAGGTGGCACGGAAGACCTATCAGCTCGACTCCTACCGCCTGCCCCTCGCCGCCGCGGCGGCCGGGTACGCGGAGTTCTCGCACCACGACGCACTGGCGGATGCCCTCGCCTGCGCCCAGATCATCGTGGACGCGGCCGCGCGCGCCGGGGCCGCGGATGTCTTCGGCCTCGCCGACGCCCTCGGCCTCCGCGTGACGGAGCCTGCCGCACCGGCGCTGGAGCGCGCCGTCGCCTGACGCACCTCGCGTCCTCCCGGCGATGTCGGAGGCCCCGGGCATCATGGAGCCATGGATGCCCTGTCGATCGTTCTTCTGCTCGTGGCCCTCGCCGCGGGCGTCGCTCTGGGCTGGTTCCTGCGAGCCGGACGCAGTGCCGCCGACATCGCACGCACGCAGGCGGAACTCGCGGCCGCGCGAGACGACCGCGATCGCCAGTACGACCTCTATCGGGACGCGGTCGAGCACGCTCGCACCGAGCAGCGGGCGGAGGCACAGCGCGTCCAGCAGCAGAACGCCGTGCTGCAGGCTCTGGCGCCGGTCCGCGAGAGTCTCCAGCAGATGCAGTCCAAGGTCGCCGCGATCGAGAGCGAGCGTCAGGCGCAGTTCGGCACACTCGCCGAGCAGCTCCGGCGCGCGCAGGAGTCCGATGAAGCGCTCCGCGCGACGACCGAGTCACTGGCGGGTGCGCTGCGCTCCACGTCCACCCGCGGCGTCTGGGGCGAGACCCAGCTGCGGCGCGTCGTCGAGGCGGCGGGGCTGACCAGACATGTCGACTTCGATCTGCAGGCGACGATCACCTCCGACCGCGGCCAGGGGCGCCCCGACATGGTGGTCCGCCTTCCGGGCGGCACGTCGATCGCCGTCGACGCGAAGGTGCCCCTCGACGCCTACCTTGAGGCCTCCGCCCTCCCCCTCGGCGACGCCCACGAGTCTCAGCGCCGCGCGCACATGCAGAAGCACGTCCGCGCGGTCCGCGCCCACGTCGACGCCCTCGCCAAGAAGGCGTACTGGTCCGGCCTCGACGCCAGCCCCGAGTTCGTCATCTGCTTCCTGCCGAGCGAGTCGCTGCTGGCGGCCGCCATCGATGAGGACCCCACGTTGCTCGACTACGCCTTCAGCCGACGAGTGGCCCTCGCCTCCCCCGTCAACCTCTGGGCGGTCCTCAAGACGGTCGCCTACACCTGGACCCAGCAGGAGGTGTCCACCGAGGCCCGGACGCTGCTCGCGCTCGGCACGCAGCTGTACGAGCGCCTCGGCACTCTCGCCGGTCACGCCGACGATCTGCGGCGGGCGATCGAGCGCACGGTCGACAGCTACAACCGCTTCGCCGGCTCCCTGGAGTCCCGGGTTCTCGTGACCGCCCGGCAGTTCCCCGGCGTCGATGCGGAGGCCCTCGCGCCTGTCTCGGCGATCACCGCGGACGGACGGCGCTTCACCGCACCCGAACTGCTGGTCCCGACGGAGGCCGAGGCTACCGCCGACACGATGCAGGCCGACGTCGGCGAAGTTCGCGCGCGCCTCGACCACGCCGCCGCGCTCCACGACCGGGAGCAGTGACGGCGGACGCGACCGGATCCCCGATCGCGGAGTGTCAGGCGACGCCAGGGACGCCGCTGAGCAGCACGATGACGAGGCCGCTCGTGGCGAGGAAGGCGCCGATCATCCACCAGGCGCTCACCTCGTGCCCCTCCGCGCGGCGGACGCGGAACAGCACGTCGGCGCGGCGAGCCGGATCGACGGCCGGCTGCGCAACCGGTGCCGGCGGGGCCACGGCGGCCGCTTCGGCATCGGCACTCACCCGGAGGATGCGTCCGGTGTTCGTGGTGATGATCTTGGTCGGCGCGGCGCTCTTCGAGCCGCTCGTGTGCTGCGTTGTCATGCGTTCGCCCTCCTGTGCCTGCGGTGCCTGGCGGCTCCGTCGACGGCGACAAACCCAGTGACAATTCTGGCACGGCAGCTCGCCGAACCGGGCCCGACTCGTGGAGGAGGCGATACCGGGTCGGTAACGATGGCGAGAATCCGGCCCGCGATCATGCCGACAGGAGAGCCGTCACAGCCACTTCGAGACGAGGTGCTCCGACGCGATCCGGCGGAGGGTTCCGGAGGCGCCCCGCAGGACCACGCTCTCGGTGTAGACGTAACCGCGCTCACGGCGCACACCGGCGACGAGCTGGCCGTCCGTGACACCCGTCGCGACGAAGATCGTGTTGTTGCCCTGCACGAGGTCGTCCGCCTCGTAGACCTTGTCCATGTCGAGTCCTGCGTCGATGCCGCGCTGACGCTCGTCGTCGTCGCGCGGCCAGAGCCGGCCCTGGATGTGGCCGCCGAGGGCCTTGATCGCGCACGCGGTGACGATGCCCTCCGGGCTGCCGCCGACGCCCACGCACATGTCGGTGCGGGCGTCGTGGCGTGCGGCGTTGATCCCGCCGGCGACATCGCCGTCGCTCATGAGACGGGTTCCGGCCCCGGCGTCCCGGATCTCCTGGATGAGCTGCTCGTGCCGCGGACGGTTGAGCACCGACACCACGATCTCGTCCACCGGCTTGTCCAGCGCGCCGGCGAGCTTGCGGATGTTCTCGCCGATCGGCAGGCGGATGTCGACCACGCCGACGCCGGCGGGCCCCGTGACGAGCTTGTCCATGTAGAAGACGCTGGAGGCGTCGAGCATCGTGTCGCGGTCCGACACCGCGATCACCGAGAGCGCGTTCTGCCGACCGGCCGCGGTCAGCGACGTGCCGTCGATCGGGTCCACCGCGATGTCGCAGAGCGGCCCGCGTCCCGTCCCGACGACCTCGCCGTTGAACAGCATCGGGGCGTTGTCCTTCTCGCCCTCGCCGATCACCACGCGGCCCTGGAAGTCGACCGTCCCGAGGAACGCCCGCATGGCGTCGACGGCGGCGCCGTCGGCAGCCTCCTTCGCACCACGACCGATGAACGGAACGGCACGGATCGCCGCCGCCTCGGTCGCACGCACCAACTCCATCGCGAGGTTACGGTCGGGACGCAGCGGGCTCAGGTCGGCAGTCAGACTCACCATGAACCCCAGCCTATCCGCGAGCACCGGATCGATCGCCCCGTTTTCCGCCTCTGAGCGAGGAAGAAATCGCCGTTCTTAACACCACCGAAGGACGGTGCCCACCGACGCGCGACTCCTCCTGCCGAAGCCGGACACCCGCCCCGATAGAGTGGCAGCTGTCCCGGCTTCACCTACCGCAGGAGTTCTCATGCCCGTCGCCACCCCGGATCAGTACGCCGACATGCTCGACCGCGCGAAGGCAGGCGGCTTCGCGTACCCCGCGTTCAACGTCTCCAGCTCGCAGACGATCAACGCCGTCCTCCAGGGCCTGACCGAGGCCGGCTCCGACGGCATCATCCAGGTCACCACCGGTGGCGCCGACTACTTCGCCGGCCACACGGTCAAGGCTCGTGCGACCGGCGCTCTCGCCTTCGCCCGCTACGCCACCGAGGTCGCCAAGAACTACCCGGTCACCGTCGCCCTGCACACCGACCACTGCCCGAAGGACGCTCTCGCGGGCTTCGTCGAGCCGCTCATCGCCGCCTCGGAGGAAGAGGTCAAGGCTGGCCGCAACCCGATCTTCCAGTCCCACATGTGGGACGGGTCGGCCGTGCCGCTCGCAGAGAACATCGAGATCGCCAAGGAGCTGCTCCCCCGCATGAAGGCGATCAACGCCATCCTCGAGGTCGAGATCGGCGTCGTCGGCGGTGAGGAGGACGGCGTGCAGCACGAGGGCTCGAACGAGGCGCTCTACACGACGTTCGCCGACGTGGACCAGGCCGTGCAGGCGCTGGGCCTGGGTGAGCAGGGCCGTTACATCGCCGCCCTCACCTTCGGCAACGTTCATGGCGTGTACAAGCCGGGCGGCGTGAAGCTGCGTCCGGAACTGCTCGGCGAGATCCAGGCCGAGGTCGCCGCGAAGTACAACACCGGCGAGAAGCCGCTCGACCTCGTCTTCCACGGCGGCTCGGGCTCCACCGACGAGGAGATCGCTCTCGCGGTCGCCAACGGCGTCATCAAGATGAACATCGACACCGACACCCAGTACGCCTACACGCGCGCCATCGCCGATTACATGTTCAAGAACTACGACGGTGTGCTGAAGGTCGACGGCGAGGTCGGCAACAAGAAGCAGTACGACCCGCGCGCCTGGGGCAAGATCGCCGAGTCGGCGATGGCCGCCCGCGTGGTCGAGTCCACCCGCCAGCTCGGCTCGTACGGCCAGTCGAAGAGCTGACACCACCAGACACACGAAAAGGGCCCGGCGTCTTGCCGGGCCCCTTTCGTCTGCGTGTCGGCGTCAGCGCGCCCCGGTCGCCTGGTCGAGGTAGGCGATGAAGGCCGGGTCGCCCATCATCGGCACGACGAGGCAGAACGAGGCGATGCCCAGCGTGATGACGGCTCCGACGAGCGGGAGCCACCAGGTGAGGCGGCCACGACGCAGGCGACGGATCGACAGGGCCGCCGTGACGCACCAGCCGACTGCCAGCACGACGGCGGCGATCGTCCCCCACGTGCGCCCCGCGGCGTAGTTGGTGAACTCCCCCTCGATGCCCAGCATGCCCATGGTCTGGTTCATCACCGGGACGATGTCGAGGTAGGACAGGCCGGTGACGATGACGTTCACGAGGCCGTAGGCGAGCAGCGCGATCGTCGCGAACCGATCCACTGAGGAGGGGCGCGCCGGAGCAGGAGCCGCGGGCGCGGGGTCCGAGACGGGAGCCGACGGGGCGATCACCTCTGCCACGGGCGGCAGCCCCGCTGCCCTCCGCTGCTCCTCTGGTGTGGCGAGTTCCCCGTATCGGGGGCGCTGGTCGGTCATCCCGCCATCGTATCGGCCGAGGCTCAGCTCGCTCGTTCAGAGAAGTCGGACCCCCAACCGATAGCGGCCCCGGAGAAGTGGGGACTTCTCGGGGCCGCGGACGTGGAGCGCTGGGGACGCTCCTCATCCCGTTGGTCGCCGGCGCTGGGGACGCCGTAGGCGATCAGTAGGGCGTTGTCAGCCACTACGCCTTCGATCATAGGGAACCCTCGATGCCCACACCAGGGCCCCGAATTCAGATGGTGAACTCGGCGTCCGGGCCGTCGGTGTCCAGGGCGTCCGCCCCGAGCTGCAGGGAGAGCCGCCGGGCCGTGCGCTGCAGGTTCGACACGAGACGACGGTTGACCACCGCCCGGTCCGCGGGCAGGGAGACGGCCAGCGACGCCGTCACCCCGGGGGCGATGACCGGAACCGCGACACAGGTGGCTCCGATCGCATACTCCTCCCGGTCGATCGCCCACCCCGGCGTCTGCTCGAGCTGCGTGAGGAGCGTCCGGCGGTCGCTGATCGTCCGAGGCGTGAGCTCCTCGAGCCGGTGCCGGGAGAGGTAGTCCAGGCGGTCCTCCTCGGAGAGCGCCGCGAGGATCTGCTTGCCCAGCGCGGTCGCGTGGGCGCTGGCGTGCAGCCCGACCCAGAGCTCGATGCGCGGATTCCGTACGGCGTCCACGATATCGACGAGATGCATCTCCCCGTCCGCATATCGGGAGAGGTAGGCCGTGGCGCCCACGTCCTCCGTCACTGCGCGCAGAGCGGCGCGCACCCGAGCCAGGAACACCCCACGAGAGTCGATCTGCTGCTGGAACGCGGGGAAGCGTCCGCCCAGCACGAGCCCGTCCGGTTCGGCGCTGAGGTACCCCTCGTGCACGAGCGTGCGGACGAGGTTGTAGGTCGTTCCCGGAGTGAGCCCCGTGATCGATGAGAGCATCTTGGCCGGAAGCGGACGCGGGGAGTTCGCGACGATGTCGACCAGGCGGAGCGCGCGTTGCACGGACCCGATGAGGGTCGGCTCCGCCTCCGCGGCGTTCACCGCTATGCACCCCCTCCTGCGGAGGCGCGGCCGCCGAGGGCGCGCGCGTCGCGCTGGCCCGTGGCGTCCTGACGGAGCTCCTTCGGCAGGGAGAACATGAGGTCCTCCTCCGCCGTCTTGACCTCTTCCACGTCGCGATACCCGGCATCGCCGATCGCGTCGAGCACCTCGCGCACGAGCACCTCGGGGACGGAAGCGCCGCTGGTGACGCCCACCGTCTCCACGCCGTCGAGCCACTCCTGGCGGATCTCCTCGGCGTAGTCCACGCGGTAGGCGGCCTTGGCTCCGTACTCGAGGGCGACCTCGACGAGCCGCACGCTGTTGGAGGAGTTGGCGGAGCCGACCACGATCACGAGATCAGCGCGCTGAGCGACCTTCTTGATGGCGACCTGCCGGTTCTGCGTGGCGTAGCAGATGTCGTCGGACGGCGGGTTGTGCAGCTCGGGGAACCGGGTGCGGAGCCGGTTCACCGTCTCCATCGTCTCGTCGACGGAGAGCGTCGTCTGCGACAGCCACACTACCTTGGACGGGTCCTTCACCTGCACGGTGTCGGCTTCTTGCGGAGAGTTGACGACCGTGACGTGATCGGGCGCCTCTCCCGCGGTGCCCTCGACCTCCTCATGTCCGTCGTGGCCGATGAGCAGGATCTCGAAGTCGTCCCGCGCGAACCGCACGGCCTCGCGGTGGACCTTGGTGACGAGCGGGCAGGTGGCGTCGATGGCGTGCAGGCCACGGTCGGAGGCGGCGTTCACGACCGCCGGGGAGACGCCGTGCGCGCTGAAGACGACGTGCGCGCCCTCCGGCACCTCGTCGACCTCCTCGACGAAGATCGCGCCCTTGGCCTCGAGCTCCGTCACGACGTGGATGTTGTGCACGATCTGCTTGCGGACGTAGACGGGGGCGCCGTAGCGCTCCAGCGCCTTCTCCACGGCGACCACCGCACGGTCCACCCCCGCACAGTATCCGCGGGGGGCGGCGAGCAGGACGCGCTTGTGTCCGGGCACCGGGTTATCCTGAAGCCGCCCGGCCGCGGCGCGCACTCGTGGGATGCGAGGAGCGGGAGGATGAACGGCAGTCGAAGTCACCCCTCGATTCTACCGTCGCCCGGCTGGACGGGGCCGGAGAGTGCGCGGGCAGGAACGGGAGCAGATGACAGTCTTCGAAGCGACGACGGGACCGGGAGAGACGCCGCCGGCGGATGCCGTCGCCCCGCGCGACTCCACGGCGCAGGCGCCGACCTCGGTCGCGCGGCTGAACGCCACCATCCGCGACTTCGTCGCACGGTGGAACACGGTGTGGGTCGAGGGCGAGATCACCTCCTGGAACGTCCGCGCCGGCAACGTCTTCGCCCGCCTCAAGGACACCCGCTCCGATGCACAGATCTCCATCCGGGTCTGGTCGAGCGTGCGCGGCCGCATCCCCGCCGACCTGGGCGTGGGCGATCACGTCGTCGCCGCCGTCAAGGCCGACTACTTCGTGCGCTCCGGAGACTTCAGCTTCGCGGTCTCGGCCATGAAGCATGTCGGACTGGGCGACCAGCTCGAACGGTTGGAACGGCTGCGCGTGCAGCTCCGCCAGGAGGGCCTCTTCGATCCCGCCCGCAAGAAGCGGCTGCCGTTCCTCCCCCACGTCATCGGCCTCATCACCGGCGAGCGCTCCGACGCCGAGAAGGACGTCCACCGCAACGCCGAGCTGCGCTGGCCGCAGGTGCGATTCAAGACCGCGTACGCCGCGGTGCAGGGCGATCGCTGCGTGCCGGACACCTTGGCGGCTCTCGCCCGCTTGGACGCCGATCCCGAGGTCGACGTCATCATCATCGCGCGCGGCGGCGGCGACCCGCAGACACTCCTCGGCTTCAGCGACGAACGCCTCGTCCGAGCCGTGGCCGCCGCCTCCACACCGGTGGTCAGCGCCATCGGCCATGAGAACGACCACCCCCTCCTCGACGACGTCGCCGACCTGCGCGCCTCGACGCCGACCGATGCCGCCAAGCGTGTCGTCCCCGACGTCGGGGAGCAGCGCGCACTCATCGCGCAACTGCGGTCCCGGGCCACCACCCGCCTCACGCAGCGCCTCACACACGACATGGCCCAGCTTGAGCAGCTGCGGTCCCGGCCGGTGCTGCGCTCGCCCGATCCGATCATCGACAGCCGCGCGCAGGAGACCTTCCTGCTTCTCGCCCGCGGTCGCGACGCGGTCGCCCGGCAGCTCGACGACGCCGGCCGGCGGACGAGCGAACTGCGCGCCTCGCTACGCGCCCTCTCCCCCGCCGCCACTCTGGCCCGCGGCTACGCCATCGCCCACCTCGAAGGCGGCGTGATCCTCCGCGACGCGGCCGATGCGCCTGCAGGCAGCGCGCTCACGCTCACCGTGGATCGCGGGTCGCTCGCGGTTCGCTCGGAGGGTGAGATCGCGGAAGGCGCCTGAGCGGGCGGCGTCCGGGGCACGACGTAGGATGGAGGAGTGAGCGCCGTGAACGACACCCCCGTGGACACGCTGTCGTTCGAGGCGGCCCGTGACGAGCTCGTCCGGGTCGTCGCCGAGCTCGAACAGGGGGCACCGACCCTCGAGCACTCGCTCGCGCTCTGGGAGCGCGGTGAGGCCCTGGCCGCCCGCTGCGAGGAGTGGCTGCTCGGCGCGAAGCGTCGTCTCGAGGCTGCACGCACCACCACCCCCGACGAGAGCGACGCGTCATGAGCAAGGGTCCCGCGATCAATGCCGACCTCGGTCGACCGGAGACGCCGGACGAGACCGCGGCACGCAAGGCCGCGTCGAGCAAGGCCTACCGGTCGAGCCAGACGGTCCGCAACCTCGTCGCCGCGCTGGTGGTGACCCTCGCGGTCGTCGTCGTCATCATCGCGCTCGTCCCCCGGGGCGAGCCGGTCGCCGCGAAGCCGATCGACGTGGCCGCCATCGCCGCGGACGTGGAGTCGTCCATGGGCAGCCCGGCGATCGTCCCCGACACGGACGAGTTCTGGCGAGTGAACGCGGCCGAGCTCCAGAGCGGAGCCCCCGTGGTCTGGGAGGTCACCCTCGCGCCTGCGGCACAGGACGAGCGCGGGTTCATCAAGCTCGCCCAGGCCTTCGATGCCGATGCCTCCTGGGCCCCGCAGCGGCTGAACGGCGTCGCCCCGACCGACACCGTGCGTATCGGCGGTCTGGAGTGGGACGTCTATCGGCCCGGGTCCGCCGGCGCGGAGGCGAACGTCACCTACGCCCTCGGCACCCAGGCCGGCGACGACTACGTGCTTCTCTACGGCTCCCGCTCGGCCGACTCCACCGCCGAGCTCGCGGAGTCGCTCATCCCCCAGATCCGCACCGTCTCGGAGGCCCGATGACCCACCCGCTGACCCCCGCCGCCGCCTGGAAGCAGATGCAGGACGGCAACCGTCGCTTCGTCCGCGACGAGCCCCAGCACCCGAACCAGAACGTCGACCGCCGCAAGGACCTCACCGCGGCGCAGCACCCCGTCGCGACGCTCTTCGGCTGCTCGGACTCTCGTCTCGCCGCCGAGATCATCTTCGACCTCGGCCTCGGCGACCTCTTCGTGGTGCGCAACGCCGGGCAGGTGATCGGCGAGTCGATCGTGGCGAGCCTGGAGTACGCGGTCGCCGTTCTCGAGGTCCCGCTCATCGTGGTCCTCGCGCACGACTCCTGTGGTGCGGTGCGCGCCGCCATCGACGGCACCGCCATCGACGCGGACCCGCTCCCCCCGCACATCTGGAAGCTCATCGCGCCGATCGTCCCGGCCGCCCGCAAGGTGCTCGCGGAGAGCGGCGGCGGCACGGTGGCCGACATCGATGCGGAGCTCGTCGGACGCGAGCACCTTCGCAACACCGTCAACGACCTGCTGCAGTCGTCCGAGATCATCAGCAACGCCGTCGCCGAAGGCCGTCTCGGCATCGTCGGCGCCAACTACCGTCTGGCCGAGGGTGAGGCAGCGCCCGTCATCACGGTCGGCATCGAAGCCGAGGGGATCGACCCCGCAACCAAGGAGGGTTCGGAATGACCGACACCGAGTACCGCATCGAACACGACACCATGGGTGAGGTGCGAGTGCCCGTGAACGCGCTCTACGGGGCGCAGACGCAGCGCGCCGTGGAGAACTTCCCGATCTCCGGCAAGGGCCTGGAGTCCACGCAGATCGCCGCACTCGCGCGCATCAAGAAGGCCGCCGCGCTGGCGAACAAGGAGCTCGGCACGCTCGACGGCGCCATCGCCGACGCGATCGCCCAGGCCGCCGACCAGGTCGCCGCAGGCAGCCACGACGGCGAGTTCCCCGTCGACACCTACCAGACCGGCTCCGGCACCTCGTCGAACATGAACATGAACGAGGTCCTGGCGACGCTCGCGAGCCGCATCCTCGGCTCCACCGTGCACCCCAACGACCACGTGAACGCCTCGCAGTCGTCGAACGATGTGTTCCCCACCTCGGTGCACATCGCGGTCACCCAGGCGCTCATCGACACCCTGATCCCCGCGCTCGACCACCTCGCCGTCGCGCTCGAGGCCAAGGCGGAGCTCTGGAAGGACGCGGTCAAGTCCGGCCGCACGCACCTCATGGATGCGACGCCCGTCACGCTCGGCCAGGAGTTCGGCGGCTACGCCCGTCAGATCCGCCTGGGCATCGAGCGTGTGCAGTCGGCGCTCCCCCGCGTGGCCGAGGTACCGCTGGGCGGCACCGCTGTCGGCACCGGCATCAACACGCCGCTCGGCTTCCCGCAGAAGGTCATCGAGCTGCTGGCCGCCGAGACCGAGCTGCCCATCACCGAGGCGAAGGACCACTTCGAGGCGCAGGCGAACCGCGACGGTCTCGTCGAGGCCTCCGGCGCGCTCCGCACGATCGCCGTGTCGCTCACGAAGATCAACAACGACCTGCGCTGGATGGGTTCCGGCCCCAACACCGGTCTCGGCGAGCTGCACATCCCCGACCTGCAGCCCGGTTCCTCGATCATGCCGGGCAAGGTGAACCCCGTCGTTCCCGAGGCCGTGCTCATGGTGTGCGCGCGCGTCATCGGCAACGACGCCACGGTCGCCTGGGCTGGCGCCTCCGGGTCGTTCGAGCTGAACGTCGCCATCCCGGTCATGGGCACCGCGCTGCTCGAGTCGATCCGTCTGCTGTCGAACGCCTCCCGGGTGCTCGCCGACAAGACGATCGACGGCCTGCAGGCGAACCTCGACCGCGCCGCCGCCTTCGCGGGCATGAGCCCGTCGATCGTGACGCCGCTGAACAAGCTGATCGGCTACGAGGCCGCAGCCAAGATCGCGAAGCACTCGGTGGCGAAGGGCATCACGGTGCGCGACGCCGTGATCGACCTCGGCTACGTCGAGCGCGGCGAGCTGACGCTGGAGCAGCTCGACGAGAAGCTCGACCTCCTGTCGATGACCCACCCGGGCTGATCCACGCCTGACACGGATGCCGCGGGGACCTCGGTCCTCGCGGCATCCGTCGTCTCAGCCCCCGTCCCGTCCCGTCCCCGTCTCGATCCCGTCCCCGTCTCGGCCAGGATCCGGGCTCCGTCCGTCGCGGTTTTTGTCTCGGATGCACGACCACGTTCCGCCCGCACGTCGGAATCCTCAGATCAGGACTGCCCGCGGCTCCGGATCGTGCAGGCGACTCCTCCTCCACGAGTCCCCGGACACCCCGACTCATCCCCACGACGCCCCTCCTGCCCCGTGGAGACACCGGAGGACGCAGAATCAGCGGATGCTCGATCCTGTCTCGACCCTCACTCGTCTCGGAGGCATCGCCCGTGGGCGCGACCTCGGGGCTTTCGGAATCCCGCGCTCCGCCTTGTCGCGCGCGGTGCGCGCCGGCCGGATCCGTCGGGTCCGCTCCGGGGTGTTCGCCACCCGCGACACCGACGCGACCGTGCTCACGGCAGCTGCCCATGGTGGAGCCATCAGTTGCGGCACCGCGCTGCGCGCCCACGGAGTCTGGGTGCTCTCGGAGAGCGATGCGCCGCACGTGTGGCTGGGTCGCAACGGCCGCGCGCACCCGCACGTCGGGTGCCGGTGCATCCCGCATCATTTCGAGGGACGCACCCGGTTCGGCATCGTGTCTGTCGAGGACGCGCTTCGGCATCTGCACGTGTGCGAGGGTGACGAGGCCTTCTTCGTGTCCTTCGAGTCGGCCTGGCGGCAGGGACTGATCGGGCGGGCAGCGCGAGACCGGATCCGCGCCGCGCTACCCCGGTCCGCGCGTTGGCTCGTGGACCTCGCTCGTCCTGACGCGGACAGCGGCCTGGAATCCCTGCTCCGCCTCCGGCTCCATGTCCTCGGCGTGCGCCTCACGACGCAAGTCGCGATCCCCGGTGTCGGCCGCGTGGACTTCGTCGTCGACGGCCGCCTCATCATCGAGGTCGACGGACGTGAGCACCACGGCGCCCCTGCGATGCGCCACCGCGACCTCGCCCGTGATGCCGTCGCATCGCGACTCGGGTACGAGACGCTGCGCTTCGATTACGCCCAGGTCGTGCACGACTGGCCCACGGTTCAGGCTGCGATCGAAGGCGCCCTCCGTCGAGCCCACGACCGCATCTGACGTCTGATCCCGCCCTCACGAACCCGGTTCCGCATGCACGACTCCGTTCCACCCGCACGACCCCTCGGCCCGCAGCGGCCGGCCGACGGTGCAGGATCGTGCAGGTGTCGCTACCGACGTCCGAGGGCCCGCGGCACGGATGCACGAGCCCGACACGGATGCACGATCGGAGAGGCCAGTGGGGCCCACGGGCGGGATGAGGTCGTGCGGGCGGGGCACGGTCGTGCAGCGGGACGAGGTCGTGCGGGCGGGCCCGGATCGTGCAACCGGGCCCGCCGGCGCGGGTCAGCTGAGTTCGCCGCCCTCCAGGAGGTCGGTGACGAGGGCGGCGATGGCGGAGCGCTCCGAGCGGGTCAGGGTGACGTGGCCGAAGAGGCCGTGTCCTTTGAGGGTCTCGATGACGCTGGCGATGCCGTCGTGGCGACCGACGCGGAGGTTGTCGCGCTGCCCGACGTCGTGGGTGAGGATCACGCGGGAGTTCTGCCCCATGCGGCTGAGCACCGTGAGCAGCACGTTCCGCTCCAGGGACTGCGCCTCGTCCACGATCACGAAGGCATCGTGCAGGGACCGCCCACGGATGTGGGTGAGGGGCATCACCTCGAGGAGTCCGCGTTCGACCACCTCGTCGATGACGTTCCCCGAGACCACGGAGCCGAGGGTGTCGTACACCGCCTGACCCCAGGGGTTCATCTTCTCGCCCTGGTCGCCCGGGAGGTATCCGAGCTCCTGGCCACCTACGGCGAACAGCGGACGGAAGACGATGATCTTCTTCTGCTGCTGCCGCTCCAGCACGGCCTCCAGACCCGCGCACAGTGCGAGCGCCGACTTCCCGGTGCCCGCGCGCCCACCCAGGGACACGATGCCCACCTCGGGGTCGAGGAGCAGGTCGATCGCGATGCGCTGCTCGGCGGAGCGCCCGTGCATGCCGAAGATGTCCCGGTCACCGCGGACGAGCCGGAACTCCCCGTCGCCGGTCACCCGACCGAGAGCCGACCCTCGCTCCGAGTGGATGATGAGGCCCGTGTTGAGGGGAAGCCCGTGCACGTCCTCGCTGAGCCCGACCTCGCTCTCGTAGAGGTCGCTGATGTCGTCGCCGGAGAGATCGAGCGTGGCGATGCCGGTCCAGCCCGAGTCCACGGCCTGCTCGGCGAGGTACTCCTCGGCGCGGAGCCCCAGGGACGCGGCCTTCACCCGCATCGGGAGGTCCTTCGACACGATGGTCACGTCCTGGCCGTCCTGCGCGAGGTGCATGGCCACCGAGAGGATGCGGCTGTCGTTGTCGCTGAGGCGGATCCCCGCGGGCAGCACCGAGAGATCGGCGTTGCCGAGCTCGACGCGGAGGGTGCCGCCCTCGCCGACCTCCACCGGGAAGTCGAGTCGACCGTGCTCGACGCGCAGGTCGTCGAGGTGGCGCAGCGCCTGGCGGGCGAAGTACCCGATCTCCGGGTCGTGCCGCTTGCCCTCGAGTTCGGTGATGACGACCACCGGGAGCACCACGGAATGCTCCGCGAACCGGAAGAGCGCCTGCGGATCGCTCAGCAGGACCGAGGTGTCGAGGACGTAGGTGCGCAGATCCTGATCCGGTTCTGCGGCCGCGGCCTGACTCGGCGTCTGACGGGTGGACTGCTGCGCGGTGCTGGTGGACTGCTGCGCTGTACGTGTGGTCACGACCCACTCCCGACCCGGGGATTCCCGGCTATTCGAACGAGTCGACCAGGGGGTCACGAGTCGCGAACCTGAGGCCGACCCGACCGGGCGCCTTGCCCGATGCCTTGACGGTACGGCCGCTCAGGGGTTTTCCACGGACTCGACACGCCAGCGATTCGTTACGGGACGATGAACGATTCCTTGCCGAACGCGCCCAGGGTCTCGTCGAGCAGGGCGAGCGTCTCGGCGTCGGTTCCGGCGTGCGGCGCGATGCGGATGGATCCGCCCCGAGCGGTGACGACGAGTCCGGCGTTGGCGAGAGCCGCGGCGAGCCGCGCCGGTTCCTCCGGTGCGAGGGCGACGATCCCCGCGCGCTCGGTGCGCTCGCGCGGGGAGGCGACGACGATCCCGTGGCGGTCGGCCGTGGCGATCACCGCGTCCACGTGCGCGGACAGCCGCTCCTCGATCGCCGCGACCCCGGCATCCCTGACGTCCCGAGCGCCGATCGCGAGCCGGCCGGCGGCGAGCGTGTCCGGCATGCTGATCGTGTAGGCCCGCGCGTCCGGTGCCGGGGCGGGCAGCTCGTCGACGACCAGCCCGCTCGCCGCCGTCCCGGTGATCCCGGAGAGCACGGGCGAGATGCGCTCGCGTGCGTACGGCGAGAACCACGCGAACCCGGTGCCCCGGCCCGCGCGCAGCCATTTGTAGCCGTGCCCGACGACGACGTCCGCGACGCTGTAGTCGGCGTCGATCACGCCGAAGGACTGCACGGCGTCGACGATGAGGAGGCGGTCCGTGCCGAGGACGTCCCGCAGCGCGGCGAGATCGGCCCGATAGCCGGTGCGGAAGTCGACGTGGCTGACGGCGAGCGCCACGACATCATCGTCGAGGACGGCAGCGACGGCGTCGGGGGTGACCCGTCCGTCGTCGGGCGTGATCCAGCGCGGCGTGACCGCGTGGTCGGACGCCGCCGCCGCGCGCTCCAGGGTGAGGCTCACGCTCGGGAACTCCGCGGTGCTCGCGACGACCGCGCCGGAGATCCCGTAGAGCGCGTGCATGAGGCCGTGGGTCGACGACGGCTGCAGCGTGACGTCCGCGGCATCGGCTCCGAGGAGCTCGGCGACGACCTCCTGCGCCTGTCCGATCCGCTCTCCCACGAGCGCCAGGGACGACGGCCGGCCACTGCCGAGGAGGTCCGCGTCCGCGAAGACCTCGGCGCGGACCGACGGGGACACAGGGCCGAATGCCGCCCAGTTCAGGTACCCTGACTCCGCGTCGAAGGTGCCGAGGTAGTCGTCGAAAGTGCTCACTGCGTCATTGTGACACGCGCCCGCACCCCTCGGATCAGCGTCCGAATCGGCGGTCGCGGTCGGCGTAGTCGCGGATCGCGCGGAGGAAGTCGACCTGTCGCAGATCGGGCCCGAGCGCCTCGACGAAGTAGAACTCGCTGTGCGCGCTCTGCCACAGCAGGAAGTCGCTCAGCCGCTGCTCGCCGCTCGTGCGGATCACGAGGTCGGGATCGGGCTGGCCGCCCGTGTAGAGGTGCTCCCCGATCATCTCCGGAGTGAGCTGCGCCGCGAGGTCCTCCAGCGTGCCGCCCGACGCCTCGTGTGTGGTGATGATGCTGCGCACCGCGTCGACGATCTCGTTCCGGCCGCCGTACCCGACCGCGAGGTTCACGTGCAGGCCGGTGTGGTCCTTCGTGCGCTCCTCCGCATCGGCGAGCACGCGCGCCAGCTCCGCGGGGAGGATGTCGGGGCGGCCGACGTGCTTGACCCGCCAGTTCCCCTTCTGGGACAGCGCCTCGGCGAGCTCCGCGATGATCTCGATGAGGTCGGCGAGCTCGGCCGAGTCCCGTTTGCGGAGGTTGTCGCTGGAGAGGAGGTAGAGCGAGACCACACGCACCCCGAGTTCGTCGCACCAGCCGAGGAACTCCTGCATCTTGGCGGCGCCTGCACGGTGCCCTTCGGCTGGGGTGTCGAATCCGAGCTGTCGCGCCCATCGGCGGTTGCCGTCGATCATCATGGCGACGTGGTGCGGAACGGAGGCCGGATCGAGGTGGCGGCGCAGCCGGCTGGTGTACAGCCGGTACAGCGGTCCCCGCCCCGGGCTCTCGCGTGACATCACCCACCTACGCTACCCTGCCCCGCTCTTCCGCGTCGGTGCAGAACCTGGGGACATGTACGGGGACGGGCATGCGCTCCCACCTAGAGTGAGCACGTGAGCACTTCCGACCAGACCGGCGCCGACCTCCCGAAGCTGCCGCTGCTCGAAGCGGCGGCCGTCGACGCGGCGGCCGAGATCAAACCGACCTGGCGCGGGTGGATCCACGCCGGCACGTTCCCCGTCGCGATCGCCGCAGGCATCGTCCTCATCGCCGTATCCCAGGGGGCGGCGGCGAAGTGGGCGGCGGCGGTCTTCATGGCCACCTCGTTGCTGCTGTTCGGGAACTCCGCCGTGTACCACCGCTTCAACTGGCGCCCCCGGGTGAAGGGCATCCTCAAGCGGATCGACCATGCGAACATCCTGCTGCTCATCGCCGGCACGTACACGCCGCTCGCCACCCTGGCGCTGCCGCCGGAGAAGGGCGTTCTGCTGCTGACCCTGGTCTGGAGCGGAGCCCTGCTCGGCATCCTCTTCCGGGTGTTCTGGATCCATGCGCCGCGCTGGCTCTACGTCGCGCTGTATCTGCTGCTCGGCTGGGCCGCGGTGATGTACATCGTCGACCTGCTCGACACCAACGTGGCCATGATGGTCCTCGTGATCGTCGGCGGTCTGCTCTACACGGGCGGCGCCATCGTCTACGCGCTGAAGAAGCCGAACCCGTGGCCGGGACACTTCGGCTTCCACGAGATCTTCCACGTGTGCACGGTCCTGGCCTTCCTCTGCCACTGGACCGCGTGCCTGCTGATCGCTCTGCACCCGCTGTCGCCGTCGCTCGGCGCGCCCTGAGCGGCGGTCAGCGCTCGCGCGGCTCCTCGTCGGGCGCGGCGGGCGCTTCCGGTGCGGTGCGGCCCTGGTCCTGGGCGTCTCCGGCGGCGCGGGCGGCCTCCTCCGCGTCGAGCTCCTCGCGCACCTCTTCGCGGTACCGCACCCGGCGGATCCGGCGGTTCATGTCCCAGATCAACAGGATCACGGCGACGAGCACGATGACGATCACCGCGAAGCCGGCGAAGCCCGGCGTGACCGACTCCGGGGCCACCGTCATCGACGGTGTCGGCATCGGGGTCTCGGAGAGGAAGCGCATGAATCGGCCTTTCGTACGCAGGTCGCATAACCTGGTATCACCAGCCTAACGACCGGAAGACCCCACCTGTGACGACCGCCCTCCAACTCGACGAACGCTACGGCCGCACCCGCCGCCGTCGGTGGCCGTGGTTCCTCGCCGGGGCCGTCGCGCTCCTCCTCCTCGCCGCCCTCGCGTGGTCCATCGTCGGCCAGTCGCTGAGCGCGGTCGACGCCGATGATCTGGGCTTCGAGCTCGTGGACGAGCACGCCGTCGACGTGCGCTTCCAGGTGACCGGCGTCCAGGGCAAGGACGTCGTGTGCGTGCTCGAAGCCCTCGACGAGGAGTTCGGCGTCGTGGGCTGGAAGATCGTGGAGATCCCGGCCGGAGATGCCCATGCGCTCACCCGCGCGGAGCGCATCCCGACCGTCGCGGAGGCGACGACAGGTTTGGTGAACACCTGCTGGGTCGCCTAGACTGATGCCAGACAGACGACGCCCCGGCACCGTGCCGGGGCGTCTTGGCATATCCCCCGCGGCATCTCGGCGGGATCCCGATAGAAGGAGCTTCGTCATGTCCACCGATGCTCAGGTCCCCTTCCTCACGCAGGAAGCCTACGACCGGCTCGTCGCCGAGCTGGAACACCTCTCCACCGTCGGTCGCGACGAGATCGCCAAGCGCATCGAGGCGGCCCGCGAGGAGGGCGACCTCAAGGAGAACGGCGGCTACCACGCGGCGAAGGACGAGCAGGGCAAGCAGGAGGCGCGCATCCGCACCCTGGAAGCGCTGCTGAAGACCGCCAAGGTCGGCGAGGCCCCTGCCAGCCGGGGCATCGTCGAGCCGGGCACCGTCGTGACCGCGATCGTCGCGGGCGGCGAAGAGGTCTTCCTCCTCGGCAGCCGCGAGATCGCCGCCGCCGGCAGCGACCTCGACGTCTACAGCGAGGCCAGCCCGCTGGGCCAGGCGATCCTCGGCCTCAAGGTCGGCGAGTCCTCGTCGTACGAGGCGCCGAACGGCCGCTCGATCAGCGTCGAGATCGTGAAGGTGGAGACCTACACGGGCTGACGCCCCTCACGAGACACCCCCTCGACCGCCACGGTCGAGGGGGTGTCTCGCGTCCGGGGGTCAGTCCTGGACGACGATGGGTGCGAAGCCGGCGCGACGGAGGGTGTCGAGCGTGTGGGCCGAGTGGTCCGCCCCACGGGTCTCGACACTGAGCTCGAGGATGACCTCGCTGATCTGCAGTCCGTGGCCGTGACGGGTGTGCATCGCCTCGATGACGTTCGCTCCCGCCTCCGCGATGAGTTCGGACACGCGGGCGAGCTGACCGGGGCGATCGGGCAGCGGGATGCGGATCGTGAGATACCGTCCGGAGGCGGCGAGGCCGTGCGACACCACGCGTTGCAGCAGGAGCGGGTCGATGTTGCCGCCGGACAGCACGGCCATCGTCGTGCCGGTCGCCGACACCCGTCCGGAGAGGAGAGCGGCGACCCCCGCAGCGCCGGCGGGTTCCACGACGACCTTGGCCTGCTCCAGGAGGACGAGCATGGCGCGCGCGAGGTCGTCGTCGGAGACGGTGACGACCTCGTCGACGAGGTCCTTGATGATCTCGAACGGCACGGCCCCGGGGCGGGCGACGAGGATGCCGTCGGCGATGGTGGGGCGCGTGACGATGTCGACCGGTTCCCCGGCTGCCAGCGACGGCGGCACCGCGGCCGCGTTCTCCGCCTGCACGCCGATCACGCGGATCGTCCGCCCGAGCTCGGCGGCCTTGGCCTTGATCGCGGCGGCGACGCCGGCAATCAGCCCTCCGCCGCCGATGCCGAGGACCACGGTGTCGATCTCGGGCGCATCCTCCAGCAGCTCCAGGCCGAGGGTGCCCTGCCCGATCACGATGTCACGGTGGTCGAACGGATGGATGAGCACGGCGCCGGTGCGCTCGGCGAACTCGGCGGCCAGGCGCAGCGACGTGGCGACGGTCTCCCCCTCGAGCACCACCTCGGCCCCGTAGCCGCGGGTGGCGAGGAGTTTCGGCACGGGGACCCCGAGCGGCATGAAGATCGTCGCCGGGATGCCGAGCGCCTGAGCGGCCAAAGCGACGCCCTGCGCATGGTTGCCGGCCGAGGCCGCCACGACCCCGCGGGAGCGCTCCTCCGCGCTGAGACGGGAGAGCCGGTAGGCCGCCCCGCGGATCTTGAAGGAACCCGTGCGCTGCAGGTTCTCCATCTTCAGCAGCACCGGGGCGCCGAGCGCGTCGGACAGCGCCCGGGAGGGCAGCGTCGGGGTGTGCGAGATCACCTCAGCCAAACTTCGAGCCGCGTCCTGGAACTCGGTCAGGCTGGGGACTGCGCTCATCGATTCCTCCGTCTCCGCTCGCGCGGAACTGTGCTCCAGATCAGGTCTCCGCTCGGCCCGACGCCGGTACGCCAGGATCCCGAGCTGATGGTCACCGCCGCCACGTTCACGAACGCGGCCAGCGGGACGGCGAACAGGGCACCGGGGATGCCCGCGATCATCGCGCCGCCCGCGACCACGAGGACGACGGCGAGGGGGTGCACCTTGACGGCGGAGCCCATCATGATCGGCTGCAGGATGTGGCCTTCGATCTGCTGCACGGCCAGCACGACGACGAGCATCCAGAGGGCGATCCACGGCCCGTTGTAGACCAGGGCGAGGAAGACGGCCACGGCACCGGTCACGACCGCACCGACGATCGGGATGAACGAGCCGAGGAAGACGAGCACGGCGACGGGCAGCGCGAGCGGGACCTGGAGCAGGAACGCGCCGAGGCCGATGCCGATCGCGTCGATCGTCGCCACGAACAGCTGCGTCCTGGCGTAGTTGACGATCGTCGTCCAGCCGTTGCGCGCGGCGCCGTCGACAGCGGGGCGGGCCTTCCGCGGGAAGATCCGCAGCGTCCAGCGCCAGATGCCCGCACCGTCGGCCAGGAGGCAGATGAGGATGAACAGCGACAGCAGCGCGCCGGTGGCCACGTGCCCGACGGTGGTCCCGATCGCGAGGGCCCCCGTCCAGAGGACCTGCGCCTGCTCGCTGATGAAGTCGAGGCCCTGCTGCAGGTAGTTCGCGATCTGCGTGTCCGACAGGTTCAGCGGACCGTCGTGCAGCCACACCTGGAACTGGTCGAAGGCCTCGGTCGTGCGCTGCTGCACGTCCGGGAGCTGGGCGCGCACCTGCCAGACCACGAGCCACATCAGTCCGGTGACGATGGCGATCGTGCCGATGAGCGAGACAGCGATCGCGAGCCAGCGCGGGAAGCCGCGGCGCAGCATCCAGGAGAACGCCGGCCACAGCAGGGCGGTGATCAGGATCCCCACCATCAGCGGGATGACGAGGAGCTTGAGCAGCATCACCAGCCAGATGAAGACGCCGGCCGCGGCCGCGATGAGCAGCAGGCGCCAGGCGTAGCTCGCCGTGATGCGCAGGGGCAGCGGCACCGCCTCGTCGGCTTCGGTGGTCACGGTCCGATCGGTCACCACGGGGCGCGGACGGAACAGATCGCGCAGCCGGGGTCGCTGGTCCTCGCTCATCGCCTCAGTCTACGGTCATGCCGTATGCCGCTCGACGCATCTTGCGCTCTCCGACGATGTCGGAGAGCGAGGATACGCTGGCGGCGTGACCGACACCCTCAGTCCCGCCCAGGCGCGCCGCATCGCCCTCGCTGCCCAGGGCTTCACCCGCGCCCGTCCGGCCACCGTCTCCGGTCGCCATCTGCACCGCGTGATGGAGCGGCTCGGCGTGCTGCAGATCGACTCGGTCAACGTGTTCGCCCGGTCGCACTACCTTCCCCTGTTCTCCCGGCTCGGCGCCTACGATCCGGCGCTTCTCGACCGCCTCTTCCTCTCTCGCACGACGCACTATGTGGAGTACCTCGCCCACGAGGCGACCTTCATCCCCGTCGAGGACTGGCCGCTGTGGCGGTTCCGCATGGACGACTTCCGGCGGCGCTGGTCCGCGGAGGACTCCTGGCTCCGCACGAACGCCCGGACGGTGCAGTGGGTGCAGGACGAGCTCCGTGCGCGGGGACCGCTCCGCCCGGTCGATCTCCGCGCCGACGCCCCACGCGAGCGCGGCACCTGGTGGGACTGGGACGAGGTCAAGCTCGCCCTCGAGCATCTGTGGCGCACGGGAGACGTGGCGGTGAGCGGGCGCCGGGGATTCGAGCGCACCTACGCCCTCGCCGAGCAGGTCATCCCCGACGGCATCCGGTCCCGTGAGATCCCGCGCGAGGACGCCATCCGCGAGCTCGTCCGGCGCGCCGCGCGGTCGAGCGGCGTCGGGACGGCGGCCGACCTGGCCGACTACTACCGCCTCCGCGACCGTGCCGCGGTGACCGGAGCGATCGCCGATCTCGTCGACGCGGGCGACGTGCACCCCGTGACCGTCCGCGGCTGGGAGCGCGGCGGTCGGCCCCTGCCCGCCTGGCGGCATCGCGACGCGGTTCTTCCGCGCCGGGTCGAGACCGCCGCCCTGTTGACCCCGTTCGATCCCGTGGTGTGGTTCCGGGAACGTGCGCTGCGGGCGTTCGAACTCGACTACCGCATCGAGATCTACGTGCCGGCAGCGAAGCGCCGCTACGGCTACTACTCGCTGCCTGTGCTCGTCGGCGACCGGATCGTGGCGCGGGTCGACCTCAAGGCGGACCGCGGCACGTCCACGCTGCAGGTGCAGTCGGCATGGTGGGAGCCGCAGGCGCGTCCCGGCGACGCCGAGGCGATCGCGGCGGAGCTCCTGCGCGCCGCGCGGTGGCAGAATCTCGACCAGGTGTCGGTCTCCGGATGGGGCGATGCGACCGCCGCCGTCCACACCGCACTCACCGCCACCGCGCCGGACACGGTGCGTCGCCATGTCCACGTCCGGGAGGGCGTCGCGTGACCCGTCGTCGATGGTGGCTCCTGGGCGGGCTCGTCGCGGCCGTCGCTGTCGCGGGGGCGGTGTGGTGGGGACTGTCCGCGCTCCGCTCGCCCACGGCGGAGGAGGCGGCGCTGGCCTATCTCCAGGCGCTGGAGTCGGGCGATCCGGAGGCGGTCGCGGCGACCGGGACCAGGGCGTCCGACGCCGCCCTCACCGCGTTCGCCGGAGCGACGTCGACCATCCAGGATGCCGAGGTCACCGATGTCCGCGAGGGGGACGGTGGCGCGTCCGCGACGGTGCGCTTCCGGCTCGACGGAGACGAGCACGAGGCGGACCTCCGACTGACGCCGGGCAGCGGCGGGTGGGTCGTCGATGACTCCGGCCTCGGCGCCCTCCGCTCCACGACCACGATCGGGACGGCGGTGCAGGTCGGCGATGCGGTCCTCCCGGTGGAGCAAGACGCCGCGCTGCTCCCTGGCGTGTACCCCGTGACGGCCGCACCTCGGACGCTGCTGACGGGTGCGTCCGAGGTCGTCGTGCTCCCCGGGGATGACGCCACCGCAGGCGTGACCGCCGAGCTCCGGCCCGAGGCGACGGAGGCTGCGCAGACCCAGCTGGAGGCCTACCTGACGACCTGCACCGCCGACGGCACCGTGGTCCCCGAGAACTGCGGCGTGCGGATCCCGTGGGGGACGGAATTCCGAGAGATCTCCGACGTCGCGTTCCGTGTCGAGCGGTTCCCCGCTGTGGTGCTCACCCCGACGGCGTTCACCGCGGACGACGGCATCCTCGAAGCGACCGTGACCGGCACCGGCCAGGACGGCGCCGCGCGCACGGTCACCTATCGCAGCACCGCGTGGAGCGTGCGCGGAGGCGTGGACGTCACCGCAGACGAACTCGCCCTCACGGTGTGGTGAGGGCGAGGATCAGAACTGCACGCGCGGCGGCTCCGAGATGGCGCCGCTGTCGGCGACCTCGAAGAACTCGCGCTCGGTGAAGCCGAGTCCCTTGGCGAAGAGGTTGTTGGGGAACACCTTGATCTTCGTGTTCAGCTCGCGCACGCCGCCGTTGTAGAAGCGTCGCGCCGCCTGGATCTTGTCCTCGGTGTCGACGAGCGCCTGCTGCAGCTGGAGGAAGTTCTGGCTGGCCTGCAGCTGCGGGTAGGCCTCGGCGACGGCGAAGAGGCTGCGCAGCGCCTGCTGCAGGTGGCCTTCAGCGATCCCCGCCTCACCGGGACTGCCGGCAGAGAGAGTCTCGGCACGGGCGCGGGTGACGTTCTCGAACACGGCTTTCTCGTGCGCGGCATAGCCCTTGACCGTCTCGATGAGGTTCGGGATGAGGTCGGCTCGACGCTTGAGCTGTACCGTGATGCCGCTCCAGGCTTCGTCCACACGGACGTTCAGCTGCACCAGCGAGTTGTATGTCGCCCAGAGATACACGCCGACGAGCAGGATCACCCCGACGACGATCAGTACCGGCACGAGCCATTCCATCAGTGCCCCACCCTTTCCCGTATTTCTCTCATCCTAGACGCGGTGCCTGCACGTGGACTGGGGACGAGAGTCTCCGGCCCGACTCGATCAGCGCCCGAGCACGCGTTCCAGGTAACGGTTCGAGAATCGGCGGTCCGGGTCGAGGCGGTCGCGCAGCGCCACGAAGTCCTCGAAGCGCGGATACCGCCCCCGCAGCGTGTCGTGCGTGAGCGTGTGCAGCTTCCCCCAATGCGGGCGACCGTCGTGCGCGCTCATGATCTCCTCCACCGCGCCGAAGTACTCGGTCGGGTCCGCCCGCCAGTACCTGTGGACCGCGATGTAGGCGGTCTCGCGACCGTATGCGGTCGAGAGCCAGCGGTCGTCGGCTGCCGCGAACCGCACCTCCACCGGGAACTCGACCCGCCAGCCGCGCTGGTCGATGAGATCCTGGAGAGCGCGGAACGCGGGCACGACGTCCGCCGCCGGGAGCGCGTACTCCATCTCACGGAATCGCACCGTCCTGCTCTGGGTGAGCACGCGGTTCGACAGGTCGGTGTACTCGCGGTCCCCGGTGAGTCGCACGGCGAGCCGGTTGAACCGAGGTGTGATCGCCGGAACAGCCTGTCCCGCCGCGCAGACGACGCGGTACACGCCGTTCGCGAGCAGCGTCTCGTCCACCCATCGGCCCACGGGAGGAAGGGGCCGGCGTCGCGTCGACTCCGGCAGACGCGCTTGGCGCTTGGTCAGCGCGACGTCGGTGTGCGGGAACCAGTAGAACTCGAAGTGATCGGCCGCCGCGACGCGCTCATCGATCGTGGAGAGGACCTCCTCCATCGGCACGGGTTCGTCGATCGCATGCATCACGAACGTCGGCACGCACTGCAACGTCACCTCGACGATGATGCCGAGCGCTCCCAGCCCCACGGCGACCGCGGGCAGCAGCTCGGGGCTGTGGGCTTCGTCGATGCGGAGGAACTCGCCGTCCGCGGTGATCAGAGTCACCCCGACCACCTGGGTGGCGAGACCGCCGAAGCCGGCGCCGGTCCCGTGGGTGCCCGTGGAGATCGCCCCGGCGATGGACTGCCGGTCGATGTCGCCGAGATTCTCCATCGCGAGTCCGTAGCGCGCCAGCAGCCCGGGGATGCGGTGCAGCCGGGTGCCGGCGAGGAGCGTGACGCGCCCGCTTACGGCGTCCGCGGATACGAGTCCCTGCAGGTCGTCGAGCTCCAGGAGGACACCGGGAGCGACGGCGATCCCGGTGAAGCTGTGACCGGCGCCGACCGCCTTGACCGTGAGTCCCTGTCGTACCGCTGCCCGCACGGCACGCTGCACGCCCTCGGGACTGCGCGGCCGCTCGACTCGGACCGGGCGCACCGACGCCGACCGGCCCCAGTTCTGCCAGGTGCCGCCGATTCTCGTCACAGGAACGCCTTCCCCTCGCCGCGGTACGTCGGCAGCTCGTCGATGACCTCGTCGCCGGACACGAGATGGTAGGCGGCGATGCGCTCGGCCGGTTCGCCGCTCTTCGCATGACGGAACCAGACGCGATCGCCGACGCCGAGCGTCGCGGCGCTCGGCCCCTGCAGCGGCGTCTGCACCTCGCCTGCCGCCTCCCGCGGAAGCGTGCGGAGATTCGCCGGCCACACCGGGCGCGGCTGTCGGGAGGCGACCGCGGGACCGGAGGCGATCCAGCCACCGCCCAGCACCGTTGCGATGTCGGCCGCAGGACGGCGCACGACGTCGAAGGCGAAAGCCGCAGCCGGCGCCGGGTGGAAGGACCGGTACCCGTCGAACAGGTGCCCTCCCAGCAGGCCGCTACCCGCGCTGGCCTCGGTGAGGGACTCGTCGCTGCCGCTGAACTCGAGGGAGCCGGTGCCCCCGCCGTTGAGGAACTCGAGGGAGGTCACGGCACTGACTGCGGCGACGATCTGCGCCCGCCGCTCCCGCAGCTCGTCGCGCGAGCGGGCCTGAACGCGGCGGACCAGCGGCCCATCGGGGCCGGCGTCACCCTGTCCGGCGATCTGCGCGTCGTACATCTGCAGCCCCACGAGGCGGAAGCCGGGGCGAGCCACGACCTTCCGGGCGAACGCCGCGACCTCGCCGGCGGAGAAGAGAGCTGACCGGCGGACGCCGATGTGCCCGAGCAGCGCCGATCGCCAGGATGCATCGACGTCGATCGCAACCCGGAGCTCGGGGCGCGCTGCGGGGGCCACCACACTGTCGACGAGGTCGAGGTGCACGGGATCGTCGATCATGAGGGTGATGCGCTGCGCGGCCTCTTCGTCGGCGCAGAGCCGTTCGAGGGCGGCCCGGTCCACGGTCGGATAGCCCAACACGATGTCGCCGTGCGTCTCGGCGAGCCAGAGCGCTTCCTCGAGCGTGAACGCGAGGATGCCGCGGAAGCCGGGGACGCGGAGCACGGCATCGAGGACGGCACGCACCCGCACCGATTTCGACGCCACCCGGATCGGCAGACCGCCGGAACGGACGAGCAGATCCATGGCGTTGTAGCGCAGCGCCTCCCGATCGATGACGGCGACCGGGGCCGGAAGGTGCCCGGTCGCGGCCGACAGGCGCGGCCAGTAGCGGCCCGGGTCCTCCCATTCGGGGGCGACCGCGGGGCCACCCGGGACGGGGCTCAGTTCGTCGGTGAGGTCGAGCACTCCCCCACCCTACGGCCTGAGCCCCGCCCGGGTCACGACCCCGCCGACGATAGGCTGGCGGCACGGCCCCCGTAGCCCAATGGCAGAGGCAGGCGACTTAAAATCGCTTCAGTCTGGGTTCGAGTCCCAGCGGGGGCACCCGTCAGCGGCCGAGGATGTCGCCGATCCCCGGGAGGCCGAGATCGCCGAGCCGCTCTCCCCAGCCGGTCGCGGTCTCGCCGAGTCCCGAGACGGCCTCCCCGGCCGAGCCGAGCATCTCGTCGGCGCCACCGGCCAGCGCATCGACGTCGACGCCGGAGGCGAGGGCGTCGATGTCGATGCCCTGCGCCCAGGCGTCGAAGTCCACTCCGAGGCCTGCGGCCTGTTCCAGGAGGGGTGCCGCCACGGTGCTCACGACGGCCCCGCCGGCCACCACACCCAACAGGCCGACCGCCGCACCGCCGGCGGCGACCGCCGCCCCACCCGCGCCGGCACCCCGGACCCGGGAGAGGAGGCCGCGCAGACGGCCCGGCTGCATCGCCTCGGCGCGGCCCGCCGCGCGGGCGAGGTCATCCGCGGAGGAGGAGCGCGGTCGCTCCTCCGCCGGGAGCTCGGCCCGCATGCGGGCCTCGACCTGCTCCCGCTGCGACGGCGTGAGACGCGCGAAGGCCTCGCGATGGATCTGCTCGACGCGATGCGGGTCCGCCGTCTGCAGAAGGTAGTCGTACCGGGCGATGGCCGCACGGTCCGCCGCGGAGGCGTCCGGCCGACCACCGGCACCGGGGGCAGGCGGCGGCGCGTACGAGGTCGACGGTCGTCCCGAGGCAGGGCCGCCGGCCGACGACGAGGCGGGAGACGGGGTGTCCGGGCGCGGCCCCTCGGTACCGGGACCACGGACGGCATCCACGGCGCCACGGATCATCCCGCTCCAATCCGTCGAAGAACGAGAGCCCTCCCCGCCCCTCGCGGCGGGGCTCGCGCCCTTCGCGTCGAGGGCGTCGGTGGCGAGGCGGATCAGGCGGGAGAGTTTCGACATGAGGGTCCGTTCGTGAGACGGGCCGCCGTTCTCCGCGACGTCGGTCGACGCAAGGTTCCGGGCAGCCCGCGATGCGGGTGCCAAGGTCTCCTCCACCCTCACGGGCCAGCGGGCCGGGGCACGATGACATGCCCGTCATGACGACGTCGCTGCAGACGGGAGTACTCCCCTTGCCCTCGACACGCTAGTGAGGCGGCCTATGGATCGGCTCCATGCTCCGGCCGGGGCGACCCGCGGAGGATGGCGGTCATCTCCTCGTACAGCGCCTCGAACGTCTCGCGGAGCTCCGCCGCACCGTCCGGACGACGTGCTGCCGGAACGGCCTCCGCCAAGGTCCCGAGTGCGAGCGTCGCCGCCGCTTCCCGGGCCACGGCCACGCCGAACGCATCGGACGGCCGCCCCCACGCCGCTGCGAGGAGGAGCTGGTCGCGCAGCACTCCCGCCACGCCGAGGAGTACAGCCGCCGCCCGGAGGTGACCGCGAGCGACCTCGGTGCCCAGAAGCCGGTCGTGCATCACCCGCGCGAACCGGCGGGCGTGCGGTGTCGGCACATCTCGGCGCGCGCGAAGACGCCAGCCGTCCGACGTACCCGGCACAGCCTCGTACGACAGCGGCTGCCCGTCTCGCAGATGCACCACAGGGATCAGCGGCGGTGCCTGGAGCGTGTCCCGTCGCCACCACTCCGCGGGAGCGACCTCGGCGGGCAGGAAGGCGGTGGCCGGAGCGTGCGCCCCCGGCTCGTCGCGTTGCACGAGATCGGCAGTGCTCGCGAGCAGGGCGAGTCCCCGCTCCTCCGCGAACCGCTGGAGCAGCACGCCCTCAGGAGCGTCGTCGCCCGCCGGGACGGAACGGGCGAACTCAGCCGCCTCGGGAGTCGGCAGCACCACGGCGATCGACGTCGGATCGGCTCCAGGCGGCACGAGCCACGGATGGCCGGCGAACGCCGCCACCCGGAGGGCGTGCGAGGCATAGCCGTCTCCGGGAGTGAAAAACCGCAGGGCGGCCCGGGGCCGCCCTCCCACGGCGTCGTGCACCTGCGCGACGAGGCTCGGGTGCGGGCGCACTGCGGCATCCAGGACCATGTGGTGGGTCGCCCGCCGGGTCCATGGCTGCCACGCCTCGGTGAAGGCTCCGGCATCCGTCCCCACACCCGTTCGGCAGATGCGGACGAAAGCACCGTCGAGTCGCTCCGCGAGCTGCTCTGCGCGCCCTTCCTGGCCCGGAGTCGCCCGGATCGACACACTGACCGTCGGCGGCTCTCCCCCCTGCGCGCTCACCGGACCTCCTCCCAGCGTCGTCCGGGGTCGCGTGGTAGACGCCCCTCCCGAGCACTCTGCGAGCGTACAATGTGAGATGTTACGTCGCCAACTCGCGCTGCGCGCGGGAACGAAGAAGGCCCCGGCGCTCGTGCGCTCGGGGCCCTCTCCTCTCAGAACCGTGCGGTCACTTCACCGCGGCGGTCTCCACCGAGTCATCCGCCGACGCGGCCGGAGCCTTCTTGGCAGCGGGCTTCCTGGCCGCCGGCTTCTTGGCCGCGGGCTTCTTGATCTCCGCCGGCGTCTCCGCCGCCGGCGCAGCAGCCGGCTTCTCGGCAGCCGGCGCCTTCGCGGCCGACGCGGGAGCCGCGTCCGCAGGTGCCGCGGGACGCGGGCGAGCGGCGAACTCCTCAAAGACGTACCGCGGGTTCTGCACCGTCTGCAGGTTCACGAGGTCGCGGCCCAGCCACAGGTTGTTCCACCAGCCCCAGAGCACGCGCCACTTGCGCTCCCACGTCGGCATGGCGAGACCGTGGTAGCCACGGTGGGCGAGCCAGGCGATGAAGCCCTTCAGCGCGATCTTGCCGGACTGGAAGACGCCGTTGTACAGGCCGAGACCTGCGACCGCGCCGAGGTTCTTGTGGAAGTACTCCTTGGGCTCCTCGCCGCGGAGCACGGCGACGACGTTCTTGGCCAGGAGCTTCGCCTGACGCACGGCGTGCTGTGCGTTCGGGACGCAGAAGCCGCCGACGCCGCCACCGGAGAGGTCGGGAACGGCCGAGACGTCGCCCGCGGCCCAGGCACCCTCGACGAACGCCTCGGGCGTGCCGACGCGGAGGTCGGCGCGGGTCTGGATGCGACCGCGCTCCTCCACCGGCAGATCACCGCCGCGCACGACGGTCGGGTTGGCCATGACACCAGCGGTCCACACGATGACGTCCGTCGGGATGACCTCGCCGGTGGAGAGCTCGACGTTGCCGTCGATGGCACCCGTGACCTGCGTGTCGAGGTGGACGTTGGCTCCGCGCTTGGCGAGGTCCTTCAGCACCCACTCGCTCGTCTTCAGCGAGACCTCGGGCATGATGCGGCCCATCGCCTCGATGAGGTGGAAGTGCGTGTCCTCGAAGCTCAGCTGCGGGTACTTGCTCACCAGCGAGGACGCGAGGGAGCGGAGCTCCGCGAAGACCTCGATGCCGGCAAAGCCGCCGCCGACGACGACGACGGTGAGCAGACGGTCGCGCTCGGGACCGGCGGGGAGGGACGCGGCCTTGTCGAAGTTCGACATGACCTTGTCACGGATCGCGACGGCCTCTTCGATGGTCTTGAGCCCGATGGCGTTGTCGGCGATGCCGGGGATCGGGAAGGTGCGCGAGACGGCGCCCGCGGTGACGACGATCTGGTCGTACGCGAACTCGTACGGCTCACCGACGGGCGGCGTGATGGTGGCGACCTTCTGCGCGTGGTTGATGTTGGTCACCTTGGCGGTGAGAACGTGGGTGCGCTTGAGGTGACGACGGTGCGCGACCACCGAGTGACGGGCCTCGATGGAGCCCGCGGCGACCTCGGGGAGGAACGGCTGGTACGTCATGTACGGCAGCGGGTCGACCATGGTCACGTCGGCCTCGCCCTTGCGCAGATGCTTCTCGAGCTTCCACGCGGTGTAGAAACCTGCGTACCCTCCGCCGACGATCAGGATCTTGGGCACAGTGCTGTTCTGAGGCACAGAAGAACTACTCCTCGGAGTCGGGATTGTGGCGTACGGGAACGCGCGCCGATCGGATGCGCCGGGCAGCTGCGGTGACGCCAAGCGCTACCAGGATACCAGGGACGGTGAGGGCGATGAGCGGCAGGGTACCGTAGCGCAGGGAATCGGCGCTGGGAAGCAGCGGTGAACCGGCCTCGGTCGGGGCGTCCGCGTCCGGCAGCGGTGGGATGTCCACCGGGCCGAGAGACGGTTCCGGCGTGGGCACACTGTCCGCACGGCGGAACAGCCGCACCCATTCCGCCAGATCTCCCATCGGGTTCTCGCTCACGGAGGGGATGTTCGCCGAGATCGCCGCGTCCGCGTCCACGAGCCCGAAGCCGTAGAGCGGATCTCGCGGCTTCTGTGCGTCGGCCACCGGCATGGCCGTCTTGATGATGCGGTTGATGACGTCGTTCGCCGAGATGTCGGGATGCGCCGAGCGGATCAGCGCCGCGACACCGGCCACGATCGGAGCCGCACCACTGGTTCCGCTCCACGAGACGACCTCGCCGTCCGCCGACACCCCGAGCAGCCCCTCACTCGGCGCCGAGATCCCGATGGTGATGCCCTGCGTCGATGCCTCGATGCTGGCCGTGCCGGTCTGGTCGACACCGCCGACCGTGAGCACGCCGGGAATCGTGGCGGGCGCTCCGATGATGTTCGTGCCGCTCCCCCGGTTGCCGGCGGCGACGACCACGACGACATCGTGCTCGAAGGCGTACAGGAACGCGTCGTCCCAGCTCTCGTCCCAGTCGAGGGTGTTCGTCGTGAACGACAGATTGATGATGTCGGCGCCGTGATCGACCGCCCACCGGATGCCCTTGGCGACCTGCTCGGTGAACGGCACGGCTGCCGCGGCGCCGAAGCCCACCGAGACCGACAGCAGATCGGCCTCCGGCGCGACGCCGATCATGCCCGTGCCGTCAGCCTTGCCGCGCCCCGCCGCGAGGGAAGCCACCCAGGATCCGTGGTTGCCGTCCACCGCGCCCAGCGGCGTGCGACCGTCCGGGGTGCCGGCACCGGAGACGTCGGTCCCGCCGACCACCGCGTCCCCGAAGACCTCCGGGACCTTGCCGATACCGGTGTCGATGACGGCGATGGTGACGCCTTCTCCGCGCGTCGTCTGCCATGCATCCCTGATCCCTGCGCCATCCAGCCAGTACTCCGCCGCACGGACCGGGTCCGCGGGATCGTCGGCGACCGGCGGCGTCGGGGTCGGGGACGGGGTCGACCCGAGGAGCAGGACGGATGCCGCCACCGCCACGAGGGCGACGGCGCTGCGCAGCATCCGTCGCCGCGTCATGCCGAGCGTGCCGGATCGTCGCGGAGGGCGGCGCCGGGCTCCTCGCAACGGCAGACCTCGGGTGACCAGGAGCTGCGAGCGAGAGCGGCGTCGCCGATCGGGTTCACGCCGGCACCCGCCGCCAGGGCGTGCCCGGCGAGGGCGTGCAGGCACTTCACTCGCGTCGGCATGCCCCCAGCGGAGATCCCGTCGATCTCGGGCACCTCGCCGAACTGCGCCCGGTCCGCGAGGTAGGCCTCATGGGCGGACCGATAGGCTGCGGCCACCGTCTCGTCCTCGGCGAGCAGCGCCGCGAGCTCGGGCATGACCTGGGTGGCCTCGAGCGTCGACATCGCCGCGGTCGCCGCCGGATGCGTGAGGTAGTAGAACGTGGGGAACGGCGTCCCGTCCGGCAGCCGCGGCGTGGTGGCCACCACCGTGGGGTTGCCACAGCGGCAGCGCGCGGCGATGCCGACGACGCCGCGAGCGGGTCGTCCGAGCTGGGTCGAGACGACGGCGAGCTCGGCGGACGTGGGCGCGGGGAACGGCGGGGTGGTCACCCCACCAGCGTAGGGGAGCCGTCCGGGAGGATGCTCGGAACGAGCGTTCAGCCGGGGGCGGCGGCCGTGTCGCTCAAGCCTGCGGACACGAGGGTGCGCAGCAGCTGCGGCATCCAGTCGGCGGGCTTCTCCTCGAGGGTGTCGCTCACCGGCTCCTGCTCGCGCGGGAGGGTGGACGGATCGAGGTCGTTGTCGATCAGATACACGACCTCGCCCGGCTTCACGTAGTAGAGGCGCTCACGGGCCTGCGTGGTGATGTACGCAGGGTCTTCCCACCGTTCGCGCTCCGCGGTCAGCGCCGCGATCTCGTCCTCGCTCACCTGCACGGACTGCTCCAGCGCCGCGATCTTCTGCCGCTGGTCGATGAAGGTGCCGAGCGTGGGCACGAGCACCCAGGCCCCCAGCACGACGAGGGAGAGCATGATCACCGAGAAGGCGGAGAGCCGGATGCCCGATGCCCACTCGCGCACGTCCACGCGAGGGGCGGCCGTCGCGCCACCCCGCGGCTGCCGCGATGTCGACGCGGCGCGGCCCGGCGCGGCGGACGCGGGAGACGACGAAGGAGGAGCCGGTCGTCGTGCCACGGCTCCTCCTTCGTCTCTGTCGCCGCCGGGCGGCGCGGTCATGCCGCGGATGCGGCGTCGTTGCTGTCGCGTGCGCTCAGCCCTGGTAGCGCGGGAAGGCGGAACGGCCGGCGAAGACCGCCGCCTCGCCCAGCTCCTCCTCGATGCGCAGCAGCTGGTTGTACTTCGCGACGCGCTCGCTGCGCGCCGGGGCACCCGCCTTGATCTGGCCGGCGTTCGTGGCGACCACGAGGTCGGCGATCGTCGTGTCCTCGGTCTCACCCGAACGGTGCGAGAGCATCGCCGTGTAGCCCGAGCGCTGCGCGAGGCTGACGGCGTCGAACGTCTCGGTGAGCGTGCCGATCTGGTTGACCTTCACGAGCAGCGAGTTGGCGACGCCGCGCGTGATGCCGTCCGCCAGCCGCTGCGGGTTGGTGACGAACAGGTCGTCGCCGACCAGCTGCACCTTCGAGCCCAGAGCCTCGGTGAGGTGCTTCCAGTTGTCCCAGTCGTCCTCGGCGAGCGCGTCCTCGATCGTGACGATCGGGAAGTCGTTGACGAGCCCGACGTAGTACTCGGTGAGCGCCTCGGCGTCCCAGTCCTTGTTGTCGAGGCGGTAGACGCCGTCGTTGAAGAACTCGGTGGCGGCGACGTCGAGGCCGAGGGCGATGTCGGTGCCCGGCGTGAATCCGGCCTTCTCGATCGCCTTCACCAGGAAGTCGAGGCCCTCGCGGTTGCTGGGCAGGTCGGGAGCGAAGCCGCCCTCGTCGCCGAGGCCGGTCGCGTAGCCCGCGGCCTTCAGCTCAGCGCGCAGCACGTGGTAGGTCTCCACGCCCCAGCGCAGCGACTCGGAGTAGCTCTCCGCGCCGATCGGTGCGAGGAAGAACTCCTGCATGTCGATGCCGTTGTCGGCGTGCTCTCCGCCGTTGATGACGTTGAACAGCGGCACCGGCAGCACGTGCGCGTTCGGGCCGCCGAGGTAGCGGAACAGCGGGAGATCGGCGGAGTCGGCGGCGGCCTTGGCGACCGCGAGGCTCACGCCGAGGATGGCGTTGGCGCCGACGCGCTTCTTGTTGTCGGTGCCGTCGACCTCGATGAGGATCTCGTCGACGATGCGCTGCTCGCTCGCGTCCACGCCCTCGATGGCCGGGCCGAGCTCGTCGATGACGGCCTCGACGGCCTTGAGCACGCCCTTGCCGCCGTAACGGCTCTTGTCGCCGTCGCGCAGCTCGTACGCCTCGAAGGCGCCGGTCGAGGCACCGGAGGGGACGGCGGCGCGCTGCACGATGCCGTCGTCGAGGAGCACCTCCACCTCGACGGTCGGGTTTCCGCGCGAGTCGAGAATCTCGCGTGCGCCTACAGCCTCGATCAGTGCCACTGATGTGCTCCTTGCTCAGGATGGAAGGGTGTGTGGAGCGTCGTCGGTCCGCGCCCAGTCTATCCCCGGCGGGGCGGGGCGCCGGAGTCAGACGACGAGGGCGAGCGCGACGCCGTCCCATCCCTTGACACCGACGGTCTGCAACGCCGTGGCGTCGAAGCGCGGGTCCTCCCCCAGCATGCGCAGCCCCGCGCGCGTGCCGTTCACCTTCGGGTCCGTCGAGTCGTCGCGGACGATCTCGCCGTCGCGGCCGATGTTGTCGAGCACGACCACGGTGCCGGGGTGACCGAGCTTCGCGGCCCAGTCCAGGTACACGGTGTTGGACTCCTTGTCGGCGTCGATGAAGACGAGGTCGAAGCCGCCGACGAGCGTCGGGAGCACATCGGCTCCTCGGCCGACGCGGATGTCCACCCGGTCCCCCACCCCGGCGGCGTCGATGCTCGCACGGGCGACGGCGGCGTTGTCGGCCTCCGCCTCGATCGTCACCACCTGCCCGTCGGGACCGACGGCGCGCGCCATCCAGATCGTCGAGTAGCCGCCGAGGGTGCCGATCTCCAGCACGCGGCGCGCGCCGCTCATCCGCACGAGGAGGTTCAGCAGCTTCCCCGCGGCCGGGGCGACCTCGATCTCGGGCAGCCCCGCCGCCCGCTGCGCTTCCAGCGCGTGCTCCAGAGCCGGATCCGTGCCCACGAGCATGTCGGCGAGGAAGGTGTCGGCGCGGGCCCAGGCGGCGGGAGTGGATTCCATGTGCTCAGCCAACCCCCGGCTCCGGCCGGGCGTCAAGCGTCGGCGGTGTCGGCGGGGTGCGCGGCGCGGCGAGCTCCGGCTGCCGGCGGAACTGCCCGGTGAGGGTGAGGACGAGGACCACGACGGCGGCGACGATCCAGCCGGCGACGCCGAGCGGTCCGGCGAGGGCGAGGTCGGGCTGCATGGCGGCGACGACCAGGACCAGGCCCGCGGCGGCGTTGAGGGCCCCGTGCGCGACGACCGCCGGCCAGAGCGAGCCGGAGCGCAGCCGCAGCCAACCGAACAGCACCCCCCACGCCACGCAGCCGCCGATCATGAACAGCACGCCGGTGACATCCGTCCGGCCGAAGTTGTAGCCGAGGAGAATGACGGGGCTGTGCCACAGTCCCCAGATCGCCCCGCTGAGCAGGAGCGCCGGCCAGGTGCCGAGCGGACGCAGCGCCGGGAGCAGCCAGCCGCGCCAGCCGAGCTCCTCGCCGAAGGCGAGCACGCTGTTCACCAGCGCCCCGACCGGGATCGCGGCGAGCTGTGCGAACACGACCACGCCGACCGGCGGCACCGGCGTCCCCGGGGGAAGAGCCTGGGCGAGCTGATCCGCGAAGGCCGAGAAGGTGAGGTCGAGCCGCACCCACCCGAAAGCGGCCGCGAGGAGGACGCCGAGGGCAACGAGCACCGGCGGCACGAGCCAGGCCGCGACCAGCAGCCCGACGACGCGCTTCACGGGCCGCAGCGGCCACAGCCCGAGGAACCGCGCCCGGCTGCCCTTCTCCGGTACGCCCGTGGTGAGCGTGACGACGAGCACCGCGGCTGCGGGCGTGAACATCATCACCGGGAGGAGCGCTCCCGCGAAGGGTTCGGCGAGGCCGTCGCCGAGCCACAGGGGCAGGCAGACGAGGGCCGCGAGCCCGCAGGCCGTGAGGGTGAAGATGAGGACCGCGCGCCAGGGCACGCGGGTCGGCGTCAGAGCGTTCATCGTGCCGTCCTCTCCGTTCCTCCGGAGGGCGCCGACCCCGCGGATCGGTCCGCGTAGGCCTGCAGGAGCGCTGCTGCTTCCTCCGCCCCGTCGATCGTGATGACGAACGGTCCGTGGTCGCGGCGATGCACCTCGATCGCCGGGCCCTGCCGCATCACGATCCGGCTGCGGCCGTCCGGAGCGAGACGCCACCCCCAGCCGCCGAACTCCCCGAAGGGCGAGATGCGCACGGCCCTGGCTGACTCGATCTCCGCCACCGGGATGGTCTTCCGCGGCCACCCGATCACGGCACGGGCGTCGATGCCGTCCGGCGTGACGCGCACCCGGAACGAGGCGGTCGCCGCCAGCGCGAACCCGACGACGAGGGCGACCAGGCCCGAGACCCAGGCCAGCGGGGTGCCCGTGACGAGCATCGTCACGGCGAGCGCCACGAGCCCGAGCAGCACGAGCAGGAGGAAGACGAGCGCGCCGGTGGGCATGGTCGTCGTGCCCACCCAGACGACCCGCTCGCCCTGACCGACCCGCACGTCGTGGCGCGGCTCGAGAGCGGCACCGGGCACCGACTGCACGCGCGGCTGCACGAACCACGCCATCGCGCCCACCCCCAGGAGAGCCGCGAAGGCCAGCGCCATCACCCCCGCGATGCCCGGGACCTCACCGGAGGGCGGGAGGTCGCGCTGAATCGCGAGGGAACCCAGGCAGATCACGCCCGCGAACGCCGACATGCCGGCCGCCGTCGCTCCGAGGAGACGGGCGGTCGCGCTCCAGTGCGCCCCGACGGCGATCAGCGTCGTGACGGCCAGGAGCGTCGGGATGCCGAGACCGACGCCGAGGAGCACCCAGAGGTACGTGGCCGCCGGGCCGAACCCGTCGGCCCCGTCGACGCCCCAGTGGATCGCGACGTCGGCGGGGAACGACGGGAGCCAGGCCGCGAGCACGAGAGCGGAGATCGCGACGATGAGCACCGGGAGGACGAGCGCCACGAGGACGAAGGCCCGTCGTGCGCGGCGCAGGGTGGCCGGCGGGGTCCGGGTGGGGTCAGGCGTCGTCATGGGAGGCCTCCTGGGGAGTCGCGGCGGGGGTGGGAGGTTCGGCTTCTGCGCGGTGCGTGCGGACGATCCCGGCGAGGGTCTCGGCGGAGACGCCCAAAGCGGCGGCCCGCCGGATCAGCCCATCGATCTCGTGCGCGAGCTCGGCGAGCGGCGCGGCGGAGGCGGCGATCACGGCGCCCCTCCCCCGCCGGAGGTCGACCAGGCCCTCGTCGCGGAGGCGCTGGTAGGCGTGCAGCACGGTGTGCTGATTGATGTCGAGCGCGGCGGCCACGTCGCGGGCGGCCGGCAGACGGTCGCCCGGCGCGAGGGCTCCGGAAAGGATGTCGGCGCGCACCGAGGCGGCGACCTGGTCGTAGAGCGCGTGCGGGCTGTCGACATCGACGCGGATGAGCATGACGCCTCCCTTCCCTAGTTATTCTAGGTGAACTAGAACAACTGTACCAACCCTCCAGACGTCTTCGCGGGGACTCGGCGCATCCTCCACACTGACCTCATGCGCATCACGCCCCGACGCCTCGCCCTCGGCATGAGCCTCTGGATCCCCAACCTGTGCAGCGGCATCCGCGTCCGCCGGTTCAGCGACGACTGGACCCACGCGACCGTGGAGCTGCATGTGAACCTCCTCACCCGCAACTACGTCAAGACGGCGTTCGGGGGGTCGATGTCGGCGATGACCGACCCGTACTTCTTCATGCTCGTCATGCACCAGCTCGGGCGGGACTACGTCGTGTGGGACACCCGTGGCGAGATCGAGTTCCTCAAGCCGGGTCGCGGGGTGCTGACCGCGGAGTTCGAGGTGACGCGGGAGAAGGCGGAGGAGCTCCGGCAGCGCGCCCACGGCGGCGCGAAGGTGCTGGAGTGGTTCGAGACCGTCATCACCGATCGTGACGGGGACGTCGTGGCGACCGTGCGCCGCGAGGTCTACATCCGTGAGAAGAAGCGCGTCACCGCGTCCCGCGGCTGACGCGTCACCGGCCGTTCACCCCGGCGTGGGACGATGACCGGATGCTCCTCGCCCGCCGCCTGACGCTGCCGGATGCCGTCGCCATCGGCCTCGGATCGATGATCGGCGCCGGCGTGTTCGCGGTCTGGGGTCCGGCCGTCGACGTCGCCGGGAACGCGACGCTCGTCGCCCTCGTCATCGCCGCCGCGGTCGCCTACGCCAACGCCACCGCCTCCGCACAGCTCGCGGCCGTCCACCCCGTCGCCGGTGGCACGTACGCCTATGCGCGAGCGGAGATCGGACCGTGGTGGGGCTTCGTCGCCGGCTGGAGCTTCGTGATCGGCAAGATCGCGAGCTGCGCCGCCATGGCCATGACCTTCGCCGCCTACGCCGCTCCCGCGGGGTGGCAGACCCCGGTCGCCGTGATCGCCGTCGCCGCGCTCGCGGTCGTGAACTGCCTGGGTGTGACACGGACGGCGCTGGCGACCCGGATCCTCGTGACCTGCTCGCTGCTCGGCCTCTCGGTCGTGGTCGCGGTCGGCCTCGGCGCCGCGCCGACCGCCTCCCCCGCGCCCCTCCCCGACACGACCGTGTACGGCGTGCTCCAGGGCGCCGGACTGCTGTTCTTCGCCTTCGCCGGCTACGCCCGGATCGCGACCATGGGCGAGGAGGTGGTGGACCCCGCGCGCACGATCCCGCGCGCCATCGTGCTCGCCCTCGGCGGTGCCGTCGTCGTCTACGCGCTCGTCGGCGTCGTCGTGCTCCTCGTGCTCGGCGGCGCCGTCAGCGGAGCGGCCGCACCCCTGGCCGACGTCCTCACCGCCGCCGGCTGGTCCGCGTTCGCCCCCGTCGTGCGGATCGCCGCGGCCGCCGCGTCCCTCGGCGCACTGCTCGCCCTGCTCACCGGCATCGGGCGCACGACCCTCGCCATGGCGCGAGAGAGCGATCTCCCACGGTTCCTCGCGCGAATCGACGAGCGCCATCAGGTGCCGCGCCGCGCCGAGATCGCCCTCGCGGTCATCGTGATCGCACTCGTGCTCGTCGGGGATCTCCGAGAGGTGATCGGGTTCTCGTCCTTCGGCGTGCTGCTGTACTACCTCATCGCGAACGCCGCCGCCTTCCGCCAGCGCGGCGCGGCCCGACGATACCCCCGGGCACTGCAGGTGGGCGGCGCCCTCGGCTGTCTCGTGCTCGTGAGCACCCTTCCCGCCCTCGCCTCGCTGGTCGGCATGGGCGTCGTGCTGCTCGGGGTCGCCGGTCGGGCGCTGCGGATACGACGGCAGCAGCAGCGCGCCTGATCGCCTCAGCCGGAGACCCTGGTGCGATAGTCCCGCGGCGGCAGACCGAGGACGGCCGCGAAATCGCGCGTGAGATGGGCGTGGTCGGCGTACCCCAACGCGGCGGCGAGCGCCGTCAGGTCCGTCTCCGGCTCCTCGCGGAGGCGCTGCGCCGCCTCCTGCAGCCGGCGGCGGCGGATGATGGCGCCCGGCGAGAGCCCGACGGTGCGGTGCGTGAGCCGCTGCAGCGTGCGCACCGAGAGCGCGAGTCGGGTCGCCGCCTCCTCCGGCGTCAGCGCCGCCCGCTCCCCCAGGAGGACGTCGAGCATCACGTTCGCCTGCCGCCCCGCCGCGCTCACCGGTCCGACCCGCTGCGACAGCCACGCGGCGAAGACCGCGACGGCGCGCTCCCGTCGCCCGTCTGCGCGCCGCATCGCCGTCGTCACCGCCGCGTGCAGATCGGGGGCGTCGAAGGAGCGCTCCGCGTCGACGAGCTGCGCTGCGGCGTCGGTGAGCGCGGGGACGGCGGCAGGGCGCAGCAGCGCGCCGACGGCCCAGCCCGCACCCCGCAGCTCCCTCGTCGACGCGCGGGTCGTGGCGCCCGAGATCGACACGCCCTCCGGGGCGACGACGAGGTTGACGGCCGGATACGAGACGATCTCCTGCCGCGACACCTCGCCCTCCGGAAGGCTCCACTCCGGGATCCAGAACCAGGAGACGAGCGCGGCGGCCTCTGCGGGCGGGGGCAGCCGATGGAACGAGGGCAGCCGCGCGGGATAGAGCACTCCGCGCGTCCGGTCGACCATGGCCCCAGCGTAGGACGCGCCACCGACGCCACGGCCCCGAGGGCGTGTCGCGGATCTTCAAGCGCCGGGCGCCCTCCCCCGTCTACCGTGGCCGCATGACCGAACAGACACCTCCGGCCGGCGTGACCGGCGCGCACACGACCGACGGCCGCCCGCACAGCGCGACCTCGCTCACCCCCTTCCTCGCGATCCCCGACGCCGCCCGTGCCGTCGAGTTCTACCGGGACGTCTTCGGCGCCCGCGTGGTCGACGTCACGGAGTTCGGCGGTGTCGTCGCGCATGCCGACCTCGACTTCGGACTCGGACGGCTCCAGCTCGGCGAGCCCAGCCCCGAGTATCACCTCGTGCCCGCGCCTTCCGGCGACGACGACTGCTACTCGATGGGCCTGTACGTGCCCGACGTGGACGCCGTGGTCGCGCGCGCCGTCGCGGCGGGGGCGACCGTTCGCGAGGCGCCGTCCGTGTTCGTCTCCGGCGACCGCTACGCCAGCATCCGCGACCCGTTCGGCGTGCGGTGGTCGATCATGACCCGCGTGGAGGATCTCTCCGACGAGGAGAGCGCACGACGGGTCGCGGAGTGGGCGGCCTCGTTCAGCGCGGCGCCGGAGAACGCCGAGAGCTGAGCGCGACCAGGGCGGCCCGCTCGACGGCCGGCAGCAGCGCCTCCGCGGTGCGGCGGTAGCCGAGGGCGCTCGGATGGAAGCGGTCGAGGCTGAACATCTCCTCCGGCTCGTCGAAGAACATCGGGCCGACAGCCCGCCGCAGGTCCACCGTCTCCGCTCCTTCGCGGTCCGCGGCCTCCGCCTGCACCTCGGCCAGCCGTCGCGACAGACCGGAGGCGATGCGGCGCAGGGGCTGCGGCACCGCGCGCAGGGCGCCGAGGTCGGGGCAGGTGCCGACGACGACGCGGGCACCGCGAGCCTGCAGGCGGACGATGGCCTCGCGCAGGTGGCGGGCCGACTCCGCTGCCGGAAGGCGGTGGGTGACGTCGTTGCCGCCGACCACGACCACGGCGACGTCCGGGCGATAGTCCGCGGGGAGGCGGGAGAGCTGCCCGGCGAGATCCCGCGACTCCGCGCCCACGACCGCGGCGGTGCGCAGCCGCACCGGACGCCCGAGTCGGCGGGCCGTCGCCTTCGCGAGCCGCGCCCCGAGGGTCTCCTTCCGCCGTGCCGCTCCCAGGCCGGCAGCGAGGGAGTCGCCCAGGAGCAGGAGGTCGAGCGGCTCGCCCTCGAGCCCCGGGCGCCAGACGCGATCCGCGTCGAGCGACTGCTCTCCCAGCGGCTTCCCGATGCGCCGCCGCGCGACGGCGGCCTGCCGGTCGAGCACCGCGCGGGCGCCCACGACGAGCGCGGCGGCGAGCGCGGCCAGGGTCAGCAGGGGTAGACGACGCACGGCGCGATTCCAGCCGACCGCCGTGAACGTCCGGTGAACGCCTCGTCCCGACGGGGGCGAATCAGGCCAGCGTCTTCACCTCGAGCTCGCCGTCGCCGGGGCGCACGCTCGCGAAGTGGGTGTAGCCGTCCGCGGCGGAGCGCTCCAGCAGCGCCTTGAGGTTCTTCGTGCGCTGTTCGAGGCGGACCCGCGCGCCCTTCGCGACGAGGGCCGTCTTGTGCGCCACGAGCTCCGCGACGGGGACGGCCGCGTCGTGGACGAGCACGATCGCCTGCGCCGCGGTGGCCGGGTCCGTCGAGACGAGGTCGACCAGGCGCTCGAACCCGAGGGAGAAGCCCACCGCCGGCACGTCCTGCTGGAGGAACCGGCCGATCATGCCGTCGTACCGTCCTCCACCGCCGAGCGAGTACGTGACGGACGGGTGCGCGAGTTCGAAGATCGTCCCCGTGTAATACCCCATGCCGCGCACGAGGAACGGGTCGAACACGAGCGGGGTGTCGTCCTGCCCGCGGCCCGCCGCGACCGCCTCGCCGATGCCGACGAGGTGGGCGACGAGCTCGTCGGGTGCGTCGTCCGGGAGCGCCTTGCGGATCTGGCGGTCGCCGAACGGGTGGTACTCGAGGGTCTGCGGGCGACCGAGGAAGGCCTGGAACGCGTCGACCGCGGTCGTCGTGGCCCCGCGCTCGCGGAGCTCGGCGGCCACGCCCTCGGGCCCGATCTTGTCGAGCTTGTCGATCGTGATCAGCACCTGCGGGCGCTCATCCTCGGTGAACCCGAAGTGCCCCAGCATCCACTCCAGCACGCGGCGGTCGTTGATCCGCACGCTCGCGCCCTCCAGCCCCAGGGCGTCGACGGCGTCGAGCGAGGCGGCCAGCAGCTCGGCCTCGGCGCGAGCGGACGCGTCGCCGATGATGTCGATGTCGCACTGGACGAACTGGCGGTAGCGCCCCTTCTGCGGACGCTCGGCCCGCCAGACGGGACCGATCTGGATGGACCGGAAGACGCCGGGGAGCTGTCCCCGGTTGCTCGCGTAGAAGCGGGCGAGAGGCACCGTCAGGTCGTAGCGCAGGCCGAGGTCGGAGAGCTCCGCGGGATCGTCGGCGGCGGCGCGGACGGCCTCCGCATCCAGGCCGCGGCGCAGGATGTTGAACGACAGCTTCTCGTTGTCGCCGCCGATGCCGGCATGCAGCCGGTCGTACTCCTCGACCACGGGGGTCTCGATCTCGTCGAATCCGTGCGCGCGATAGCGGTCGCGGATGACGGAGAGCACCCGCTCACGGCGGGCCTTGTCGGCGGGGAGGAAGTCGCGCATGCCGCGCGGCGCGTTCACGGTAGCCACCCGTCCATCTTCCCAGGTCGACGGCGGTGCCCGTGTCGTATCAACCGGCCTCGGCGGCGCGGACCTCGTCCTCCAGGCGCGTCAGCCGTTCCCGGAGGGCGCGCTCCGCGTCCCAGCCCTCGGCCCGAGCGGTGTCCACGAGGGCGAGGAGGGCATCGCCGAGCTCCTCCTCCGACGACGGGCGCAGGGCGGACGGCGGCGCGGGCACCACGCCGACACCGGCGGCACGACCCGACATCTTCTGCGCACGCGCGAGGGCGGGCATCGCGCGCGGGATCCCGTCGAGCACGCTGCGGCGGGTGCGCTTCTCCGCCGCCTTCGCCGCGTTCCAGTGCACGAGCACCTCCTCCGGCGTCTCCGCGACCTCGTCGCCGAACACGTGCGGATGCCGCCGCACCATCTTCTCGGTGAGCGTGCGGGCGACGTCGTCGATGTCGAACGGGTCATCCGGATCCTGTGCCGCGATGGCGGCATGGAACAGCACCTGCCACAGCAGATCGCCCAGCTCCTCGCGGAGGTCGGCGCGCGAGCCGTCCTCGACCGCGTCGATCACCTCGTGCGACTCCTCGACGAGGTACGGCACGAGATCACGGTGAGTGATGCGTTGCGACCACACGCACCGCTCCCGCACCGCACGCATGGTCTCCGCGGCCGCGCGCAGCGGATCGGCGATGTCCTCGGGGCGCTGGTGATCGCTGGTCATGCTTCCTCCGGACTCCGGCTCAGGCGGGGATGGGCGCAGCGCGACGGTACCACCGGGCGCGCAGGGTGACGACGATGCCGGAGAGGATCAGTGCGAGGAGCGAGCCCACGAGGACGCCGAGGATCGCCTGGTCGCGGATGACCGCGTCGCCCTCGAAAGCGAGGTTGGCGAGCAGGAGCGAGACGGTGAATCCGATGCCGCCCAGGGCGCCGGCGGCGAGGAGGTCCGCGAAGGGCAGGGCCGGGTCGGCTCCCTTCGGACGGATGCGCATGGCGAGCCAGCCGAACAGGGAGATACCGACGATCTTCCCCACCGGCAGGGCCACCACGATCGCCCAGAACGCCGGGGAGAGGGCCATCGGCGAGACGGCGGGGATGACGACGAAGGCTGCCACGAAGGCGAAGAGCGGCAGGATCGCGCCGTTCACGGTCGGCTCCAGCGCATGCCGGGTGCGTCCGGCGGGTATCGGCGCCATGACGAGGCCGAGCATCACGCCGGCGATGGTCGCGTGGATGCCGGACGAGGCGACGAGGCCCCACGTGACGACGCCGACGACGGCCATCGCGACCGCGACGAGCGTGTGTCCGGTGGCGTGCAGCAGGCGGCTCAGCAGCCAGAACACCGCCACCCCGACGATCGCGAGCCCGAACAGGAGCCACTGCACGTCGTGCGCGAAGAGCACCGCGATGAAGATGATGCCGATGATGTCGTCGAGGATCGCGAGGGCCAGCAGGAACACCCGCACCCGGGACGGGAGTCCTCGTCCGAACATCGCCAGCACGCCGAGCGCGAAGGCGATGTCGGTGGCGGTCGGGATCGGCCAGCCGGACGCCGTCTCCGGCCCTCCCGCGATCAGCAGGTACACGAGGATCGGCACGAGCACGCCGCCGGTCGCCGCGATGGCCGGCTGCACGGCCTTCCGCGGGGAGTCGAGCTCGCCGTGGGTGAGCTCGTGCCGCAGCTCGATCGCCACGACGAGGAAGAAGATCGCGAGCAGGCCGTCCGACACCCAGTGCGCGATCGAGAGGTCCAGCGCCGTCCCCGGGACCGCGAGATGCGTCTCCAGCAGTCCGGCGATCGCGTCGTGCGTGGGCAGGTTCGCGAAGAGGAGGCCGAGACCGGCGGCCACGAGCAGGAGGACGGCGGGGAACTGCTGCCCGCGGAGGGGGTTCGCTGTGATGCGCATCCCGTCCATCGTAGGCCGGGATGTCACACGGTCGTCATGCGTGCGGGACACCCCGATCCACCCGGCTACTCTCGGAGGGTGACCCCCGATTCCCCCGCTTTCTCCGAGCCGACGCCCACCGAGGCCATCCGCGTGATCGGTCGTTTCGAAGCCGGTCGCGGCATCCCCGATGCCATGCGCTCCGACGTGCGGATGCTGGGCCAGCTCCTCGGCCAGGTGCTCCGCGAAGCCGGCGGCGACGACCTCTTCGAGGACGTCGAGCGCCTGCGCCTCGCGACCATCCAGGCCTACGAGGACCACAGCTCCGACGCGTTCGACCGCGCCGCGGCGATCGCCGACTCCTTCACGATCGCCCGCGCCGACGAGGTCGCCCGGGCGTTCACCTGCTACTTCCACCTCGTGAACCTCGCCGAGGAGCACCAGCGCGTGCGCGTGCTCCGGGAGCGGGCGGGGCAGGCCCCTTCGACAGGCTCAGGGGCCCAGGCGACGGACACGGTCGCAGGGGCGTACGCCCGGCTGCGCGAGGAGGTCGGCGACGACGAGGCCCGTCGTCGTCTGGACGGCCTGCGCTTCCACCCCGTCTTCACGGCCCACCCGACCGAGGCCCGCCGCCGTGCGGTCTCGTCGAGCATCCGCCGGCTCTCCGAGCTGCTCACCCAGCACGACGCGGCCAGCGCAGGCGGCTCCGAGGAGCACCGCGCCCGCCGCCGGATGCTCGAGGAGATCGACACCCTGTGGCGCACGGCGCCGCTGCGCGCGCAGAAGCCCTCCCCGACCGACGAGGTCCGCACCGTCATGGGCGTCTTCGACGAGACGCTGTTCACCACCGTCCCCCACGTCTACCGCCGGATCGACGACGCCCTCCGCGGCGAGGAGTCCGGCGCCAGCGCCCCGGTCGTCCCGGCGTTCGTGCGGATCGGCTCCTGGGTCGGCGGCGACCGCGACGGCAACCCGTTCGTCACCGCCGCGGTCACCCGCGAGGCGTCGCAGATCGCCTCCGACCACGTGCTCCGCGGCCTCGAGCGGGCGCTCGACCGGATCGGCCGCACCCTCACGCTCGCCGCGGACGACACGCCGCCCAGCGCCGAGGTCGCCGCGCTCTGGGAGCGTTTCGCCGCCACGGAGCCGACGGCCGCCGACGAGCTCGCGGCCCGCTCCCCTGACGAGCCGCACCGCCGGGTCGTCCTCGTCATGGCCCGCCGCGTGGCGGCCACGCGCCGCGGAGACGACGAGGGCTACACGGGTCCGGACGAGCTGCTCGCGGAGCTGCGCGCCGTGCAGTCCTCCCTCGTCGCCGCCGGAGCCCGCCGCCACGCATTCGGCGGCGTGCAGCATCTGATCTGGCAGGTCGAGACCTACGGCTTCCACCTCACGGAGCTCGAGGTCCGTCAGCACTCCCAGGTGCACGCGAAGGCCCTGGCCGAGCTCGAGGCCGGCGGTCCGATCAGCACGCAGACCGAGGAGGTGCTGGAGGTGTTCCGCGCGATCGCGGACATCCAGCGCGACCGCGGTCTCCGCGCCGCGGGTCGCTACGTCGTCTCCTTCACGCAGGCGGCCTCCGACCTCGCGAACGTGTACGAGCTGGCCCGTCATGCGCTCGGCGACGACGCCCCGGTGCTCGACGTCGTGCCCCTGTTCGAGACCTTCGCCGACCTCCAGGCCGCCCCGGGGATCCTCGCCGTGGCCGTGACCTTCCCGGAGTTCCGCGAGCGGATGGCCGCGACCGGCAACCGACTGGAGGTCATGCTCGGCTACTCCGACTCCTCCAAGGACGTCGGGCCCGTCGCCGCGAACCTCGCGCTGTACACGGCGCAGGAGAAGATCGCCCGCTGGGCGCAGGAGTCCGGCATCGAGCTGACCCTCTTCCACGGCCGCGGCGGTGCGCTCGGCCGTGGCGGCGGCCCCGCCAACTCCGCGATCCTCGCGCAGCCCCCGCACTCCGTCGACGGTCGGTTCAAGCTCACCGAGCAGGGCGAGGTCATCTTCGCCCGCTACGGCGAGCCCGCGATCGCGATGCGGCACATCGACCAGGTCGCCGCCGCGACGCTGCTGGCCTCCTCCCCCACGGTCGAGGAGCGCACGAGCCGCGCGGCCACCCGCTACGCCGACGTCGCCGCGACCATGGACGCCGCCTCCCGCGAGCGGTTCTTCGCGCTCGTCAAGGCCGAGGGCTTCGCCCCGTGGTTCGCCACCGTGACCCCGATGGAGGAGATCGGCCTGCTCGCGCTCGGCTCGCGTCCCGCCCGCCGCGGCCTCTCGGTGGAGTCGCTGGAAGACCTCAGGGCCATCCCCTGGGTGTTCGCCTGGACGCAGGCCCGCATCAACCTCGCCGGCTGGTTCGGCCTCGGCACCGCGCTCGAGGCCGTCGGCGACGAGGAACTGCTCACGGAGGCCTACCGCGAGTGGCCGCTGCTGCGCACGATGGTCGACAACGTCGCGATGAGCCTCGCCAAGACCGACGAGCGCATCGCCCGGCAGTACCTCGCCCTCGGCGACCGCGACGACCTCGCTGCCCTGGTGCTCGACGAGCTCGCGCTCACGCGGCGCTGGGTCATCCGTCTCACCGGAGGCGAGGGCCTGCTGGAGAACAAGCCCGTGCTGCAGCGCGCCGTGCAGCTGCGCAGCCCGTACGTCGACGCCCTCTCGCTCCTGCAGCTGCGGGCGCTCCGCGCGCTCCGGTCGGCACCGGAGCAGCCGGAGGGCTCGGGAGCCGACGCCGAACAGCAGCGCCTGCTCCTCCTCTCCGTCAGCGGGGTCGCCGCCGGCCTGCAGAACACCGGGTAACCCCGGCCGCTCCACCGTGTGCGCGGAGGCCCTCGTCGCCGACGCTAGAGTGAAACCTCCGCCTCACCCGGCTCTGCTTTCGCGCGCGACACGATCGCCCGCACCCCATCCCCCATCAGAAAGCCCTCCCGCGTGACCGTCACCACCCCCACCGACTTCCACCCGCTCGCCGACTCCGTGCAGCCCGTCTTCGACACGGTGCTGGCCCGCAGCCCGCACGAGCCGGAGTTCCACCAGGCTGTCCACGAGGTGCTGCACTCCATCGCCCCGGTGCTGGAGCGCCACCCGGAATACGTGGACGGCGGGATCCTGGAGCGCCTGGTCGAGCCGGAACGGCAGATCATGTTCCGCGTGCCGTGGGTCGACGACGCCGGGAAGCTGCAGGTCAACCGCGGCTACCGCATCCAGTTCTCCTCCGTGCTCGGTCCCTACAAGGGCGGCCTGCGGTTCCACCCCTCGGTCAACCTGTCGATCATCAAGTTCCTCGGGTTCGAGCAGATCTTCAAGAACGCCCTCACCGGTCAGGGCATCGGCGGCGGCAAGGGCGGCTCCGACTTCGACCCGCACGGCAAGTCCGACGCCGAGGTCATGCGGTTCTGCCAGTCGTTCATGAACGAGCTCTACCGGCACCTCGGCGAGCACACCGACGTCCCCGCGGGCGACATCGGCGTCGGCGGCCGCGAGATCGGCTACCTGTTCGGCCAGTACCGCAAGGTCACCAACCGGCACGAGTCCGGCATGTTCACGGGCAAGGGCACCGGCTGGGGCGGCGCCGAGGTGCGGACCGAGGCCACCGGCTACGGCGCCGTGTTCTTCGCGCAGGAGATGCTCGGCGTGCACGGCGACTCCCTCGACGGCAAGCGCGTCGGCATCTCGGGCTCCGGCAACGTGGCGATCTACGCGATCCAGAAGGCCGCCCAGCTCGGCGCGACCGCGGTGACGGCGTCCGACTCCTCCGGCTACGTCGTCGACGACGCGGGCATCGACCTCGACCTGCTGCGTCAGCTCAAGGAGGTCGAGCGCGCCCGCATCGTCGAGTACGCGAACCGCCGCCCGAGCGCCCGGTTCGTGGAGAGCGGCAGCGTGTGGGAGGTGCCCGTCGACATCGCGGTGCCCTCCGCTACCCAGAACGAGGTCAGCCTCGCCGATGCGGAGGCCCTGATCGCGAACGGCGTGCGTGCCGTGTCCGAGGGTGCCAACATGCCGTGCGTCCCCGAGGCCGTCGAGGCCTTCCAGAAGGCCGGAGTGCTGTTCGCCCCTGGCAAGGCCGCGAACGCCGGCGGTGTGGCGACCTCGGCCCTGGAGATGAGCCAGAACGCGTCGCGGCAGCGCTGGAGCTTCGGCGACAGCGAGAACAAGCTCCGCGAGATCATGGGCGACATCCACCGCGCCGCCTTCGAGGCCGCGGAGCGCCACGGCGTCCCCGGCGACTACGTCGCGGGGGCCAACATCGCCGGCTTCGAGCGCGTCGCTGCGGCGATGCTCGCCCAGGGCGTCATCTAACCCGTTCGAATCGCCTGAATGGTCCCACATCCGGCCGAGATGGGACCGTTCGGGCGATTCGAAGGGTGGGGGTCAGACCTGGCGGTCGTCGGCGTGCCGTGCGAGGGAGCTGCCGTAGCGCTCCGTGAGCTGCACCATGAGGTCGGGAGTGTCCCGGTCGACGCCGAAGACGTGTCCGGGGAAGTCGAGCTCGGGCTGCGCGGCCGCGATCTCGGCGTCCCGGTCGGGTGAGAGCAGCTGCACCGGATCGCCGACCGCGACCCACCCGATCGGCACCACCGTCCCCGAGGGCAGCACGGCCCGGCGATGCACGATGGCGTTGACACGCACCTCGCAGCGGTCCCCGACGAGGGCCCCGTTGAAGACCCGGGCTCCGGACGCGAAGAACACCTCCTCGCCCACGGTCGCCCCGGCGATGCTGGCCAGTGTCCCGACGAGGGTGTGCGCCCCGATGTGGACGGCGTTGGCCGCGGTCGCCCGGATCAGCGCGTTCTCCATCACGATGACGTGCGCGCCGAGCGTGATCGGGCCGCCCTCCGCGGTGATCACGGCGCCGTGCAGCACCTGGCAGCCCGGTCCGAGCTCCACGTCGCCGGAGATGACGGCGGTGGGAGCGACGACGGCGGTGTCGTGGATGCGGGGGCGAGCCCCGAGGTGCTCGTACAACATGCGGCCAGACTAGCCCTCGGCGTCTGCGGCGTGCACGACTTCGGAGATCATCACCACCGGGTCACTCGGGCTTGGCGGGCTCGGGGAAGATGGCGGTGAACAGCTGGTCGACCCAGGCGAGCAGCTCCGCGTCGGGCAGCGGCTCCACGCCCACGCCGACCGCCGCGGGCACCGTGGGCATCGGCACGACGAGAGCCTCCCCGCCGGAGACGAGCTTCGCCTTCGGATACAGCCGCTGCAGCCGGACCTTGATCGAGTCCTCGAGGCGGGCGGGCGCGAGGCGCAGGTTCGACCCCATGGCCACGACGTCGGTGAGCCCGGCCCTGGCCGCCCGGCGCCGCAGTCGCGCGATCGAAACGAGTCCGGTGACCTCCTCCGGCGGCGTGCCGTACCGGTCGACGAGCTCCTCCACCACGAGGTCGATGGCGTCGTCCTTCGCGGTCGCGGCCGAGGCGGCGGAGAGCTTCTGGTAGGCCTCGAGCCGGAGGCGCTCGCTGTCGATGTAGTCCTCGGGGATGCGGGCGTCGAGCGGCAGCTCGAGCCGGAGCTCCTGCCCGGTCTCGACCTCCTCGCCGCGGAAGGTCGCGACGGCCTCGCCGATCATGCGCAGATACAGGTCGAAGCCGACCCCGGCGATGTGCCCGGCCTGTTCAGCGCCGAGGAGGTTTCCGGCACCGCGCAGCTCGAGGTCCTTGAGGGCGACCTGCATACCGGAACCGAGGTCGTTGTTGACCGCGATGGTCTGCAGCCGGTCGGCCGCGGTCTCGCTCAGCGGCTTCATGTCGTCGTAGAGGAAGTACGCGTAGGCGCGCTCGCGTCCGCGGCCCACGCGTCCGCGGAGCTGGTGGAGCTGGCTGAGGCCGTACTTGTCGGCGCGGTCGATGATGATCGTGTTCGCGTTGGAGATGTCGAGGCCGGTCTCGATGATCGTGGTCGAGACCAGGACGTCGAACTTGCGCTCCCAGAAGTCGTCGACGACCTGCTCCAGCGCGTGCTCCCCCATCTGGCCGTGCGCCACGGCGATCCGCGCCTCGGGGACCAGCTCGGCGAGCTCGGCCGCGACCCGCTGGATCGACTGCACGCGGTTGTGCACGAAGAAGACCTGCCCCTCGCGGAGGATCTCGCGACGGATGGCGGCGGCGATCTGCTTGTCGCTGCGGGGTCCGACGAACGAGAGGATCGGGTGCCGGTCCTCCGGGGGCGTGGCGAGCGTCGACATCTCGCGGATGCCGGTGACCGCCATCTCCAGGGTGCGCGGGATCGGGGTGGCGCTCATGGCGAGGATGTCGACGTTGGTCTTCATCTTCTTCAGCGCGTCCTTGTGCTCGACCCCGAAGCGCTGCTCCTCGTCGATGATCATGAGGCCGAGGTCCTTGAACAGCACCTGGTCCGTGAGGATGCGGTGCGTGCCGATCACCATGTCCACCGAGCCGTCGAGGAGGCCCTGCAGCGTGAGCCGCGCCTCCTTGTCGGTCTGGAACCGGGACAGCGGCCGCACCTTGACCGGGAACCCGGCGAAGCGCTCGGTGAACGTCTCGAGGTGCTGCTTGACGAGCAGGGTCGTCGGCACGAGCATCGCCACCTGCTTGCCGTCCTGGATGGCCTTGAACGCCGCGCGGACGGCGACCTCGGTCTTGCCGAAGCCGACGTCGCCGGAGAGCAGCCGGTCCATCGGGATCGGCCGCTCCATGTCGGCCTTGATCTCGTCGATGGTCTGCAGCTGGTCCTGCGTCTCCGCGAACGGGAACGCCTCCTCCAGCTCACGCTGCCAGGGGGTGTCCGGGCCGAAGGCGTACCCCTTCGCGCTCATCCGGGCGGAGTAGAGCTTGACGAGCTCGACGGCGATGTCGCGGACCGCCTTGCGCGCCTTGCCCTTGGCCTGCGCCCAGTCGCTGCCGCCCATCTTCGACAGGGTCGGGGCCTCGCCGCCGACGTACTTCGACAGGAGGTCGAGCTGGTCGGTGGGCACGTACAGCTTGTCCCCGGGGTAGCCGCGCTTCGACGGCGCATACTCCAGCACGAGGTAGTCGCGGACGGACTTCGCGGCGTTGCGGCCGCCGGTGGAGACCTCGCGCTGGGTCATCTCGACGAACCGGCCGATGCCGTGCGTCGCATGCACGACGAAGTCGCCCTGCTTGAGCTGCAGCGGGTCGACGACGTTCTTCCGCCGGGAGGCGAGCTTCTTGACGACGCGCTGGTCGCCGCCGATCGTGCGGCCGTAGAACTCGTTGTCGGTGAGGACGGCGAGCTTCGCCTCCGGCACCTGGAAGCCGGCCTCGACGCCGCCGACGGTGAGGGTCGCGACCCCCGCGTCCGGCGCGTCCGCGATGGTCTCGACGACCCGGGCCGCGATGCCGCGGTCGGACAGCACGTCGCGGGCGCGGTCGACGAGGCCGTGTCCGGTCGCGAGCACGACCACCCTCCAGCCCTCGGCGACCTTCGCGTTGACGAAGGCGATCGCGCCGTCGACGTTGCCGTGGAAGGAGGGGATGACGGTGGCCGCCTCGACGCTCTCCACGGTCGCGTCGCCGATCCCGAACGGGCTCAGGCGCCACCACACGCCGCCGCGGGCGCGGACGACCTCGCGCAGGTCGGCGATGGTGAGGAAGTCGCCGGCGCCGAGGTCGATGGGGGCCGAGGCCCCAGAGGTCGCCGCGCTCCAGGCGGCGTCGAGGAACTCGCGGTTCGTCTCGCCGAGGGTGAGGGCGCGGGCGGTCGAGCGCTCCGGGTCAATGACGGCGGTCGCCGTGCCCTCGGGCAGGTACTCGACGAGCGACTTGAGCGGGCCGGCGACCGCGGGCAGCAGCGACTCCATGCCCTCGACCGGGATGCCCTCGGCCATCTTCTCGAGCATGCCGCTGATGGCCGGGAAGCCCCCGATGAGCGCCCTGGCGCGCTCCCGCACCTCGGCCGTGAGCAGGAGCTCGCGGCTGGGCGGGAGGTCGACGCGCGGCACGTCGCCGGGGAGCGAGCGCTGGTCCGCCACGGAGAACGCGCGGATCTGATCGATCTCGTCGCCGAAGAACTCCACGCGGTAGGGGTGCTCCGACGTGGGAGGGAAGACGTCGAGGATGCCGCCGCGGACGGCGAACTCGCCTCGTCGCGACACCATGTCGACGCGGGAGTAGGCCCGTTCGACGAGCTGCTCGGCGACGTGGTCGAGCTCGTTGCCGCGGCTGCCCACCGTCAGCTCCAGCGGCACGATGTCGCCGAGGTTCCCAGCGATGGGCTGGAGCGCGGCGCGCACGGAGGCCACGACCACGAGAGGGCGCTCCCCGGACCATTCGGCGACGCGCCGCAGGGTCTGCAGTCGCAGGCCGACCGTGTCCGGACTCGGGCTGAGGCGCTCGTGCGGCAGCGTCTCCCAGGCGGGGAAGGTGAGCACCTCGGCGTCCGGGACGTACGTCTCCAGGGCCTGCGCCACCGATTCCGCCCGGCGCCCCGTTGGCACGACGGCCAGCAGCGCCGCCGGGTGGCCGGCCGCCGCGCGTTGGGCGAGCAGGCCGGCGAGCACGGGCGCGTCGAGCCCGTCGACCAGGCCGAGGTCGGCGTCGGTGTGCGCCCAGGCGAGAGCGTCACGATACAGAGACGCCTCTTCCAAGGCGCGCAGAATCCCCGGAACAGTCACCGGACAAGCCTAATCGCGCCCACGGACACTGCGGTCGGCTTCCTCCCCTCCCACCCCTTTCCGTGCCTCCCACCCCGTTACGGACGCGCGGAAGGGGCCGGGGCGAACCGAAGGGGCCGGGTCGAGCGTCTTAGGCTGGAGGGATGCTTCCGGTCACCCTCACCACCGCACGACTCGTCCTCCATGCCCCGACGGAGGCGGATGTCGACGCGATCACCGAGGCCTGCCAGGACCCGGAGATCGCGCGGTGGACGACGGTGCCCTCCCCCTACTTCCGGCAGGACGCGGAGGACTTCGTCGCCCTCGTCGAGCAGTGGTGGGAGGACGGCTCGCAGACCGTCTGGGGCGTCTACGCCGACGGCGCGCTCGTGGGCATGGTGGGGCTCCACCACATCGTCGAGCACGCGGCCGGCGGCCACGCCGAGCTCGGCTACTGGGTCGTCGCCGATGCCCGCGGCCGCGGCTACCTCGTCGAGGCCGCGCGGGCCGTGCTCGACTGGGGCTTCGCGGAGCTCGGCCTCGCCCGCATCCGCTGGCAGGCCGTCGTGGGCAACATCCCCTCCGCCCGCGCGGCCCGCGCCCTCGGCTTCCGCTTCGAGGGCACCATGCGTCAGGGACTCACCAGCCAGCGCGGACGGGACGACGGCTGGCTCGCCGGGCTGCTGCGCGACGACGACCGGACGCCGGTCGAGTGGCCGGTGCTCTGAACGGACGACCAACGCGTGACAGCGTCGGACCCCGGTGACAGGATGGCTGCATGCCTGAGATGCCGGAGGTCGAAGGACTCGTCGCGTTCCTCGGCGAGCGCACCACCGGACGCACGATCACCCGTGCCTCCGTGGCCGCGATCGCCGCGCTGAAGACCTACGACCCGCCGATCTCGGCGCTGGAAGGCGCGGCGATCACCGGGGCGGAGCGTCGCGGCAAGTTCGTGGTGCTCTCCTGCGGGTCCGAGCTGCACCTCGTCTTCCACCTGGCGAAGGCCGGATGGCTGCGCTGGTACGACACCCTGCCGACCACGCTCCTCAAGCCGGGCAAGTCGCCCATCGCGCTGCGGATCGCCCTCGACGACGGCAGCGGCTTTGACCTGACCGAGGCCGGGACGAAGAAGTCGCTGGCCGTGTACGTGGTCCGCGACCCCGCCGAGGTGCCCGGCATCGCGCGGCTCGGCCCCGACCCGCTCGATCCGTCCTTCACGCGCGACGCCTTCGCCGCGCTGCTGGACGACCGGCGGATGCAGATCAAGGGTCTGCTGCGCGACCAGGGCGTGATCGCGGGCATCGGCAACGCCTACTCGGACGAGATCCTGCACGCGGCCCGCATGTCGCCGTATGCGATCGCCGGCACGCTGGACGACGCCGAGATCGACCGCCTGTTCGCGGCGATGCAGGAGACCCTCGCCGAGGCCGTCGCGGCCGCCGCGGGCAAACCTCCGGCTGACCTCAAGGACGCCAAGCGCCGCGGCATGCGGGTGCACGCCCGCCGGGGCGAGGCGTGTCCGGTCTGCGGCGATGAGGTGCGCAGCGTCTTCTTCGCGGACCGCTCCCTGGAGTACTGCCCCACCTGTCAGACCGGCGGCAAGGTGCTCGCCGACCGGCGGCTCTCCCGCCTGCTCAAGTGAGGGGCGGGGACCGCCCCCCTGCCACGGAATGAAACGGGCGCGGACGCGTTGAGTACACTCAGAGCAGCAACGTGCTCCGGGGTCGGTGGGAATCCGAACCGGCGGTGACAGTCCGCGAGCGTTCCGAGTGATCGGGATGCCGATCCGGTGGAATTCCGGAACCGACGGTGATGCGAGGGACACCTCGCTAGTCCGGAAGGGAGGCAGCACGAGGCGCACGCGCGTGCGTCCGTTCCGCCACCCTGCAGCGACCCCGAGGCCGCAGAGAGGACGACGGATGGCAGTGACCGCGACAGAGCGCCGCGCGATGGATCGCGCGCTCGCCCTCGCGACCCGAGGCCCCCGCGGAGTCAATCCGCAGGTGGGCGCCGTGCTCCTCTCCCCCGACGGCGAGGTGCTGGCCGAGGGCTGGCACCGGGGCTCCGGCACTCCGCACGCCGAGGTCGACGCGCTGTCGAAGCTCGCCCCTGGCGCTGCACGCGGCGCGACCGCGGTCGTCACCCTCGAACCGTGCAACCACACCGGTCGCACCGGTCCGTGCGCGCTCGCGCTCATCGAGGCCGGGGTGGCCCGGGTCGTCTACGCCCTCGACGACCCGGGTGAGGTCTCCGGCGGCGGCGCGGAGCGGCTGCGCGCCGCGGGCGTCAGCGTCGAGTCCGGCGAACGGGCCGCGGAGGCACGCGCGCTGATCGGCGACTGGCTCTTCGCGGCGCGACGCGGCCGTCCGCACGTCACCGTCAAGTGGGCGCAGAGCCTCGACGGCAGGGCTGCAGCGGACGACGGCACCAGCCAATGGATCACCGGGGCCGAGGCGCGTGCCGACGTGCACCGGCGACGCGCCGAGGCCGACGCCATCGTCGTGGGCACCGGCACCGTGCTCGCCGACGACCCCGCGCTCACCGCCCGCGCCGGCGACGAGCTCCTTCCGCATCAGCCCGTCCCGGTCGTGATCGGCGCGCGGCCCACCCCTGCGGATGCGGCGGTGCACCGTCATCCGCACACGCCGGTGTTCTTCGACACGCACGACCTGTCGGCGGTCCTCGCCGCGCTGCACGCGCGCGGCATCCAGACGCTGTTCGTGGAGGGCGGCCCGACGCTCGCCAGCGCCTTCCTCGCCGCCGGACTCGCGGACCGTGTGCTCGCCTACATCGCCCCGGTCCTCCTGGGCGGGAGCCGCCTGGCCGTGACCGACATCGGTGTCCGCTCGATCGACCAGGCGCGTCGCCTCGTCGTGGACGAATGGCTGCCGTTGGGCGCAGACCTGCTCGCGATCGCGCATCCTGCGGACGCGGACGACCCGGACCACACGGGCCCGGAGAAGGAGGGAAGCCTCTGATGTTCACCGGAATCATCGAGGAGATCGGCGAGATCACCGCCATCGCCGAGTCGGGCGACGGCTGGCGGCTCACCGTCCGCGCCCCGAAGGCGGCCGCCGACGCCGTGCACGGGGAGTCGATCGCGGTCTCCGGCGTCTGCCTGACCGTCGTCGGCTCCACCGCGGAGACCTTCGACGCCGACGTCATGAAGCAGACGCTCGACGTCGCGGCCCTCGGCACGGCGATCATCGGCACGAGAGTCAACATCGAGAAGGCGATGCCCGTCGGCGCGCGGCTCGGCGGGCATATCGTGCAGGGCCACGTCGACGGCACCGGTGTCGTGCTGGAGGTGCGCCCGGGCGCGCAGTGGAGCGTGCTCCGCATCAGCCTCCCGGACGACCTCGCGCCGCTCGTCGTCGACAAGGGCTCCATCTCGGTCGACGGCACCTCGCTGACCGTGAGCGCGGTGAGCCCTGCGACCCCTTCGACAGGCTCAGGGACCCGGGAGGGCTCAGGGACCCCGGACGGCTCAGGGACCCGGGGCGGGCACTGGTTCGAGGTGTCGCTCATCCCGGAGACGCTGGCGGCGACCACCCTCGGCACCCGCGCGGTCGGCGACCGCGTGAACCTGGAGACCGACATCCTCGCGCGGCACGTCGAGCGGCTGCTCGCGTTCCGCGCCGCACCGGAAGGGGGCTCGCGATGAGCCTGGCAACCATCCCCGAGGCCCTGGAGGCGCTGCGCGCCGGCCGGCCCGTGCTCGTGGCCGACGACGAGAACCGCGAGAACGAGGGCGACGTCGTCCTCTCCGCCGAGCTCGCCACCCCCGAGTGGGTGGCGTGGACGGTGCGCTGGTCGTCCGGCTTCCTCTGCGCGCCGATGCCCACCGACCTCGCGGACAGCCTCAACCTCCCGCCCATGGTCGCGGCGAGTGAAGACGCCCGCTCCACCGCCTACACCGTGAGCGTCGACGCCGCGGACGGGGTGACGACCGGGATCAGCGCGAGCGACCGCGCGCACACCCTCAACGTCCTGGCCGATCCGTCCTCGACCCCTGCGAGCCTCATCCGCCCCGGCCATGTGCTGCCGCTGCGGGCCGTCGACGGCGGCGTGCGCGAGCGGAGCGGCCACACCGAGGCCGCGGTCGAGCTCATGAAGCTCGCCGGGCTCCGGCCCGTCGGCGCGATCGCGGAGGTCGTCGCCGAGGACGGCAGCATGATGCGACTTCCCGGGCTCCTCGAACTGGGCGCCCGCGACGGCGTGCCGGTCATCACGATCGAGCAGCTCATCGCGCATCTCAACGAGATCGACCCGGACGGAGCGACACCGGCCGCCCAGCGCGGACGCCGCGTGAGCCTCCGTGCCGACGCCACCGTGCCCACCGACCACGGCACGTTCCGCTTCCTCGCCTACAAGGACCGCGTCACCGGCACCGACCACATCGCGGTCGTGTCCGGCGAGCCGACCGAGACCGCGCTCGTCCGCGTGCACTCCGAGTGCCTGACCGGCGAGGCATTCGGCTCCCAGAAGTGCGAGTGCGGGCCGCAGCTCGACGCCGCGCTGGACGCGATCGACCGCGAGGGCGGCATCGTCATCTACATGCGCGGGCACGAGGGTCGGGGCATCGGGCTCATCAACAAACTGCGCGCCTACAGCCTGCAGGAGGACGGCCTGGACACCGTCGACGCGAACCTGGCGCTGGGCCTCCCGGCGGACGCCCGCGACTACGCGGCAGCGGCCGGGATCCTCACCGACCTCGGCGTCTCGAAGGTCCGGCTGCTCACCAACAACACCGACAAGGTGAACAAGCTGCGCGAGCTCGGCCTCGACGTCGTCGAGCAGGTGCCGCTGATCGTGGGCGTGGGCCCGAACAACCATCAGTATCTGGAGACCAAGCGCGACCGCATGGGCCACATCATCGGCGAGGCAGAGCTCGCCGAGGCTCTCGCGGCAGGAAAGGACGAGGAATGAGCGGCGCCGGAGCACCGAAGACGGGGAACATCGACGGGCGGGGGCTGGAGGTCGTCGTGATCGCCGGCACCTGGCACGAGGTGATCTCGAACGGCCTGATCGCCGGTGCGCAGCGGGTACTCGACGAGGCGGGGGCGACGCATCGGCTCGTGCGGGTGCCCGGTTCGTTCGAGCTCGCCGTGGCCGCACAGGCCGCCTTCGCCGGCGGTGCGGACGCGGTGGTCGCCCTCGGGGTCATCATCCGTGGCGGCACGCCGCACTTCGAGTACGTCTCGGCGGCGGCGACGGACGGCCTCACCCGGGTCTCCCTCGATGCCGGTAAGCCGGTCGGGTTCGGGCTGCTCACGCTCGACGACGAGAAGCAGGGACTGGACCGCGCGGGCCTGGAGGGCTCGAAGGAGGACAAGGGCGCGGAGGCCGCGGACGCGGCGCTGCGCACCGCCCTCGTGATCCGCGAGCTGCGCGGCTGACTCCCTCCACCTCGCGCCCGATCGCGGGCGCGAGGTCAGGCGTGCCTTGGTGGCGCGGAACGCCGCACTCTCGTACGGTGAGGGCATGGAGACCCTGCGCCACATCGTGCTCTTCGTCCACCTCATCGGCTTCGCCGTGCTCTTCGGAGCTTGGGCGGCGCAGGCGTTCGGCGGCAAGCGGGTGTTCACGCGTCTGATGACCATCGGCATGACGATCGCCGCGGTCGCCGGCCTCGCCCTCGCCGCCCCGTGGGGCCTCCCCGAAGGCGTCGAGATGAACTACGCCAAGATCGGCACGAAGCTCGTCATCCTCCTCGCCATCGGCGCCCTGCTCGGGATCGGGACGGCGCGCCAGAAGCGCGACCAGGTGGTGCCGCCGGCGATCTTCTGGCTCGTGGGCATCCTCACCGCGGTCAACGCGGCCATCGCCGCGATCTGGCGCTGAGGCGCGGATCAGCGGACGCCGCGCTCCCAGAGTGCGGCTGACTGCTCCGCGGCCCCGGCCGTCCGGATGCGCTGGCCGTTGCGTCCGCCGCGGGCGAACGTGGCCGTGACGCCCGGCGGGACGTCGGCGGTTGCCACCGGGCGCGAGGACCAGGTGCAGTCGCGCACGTGCACGAGGTCTGCCGCCACCGCCGCCGGATCGTCGTCGTAGCGCCACGGCCCCGTCAGCGTCCCGAGCCAGAAGTACCCGTCGACGTCCCGCGTCCAGACGAGGGTTCCCGTCGGAAGCGCCGCGAACCGCTCCAGCCGCCGCGCCGCTCGCTCGCCATGACGGGCATCGACGGCCGCGAGCGCCGCGGTCAGGGAGCGGGGCTCGCGGTCGAGCCGCCCGCCCATGCCGCACACCCCGCCGGCGAGCGCCCGCTCGACCGCGACCCCCGGGGCGACGGCGTCGTCGCGCGAGCGCATCGGCGCCCGGTAGGCGATCGGCCCGTCGGCTCCGTCGTCCGTCATCGGAGCGGCACCAGGGTCGCCTCGACATCGCGCCCGTCGACCACGACGTGCATCATCGTGTGCACCGGCTGCCGTCGCCGGTCGGTGGGAGAGCCCGGGTTGAGCAGGCGCAGCCCGTTCGGCGTCACGGTGTCCCGGGGGATGTGCGAGTGCCCGAAGACCAGCAGGCCGGCGTCGGGGAAGGCCAGGTCCATCCGCTTCTCGCGCCCGGTCGCGGCGCCCGTCTCATGGACGACGGCGACGGCGGTGTCCTCCACGGTGAACCGCGCGATCTCCGGCAGCACCCGGCGGATCTCGGGGCCGTCGTTGTTGCCGTGCACGCCGTGGAGCACGCGCGCGCGGGCCTGGAGCAGCTCGACGGTGGCGAGATCGACCCAGTCCCCCGCGTGCACGACGACATCGGCCTCGTCGATCGCCTGGAGCACCGCGTCCGGCAGCCGCTTCGCCCGCTTCGGGACGTGCGTGTCGGCGAGGAGCAGCATCCGCGTGGTCATGGTCCCCCTCCGGCCGGTCTTCCCCGACTCTACGCGGCGGCACCGACGCGCTCGGCACCATCGCGTCATGAACGTCCAGCCAACTCTCAGGAAGGCGTAGACTCGCCCGAGTCCGCTGGTATACCGGCGGAGGATCGGAGACCCCTTGAGCACCGCCACCACACCCGCGAACCCCCGCTCGCGCGTCATCACCGCGAGCCTCGTCGGCACCACCATCGAGTTCTACGACTTCTACGTCTACGCGACGGCAGCCGTGCTCGTCTTCCCCACACTCTTCTTCCCGAGCACGAACGACACCGCGTCGCTGCTGTCGTCGTTCGCCGTCTTCGGCGCGGCGATGGTCGCCCGCCCGATCGGTGCCGTGATCTTCGGGCACTTCGGCGACAAGTTCGGGCGCAAGGCGACCCTCGTCGCATCGCTCCTCACCATGGGCATCGCGACCTTCGTGATCGGCCTCCTGCCCACCTTCCAGCAGATCGGCTGGGTCGCCCCGCTGCTCCTGCTGATCCTCCGTCTCGCCCAGGGCTTCGCGCTGGGCGGCGAGTGGTCGGGCGCGGCGCTGGTGGCCACCGAGAACGCCCCGAAGGGCAAGCGCGCCTGGTACGGCTCGTTCCCGCAGCTGGGCGCGCCGCTCGGCTTCATCATCGCGAACGGCATCTTCCTCGCCATCAACTTCGCGCTCCCCCACCCGGAGGACCCGGCGCTGAAGTCGGAGGCCTTCCTCTCCTGGGGCTGGCGCGTGCCGTTCCTGTTCTCCGCCGTCATGGTCATCATCGGCCTGTGGGTGCGGCTCCGGCTCGTCGAGTCGGACACGTTCAAGAAGGCGGAGAAGACCAGGGCCATCCGCAAGCTCCCGCTCGCGACCGTGTTCCGGCACCACTGGAAGCAGCTCATCCTCGGCACGTTCATCATGCTGGCGACCTACGTGCTGTTCTACCTGATGACGAACTTCACGCTCACCTACGGCACGAAGGCCGCCGACCTCGAGACCGCCTCGGCCGCCGCCCGTGCTGCGGCGGAAGCGACCGGAAAAGACTTCGACCCGAGCGCGTTCGCGGCGCAGTTCTATCCGGGCCTCGGCTTCGGCTACACGGACTTCGTGCTCATGCAGATCATCGGCGTCGTGTTCTTCGGCATCTTCACGCTGCTGTCCGGGCCGATCGCCGACGCGATCGGACGCCGCAAGCTGCTGCTGTGGGTCACCGGACTCATCGTCGTCTTCGGCCTGTCGTTCAACATCTTCCTGCTCCCGCAGGCGGACCCGAAGTTCACCGGGGCCCTCACCCAGGCCTTCCTCGTGTTCGGCTTCATGCTCATGGGCACGACGTTCGGGCCGATGGGGGCCCTCCTGCCGGAGCTCTTCCCGACGAACGTGCGCTACTCCGGCTCCGCGATCGCGTACAACGTGTCGTCGATCCTCGGTGCGGCCGTGGCGCCGTTCATCGCGGTGGCCCTGTGGGCGGCTGTCGGCGGCGAGCCGTGGCTCGTGGGACTGTACCTGTCGTCGATGGCGGTGCTGACGTTCATCGCGCTCATCTTCACCCCGGAGACGAAGGACCACGACTACGAGGACGACCTCGGTCTGGCCTCCGCGGTCGAGCTCTAGGCCGACCGAACGACGAAACGGCGCCCGTGTCCTCGGACACGGGCGCCGTTCGCTGTCCGGCTGGGCTCAGGCCCGGAGGAACTGCTCGATGGCGGCTATGGTCTGCGCGGTGCTCCGGTGAAGGATCGCCGACATCCCGATCTCATGGGCGCCGCGGACGGCCTCCACGTGGTCATCGATGAAGAGGACGTCCTCCGGGGCCGCATCCATCTGTTGGAGCGCGCTGCGGTACGCCCGGCCGTCGGGTTTCGCCACTCCCAGCTCGTGGCTGTAGCAGATGGGATCGAACACCGCAGAGAACCCATAGCGCCGTTCCTCCTCCTCGCGCGCGCCGTCCGCCGAGTTCGAGAGGATCGCCACCCTCGCCCGTCCCCGCAACGTCGCGGCGTGCGCGATCAGCTCCGAGTCGGCATGACCGCAGTACGAATCCCAGAAGTCCGCACGCATCTGCGCCTGGCGGTCACTGTCGAGACGCAGCACCGCCCCGAGCCCCTCCCAGAATGCCTCAGCCACTCCCGCTTCGAGGTCGATCCGCGGGAGCGCCGCAGCCGCCAGGCGCTCGTCCGCCTCCTGGCGCGTGACATCAGCCTCACGGCACCAGCGGGCCCACCACTGGTCCTGCCAGGCGTCATCGTCGACGACTTCGAGTACGCCACCGACGTCGAACAGGATCCACTTCTCCGGCATCCGCTCACCCTAGCGGTGGAGCGGATGGCATGTTATCGGCTCGCAGAGGCTCACAGCACCACGACGTCGCAGTACCGCCCCGCCGTCTTCGCCAGCCGGCGATCGGCCGTGAGCAGCGGGACGTCGAGGGCCTCCGCGAGCGCGACATAACCGGCGTCGTACGCGGAGACGTCCTCGCGCAGCGACCAGATCCGCGGGATGAGCCGGCGCAGCGGATGGCGGGTGATCTGCAGCGCCCCGAATGCATCGAGGGCCTCGCGGGCAGCGTGTGCCGGCATCGAGGACAGCATCGTGAGTCGGCGCAGCACGGACAGGACTTCGATGTCGAGACCCGTGTGTGCATGGAACTCCTCGCCGTGCGTCCAGACCTCCTCGCCGAGCAGTGCCTCGATCGCGGCCGAGGCATCGAGCACGACCGCCTCCGACGTCCCGCTCACTCGCGCTCGTCCCGTTCGCGATCACGGGCGGTGAGGATGCTCTCACGCGTCAGGGAGACGCCGGCGGCGCGCGCCCGTGCCCGGGACGCCTCGAGAACCTGCGCATTGCTGCGGTACCGGACGAGGTCTTCCAGCTCGCGCGCGACATAGTCAACGTGCTCGTCAACACTTCTTGACAGGGGCCCGCCGCGTCAACGAATATTGACGCGAAGGAGGTCCCCATGTCTCAACCGACCACCATCGCCGCGGCCGAGGGCGGCGAACCCCTCGCCGAGCTCCACCGCCTGGCCGCGCTGCGCAAGGAGCTCGCCCGCGCCGAAGAGGCCCAGGTCCGTCGCGCCCGCACGAGCGGCTACTCGTGGCAGGCGATCGCGAGCGCCCTCGGCGTCACGAAGCAGGCGGCACATCGGCGCTTCGGCCGCACCTGAGCCCATACAGCCGCCCCATAGGAAACGACCGTCCCCCGAGTACGGTCGATGTACCATCTCCAGATCGAGGTCCCCCATGTCCCGCACGGCGACAGCACGCCGACGCGGACGGGGCGCACCGGCCGACGGGCCCCGCGCCACCTTCCGCCAGCTCCTGCCCTTCCTCTTCGAGCACAAGCGCACCCTCGTCGTCGTCGCCGTCCTCAGCGTGTTCGGTGCCGCGACCTCGCTCGTGCAACCCCTCCTCGTCGGACAGGTCATCGAAGCCGTGCAATCGGACGGCACGATCGGCGTGCTCGTGTGGCTGCTCGTCGGCTTCGTGATCGTGTCGTCGATCATCTCCGGCTTCCAGCACTACCTCCTGCAGCGCACCGGCACCGCGGTCGTGTACTCCAGCCGCCGCAAGCTCATCGCCCGCATCCTGCACCTGCCGACGTCGGAGTTCGACGCACGGCGCACCGGCGACCTCGTCTCCCGCGTCGGCACCGACACGACGCTGCTCTACGCCGTCCTCACGCAGGGGCTCGCCGACGCGGTCGGCAACGTCGTGCTCTTCGCGGGGGCGCTCATCGCGATGCTGCTCATCGACCCCGTGCTGCTGCTGCTCATCGTCGTGGTGATCGGCGTGTCGGTCGTGGTCGTCGTCGCCCTCAGCGGCCGGATCCGCACGGCGTCCACCGCCCAGCAGGAGAAGGTCGGCGAGCTGGCCTCGGGTGTCGAGCGGGCCGTCGGCTCCATCCGCACCATCCGGGCCTCCGGCGCGACCGAGCGGGAGACCGCGGCGGTGACGGAGCGGGCCTCCGAGGCGTACGGCATCGGCGTGCGGATCGCGAAGATCTCCTCGCTCGTGGTGCCGGTCGCCGGCATCGCCCTCCAGCTCTCCCTCCTCGTCGTGCTCGGCGTGGGCGGCTTCCGCGTCGCCGCCGGAGCAATCTCGATCGCGGCCCTCATCTCGTTCGTGATGTTCCTCTTCCTGCTGGTGATGCCGCTCGCCTCGACCTTCGGCGCGATCACCTCCGTCAACCAGGCCCTCGGCGCGCTCGGCCGCATCCAGGAGGTCCTCGACCTGCCCACCGAGACCCAGGACGACGCGGCCACCGCCGCCGCTCTGCCCCGTGACGAGGAGCCCGGTGCGGACGCCCCCGCCCTGGAGTTCCGCGACGTGCGCTTCCGCTACCCGGAGAACGTCGTCGCCGCCCGCCGCGCCGCCGCGCGAGAGGCGCAGACCCTGCTCGCCGACGCACACCTGGACCAGGCCGAGGCCGCCCCCGACCCGCAGGACCACGAGGTGCTCCGCGGGGTCTCGTTCGCGGTCCCTCGGGGGGCACGGGTGGCGCTGGTCGGTCCGAGCGGAGCGGGGAAGAGCACCATCCTCTCCCTCATCGAGCGCTTCTACGACCCGACGGGCGGCTCCATCCGTCTGAAGGGACACGACACCCGCACCTACGCGCGGGACGAGCTCCGCGCCCACTTCGGCTACGTCGAGCAGGACGCCCCGACTCTCGCCGGCACCCTCGCCGAGAACCTGCGGCTCGCCTCCCCCGACGCCACCGATGCGGACTGCGAGCGCGTGCTCCGCGCCGTGAACCTCGGCGACGTGCTGGAGCGGAACCCCCTCGGGGTCGACGCCCCGGTCGGCGAGGACGGCGTGATGCTCTCCGGCGGCGAACGGCAGCGGCTCGCGATCGCCCGGGCACTCCTCACGGATGCCCCGATCCTCCTGCTGGACGAGTCGACCTCGTCGCTCGACGGCGTGAACGAGCAGCGCATGCGCGAGGCCATCGACGCGGTGGCCACGGATCGCACGCTCGTCGTGATCGCGCACCGTCTGTCCACCGTCGTCGACAGCGACCTCATCGTGGTGCTGCAGGACGGCGTGGTGGTCGGACAGGGCACCCACGCCGAGCTCGTGGAGTCGACCCCGCTCTACCGCGACCTCGCCCGCCACCAGCTCCTCGCCTGACTCCCCCCTCCCCCCTCCCCTCCCTCTGTCCACCGCCGAGACCCCGCGTTTCCGCCGAGACCCCGCCTTCCGCGCGTATGCGGGGCGGGGTCTCGACGCGAAACCGGGGTCTCGACGGGAGTGAGTGCCACGAAGGCGGGGCGTCGGAGACCACTCAGCCATGGGTTCGTCTCTGATGCCCCGTCTTCGCGGGTCTATCTCGACCCGGAGGCCGAGGGTGCCGGCTCCCCCGAACCGGCACCGGTCTGGGGGCTAGGCCTTCGCGAGGCGGTAGCGCAGCGACGCGAGCTCGGTGCGCAGAGCTGCGGGCACCCGGTCGCCGAACGTGTCGTAGAACTCCTCCGTGAGGTCGGCCTCGGCCTTCCACGCCTCGGGGTCGACCGAGAAGAGCTCGTCGAGGTCTTCCGCGGGGATGTCGAGGCCGTCGAGGTTGAGGTCCTCCACGCGCGGCAGGCGTCCGATGGGGCTGTCCACCGCCGGCACGTCGCCGGCCACGCGGCGGATGATCCAGTCGACGACGCGGGAGTTGTCGCCGAAGCCGGGCCAGAGGAACCGGCCGTCCGCACCACGGCGGAACCAGTTCACCTGGAAGATGCGCGGCGCACGGTCGAACCGCAGGCCGCGACCGACCTTGAGCCAGTGACCGAAGTAATCGGCCATGTTGTAGCCGCAGAACGGCAGCATCGCGAAGGGGTCGCGGCGCAGCTCGCCGAGCGTGCCCTCGGCCGCCGCCGTGCGCTCGGAGGAGATGTTCGAGCCGAGGAACACGCCGTGGGTCCAGTCGGTGGCCTCGACCACGAGCGGCACGTTGCTCGCGCGGCGTCCGCCGAAGAGGATGACGTCGAGCGGCACGGCCTCCTCCCAGTCCTCGGAGATCTGCGGGCACTGGGCCGCCGACACCGTGAAACGCGAGTTGGGGTGCGCCGCGGGACGGCCGGAGTCGGGCGTCCAGTCGTTGCCCTCCCAGTCGACGAGGTTCGCAGGCGCCTCGTCGGTCAGGCCCTCCCACCACACGTCGCCGTCGGGGCGGAGCGCGACGTTGGTGAAGATCGTGTTGCCCCACAGCGTCTCGACCGCGGTGACGTTGGTCGACTCTCCGGTGCCGGGCGCGACGCCGAAGAAGCCGGCCTCCGGGTTGATCGCCCAGAGCCGTCCGTCCTCGCCGGGACGGATCCAGGCGATGTCGTCGCCGAGGGTCTCGACCTTCCAGCCCGGGATCGTCGGGCGGAGCATCGCGAGGTTCGTCTTGCCGCAGGCCGACGGGAACGCGGCGGCCACGTGGTACGCCTTGCCCTGCGGGTCGATCACGCGGATGAGGAGCATGTGCTCGGCGAGCCAGCCCTCGTCCCGGGCGATCACCGACGCGATGCGCAGCGCGAAGCACTTCTTCGCGAGGATCGCATTGCCGCCGTAGCCCGAGCCGTACGAGTAGACCTCGAGCGTCTCGGGGAAGTGCACGATGTACTTGTCGTCGTTGCAGGGCCACTCGACGTCCGGCTCGCCCGCCTCCAGCGGAGCGCCGACGGAGTGCACCGTCTTGACCCAGGGCGCGCCCTCGGCGATCTGGCGGGTGACCTCGTCCCCCACGCGGGTCATGATGCCGATCGACGCGACCGCGTAGGCGCTGTCGGTGATCTGCACGCCGATGTGCGACAGCGGCCCGCCGACGCGACCCATCGAGAACGGCACGACGTACATCGTGCGGCCGCGCATCGAGCCCTCGAAGATCTCGTCCATCTTCGCGTGCATCTCGGCGGGGTCGGCCCAGTTGTTGGTGGGGCCGGCGTCCTCCTCGCGCTCCGAGGCGATGAAGGTGCGCGCCTCGGTGCGGGCGACGTCGCTGGGGTGCGAGCGCGCCAGGTACGAGCCGGGACGCCACTCGGGGTTCAGCTTGATGAGCTTGCCCTCATCGACGAGTCCGCGCAGCAGCCAGTCGTTCTCGGCGCGCGAACCGTCCACCCAGTGCACGGCGTCCGGCTGCGTCAGCGCGCGGATCTCCTCGACCCAGGCGGCGAGCTCCGCCATCGCGGGGGTGTCGTAGGAGGGAGCGGTGCCGAACGTGCGCGTCGGGGCGACCGGGGACGTGCGAGGGGTGAGAACTTCGGCCATGGCCATGACTGCTCCTTCGAAGTGTGGGGCGTTGCTTCCATCTTCTTCGCCCTCGGCGCGGACTTTCGGCCAAATCGAGCGATAAGAATCACACTTCTTTCGCTAGACTCAAACTATGGCGTCCTCCGGCATCCACCTCACGACCCTCGGCCACCGCATCCGGCACCGCCGCCTGGAGAAGGGCTATACGCTCGACGAGCTGGGAGCCCTCGTCGGGGTCGCCGGCTCCCAGCTCAGCCTCATCGAGAACGGCAAGCGCGAGCCCAAGCTGTCGCTCCTCCAGGCGATCGCGCAGGCCACCGGCACAGAGGTGACCGATCTCATCTCCGGCGAGCCGCCGAACCGCCGCGCGGCCCTGGAGATCGAGCTGGAGCGGGCGCAGGAGAGTCCGGTGTTCCGTCAGCTCGGGGTCTCTCCCGTCCGCGTCACGAAGGGCATGAGCGACGAGACCATCGAGTCGATCCTCGGGCTGCACCGCGAGCTGCAGCGCCGCGAGCGCGAGGCCATCGCGACCCCGGAGGAGGCCCGTCGCGCCAACACGGAGCTGCGCCTGCGGATGCGCGCGCAGAACAACTACCTCCCGGACATCGAGAAGCTCGCGGAGAAGCAGCTCAAGGCGGCCGGCCATTCGCAGGGCGCCCTGACCCACCGCACGGTGAGCATCATGGCCGAGAAGCTCGGCTTCGAGCTCATCTACGTCAACGATCTGCCGCACTCGACGCGCTCGGTCACGGACCTCGAGAACGGCCGCATCTACCTGCCCCCGGCGTCCATCCCCGGCGGACACGGCCTGCGGTCCATGGCGCTGCAGGCGATGGCGCACCGTCTGCTCGGGCACACGCCGCCGACCGACTACGCCGACTTCCTGCAGCAGCGCCTGGAGATCAACTACTTCGCGGCGTGCTGCCTGATGCCGGAGACCGCCGCGGTGGCCTTCCTGCAGCAGGCGAAGAAGGATCGCAACCTCGCGGTGGAGGACTTCCGCGACGGCTTCGGCGTGACGCACGAGGCCGCCGGCATGCGCATGACCAACCTCCTCACGCAGCACCTCGGCATGTCGCTGCACTTCCTGCGCGTCGACTCGACCGGCGCCATCACGCGGGTCTACGAGAACGACGACCTGCCCCTGCCGATGGACGTGACGGGAGCGGTGGAGGGACAGCGGGTGTGCCGGAAGTTCCAGGCTCGCTCCGCCTTCACGGAGCAGAACCGCACCGTCGAGCACCACCAGTACACGGACACCCCGTCCGGCACATTCTGGTGCTCCACGCAGACCGGCTCGTCGAGCGAGGGCGAGTTCTCCGTCACGGTCGGCGTGCCGTTCGACGACGCCCGGTGGTGGCGGGGACGCGAGACGAACGACAGGGCCGTGTCGACCTGCCCCGACGAGGCGTGCTGCCGTCGTCCGTCGGCCGAGCTCACGGAGCGCTGGAAGGGCCGGGCGTGGCCGAGCGCCCGCGTGCACACCCACATGTTCTCGCCGCTCCCCCGCGGCATGTTCCCCGGCGTGGACGACAACGAGGTCTACAACTTCCTGGGCCGCCACGCGAGTGAGTGACGCGCCGATCCACCCCCTTACGTGCGCCCCGGCCCGTTACGCGCGGGCGTAGGGGGCCGGGAGGCGCGGAAAGGGGTGGGTCGACGACAGGTCAAGCGAGGAAGGCGGCGAAGCGGGCTAGGGCGGCGGGGACGGCGGCGGGATCTTCGGGGGGCTCGAAGAGCGTGGGAGGGGTGGTGTGGGCGGCGGCGGCGTGGGTCCAGCAGCCGATCACGCGGCCGTTCTCCACCACGGTCGCCCTCACCATCCCGTTCTTCCCCGGTCCGACGGCGGGGAGGTGCTCCGGAGCGCAGACGACGGTGCGGTCGGCGTAGGAGATGTAGTACTCGTCGAAGGCTCCGAGGGCGAACACGGACGGACGGCCCGCCGCGCGCCGGGGCGGGGTGCGGCCGACGAAGACCCCGTCCTCGACCTCGCTCACCCGGGTCGCCGCGCGCTCCGCCGCCTCCCGAGACCGCCCGAGCGTCAGCCCCGACCACCACGCGAAGTCTGCGACCCCCGCGGGCCCGTGACCCTCGACGTAGCGGACGAACAGCTCGGCCAGCGAGTCCTCCGGGCGGGCGTGATCGCGGATGTGGTCCGCCGCGAGCACGAACCGCTGCTCCCGCGTGATGCCCTCCCGCGGCACGACCGGCCCCTGCACGAGCACGCCGGAGACCGTCAGCGCGAACAGCAGGTGGATGCCGCGCTGCCCTGAGGGGTCGATGCCGATGCCCTCGAGCACCGGGAAGATCTCGCCCCTGGTGAGGCCGCCGTCGCGGAGCCGCGGCGTGAGCTCCCGGACGACCGCGTCGATCATGGCGTCGTCGATGCCGAGCTGCCGCTGTCGGGAGGCCGCCTGCTGCTGCTGTCGTGCGGCCGTGACTTCCAGCACCCAGCCGAGGTCGCGCGCGGGGATCGTGTGCAGCGTCCCCCGCATGGTCCAGGCCCGGACGAGATCCCCACGGTCGAATGCGGCGTCGACGTCGCGGAGGCGTGCGTCGCCCTTCGTCCGCACGGCCAGCGCCCACCGTCCGGCCGTGAAATCCTGGCTCTGCACCGCGAGCAGCCGCGCCGCCGCTCCCGCCACGTCCGCCTCCGGCGCGGTCAGCCCCTGCCACCGCAGCCGCTCCTCCCGCCACTGTGAGGTCTTCATGCCCCTCATCATGCCGCGACCCACCCCCTTTCGCGTGCCCCGGCCCGTTGCGTGCGCGCGCAGGGGGCCGGGTCGAGCGGAAGGGGGTGGGTCGGGAGTCAGAGGGTGACTTCGCGGCGGGTGGGGAGGACGACGGGGTGCGACCCCGCCATGGTCTCCAGCACCCGGATCACCTGGCAGGAGTAGCCGAACTCGTTGTCATACCAGACGTAGAGGATGAGGGTGTCCTCGTCGGCGATCGTGGCCAGGCCGTCGACGATGCCCGCGCGGTGCGAGCCGACGAAGTCCGTGGAGACCACCTCGGGGCTCTCCACGTAGTCGATCTGCTGCCGGAGCTTCGAGTGCAGCGACACCCGGCGCAGGTAGTCGTTGACCTGGTCCTTGGTGGCGGGGCGCTCCAGCGTGAGGTGCAGCACCGCGAGTGAGACGTCCGGCGTGGGGACGCGGATCGCGCTGCCCGTGAGCTTGCCCTCCAGCTGCGGCAGGGCCTTGGCCACGGCCTTCGCCGCCCCGGTCTCGGTGATGACCATGTTCAGCACGGCGGAGCGTCCGCGGCGGTCGCCCTTGTGGAAGTTGTCGATGAGGTTCTGGTCGTTCGTGAACGAGTGCACGGTCTCGACGTGGCCCTTCACCACACCGAACGCCTCGTCGATCGCGGCGAGCACCGGGGTGATGGCGTTGGTCGTGCACGACGCCGCCGAGACGATGCGGTCCTCGTCGGTGATCGTGTCGTCGTTGATGCCCTGCACGATGTTCTTCAGCGGGCCCTTGCCGGGCGCGGTCAGCAGCACGCGGGCGACGCCCTTCGCGCGGAGGTGCTGGGAGAGCCCCGCCTCGTCACGCCAGCGGCCGGTGTTGTCGACGACGATCGCGTCGTCGATGCCGTAGGCCGTGTAGTCGACGGCGGCCGGGTCGTCGGAGTAGATGACCTGGATGCGCGTGCCGTTGGCGATGATCTGCTCGGCGTCCTCGTCCACCGTGACCGAGCCCGCGAAGCGGCCGTGCACCGAGTCGCGCAGCAGCAGCGACGCGCGCTTGACGAGGTCGTTCTCGGAGCCGCGGCGCACGACGATGGCGCGGAGCCGGAGCCCGCTCCCGCCGCCGGTGTGCGCGATGAGGATGCGGGCCAGCAGGCGGCCGATGCGGCCGAAGCCGTAGAGCACGACGTCGGTCGGCGGTGCCGGGACCGCGCCGACGGCCGGGGCCAGGGTCTCGGCCAGGTACTCCTCGAGCGGGCGGCCGCTCTCCGCGTGCCCTTCCACGAGGCGGGCCACGTCGATCGACGAGGCTCCGGGGGCCAGGGCGTGGATGCCCTCGAGCACCGCCAGGCTGTCCTCGACCGCCAGGCGCTCGTGTCCGAGCTGGGCCACGCGCTCGTGCACCTCGACGAGGCCGGTGGCCGAGAGGCCGAGCAGGCGATGACCGTGCAACGAGGTGACCACGTCGCGCTCGCGCTTGAGAGCCCCGATGAGCGGGATCATCCGCTCCGCCAGCTCTTCGCTCGCCGTCCATTCGTCGCGGTGTGCCGCGGAATCGTTCATCTGCGTCCTTGCATGTGTGAGCGCGCGCCGAGGTCGCCGGCGCGCATGAGGTTGCCGGGGTGTTCGGGGGATGACTCCAGGGTACAAGCCGCGGAACAACGCGCCGAATCGGCCGGCGCAGGACCTCCCGTGCGCGCGAGTTTTACGTCTACACTGGTGGAATAATGAGCAGCGCACTCCTCGGCGACGACGCCGACCTCCTCGTCCGCGGCGGCCGCATCCACACCGTCGACGCCACCGATTCGGTCGCCACCGCGATCGCCGTCCGGGACGGGGTGATCGTCGCCACCGACGCCGCCGCCGAAGCCCTCCCGGCCCGCGAGGTGGTGCAGCTCGACGGTCGCACCGCGATCCCCGGCCTCAACGACGCCCATCTCCACGCCGCCTGGCTGGGCGCGCGCTGGCCGCACCTGTTCTTCTCCGACACCCCGCCCGAGGAGCAGCCGACCGGCCGCCTCGTGACCACGGCCGACGAGCGACGCGGGGCCCTGCGTCGGGCGTGGGCGCTGCTCGCGGAACTCGGCGTCACGAGCTACACGGAGCCGGGCATCGGCCCCGGCGAGGACGACGGCGAGACCGGCTGCTTCGGCACCGACATGCTCGACGCGTACGTGGAGCTGCACAGGGAGGGCGCGCAGACCTCGCGCGTCACGCTGCTGCGCCTCTTCGGGACGATCGACGGCGAGAGCTCCCTGGACGACTTCGCCGCCGGACTCCCGGTGCCGCCGCCGTCGACCGATCCCCGCTGGCTCGCGATCCCCGGCGTGAAGATCTTCGCCGACGGCATCCCGCCGATGGCCACCGCCTGGACGTCGGAGCCCTACCCCGACGGGACGTCCGGGCACCTGCTCACGCGTGGCGACGCCGATCCGCTCAGCGCCTTCCAGCAGATGATCGCGCTGGCTGCCGGTCGCGGTCTCCAGATCGCGGTGCACGCCACCGGCGACCGCTCGATCGAGGAGTTCCTGATCGCGCTGGAACGGCACGGCCAGACACCCCCGCCGCCAGGACCCCACCACATCGTGCACGGCGACCTCGCGACCCCCGCGCAGATCCGGCGCGCGGAACGCCTCGGCGTCGGCTTCGCCGTGCAGCCCCTCATCGCCGCGCACACGCACTCCTGGGCGGCGGTGCAGCTCGGCGAGGCCCGCGCCGCCGCCGCGTGGCCGCTGTCCGCGATGCTCTCCTCCGGGGCGCTGACCACCGTGACCAGCGACGCCCCGATCGCCACGCCGGACTGGCGCCCCAGCCTCGATGCGTCCCTCGCCCTCCTCGCCGCCGACGGCCGGACGGACGACGCCGCAACGCGGCGCCGGCTGCTGCGCACCATGACGGCCGACGCCGCGATCCAGGACGGCGCCGCGAGCTGGAAGGGCACCCTCGAGCCCGGCAAGGTCGCCGACATCACGGTGCTCGACGAGGATCCGTGCAGCCCGGGGCGCCCGTTCGCCGCCCTCCAGGTCGAGCGCACGATCGTCGACGGCCGCACGGTGTTCACGCGCGACTGACCGCACGAACACCGCGAAAACGGCGGGCGGCATGTTCACGCATGCCGCCCGCCTCTGATCCCCCTCGGACCAGTCTCGAACCGCGGTCGTCAGACCGCGGTGGCCAGAAGCACGCGCGGGCTCCCCGGCAGGGCGACGGTGTCGCGCACCGCCCATCCGGCGTCCGTCAGCCAGCCGCGCACCTGGGACTCCGGATACACGACGGTGCCGTCGATCACGAGATACTCCCCCGCGTGCAGGGCGTCCAGCGCACGCTGCTCGTCGTCGTCGTCGAGGAAGAAGTCGAGCACCGTCAGCGTCGCGCCGTCGACCGCTGCGGCACGGAGCCGACGGAAGATCTGCGCGTTCTCCTCCGCAGAGAAGCGGTGGATGACGTGGTTGGCGAACACCGCGTCATAGGCACCCTCGGGGGCCGCGGTCGCCGTGTCCCCCACCTCGACGGCAGCCCGGTCGGCGACGCCTGCGGCCGCGACCGCCGCGGCCACGCCGTCCTCGAACCCCGGGGCGTAGACGAACGTGGTGTGCAGCTCGGGGTTGCGCGCCATGACGGCGAGGGCGAACTCGGCGGACAGACCGCCGAAGTCGAGGGCCTTCGTCGCGCCGGCGAGGTCGACGAGCCGGCCGAACTCCTGCGCGTGCAGGCGGTTGTACGTCATGACGCCGGCCATGAACGTGCCCCACCGCGCGTCGTCCATCTGCAGGTCGCCGGGCTCGGTCGTGTCGACCGTGTGCGCGAACTGCAGCCAGTGCGGGTAGCTGATCTCGTCGAGGAACGTGAGGAACGGAGCGAGGTCGATCACCGCGTCCTCCCCCGTGAGGTAGGCCGAGGCGTCGGACGCCAGGGCGTAGCGCCCCTCCGCCCGGACGAGGAGACCCTTCGCGGCGAGGGCGTCGGCGAGCAGCCGGGCGATCCGCTCGCTCACCCCGCAGCGCTCGGCGATCGCCGTGGCGGTGTCCGCGCCCGCGGCGACGGCGGCGAACAGCCCGATGCGGCTGGCCTGGAAGAGCTGCTTCGCGGCCATGTAGCCGGTGGCGATGTCGAGGATGCGGGCGGCGTCTGGGGTGGGGGTGTCGGTCATGGCGAATGCCTTTCGGTATGTCTACGAACGTGGGAAATAAAGGACGGGAAGAGGCCGGGCGTCGGTCTCGGGGTTCAGTCCGCGAGGAACCCGCGCACGGCTTCGCGGAACGCTGCGGTGTGCAGGGCCACGAGGTGATCGCCGGGGACGCGCCGCACGCGGACGTCCGCCAGCCGCGCGGCGAGCTCGTCGATGCCCGCGGCCATCGGGTCGTCCTCGCCGCCCAGGAGCAGCACCGGCATCGCCGGCGCTCCGGCCTCGGGCGCGAACGGCTCGGCCGCGAGCCCTTCGATGAGGTCGAGCAGATCGTCCGGGCGGTTCCCGGGCAGGCTCACCATGTGCACGATCATCCCGGTCAGCGGGTCGACGGGCGCCGGTCCGCCGGCGAGCGCGGCCCGCGCGGCGGAGAGGTCGACGAGCGCGAAGGGCTCCCCCGCGCTGAGGCCGCCGAGCACGAGACGCCGCACCGCGACACCGGGGTGCCGTGCGAGATCCCACGCGAGCCGGGCACCGAGCGAGTAGCCGACGAGGTCGACCTCGTCCGGGCCGATCGCGTCGGCGAGCGCGTCGAGCACCGCGGAGGTCGGCACGACGCCGAGCCCGGGGGCGTCGCCGTGCGCCGGCAGATCGAGGACCCGGCGCGGCCGGTCGCCGAGCACCGCCGTCCACTCGCTGTCCGGCCAGTCCTGCGTGCCGCGCGAGGCGAGGCCGTGCAGGAACACCACGGGTCGTTCGGGGGGAAGGGTCATGACGGGCCGTCCTCTCGGGACCGGCCCCTCGCCCTCAGCGCAGCCGCGCGAGGAACCGGTCGATGTAGTTCTCGTAGTCGGCGATGCGGTCGCCGTCCGGGTACATGAGGTTGATGACCGTCGCCCCGACCGCCGCGGAGATGTACTCGTCCGCCAGCGGGCCGTAGTCCTGATCGCGGATCGACCCCTCGTCGCGGGCCGCCTCCATGCGCGCGATGAGCGAGGCTCGCCACGAGCCCAGGTGTCCGCGATAGAGCTCGGCCAGCGACTCGTTCGCCATCGCGTACTCCCAGAGCGCCAGGAGCACCCGGCCCGCGGCGATCTGCTCCGGGTCGCGCGGCACGGTGGCCTGCAGGAAGCCGCGCAGCGCGTCGTCCGCCGCCACCGGTTCCTGCCCCGCAGCCTCCACGCCCTCGGACATCTGCTGCAGGATGGTCTCGAACGTCGCCGCGACGATGCTCTCCTTCCCGGGGAAGTAGTGCTTCAGCGCACCGTTCGCGAAGCCCGCCTCCGCGGCGATGCTGCGCATGGTCGCCGCCTCGAACCCACCCTTCAGGATGATGCTCTTGGCCACCTCGACGATGTCCCGTCGCCGCTGGTCGTGGTCGATGATCTTCGGCATGGCGTCCTTCCGGCCGAGTCCGGGGTGTGGCGTGTTCCGGCCTGGAGCTACCGTACCGCCGCATCGGGCACCTCCCGCAGAGCGAGCCATTGCTCCCGGCGTACCCGTTGAGCCCCCGGGTCCGCGACGGGCGACGCCAGCCGCAGGCGTTCGGCGTAGGGGTGGCGAGGCGCGCGGGTGACCTGCTCCCCGTCTCCGATCTCGACGATCTCGCCCCGGTACATCACGGCGACCCGGTGACAGACCCGCCGGACGACGCCGAGGTCGTGCGAGACGAACAGGTAGGCCACGCCGGTGTCGCGCTGCAGCTCGATGAAGAGGTCGAGGATGGTGGCCTGCGTGGTGAGATCGAGCGCGCTGACCGGCTCGTCGCACACGATCAGCCGCGGACCGCGGACGAGGGCGCGGGCGATCGCGATGCGCTGCCGCTGCCCGCCGGAGAACTCGCTCGGGTATCGGTCCATGCTCGCGGAGGGCAGCCGCACCCGGTCGAGCATGTCGCGCACGCGCTTCTCGGCGGCCTTCGCCCCGATGCCCGTCGTCAGCAGCGGCTCGGCGAGGATGTCGCCGATGGTCAGTGCCGGGTTGAGGGAGCCGTACGGATCCTGGAACACGACCTGCACATCGTCGGCGAGCGCCCGCCGGGCCCGGCGGCCGAGGTCTCCGATATCGCGACCGTCGAAGCGGATGCGCCCCGCCGTCACCGGGGCGAGGCCGAGGATGGCCTTGCCGAGCGTCGACTTCCCGGATCCGGACTCGCCGACCAGGCCCAGACACTCACCGGGGGCGATGTCGAGGGAGACGCCGTGCAGCGCGCGGAAGGCGTGCCGACCCCGGCCGTACTCGACCACGAGGTCGTCCACCTGCAGCAGGGGGTTCACCGGAGCGGTGTTCATGCGGGGACCTCCGTCCGCCGGCCGTCGAGCGCGGCACGGCCCTCGGCTTCGTCGAGCGACGCGGCGATGAGCTCGCGCGTGTACTCCTGGGTGGGCGCGGCGAAGAGCTCGTCCACGGGCCCCGACTCCACGATGTCGCCGCCGCGCATGACGATCACGCGGTCGCAGATGTCGGCGACGACGCCGAAGTTGTGCGTCACGATGAGCAGCGCCATGCCGTACTCGGCTTGCAGCTCCCGCAGCAGTTCGAGGACCTCGGCCTGCACGGTGACGTCGAGGGCGGTGGTGGGCTCGTCGGCGACGAGGAGCGACGGCCGACCGGCGATCGCGCCGGCGATGAGCACGCGCTGCGCCATGCCGCCGGACACCTGATGCGGGTAGCTGCGCATCACACGGTCGGGGTCGGACAGCCCCACCCGCAGGAGCACCTCCCGCGCGCGCTGCCGGGCGGCGGCCTTCCCGAGCCCGTGCGTCCGGCGCAGCGGCTCGATGAGCTGATGCCCGATCGTGTACGAGGGGTCGAGGTTGCTCATCGGCTCCTGCGGCACATAGCCGATGGTGCGTCCGAGCAGTGCCTGGCGCTCCTTCGGCGTCGCGTGGGTGACCTCCGCGCCGCCGACCCAGATCGCGTCGGCGGTCGCCCGGCCGGTCGCGGGGAGCAGGTCGAGCACCGAGAACACGGTCTGCGACTTGCCCGACCCGGACTCGCCGACGATCCCGACGACTTCCCCGGGCGCGACGTCGAGCGTCACGCCGTGCACGACCTCGGTCTCCCCCGTCGGCGTCGCGTGGACGACGTGCAGGTTCTCGACGCGGAGGGCCGACGCCGGGGCCTCGTGGCGGACACTGCCCGTGGCGGGAGCCGCGGCGACCTCGTCCGTGGTCTCGAGCACTCCGCGCCGCCGCCGTCGGGCCGCGCGCGGCGTGCGCACCTGCACGAGCTCGGCGAGGGTGGAGCCCATGATCGCGAGGACGGCGATCGTGAGACCGAGCGCGGCGGAGGGCCACAGCAGCATGAGCGGATAGGTGAGCATGAGCCGGAAGCCCTCGAGCATCATCGCGCCCCAGCTCGGCACGTTCGAGTCGCCGATGCCGAGGAACTGGAGCCCCGCCTGCATGCCCATGGCGATACCCGCCGTGAGCGCGGTCTGGATGATGACCGGCGGGTAGACGGCCGTGATGACGTGGCGGAAGATGATGCGCGCGTCCGACAGGCCCGACACACGGGCGGCGTCGATGTACGCCTCGCCGCGGACGGCGAGCGTCTGCGACCGTGCGATGCGGAAGTACCCCGGGACCATGAAGACGCCGACGGTGACCATCAGCAGCTCGAAGTTGTTGCGGCTGCCGGCGGCGACCACGAGGAGGATGATCATCCCGGGGATCGACTGGAGGGCGTCGCTGATCCAGGTCGCGACCCGGTCGAAGACGCCGCCGAAGTACCCGGCTGCGACACCCGAAGGGACCCCGATGACGAGCGCCGTGACGATCGTGATGAGCGCACCCCACAGCGTCGTCCTCGTCCCGTAGATGAGGCGGCTGAGGATGTCGCGGCCGGTGGAGTCGCCGCCGAGAAGGTGCTCCGGCGAGGGCGGGGCCTTCGCGGCTGCGAGGTCGACGAGGTTCGGGTCCATCGGCGCCAGCAGCGGCGCGAACACCCCGACGAGCACGATGAGCACGAAGATCGCGAGCGGGATGTAGCCGCCGGGATGACGGAGGAAGCGTCGGAACAGGCTCGACCGGCGCTTCTGGGCTGCCCGGTCGAAGGCGACGCGGATGTCTGTCGTGGTCATGCGACGCGCACCTTCGGGTTGATCCAGCCGAGCACGAGGTCGAGCAGGAGGTTGATGAGGACGACGAAGACGATGGAGACCACCGTGATCCCGAGCAGCATGGGGATGTCGCCGTTCTGCGACGACTGGTTCGTGAGCTGCCCCAGACCGGGGAGGCTGAAGATCTGCTCCACCACGATGGCGCCGGAGAGCAGGCCCACGAACATCAAGGCGATCACCGTGAGCGCGGCGGGCGAGGCGTTGCGGAGGATGTGCAGGTTCACCCGGGCGGCGGACAGGCCACGGCTGCGGAGGGTGCGCACCCAGTCCTGGCGGCTCTGGGCGATCACGGCATTGCGCAGCTGCTCCGACACGGCGACGATGCCGCCCAGGGCGAGGGAGATCGCCGGGAGCGTGATCGAGCGCAGCCACCCTTCGACGGACTGGGTCGGCGGGACGTAGCCGACGGCGGGGAACCACTTGAGCTGCACGGCCAGCCACATCACCAGCACCAGGCTCACCCAGAACCCCGGGAGCGCGAAGAGGACGACGGAGATCCCCTTGATGATCCGGTCGAACCAGGTGCCGGGGCGGAGTCCGGTGATCATGCCGAACGCGACGCCGATGACCGCGGTGATGAGGGTCGCGAGGGTCACGACGGAGAGCGTGACGGGGACCTTGACCGCGAGCTGCGCGCCGACCGGCTGGAAGTTGCGCCACGAGACGCCGAAGTCGAGCAGCACGGCGTGGGAGAACCAGTCCCAGAACTGCACGATCAGGGGGCGGTCCAGACCGATCTTCGCCGCCAGCGCCTCCTGCTGCGCAGGACTCGCCGTGGTCCCGAGGAGCGAGGCGGTCGGATCGCTGATCGCGAGGTGGGCGAGGAAGAACGTGCCGATCGAGACCGCGACGAGCAGGAGGATGCCGGACAGCACCCGCTTCGCCGTGAAGAGGAGCATGGGGGCCTCTCGAGGGTGAGGAGGAGGGGAAGGGGTGCCGGGGCGGCCGCGTGGCGACCGCCCCGGCGGGCGTTCAGCCCTGCGTGATGTACCGCAGCGTCGGGAACATCATCCCCACGACGGGCTGCAGCTGGATGCCGGGCGCCGTGTAGTAGATGTTGTTCGCCTGGTACCAGACCGACCACCAGGCCTGGTCGACGAGGGCCTCGTTGAGCTCCTCGATGGCGGCGGTCTGCGCGTCGCCGCGCTCCGTCTGCACCTTCTCGACGAGCGGGGCGATGACCTCGTTCTTCGCGTAGTCGGGCTCCGGGTTGAACCACTGCACGCTCGTCAGCTGCCGGGAGACGGTGGCCACGTCGTTGCCGTCCATCGCGAGGAAGGAGATGAACATCGGGTAGTTGGGTGCGTTGAGCTGGTAGTCCGGCATCTGCATGTTGTCCCAGGTGACGGTGATGCCGAGCTCGTTGAGGGCTTGCTCGGCCGACGGCTTCCACATCTCGAAGATCGGGGACATCGGCATCGAGATGTCGAAGCCGTCCGGGTACCCCGCGTCGGCCAGGAGCTCTTTCGCCTTGTCCATGTCGAACGCGTAGGCGTCGTTGAGCTCGGGGTCGTTGATGTCGCCGCCGTCCGGGAAGACCTGGTTGGTGGCCACGCCCGCACCGCTGCCGACCGCCGCGAGGACGGCCGCACCATCGAACGCGTAGTTCAGCGCCTGGCGGACCTCGAGCTTGCCGAGGGGCTCGCTCTTCGCGCCGGTGTGGTCGGTGATGACCAATCCCGCCCACCCGGAGACGCGCTGGGCGGTGTTCCAGCCCTGCTGCTCGGCCTGGTCGAGGTTGGCCACGTCGCCGTACTGCACGTTGATCTGCCCGCTGAGCATCGCGTTGTGCCGGGCGGTCGCGTCGGTGATCGGGTAGATCGCGAGTTCGGCGAACGGGTACGTCTTCGCGTCCCAGTGGTCCTCGGTCTTGGTGAAGTGGTACTCGGCGCCCGCGACGCTGGTGTCGCTGTCGAGCACATAGGGGCCGGAGCCGACCGGGTCGCTGCCGAGCGTGCCCGCCTCGATGGAGGCCGGGGGCATGACGTAGCTGCGGCCGAGGCCCATCAGGTAGAGGATCGTGTCGTCGCGCTGCGTGAGGGCGATGCGGACGGTGTCGTCGTCGACCTTCTCGAAGCCCTTCGCGTTGACGTAGGCCTCACCGGACCGGGCGCCGGCCTTGAGGTACTCGAGGCTCGCGACGACGGCGTCGGCATCGACCGGCGTGCCGTCGCTGAACACGGCGTCGGTGCGGATGTCGAGGTCGATGCTGAGGTCGTCGTCGGCCACGGTCCACTTCGTCGCGAGCGACGGGATCGGGGTGCCGTCGGCGTCGAGGGCGATCAGGGCGTCGTACACCGCGGACAGGTAGGGGCCGTCGAACCCGATGTCGGCGAGGGACGGATCCCACGACGTGACATCGAGGAAGTTGCCGATGTTGAGGGCGTCGGGGCCTTCGGCGCCACCGCCGTCGGACGGCGAGGGCGTTCCGCCGCCGCTGCAGCCGGCGAGCGCGAGGGTCGCGGCGACGGCGGCGGCGACCGCGAGGGGCATTCGTTTCATGGTTCCTTCTCTCGGGTGCAGGGGGTGGTGAAGAAGGTTCGAAGAGCCGCTGACCGGAGACCGGGACCGACGCCACTTCGATGTGTCGTGCTGGTTAGTCTACATGCGTGGAAAAAGAGCGCAAGCGTGTTTCCGCCCCCGGGCGCGCGGACTGATGCCTCAGCGCGCACGCACCTTGCTCCCCCGCGCACACCCCCGCGGGTGCAGGCACGGGCACCGGGATCAATACCGCACCCCTGCCCTCCCCGCGCGGCCCATTTCTGATCCCGCCACCGCGCCCACCCCTCCAGCCGGATCAGAAACGCCCCTCGGTGATGCCTTTTCGGCACCCCTTTCATCCCGCACCGGGGTGAGCGACGGCGCGAACGGGCCACGCGGGCACCCCCGCGGGCCACCGTGCCCCTTCCCGGGATCAAGAACGCACCGCCCACCCGGGCCCCAGGAGCATTTCTGATCCGGCGCGTGCGCGGGGCACTTCCGATCCAGCACGGAGGCGAGGAGCCCTTCTGATCCGGGCTCCGGAGAGCGGTCCGGTCCCGCACGAGCGGCGGGCCCGGTGATGGACAAACAGTCACCACCAGAAGCGGGATCAGATTCGGCCGCTCGCCCTCCCTGCGCGGCGCGTTTTCGAATCGGCGCGGGGAACGTCACGCCGTGCGGGATCAGAAACGGGCCCTTGGGGTGCCTGCGAGGTGCGGAACTGATCCCGCACGCGGAGTGGGGCGCGGGGGCGAGCGAAGCGGGATCAGGAACGTGCCTGCGGGACGCGCGGGAGGTGCGGAAGTGATCCCGCACGGGGAGGGGAGATACGGGGGTCACCAGGTGCCGTCGGGGCGGACGGCGTGGTCGACGCGGCAGTCGGCGAGGGCGGCGCGGACCTCGGCTCCGTGGTCGCGGGCGAGGGCGAGGGCGGCGTGGTTCTCCTCGAGCTGCGCGACGCGGGAGGCACCGAAGAGCACGGTGGCCGTCGCGGGGTTCGCCAGACAGAAGGCGATGCCGAGGGCGGCCGGGGTCACCCCGAACTCCCCCGCGACCCGTGCGACCTCGGGGTACACGGCGAGGATCCGCTCGCGGATACCTCCGACGTCGGCACCGATCTTGCGCTGGGGCATCCGTCCGGTGGCGAGGATCCCGCCCTCGAACACGTCCGAGGCCTGCAGCGCGAGGGTTCCGTCGGCGAACAGCGGGCCGTACGCGTCACCCTCCGCCATGGCCCGTCGGGCGATGCCGTACTTGAGCTGCGCGAACGAGGGGCCGATCAGCCCCTGCGCATCCGCCTCGGCGAGAGCCGCCCTGGTGTCCGCGATCCGCCAGTTGTTGATTCCCCACGAGTCGATCAGGCCGTCCGCGAGGAGGGCGTTCACGTCGGCGACGAGCCGCGGCACGTCCGGGGCGTCGAGGTAGTCCCCCACCACGAGGGTGTCGAAGCGGTCGAGGCCGGCCCGCTCCAGTGACTCCTCGATCTGCCCACGGAAGCCCTGGTTCGGCCAGTCCCAGAGCCAGAGCTTGCCGCACAGCACGACGTCGGAACGGTCCACCCCGCTCGCCCGGAAGGCCTCTCCGAAGAGGATGTCGGTCCGGGAGTTCTCGGCGTGCGGTCCCATGTTGTAGTACGCGATGTCGAAGAATCCGGCGTCGAGCTCGACCGCCCGGTGGATGAGCTGCACGGCGTCGTCGAACTCCATGCGATCCCAGGTGTTCCACGATCCGAGGGCGAGCGGCGGCACCGTCGCGCCTCCCGGGGACAGCGGCTTGCGGGGATAGATCACATCGGACATGAGGGCTCCTTCGCCGTCTCCAGCACGGGGTTGTGTTTTTCTATGGTTGTAGAATATAACGGAGGAATCCCATCGCAACACCGTCAGTGAGGACGACCATGACCGCTTCCCCGCGCCGTATCCTCGTCACCGGAGGAGCCTCCGGGCTCGGCCGCGGCATCGCCACCGCCTTCCGCGCCGCCGGGGATGATGTCTTCCTCGGCGACGTGGATCTCGATGCCGCCCGGGCCGTCGCCACCGAGATCGGAGCCACCGCCCTCCCCCTCGACATCGGCGACGAAGCGTCGGTGCAGGCGGCGGCCGAACGGATCCACGCGGCCGGCGGACTCGACGTCCTCGTCAACAACGCCGGCGTCGTCGCCGGCGGCGGAACACTCCAGGAGGTCGCGGTCGACGCGGTCGATGCGGCTCTGCGCGTCAACGTCCGCGGCACGTTCCTCATGCTGCGGGTCTTCGGCGGGCTGCTCGCCACGGCCGGCCACGGGGCCATCGTCAACATCTCCTCGATCGGCGCCCGGCAGCCCACCCCCGGCCTCGGGCACTACGAGGCCACGAAGGCCGCGGTCGACGCGCTCACCCGGACCGCGGCCATCGAGCTCGCCGGCTCCGGGGTGCGGGTCAACGCTGTCGCCCCCGGCCCCGTGCTCACGCCCCTGACCGCCGACTTCGCCTCGAACCCGGATGCCCGCGCCGCGTGGGAGTCGCGCATCCCGCTCGGCACCATCGCCGAGGTCGACCAGGTCACCCCGCTCGTGCTGTTCCTCGCGAGCAGTGCTGCCAGCCACATCACCGGGGTCTCGGTCCCCGTCGATGGCGGCCAGCTCCTCGTCTGACCGCGTCCCCCTCCGTGCGGGATCGATTCCGCCCCTCCCGGGCACCGCGGAGGACCGTTTTCGATCCCGCTACCCGCCCCGCGACTGGAGAACCATGACCCTCCCCACCACCACCCGCGCCGCGGTGCTCACCGCGCACGGCGAGCCGCTCACCCTGCAGGACCTCCCGCTGCCCGCCGAGATCGAACCCGGCGCCGCCCTCGTCCGCATCGCCTGCACCACGCTGTGCGGCACGGACATCGAGATCTGGGAGGGGAGGATGTCGTTCCCCGGCATGCTGCCCCTGGTCCTCGGCCACGAGATGGTCGGCGAGATCGTGGCCACCGGACCCGACACCCGCGACGCGCTCGGCCGCCCGCTCTCCGCCGGCGACCGGATCGGCTGGTCGGAGTCCACCTGCGGCGAGTGCCACGGCTGCGTCGTGCTCCGGGAACCGGTCGCCTGCTCCCGCCGCGGCTACGGCTTCCTCCAGCGCGCGGACGTGCCGCCGTTCGCGACGGCCGGGCTCTCCGAGTACGCGTACGTCACCCCGGGTGCCGCCAAGCTCCTGCTCCCGGCCGCGGTCAAGGACACCTGGGCCTCGATGGCGGGCTGCGCCGCGAAGACCGTCCTCCGCGCGTTCGAGCGGGCCGGTCGTATCCGCCCCGGCTCCCGCGTGGTGGTGCAGGGCTCGGGCGCCCTCGGCATCTTCGCCACGGCAGTCGCGACCATCGCGGGTGCCGGGCAGGTCATCACCGTCGGCGCTCCCGCGGCCCGCCTGGAACTCGCCGCCCGCTTCGGCGCCGACGCCGTCGTCGACTTCCGCGACGGTCCCGTCGTCGACCAGGTCCTAGCGCTGACCGGAGGCCAGGGGGCGGACCACGTGTTCGACTTCGCGGGCGCCCCGAGCGTCGGACCGGACGCCGTCGGCATGGCCGCCCAGCGCGGCACCGTCGCGATCGTCGGCTCGACCGGCCCTGCTGGGGACGGCTTCGCCCTCAGCACGATCATGGGCAAGGAGCTCACGGTGGTCGGGTCGCTCAACGGCGACATCTCCGACTACGCCCGCGCGATCGACTTCTTCACGGCGTTCGCCGACCGCTTCCCCTGGGACGACCTGTTCAGCGCCCCGGTCGGGCTCGCCGACGCCTCCGCGAAGATCGCGCACATGCACCACCTCGATGAGGTCAAGGCCGTCATCGACCCGAGCCTCTGAGGATCATCATGACCACTTCCCTCCCCCTTCGCGAGATCGGCCGCAGCGGCCTGCATGCCTCCCTGTTCTCCCTGGGCTCGTGGCACACCTACGACCGCATGGACTTCGCCGACGCGGTCGCGCTCCTCCGCGAGGCCACCGACCGCGGGGTGAACCTCTTCGACGTGGGCGTGTACTCCGCACCCGGCGCCCCGCCCGTCTTCACCGACGTGATCTTCTCGGCGATGGTGCGCGCAGCGGGGCTGCGCCGAGAGGAGTGGCTGCTGTCGTCGAAGCTCTGGTTGGAGGCCCTCGGTGCCGACGGCTTCCGCCCGCAGCTCGAGAACGCCCTGATGCGGGTGGGCACCGAGCACGCCGACCTCGTGATCCTCGGCGACCTGCGCCGCGACGACCTCGACCTGCGCGACCTCGTGCTCGACCTCGCCGCCCTCACCGACGCCGGGCTCATCCGCGCGTGGGGCGTGAACAACTGGTCGGCGGGGAGCATCCAGACCCTGATCGACCTCGCCGCCGCGGAAGGCGTGCCCGGCCCGCAGATCGCGCAGCTCAAGTACAGCGTCTCGCGCCGGTCGATCCCGGACGGCGAGCCGTTCGCACGCCTCTGGGAGCAGGGCCTCACGCTGCAGGCCTCGGACTGCCTGGAGGGCGGGATCCTCGCCGGGACGGTGAACGGCGGCCGGCAGATCGGGCGCGACCCCGGCGACATCCGGGAGCGGATCATCGCCGACGTCCCCGCGTTCACCGCGGTCGCGGAGGACCTCGGCGTGACCCCCGCCCAGCTCGGTATCGCCTTCACCCTCACCCACCCCGCCCTGACGACGACCCTGTTCGGCGCCTCCCGCGTCGCGCAGCTGCGGGCGAACCTCGACGCGGCCGCCCTCGTCGACCGCATCGGCGCCGCCGAGCTGCGCCGTCTCGTCGAGCCCTTCTGGGCCGACCGCGGGGTCGTCGACCCCGAAGGCCCCTGACGCCGTCCCACCCGAGGAGAACCATGACCATCCCCGTCCCCTTCGATCCCGACGTACAGGCCGTGCTCGACGAGATCGCGAAGAACCCGCAGCCCGCGCTCACCCGCGAGACCCTGCCGCGCGACGGCGTCGACCGGATGTTCCCGGACAACGACACCGTGATCGCCGGCCGGGACATCACGTGGGAGGACCGCGTCATCCCCGGCCCGCCCGGAGCCCCGGACATCGAGGTCACGATCTTCCGACCGGCGGGTTCCGAGACCTCGACGCTCCCGGGCTTCGTGAACATCCACGGCGGCGGCATGATCGTCGGCCACCGCTCGTGGGAGACGGCGCGGGTCGTCGACATCGTCGCGGAGCACGGCGTCGTGGCCGTGAACGTCGAGTACCGCCTCGCACCGGAGGACCCGTACCCCGCGGGCGTGGAGGACTGCTACGCGGCCTTCGTGTGGACGCACGCCCACGCCGCGGAGCTCGGCATCGACCCCGCGCGCATCGTCGTGGGCGGAGGCAGCGCGGGCGGCGGTCTCACCGCGGCCGTCGCCCTGCTGGCGCGCGATCGGCGGGGCCCTGTCATGGCCGGGCAGCTGCTGCTGTGCCCCATGATCGACAACACCAACACCACGGTCGCCAGTCGGCAGTACGACGGCATCGGCACCTGGCAGCGCGACATGAACCTCCTCGCCTGGTCATGCGTCCTCGGCGAGGAGCTCGCGTTCAGCGCCGAGGCCCCGGCCTACGCCGCGCCGAGCCGCGCGACGGATGTCTCCGGCCTCCCGCCCGCGTACATCGAGGTCGGCGAGGCGGAGATGTTCCGCGACGAGGACACCGCGTACGCCCTCCGGATCTGGGAGACCGGCGGACAGGCCGAGCTGCACGTGTGGGGCGGCGGCGCCCACGGCTTCGACATGTACATGCCGGAGGCCGAGATCACCCGCGCCGCCCTCGCCGCCCGTGCCTCCTGGCTGCGACGGATCTGGCGGGCCGCCGCATGAGCACGCCGGAGCCGGTGCCCTACGACCCGGAGCTCGTCGCCGGACTCGACGCCTTCGTCGACCTCGTGGAGGTCATCCCGCTGCGCGCGGACACGATCCACACCAACCGCGACCACTTCGCCACGATCATCCCGCCGATGGCCGTGCAGGCCGAGGGCCGCGCCGTGACCTGGGAGGACCGGGTCATCCCCGGCCCCGTCGGGGCTCCGGACCTCGAGATCACCGTCGTGCGCCCGGCGCAGGCGCCGTCGGACCCGGCCCCGGCGGTGCTGTCGATCCACGGCGGCGGCATGGTGCTCGGCACGCGCTTCTTCGGCACCGCCGAGCTCATCGACCTCGCGGAGCGGCACGGCGTCGTCGGCGTCGCGGTCGAGTACCGCCTCGCCCCCGAGCACCCCGGACCGGCGCAGGCGGAGGACTGCTACGCGGCGCTGGAGTGGATGGTCGCCCACGCCGACGAGCTCGGCATCGACACCTCCCGCATCATCGCCTCCGGGCAGAGCGCCGGGGGCGGGCTCTCGGCGGCGGTCGCGCTGCTCTCCCGCGACCGCGGCGGGCCCCGGCTGGCCGGGCAGCTCCTCGGCTGCCCGATGCTCGACGACCGCAACGAGACCCCGTCGACCCGCCAGTACGACGGCTTCGGCGCCTGGGACCGGAACAACAACGACACCGCGTGGGACGCGATCGCCGGGGCCGACCGGTTCACCGATCGCGTGTCGCCGTACACGGCACCGGCCCGGGCCACGGATCTGGCAGGACTCGCTCCGGCGTTCATCGAGGTGGGCGCCGCGGAGACCTTCCGCGACGAGGCCGTCGCCTACGCGTCGCGGATCTGGGCCACGGGCGGGCAGGCCGAACTGCACGTCTGGGCGGGCGGCTACCACGGCTTCTCCGGTTTCTCCCCCGATGCCGAGGTCTCGCGGGCCGCGGTGGCCGCGCGGGAGAGCTGGCTGCGCCGCGTGCTTCGCCTGGGCGGATGAGTCTCCCGGCGCGCGGTGAGCCCGCACGGATGGGCACGCTGCGGGCGGTGCTCGTGCTCGGCATGCTGGAAGCCTTCGGTCCGCTGTCGATGGACCTCTACCTCCCGCAGCTTCCCCAGCTCGCGGCGTCGCTCGGCACGACCGAGGCCCTGGCGCAGGTGACGATGTCGGCGTGCATGATCGGCCTCGGTCTGGGGCAGCTCGTGGCCGGTCCTCTCAGCGACCGGCTGGGCAGGCGGCTGCCGCTGCTGATCGGCGTCGCGGCGTTCGCGGTGCTCTCCGCGGTGTGCGCGGTCGCCCCGAACATCGAGCTGCTGCTCGTCGCCCGCTTCCTGCAGGGGCTGGCGGGATCGGCGGGCATCGTGATCTGCCTGGCGATCGCCCGTGACCAGTTCGAGGGGGTCGAGCTCTCCCGCATGCTCTCGCTGCTGTTCCTCGTCTCGGGCACCGCGCCGATCATCGCCCCGGTGGTGGGCGGCCAGCTCGCCCGCATCATGGACTGGCGCGGGATCTTCGGCGTGCTGGCCGGGATCGGCGTCGTCCTGCTGCTCGTGGTCGTCTTCCTCCTGCCGGAGACGCTGCGACCGGAGGCGCGCCACGGCGGAGGCCTCCGCGTGCTGCGGGCGCACGCCGGCGCCGTGCTGGGCGACCGGCTGTTCGCCGCGGTCCTGTGCGCCTCCGCCGGTGCGGGCGTGGCGTTCTTCACCTATCTCTCGATGTCGTCGTTCGTCCTGCAGGACGAGTTCGGCCTCAGCCCGCAGAGCTTCAGCCTCGCCTTCGCCGCCGGCGCCCTCGCGAGCATCGTCGGCAGCCAGTCGAGCCGCCTGGTCGTGCGCCGGTTCGGCCCCCTCCGTGTCTACCTCGGCGGGGTCACGGCGACGCTCGTCGCGACCACGACCTTCCTCGTCCTGGCCCTCAGCGGGACGGGGGCGGCGGGCATGGTGGCGGCACTCGTCGGGTTCATGCTGTGCGCGGGCCTCGGCGGCCCGAACGGCCAGACGCTCGCCCTCGCGCATCACGGCGCCAGGGCGGGGACGGCGTCCGCCCTGCTCGGCATGTCGTCGTTCCTGTTCGGCCCGGTGCTCGCCCCGGTCGCCGCCGGGATCGGGGGCACGAACGCCGTCACGATGGCGGTCACCATGACCCTGGCCGCCGCCGTCGCGGCGATCGCCGCCTGGGCCTTCGTCCGCCCCGCCGCGCGGGAGTGAGGCCGGGGGTCGCACGGTCAGCCGGCGACGCCCATCGCGACGACCCCGACCGCCATCGCCCAGGACTCCACCGCGAGCAGCCGGGCAGTACGACCTCGATGTTCCGTCGGACGCAGGGCTGCGGCGAGCGTCCACCCGACGACGGCGAGGGTGCCGAGCACGATGAGCGCACCGAGCGCACCGCCGACGCTGTGCCCCGTGTGCCCCGCGGACGTCACGTCCTGACCGCCCGCTCCGGCGGCACCGTGGAAGGCGCAAATCGCCATCACGAGCGCCCCGAGAGCGCGGTGGCAGCAGCCGGCCGCCGATGCCGCCCCGCGGACGCCCATCGTGCCGATCATGCCGGACGCGAGCATCAGGGCACCGAGCAGCAGCGCGCCCAGCGCTCCCGCGCCGCCCGTCGCCATCAGCAGCATCCCCACCGCCATCACCACCGCGGCCTGGCGCCCCTGCCACGGCACAGCACGACGCGCGGCGAGGCACGCGCCGGCCGACACGAGCCCCGCCGCCGCCATCAGCCACGATGCTGCCGGGAGCAGGAAGTCCACAGCCGAAGTATATTGATCGATCGCTCAAAAAAGCGAGACCCCGTCGCGATGCGACACAATGAGCACGTGCCCCGCATCGTCGACCATGATGAGCGTCGCCGTCAGATCGCCGACGCGCTGCTCGTCGTCGCCGCCAGGGACGGGCACGAGAGCGTGTCCTCGCGGGCGGTCGCGAAGGAGCTCGGCGTCGCGACCGGCTCCCTGTGGCACTACTTCGACGGCTTCGACGACGTCGTCCGCGCCGCGGCGGCCGAGGTCACCCGCCGCACCGACGAGCGCATCGCCGCCGCGACGGACGGACTGCGCGGCCTCGCCCGCCTGCGGGCCCTGATGGGCGAGGTGCTCCCCGTCGACGAGCGCACCCGCACCGAGGCGCACGTGGTCGTCGGCTTCTGGGGGCGCCTGGCCACTCTCGCCCCGGCCCCCGACGCCGGAGCGCCGACTCTCGCGACGTGGCAGGACAGCATCCGGGAGGCCCTGGACGAGGCGGCGACCGACGGCGAGCTGCGCCCCGACACCCCCACCGGCGACCTCCTCGCCCTCCTGCGCTCGATCACCTACGGCCAGCAGGTCGTCGAGGTCACGGAGCCGCAGACGCCGGCGGCGCACTTCGCGGTCCTCGACAGCATCCTCGCCCCTTGGCGACGCTGACCTCGACATCGCCCACACGCCACGGTTGTGCACCCGTGCACGCCGTCGTATCATCGTGCCAACCCGTTTCTTGAGCGTTCGCTCGAAAATAGTGAGGTCAACGATGTCCCCGCACTCCCCGCAGCCCGTCTCCCTCGAGCCCATCGCCGCTCCGCATCCGCTCGATCCGCTCACCGGCGCCGAGATCGCCGCCGCCCGCGCGGTGCTCGACGCGGCCGGCCTGCTGACGGCGACCACCCGCGTGCCCATGCTGCTCCCCGACGAAGCCACGAAGGAGGAGCTCGCGGCCTGGCGCCCCGGCTCCCCCATCGACCGCCGGGTGGACGTGACGCTGCTCGACGCCGCCACCGGCGTCGCGACCGAGGTGATCGTCTCGATCACCCGCGGCGAGGTCGTGCGCCAGGAGCGGGTGCCCAACGACGCCCCGCCCTACGGCCAGCCGCAGTACCTGTTCGAGGAGTACGAGCGGGCCGAGGCCATCGCCAAGGCCTCGCCGGAATGGCAGGCGGCCATGCGCCGTCGCGGCCTGACGGACCACATGGCCCTCGCCTTCTGCTCCCCCCTGGCCCCGGGCTACACGGGCCGGGCCGACGAGGTGGGCCGCCGCGTGATCCGGTCCCTCACCTTCCTCCGATACGACGAGCAGGATTCCCCGTGGGCGCACCCCGTCGAGGGGCTGATCGTGCACATCGACCTCACCACGGACAGCGTGATCCGCGTCGAGGACGAGGGCGACGTGCCGGTCCCGGCCGGACACGGCAACTACTACCCGGAGGTGCAGGGCGCGGCGCGGACGACGCTGAAGCCCATCGAGATCACCCAGCCGGAGGGGCCGAGCTTCGCCGTCTCCGGATCGCTCGTCGAGTGGGAGGGCTGGTCGATGCGCGTGGGCTTCAACGCCCGCGAAGGCCTCGTGCTGCACGACGTGTCGTTCCAGGGGCGCTCCGTGCTGCACCGGGCGAGCGTGCCGGAGATGGTCGTGCCCTACGGCGACACCGCCCCCGGGCGCTACTGGATCAGCTACTTCGACGCGGGCGAGTATCTCCTCGGCAAGAACGCCAACCACCTGGAGCTCGGCTGCGACTGCCTCGGCGTGATCCGGTACCTCGACGGCTACGTCGCCGACGACCACGGCCACCCGGTCCGCATCCCCAACGTGATCTGCATGCACGAGGAGGACTACGGCATCCTCTGGAAGCACACCGACCTCTCCGGGCGCTCCGACGTGCGGCGCTCGCGGCGCTTCGTCGTCTCGTACTTCTCCACCATCGGCAACTACGACTACGGCTTCTACTGGAACTTCGGCCTGGACGGCTCGATCGAGGTCGTCGCCAAGGCCACGGGCATCGTGTTCGCCGCCGCCGGAGAGCCGGGTGTCCGCCAGAAGCACGCCACCGAACTCGCTCCCGGCGTCTTCGCCCCGGTCCACCAGCACCTGTTCTGCGCGCGCCTCGATGTGGCGATCGACGGCCAGGACAACCGTCTCGTGGAGGTGGACGCGCAGCGGGTGCCCCTGGGGCCGGACAACCCGTTCGGCAACGCCTTCACCTGGTCGGAGACGGTGCTGGAGACCGAGCACGCCGCCCGGCGCGAGGCCGACTCCTCGGTCGCCCGGGTGTGGGAGGTGCAGAGTGCCTCGCGGACGAACCACGTCGGCCGCCCGACCGCGTATCACCTCGTCCCGGAGCCGACCGCCCTGCTGATGGCCGACCCCGCGTCGTCGGTCGCTGCCCGTGCGGCCTTCGCCACGAAGCACCTCTGGGCGACGCGATACGAGCACGGCCAGATCTGGCCGGCCGGGCGCTATCCCAACGCGCACCAGGGCGGCGCCGGCCTCCCGGAGTACACGGCCGACGATCGCCGGATCGACGGCGAGGACATCGTGCTGTGGCACACCTTCGGGCTCACGCACTTCCCCCGCCCGGAGGACTGGCCGATCATGCCCGTGGACTACGCGGGATTCTGGTTCAAGCCCTACGGCTTCCTCGACCAGAACCCGGCCATGGACGTGCCGGAGTCCTCCCAGGCGCACGGCGGCGCGGCGGCGACGGCCTCCTGCTGCGGCGGCGACTCCTGCGCCTGCGGCCACTGAGCGCGCCCGGGCTCGCTCCGCCGCGCGATCAGTAGCGGGCGGAGAAGGCCCCGTCGGCCTGGAGGAGCTGCCCGGAGATCCAGCGCCCCTCGTCCGAGACGAGGAACGAGACGACGGCGGCGATGTCGCCCGGGGTGCCGAGGCGCCCGAGCGGCGTCATCCCGGCGAGGCCGGCGCGCGTCTCGTCGTCCATCCATCCGGTGTCGATGGGGCCGGGGTTCAGGACGTTGGCGGAGATGCCGCGCGGACCGAGCTCGCGCGCGGCGGAGATGACCAGCCGGTCGAGCGCACCCTTGGACGCTCCGTACGGCAGGTTCCCGGTGACGTGATCGCTCGTGAGAGCCACGATCGCGCCGCCGTCCTCGGCCTGCCGGGCGAAGGCCGCGATGAGGAGCAGGCTCGCTCGCGCATTCACGGCGACGTGCCGGTCGAAGCTCTCCGCCGTGGTGTCGAGCACGCCGGACTCGACGTCGTGCGCGTGGCTGAGGACGAGCGCGGAGAGCGGACCGTGTGCCTCCGCGACCTCGGCGATCAGGCGCTCCGGCCCGTCCGCGGTGGAGAGGTCGGCGGGGTGATCGGCGTCGTGGAGGTCGCTGGTGACGACGGTCCAGCCGTCGGCACGGAGCCGCGGGACGATGCCGGCGGCGATGCTGTTCGCGCGCGCGGCGCCGGTGACGAGAACGAGGGGCATGCCCTCACGCTAGCGGGCGGCCCGTCGCGGGTGCGAAAGGGTGCCCCGATGGCTCCCGTCCGGAGCTTTTCGCATCCCGCACCGCGGGGAGAGCGACGACCGGCTCAGGTGAGGGCGGCGATCGCGTCGCGGAGGATGCCGTCGGACGCCGCCAGTGCCGCCGCGGCGGTCTCGGCGGACGCTCCGGTCGCGAGCAGGAGCAGAGCGAGCTTGACGGAACCGTCCGCGGCCTCCAGCGCGGCGGACGCGGCGTCGACGTCGACGCCGGCGAGCTGCGACACCGTGCGGATCGAGCGGGCGTGCAGCTTCTCGTTCGTCGCCAGCAGGTCGACCATGACCCCGCGGTACGTCTTGCCGAGTTTGATCATCGAGAGCGTCGTCAGCATGTTCACGACGAGCTTCTGCGCCGTGCCGGACTTCAGCCGCGTGGAGCCCGAGATGAACTCCGGCCCCGTGACGACCTCGATCGCGATCTCGGCCTCCGCGCCGATCGCCGACCCGGCGTTCGAGGCGATCGCCACCGTGAGCGCGCCGAGGCCCCTGGCGTACCGCAGCCCGCCGATGACGTAGGGCGTGCGGCCGGATGCCGAGATCCCCACCACCGTGTCCAGGCCGGTGAGGTCCAGGTCGCGCAGAGCCACGGCCGCGGCCTCGTCGTCGTCCTCCGCGTTCTCCACCGCCGAGCGGATGGCCGTCTCCCCGCCCGCGATGAGCCCCACGACCATCGACGGGTCGGTGCCGAAGGTGGGCGGGCACTCGCTCGCATCGAGCACGCCGATGCGTCCGGCCGTGCCCGCGCCGATGTAGATGAGACGACCGCCGCGGCGGAACCGCTCCGTGATGCCGTCCACCGCCGCCGCGATCTCCGCCGTGCGTCCGGCCACGGCCTCGGGCACACGCCGGTCCTCGGCGTTCATGCGCTCGACGAGCTCAGTCGTGCTCAGCAGGTCGAGGTCGCCGCGCTCGGTGGTGGAGGCCTCGGTATCGAGGCCCGCGAGCTCGGCGAGGAGAGTGGTCAGACGGGAGTCATTCGGCACGGTGCACGAACCTTTCATGGGGGAGATCGAGGCGACGGGTCAGCAGCAGGGCCCCGTCCATGGCGCCGCCGCGCGCGGGGACGACGCGGTGGCCGCGCGCGTCCAGAGCGCGGGTCAGGGCGGCGCGGAAGCCGTCGTGGTCGGTGAGGCCACCGTGCAGCGCGACGTCCTCGGTCGCCCCGGCGGCCGCAGCAGTCGTCGCCGCGAGGAGCCGGGCAGCCTCGTCGACGATCCCGCGGGCGACGGCGTCGTCGTCTGCGGCGGCGGCGAGCACGAGGGGCGCGAGGGTCGCGAGACGGCGGGCGAGGGCTCCGTCGGCGGCGAGCCAGGCCTGCACGGCCGAGGGCGGGCCGACGGGGGCGGCGAGCGCCGCGGTGAGGGCGGTGGGCGCGGCCAGCCCGTCGTGGGCACGGAGCACGGCACGCAACGCCTCGCGGCCGAGCCAGGATCCGCTGCCGAAGTCGCCCAGCTCGGGGCCCCAGCCGTCGACCAGACGCGCACCGGAGGGGTCGACGCCCAGCGCCACGGCCCCGGTGCCGGCGATGAGCAGCACGCCGGCCGCGCCGTCGAGGGCGCCCGCATGGGCGGTGACCACGTCCGACGCCACGGCCACGCGCGCTCCGGTCCGTGCGGCGAGCGCGGCGGCGAGTTCCGCGGCCGCCTCCGGGGCGAACCAGGCGCCGGCCGCCCCCACGCCGAGCGTGTCGATGCGCTCGACATCGTCGAGCAGCGGGAGAATCGCGGTGAGCGCCGCCTCCACTCCGCCCGCCGCGGCGAGGCCCGGCGCTCCGATCCCGGAGCGCTCCCCGGCCGTCGCGCCGTGCACGACGAGGCGGCAGCGGGACTTGCCGAGGTCGACGGTGGCGGTCGTCTCGCTCATCGGCACTCCTCGGATCCGGCGGAAAGAAAGAAAAGCGACTACACAACACGTAGACTCGCTGAAAAGAATTTACCATCCCGTTCCGCCGTTCCGGAGGATACCGTGAGCATCCAGTCGACGATCGAAGCCGCCGCTGCGACCCTGCCCCCGTCCCTGGCCCGCGTCGCGGTCGCCGTGCGGGAGAACCCGAGCCTCGTGATCGACAAGACGATCAGCGAGCTCGCGACGGAGTGCCGCACCTCGGTCGCGTCCGTCGTCCGGTTCTGCCGGGCGATCGGCTTCACCGGCTACGCCCCGCTGCGCATGGCCCTGGCCACCGAGCTCGGCAAGGAGGCCGCCCAGTTCTCCGCCCGCGGCGCCTACGGCTCCGAGATCTCCGACGAGGATTCCCTGGAGGAGGCCGTCTCCAAGCTCGCCGCCCTGGAACTCCTCGCGATCGAGGAAACCGTCGGGCAGCTCGATTTCGCCGTGTTGACGGCGGCGGTCGCGGCCATCGACGGCGCCGACCGGATCCTCCTCTACGGCATCGGCGCCAGCCAGTTCGTCGCGGAGGACCTCGCGCACAAGCTGCTCCGCGTCGGCCGCAACGCCCACGTCCTCTCCGACCCCCACGAGGCGATCGCCGCCGCCGTCCTCCCCGTGGGCACGACCGTCGCGATCGGGTTCTCGCATGCGGGGTCGACCATCGAGACGGTGCGGTTCCTCGAGGCGGCCGCCGCGAACGGCGCGACGACGGTGGCCGTCACCTCCGTGAAGGACTCCCCCCTCGCCCAGGTCGCCGACCATGCGCTGTTCACCGAGGTGCGCGAGTCGACCTTCCGCGCCGGGGCGATGGTGAGCCGGATCGCCCAGCTCGCGCTCGTGGACTGCCTGTTCATCGGCGTCGCCAAGCGCCGGTACGCCGAGACCGTCGACGCCCTGCAGCGCACGCGTCAGGCGACGCGCCTCCTCCGCGACTGACGCCCCGCGGGCCGACGGTACTCAAACCGTCTCGACGTCCGCGGCGGCGAGTCCGTCCGCGTGCGTCGCCGGAGTCCCCATGGCCCCGGCGGTGCGCAGGAACACGATGATCCAGCTGAAGATCAGCACGGCCGCGATGAGCTCGACCGCCGTGAGGTTGTAGTAGCCGACCGCGAAGAACGCCCCCAGCAGCACGATGACCAGCACGTACGCCCAGCCGAGCCCCACGAACACCCGCGGGATGCTGCGCACGAACCAGGGCAGGCCGACGACGATCACCGCGAACACCACCGCCATGCCCGTCGCGACCGTGTTGTGCAGGCCGAAGAACTCGTCCACCGGGAAGATGCCCACGCACGCGAGGAAGATCCCCATGAGGATGAGGCCCCCGCGCACGATCGTCCGGCCACGGCGGTCGACCGGGTCGTCGACGGGCAGCCCCGCGGTCGCATAGCGGGAGATGGTCGTCACCATGACCCCCGCGATGATGAGGGTCACGTTGAAGGCCACCGAGGCGCTGTTGCTGCTCATGCCCAGCGCGGACAGGTTGTCGCGCCACCAGTGCACGTCGCTCGACGCCAGCATCGCCGCGAACGCGCCCACGACGAGGAACACCGCGAGCACCAGCGACAGCACGGTCGGCGTCAGCGCGACCGCGCTGAGGAAGGCGACGTAGCCGGTGAGCGCGAAGGCCACCGCGACGAGGATCGCCCCGGGGAACGCGAAGACCGGGGCGTCGACGAAGCTCTGCTCCAGCAGCTGCGCGATGCCGAGCCAGCCGAGGTAGGCGATGGCGGCGAGGTCGTACCAGCGGAGCCGGTCGCCGGGGACCGCGAATCCGTCCCTCGCGACCGACGGGTCGACCTCCGGAGCCCGCACGGCGAGGCGCCCCAGGGCGAAGGCGAGCGCGGCCGCGATCGCACCGCCGTACGCCGCGAACATGCCGATCGAGCCGGTGCCGCTGATCGAGAGCTGGTGCCCCCAGAACACCGGGAGGGCCACGAGGAACCCCACCAGCAGGAACGCCGCGCCGACGATCAGCGCCGTCGCCTCGAACACCGCGTCGGAGGTGGCGGGACCGCGCACCTGACGGAGCACGTGCCGGATCCGCTGCCCCACCGTCGACATCATCCCGTCCTTCACGGACCACATCCTAGACGGCACCCCCCGCGCGGTCGTCGCCGGTGGTAGCATCGCGGAACGGATCGTATACAACGTCGTCGTTCCCACCAGCCCGAGGTGATCAGTCATGAACGGTGCCCTCACCACCCCCGCCGAATCGGTGTCGACCCTCGTCGCGCGCAACATCAGCGAGTTCCGCGCCGCCGTCTCCGAGTCGTTCGTCCCGCTGCAGGTGTCCTCCGCGGGCGCCGACCAGTTCCGCGGCGTGATCCGCGGCGCCGCCGTCGACGAGGTCCACGTCAACGACATCCGCGCCACCTCGCACGTCGTCGAGCGCACCACCGAGCTCATCGCCCGCGGCGACCGGTCGTACTTCAAGGTGAGCCTGATGCTCGCCGGGACAGGGCTGCTCATCCAGGACGACCGCGAGGCCGTGCTGCAGCCAGGCGACCTCGCCGTCTACGACACCGATCGGCCGTACTCCCTCGTCTTCGATCAGGACTTCCGCACCATGGTGGTCATGTTCCCGAAGCACCTCATCAGCCTGCCCGCGGACATGATCGGGCAGCTCACGGCCGTCCGCATCTCCGGGCAGGAGGGGCTGGGCGGCATGGTCGTGCCGTACCTGACGCAGCTCGCCGGTAACCTCGACGAGCTGGCCGGCACGACGGGGGCTCGGCTCGCGCACAGCGCCCTCGACCTCGTGACCACCGTGTTCACGCGGGAGCTCGGTCTTGACCAGGCCTCCGCCGACCCGCACCGCGCCCTCATGCAGCGGATCCGTTCGCACATCGACCGCAACCTCGCCTCCACAGACCTCGGTCCGGCCTCGATCGCCGCGGCGCACTTCATCTCCACCCGCCATCTGCACGGGCTGTTCCAGGAGCAGGGGGTGACCGTGTCGACCTGGATCCGCACGCGCCGCCTGGAGCAGTGCCGCCGCGACCTCCTCGACCCGATGCTCGCCGACCGCCCCGTCGCCGCGATCGCCGCCCGCTGGGGCTTCGTCGACGCTGCGCATTTCAGCCGTGCATTCAAGGCCGCCTTCGGCGTCTCCCCCAGCGAGTACCGCGCCATCCACTGATTCCCGTCCTCCCCGTCCCGCCCGCACCCTCCCCCGCCCCGGACGCGGGATCAAGAACGCGCCCCATCCCCGTCCGGCAAGGCCACCTTCGATCCCGCACCACGGCGACGCCACACGCAACGCGTCGGGCATGAGATCCCCGGGCGGGATCACGAACGTGCCTCACCCGCGACCGACAGGGACGATTCTGATCCCGCACCGATGCGCTGCGCGCGACGGCACGCGCCGTCCGAGTGCGGGATCAAGAACGCACCGCACCCGCGACCGACAGGAGCCCTTTCGACCCCGCACCGTACGGGGCGGGACGCGGGACTCGTTACGGGATCAAGAACGCACCCGACGTGCGTCTGGCGAGGGCACTTTCGATCCCGCACCGACGAGAGGCACCCGTCTCGCACCGGGGCGGCGGCGGGTGGAACGGCGGTGCGGGATCAGGAACGGGCCCCCTGCACGTCCGGCAGGGGCGTTTCCCGTCCCGCACGGGGGCTGCGGGGGCTGCGGGGACGGACCGGGGGCGGAACCGGCGGGGGCGGGGGCTTGCCCGGGAGGGCACGCCGGTTGACTCTCGGCGCGGGATGGACGCCGCGCGCTTGAGGGCTCCCCCGGCCCGGCCGGAGCATGAGGCAAGCGCATCGCGACGACGCGGTGCCCGGGGCGACGAGGCCCCGCCGTGTGCGACGTCAGGACCCTCATGACCGACATCTCCACCGACCCCGCTCTGGACGAATGGCGCACGTACGACGAGTTCGCCGCGGGCATCGACACGTTCCGCCTGCCGAACACGACGCTCGCCGGAACCACGCTCACGCTCACCCTGGACGACGACGCCACCCTCACGCTCCGCTTCGACGAGGACTCCGTGACGTGGGAGGGAGGGGGCGCCTCCGGCCGCGACCCGTATGACGCGGTCCGCGTGCGCGACGACGTCGTCTTCGTGAACATCCCCTTCGAGACCCGCGAGCGCGAAGCCCTCACCGTCGTGTTCTCCACCACGACCCACCGCGCCACCGTCATCCGCTCCCGCATCGCGGCGGAGGCCGTCGAGGGCACCCCGCAGGTCGGACAGGACTTCTGGGCCGCGACCACCGACGCCGGCCCCGCGACCGGAGAGGTCCCCGGTCCGAGCCGCGACCTCATCGGCAAGCGGAACATCTACCGCTACAGCCCCCACCACCTGTACGAGCACGTCTACGTCTCCAGCCAGCGCTACGCGTGGCAGTGCCTCGAGGGCGTCCAGCGCGGTCACGGCGACATGGACCTCTCCACGGTGTGGAAGTTCGCGGACGGCCTCTACCTGTTCTGCTTCCGCGAGTTCCGGATCGCAGTGGCGAGCGTCTGGCTGCACGACCTCGGCTACCAGCTCATGACGACGGGCATCTTCCTCGGACTCAACGGCGACGGCGAGTCCGAGCACTCCCGCGCCGGCGGACACATCTACCCCCTGGGCGCCGTCGCCTACCCCGACGCCCAGCCCGTCTGACCCCTCGACCCTTCGACGGGCTCGGGGACCCGGAACGAAAGAGAGCACATGAGCAACGCAGACCTGATCCGCGACCACTACGCCGCGAACGACCGGGGCGACCTGGACGGCATGCTCGCGCCCTTCGCGGCCGACATCGAGTGGACGGAGGCCGCCGGGTTCCCCTACGCCGGAACGTACATCGGCCCGGACGCGGTCGCCGACAACGTCTTCGGCCGCATCCAGGAGGAGTGGGACGACTACACCGTCGCGATCGACGAGGTCGTCGACGGCGGCGACGTCGTGGTCGGCATCGGCACCTACTCCGGCACCTACAAGCGCACCGGGCGGTTCTTCGCCGCCCGGGTGGCCCACGTCTGGCGCGTGGCGGGCGGCGAGATCGTCGCCTTCGAGCAGTTCACCGACACGGAGCTCGTGAACCGCGCTCTGCGCGCGCCGTCGACGAGCACCGAGACCCAGCCTTCGAGCTGACAGCAGGACCCGAACAGGAGAGGCAGAAGCACATGAACAGACGAGCATCCGGCACCGCGGCGGTCATCGCCGTGGCCGCCCTCGCTCTCGCCGGCTGCGCCGGTGGCGACGGAGCCGGGGGCGACGGCGCCCCCATCGTCGTCGGCTCCGTGAACACGATCAGCGGCCCGGCGACGTTCCCGGAAGCGTCGCAGGCGGCCGCCGCCGTCTTCGACGCGTTCAACGAGGAAGGCGGCCTGGACGGCCGCACCATCGAGTACAAGATGCTCGACGACAAGGGCGACCCCGCCACGGCCACCGCCTCGGCGCGGGAGATCGTGGGCAGCGACGAAGCCGTCGCGCTCGTGGGCTCCGCGAGCCTCATCGAGTGCGAGATCAACGCGAAGTACTACGAGCAGGAGGGCATCCTCTCGGTGCCCGGCATCGGCGTCGACACGGGCTGCTTCGACAGCGAGAACATCTCGCCGGCGAACGTCGGCCCGTTCAACGACATGACCCTCACGCTGCAGTACGGCTCCGAGGTGCTCGGACTCGACGACATCTGCATCCTGCTGGAGATCGCCGGCTCCACCCGCCCGACCTACCAGGCCGCGATCGACAGGTGGACCGAGATCACGGGCAAGGAGCCGAAGTACGTCGACGACACCGTGCCGTACGGCGCCTCCGACTACACGCCCTACATCGTCAAGGCGCGGGACCAGGGCTGCAAGGCCCTCGCGATCAACCCCGTCGAGCCCGACGCGATCGGACAGGTCAAGGCCGCGAACGCGCAGGGCTGGGACGACGTGACCTGGCTCTACCTCACGAGCGTCTACAGCGAGAACTTCGCCGACGCGATCGACGACGCGGGCGCCGGCATCTACGTCCCCGCCGAGTTCTATCCCTTCACGGACGACAGCGACATCAACGCGGACTGGCGGGCGCTGATGGAGGAGAACGACATCCCCCTCACCTCGTTCAGCCAGGGCGGCTACCTCGCGGCGACGTACTTCATCGAGGTGCTGAAGAGCATCGACGGCGACATCACCCGGGAGAGCGTCTCCGAGGCGCTGAAGGGCATGGACCCGATCGAGAACCCGATGGTGGGGACGCCCTACGCCTTCGGCACGCAGAACACCGCGGGCTGGCCGATCGTCCTGAAGTCGGGCACGAACGCCTGGGAGAAGGTCGCCGACGACTGGCTCCGGATCGGCGAATAGTCCCCGCGCTTCGACAGGCTCAGCGACCCACCCTGGGTCCCTGAGCCTGTCGAAGGGCCCCTCACCAGAAAGGACGCCTGATGCTCCAAGGCGCCATCGCCGGTCTCGCCGCCGGCGGCCTCTACGCCGTCCTCGGCGTCTGCCTCACCCTCATGTCGCGCCTCGTGCGCGTGGTGAACTTCGCCCAGGCCGCGACCGGCATGTTCGGCGCGTTCACCGCCGTGTGGTTCGTCCGAGAGATCGGGCTGCCCATCTGGCTGGGCTCGATCCTCGGGGTCCTCGTCGCGGGCCTGCTCGCCGCGGCGATCGGGTTCATCGCCGCGACCTGGCTGTCGGAGGCCTCGACGACGAACCGCTCTGCCATGACGGTCGGCCCGCTCCTGCTGCTCATCTCGCTGTCGTTCATCCTGTTCGGCAACAAGCCGCAGCCGTTCACCCCGATCATCGCCGGCCCCGCGTTCTCCTTCGGCGGCGTGGTGATCAGCCAGGTCACCGTCGCGACGGTGGCGATGGCCGTCGTCACCGCCGTCGCCGTCCGCATCGTGCTGCGCCGCACCCGGGTCGGCACCCAGCTGCGCGCGCTGTCGGAGCGGCCGACCACGGCGGAGCTGCTCGGCATCCGCTCCCGGCCGCTGTCGATAGCCGTCTGGTTCGTTACCGGGATCATCAGCGCCATCGCGATCATCATCGTCGCGCCCTCGCAGTCGAACGACGCCACGAGCCTGTCCATGCTCATCGTCCCCGCCGCCGCGGCCGCGCTCCTTGGCGGCTTCCGCCGGCTCGACCTCGCCGTCGTCGGCGGGCTGCTCCTCGGCGTCCTCGGCGGACTCGTCGCGCAGATCGACGAAGTGGCGCTCGCGCGCAACTTCCTGCCGTTCCTGTTCATCGTCGTCCTGCTGCTGTGGACGCAACGCAAGGAGGTGTGGGATGCCGCTCGCTGACCGCCCCTGGTTCCGGATCACCTGGCCGTTCGCCGTCGCCCTCGTCGGCATCGGCGTGGGCGCGCTGCTCAGTGCCGCCCTTCCCGGCTACTTCGTCTTCCTCGCGATCAGCGCCGTCACGGCCGCGATCGCGATCCTCGGCCTCGGCATCGTGACCGGCTCGGCCGGGATGATCGCCCTGTGCCAGCTCACGTTCGCCGCGGTCGGGGCCTGGATCGTCTCGCTGCTGAACGTGATGCAGGCGCCGGGCGGGTTCCTGGTCTGGCTCGTGCTCGGCGGTGTCGCGGCCGGTCTCGTCGGCATCCTCGTCGGGCTCCCCGCCCTGCGGCTGCGCGGGGTGAACCTGGCGGTGGTGACGCTCGGCTTCGCCGCGGCGGCCGACGTCACGCTCGTGCAGATCCAGTTCCCCGGCTCCGCGGACGGCATCGCGATCGAGCGACCGGCGCTGTTCGGGAGCGACCGGGAGTTCTTCTTCCTCTCCATCGTCGTGCTCGCCGTCTGCGGCCTGGCGGTGTTCTTCCTGCAGCGCGGCCGGTGGGGCGCGAGCTGGAAGGCCGTTGCGTTCTCCGAGCGGGGCACGGCCGCGGCCGGGCAGAGCGTGCGCACCGCGAAGCTCACGGCGTTCGCGGTGTCGGCGGCCCTCGGCGGCATCTCCGGCGGGCTGCTCGCCGGACAGGTGCAGCTCCCCTTCGCCTCGAGCTTCACGCCGCTGCAGTCCCTCGCGCTGTACGTGCTGGCGATCATGTCCGGCGCGCACCTCATCGACATGGCCATCTTCGGCGGACTCCTCTGGGTGCTCGTGCCGGAGCTGCTCAAGCGCTGGGGCGTGCCGCAGGACTGGGGCTTCGTCGTGTTCGGCGTGCTGGGAGTGCAGGCCCTCACGAGCGGCACGAACCTCGGCCAGGGCATCCGCAACCTCCTGTACCGGCGGGCCGACCGGCGCACGGCCACCGCGGACCTCACGGCACTCCCGCCGGACGCGGGGACCGAGGCGACGGCGATCACCACGACCACGACCGCCACCGTCGACGAGGCCGCCCTCGACGGCGCTCCGGTGCTCACGGTCGACGGCCTGACCGTGCGGTTCGGGGCGCTCAAGGCCCTCGACGACGTCTCGTTCGCGGTGCCCGCCGCCTCGATCATGGGGCTCATCGGTCCGAACGGCGCCGGGAAGTCGACCTTCGTCGACGCCATCAGCGGCTTCCTCCCCCAGCACGAGGGCCGCGTGCTCCTCGGCGACCGCGACCTCGCCGGCCTCTCCCCCACGCGGCGTGCGCGGCTCGGACTGCGACGGACCTTCCAGCAGGACCGCGTCCCTCCGGCGCTGACGGTGGGCGGCTACGTGCGCTTCGTGGCCAGACGGCGGCTCGCCGCGGCGGACATCGACGAGGTCCTCGCGTTCTTCGGGTGCCCGCCTGCCCGGGCGCGCCTCTCGAGCGTCGACGTCGGCACCCGGCGGCTCGTGGAGGTCGCGGCGAACGTCGCCGCCCGCCCGCGCCTGCTCATCCTCGACGAACCCGCCGCGGGCCTCTCGCACGAGGAGCATCTGGCGCTCGCGGCTCGCCTCCGCGAGCTCCCGGGACGCTACGGCGTGGCCCTCATCATCATCGAGCACGACCTGGACCTCGTCCGCTCGGTGTGCCCGACCCTCACGGTCCTCGACTTCGGCCGCGTCCTGGCGAGCGGCCCGCAGGCGGAGGTCCTCGCGAACCCCGACGTCGTCACGGCGTACATGGGAGAGACGGAGCTGCTGAAATGAGCGCACTGGTGCTCGACGGCGTCACGGTGAGCCGCGGTGCCGGACCGGTCATCTCGGACGTCTCGCTGCGGGTCGCCGGCGGCGAGGTCCTGGCCCTGGTCGGCCCGAACGGGGCGGGCAAGACGAGCCTGATCGAGGCGGTGTCCGGCGTGACGCCGCACTCGTCCGGGTCGATCCTGCTGGACGGGGATCCGATCGACCGGCTCTCCCGCGTGGCGCGGGCCCGGCGCGGCATCGTGCACATCGAGCAGGGGCGGGCCGTGTTCCCGTCGCTGACCGTGCGCGAGAACCTCTCCCTCACGGCACGCACGGCCGGCGAGATCGAAGCCGTGCTCGCGCAGTTCCCGGAGCTGGAGAAGCGCATCGACTCCCCCACGGCGCTGCTGTCGGGTGGGGAGCAGCAGATGGTGGTCTTGGCGCGGGCGTTCGCGGCGAAGCCCCGGGTGCTGCTCATCGACGAGATGTCCCTGGGCCTCGCGCCGGTCGTGTTCCTGCGCCTGATGCCGATCGTCTCGTCGATCGCGGAGTCCGGGGTGGCGGTGCTGCTGGTGGAGCAGTTCACGCAGCTCGCACTCGGTCTCGCGCAGGAGGCGGTGGTCGTCGCCGGCGGCCGCGTGTCGTTCCAGGGCGCGCCGCAGGCCCTCCAAGACGACCCCGCCCTCCTCCACCGCGCCTACCTCGGGGGCTGACTCCCCGTCGACCCACCCCGTTGCGTTCCTCCCGGCCCCTTGCGTACGTGCGCAAGGGGCCGGGGCGCGCGAAAGGGGGTGGGTCGGCGGCGTGGGGGTTAGCCTGAGGGAGTGACCGAGATCCTCCACGCCCGCGCCGCCCTGCTCGACATGGACGGGACCCTCGTCGACTCGACCGCCGTCGTGGAGCGCCTCTGGCTCGCCTGGGCGGAGCCGCACGGGATCGATCCGGAGACCGTGCTCCGCACCGTCCACGGGCGCCAGGGACACCAGAGCATGGCGATCCTGCTCCCCGAGCGCGACCACGCGATCAACCTCCGCGAGAACGAGGTCATGCTCGCGACCGAGGCCTCCGACGTGGACGGTGTGATCGGCATCCCTGGTGCCGAGGACCTGCTCGCCGCGCTGCAGCCGTTCCCGCACGCGGTGGTCACCTCGGCCAACGTCGCCCTCATGACCGCGCGGATGGGCCAGGCCGGGCTCACGGTCCCCGAGCTCGCCGTCACGGCGGAGAACGTCTCGGCCTCGAAGCCCGATCCGGAGGGCTTCCTCCTCGCCGCCCGCACCCTCGGCATCGACCCCGCGGACTGCGTCGTGTTCGAGGACTCCGGCGCCGGCATCCAGGCCGCCCACGCCGCGGGCATGCGCGTGATCGGCATCGGCCCGCACGCCGGGGCCCACGCCCCGACCGTGCACGTCGACGACCTCACGCACGTCGCCGTGGTCCCGACCGACGACGGCTTCGAGCTCCGCATCGACGGACGCGCGGGCGGGAGCGGCCCCGCCGACTAGGCGGCGGAGCGGTCGGCTGCCGGACGCCGGCGGAGGACCGGCTCGAGCACCGCGGGCGGGTTGTACTGCTGATCGAGACGACCGACATCGGAGCCCGGCGGGACGATCTCGTCGATGCGGTCGAGCAGTTCGTCGCTCAGCGCCACGTCGACCCCCTCCAGCAGGTCGTCGAGCTGCTCCATCGACCGCGGTCCGATCAGCGCGCTGGTCACGCCGGGGTGCGCGATCGCGAAGGCCATCGCGAGGTGCGTCATCCGGATGCCGCTCTCCTCGGACAGGGCGACGACCTGCTCCACCGCGTCGATCCGGCGCTCGTCCTGGTTGTGCCGGAACATGCCCGCCCTGGCGAGATCGGTCTGCTGTCCCTTCCGGAACCGCCCGGTCAGCATGCCGCCGGCGAGCGGGCTCCAGACCAGCGTCCCCAGGCCATAGCGCTGCGCGACCGGCAGGACCTCGCGTTCGATGCCGCGGTTGAGGATCGAGTACGTCGGCTGCTCCGTCCGGAAGCGCTCGAGCCCGCGGCGCTCGGACGTCCACTGCGCCTCGACCTGCATCGACGCGGGGAAGTCGGAGCTGCCGATCGCGCGGACCTTGCCGCTGCGGACGAGATCGGTCAGGGCGGAGAGCGTCTCCTCGAGGTCGACGCCGTCGTCGGGACGGTGCGCCTGGTAGAGGTCGATGTGGTCGGTGCGGAGCCGGCGGAGCGAGTCCTCGACGGCACGCATGATCCAGCGGCGGGAGTTGCCCCGACGGTTGGGGTCGTCGCCCATCGGCCCGTTGAACTTCGTGGCGAGCACGACGTCGTCGCGGCGCCCGACGAGCGCTTTGCCGAGGAGCTCCTCGGACCCGCCCTGCGAGTACCGATCCGCGGTGTCGATGACGTTGATGCCCGCGTCGAGGGCCCGGTGGACGATCCGGATCGAGTCCTGTTCGTCGCCGTTGCCGATGCGGCCGTCCGTGCCGAGCATCATCGCGCCGAGCGCGAAGGGGCTGACCCGGATGCCGGTGCGGCCGAGGGTGCGGTAGTGCATGAGCGGTTCCTTTCGTGGCTGGCATCCCGCCGTCCGGTGTCCTATCGTTGACCGAAGCGGAACGCTCTTCCGGAAGCATACGGAACACTGTTCCGTTTACGCAACCCTCGGAGGATCCATGCGCGCCGACGCCCGCCGCAACACCGACGCCCTCATCGACGCCGCGCGCGAGGTCTTCGCGACCAACGGGGTCGACGCGCCCGCCAGGGCGATCGCGGATCGTGCCGGCGTCGGAGTGGGCACGTTGTACCGTCGATTCCCGCAGCGCTCGGATCTGGTGGTGGCCGTCTTCCGCACCGCCGTGGATGCCACGGAGCAGGCGGCCGCCGAGCTCGCCGCCGCGCACGAGCCCGACGAGGCGCTCGCCCTCTGGCTGCAGCGGTTCACGCAGTTCATCGCGACCAAGCGGGGACTCGCCGCCGCCCTGCACTCCGGCGACCCCGCCTTCGAGGCGCTGCCCGCGTACTTCACCGCCCATCTCGGGGGCGCCCTCGACGGCCTGCTGCGCGCCGCCGAAGCAGCCGGGACCATCCGCGCCGACGTCGACGCCACGCAGCTGCTCTACGCCGCGGCGAACCTCTGCCAGTCCGCAGGGTCGGAGGAGCAGAGCCTGACCCTGGTCGGACTGCTCGTGGACGGCCTCCGCTACCGCGCGACGGCCGCCGCTCAGCCCTGACCCGCCTGACCCGGCGCTACATCCCGGCGTGGTCGAAGGCGATGGTCGGCACGTCGACCACGTGCGACCCGCCGTCCGCCACGATCACGGCACCGGTGATGTACGACGATTCCCCCGACCCCAGGAACCGCACGACGGAGGCGATCTCGGCGGGCCGCGCCGGGCGGCGCAACGGCACGTCGGCGGTGACCGTCGCGTACCCCTCCTCGCGGGAGCCGAGACCGGCGTGCGCCGCGAACTCGTCCATCTCCTCGTCGGCCATCGGCGTCTGCACCCACCCGGGGCAGATCGCGTTGACGCGCACGCCGTGGCGTCCGTAGTCGCGCGCGAGCGTCCGGGTGAGGCCGATGAGGGCGTGCTTGCCGACCGTGTATCCGGCCACCGACGGCCCCGCGAAGAGCCCGGCCAGCGAGGAGACGACCACGATCTGCCCCTTGGCCTCGATCAGCGCCGGCAGCGCCTCCCGCGCCATCACGAACGCGGTGGTGAGGTTGGCGCGGATCGCGGCGTCCCAGCTCGCGTCGTCGGTCTCGGCGACCGGGGAGAACCCGTGTCCCCCGGCGTTCGCGACGAGAACGTCGATCCGGCCGAACCGCGCGAGGATCTCGGCGATCGCGGCCTGCGCCGACGCCGTGTCCGCCGCGTCCGCGACGACGGGGAAGGCCCCGACGGCCCGCTCGACCTCGTGCAGCGGCTCGGGGCGGCGGCCCACCACGACGACGTGCGCCCCTTCGGCCGCGAACCGCTCCGCGACCGCCGCGCCGATGCCCGTGCCGCCTCCGGTGATGACGACGACGCGTCCGGAGACGCTCGATCCGACCACGGTTGCCATGTGTGCTCCTGTGTGTTCTGCGCGCGTGCGCGGTGGGGCCGGACGCGGGCGCGTCAGGCGGGGAATCCCGACCGGGCGGTGTACCCGAAGTCGCTGAGGAGGGTGGTGCCGTTGACCGCCCGGCTCCGCGGGGAGAGCAGGTAGACGACGTGCGCGGCGACCTCGTCGGCGCTCTGCACCGGGAAGGCGGGCTCGTCGAACGCCGCGGCGCCGAGGTCGCCCCGGCTCATCGGGGTGTCGACGATGGACGGTGACACCGCGTTCACCCGCACCCCGGTGCCGGCGAGGTCGACCGAGAGCGCTCTCCCGAACTGGACGAGCGCGGCCTTCGACGCGGCGTAGGGCGCCATGCCCGGGGAGGCCACGACGGCCGAGTCGCTCGCGAGCAGCACGACAGATCCGGCGGCGGACTCCTGGAGCGCCGGGATCGCGTGCTTGAGCACGAGGAACGCGCCAGTGACGTTGACGGCGAGGACGCGGTTCCACGCCTCCAAGGCGATCTCCTCGATCGGCGTCCCCACCGGGCCGGAGATCCCCGCGCAGCAGACCACCGCGTCGAGACCACCCAGCGCGCGGACGCCCGCGTCGACGGCGGCGGCCACCTGCTGCTCGTCCGTGACGTCGGCGGCGAGCCGCACCGGATCGATGCCGGCCTCCCCCGTCGCGTCCCGGAGCGCGGCGGCGTCCCGGTCCAGCAGCGCGACCCGCACCCCCTCGGCCGCGAGCGCCCGGGCGACGGCGCGACCGATGCCGGAGGCAGCCCCCGTGACGAGGGCCGTCGTGCCATCGAGCTGCAGGTCCATCGCATCCTCCGACCGCGGCCCGGCGCCGCGCGGCGCCGACGAGACAGCGGTGTCGTCCCGGTCATCCTGCTCCGCGGGGCGGAGGGGGCGCACGCCCGCCGCCGGGGTGTGCGCGGTGGCACCATCGTCCTTCGCTCACGGTCAAGCGTCGGGACGGGGCGACGAGCAGACTCGCTCTATCGACGATTCCCCTCGTCGTCGATGCCGTGTCCGCACGGCCGTCACCCGAGCAAAGGAGCCGACGTGGCAGAGCAGACCTCCGCACCCACGACGCCGCACCACACCTCCCTCCGCCCCGGCGCCCTCGGCGTCGCGGGCATCGTCTTCCTCGTCCTCGCCGCCGTCGCGCCGCTGACCGGGATCGTCGTCGTCGCCTCCCTCGCCATCGCGCTGGGCAACGGCGGCGGCACCCCGATGTCGTTCTTCCTCGTCGCGGCCATCCTGCTGCTGTTCGCGATCGGCTACGCCCAGATGTCGAAGCAGCTCGTGAACGCCGGGGGCTTCTACGCCTTCGTCGTGAAGGGCCTCGGCCGCACCGGCGGACTCGTCGCGGGCCTCATCGCGACGCTCGGCTACAACTTCTTCGTGGTCGGCACGATCGGCACCAGCGGCTTCTTCATGCAGACGATCATCCGCGACCTCACCGGGCTCGACGTGCACTGGCTCGTCTGGGGCCTGCTGTCGATCGTCGTGTGCTTCGTCCTCGCCCGGATCGGCGTCGACTTCAGCTCGAAGGTGCTCGGGGTGTGCCTCGTGCTCGAGGTGCTCATGCTCGTCGTGTTCGACATCTCGGTGCTCGTGCAGACCGGCTACGACGTCGCCGCCTTCAGCCCGGAGGCCGTGTTCTCCGGCTCGCTGCCCATCGGCCTGCTGCTCGCGGCGACCGGCTTCCTCGGCTTCGAGGCCACCGCGCTCTTCAGCGAGGAGGCCAAGCAGCCGCTGCGCACCATCCCACGGGCGACCTACACCTCGATCATCGCGATCGGCGTGATCCTCGGCGTCACGACCTGGGCCGTGGTGAGCGCGACCGGCGTCGCGCAGGCGCAGGCCACGGCGCTCGAGCACCTGCCCACGGGCGACCTCATCTTCTCGCTCTCGCAGCAGTACCTCGGCGGCCCGCTCACGACCGTGATGATGGTGCTGCTCCTGGTGAGCCTGTTCGCGGCGATGCTCGCCTTCCACAACTCGGCCACCCGCTACCTGTACTCGCTGGGTCGCGCGAAGATCCTCCCCCAGGCTCTCGCCCGCACCCGCCCGAACGGCGCCCCGCAGCTCGCGGGCATCGTGCAGGCCGGCTTCGCGGCGATCGTGGCGATCCTGTTCGCCCTCGCCGGGGCCGATCCCATCGTCACGCTCGTGCCCGCGATGCTCGGCTTCGGCACCCTCAGCGTGCTGATCCTGCAGGGGCTCGCGGCGATCTCGATCGTCGTGTACTTCCGGCGCCGGAACGACCCGCGGTGGTGGAGCACGTTCATCGCGCCGGGCATCGGCTTCCTCGGCATCGCGGCCATTTCGATCCTGGCGATCGTGAACTTCAACATCGTGGCCGGCTCCGAGGAGCTCGCGATCCGCCTGATGCCGCTCCTGCTCGTGCTCGCACTGATCGGGGGCATCGTCTACGCCGCATACCTCCGCCGTGCCAAGCCCGCCGTCTACGACGGCCTCGCCACCGACCTGGAGCGGTTCAGCGACCGCTGACGCCCGCGCCGACCCCGTTCTCCGAAGGAAGGAATCCCCATGACGACCCTCAACCCCGCCGACACCTCCACCTGGCTGCCGCTGGAAGGCCTCGCCCCCGGCTTCGACGCCAACAAGGCCCCGCACAGCACCGCCCTCAGCGGTCGCGAGGTCGCCGTCGTCGACGCCCGCGGCACCCGCATCGTCCACCGCTTCGACGACTCGACCGTCGCCTGGGAGTACCAGCCCGGCGCCGAGGACCCCACGGAGGCCGCGTCCGACACCGACGACTACGAGGCGTTCGAGGTCGACGACGAGCTCTACTTCGTGCAGTTCCACCACCGCTACCTCCCGAACGAGGCCGTCTCGCTCGTGCTCGACCTGCGGTACGGTCGCTCCCTCGCGGTGATCTCCGAGATCCTTCCCGCGCCCGAGCAGGGCCGCACCCGGGTGCAGCACCACTTCGCCCCCGGCACCATCGAGGGCGCCGACGTCACCGGCACCGAGGCCGCCCCCACGACCACGCTCATCGGGCGCCGCGTGGAATGGGTCTACAGCGAGGAGCACGCCTACGAGCACGTGTACCTCTCCCCGCGCTGGTACTCGTGGCAGTGCCTGGCCGGTCCGGAGCGCGGGCTCGCCGACACCGACGAGAACAGCGTGTGGGAGGTGCGCCCCGGGATCTACGTCTTCGCGTGGCGCGAGAAGGTGATCCCGTGCGCCTCGGTCACGATCGCCGACCACCGCGACGTGAACGCGATCCGCTCCCACGGCGTGCTGTTCGGTCTGGACGAGACGGGCGAGGTGCCGACGCACTTCACGTTCGGCGCGCACGGCCGCCTGCTGTCGACCACGCACCACACGCCCGCGCTCGAGCCCGCGACCTTCGGAGACGCCTGACATGACCGACGTCGCCGACCTCCTCGTCACCGGCTCCGTGATCCGCACGTCCGACCGGGCTCGCCCGCGCGCCGAGGCCTTCGCCGTGCGCGACGGACGGATCCTCGCCGTCGGCGACCGCGCCGACGTGGAGGCGTTCCGGGGCCGCCGCACGCGGGTCGTCGAGGTCGGCGACGCCGCCGTCTACCCCGGCTTCGTGGACGTGCACAACCACCACGCGCTCGCCGGGCGGACCGAGCTCTTCGAACTGTCACTCGCCCCGTCCCTCACGCTCGACGATATCCTCGACCGGGTGCGGGAGAAGGCGCAGACTCTGCCCGAGGACGCCTGGATCGTCGGCGGCGCCGTGGCCACGACCCTGCTGCCGACCCTCGCGGACACCGCCACCCGGCGGCGGCTGGACGAGGCGGCGGGCGGACGGCCGGTGGCGCTCATGGAAGACTCCCGCCACAACCGCTGGGCCAGCACCCGGGCCCTGGAGCTCGCCGGCATCACGGCGGCCAGCATCCCGACCTCCGGGGTGACGGTGCTCGACCCGGACGACGGCACCCCCACCGGCGTGCTCCTGGAGGCCGCCGGCATCCCGGTGCAGGAGGCGTACGACCGCAGCGGCGGACTCACCGCGGACCAGCATGCCGCCGCATCCCGGCACGGCATCGAGCTGCTGAACTCCTTCGGGATCACGGCGTTCCAGGACGCGGGGGTCTCTGTCGACATCCTCGCCGCACTCGCCGGGCTCGACCGCGCCGACGAGCTGCACGCCTGGGTGGTCTCCTCGCTCCTCATCAACGACGAGATCTTCGGATTCGACCCCATCGGCGCTCCCCTCCTCGACCGGGGTGAGGATTTCCGCACGCCGCACCATCGCCCGGACTTCGTGAAGATCTTCCTCGACGGCGTGCCGCCCGCCCGCACCGCCTCCTTCCTCGACCCGTATCCGGCCGACCCGGTGCACGGCGCGCACTTCCACGGCGAGACGACCATGACCCTCGACGAGCTCACCGGCTGGCTGCGGGCCGTCGCGGCCCGCGGTCTCGGGGCCAAGGTGCACTGCACTGGCGACGGGTCGGCACGCCTCGTGCTCGACGCGACCGCGCGCGTGCGCGCGGAGGGCTTCACGACGCCGGTACAGATCGCGCACGGGCAGTTCCTCGCGGAGAGCGACATCCCCCGCCTGGCGGCCCTCGACGTCTCCGCCGACATCTCCCCGTTCATCTGGTACCCGGGCGTCATCCCTCAGGCGCTGGCGGACGTGCTGGGAGAGCGTGCCGAGCACTCCCAGCCCAACCGTGCCCTCCTCGATGCCGGAGCCCTCGTGGCCGGCGGCTCGGACTGGCCGGTGAGCGAGTCGCCGAACACGCTCGAAGGCCTGCAGGGGCTGGTGACACGGGCCGATCCACTCGGTCGGGCCGCGGGCACGCTGTGGCCGGAGCAGGCGATCTCCGCCGAGGAGGCGCTGGAGGTCTTCACGATCAACGCCGCGACGGCGATGGGGCTCGGCGCGGAGACCGGTTCCCTGACCCCCGGCAAGTCCGCCGACTTCGTGATCCTGGAACGGGACGCGATCGGCGGACCGGCGGAGGAGATCGTGCACACCGAGGTCGTCTCGACGTGGTTCGCCGGGCGCACGGTGCACGAGCGCTGAGCGCGCTGCGCCGTACGATGGGCGCATGCGCCGCTTCCCCGCCTCCGTCTACCGGGTCGGGGACGAGCCCGATCCCCGGTTCTCCCTCGCCAACGAGCGGACGTTCCTGGCGTGGACCCGGACCGGCCTGGCCCTGATCGCGGGGGGCGTCGCGCTCGAGGTCCTCGGCCTCGACCTGCACCCCGGCTTCCGGCTGGCCGCCTCGCTGCTGCTGATGGTCGCCGGCACGGCCGTGGCGCCGCTCGCCTGGTTCGAGTGGATGCGGGCCGAACGCGCCCTCCGGCAGGGACGACCGCTGCCCGGCGCGCTGTCGGCGGTGGTGCTCGCCGTGGTCGTGGTGACGACGGGGCTGCTCGTCCTCGCCGGGGTGCTGTGGCGCTGAACGAGGCCTGCCGATGACCGCCCCCGATACCCCGGTGCCCGACGCCCCGGCGTCCGATCTGTACGATCCCGGGCTGCAGCCGGAGCGGACGGAGCTGGCCTGGCGGCGCACGGCCCTCGCGATCGCGGTCGGCTCGCTGCTGTCGCTGAGGGTGTTCCCCCTCGTGCTGCCGAGCGGCGCCGAGGGGTGGGGGCTCGTGCCGGGCGTGCTGGGCGTCGGCACCGCGGCACTGCTCTGGATCGCCGCGCGCCGTCGGCAGCGCCGGACGACCGCGGTGCTCACCGCCCGGGCGCGCGGACCGCTGCCGGGCGGCGGACTCCCGCTCGTGCTGACGGTGTTCGCGACCGGCTTCGGTCTCGTCGCCCTCGCGCTCGTGGCGGTGACGCTGCTCACCCGCTGACGGACAGGAGCGCGGGGCGAATGCGACAGATGTCGTGATCGCCCCGCGTCCCCTCGCCGCCCTCCCTCAGTCCGCGAGGACGAACCGCGCGCCGCGTTCGCCGATCATGGCCGCGGGCGCGTTGGTGTTGCCGGTGGGCACGGTCGGCATGACCGAGGCGTCGATCACCCGGAGCCCCTCGACCCCGCGCACGCGGAGCTGCGGGTCGACCACGGACTCCGGGTCGGAGCCCATGCGGCAGGTGCCGACCTGGTGGTGGTAGGTGATGGCCGTGCGCCGCACCCACTCCTCCACGTCGTCGTCCGCCACGTCCGGCCCGGGGTAGACCTCGACCGCTCCCCACTCCTCGGCGAGCGCGGGCTGCGTGCCGATGCGGCGGCACTGGCGCACCGAGGCCGCGAGGGCGTCAGCGTCGCGTTGATCCTCCAGCGCCGCCAGGTCGATGTGCGGCAGGTCATCGAGGCCGGGACCGGTGAGGCGCAGCTCGCCGCGGCTGTACGGCGTCACCAGACCCGCCATGAGCGTGAACCCGTCGGTGCCCTTCGGCTCCAGGTCGCCCCACATCGGCACGGAGAAGTGGATGGGCTGCGTGTCCGGCTGCGCGAGGCCGTCGCGGCTCCGCCAGAACAGGTGGCTCTGCGTGACGGACACTCCGGGCTGCGGCGGGCCGACGGGCTTCTTCTCGGTCGTGAAGATCACCGGCGACAGGAGGTGGTCGTGCAGGTTCTTCCCCACGGCGGGGGCGTCGAGCACGACGGGGATGCCGAGGGCACTCAGCTCATCGGCGGGACCGATGCCCGAGCGGAGCAGGATGACAGGAGTGCCGAGTGCGCCCGCCGAGAGGATGACCTCGTCCGCGAACACCTCCTCGGCGTCGTCGCCCTCCCCCAGCCGGATGCCGACCGCGCGCCCGTCGCGCACGACCACGGAGTGGACGGCGCGACCGGTGAGGATCGTCATCCTGTCGGCGACGGGCTGCGCGTAGGCGGTCCAGGTGTTGACGCGACGACCGTCCGTGATCGTGACCTGCTCCTGCGAGACGCCGTCGAGCGTGCCCCCGTTGTAGTTCGGGTTGCGCGGCAGCCCTTCCTCCACGGCGGCGTCGATGATCGAGGCCTGGATGGGCGCGAGCGCGTAGTCGTCGGTCACGGGCAGCAGGTCGTTCTCGATCGCGTCGTAGATCGGCTCGACCTCGGCCCAGCCCCATCCGGTCGCGCCGGCCGCCTCCCACGCGTCGTAGTCGGAGGCCGCGCCGCGCACCCAGATCATGGCGTTCAGCGCGTGCGACCCACCGGTGACCTTGCCGCGAGGGAGATGCAGCCGACGACCGGCCGCGTGCGGCTGCGGCACGGTGAAGAAGTCCCAGTCCTCGGCGGAGTGCCACAGCTCGCCCGCCCGGGAGGGATCATGGATGGCCGGGTTCGTGTCGTAGCCGCCCGCCTCGACGAGCGTCACCGCGACACCGGCGTCGGTGAGACGCCGCGCGACGATGGCGCCCGACGTACCGGCCCCGACGACGATCGCGGAGCGCACCGCGCCGCTGTTCGCCGCGGCCACGCTCAGGCCTTCCGGCCGGGGCCAGAGACGACCTGGGTGACGGCGACGGCCTTGAGCCCCTCGACGCCGAACTCCAGCCCGTAGCCCGAGCTCTTCACGCCGCCGAACGGCACCATCGGGTGCAGCCCGCCGTGCGAGTTGATCCACACCGTGCCGGACTGCATGCGCGCGGCGACGGCACGGGCCTCCTCCGGATCGCCCGCCCACACCGATGCGCCGAGACCCACGTCGAGGGCGTTCGCGAGCGCGAAGGCCTCGTCGACGTCGCTGTACCGGATGACCGGGAGCGCGGGACCGAACTGCTCCTCCTGCACGAGCGCCGCGTCGTTGTCGATGTCGGCGACGATGGTGGGCCGGTAGAACAGCTCGCCGAGCTCGGAGGCCGGCTCTCCACCGGTGACGATCCGGGCGCCGCGGCTCCGCGCATCGTCGACCAAGCGACTGACGATGTCGAACTGCGGCCGGTTCTGCAGCGGCCCGAGCACGTTGCCCTCATCGAGCCCGTTGCCCATCCTCACCTGCGCGGCGATGGCGGCGAGCGCGTCCACGACCTCGTCGTACACGGAGTCGTGCACGTAGAGGCGCTTCATGGCGGCGCAGGTCTGTCCGGTGTTGATGAACGCACCCCAGAAGAGGTCTTCCGCGATGGCCGAGGGATCGGTGCCGGGGAGCACGATGCCCGCGTCGTTGCCGCCCAGTTCGAGCGTGAGGCGGGCGAGGTTGCCCGCGGAGCTCTCGATGATGCGGCGACCGGTCGCGGTCGAGCCGGTGAACATGATCTTGGCGATGTCGGGGTGCGAGGCGAGGCGGGCGCCCACCTCACGGTCTCCGGAGACCCCGATGAGCACATCGGCGGGCAGCACGTCATTCATCACGGCGAGCAGCGCGAGCACGCTCAGCGGCGTGTACTCGCTGGGCTTCGCGACGACCGTATTGCCCATGCGCAGCGACGGGCCGATCTGCCAGATCGTGATCATGAGCGGCCAGTTCCACGGCCCGATGGCGCCGACCACACCGGCCGCCTTGTAGACGAGCTCGGCGTGCAGCGTCTCGTCGTCGACGAGCACCTGCGGCTCCAGGACGGTGGTGGCGTTGGTGCGCAGCCAGGCCGAGCAGGCGCCGAGCTCGAACCGCGCGTTGGGACCGTTCAGCGGCTTCCCCTGCTCCCGCGACAGGAGGTAGGCGAGCCCCTCGGCGTTCGCGTCGATGGCGTCGGCCGCGGCCAGGAGGAGCGCGCTCCGCTTCTCGTGCCCGAGCGCCTCCCACGCGGGCTGCGCGGCCTTCGCGCGGGCGATGGCGTCATCGAGGTCGGAGACCGTGGCCACGGGCGCGCGTCCGATGACCTCCCGCGTCGCGGCGTCGGGGATCTCGCGCCCCTCGCCCTGCGGGGCCTGGATGCGGTCGAGCAGCGCCGCAGCGGCGGACGCCGCGGAATCGGCGGATCCGGAGTCGACGGCTACGGGAACGGCGGAATCGGACATCGGTGTCTCTCCTTCGAGCGGGTCACGGCGCGGACGCCGGTCTTCTTCTCATTCTCGGTCGGCCCGTGCCGCCGTACTTGTCGCGGAGCGCGCCGGAGATGTCCCCGCGCGAAGGATGCGCCCCCGAGCCGGTCCCGCGTGAGCGAATCGGGACCCCGTCCGGTGCGTGGGGTCGGGAAGCGCCGGGCGCGGCGTGCGCCATCGTCGCCTCGGATCCCACCAGGCCGGCCCTCGCACCTGCGGTACTCCCCCGCGCATGCGGATCTGCCACCCCGAGGTGTCCAGGGTGCGGTGGTGATGCCAGCACAGCGCGACCCCGTTGTCGGTGTGCGTCGGACCCCCGTGCGCGTGCTCCGTGACGTGGTGGATCTCGCACCAGGCGGCGGGGACGTGACATCCGGGGATCAGGCACTCGCCGTCCCGTACGCCGATCGCCCGGCGCTGCGCGGGGGTGAAGATCCGGTCGCTCGACCCGAGCCCGACGATCCTTCCGCCGGCCCCGAGCACGACCCGTTGGACCGTCCCTCCGCACGCCGTGTGCGCGGCCACTCGGGTCGACACCGGCGTCTCGACGCCCTCGACCCGCGCCCAGCCGCGCCCCGTGGCATAGTCCTCGGCGCCGACCGTGACCACGAGTGTCGGGGCGGCACCACCCAGCCGCGGCATGTCGTCGTGCCGTGCCGCGATCCCCAGGGCCGCTGCGAGCGCGTCGTGCTGCTTCTGTGCCCGCGTGCGCCCATCGACCATCCCGCCGGGATCGCCGCACGGCAGCACATCGTCGACCGGGGACACCGCGGTGTCCCGCCGCTCGGCATCGGAGTCCTCGAGTTCCGCGGACGGCACGAAGTGCACGCCGGGAAGCGGCGGCCCGTCGACCTTCGGGTTCAGATACGCGTCCCAGATCCGCTGCAGCTGCCCCGCGACCTCGGGCAGCAGTGCGCCCCGGACCGGGATCACGCCGTCCTTGGCGCGCCCCAGCACCACACCCCGAGCCCGCAGCGCGATGTCTTCCGCAGGCTCCGCGCCGTCGGGGTCGAGGTACTGCACGATCAGCTGCGCCCGCACCCGCAGATCCTCGGCTGTCGGTGCCGGACCTGACTTGTTCTCGTCATCATCAGTGTTCTGGACGTCATAACTGTTCTCGTCGTCGTCGCTCTCCTCGCCACGAGCGACCTCGGCCAGATACGCGTCCGCCTCCCAGCGGTCGGCGAGGCGCACGCGAGGGCCGGCCTGCTCGATCGGCCCGGTCGCGGCCAACAACCCGGTCACGCCGATCGCCCCGTCGAGGAGGGCCTCGCGCAGCGCCGGCCATCGCGCCGGCAGCCACTCCCCGGAGGAGAGGTCGACCTCGCGCCGCACCAACCGCGCGCCCTTCACCAGGCGTGCGGCGGATGCGGCGTCGGCACGAAGGACACGCTGCAGCAGCTCGTTCATCGAGCGACAGCCGAACCGTCCGCAGAACGCCGGTTCCCCGGACCCCGCCGGACGCGGATCGACGCTCGCGACCGCCTCCACGATCACGGCCTCCACGCGTCGCTGGATCTCGCCCGCGACCCGCAGCAGGTCCATCATCGCCCCGGCATCGAGAGCGCCCACGGTGCCCGACTGCAGCACGGCGTCGAGAGCGACGACCGTGTCGTCGAGAACCGCTGCCGGGGTGCTTTCCATACGACGATTCAACCGAGGGCCACCGACATTGCGAGACCTGATTACCCCTGTTCAGAGCGATATTCCAGTACGCGCGGAGGAGTCCTCCTGCAGACGAACCGACCCGTGATCAAACCTCCACATCACCCAGCATCCGCCCCCGACGGCCCCCATCGCCGGAGAGGACATCACGCCCGGTCGAAGTCCTCGAAGATCAGGATCGTCCGCGTCGAGCGGATCGACGGGATCGCCTGGATGTCCTCCAGCACGATGCGGCGCAGGTCGCGCGCGTCGTTGGCACGCACGAGCAGCAGCACGTCGAAGTCGCCGCCGACGAGCGCCATGTGCTCGATCTCCGGGATCGCCCGGAGCCGCGCGCTCACCTCCTGCCACGTGGCCTGTTCGATGGCGAGGGTCACGTACGCGCTCGCGTGATGCCCCAGCAGCACGGGGTCGGTGCGCACGGTGTACCCCGTGATCACCCCGGCGTCGGTGAGGCGCTTGATGCGGGCATGCGCCCCCGCGCGGGAGATGTGCACCGCTTCGGCGATCGCGGTCATGGACGCCCGCGCATCCCGCCGCAGCTCCGCGAGGATCGCGCGATCCGTCTCGTCCAGCGCCGCCATGGCACCCCTCTCCCGCCCGGGAAATCCTGACATTTCGGAAGCCATTGTGGCACGTCGCGAGCAATCGTCCACGATCCCGCGACGGATCTTGGATGACTGTCGTACGCGCGGCATGCTGTCCTCATCGAGTTCGGCAAGGAAGGCGGACGGATGCACCCCCACGACATGCTCCCGCGAGACATCGCGGTACGACTGATCGCCGAGGACGGGACCGCCCTCCCCGACGAGGCCTACGCGCTCCCCGCCGCCGACGTCCTGCTGGCGGCCTACCGGGGTCTCGTCGAAGGCCGTCGCATCAACGATCAGGCCGGCGCGCTCGTGCGCCAGGGACGCCTCGCGGTCTACCCCTCCTCGCACGGCCAGGAGGCCTGCCAGGTGGCCGCGGCGATGGTGCTCGGCGACACCGACTGGCTCTTCCCCACCTACCGCGACTCGGTCGCCGTGATCGCCCGCGGCGTCGCGCCTGCGGAGGCGATGGTGCTCCTCAAGGGCGACTGGCACTCCGGCTACGACGTACGGGCGCACCGCGTCGCCCCGCAGGCCACCCCGCTCGCGACCCAGCTGCTGCACGCGGTCGGCTTCGCGCAGGCGGCGAAGCACCGCGGCGAGGACACCGTGGTGCTCGCGCTCTGCGGCGACGGCGCGACGAGCGAGGGCGACTTCCACGAGGCGATGAACTTCGCCGCCGTCTTCCACGTCCCGGTCGTGTTCTTCGTGCAGAACAACGAGTTCGCGATCTCGGTCCCCCTCTCCCGGCAGACCGCCGCGCCCTCCCTCGCCCACAAGGCGGTCGGCTACGGCATGCCGGGGCAGCGCGTCGACGGCAACGACGTGGCCGCGGTCCTCGCGGTGCTCACGGAGGCCGTCGACCGCGCCCGCGCCGGGGGCGGCCCCTCCCTCGTCGAGGCGCACACCTACCGCATGCAGGCGCACACCAACGCCGACGACGACACCCGCTACCGCGAACGCGAGGAGGTGCAGGCCTGGCTCGCCCGCGATCCGCTGCTCCGCCTGCGCGCGCACCTCACGGCGACGGGGACGCTGGACGACGAGGCAGAGTCGCGCTTCGCCGCAGGCGCGGAGGAGATCGCCGCCGCCATGCGCACCGCCCTGAACACCGACGCGGACCTCGACCCGGAAGACCTCTTCCGCTTCGTGACCGCGACCCGCTCGCCGCAGCGTGAGGAGCAGTGGCAGCTCCTCCGGGACGAGATCGCCCGCTCCCACCCCGCCGAGACGATGACGACCGGAGGCCCCCGATGACCATCGCCGAGCACGAGACGCCGGTCGCGGCGCACACCGGCACCACTACGACCATGACCATGGCCGCCGCCCTCAACCGCGCCCTCGCCGACGCCCTCGCCGCCGACCCCGACGTGGTCGTCTTCGGCGAAGATGTGGGAGCCCTCGGCGGCGTGTTCCGCATCACCGACGGGCTCACCGCCCGCTTCGGCGAGGACCGCTGCTTCGACACCCCGCTCGCGGAGTCCGGCATCATCGGCACCGCCGTCGGCATGGCGATGAACGGGATGCGCCCCGTGGTCGAGATGCAGTTCGATGCCTTCGCCCTCCCCGCCTTCGAGCAGATCGTCAGCCACGTGGCGAAGCTCGGCAACCGCACCCGCGGCGGGATGCGCATGCCGCTCGTGATCCGCATCCCGTTCGGGGGCGGCATCGGGGGCGTGGAGCATCACTGCGACTCGTCCGAGGCGTACTACGCGCACACCCCCGGCCTCACCGTCCTGAGTCCGTCCACCCCGCAGGACGCCTACTCGCTGCTCCGGGCGGCCATCGCCTCGCCGGACCCGGTGGTCTTCCTCGAGCCCAAGAAGCTCTACTGGTCGAAGGGCGAGGTCGACACCGCGGTGACGGCGGAGATCGGCTCGGCGCGCATCGCCAGGGAGGGCACCGACGTGACCCTCCTCGCGTACGGGGCCTCCGTGCCGCTCGCGCTGGAGGCGGCGGAGGTCGCCGCGGGCGAAGGGCGCAGCGTGCAGGTGGTCGACGTGCGCTCCCTGTCCCCCTTCGACGACGAGACGGTCACCGCGGCGGTGCGCTCCACGGGACGCGCGGTCGTGATCGCCGAGGCGCCGGGATTCGTCAGCGTGGCCTCCGAGATCCAGGCGCGGGTGTTCGAGCGCTGCTTCGAGTACCTGGAGGCCCCCGTGCGACGGGTGACCGGGTTCGACACCCCGTACGCACCGCCCAAGTTCGAGCACTGGTACCTGCCGGACGTCGATCGCGTGCTCGACGCGATCGACACGCTGCACTGGGAGGACGACGCATGAGCACGCCTGTGAAGACCGCGACCCGCGTGTTCCGCCTCCCCGACCTCGGCGAGGGACTCACCGAGGCCGGCCTCGTGCAGTGGCTGGTGTCCGTCGGCGACAGCATCGCGACCGATCAGGCCATCGCCGAGGTCGAGACCGCGAAGAGCGTCGTCGAACTGCCCTCGCCGTTCGCCGGCGTCGTGACGGCGCTGCACGGCACGCCCGGCGACACGATCGATGTCGGCGCCCCGGTGCTGGAGGTCGCCGACCCCGGCAGCGAGGAGACCGCATCCGCGCCGAAGGCCCCTGCCGCGCCGCCCGAGCACGAGGCGTACCGGCAGGAGGAGCGGGCGGGGTCGGGCAACGTCCTCATCGGGTACGGCACCTCGGCCTCCTCCGCGACGGGGCGGCGCCGTCGCCCCGCGGCGCCACGCCCCGCTCCGGCGCCCGCCTCGACAGCGCCCGCACCGGCAGCACCCGCCTCGACCGCTCCGGAGTCCCCCGCATCCGCCTCCCGCGAGCCCGCGCGTCCCGCGCCGGTCGCCGTGCGGTCGCCGCTCGTTCGGCGCCTCGCCCGCGACCTGGGCCTCGACGTGTACGCGATCGCCGCCACCGGAGCGGACGGGGCGATCACCCGCGCCGACGTGCTGCGCGCCGCCGTGGACCACGCCGTGGACGGCGTCGCGACCCCGACGCCGACCTCCGCGACCGCTCGCACCGGCGAGATCGACGGCCTCCCGGTCCGCAGCCGCGAGCGCCTGTCCCCGCTGCGCCGTACCGTGAGCGCCCGGCTCGCCCGCAGCCGCTCCGAGATCCCCGAGGCCACCGTGTGGGTCGACGTCGACGCCACCGAGCTCTGGGACCTCCGCGGGCGGATGGCTCCCGAGGGCGCGAAGGCCCCGTCGATCACGGCGCTCCTCGCGCGGTTCGTGCTGCTCGCACTGGAGGACTACCCGGTCCTCGCCTCGCGGCTCAGCGACGACGGCTCCGAGTTGATCTCGTTCGACGGCGTGAACCTCGGCGTCGCGGCCGACACCGAACGCGGCCTCCTCGTCCCGGTCGTCCCGCACGCGCACCGGCTCACGGTCGCCGACCTCGACGCCGCCCTGCGCGAGCTCGCGGCCACCGCGCGCGCCGGCACGCTGCCGCCCGAGCGGCTCCGCGGATCGACCTTCACGCTCAACAACTACGGCGGGCTCGGCGTCGACGGCTCCGCGGCGATCATCAATCACCCCGACGTCGCGATCCTCGGCATCGGCCGGATCATCGAGCGGCCCTGGGTCGTGGACGGGGCGATCGTGCCGCGTCGCATCGTCCAGCTCTCGCTCGTGTTCGACCACCGCGTCTGCGACGGCGGGTATGCGGCCGGATTCCTCCGCCGCGTGGTGGAGCTCATCGAGCATCCGCTCCGCGCCTTCGGGCGGGTCTGAGCTCGACCCGGCCGGCGAACCCTCGTGGGCGGAGCGCCGATACGCTACGCTCGGCGATTACTGACCGATCATTCGGTAAGTCATCGCCGACGTACCCGCGTCGGCGCTCCCCCTCGCAGAACAACGGAGTTCGCATGACCTCAGCCACCGCAGCCGCCTCGTCGACCAGAAGGATGCCCGCCGAGGAGCGGCGCGTCCTCGCCGGCACCCTCGTGGGGACGTCGATCGAGTGGTACGACTTCTTCATCTACGCCCAGGCGGCGGGCCTCGTGCTCGCCCCGCTCTTCCTCGCTCCCATCGCGGAGTCGAGCCCCGGGCTCGCCCAGGTGCTCTCGTTCGCGACCATCGGCATCTCGTTCCTGTTCCGCCCGCTCGGCGCGATCGTCGCCGGACACCTCGGCGACAAGCTCGGCCGGAAGAAGATGCTCGTCTTCACCCTCGTGATGATGGGACTGTCCACCTCCCTCATCGGCCTGCTGCCCACGTACGCCGCCATCGGCGTCGCCGCCCCGATCCTCCTGATCCTCCTGCGCATCCTGCAGGGCTTCTCCGCCGGCGGCGAATGGGGCGGCGCGGCGCTCATGGCCGTCGAGCACGCCCCGACGGCGCGACGCGGCCTGTTCGGCGCGTTCCCGCAGATCGGCGTGCCGGTCGGCATGATCCTCGCCACCTTCACCCTCTGGGCCCTCACGAGCTCGATGTCCCCCGAGGCCTTCCTCGAGTGGGGCTGGCGCATCCCGTTCCTGCTCTCGATCGTGCTCATCGCGGTCGGCTACGTGATCCGTCGCGCGGTCGACGAGAGCCCCGTGTTCGAAGACCTGCGTCGCCGCCGCAAGGAGGCCTCGGCGCCGCTCGGGCAGCTCTTCCGGGCGCACACGAAGCAGGTCGTGCTCACAGCCGTCATCTTCATCGCCAACAACGCCGCGGGATACCTGCTGATCGCGTTCTTCGCGACGTACGCCGTCACGGCTCTCGGCATGGAGCGCCCGCCGGTGCTGCTGGCGACCACGCTCGCCTCGTTCGGCTGGCTGATCTTCACACTGTGGGGCGGCGCGCTGTCCGACCGCCTCGGCCGCATCCGCACGTTCCAGATCGGGTACGTCGCCCTCGCGGTGTGGGCCATCCCGATGTGGTTCCTCATCGACACCGCGAACATCGTCTGGTACTTCGTCGCCCTGTTCGTCATGACGTTCGCGCTCGGGCTCTCGTACGGCCCGCAGGCGGCGCTGTACGCCGAGATGTTCCCCGCGAACGTGCGCTACTCGGGCGTCTCGATCGGCTATGCCCTCGGCGCCATCCTCGGCGGCGCGTTCGCACCGATGATCGCGGAGGCGCTGCTGAACCAGTTCCACGCCGCGTGGACGATCGGCGTCTACATCGCGGTCGCGTCGATCATCTCGCTCATCGGCGTCTCGCTGGTGAAGGAGACGAAGGGCGTGGATCTCAGCGTCTGACTCCTGGTCCGGGATCGCGGCCGGCCGTGCGCCTGTGCCATAATTACCTTACGATCGGTCAGTAATTCGCGACCGGCCGCTCCCGGACCACACCAGGACGACGAAGTCAGGAGATCCGCATGCCAGAGGCCTACCTCGTCGGAGGGGTCCGCACCCCGGTCGGCCGCTACGGCGGCACCCTCTCCGCCGTCCGTCCCGACGACCTCGCGGCGCTCGTCGTCGGCGAGGCCGTGCGCCGCGCCGGGCTCGACCCGGCGCGTACGGAGCTGGACGAGGTCATCCTCGGCGCCGCCAACCAGGCCGGAGAGGACAACCGGAACGTCGCCCGGATGGCGGTGCTCCTCGCCGGTCTCCCCGACACCGTGCCGGGCATCACGGTCAACCGGCTGTGCGCCTCCGGGATGTCCGCGGTCACCATGGCCGCACAGGCGATCCGCGCGGGCGACGCCGATCTCCTCGTCGCCGGCGGCGTCGAGTCCATGACCCGCGCCCCCTGGGTGCAGGCCAAGCCGGAGAAGGCGTGGGCGAAGCCCGGAGCCGCCTTCGACACCTCGATCGGCTGGCGCTTCCCGAACCCGCGGCTCGCCGCGCGGGACAAGGCCACCTTCACGATGCCGGAGACGGCGGAGGAGGTCGCCCGCGTCGACGGCATCACCCGCGCCGAGGCCGACGCCTTCGCCGTCCGCTCGCAGCAGCGCGCCGCCGCCGCGATCGCCGCCGGCCGCTTCGCCCCGGAGATCGTCGGCGTTCCCGTCCGCGACGGCGAGGTGCTCGTCGACGAGGGGCCGCGCCCGGATACCACCCTCGAGGTGCTCGCGCGCCTCCGTCCCGTCGTGGCCGGCGGAGAGGTCGTCACGGCCGGCAACTCCAGCGCCCTCAACGACGGCGCCTCGGCCGTGCTCGTGGCGAGCGCCGAAGCCGTCGAGCGCCACGGACTGACGCCCCGCGCCCGGATCGTCATCGGCACCTCCGCCGCGCTGGCTCCGGAGATCATGGGACTCGGACCGGTCCCCGCGACGGAGAAGGCGCTGCGCCGTTCGGGGCTCTCCCTCGACGACATCGGCGCCGTGGAGCTCAACGAGGCGTTCGCCTCGCAGTCGCTCGCCTGCATCCGGCGGCTCGGCCTCGACGAGGACCGCGTGAACGCCGACGGCGGCGCCATCGCTCTCGGCCACCCGCTCGGCTCGTCCGGCTCGCGCCTGCTCGTGACGCTGATGGGACGCATGGAGCGCGAGGACTCCCGCTACGGCCTCGCCACGATGTGCGTCGGCGTCGGCCAGGGCGCGGCCGTGATCCTGGAGAAGGTGTGAGCGGCGCGGACGAGCCGCTGCTCGTCACCCGCACCGCGGACCGCGTCGTCGCGACCCTGAACCGTCCGCACAAGCGCAACGCGATCGACCAGGCCACGATCGACGCCCTGCACGCGCTGTGCGCCGAGCTGGAGGAGACGCCGCGCACGCTCATCCTCACCGGCGCCGACGGGGTGTTCGCGGCGGGCGCCGACATCGCCGAGCTCCGGGACCGTCGCGCCGACGACGCCCGCCGCGGCATCAACGCCCACGCGTTCGTCCGCGTCGCGGAGCTGCCGATGCCCGTGATCGCCGCGATTGACGGCTACGCGCTCGGCGGTGGCGCGGAACTCGCGTATGCCGCCGATATCCGCCTCGCGACGCCGACGCTGAAGATCGGCAACCCGGAGACCGGCCTGGGCATCCTCGCCGCGGCGGGAGCGAGCTGGCGCCTCAAGGAGATCGTGGGCGACGCCCGCGCCATCGAGCTGCTGTTGACCGGCCGCACGGTGCACGCCGAGGAGGCCCTCCGCATCGGTCTCGTCTCCTCGCTGCACGAGGTCGCCGACCTCCTCGACGCCGCCCATGCGGTCGCCGACCGCATCGCCCGCAACGACCCCGCGGCGACCGTCGCGACCAAGCGGGTGTTCCGGGCGCCGCGCGACCAGCACCCCGCGGTCGACCTCGAGGAGCAGGCCACGCTGTTCGAGAGCCCGGAGAAGCACCGCCGCATGACCGCCTTCCTGGAACGGAGAGACCGATGAGCACGCCCTCCTCCCCCGAAGCCGCAGCGCCGGCCCGCGTCGGCGTGCTCGGCGGCGGACGCATGGGCGCGGGCATCGCCCACGCCTTCCTCCTCGCCGGATCCCCCGTGACCGTCGTCGAGCGGGACGACGACGCCGCCGCGGCCGCCGCCGCCCGCGTGCTCGGGTCGATCGACGCCTCGCTCTCCCGCGGCACGGCGATCGAGACCACCGACGCGTATCGCGCCCGGTTCGCGACCGGGACCGACGCCGCCCTGTTCGCGGACTGCACCCTCGTCATCGAGGCCGTCCCGGAGGAGCTGTCGCTCAAGATCGACGCCCTCACCCGCGTCGAGCGCCACCTCGCCGACGATGCGGCCCTCGCGTCCAACACCTCGTCCATCTCGATCGACGAGCTCGCGGCGGTGCTCGACCGCCCCGAGCGCTTCCTCGGGATGCACTTCTTCAACCCGGTGCCCGCCTCGACCCTCGTGGAAGTGGTGCGTGGCGGCGCGACCGCGGAGACTCTCGTCGCGGACGCGGCCTCCTGGGTCCGCGCGCTGGGGAAGACGCCCATCGTCGTCGCCGACGCCCCGGGTTTCGCGTCGTCCCGCCTCGGCGTCGCCCTCGGCCTCGAGGCGATCCGGATGCTCGAGGACGGCGTCGCCTCCGCCGCCGACATCGACGCGGCCATGACCTTGGGCTACAAGCACCCGGTGGGACCGCTCCGGCTCACCGACATCGTCGGGCTGGACGTCCGGCTCGGCATCGCCGAGTACCTCGCGGCGCAGCTCGGCTCGCGCTTCGAACCCCCGGCCCTGCTGCGCCGCCTCGTCGCGGAGGGGCACCTCGGCCGCAAGAGCGGACGCGGCTTCTACGAATGGGACGACTGATGAAGGGAACCCCGATGACCGAGATCCTCCCCAGCTACGTGCAGGGCTCCTGGTGGACGCCCGCCTCCGACGCGGACGCCACCGCGGTGCGCGACGCCTCGACCGGGGAGACGGTGGCCCGCGTCTCCACCGCCGGCCTCGACCTCGGCGCGGCGCTCGACTACGCCCGCACCACCGGCCAGGCCGCGCTCGGGGAGCTCACATTCCACCAGCGCGCCGTGCTGCTCAAGCAGCTCGCGCTCGCGCTGACCGCCCGCAAGGAGGAGCTGTACGCGCTCTCCAGCCGCACCGGCGCCACCGCGCAGGACTCCTGGGTCGACATCGACGGCGGCATCGGCGTGCTCTTCGCGTACTCCAGCAAGGGCCGCCGCGAGCTGCCGAACGCGAAGGTCTACGTCGACGGCGCCGTGGAGAACCTGTCGCGGGACGGCTCCTTCCTCGGTCGGCACATCTACACCCGGCTGCCCGGGGTGGCGGTGCAGATCAACGCCTTCAACTTCCCCGTGTGGGGCTCGCTGGAGAAGTTCGCGCCGGCCTTCCTCGCCGGTGTCCCCACGGTCGTGAAGCCCGCCACCCCCACCGGCTACCTCACCGAGGCCATGGTGCGCGTGATGGTCGAGTCCGGACTGCTGCCCGAGGGGTCGCTGCAGCTCGTCTCCGGCAGCGTGCCCGACCTCTTCGAGCACCTCCGCCTGGGCGACCTCGTCGCGTTCACCGGCTCAGCGTCGACGGCGGAGCGGCTGCGGGCGCACGACGCGGTGCAGACCGGCGGGGTCCGCTTCACCAGCGAGACCGACTCGATCAACGCCTCGGTGCTCGGCACGGATGCGGCATCCGGCACGCCGGAGTTCGACGCCTACGTGAAGCAGCTCGTCGCGGAGATGACGTCGAAGGCCGGGCAGAAGTGCACCGCGATTCGGCGGGCGATCGTGCCCGAGGACGCGGTGGACGACGTGATCGCCGCGGTGCGCGACCGGCTCGCGGCGCGGATCGTCGTGGGCGACCCGCGCGCCGAGGGCGTGACGATGGGACCGCTCGCCTCCACGGCCCAGCGCGACGAGGTGCTCCGGCAGGTGGCGCGACTCCGCGAGGGCGGGGGCGAGCTCGTGATCGGCTCCCCGGAGACGCCGACGGTCCGCCGTGCGGACGGCAGCGAGGGCCCCGCGGAGGACGGCGCGTTCGTGGCGCCGATGCTCCTGCGCTTCGCCGATGCGACGAGCCCCGCCGTGAACGAGATCGAGGCGTTCGGCCCCGTCTCCAGCGTCCTCGGCTACCGCACGCTGGACGAGGCGGCGGAGCTCGTGGCCCGCGGCGGCGGCTCGCTCGTGACGAGTGTCGCGACGCACGACCCGGAGGTCGCGACCACGCTCGCCGCGGGGATCGCCGCGTACAACGGCCGCGTGCTCTTCCTCGACCGCGACGACGCCCGCAGCTCGACCGGCCACGGCTCCCCGCTCCCGAACCTCGTGCACGGCGGTCCCGGTCGCGCCGGCGGCGGAGAGGAGCTCGGCGGCATCCGGGCGGTGCTGCACCACATGCAGCGCACCGCGGTGCAGGGCTCCCCGGAGATGATGACCGCGCTCACCGGGGTGTGGCACCAGGGGGCCTCGGCCCGTCCGTTCGACACCGGCGACGGTGTGCACCCCTTTCGCAAGTCGCTGGCGGAGCTGCGCATCGGCGACCAGGTCGTCAGTCCCTCGCGCACCGTCACCCTCGACGACATCGAGACGTTCGCGGCGTTCACGGGCGACACGTTCTACGCGCACATGGACGAGGCGTCCGCGGCGGCAAACCCCTTCTTCCCCGGACGCGTAGCGCACGGCTACCTGCTCGTGTCGTGGGCGGCGGGGCTCTTCGTCGATCCGGCTCCCGGTCCCGTGCTCGCGAACTCCGGGCTGGAGAACCTGCGCTTCGTGACCCCGGTCTCCCCCGGCGACGAGATCCGCGTCGAGCTCACCGCCAAGCAGATCACGCCGCGGGAGACCGACGAGTACGGCGAGGTGCGCTGGGACGCGGTGCTGAAGAACCAGGACGACGAGCTCGTCGCGACCTACGACGTCCTGACTCTCGTCGCGAAGGAGCTCACTCCCGCCGCATAGTCCCGAGACCCCGGGTTCTCGTCGAGGCCCCGCCCTTCCCACGCGGAGACGGCGGGGCCTCGGCGCGAAGACGGGGTTTCGGGGTCAAGGGTGGCGGAGGCCGTCGAGGGCGATCGCGACGACGTCGTCGGCGAGGCGGTCGGCGCCCTCGCGACCACCGGGGCGGTACCACTCGACGATCGAGTTGATCATGCCGAACGTCAGGCGGGCGACGACGGCCGCGTCGATGTCGGAGCGCAGGGCACCCTCGGCCTGCGCCTCCGCGACGAGGGCCGTGATGCGGCGGTCGAACGCCCGCCGCCGGGTGAGGGCGCGGCGCTCGACGTCGGTGTTCCCGCGCACGCGCAGCAGCAGCGTCACGGCGGGGAGCTGGTCCACGAGCACATGCACGGCCCCGCGGAGCACGTGCTCCAGCCGGGCAACGGCGTCGGCTGCTCCAGCGTCGACCGGGCGGGGTGCGTCGACCACCGCTTCGAGCCCGCCGAGAGCGCTGTCGAGGGCACGGTCGAGCATCTCGTCCTTCGACCCGAAGTGATGGTAGATCGCCGACTTCGACAGCCCGAGACGCTCGGCGAGCATCCCGATCGAGGTCGCGTCGTAGCCGTGCTCGTTGAAGGCGGCCACCGCGACCGCGAGGATCCCCTGCTGGTCGTACCCGGGGCGGCCGCGCCGCGTGGTCTGCATCTCGGACATCCCCCTCAGTCTCGCACCGCCCGCCGCGCGCATCGCGGAGGTCGACGCCGAGACCCCCGCGTGTCAGCGCAGGTCGTAGACGCGCTTGTACTTGCCCTCGCTGCGCGGCAGCGCCCCCGGCTCCTCCAGCCGCACGGCGACCGACGAGCCGATGAACACCTTGATGCGCTGCACCAGCACCTGCGCCGCCGCCTCGCACGTCTCCACGGACAGGTCGGGGTGACGCTCGATGCGCACCGTGAGGGCGTCCATCCGGCCCTCCTTCGTCAGCTCCAGGATGAAGTGCGGCGTGAGCTGCTCGATCCCGAGCACCAGCTCCTCGATCTGCGTCGGGAAGAGGTTGACGCCGCGCAGGATGATCATGTCGTCGTTGCGTCCGGTGACCTTCTCCATCCGCCGCATACCCGGACGCGCCGTGCCGGGGAGCAGGCGGGTGATGTCGCGCGTGCGGTACCGGATGACGGGGAACGCCTCCTTGGTGAGCGAGGTGAAGACGAGCTCGCCCCGTTCGCCGTCCGGCAGGGCCTCCAGGGTGTCGCCGTCGATCACCTCCGGCAGAAAGTGGTCCTCCCACAGGTGCGGGCCGTCCTTGGTCTCGAGGCACTCGTTGCCGACACCCGGCCCCATGACCTCGCTGAGTCCGAAGATGTCGAGGGCGTCGATGCCGAGCCGCTGCTCCAGCTCGTGCCGCATCTCGTTGGTCCAGGGCTCCGCGCCGAGCACCGCGACCCGGAGCGAGGTGGACCGCGGGTCGATGCCCTGCGCGGCCATCGCGTCCGCGATCGTGAGGAGGTAGCTCGGGGTGCACAGGATCGCGTCCGGCTCGAAGTCGCGGATGAGCTGCACCTGTCGGGCGGTCTGTCCGCCCGACATCGGGATCACGGTGGCGCCCAGTGCCTCGATGCCGGCATGCGCCCCGAGCCCGCCCGTGAACAGGCCGTACCCGTAGGCGTTGTGCACCTTCATGCCGCGCCGGATGCCGCTGGCGCGGAGCGACCGGGCCACCAGCGTCCCCCAGCGGTCGAGGTCGCCGCGCGTGTAGCCGACGACGGTCGGGCGGCCCGTGGTGCCGCTGGACGCGTGGATGCGGGCGACGTCGGCCATCGGCACCGCGAACATCCCGAACGGGTACGTCTCGCGCAGGTCGTCCTTGGTCGTGAAGGGCAGCCGGTGCACGTCGTCGAGCGTGCGGATGTCGTCGGGATGCACGCCCGCCTCGTCGAACTTCCGCGTGTAGAGCGGCACGTTGCGATAGGCGTGCTGCACGGTCCACTGGAGGCGCTCGAGCTGCAGACGCTCGATCTCGGCGCGGCTCATCCGCTCCTCGGGGTCGAGCTCGCCGGTCGTCGGCGGGCGGAGGGCGGAGGCGGGGGCGGTCATCGTCGACACGGGGACTCCTCGGAACGGATGGGATCAGAAGGTGCGGGAGGTGGTGCGGGAGCGGCCGCGGAACTCGGCGACCGCGTCGCCCTGCTCGTCCACGACCGTCACGTCGTAGAGGCCGGAGCGACCGCTGCGGGTGCGGCGGACGGCCGTCGCGGTGAGCGTCTGCCCCGCGACGGTGGGCTTGAGGAACGAGATGTCGGCGCCGGCGGCGACCGTCACCCGGTCGTCCTCGTTGCAGGCGATCGCGAAGGCGGTGTCGGCGAGCGCGAACACGAGCCCGCCGTGGGTGATCTGGAAGCCGTTGGTCATGTCGTCACGGACGCGCATGGACACGACCGCGTGCCCCGGGTCGTCGCGTTCGACGACGAGCCCGAGCATCGCCGAGGCCCGGTCGCGTTCCATCATGGCCCGGTTCGGCCGCACGGCCTCCGCCGTATCCGTCGCCTCCGTCATCGCCGACCTCCTCGTCGCGCTGGGACGGGACGACCGCGTCCCGTCCGCCCATACTAACTGAACGATCGGTCAGTAACGCAAGGAGGTCGGCGGATCATGCCATGCGTCACTCGAAGTCGAGCGGCGGCCAGAGCGCCGCGTCCTCCACCGTCACGCCCGTGATCACTGCAGCAGGGTCCTCGTAGTCCCTGTCCGCCCGGAAGCGGATCGTGCCGCCTTCCCTCGTCGACCACTCGTAGAAGAACTCCGCGGACGAGACGACGCGGAGGAACGTGCCCTCCGGGAAAGCGGCGACGGCGTCCGACAGCGGGGCACCGATGCGGAGCCCGCCCGTGGCGGGAAGGACCGCACCGTCGGGCTCCAGGTCACCCTGCACGTTCGCGATCCCGGCGGTGACCGCTGCGAGGGTCGTGCCGTCGTCCGTGAAATGCAGCAGGAGCGTGCTCGTACCGTCAGCGCTCACGAGGCGCACGAGCGTGTGCGTGCCACCGGTGGGCTGAGCGGTCGCCCCCGGGATCGCCGCCAGCGCATCCTCGCGGGGCATCCCGAGCTCGAGCGGTCCGACGCCCGTCGCCGTCATCTCCCATTCGCTCCAGGGGGCGCCGGGATCCGCGGCTTCCGGAGTCTCGGTCGTAGGCGGGTTCTCCGTCATCTTCTCGACGAGTGCGGACTTCGCTTCGCGGGCGCGGTCGCGCACGAGCAGTGCCGCGCGCTCCGCGTCGAACTCCGAGCCGTCGAGGGCGGGCTGCCACACGTGCACGATGACGTTTCCCACGGCGGCGAACGCATGATGCGCCCGCCAGGCGCCGTCCCCTGACCCCAGGTCCAGGGTGCCGCCGAACGCGCGCACCCCGTCGGTCTCCGGCGCAGCGACCGCCGCGAAGGTGCCCGCACCCTGTGCGTCGAACTGCGCACACCGCTCGACGGTGGAGAGGAGGTCGTCCATTCGTGCCGCGGCGACCTCTTCCGACGCGAACTGGAGGATCTCCTGCTTGCCGCTGTTCCCGGTGTCGTCCTCGTCCACCCAGGGCACCGTGCGCGCCCCGATGCTGCGCATCGACGTCTCGACGGTCAGCAGCAGGCAGACCGCGGGGCTGAACTCGGGCCCGCCGCCGTCCGAGTACTGCAGCAGCGTGTCGTCGACCACGGCTGCGGGCGGAGCGGACGGGAACAGCTGTGCGACCTCCTCCGGCGTGAGGGCGAACGCGTCCAGCTCGTCCCCGACGAAGAGGAGGGGCCCGGCATAGGGATCGGGAGTGGGGGTCGGGGTCTCCGGCGCCGGTGATGCGGTCGCCGTGGGTGTCGCCTCGGGCGTCGCCGCGCACCCCGGGAGCACCGCCAGCACTCCCGCCACCACCGCTGCGAGGAGCGCCGCTCCTCGCAGCTTCCGTCCGCCGTGCACCGTCGCCGACATGAACCCTCCGCATGATCATGTGCGCCGTGGACACGGCGCCCCCTGAGGGAAGAGTAGCGGTCGGACGGCGGTTCGACTCAGCCCGTCTGGCCTCCGCCGAGCACGAGAGCTGCTGCGCTCCGCGCCTCCGCGGCGGTCGCCGCGCCGCTCGCATCTTCGGCCGCCCGACGGCACTCGTCCGGGTCCGCCGCGTCGAGTGCGGCCGCCACCCGCCCGAGCGCACGGGGCGTCATCGACAGCGAGGTCGCGCCGAGCCCGACGAGCACGGGGGCGAGTGCCGGGTCCCCGGCCGCCTCCCCGCAGATCCCGACCGGCTTTCCCGCCGCCCGTCCCGCGGCCCCGACCGTCCCGATCAGCCGCAGCACCGCCGGCTGCCAGGGATCGTTGAGATCGGCGAGCGCACTGGACAGCCGGTCCGCGGCCAGGGTGTACTGCGCGAGATCGTTGGTCCCGAGGCTCACGAAGTCCACGACCTCGAACAGCTCGGCGGCCAGCAGCGCCGCCGCCGGGGTCTCGATCATGATCCCCGCTCTGTCCAGCCCCGCGGCACGGCACCGCGCCGCGAAGTCCGCCGCCTCGTCGACCGTGGCGACCATCGGGGCCATGACCTCCACCTCGGCGGATTCCGCATCGGCAGCCCTGGCCAGCGCGCGCAGCTGGTCGTCGAGCAGAGCGGGCCGGCGACGCGAGAGGCGCAGACCCCGCACGCCCAGCGCGGGGTTCTCCTCGTCGTCGTCGTTCGCGAACGGCAGCGGCTTGTCACTCCCCGCATCCAGGGTGCGCACGACGACCTTCCGCCCGGGGAATGCGCGCAGCACCCCGCGGTAGGCCTCGACCTGCTCCTGGATGCTCGGCGCCGCCGTCCGGTCGAGGAAGCAGAACTCGGTGCGAAAGAGCCCGACCCCCTCGGCGTGCGCCGCGGCCGCGCTCCCGGCATCCGACGCTCCTCCGACGTTGGCCAGGAGGGGCACGCGGGTCCCGTCCGCGAGACGGCCCCGTCCGTCGAAGGTCACCACGACCGCCGCGGCCCGCGCCTCGGCGATCTCCGCCTCGTCCGGATCGACGTGGATCGTGCCGCGATCGCCGTCGACGAGAAGCATGGCGCCCTCGCGGATGCCGGTCGCCCCTGGCACCCCGACCACGGCAGGCAGTCCCAGTGCCCGCGCGATGATCGCCGTGTGCGACGTGGGCCCGCCGTCCGCGGTCACGAGAGCGACGCAGCTCCCGCCGTCCAGCGCTGCCGTGTCGGCGGGGGCCAGGTCGCTCGCGACGAGGACGAAGGGCTCGTCTCGCTCGGGGACTCCCGGCATGTCCACCCGGAGGATCTCGGCGATCATGCGGTCGCGGACGTCACGGATGTCGGCGGCTCGTTCCGCCATCCTCCCGCCGAGAGCCGTGAGCGCCGCCTCGTGCGCCGCGGACGTCTCCCAGACCGCTCGCGCCGCCGTGCGCCCCTGTGCGCGCACGAGGGCGGTGGCTTCGGCGACGAGCTCCGGGTCGGAGGCGAGGAGCCGGGACGCGTCCAGGATCGCCCGTGCCTCCCCGCGGGCCCGTTCGGCGCGCGAACGCAGCTGATCGGCGACGGCCACCGCGGCCCACTCGATCGTGGAGACCTCGGCCTCCCGGCCCTCCGGCGGGACGACGGTCTCGACATCCGGTTCCGGGAGTGCCGGCGCGAGGGACACCGCCCTCGCGGCCACCCGTCCCGGGCTGACGCCGCGGCCCTGCAGCACGGTCCCGGAGACGATCTCCGGCGGCGGCGCCGACTCGTCGTCGGCCCGGGCTCCTTCCTGGTCGTCCCGCGCGGTGTCGCGCGCGGGCGCGGGTGCGGTTCCGGGGCTTCCGGCGGCGCCCTCGTCCGACTCGACGCCCTCGCCGAACCCTCCCTCGAAGAGCGAGACCAGGCGGTCGATCGCCGCCTCCGCGTCCGCGCCTCGACCGGTGAGCTCGATCTCGGTGCCCTGCCGCGCGCCGAGTGCGAGCAACCGGGTCAGGCTCCCGGCGGCGGCTTCCGGGCCGTCCGGCAGCCGCCGCAGACGGACGTCCGCGCCCGCCGCCGACTCCGCGATCAGCGCGGCGGGTCGGGCATGGATGCCGAGAGGGTTGCGCACCCGCACACGACGGGAGACGGTCTCCCCGGCCGGCTTCGGCCCGTCAGAAGCGGGCTCCGCGGGCGACCGCTCGGTGTCTTCTGCCGTCGCATCGTCCGTCGGGGCGAGCTGACCGGTCTTCGCGGCCAGCGCCGAGGCGGCTTCAGCGGCGACCGCATCGAGGTCGCCCCCGGCCGCCGCGCCCACCACCGCGGCGAGGAGCCCCTCCACGAATGGCGCGGGCGCGAGCCGCACCGGCACCTCGCTGCTGCGCAGCTCCAGCGCGAGCTCGGCACTCAGCACGGCCGACCCGAGGTCCATCAGCACGAGCACGCCGTCGACCTCGGCGGCGAGCTCGTCGATCGCCGCGGACACCGCGACGGCATCCGTCCCGAGGATGGGCGCGCCGTCGGCGTCCACGCCCGCCCCGGCCGCGATACGCACCGGCACGCCGCCGCCCGGGACCATCTGCAGGGCGAGTTCGAGCGCCGCCTCCCCGAGCCGGGCGCTGTGCGAGACGGCGACGATCCCGATCATCCGGCGTCCGCGAGGGCCGCCGCGAGCGCCTCGAACAGGAGCGCCGTCGAGGCGGCACCGGGGTCGAGGTGGCCCGCGCTGCGTTCACCGAGGTAGCTCGCCCTGCCCTTCCGGGCGACGAGCGGTACCGTGGCGTCGCGCCCGGCATCCGCGGCAGCCGCCGCCGCCCTGGCGGCGGCCGCGGTATCGGCTCCTCCGGCGAGGGCGGCGTCGAAGGCGTCCACCGCGGGAGCCATGGCGTCGAACATGGTCTTGTCACCCGCCTCGGGCTTGCCCCGCGCGACGATGCCCTCCAGCCCCGCTCGGAGCGCGGCGGCGAGCGCCGGTCCGTCGAGCGTCGTCACCGCACCGGCGGACATCCCCATGCGCAGGAAGAACGTGCCGTAGAGGGGGCCGCTCGCGCCGCCCACCGAGCTCACCAGGGTCATGCCGACGGACTTGAGCAGCTCGTCGATCGTCGCGGGCGTCGTCGCCGCGAGCTTCTCCCCGGCCGCCGTGAAGCCGCGCGCCATGTTCGCGCCGTGATCGGCGTCCCCGATCGCGGAGTCCAGTTCCGTGAGCCAGTCCCGCTGCGCGGTGACGGCTTCCCGGTAGCGGGAGATCCAGTCGACGAGGACGTCGGTGTCGACGGCCGCCATCACGCACCCCACCGCAGGCCGGGGGTGTTCACCGGTGCGTCCCACAGGCGCAGCAGCTCGTCGTCCGCCTTCAGCACCGTGACGGAGCACCCGGCCATGTCGAGGGAGGTGATGTAGTTGCCGACCAGGTTGCGCGCGATCTGCACGCCGGACTTCTCCAGGATCGACGCGACCTCGCCGTACATGAGGTAGAGCTCGATCAGGGGCGTGGCTCCCATGCCGTTGAGCATCACGATCGCGGGCCCGGTGGCGTCGAGGTCGCCCAGGATCGGCTCGACGAGTTGCCGTGCGATCTCGGACGCGGGGGCGAGCGGCTCACGGTGACGTCCCGGCTCGCCGTGGATGCCGATGCCGATCTCCATCTGGTCGTCGGGGAGGTCGAAGGTGGGCTTGCCCGCCGCGGGGACCGTGCAGCTGGTGAGGGCCATGCCCATGGAGCGTCCCTGACCGTTGATGCGCTTCGCGAGGTCGACCACGGCCGCGAGGTCGCGGCCCTCCTCCGCGGCCGCCCCCACGAGCTTCTCCAGCAGGACCGTGAGGCCGACGCCGCGCCGCCCCGCGGTGTAGAGCGAGTCCTGCACGGCCACGTCGTCGTCCACGACGACCGTGCCGACCTCGATCCCCTCCATGGCGGCGAGCTCGGCGGCCATCTCGAAGTTCAGCACATCGCCGGTGTAGTTCTTGACGATGTGCAGCACACCCGCCCCGCGGTCGACCGCCTGGGTGGCGACCTGCACGCGGTCGGGGGTGGGCGAGGTGAAGACCTCGCCGGCGACGGCCGCGTCGAGCATGCCGGTGCCGACGTAGCCGCCGTGCAGCGGCTCGTGGCCCGATCCACCGCCGGAGACGACGGCCACCTTGCCCTGTTCCTTCGGTGTCGCTCGGGTGATGACGTGGTTCTCCAGGTCGACCGAGAGTTCGGGGTGCGCGGCGGCGACGCCCTTCAGGGACTCGACGAGGACGTCCTCCGGGGCGTTGATGAGCTTCTTCATCCTGCGATCTCCTTTGATGCGGCGTGAGTCTCGAGCGAAAATCCGAAAGGGATTCGTCAATGTCGAATATGCTCGGAGCCTGCCGGGTTGTCAAGATCGATCCGGCGACCGGAGACCGGGCTCAACGACGACCGGAAGGAGGACGCGCATGATCCAGGCGATCGACCGCGCGGCGAAGATCCTCGACCTGCTCCAGGGCGCCCGCCACCTCGGCATCACGGACCTCTCCGCGGCCCTGAGCCTGCCGCCGTCGACCGTGCACGGCCTGGTGAAGTCGCTGCGCGCGCACGGCCTCGTCGCGAAGGAGCGCGGCGGACAGCGGTACATGCTCGGCCCCACACTGCTGCGACTGAGCAACGTCTACCTCGACACCCTGGACGTGCGGGCGCGGGCGATGCGCTGGACGCAGGACCTGGCGCGGCGGACGGAGCTGTCCGTGCGCCTCGGCGCCCCGCACCTCACGGACGTCCTCGTCATCCATCACAACCTCCGCCCCGACGACAGCCCGCAGATGCTGGAGACGGGGATGGCGGTCCCCGCGCACGCCTCCGCGATGGGGAAGGTGCTCCTCGCGTACGACCAGGGCTTCCAGCAGAGCGTGTTCGCCGAGCCCCTGCGCAGCCTCACCGGCGACACCATCACCGACGTGGCCCGACTGACCCTCGAGCTGCCGGGGATCGCGGAGCGCGGGACGGCGGCGGAGAGCGATGAGGCCGTCCTCGGCGAGTCGTCCCTCGCGGCGCCGATCGCCGACGCCTCGAACACGATCGTCGCCGCGGTGGCCGTCGTGCTGCCGACCGCGGAGGCGCCGGCATCCGACACCGTCATGCACGCGCTCCGCGAGACGGCACGGAACATCTCCCGCGAACTCGGCGCGACGACCTGGCCACCGCCCGTGGCCCCCGCCGAGGACTGACGACGGTGGTCAGCCGCGCAGGCCGAGCGCGAACGGCAGCACGGCCGTGGCCCCGGCCTGCCGCACCGCGCGCGCTGCGACCGTCAGGGTCCAGCGACTGTCGATGAGGTCGTCGACGAGCAAGACCGGACCGGCGGGGACCTCGAGATGCGCCGCGTCGAACCGGTCCCACACCCCCGCGAGCCGGAACACGCTGTTCCCGCCCGCCTGCCCCGACGGCCCTCCGCCCCGCCACTCCAGCGCGCCGAGGTACGGCAGCCGCCCGATCTCGGACAGCCCGCGGGCGAGGGAGTCGACGAGCTGCGGATGCGACCGCGACGGCATCGCGATCACGGCCACCGGCCGCTCCGCCCAGCCCCACCCGGCGAGCACGCGCACGCACGCCTGCAGCAGCGCCGGGCTGATCGGGGCGTCCGGGGCGCCTGCCGCGAAGACCTCGCGCAGCGTGCCGCCCCAGCCGAGGTCGGTGAGCCGGGCGAGGGCACGTCCCTCATCGGCCTGCTCCCCCGCGGGGATGCGGCCACGCACCGGCACATCGAGGCGGTCGGCCCCTGTCGGCCACGCGCGACGCGGTTCGACCGGCACGCCGACCCGGTCGAGGGAGGCCGCCGCCTGCACGCTCGCCGTCTGCGCGACCTCCGCCGGGAACCACACGCCCGCGCAGTTGTCGCACCGGCCGCAGGGAGCCGCGGTGTCGTCGTCAAGAGCCCGCTGCAGGAAGGCCATGCGGCAGCCGTCCGTGCGCTCGTACTCGAGCATGTGCTCCTGTTCCGCCACCCGCTCGGCGGCGATGCGCTCGTAGCGCTCGGCGTCGTACGTCCACGGCTGTCCCGTCGCGACCCACCCACCCTGCACCCGACGCACGGCACCATCCACGTCGAGCACCTTCAGCAGCAGCTCGAGCGGCGTGCGGCGGATGTCGACGAGGGCCTCCAGCGCCGGCGTCGAGATCGGGCTGTCGCCGAGCGCCGCGATCACCCGTTCCGCACGCTCCCGATCGGGCATCGACGCGGTCGCGAAGTAGTGCCAGATCTCGCGGTCTTCGACACCGGGGAGCAGGAGCACGTCGGCGCTCTCGCTGGCACGCCCCGCTCGTCCCACCTGCTGGTAGTACGCCACGGGTGAGGACGGGGCTCCGAGGTGGACGACGAACCCGAGGTCCGGCTTGTCGAACCCCATGCCGAGGGCGCTGGTGGCCACGAGTGCCTTCACCTCGTTGCGCTTGAGCATGCCCTCCGACTCCGCACGCTCCTCGGGGTCGGTCTGCCCCGTATAGGCGCGCACGTCGTGGCCGTGGTCGCGCAGGAACCGCGCGGTGTCGACCGCCGCCGCCACCGTCAGCGTGTAGATGATCCCGCTGCCGGGGAGGTCGTCGAGGTGGCTGAGCAGCCAGGCCAGGCGGCTCGCCGAGTCCTTGAGGCGGAGCACGCCGAGCCGCAGCGAGGTGCGGGCGAGCGGCCCGCGGATCGTGAGCACGGGCACCGCCTCCGCTCCCCCCGCGCCACCAGGCAGCGCCCCGAGCTGCTCGGCCACGTCGGCCACCACGCGGGAGTTGGCCGTCGCGGTCGTCGCCAGCACCGGCACGTCGGCGGGCATCTGCGCGATGAGGTCGCGCAGTCGGCGGTAGTCCGGGCGGAAGTCGTGCCCCCAGTCGCTGATGCAGTGCGCCTCGTCGACGACGAGCATGCCGAGCCGCGCCACCAGCGCGGGCAGCTGCTCCTCACGGAAGGCCGGGTTGTTCAACCGCTCCGGCGAGACGAGCAGCACGTCCACGTCGTCTCCGGCGAGCCGCTCCTGCACCTCCGCCCACTCGTGGGCGTTGGTCGAGTTGATCGCCACGGCGCGCACGCCCGCCCGCTCGGCCGCGGCGATCTGGTCGCGCATGAGCGCCAGGAGCGGAGAGACGAGCACGGTGGGGCCGGCCCCCTGCCGGCGGCGGAGCAGCGTCGCGACGAAGTACACCGCCGACTTCCCCCACCCCGTGCGCTGCACCACGAGCGCGCGGCGACGCCCCTCCACCAGCGCCTCGATCGCCTCGAACTGGCCGGCATGGAAGTCGACGTCGGGACGGCCGACGAGTTCGCCGAGAGCGGCGCGGGCGGCCTCACGGAGGGGCACGGCAGTCGGGGAGGTCATACCGTCCACTCTGCCGCAGACCTCCGACAGGACTCCGACCGCCGCCCGGTCTCGGTGGATGACCGCCGTGGAGGCCGTAGCGTGGAGGAATGATCACCCGCGAACTCGCCGTCGCGCTTCGCGATGCCGGTCTGAACTGGAAGCCCACGGAGGGTGACCGCTTCCAGCTCGATCTGCCGGACGAGGTGGAGCTGGAGGCGGAGGCCGACGTCTTCACGGTCAGCGCGATGACCATCGAGGCGCGGCAGACGCCGGCCGGGACGGATCTCGCCTTCAACGGCACGACGGAGTGGGCGCTCGACGCCGTGACGCTCGCCGATGCGGTGTGGCTGCCGCGCGAGGACCAGCTGCGCGACCTGCTCCGCGGGACGTTCCGCGCCCTCACCCGCCTCCCCGACACGTTCCGCGTCGAGATCGAGCTCGGCGGCGCTCCCCTGTGGTTCGAGCACCCGGACCCGGCGGAGGCCTACGGCCGCGCGCTGCTGGCGCTGATCTCGCGCTCCCGCTGACACGCCCTGTTGAATCGGGCCGTCGCGTGTGTCAGAATTACCTAACGATCGGTCAGTAAAGAAGGACCGGAGCCCGAGGAGTCGACGATGACCAGTCCCGCAGACCTGTCCCTCGTGGACGGCGAGACCTCCGACGAGGAACGCCTGTTCGACGAGCTGATCGCGAACGAGCAGCGCATCGAGCCGCGCGACTGGATGCCCGAGGCCTATCGCAAGACGCTCATCCGGCAGATCTCCCAGCACGCCCACTCCGAGATCATCGGCATGCAGCCCGAGGGCAACTGGATCACCCGCGCCCCGAGCCTCAAGCGCAAGGCGATCCTCATGGCGAAGGTGCAGGACGAGGCCGGGCACGGGCTCTACCTCTACTCCGCCGCGCAGACCCTCGGCATCACCCGCGACGAGATGATGGACCAGCTCATCTCCGGCACGGCGAAGTACTCGTCGATCTTCAACTACCCCACCCCCACCTGGGCCGACATGGGCGCGATCGGCTGGCTCGTCGACGGCGCCGCGATCTGTAACCAGGTGCCGCTGTGCCGCGCCTCCTACGGTCCCTACGGGCGCGCGATGGTGCGCATCTGCAAGGAGGAGTCGTTCCACCAGCGCCAGGGGTTCGAGATCCTGCTCTCGCTCATGCGCGGCACCGACGAGCAGCGGCAGATGGCGCAGGACGCGGTGGACCGCTGGTACTGGCCGAGCCTGGCGATGTTCGGGCCGCCCGACGACCAGTCCCCCAACTCCGCCCAGTCGATCGCGTGGAAGATCAAGCGCTTCTCCAACGACGAGCTGCGTCAGCGGTTCGTCGGCATGCTCGTGCCGCAGGCCGAGATCCTCGGCGTCACCCTCCCCGACCCGGACCTACGGTTCGACGAGGAGACCGGTCGCTACGAGATGGGCGAGATCGACTGGGACGAGTTCTTCCAGGTGCTGCGCGGCAACGGCCCGTGCAACGCCGAGCGTCTGGAGCGCCGCCGCACGGCGCACGACGAGGGCGCGTGGGTGCGGGAGGCCGCCGCGGAGTACGCCCGCAAGCAGCGTTCCCGCCTGACCCCTGAAGGGGCGGTGGCGTGATGGCGACCCCCGGACACGTCGAACACGAACCGTGGCCCCTGTGGGAGATCTTCGTGCGGGCGAACCGCGGGCTGAGCCACGTGCACGTCGGCTCGCTGCACGCCCCCGACGCCGACATGGCCATCCGCAACGCGCGCGACCTCTACACCCGCCGGGGCGAGGGCGTGTCGATCTGGGCGGTCCCCGCCGAGGCGATCACCACGAGCGACCCCGATGCCAAGGGGGCGTACTTCGAGAGTCCCGCCGGCAAGAACTACCGGCACGCGGTGTACTACACCGCCTCCGAGGGGGTGCCGCACCTGTGACCCTTCGACAAGCTCAGGGACCCAGCCAGGCTCCGGGAACCGGCTCCGCTCAGGTGGTCGGCGACGTCCACGGGGAGGCACACGGCGACGTCTCCGTCGACGAGCTGAGGCTCAGCGAGGAACTGGCCGGCGCGGGCACGACCGCGGCGAGCGCCGACATCGCCGAGTACGCCCTGTGGCTCGGCGACGACGCCCTCATCCTGTCGCAGCAGCTCGGCGCCTGGATCTCCCGGGCCCCTGAGCTGGAGGAGGACGTGGCGCTCGGCAACATCGCCCTCGACCTGCTCGGCCACGCGCGCTCCTTCCTGCACTTCGCGGGCACGTGGGACGGCCGTTCCGAAGACGACCTCGCGTACTTCCGAGACGAGCCGGAGTTCCGCAGCGCCTGGATCATGGAGCAGCCGAACGGCGACTTCGCGCAGACCATCGCCCGACAGCTCGTCGCCTCGGTCTACCTGGTGGAGCTGTACACCGCCCTCCGTGCGAGCACCGAGCCAACGTTCGCCGCGATCGCGGAGAAGGCGCTCAAGGAGGTCGACTACCACCGCGACCACGCCGTGCAGTGGGTGCTGCGCCTCGCGGGCGGCACGGAGGAGTCGCGGCGGCGGATGATCCGTGCCCTCACGGACGTGTGGCCCTACGTCGACGAGCTCTTCCGCGACGAATCCCTGATCGATCGACTGGGCGACGTCGCCGTGCGCCCGTCGACCCTCCGTGCACCGTTCGACGCGGTCATCGCCACCGTCTTCGCGGAGGCCGAGCTCACCGTCCCGCAGGTGTCGGCGTCGGCGGCGGGCGGCCGGAACGGCGCGCACGCGACCCCGCTCGGGCACATCCTCGCCGAGATGCAGGTGTTGGCGCGACGGCACCCGGGGGCGTCATGGTGACCCGGACCACCGCCGACGCGAAGGCCGAGGCGTGGCGGATCGCCGCCGCCGTGCCGGACCCGGAGGTGCCGGTGCTCACGATCGAGGACCTCGGGGTGCTGCGGGCGGTCGAGCTCCGCGGCGAGCGCGTGGTCGTCGACATCACGCCGACCTACAGCGGGTGCCCGGCCATGGACACGATCCGCGACGACGTGGTGCTCGCGCTCACGGCCGCCGGGTTCGCCGACGTCGAGGTGCGGCTCGTGCTCTCCCCCGCGTGGACCACCGACTGGATGAGCGACGCCGGGAAGCAGAAGCTCCGCGCCTACGGGATCGCGCCGCCCAGCGGCCGTGCGGCCGTCCCCGCCGGTCCGATCCGGCTCGCCCTCAGCGTGCGCTGCCCTCGCTGCGGCTCGCTCGACACCCGTGAGGTCTCCCGCTTCGGCTCGACCTCGTGCAAGGCGCTGTACGAGTGCCGGGCCTGCCTGGAACCCTTCGATCACTTCAAGGTGCACTGATGTCGCTGTTCTCCCCCGGCCCGGCGACGACGCCGGCGCCCTCCCCCGCCTCCCCCGCCCGGGCGCGCGGCCGTGCCCGGTTCCACACGCTCGAGGTCGAGGACGTCCGGCCGCTCACCGAGGACTCCGTCGAGGTGACCTTCACGGTGCCCGCGGAGCTCGCCGACGACTACGACCACCTCCCCGGGCAGTACGTGGCGCTGCGCACGACGCTGGACGGCGTGGAGGTGCGGCGTTCCTATTCGCTCTGCCGGGCGCCCGAGCATCGCACCGACGGGGCGCCCACCCGCCTGAGCGTCGCCGTGAAGCGCGACGAGGGCGGGACGTTCTCCACGTGGGCCCAGACCGGCCTGCACCCGGGCTTCCGCATCGACGTCATGAGCCCCCAGGGCACGTTCACCTCCGGCCTCGACGACCTGGACGAGAAGCACGTCGTCGGCATCGCGGCCGGCTCCGGGATCACGCCGCTGATGGCTCTCGCGCACACCGTGCTCTCCCGGTCGCAGACCTCGCGGTTCACGCTCCTCTACACGAACCGGTCGACGCTGGACGTGATGTTCCTGGAAGACCTCGCCGACCTCAAGGACCGCTACCCGACGAGGCTCACGCTGCACCACGTGCTGTCCCGCGAGCAGCGGACCGCGCCGGTGCTCTCCGGCCGCATCGACGAGCCCAAGCTGCGGACGATCCTCGACGCGCTGATCGACCCGGCCGACGTGGACGAGTGGTTCCTGTGCGGACCGCTCGCGCTCGTCGACCTCTGCCGGGAGGTGCTGGCCGACGTGGGCGTACCCCGCGAGCACGTGCGCTTCGAGCTGTTCACGACCGGCGACGAGCCGGTGCGGGCCGCCCGGCCGGTCACGGTGCGCTCGGGCGAGAAGACGGTGCGGATCGAGGTGAACCTCGACGGCGTGTCCTCGACGGTGGAGAGCCCGGTCGCGGCGCGCGAGTCGGTGCTGAACGCCGCACTGCGGGTGCGGCCGGACGCGCCGTTCGCATGCGCGGGTGGCGTCTGCGGCACCTGCCGCGCGCGCGTGATCGAGGGCAGCGTCACGATGACCGAGAACTACGCCCTGGAGCCAGACGAGCTGGAGCGCGGCTACGTGCTCACCTGCCAGTCCCATCCGACCAGCGACCGCGTGGTCGTGGACTACGACGTCTGAGGAGTCCTGATGATCGATCTCGCCATCGCCGACGACGTCGCCACCGTGGTGCTCGACGCCCCCGCGAAGCTCAACGCCCTGGACGAGGCCGCCCTCGCGGAGCTCGACGCCGCGTACCGGGATGCCGAGGCCGCCGGGGTGCGCGCGCTGCTGCTCCGCGGTGAAGGGCGGGCGTTCTGCGCCGGTCGGGACATCTCCGCCGTCGATCCGCGCGACGACGACGTGCTCGGCTACCTCGGCGGGCGGGTGACACCGCTGCTGCAGCGGATGTCCCGCTTCCCGGCGCCGACGTTCGCCGTCGCGCACGGCGCCTGCCTGGGCGTGGGACTCGGCCTGCTCATCGCGACCGACGTCGTGTACGTCGCCGAGTCCGCGAAGATCGGCTCCCCGTTCGCCGCACTCGGCGCGACCCTCGACTCCGGCGGGCACGCGCTGTTCCTCGACCGGCTCGGCGCGCACAAGACGCTCGACCTCATCTACACCGGCCGGCTCATGAGCGGCACGGAAGCCGTGCGCTCGGGGCTCTTCTCCCAGGTGCTCCCGGACGACGAGGTGCAGGCCGCCGCGACGGCCGCTGCGGGGAAGGCCGCCCACGGCGCCACAGCCGCCTTCCGAGCGAGCAAGGAGCTCGTCGCCCGCATCCGCGACGAACGCCTCACCCTGTGGGAGTCCATCGACGTCGAGAACGCGGCGCAGGCCGCCCTGTGCGACACGGAAGACTACCGCGAGGGCTTCGCCGCGTTCCAGGAGAAGCGGAAGCCGGAGTTCCGCGGGCGCTGACCGACGATGGCCGGGGCTGCGCTCACCGCACCAACTGACCCAGGATCGTCGGGTCCTTGATCTTGTCGTCGGCCGCGAGCATGACGACCTTGGAGACGATCTCCGCGGTCCGCGGATCGTCGTCGACGAAGGGCAGGAAGACACGCCCGCGGTGCTGCGCACCGACCGGGATGACGAACAAGGTGTTGCCGGGGATCAGGTGCACGATGCCCGAGCCGAGATGTACCGAGTACGTGCCGAGCGCTCCGGTCACGCGCGCGTGGTGGCCGGACACCTCGACGTTGACGATTCCGAGCATGAGGCACGTCTCATCCACGATGCGCGCGCGCACCTCGACCGCCGACTCCGACCCCTGGGGATCGACACCGCTCGCGTGCCCGACCGAGACCACAAGATCGAGGTCGCGCATCGCCTCGGAGTAGACCCTCGGTGGCACCTTGTCGAGCGCGATCGCCCGCCACGATCCCACCGGCCCGAACCGCACGTCGTTGATCGTCGCGCCTTCGACCTCGGCCGCTGTCCCCCAGCCGTCCTCGACGTTGCAGAAGACGTGGATCTTCTCGTTGTGGAAGGTGCGCTCGAAGCCGTTCCCGTGGTACCGAACCCAGTTCCGAGCGGCGAAGAGTCCGGAGGCGCGACGTGCGTCGATCTGATGCCCGACGTAACGGCGCGACGATACTCCGCCCTCGCCACGCTCGTTCTCGGTGGGCGTGTAGAGCTCGCGGAACACCTGCTTGAACGGCTGCGGGCGTCCGCGCATCATGATCGCGTGCTGCAGGTCGGGCCAGTCGCCGCTCGCGAGGAGATCAACGGGATGCGCGATGCGCAGTCGTCCGAGCGGCTCGATCGTCGTCCCATCGACGCTCACGAGATGATCACCATCGGCGGAGAGGAAACCTACCCTCCCCTCCGCGTCGACGAGCACGAGATCGGCCAGCATCCTGCCGAGCTGGGGGTGATCGCGCAGGAGCACGAACTCCTCGGGGTCGAAAACGTCGCCGAGCACGCACGCCGCCTCGAGAGACGACCGCATGCGCCGCGCCTGGTTCTTGAGTTCTTTGGCGCGATTCGTCACTGCCGCGATCGCCTCGACCTTGCGGCTCTTCGACGGCACGGCGGCGAGCGCCTTGCCTGCACGGTCGACCCCGATCACCGGCATCCCCTGCTCGTCGATCGACAGACTGACGGTGACGTCGCCGTCGACGGCGACGACCGCCCCCTGCGCCAGATCGGCGGCGGTCCGCGCCTCCATGGCCCAGATCAGCCGCTGCGGATCGCGATAGCCGGCGCCGCGCGCCAGATTCTCCAGTGCGGTGTGCACCGCGGCCGTCTCGGCGGCGCGACGCTGAGGACCATTGGACCTCCCTGTACTCACGAAGCCGCGCAGCACTTCGTAGCGACGCAGAAGGACGTCCGACTCCCGCTCCGGCAGGGGCAGGAGCCCATAGGCACGGACGGCATCCTGGTGCCGCTTCTCGTGCATGCGGGTCAGCAGCTCGTCCGCGCCGATCTGGCCGCGCAGCACGTCCGCGAAGAGCTCGGCCTGCTTGTGCTCCCCCGACACGGAGGCGTATCTCGCGGCCTTGAGTACGCGGTCGAGCCGCTCGTCACCGAGTTCGGCGCGCATCCGACGGAACCACGCGGCGTCCGCGCAGCCGCGGTACCGATCCTCCGTCGTCACCGGCGTGCGCTGCGCGATCTCCCGCGCCCGGTATGCGCGAATGCTGCCGTCGAGCCAATACGTGTCCACAGGCGTGTGAGCGTGCACCCACCAGACCGCCGAGGCGAATCCCGGCCAGCCAAGATACTGCTCGAACACCTCCGCCCACTGTGGGGCATACATCGCCGTCTCGACGATGCGGGTCTCCGTGATCTGGGAGCCGGCGAGAGCACGACGCGCCGTTTCCGCGGACTCGTCCGGCGCGGGGTGATGCACTCTGACGAGGTGCGACAGAACCGATTCACGGTCGGCAGGTGATATCGACTTGCGCTCGAACGGACGACGACCGAGCGCTCGGAGCGTCGCGACCAGAGTCTCGGTCCCGGTCGCCCGCTCCAGCGAGGTCGCCATCCGTGAATACGGTGTCATGAGATCACCACGGGGCAACTCGAGCTCGACGACCGTCCGCTGAATAGCCTCGACGACCGTCTGCGTCGCCGGCGCCGCGCCCGTGATCGAGCTGAGCGAAGCGAGCGGATTCCGCACCGTTCCGTGCGGCTCATCGCGCAGCGGCGGACGCACGAACGCCCAGTCGGCGAGATCGGCGCGGGTGGCGATCCCGCGCTCAAATGCCGCGCGCACGATGGCGAGCGGCGGGCGGAATCGGAAGGGTTGATCGACCGCGACCTCGGCCACGCCCCGAGAGAAAGGAGGGGACCATTCGACCTTCGGCCCGCCCCACTGGTCGACCGCGCCGCCGGGCTCGTCGATGAATCGCAGGATACTCCACAGCCGGCGCAACTCGTCGTCGTCGAGAGCCGCCGGATCCACATATTCGAGCGGTTTCCCGAACTCGCTGCGCTCACGGGGATCATGGACGGAGCGGGCGCCGTTCTCGCTGAACTCGATGGTGCGCGGGCTGATGAGCCTGTCTGTCGGCAGCTCGGCCGCGGCGAGCGCGAGCAGCTCCATCATCGGCCCCGCCCAGGATGTGCGCCTCTCTCGCCGACCGAGGTTCGCGAGGAGCGACAACCGCAACGATGCCTGCTGGTCGCTCGCACTCCGGCCGATGTCTCCGAGTACTCGCAGGCCGAGCGCGTCCTGTCTCGCATGGAGCACATCGAGCAGAGCGAGCTCCACTCCGCCGTCGACGAGCCCTCCGCGCACGCGCTCCCACCAGGGATCCACGAGCTCGGACAAAGGCATGCTCCCGTCCTCGTTCGCTCGCAGCTCGTGCCAGGAGAGGTTCGCGAGAAGTCGGACGCCGGTCGTCGACTGCACCTCCACGCCTGAGTGCTCATCCATCCACGCCGTGAATGACAGCCAGATCCGACGCACTCCCGGGTGGTATCGCTGCCAGCGCGACTCGGCTGGAGCGGGGGGACGCACGGAGGGGGTGCGCTCCTCGACGCTGAATCGGAGGACCTCCGGGCGGTCCGCATATGGCCCCTCAGCGCTGGCGTCTTCGGGGAACGTCTCCTGGACGGGAGGCGCCGAAGACACTCCGGCGACTGCGGCGAGATCGTCGGCAGCCCGACGTTGCAGGGCCGCGCCCACCGCAAGGCGATTGACGGATGCCGCGATCTCCTCGTCATCCTGCAACTGCAGCAGCCGGAGAGCGGTCTTGCGGATGTCCTCCGCCTTGCGCGTGAGAGACCCCTCCAGCTCCACCGCTTCTGCGGTCGTGATGCGGTCGACGTCAAACTGTCGCCGAGCCGCCCCTCGTACTTGCGAGGACGCGTCGAAGAGAAGTGCGAACAGCGGCGCGCGATAGCGGTCGACGTCCCTGCCGTATCGGATGGCAGCCGCGCGACGCACATCCGGCGAGGCGTCAGCGAGATCGACCTCCTCGTCGCTCGCATAGACGCTGATGACGTCGATGATCGCCGCGCTCTTGATCGACACCTTCTGGCGGGTCAGGATGCCGATGTCCGCCTCGCGCGCGGCGGTCGACTCGGCGCGGCGCCGACGCAGAGCGGCTACGGCCTCCGATGTCAGAGGCAGGTCGCGCTGAGCCGTTCCGTCGCTGACAGGCCATGCCTGCAGCGCCGCGGCGAAGACCGCGAACTCCTGGTCCGCGAGCGCGAGAGCGAGCGGTTGAGCGGTCGCCGGGTGCCACAGTCTGACCAACATCCTCGCCGCGGCGATCCGGTGCCCGACCTCCCCGTCGCGCAGCAAGGCAGTCGCCACGTCGACCGCGACCGCGATGTCACGTATTGCGAGGGCCCACACCCCGAAGTACGCCTCGACGCGATCGACACCCCGGAGACTCTCGGCGTCCGGTGGCGTGCGGAGAAAGCGCAGGGTCGTCGCGAGTGCGGAGCGCACGGCCTCGGTGTCGCGCACGGTCAGTTCCTCGCCCACCCATGCCGCGACGGCTCGGGTCGAGCTCGAGAAACGCTCGAGCTGCGCATCGACCACGACGTCGAGGACGCGTTCGATCGCATCCGGATGGGCGCTGTCGAGGGCGGTGAGGATCGTCGTGCGCAGTCCTTCCGCGCGTCCGGCGTCGCGCAGCTGCTCCACGACCACATCCCAGGCGCCTTCGTCGGCCGATGCGAGCAGCGCGACATACGCGTGCGCGGACGGTCCGCCGATCGCCGGCGATCCGGTGAGGCTCTCCACCAGGATGCGACGAACCTCGCTGTCGCCCGCATCCACCGCCGATGCGAGGAGGTCACCGAGATGGGTGTATTCCGAGAGGTGAAGGAGCCAGGTGGCGTGCCACGTCATCGGCTGCGGGTAGTGGGTGAAGTGCCGGATGAGCGACGTCAGCCGCTCCCAGCGGGAGGACAGCGTCGACGCCAGATCGAAGGAGCGGAAGGGTTGCGAGCCCCACCAATCCTGCAGATACGGGCGTGACCGGGACCAGTCCCACCAGAACGCGAGTTCCGCCCCGACCGTCGGGCAGAGGGCCGACAGCACCTTCGCCGCCGCCCGCTCGTGCAGGGCGTCGAATTCGTCAGCGAGGGCGCGAGACGTGGCGCGCACCACCTCGGCCGCCGCTTCGTCGTGCGCACCGCTCTTGTCGTTCAGGTTGTCGGCGATGCGGCGCGCGAGGCGCGGGGCCGTGAGCCCGCGCGCGCGGACGTCCTGCATCGCTCCGGCCTTGCAGGAGCAGAATGCGCGCAGCTGGTCGGCTGCCTGGTCGGCACTCAGCACGGGAGTCCTATCCGGTCAGAGCGACGAGGCGCACCAGCCGAAGGCGGGAGTACGGTCCGATCGCATGGGTGGCGTCAAGGTCCGTGATCCGGACATCGTCGAGGAAGGCGAAGAAGAGCTGGTCGTCAAAGGCCTCGATCGCCCTCGCATGGGCGTCGTCGAGGGCCGGCGCTGGTGGCAGCTCGCGCCCCTCGTTCCCGTAACGCCCCCTCTCGGCTCCCCGCACGAGGTCGGCAGGCGTGAGGATCTGCAGCGCCGCCGATCTCTCGCGATGCGACGCGTACTCCGCGAGTTCGTGATCGACGAGAATGCGCAGCAGCGCGCGAAGAGTGAGGTCACCCTCGGCGCCGCGGATCGCGAGCGGTTCGCCGAGCGTGCGTCTTCCCATGTCAGCGGTCTCGACGAGCATTCGCCCAGTGTGGCATGCGGCGGGGACATCGTGGCGCAAGGGCCTGGGCTGATGTCCGTCCGCGGTGCCAGACTGCGGGGATGAAGCTCGCTGACGTCGCCGCCACCGCCGAGATGGTCGCGTCCACCTCCTCACGCCTCGCGAAGATCGACGCCCTCGCGACCCTGCTCTCGCGGGCGGAAGCCGCGGAGCTGCCCGTTCTCGTCGGTCTCCTCCTCGCGGCACCGCGACAGGGCAAATTGGGTATCGGATGGCGCGGGCTGTCGGCGCTGGACGCGCCGCACACCGACGATCCGGTACTGACCCTCACCGACGTGGACGCTGCTCTCGAGGGGTTGGCAGCGGCATCGGGTTCCGGGTCGGCCGCCGCGCGCATCCGCGTCCTCACCGATCTCGCCTCGCGCTCGACAGCTCCCGAGTGGGACTTCCTCTCCCGATCCCTGCTCGGCGAGCTGCGCACCGGCGCCCTTGCCGGAGTGCTGCTCGAGGCTGTTGCCAGAGCGTCCGCTCGCCCGGCCGACATCGTGCGACGCGCTGCGATGCTGTCGGGGGACCTCGGCGAGACGGCTGTGGTGGCGCTCACGGGCGCAGCAGAGGAGCTCGACGCGGTCGGCCTCGCGGTCGGACGCCCCGTCCTTCCCATGCTCGCCGGCACAGCGGCGACTCCGACCGCTGCCCTCGCGCTCACCGGCGAGGCATCGGTCGAGTACAAGCTCGACGGTGCTCGAATCCAGGTGCACCGCCACGGCGACGCCGTCAGCGTCTTCACCCGCAGCCTTGCCGACGTGACACATCGGGTCCCAGAACTCGTGGAGATCGTCCGCCGCCTTCCCGTCGACGATGTGATCCTCGACGGCGAGACGCTGTCGCTCGATGAAGACGGCGGCCCCCGCCCGTTCCAGGACACCATGTCGCGCTTCGGCGCCGACGCCGCCAGGGAGCTCGCGCTCCGCCCCTGGTTCTTCGACGTGCTCCACGTCGACGGTCGCGACCTCATCGACCAGCCCCTGGCGGTGCGTCTCGCCGAACTCGAGCGGGTGGCCGGCGAGTGGCGCATGCCCGGCATCGTCACTGCTGACCCCGAGGCCGCCGAGCAGCTCTCTCGCGAGGCTCTCGCAGCCGGTCACGAAGGTGTGCTCGTCAAGGGCATCGACTCGACCTACACCGCCGGCCGTCGCGGCAAATCGTGGGTCAAGGTGAAACCTGTCCTCACGTTCGACCTCGTCGTGCTCGGCGCCGAGTGGGGGTCGGGGCGCCGCCGCGGATGGCTGTCGAACCTGCACCTCGGCGCGCGGGACCCGGGCGGCGGCTTCGGCGAACCCGGCGGGTTCGTGATGGTGGGCAAGACGTTCAAGGGCCTCACTGACGCGCTGCTGCAGTGGCAGACCGACGAGTTCCCGGCGCACGAGACCCATCGCTCCGCGTCGACGGTGTTCCTCCGGCCGGAGCTCGTGGTCGAGATCGCGATCGACGGCGTGCAGCGGTCCCCGCGTTACCCCGGCGGCCTCGCCCTCCGCTTCGCCAGGGTCAAGGGCTACCGTCCGGACAAGACCGCTGCGGAGGCCGACACGATCCAGACGCTCCTGGCCCTGCGGCGGGGTGCGACGGACGACGCCTGATCAGGCCGTGGGCGGGAGTCCTTCGTCCTCCTGACGCACCGTGCCGCGGAACGACCAGGGGAAGTCGATCCAGAGGTCGGTGTCCTTCCACGCGAAGTCCGGCTGGATGATCGTCGAGGGCTTCGTGTAGATCGTGACCGAGCGCACGTCGGCGCCCTTCTCCTGCAGCAGCCGGACCGCGAGCGCCAGCGTGCGACCGGAGTCGGCGACATCGTCCACGAGCAGCACGCGGCGGCCGTCGAGATAGGCCATGTCGAGCTCGGGCGGCAGCACCTCCGGGGCGTCCAGCACGGTCCCGATGCCGGTGTAGAACTCGACGTTGATGGCGCCGCAGTTCTTCACGCCGAGTCCGTACGCGATGGCGCCGGCCGGGAGCAGGCCGCCGCGCGCGATCGCCACCACGACCTCCGGCTCGAAGCCCGTCGCGATGATGTTCCGCGCCAGATCGCGCGTCGCCGCGCCGAAGCCGTCCCACGTGAGCGTCTCGCGCTCGATCGATGCATCCGTCATCGGTCCATTCTCGCGCATCCGCTCCGTCCGAGCCGCCGCTAGACTGAGCAGGTCCGGCCCCGCCGGTGCCTGAAAAAGAGGCACGAAGCACCTCGCATCGCCGCGAGGGCGAGACACATACGGATTCCCCTTCTCCGTCCCTGTCTCGAAAGGCTTCCCCATGCCCTCCGTCTCCGCGCACGTCGCCCTCACCCTCGCCCAGCACGTCGATGCCGTCTTCGGCGTCATGGGCAACGGCAACGCCTACTTCCTCGACGCCCTCGAGACGCAGACCGACGCCACCTTCACCGCCGTCCGCCACGAGCAGGGCGCGGTCGTCGCGGCCGACGCGCACTTCCGCGCCTCCGGCCGCATCGCCGCGGGCACCTCCACCTACGGCGCCGGCTTCACGAACACGATCACGGCGCTGGCCGAGGCCGTGCAGGCGCACGTGCCGCTCGTCCTCGTGGTGGGCGACGAGCCGACCTCGGGTCCGCGGCCGTGGGACGTGGACCAGATCGCTCTGGCCTCGGCCGTCGGCGCCCGCACCTACACCGTCGGGCGGACCGATGCCGCCGCGACCACCGTCATCGCCGTCGAGCACGCCCTCACCTATCGCGTGCCCGTGGTGCTCGCCATCCCCTACGACGTCGCCGCCCTCGAAGCCGGTGCGGTGCCTGCGGCCCCGGCGCCCCGGCTCCCCGCGCCGCTCGCCCCGCGGGGGGACTTCGCCGAGGGCATGCTGGATGAGATCGCCGCCGCCCTGCGCGACGCCGAGCGTCCGTTCCTCCTCGCCGGGCGCGGGGCCTGGCTGGCCGGCGCCGGCGAGGCTCTCGGGGCGCTTGCCGCACAGACCGGGGCCCTCACCGCCTCCTCCGCCCTCGGCCGCGGCATCTTCCCGGACGCCCGGTACGACCTCGGTGTCACCGGCGGCTTCGGCGCCGAGGGGGCGATGGAGCTCGTGCGGACGGCCGACGTCGCGGTGGTCTTCGGCGCCAGCCTTAACCAGTTCACGATGCGCTTCGGCGACCTCTTCGCCCCGGGCACCCGGGTGTTCCAGATCGACACCGCTCCGGCCGCCACGCACGCCCACGTCGGCGGCTTCGTGCGCGCCGATGCCCGTCTCGCCGCCGAGGCCCTCGTCGCCCGCCTCTCCTCCCCCTCCTCCCCCGGGCACACCTTCGGAGATGCCACAGGACTCGCCGGGGCCACCCCCGCCTCTGGCGGCGTGTCGGGCGCAGGCTCCGCAGCTGTGCCCACCCGCCCGTGGCGGGAGACGGTCGATGTCGCCGCGGCCCGTGCGTACGAGCCCGGGGACGAGCTCGCGCCGGACGGCCGCCTCGACCCGCGTTCCGCCGCGCGCCGGATCGCCGAGCTCCTCCCCGACGACCGCGTCGTGGTCTCGGACGGCGGGCACTTCATCGGCTGGGCGAACATGTACTGGCCGGTCGCCGCGCCCGACCGGATGATGATGATCGGCACCGCGTTCCAGTCGATCGGACAGGGCTGGCCCAGCGTGGTGGGCGCGGCCCTCGCCCGTCGGGACGCGACCATCGTGCTCACCTCCGGCGACGGCGGCGGTCTCATGGCCATCGCCGACCTCGAATCGGCCGTGCGGGCGGCGGGCGGCCGCGGCATGGCCGTGGTCTGGAACGACGCCGCGTACGGGGCCGAGGTCAACCTCTACGGACTGAAGGGCCTGGCCGAGGGTCCGATGCGCATCCCCGAGGTCGACTTCGCCGCGTTCGGGGCCGCGGTCGGCGCCGAGGGCGTCGTCGTGCGGACGCTCGGCGACCTGGATCGCCTCGCCGCGTGGGCCGAGGAGGACCCGGCGACCCGACGCTTCCTCGTCCTCGACCTCCGGATCTCCGGCGACGTGATCGCGCCGTACCAGCAGGAGATCATCCGCGTGAACTCCTGACCTGTGCGGGCCGATAGGCTCCCGGAATGACGGATGCTCCTGAGGTCCTGCGCTACAGCGCCTTCGCCGCGACGCCGGACGGCGGCAACCCCGCCGGGGTCGTCTTCGACGCGGACGGGCTCGACGAGGCGGACATGCAGCGGATCGCGGCCGAGGTCGGCTACTCGGAGACCGCGTTCGTGCAGGACGCCGCGGCGGACGGCTCCCGTTTCCGCGTGCGCTACTGGTCGCCGGCTGCGGAGGTGCCGTTCTGCGGGCATGCGACCGTCGCGACCGCGGTGGCCCTCGCCGAGCGGCAGGGTCCGGGGACGGTCGTGTTCGCGACCGCGGCCGGAGACGTGTCGATGGAGTCCTTCGCGGACGCGGACGGCCGGGTCACGGTGTCGTTCACGAGCGTCGAGCCGGAGGTCCGCGACCTCGACCTCGTCGTGCGGGACCGCCTCCTCGCGCTCCTCGGGATGGAGCCGGCCGATGTCGACCCGCGCTTCCCGGTCCGCGAGGCGTTCGCGGGCAATTGGCATCCGATCGTCTTCGTCGCCGACCGGGAGCTCTTCCAGCAGTTCCGCTTCTCCCCCGCCGACGTGGCGGCCCTCATGCGCGCACAGGGCTGGCAGGGCACGGTGACGGTGCTGCACGCCGAGGATCCGGCCGAGATCGAGGCCCGCAACCTCTTCCCCGTGGGCCGCATCACCGAGGATCCGGCGACGGGGTCCGCAGCCGCTTCGGTCGGCGCCTACCTCCGCGCGCAGGGTTATCCGGGCGACACCGTCCGCATCCGTCAGGGTGCCCACGTCGGCCGCCCGAGCGAACTCCGCGTCGCGATCCCGGGCTCCGGCGGCCTCGTCGTGTCGGGCGGAGCCACGCGCCTCCCCTGATCCCCGGCGTCCCTGATCCCGGACCGCGCGCACGACTCGGTTCCGCTCGCACGACCACACCCCCTCCCCCCGTCGTGCATCCGTCACCCGGTCGTGCACCCGTCTCCCGACTCCGGCACTTCCTGACTGGCACACCCGCACGACCTGGTTCCGCGCGGACGTCCCCGGTTCCACTCTGCACGTCCCTGGTTCCACCTGCACGACCCGGGGCCGTCTGCACGACCGGTACCCGCCCGAGGTCGTGCATCCGTCGCCCGGTCGTGCATCCGTCGCGGCCGACGAGACATCGACCGCCCGGGCGCGACATACGGCACACGTGGGCATGACGCACAGGAGGACGACACGGTGACGGGTGCCCGACCACGACTCACCACTGGTCGTGCACTCACCACTGGTCGTGCACTCGTCCCCAGTCGTGCATCTCCGCCCCGACACGGGACCAGCGTGCCGAGCCCACCTACACCTGCACGACTCCGTTCCATCTGCACGACCACACAGTGTTTCCGGTCGTGCATCCGTCCCGAGGTCGTGCATCTGTGACGGCACACGACCCCGCCCCGGCCCGGGGATCGTCGTCACCCCTGGGCGCTGTAGTCCGGGAGCTCCTGCAGGGTCCAGGTGTTGCCGTCGGGGTCGTCGAAACGCACGAAGCGGCCCCAGTCCTGCTCGTCCACACCCTCGGCCTCCACACCGAGACCCCGCAGGTGCGCGAGAGCCTCGTCGGCGTCGGGGACGACCACCTGGATGGTGTTCTGCTGCCCCGGTGCCAGGCCGGTGTCCAGCCCCGTGCCGAAGGCGATCGAGCAGGCCGATCCCGGCGGGGTCATCTGCACGAACCGCAGGCCCTCGTACGGCACCTGATCATGGTCGGCGTGGAAGCCGATCTTCACGTAGAAGTCCTTCGCCCGGTCGACATCGCTGACCGGCACGAAGATGAGTTCGATCTTCCAGTCCATCACGCACTCCTCCTGTCGGGCTCCGTCACCCGTCGGCCCTCACAGTACGCGCGGCCTCCGACACCCGCCAGAGGCGCCGGACGCCCGGAGACCTCAGCACCCGGAGACCTCAGCGCGCGGGCAGCAGCGCCCCGTCCAGGAAGCCCGCCAGCTCGTCCACCCCGTCCAGCGGGAGGATCGCGGCGACGTACTGGTCCGGACGCACGACGATCACGACGCCGTCACGGGACAGCTCCCGCGCCTCGAAGATGTCCGTGCCGCACCACTTGCTCGGGCCGGCCGCGTAGACCTTCTCCCAGTCGGTGAGTCCGAGCGGGCCGGTCTTCGGCTGGAAGAGCTCGGGCGTCGTCGTGACCTCGACCTCCTCGAAGGGCTGCTGGTACACGGCCTTCACGTCGAACACGGCGTCGGCGTCGGCGTCCGCCGGGGTGAACCGTGCGAACACGGGCGCCGCCTCCTCCGCCCACGCGGCGAGTGCCTCGCCGGTGCGGTCGCCGAACGCGTAGACCCGCCAGCGGCCGTCGGCCTTCGCGTGGTGTCCGAGGTGGACGACGTTGCCGTCCCCGACCCGCACGACTTCCGCCGACTTGAAGCGCTTGCCCAACGGATACCCGACCGCGAGCGCCTGGTGCGCGTCCGTGCCGGTGATCATGGAGGACGTGTACTGGGTCATGAACCCGGACGGGAACTCGGCCGTCGCGAGGTAGTACGTGGCCAGCTCGTTCGGGTCGGAGATCTCCTCGGGCTTGCGCGCCATGAGGCTGGACCACTCGCGGTCGAAGTCGATGAGCTGCTGCGCGACGGGACGACGCTCGGCGCCGTACGTGGCGAGCAGCGCCTCGGGCGCACGGCCGCTCAGCACGGAACCGAGCTTCCAGCCGAGGTTGAACCCGTCCTGCATCGACACGTTCATGCCCTGGCCGGCCTTCGCGCTGTGGGTGTGGCAGGCGTCGCCGGTGAGGAAGACGCGCGGACTGCGGTCGGCGCCGGGGTCCACGTCGTCGAAGCCGTCGGTCACGCGGTGGCCGACCTCGTAGACGCTGTGCCAGGCGACCTGCTTCACGTCGAGCGTGTAGGGGTGGAGGATCGCGTTGGCGCGGCGGATGATCTCCTCGATGGGCGTCTGCCGCACGCGGTGATCGTCGTCCGCCGCGACCTCGCCGAGGTCGATGTACATGCGGCTGAGGTAGCCGCCCTCCCGCGGGATGTGCAGGATGTTGCCGGCCTTCGAGTTGATCGCGCACTTGGTGCGCCAGTCCGGGAAGTCGGTGTTGACGAGCACGTCCATGACGCCCCAGGCGTGCGCGGCGCTCGCGCCCACGTGCGTGCGGCCGATCGCCTGCCGCACCCCGCTGCGGGCGCCGTCGCAGCCCACCACGTACTTCGCCCGGACCACGCGCTCGTCCGCTTCCCCGACATGGCGGACGCGCACCTCGACCGGGTACTCGCCCTCCTCGCGCACGGTGAGCCCGAGGAACTCGACGCCGTAGTCCGGCACGATCCGTCCGGGGCCGTCTGCCGCCGCCTCGGCAAAGTAGTCGAGCACGCGGGCCTGGTTGACGATGAGGTGCGGGAACTCGCAGATGTCGTAGGCGTAGTCGGCGGTGCGGGTGGTCCGCACGATCCGATCGGGGTGCTCGGGGTCGGGGCCCCAGAAGTTCATCCAGCCGATGTTGTAGGCCTCGGCGATGATGCGCTCGGCGAAGCCGAAGGCCTGGAAGGTCTCCACGCTGCGCGGCTGGATGCCGTCGGCCTGCCCGAGGACGAGGCGACCCTCGCGCTTCTCGATGATGCGGGTCGTGATGTCGGGGTACTGCGACATCTGCGCCGCGAGCAGCATGCCCGCGGGGCCGGAGCCGACGATGAGGACGTCGACCTCGTCGGGCAGGGAAGCGGGGCGGTCGATCCCGGTGCCGGCGGCGTCCTGCACGCGCGGGTCTCCGGACACATAGCCGTGGTGGTGGAACTGCATCGTCGTCGATTTCCTTCCGGACGTCTTCGTCGGGTGTTGCGTCCAGGAACGCAGTGTTCTATATTCGAACACAGTGTTCTACTATTGAACACAGCCTAGACCGGTGCCTCGCGCATCGCAAGGAGAGCCATGTCCGAGCGCCCCGCCGCCCCCGCCTCGCAGACGCTGAGCCGCGGCATCCGCATCCTCGAGGTGCTCGCCGACGCCCGCGGCGCGCTGACCATCGACGACATCGCCGGACGCCTCGAGGTGCATCGCTCCATCGCCTACCGCCTCCTCCGCACCCTCGAGGATCACGGTCTCGTGATCCGCGACGCGAGCGGCGCCGTGAGCCTCGGCGCCCGCATGGCCGCTCTCGCCGCCGGCGTCGCCCACGACCTCCAGGCCGAGGCCCTGCCGGAGCTCACCGCCATCGCGAACGAGCTCGGCATGACCTGCTTCCTCGCCGTCCTCGACGGGGCCGAGTGCATCACGCTCGCCAGCGTCGAGCCGCGACACGCCGTCGCCAGCGTCGCCCAGCGCCCCGGCGCACGGCACTCCGTCACGGTCGGCGCCCCCGGGAAGGCGATCCTCGCGCAACTCGACGCAACGGAGGTGCCCGTCGACATCGCCCCCGCCCTGCGCGCCGACGTCGACACCGCCGCCGCACGCGGTTATGCCACGAGCCACGACGAGGTCATCCCCACGGTGCAGTCCGTCGCCGTCCCGCTGCGTCTGCGCGGCCAGCGTCCCGCCGCGATCGCGGTCGTGCACGTCGCAGCCGACCTGGACGACGAGGAGATCGCCGCGCGGCTCCGGCGTTCCGCCGACCTCATCCGCGAGGCCCTCGACGGCTGAGCGGGGACGCACGAGAGCGCACGCCCCTCAGGGGACGTGCGCTCTCGTGGCAGGGAGGTCAGACCTTCGCGAGCCCGCGGATCGGACTGACCGACTGCTCCTCCTCGTGATCCGGGCCGAGCGGGATGCCGGAGCGATCGCGCAGCAGGAGCGTCGCGATGAGCCCCAGCGCGGTCATGCCGGCGAGGTACCAGGTGACCGCGTCGGTCGACCCGGTGGCCTTCACGATCGCCGTGGCGATGAGCGGCGCGAACGCCCCACCGGCGATCGCGCCGATCGCGTAGGAGATCGAGACGCCGGAGAAGCGGATGCTGGCCGGGAACAGCTCGGTGTACAGCGCGGCCTGCGGGCCGTACGTGAAGCCGAGACCGATGGTGAGGATCGCGAGCCCCGCGAACAGCAGGCCGATCTCGCCGGTGTTGACGAGCGGGAACAGCGTGAACACGCCGACCAGCTGCAGCACCCAGCCGATCAGGTAGGTCGTGCGGCGGCCGAGGCGGTCCGACACCCATCCGGCGAGCAGGGTCGTGAGCAGCCACGTGACCGCCGAGCCGGTGACGGCCCACAGCACGGGTCCACGCTCGAGGCCGATCGGCCCCTCGGGGTCGGTCGCGTAACCCTGGATGTAGCCGCCGGTGGTCATGTAGCCGACGGCGTTGTTCCCGGCGAAGACCAGCGCCGCGATGATCACGAGCAGCGCGTGCTTGCGGAACAGCTGCACGATCGGCATCTTCGCCTTCTCCTTGCGCTCGGCGAGCTCGGCGAAGACCGGGCTCTCCTCCACGCGACGCCGGACGTAGTAGCCGACGAGGATCAGCACGACACTCAGCAGGAACGGCACGCGCCAGCCCCACGCGAGGAACTGGTCTCCCGGAGCGATCGCGGTCATCAGCGCCATGACGCCCGAAGCGAGCAGCAGCCCGAGCGGCACGCCGATCTGCGGGGAGGCGCCGAAGATGCCGCGCTTCTTCCGCGGGGCGTGCTCGACGGCCATCAGCACCGCGCCGCCCCACTCGCCGCCGGCCGAGATGCCCTGCACGATGCGCAGGAGCACGAGCAGCACCGGGGCCATCACGCCGATGGTCTCGTAGGTCGGCAGCACACCGATCAGCGCGGTGGCGGCGCCCATCAGGATCAGCGTCCACATCAGCACGACCTTGCGGCCGAGCTTGTCGCCGTAGTGGCCCGCGAGGAACGCGCCGAGGGGACGGAAGAGGAAGCTCACACCGACCGTGGCGAAGCCGACGAGAGCGCTGTTGGCGCCGAGCGGCGCGAAGAAGAGCTGTCCGAAGACGAGCCCGACCGCCGTGGCGTAGATGAAGAAGTCGTACCACTCGACGGTGGTCCCGACGACGGTGGCGAAGACGACACGACGCCGGTCGGCCGCCGTCGCGATGGTTCCGGTGGGCGTGAACCCACCCTGTGACTGCCCGCTCATGGGGTGTCTCCTTTGTGCTTGTGACCGCGTTGTCACGGCGCGCCCGGACGTGAATCCGATCTGCTTGCCGAGGGGTGAGACGATGATATATGATTTCGGATACGACGCACAACGCGTCCTGACGAGCGCGAGGAGGCGCATCCGTGACGGACACCATCGCCCGCCCGGGGAAGATCATCGCGATCCACCTGAGCTACGCCTCGCGGGCCGACCAGCGCGGTCGACGCCCCGCCCACCCCTCCTATTTCTTCAAGCCGGCCAGTTCGGTCGGGGTTTCCGGCGGCACCGTCGAGCGTCCCGCCGGCACCGAGCTGCTCGCGTTCGAAGGGGAGATCGCGCTGATCATCGGCGCCCCGGCCCGCCGGGTCGCCCTCGCCGACGCCTGGGACCACGTGCAGTGGGTGACCGCCTCGAACGACCTCGGCCTCTACGATCTGCGCGCCAACGACAAGGGCTCCAACGTCCGCTCCAAGGGCGGCGACGGGTACACCCCGCTCGGCCCGGAGCTGATCGACGCCCGCACGGTCGATCCGGCGGCCCTCCGCGTGCGCGCCTGGGTGAACGGCGAGCTCCGCCAGGACGACACCACCGCCGGGCTCATCTTCCCGCTGGCCCAGCTCGTCGCCGACCTCTCCCAGCACTTCACGCTGGAGACCGGCGACGTGATCCTGACCGGCACCCCCGCGGGCTCGTCGGTCATCGTCCCCGGGGACGTGGTCGAGATCGAGGTCGACGCCCCGGACGCCCCCGGGGCCCCCACCTCCGGCCGCCTGATCACGACGGTCACGCAGGGGGATGTCCCCTTCGATGGCGACCTCGGCTCGCTTCCCGCGGTGGACGACCTCCAGCGCACCGAGGCCTGGGGCTCCCGCGAGCTCGCCGGCCTGCCTGCCGAGGACACCGCGCCCACACTCACCCCTGAGCTCCGCGCCCAGCTTCTCGAAGCCCCCACCGCCGGCCTTTCGGCACAGCTGCGCAAGCGCGGACACCACTCCTGCTTCATCGACGGCGTCTCCGCCAACCTCCCGGGTACGAAGATCGTCGGCACCGCCAAGACCCTGCGCTTCGTGCCGTTCCGCGAAGACCTCTTCCGCAGCCACGGCGGCGGGTACAACGCCCAGAAGCGCGCGTTCGACGCGGTCGCGGAAGGCGAGGTCATCGTCATCGAGGCCCGCGGCGACGCGACCACCGGCACGCTCGGCGACATCCTCGCCCTGCGCGCGCAGACCCGCGGCGCGGCGGGCGTGGTCACCGACGGCGGCGTCCGCGACTTCCAGGCCGTCGCCGAGATCGGGCTTCCGGTCTTCTCGCAGGGCGCGCACCCCTCGGTGCTCGGCCGCAAGCACGTGCCGTGGGACGTCGATGTGACGATCTCGTGCGGCGGCGCCACCGTGCAGCCCGGCGACATCATCGTCGGCGACAGCGACGGCGTGATCGTGATCCCGCCGGCTCTCGCCGCCGAGGTCGCCGCCGACGCCGTGGCCCAGGAGATCGAGGACGCCTGGATCGCCGAGCAGGTCGCCGCCGGGCACCCGGTCGACGGCCTCTTCCCGATGAACGCCGAGTGGCGCGCCCGCTACGAGCAGGCGACCGGCACCGGAGCGGAGCGGAAGTGAGCACGGTCGAGAGCACCAGCAAGTCGGAGCAGGCGTACGCCTGGATCCGCGCGCGCATCTCGGCGCACACCTACGGCCCCGGCTACCGCCTGGTCCTCGGTCCGATCGCCGAGGAGCTGGGGATGAGCGTGGTCCCGGTGCGCGAGGCGATCCGGCGCCTGGAGGCCGAGGGTCTCGTGACCTTCGAGCGCAACGTCGGCGCCCGCGTGACCCTCGTGGACGAGGGCGAGTACGCCCACACCATGCAAACGCTCGGACTCGTCGAAGGGGCGGCCACCGCGCTGTCCGCTCCCCTGCTCGACGCGGACGCGCTCGCGCAGGCCGCGGAGGTCAACGAGCGCATGCGCCGCCTGCTCGACCACTTCGACCCGCACACGTTCACCGAGCTCAACCGGCAGTTCCACTCCGTGCTGTTCGAGCCGTGCCCGAACCCGCACCTGCTCGACCTCGTGCACCGCGGCTGGGCCCGGCTGTCCGGCATCCGCGACTCGACCTTCGCCTACGTGCCCGGCCGCGCCCACCACTCGGTCGACGAGCACACCCAGATCCTCGAGCTGATCCGCGACGGCGCCGAGCCGCTGGAGATCGAGCTCGCCGCCCGCAACCACCGGTGGCGCACGAGGGACGCGTTCCTCGACGCCCTGCACACCCGTTCCGTCCCCGCCGAAGGAGAAGCATCATGACCGACTCCCGCATCCCCGCCGACCTGCCCGACCACATCCAGCACTACATCGACGGCGCCTTCGTCGACTCGATCGACGGCGACACGTTCGACGTGCTCGACCCGGTGACGAACCAGACCTACACGACGGCCGCCGCCGGCAAGAAGGCCGACATCGAGCGGGCCGTCGCCGCCGCCAAGCGCGCCTTCGACGAGGGCCCCTGGCCGCGCATGCTCCCCCGCGAGCGCTCGCGCGTGCTGCACCGGATCGCCGACATCGTGGAGTCGCGCGACGCCCGGCTCGCGGAGCTGGAGTCGTACGACTCCGGGCTGCCGATCACGCAGGCCCTCGGTCAGGCCCGCCGCGCCGCCGAGAACTTCCGCTTCTTCGCCGACCTGATCGTGGCCCAGGCCGACGACGCCTTCAAGGTGCCGGGCAAGCAGATGAACTACGTCAACCGCAAGCCGATCGGCGTCGCCGGGCTCATCACCCCGTGGAACACGCCGTTCATGCTCGAGTCCTGGAAGCTCGGCCCCGCGCTCGCCACCGGCAACACGGTCGTCCTCAAGCCGGCCGAGTTCACGCCCCTGTCCGCCTCGCTGTGGGCGGGCATCTTCGAGGAGGCAGGCCTGCCGCAGGGCGTCTTCAACCTCGTCAACGGCCTCGGCGAAGACGCCGGCGACGCGCTGGTGAAGCACCCCGACGTGCCGCTCATCTCCTTCACCGGCGAGAGCCGCACGGGGCAGATCATCTTCGGCAACGCCGCGCCGTTCCTCAAGGGCCTGTCGATGGAGCTCGGCGGCAAGTCCCCCGCCGTGGTCTTCGCGGACGCCGACCTGGAGGCCGCCGTCGACGCCACCATCTTCGGCGTCTTCTCCCTCAACGGCGAGCGCTGCACCGCCGGGTCCCGCATCCTCGTGGAGCGCTCGATCTACGAGGAGTTCGTGGAGCGCTATGCCGCGCAGGCGCAGCGCGTCAAGGTCGGCTACCCGCACGACCCCGAGACCGAGGTCGGCGCTCTCGTGCACCCCGAGCACTACGACAAGGTGATGTCCTACGTCGAGATCGGCAAGACCGAGGGCCGCCTGGTCGCCGGTGGCGGTCGTCCCGAGGGCTTCGAGGAGGGGAACTTCGTCGCCCCGACGGTGTTCGCCGACGTCGCCCCCGACGCCCGCATCTTCCAGGAGGAGATCTTCGGCCCGGTCGTCGCGATCACCCCGTTCGACTCCGACGAGGAGGCGCTGGCGCTCGCGAACAACACGAAGTACGGCCTCGCGGCCTACATCTGGACGAACGACCTCAAGCGCGCCCACACGTTCGCGCAGTCCGTCGAGGCCGGCATGGTGTGGCTGAACAGCAACAACGTCCGCGACCTCCGCACGCCGTTCGGCGGCGTGAAGGCGTCGGGCCTTGGCCACGAGGGCGGCTACCGCTCCATCGACTTCTACACCGACCAGCAGAGCGTGCACATCACTCTCGCCTCGACCCCGCACAACCCGACGTTCGGCAAGAACTGACGCCCCCGGACACAAGCAAGGACGCTGACATGACCGACAAGACCGCCAAGACCCTCACCTCCTCCGGCTACTACGTGAGCCAGGAGGCCCCGATCCAGAGCGACAACCCCGTCGCGACGCCGAAGAGCACGCCGCCGGACATCCTGCGGTGCGCGTACATGGAGCTCGTCGTGACCGACCTGGCCGCCTCGCGGCAGTTCTACGTCGACATCCTGGGCCTGTACGTGACCGAGGAGGACGACGAGGCGATCTACCTGCGCTCGACCGAGGAGTTCATCCACCACAACCTCGTCCTGCGTCAGGGGCCGATCGCCGCCGTCGCCGCGTTCTCGTACCGGGTGCGCGCCGCGGAGGACCTCGACCGCGCCGTGGAGTTCTACACGGAGCTCGGCTGCGACGTCCGTCGTCAGGAGCACGGCTTCGTGAAGGGCATCGGCGACTCCGTGCGCGTCGTCGACCCGCTCGGCTTCCCGTACGAGTTCTTCTACGCCACCGAGCACGTGGAGCGCCTGTCCTGGCGGTACGACCTGCACACCCCCGGCGAGCTCGTGCGCCTCGACCACTTCAACCAGGTCACCCCCGACGTGCCGCGTGCGGTGCGCCACTACCAGGACCTCGGCTTCCGCGTGACGGAGGACATCCAGGACGACGAGGGCACCGTGTACGCCGCGTGGATGCGCCGCAAGCCCACCGTGCACGACACCGCGGCGACGGGCGGCGACGGTCCCCGCATGCACCACGTCGCCTTCGCGACGCACGAGAAGCACAACATCCTCGCGATCTGCGACAAGCTCGGGGCGCTGCGCCGCTCGGACGCCATCGAGCGCGGCCCCGGCCGGCACGGCGTCTCCAACGCGTTCTACCTCTACCTGCGCGACCCCGACGGCCACCGCGTCGAGATCTACACGCAGGACTACTACACCGGCGACCCGGACAACCCGGTCGTCACCTGGGACGTGCACGACAACCAGCGCCGCGACTGGTGGGGCACCCCGGTGGTGCCCTCCTGGTACACCGACGCCTCGCTCGTGCTCGACCTCGACGGCAACCCGCAGCCCGTCGTCGCCCGCACGGACTCCAGCGAGATGGCCGTGACGATCGGCGCCGACGGCTTCTCCTACACCCGCGCGGACGAGGGCGAGACCTCGATGCCCGAGTACAAGCAGGGCGAGTACAAGCTCGGCCACCAGCTCTAGGAGACGCTCATGCTGTCTGAGGAGACGATCGCGCAGATCGCCGCGGAGCTCGCGGAGGCCGACCGCACGCACGGGGTCATCCCGCGCATCACCGCCCGGTACCCCGAGGCGACCGTGGAGGACTCCTACGCCATCCAGGGCGTGTGGCGGGATTCGCAGGTCGCGGCTGGCCGTCGGCTGGTCGGCCGCAAGATCGGCCTGACCTCGAAGGCCATGCAGCAGGCGACGGGGATCACCGAGCCCGACTACGGCGTCATGTTCGACGACACCGTGTACGAATCCGGCGCGGAGATCCCCACGGACCACTTCTCCAACGTCCGCATCGAGGTCGAGCTCGCGTTCGTGCTCAAGGAGCCGCTGGAGGGCCCCGACTGCACGCTGGAGGATGCCCTCGCCGCGATCGACTACGCCGTGCCGGCCCTCGAGGTGCTGAACTCGCACATCGAGCTCGAGGGCCGCACGATCGTCGACACCATCAGCGACAACGCCGCGTACGGGGCGATGGTGCTGGGGACGGTGCGCAAGCGCCCGGACGAGATCGACCTGCGGTGGGTGCCCGGCGTGCTGTCGCGCAACGGGGAGATCGAGGAGACCGGCGTCGCGGCCGGGGTGCTCGGCCACCCCGCCACCGGGGTCGCGTGGCTCGCGAACAAGTTCCATCAGCACGGCGCGCGTCTGGAGGCGGGCGAGATCATCCTGGCAGGATCGTTCACACGCCCGATGTGGGTGTCGCGCGGCGACGAGGTGCTGTGCGACTACGGACCGATGGGGACCATCACATGCCGCTTCGTCTAGACCCGTCCTTCCGCGCGCAGTTGGCGGACTCTGACCACCCGTTCGTGGGAATGTGGGTGTGCTCCGGCAGCCCGCTGCTGGCCGAGGTCGCGGCGGGTTCCGGTCTGGACTGGCTGCTCATCGACATGGAGCACTCGGCGAACACGCTCGAGTCCGTGCTGACCCAGCTCCAGGCGGTCGCGGCCTATCCGATCACGCCTCTCGTCCGGGTGCCCTTCAACGACGCGGTCGCGATCAAGCAGGTGCTCGACCTCGGTGCGCAGAACCTCATCGTGCCGATGGTGTCGTCCGCCGACGAGGCCAGGGCCGCCGTGGCCGCGACCCGCTATCCCCCCGAGGGCGTCCGCGGCGTCGGCAGCGCCCTCGCCCGCAGCGCCCGCTGGAACCGCGTCGACCGCTACCTGCCGGAGTCGGCGCAGCACGTGTCGCTGACGGTGCAGATCGAGACGGTCGCCGGGGTCGAGGCCGCCGCCGACATCGCCGCGGTCGACGGGGTGGACGCAGTGTTCGTCGGCCCCTCCGACCTGTCCGCGTCGATGGGCCTGCTCGGGCAGCAGACGCATCCCGACGTGGTCGCCGCCGTCGAGTCGGTGTTCGCCGCGGTCCACGCCGCCGGGAAGCCGGTGGGTGTGAACGCCTTCGACCCGTCCGCCGCCGACGCGTATCTCGCGGCGGGTGCGGACTTCGTGGCCGTGGGCGCCGACGTCGCGCTCCTCGCCCGGGCCTCCGAGGCCCTCGCCGCCCGCTTCCTCCCACGCTCCGACGCCTCCGGCCGCCCCAGCTACTGACTTCGAGTCGCGCACCTGGCTCCATCCGCGGCCGGAATGGGGCCATTTGCGCGATTCGAAGCGGGCGGGAAGGATGAGCCGGTGCACAGACTGGCGGCGATGCAGGACCGCAACTTCCGGTGGTTCTTCCTCGCGCGCGCCCTGACGCTCGTCACCGGCTCGATGTCGGCCATCGCCCTGGCGTTCGCGGTGCTCGAGATCGACAACGACGCCCGGTCGCTCTCGATCGTGCTCGCGGCCTTCACGATCAGCAACATCGTGTTCGTCCTGTTCGGAGGGGTCGTCGCCGACCGCCTCCCCCGCGCCCTCATCATCCAGTCCTGCTACGTCGTGGACATCCTGTCGGTCGGGGCGATGGCCGCTCTGCTGTTCACCGGCACGGCCACGGTCCCGCTCCTCGCCGTGCTCTCCGCGATCAACGGCGCCTCGTCCGCGTTCGTGCTCCCCGCGATGCAGGGCATCATCCCGCAGCTGACCACCCCCGCGCACCTCCAGCAGGCGAACGCGATGCTGTCGTTCGTCCGCTCGGCCGTCACGATCGGCGGCCCGGTCATCGCCGGGGTCCTGGTGGCCACCGCGGGACCCGCGTGGGCCATGGTCGTGCAGGCGGCGGGGTGGCTGCTCGCGATCCCGGTCCTCGCGCTCGTGAAGCTCCCGCCGCCCGCGGCCTCCGGCGGCACCACGATGTTCCACGACCTCCGAGTCGGGTGGCACGAGTTCTGGAGCCGCTCCTGGCTGTGGACCATCGTGCTGGCCTTCATGATCATGAACGCGATCCACGTGGGTGCCTGGGGCGTCGTCGGTCCGTACATCGCGAAGAACGACGATCGCCTCGGCATCTCCGGCTGGGGGTGGGTCGTGAGCGCGGAGGGCGCGGGGGTCCTGGTGATGACCCTGCTGCTGATGTGGTTCCCGCTCCGCCGGCCCCTGCGCTACGGGATGATCGGGATGGCGGCGTTCGCGCTGCCGCTCACCCTCCTCGGCGTGCACCCGGCCGTGGTCCTGCTCGCGATGGCGGCGTTCATCGCCGGAGCCGGAGCCGAGGTCTTCGCGACCGGCTGGAACCTCGCGATGATGGAGAACATCCCCGGGGAGAAGCTCTCGCGGGTCGCGAGCTACGACATGCTCGGCAGCTTCGTCGTGATGCCCATCGGCACGCTCGTGTACGGCTGGCTCGTGACGCACGCGGAGCCGGCCACCGTGCTCACCACCTCCGCGGTCCTCTACGCGGCGATCGCCCTGGTGACGCTGCTCGTCCCCGCGGTGTGGCGGATGGGGCGGCCCGCGGCGGCCGTCCCGGAGCGCGCGGGAGTGGCGGATTCATAGCAATCCCGGCGAGACTGTGGGCATGACCTTCCCCCCGCTGCAGCCCCTCGCCGACCGTGCCGCCCTCTTCACCGCGCTCCGCCAGGACGCCCTCTCCGCGGCCGCCGACGCACTCGGCGAGCACCGGTGGGACGCCGACCTCGCGGCGGGGACGCTGACCTTCACCGCGAACGACGACCCGACCCGGCAGCTCGTGACCCGCGCGCACCGCATCGCCACAATCGCCCCCGGCCCCCGCTCGCTGCTGTGGGCCTGGGCGCACCCCCAGGGCGACCCCCAGGGTGTCGCAGCGCAGCTCCGCGCGTACGGCGAGCAGCACGGGATCGCCGAGCTCACCGCCCCCGAGGTCCCGTTCCCGGCCGATGCCGCGGGCGACGCGGACTGGATCGCCCGCGCGGCGCACACGATCGGCGGCGTGGCGGTGGAGCTCACCGGACGCTCCCCGTACTACTCGGCTCCCGTCGACGGCGGCACCCGCGCGGTGTTCCTGCTCGACGCCCCGCTCGCCCCGCTCACGGTCGCCGACACGGTGGTGGCCCTGCCCCGCACCCTCGCGCAGACGCCCCTCCCCGACGCCCGCACGGCGGTCTGGGACCTCGCGCGTCTCGCCGGCTGGACCCTCACCTGGACGGACGAGTCCTTCTCCGGCGCCACGGTGACGGACGCCTCGGGCACCGCGACGATCCGCTTCGACGAGCAGGCCCGGATCAGCGGCGTGGAGAGCTCACTGCACGGCCAGGTCTGAGTCCGCGGAAACGCACGAACGCCGCAGGGATCACGAGGATCCCTGCGGCGTTCGTGTGAATCTGCGACGCGGCGCGGAGGTCAGACCGTCCGCTCGGCCGCCTCGACGACGTTGGTCATGAGCAGGGCGACGGTCATCGGCCCCACCCCTCCCGGATTCGGCGACAGGTACCCGGCGACCTCGGCGACCTCGGGAGCGACGTCGCCGAAGACGAGGTTCTTCCCGGTCTCCGGATCGGTCTCGCGGGTGACCCCCACGTCCAGCACCGCGGCTCCGGGCTTGACGTCCTCGGCGCGGATGAGGTGCTTCACGCCGGCCGCCGCCACGATCACGTCGGCCTCGCGGAGGTAACGCGGCATGTCGACCGTGCCGGTGTGCGTCAGCGTGACCGTGGCGTTGAGGTCGCGACGGGTCAGCAGCAGCCCGATCGAACGCCCGATCGTGACACCGCGACCGACGACCACGACGTGCTTGCCCTGGAGGTCGTAGCCGCCTCGCAGCAGCAGCTCGATGACCCCGCGCGGGGTGCACGGCAGCGGCGTGTGGATCGGCGCGTTGACGTTGAGGACGAGGCGCCCGAGGTTGGTCGGGTGCAGCCCGTCCGCGTCCTTCGCCGGATCGATCCGCTCCAGGATCGCGTCGGTGTCGAGGTGCTTCGGCAGCGGCAGCTGCACGATGTACCCGTGGCAGGCGGGATCGGCGTTGAGCTCGTCGATCAGCGCCTCGACGTCGGCCTGGGTGGCGTCAGCCGGCAGCTCGCGCTGGATCGAGTTCATCCCGATCGCCTCGGACTGCCGGTGCTTCATGCCCACGTAGAGCTGCGAGGCGGGGTCGGCTCCCACCAGCACCGTGGCGATGCCGGGGGTGACGCCCTTCTCCTTCAGCGCAGCGACCCGCTCCGTCAGCTCGGCGCGGATCTCGGCCGCCGCCGCCTTGCCGTCGAGGACGACCGCGGTCACTGCTGCAGGTCCGGGTAGAGCGGGAAGGCCGCGGCGAGCGCGTCCACGCGGGCGCGGAGCGCCTCGATGTCGGCACCGGGGAGCAGCGCGAGGGCGATGATGTCGGCCACCTCCGTGAACTCGGCGTCGCCGAAGCCGCGGGTCGCGAGCGCGGGCGTGCCGATGCGCAGGCCCGAGGTCACCATCGGCGGACGCGGGTCGTTCGGCACGGCGTTGCGGTTCACGGTGATGTGGATGTCGTGGAGGAGGTCCTCCGCCTGCTTGCCGTCGATCTCGGCGTCGCGGAGGTCGACGAGCACGAGGTGCACGTCCGTGCCGCCCGAGCGCACGGCGATGCCCGCGTCCTTCACGTCCTGCTGCGACAGGCGCTCGGCGATGAGCTTCGCCCCGCGCAGCACGCGCTCCTGGCGCTCCTTGAACTCCGGCGTGCCGGCGAGCTTGAAGGCGGTCGCCTTCGCCGCGATCACGTGCATGAGCGGACCGCCCTGCTGACCGGGGAAGACCGCGGTGTTGATCTTCTTGGCGAGGTCGGCGTCGTTGGTGAGGATGAAGCCCGAGCGCGGGCCGCCGATGGTCTTGTGCACGGTCGAGGACACGACGTGCGCGTGCGGCACCGGGTTGGGGTGCAGGCCGGCGGCGACGAGGCCGGCGAAGTGCGCCATGTCGACCCAGAGGATCGCGCCCACCTCGTCGGCGATGGCACGGAACGCGGCGAAGTCCATCGTCCGGGGGTAGGCGGACCACCCGGCGATGATGACGGTGGGCTTGTGCTCGATGGCGAGGCGGCGGACCTCGTCCATGTCGATCGTCGAGGTCTCGGCGTCGACCCCGTAGGCCACGATGTCGTACAGGCGGCCGGAGAAGTTAATCTTCATGCCGTGCGTGAGGTGGCCGCCCTGGTCGAGCGAGAGGCCGAGCAGGGTGTCGCCGGGGCGGGCGATCGCGTGCAGGACCGCGGCGTTCGCGGACGCACCGGAGTGCGGCTGGACGTTCGCGAACTCGGCGCCGAACAGGCTCTTGGCGCGGGAGATGGCGAGCTCCTCCGCGACGTCGACCTCCTCGCAGCCGCCGTAGTAGCGGCGGCCGGGGTAGCCCTCGGCGTACTTGTTGGTGAGCACCGAGCCCTGCGACTGCAGGACCGAGACGGGGACGAAGTTCTCCGAGGCGATCATCTCGAGGAAGGTCTGCTGACGCTTCAGCTCGCGATCGAGGACCTCGGCGATCTCCGGGTCGACCTCGGACAGCGGGGCGTTGAAGTAACGGTCGGTCATGACGTGCTCCTTTTGACGACGGATTCGAAAAGGGTGTTCCTATCGGCCCAGGCGCGCGGTCGAATTCCGTGGTCAGTCGCTCCCCGGTGGTTGTCCACCCAGACGCCAGTCGCGACGTCTACGAGCATAGCCGATGCGCGACGCCGCGCACGCGGTCGTTTCGAGCGTCATACCCGCCGTCTGCAGAATCGTTTCGATCCCCCTGTTCCCTTGCGGCGTTTCGACGGCTAGGTTTTGTTCATGGTCCTACCTCTTGATCTGCCCCTCGTCCCCGCTCCGGTGTCCGCGAAGGCCAGGGAGGGACGTCTGCCGCTCGCCGCGACGACGCGCGTGCTCGGCTCCTCCCCCGCCGCCGGACAGCTGATCGACGCCGTCGAACGCCGCACCGGTCTCCGCCTCACCGCGGTGGACTCCGGCCCCGCCGAGATCGAGCTGTTCGTCGACGCGGCCTCGTCCGCGCCGGAGGGCTACACGCTCGAGGTCGGCGACCGCGCCATCCTCATCGGCGCCGACGAGGCGGGGCTCTTCTACGGGGTCCAGACGCTGCTGCAGCTGCTCCGGGAGGACGACGCCGGCTGGGCGCTGCTCCGCGCCGACATCGCGGACGCCCCGCGCTTCGCCCGCCGGGGCGTGATGCTCGACGTGGCGCGGCACTTCTTCGGCGTCGACGACGTGAAGCGGTTCATCGACAGCACCAGCGCACTGAAGTTCAACCACCTGCACCTGCACCTCACCGACGACCAGGGCTGGCGCGTGCACATCGACTCCTGGCCGCTGCTCACCGAGCGGGCCGCCGCCACCGCGGCCGACGGCGCCCCCGGCGGCTTCTACACCAAGGACGACTATCGCGAGATCGTGGCGTACGCGGCCGCGCGCCACATGATCGTGATCCCCGAGATCGACCTTCCCGGCCACACCCACGCGATCGGCGTGGCCTACCCGGAGCTGGTCGAGGCCCCGGTCCTGAACGACGCGCTGATCGCCCAGTCCGAGCAGCTCGGCCAGCCGCTCCCCGTGGCCGGTGAGCCCTACCTGGGCTGGGGAGTCGGGCACTCCAGTGTGCGCATCCACGAGGAGGAGACGTATCGGTTCGTCCGCGACGTGGTCCGCGAGCTCGCCGAGATGACCCCGGGGCCCTACATCCACATCGGCGGCGACGAGTCCCTCGGCACACCGCAGGCCGACTTCGACCTCTTCGCGGAGCGCGCGACGGCGATCGTCGTCGAGGAGGGCAAGACCCCGGTCGCGTGGCACGAGATGGGGTCGGCGGCCGGCATCGCCCGCGGCACGATCGGCCAGTACTGGGGCATGACGACGCCGACGGGCACGCACGCCGAGGAGGCCGTGCACTTCGTCGAGCGCGGCGGAGCCCTGATCATGTCGGCGGCGGACGCGACCTATCTCGACATGAAGTACACCGCCGAGTTCCCGCTCGGCCTCACCTGGGCCGCGATCATCGACGTCCGTCGCGCGTACGAGTGGGAGCCGACCGCCGTGCTCGCCGTGCCGGACGAGGCGATCCTCGGCATCGAGGCGCCCTTGTGGTCCGAGACCACCCGCACGCTCGACGAGGTGGAGCAGCTCGTGTTCCCCCGAGCCGCCGCGCAGGCCGAGATCGCGTGGTCGCCGCGCGAAGGCGTGGGCCGCACGTGGGAGTCCTTCCGCGCCCGGGTCGGCACCCTCGCGCCGCTGTGGAAGGCTGAGGGGGTCGATTTCCACCCCGTCCCCGAGATCCCCTGGAGCGCCCGTTGAAGACCCTCTCCTCCGCGACCGGTTCCCTGGTCATCCACTCCGTCCGCCTCGTCGACCGCGGGGAGATCGTCGAGGACGGCTGGGTGCGCATCGAGGACGGTGTCGTCGTCGCGCGCGGCACGGGGACGGATTGGGAGCCGGCGACGGAGGTCGTGGACGGCGCGGCCGTGGCGGGCCCGGGCGCGCTGCTCACGCCGGGCTTCGTCGACATCCACGGTCACGGCGGAGCGGGCGCGGCGTACGACGACGGCGTGGACGCCATTCGTACCGGACGGGATCTGCACCGCGAGCACGGCACCACCAGGGCCGTGATCTCGCTCGTCACCGGCACGATGGACGACCTCACCCGCAGCGTCGCCCTGATCGCCGCCCTGACCAGAACCGATGCGGACGTGCTCGGCTCGCACCTGGAGGGGCCGTTCCTCGACCCGGGGCACCACGGCGCGCATGAGCCCTCGCTGCTGCGGCACCCCCTCCCGGCCGATGTCGCCCGTCTCCTGGAGGCCGGAGAAGGCACCGTCCGTCAGGTCACCATCGCCCCGGAACTCCCGGGCGGGATCGACGCTGTCCGTCAGATCGTCGCGTCGGGCGCTGCGGCAGCGGTGGGGCACACCGACGCCGACGCCGCCATGGCCGTCGCCGCCTTCGAGGCCGGCGCCTCGCTGCTGACCCACGCGTTCAACGCGATGCCGGGGATCCACCACCGCGCACCCGGACCGGTGCTGGCTGCAGCCGCCGACCATCGGGTGATCCTGGAGGCCATCGCCGACGACGTGCACCTCGACCCGCACGTCGTCAAGCTCGTGTTCGACGCGGCGCCGCACCGCGTGGCGCTCATCACCGACGCCATGGCCGCGGCCGGGAGCGCCGACGGCACGTACGACCTCGGTGCGGTGAAGGTCACCGTCGAGAACGGCGTGGCCCGCGCGGACGACACCGGCTCGATCGCCGGTTCCACCCTGACCCAGGACGTCGCGCTGCAGCGAGCGGTGGCGGCGGGCGTCCCCCTTGCGGAGGCCGTGCGGGCGCTCACGGAGACCCCGGCCCGCGCGATCGGACGCGAGGCGCACCTCGGCGCGCTGCGGTCCGGCCTGCTCGGCGATGCCGTGCTCCTGGACGCGGAGCTGCGCGTCGCGCGGGTCTGGACAGGACCGGCGCTGCCCGCCTAGGACGACAGCGCTCCGCGCGACGCGCAGCGCTGCGGTCTCCGGTCGATCGGACGAGACGGCGTCACCGGACTCCCCAGATCGGTGACGTGCGTCTCGCAGGTGTGGGAGTGGTGGGCCGCCGTTCTCCCCAGATCGGCGGCCCATTCCCTCCCGCTCGAGCGGGCGGGGCCGGGAGCTCCTCCCCCGAGGATCCCGACCCGCCCACTGGTGCAGTACCCCCCGCACCAGTGCCGGAACTCCGCCCCCCGGTGGAGTCCATTTCGGCTGTCTCTACGGGATGAGACGAAGGGGCGCCCGGTTCATTACGCGGTTCTCGGAAAAAAGTTCAGAAAACTTTTCGGGCGGCCCGCGCCGGGCGCCGCGGAGCCCTCCCGAGCATCTCCTCCGAGTCCGTGCCGGGGCTGGCCACCATGCCGATTTCGCGAGACAATGGAGAGACCGCGTAATGAAAGACGCCTTCTCGCGTCTCTCTTCCTGGGGACGGCTGTGTGCCCCGGGACCAGATGGATGACCGTGCACCGAGAGAACACCACACCAGACGAGACCATCGGCGATGCCGATCTGATCCTCCGCGTCCGCTCCGGCGACAAGGGGGCGTTCGGGGAACTCTGGAGGCGGCACTACCCCTCCGGCATGACCGTCGCGCGATCGGTGACATCCTCGATCGATCCGGACGACCTGGTGCAGGAGTCCTATACCCGCATCTACCAGGCGATCCTCAAGGGCGGCGGCCCCAACGGCTCGTTCCGCGCCTACCTCTTCACCAGCATCCGCAACACCGCCGCCGCGTGGGGACGCGCACGCCGCGAGACCGCCATCGACGAGCTCGACACGGTCGCCGACCCGGACAGCACCGAGCACGCCACGAACGAGGCCCTCGACCGCAGCCTCACCGCGCAGGCCTTCCGCAGCCTCCCGTCGCGTTGGCAGGAGGTGCTCTGGTACACCGAGATCGAGCAGATGAAGCCCCAGGAGGTGGCTCCGCTCCTCGGCATGAAGGCCGGCGCGGTGTCGCAGCTCGCCTTCCGCGCCCGCGAAGGGCTCCGAGAGGCGTGGATCCAGGCGCACCTGCGCAGCGCGAGCCCCGGCTCGGAGTGCCAGTGGACGATCGAGCATCTCGGTGCCTACTCGCGCGGCAACCTCGCCACCCGCGACCACCGTCGCCTCGAGTTGCACCTCGACGAGTGCGCCCGCTGCATGATCGTCGCGGCCGAGGCCAAGGACGTCTCCACGCGCCTCGCCCTCGTCCTGCTCCCGCTCGTCCTCGGCGCCACCGGCGCCTCGGGGTACCTCGCGGCTCTCCAGGGCGGTGCGCCGGTCCTGGCAGTGGCGGGGATGTCGTCCACCATTCCGGGTGCGGTCTTCGTCGGAGACGGCGGCATCGGCCAGGCCGCGGCAGCCACCTCCGGCTCCGGCGCAGCCGGATCCGGAGCCGGGTCCGCCGGCGGCGCGGGCACGGGCGCAAGCACGGGTGGCGTCTTCACCGGCATGGGCGCCGTCGTCGGTGCCGGGTCCGCCGCCCTCGTGGTCGCCGGAGTGGTCGCCGCTGCGGCGATCGTCCCCGGACTCACGGGTGCGAACCCGGCGACATCGCTGCCCAGCGCCTCCGACACCGATCCGTCGTCGATCACGACCGACATCGCGCCGGACTCGTCGCTCGACCTCGAGGAGCCCGTGGTGATCGAGACGCCGGACGTCGAGCAGCCGCCGGCTCCGCCCGCCGAGGAGGAGGCGGATCCGCCGGTCTCTTCGGAGACCGGACCCGACGCGGCTCCCGCTGCCCCGGTGACGACTCCTGTGCTTCCCGAGGCCACGCTGCCGCCCGTCGCTCCCGTGGACCCGATCGATCCGGTGGACCCCGTCGACCCGGTGGACCCCGTCGATCCGGTGGACCCGGTCGATCCGGTGGACCCCGTCGACCCGGTGGACCCCGCGATCCCCACGGACCCGCCCACCTGGAGCACCGCCGACGTCTGGTTCGGCGACGATCTGCACTGGTACTACTTCGTGCCGGTCGTCGGAGCACCGGGCACCGTCGTTCAGGCACTGCTCGACGGTCAGGAGAGCGACAGCACTGTCCTCGGCGAGGATGGCACCGGCTTCGTTCAGCTGCGCGCATCCCTCGACCAGTTCCTGTTGGCCAGCCTCGTGCCGGTGACCTTCCGCTACGTGCTGCCCTCCGGCGAGGCCGGCCCATCGGCAACCACCTCGCTCTACTCGCTCGAACCCCAGGGAGCAGGCGCGGACGAGCGTGCCGCGGCCATCGATCCCGTGGAGCAGCCGGCGGTCGTCGTCGAGGATGCCGACCCGGCACCCGAAGCGCCTGTCGCCGCTGCCGAGACACCGGTCGATGAGGTCGCGGCACCCGTCGAGGCCGCTCCGGTACCCGCAGAGGCCACGCCGACGGAGCCCGCACCGGCCCCCGAAGCTGCACCGGTCGCGCCCGCACCGGCCGCGGACCCTGCTGCGACAGAAGCCCCGGCGGAGGACGCTCCGGTCGCGGAATAGACTGGACGTATGACCCCGGATTCCTCCCCTGTCGCCGGCGTCGACCGTCCGGCCCTCACGGCCCTCGACATCGTGCGCGTGATCGTCCTCATCGCGGCGATCGCCTCGCTCGCCCTGTGGGGGTTCGCGAGCTGGGATCTGCCGTGGAACATCGTGATCGGCGTCGGCGCCCCCGTTGTCGCCCTGCTGCTGTGGGCGCTGTTCCTCTCTCCGCGCCCCGTGCTCCGCGTGCACCCTTTCCTCCGCGCGGTCGTCGAGCTCTTCATCTACGTCGGCGTGACCATCGCGTGGTGGTCCATGGGCCAGGCCCTCATCGGCACGGCCTTCGCGCTGGTGGCCGTCGTCGCCGGGGTCCTCAGCGGGCGCCGCGCCCTGGCATGAGCGCACGGTCGTGAGCGTCGTCTCGCTGCTCCGCGACGCCCTCGGGGCGCGCGTGGACGTCAGCGAGCAGACGCGGCGCGTGACCAGAGCCGACCGCTCCGGTCACGCCGCGGTGGGCCTTCCCCTGGCCGTCGTCCACGCGGAGAGCGTGGACGACGTGCAGCAGACCATGCGGATCGCGACCGCGACGCGCACGCCCGTCGTCGTGCGCGGTGCCGGAACCGGACTCGCCGGAGCCGCCAATGCCGGAGACGGGGAGATCGTCCTCTCCCTCCGCCGCATGGACGCCATCCTCGAGGTCCGACCGGACGATCTCCTCGCCGTGGTCGAACCGGGCATCCTCAACGCCGACCTCAACGCGCATCTGGCGACCCAGGGACTCTGGTGGCCGCCCGATCCCGCCAGTCGTGACATCTCCACCGTCGGCGGCAACATCGCGACCGGAGCGGGCGGACTGCTCTGCGCGAAGTACGGCGTCGTCCGCGATGCGGTGCTCGGTGTCGATCTCGTGCTGGCCGACGGCCGACTGCTCCACCTCGGGCACCGCAGCGTGAAGGGCGTCACCGGGCTCGACCTCACCGCCCTCGTCGTGGGGTCGGAGGGAACGCTCGGCGTCGTCGTCGGGGCCACGCTCAAGCTGCGCCGCCTGGTGCCGGGCGAGACCTGCACGGTTACGGCGACCTTCCCGGGCGTGCGCGCGGCGGCCGCAGGATCCGCGGCGGTGACCGCCGCGGGGATCCAGCCCGCGATCATGGAGCTCATGGATGCCGCGAGCCTCGCCGCCGTCCACGCCCTGCTCGCCCTCCCTGCGCCGACGCCGGGCGCCGCCCAGCTCACGATCCAGACCGACGGTCCCGCCGCGCGTGCGGAGGCGGAGGCCATCGCCGGCATCCTCAGCGACCACGAGGGCGTTCCCGTGGTCTCGCACGACCCCGTCGAGGGCGATCGTCTGCTCGCGATCCGCCGTTCCATGCACGCAGCGATGGCGTCACTCGGGACCACGCTCATCGAGGACGTCTCAGTACCGCGGAGCGCGATGCCGGCCATGTTCGACGAGATCGCCCGGATCGAGCGCGAGTACGACATGGTCATCCCGACCGTGGCCCATGCCGGCGACGGCAACCTGCATCCGAACTTCATCTTCGAGGGGCCGGAGACCCCGCCGCTGGTGTGGGCGGCGGCCGACGAGCTCTTCCACGCCGCGATCCGGCTGGGCGGCACCCTCACCGGCGAGCACGGCATTGGCGTCCTCAAACGGCGCTGGCTGGCCGACGAGCTCGGCGACGATCAGTGGCGCCTCCAGCGCGACATCGCCGCGGTCTTCGACCCGCTCGGCATCCTCAACCCCGGAAAGGTCTTCTCTCCCGATGCCTGACATCCACGTGAGCGCAGCCGTGATCGTCGATGCGGAAGGGCGGGTCCTCGTCGTCCGCAAGCACGGCACGACCCGCTTCATGCAGCCCGGAGGCAAGCCGGAGCCCGGCGAGTCCCCCGTCGAGACCCTCATCCGCGAGCTGCAGGAGGAGCTCGGCCTCGAACTCACGGAGTCCGACCTGCGCCCTCTGGGTCGCTTCGAGTCGGCAGCCGCCAATGAACCGGGTCACCGCGTCGTGGCCGACGCGTTCTCGGCCTCGATCGATCCCGACGGGGTCCGCGTGCAGGCCGAGCTCGCCGAACTGCGCTGGATCACCCCGGAGGACGCCGCGGCGCTCCCGCTGGCCCCGCTCAGCGTCGAGCACCTGCTGCCGCTCGCGTGGCCGACCGGAGCGCGCTAGCGCCTCGGATCAGATGCCCTGCCAGGACGGCTTGTTCGCGAACGTGTAGCGATAGTAGTCGGCAAGCTGCAGCTTCGAGGCGGCGGCCTCGTCGACGACGACGGTCGCGTGCGGGTGCAGCTGGATGGCCGACCCGGGCAGCAGCGCGGTGAGCGGCCCCTCGACCGCACCGGCCACGGCCTCGGCCTTGCCTTCGCCGAACGCCAGCAGCACGAGGTGGCGCGCCTCCAGGATGGTCCCCAGGCCCTGCGTGATGCAGTGCATCGGCACATCGTCGATCGAGTCGAAGAAGCGGGCGTTGTCCTCGCGGGTCTGCTCCGTCAGCGTCTTCACCCGCGTGCGGGAGGCGAAGGAGGATCCGGGCTCGTTGAACCCGATGTGCCCGTCGGTGCCGATGCCGAGGATCTGCAGGTCGACCCCGCCGGCCGCGGCGATGGCCGCGTCGTAGTCCTCACCGGCGTGCTGGATGGTGGCCTCCGCGCCGTTCGGCACGTGGATGCGCTTCGGGTCGAGGCCGAGCGGCTCGACCACCTCGCGCGTGATCACCGAGCGGTAGCTCTCCGGGTGGGAGGGGTCGATCCCGACGTACTCGTCGAGCGCGAAGCCCCGCACCTGCGAGACGTCGCGCCCCACCAGGCGGCTGCGGAGTGCCTGGTAGACGGGCAACGGCGTCGATCCGGTCGCGAGCCCCAGGACGGCGTCCTGACGACGGTCGATGAGCTCGACGATCTCGGTGGCGACCAGGGCACCGGCGGCCTCGGCATTCTCGACGATGACGACCTCAGCCATGCGGAACGATCTCCTTCTCAGAAATGGATGCGCCCACCAGAGCGGCGCCGAAGGCGGCGGCGGGGGAACCCGCGGGGAGCAGTTCGATTCTCTCATCCAGCCGCAGGGACTTCAGGAACGGTGACGCCTGGGCGCCCGCGTGCAGGGCGGCACGGATGCCGTCCGCGAGTCGACCGCCAAGCGCGGTGAGACCGCCGCCGATGACCACGGTCTCGACGTCGGCCGACAGCACGAGCACGCGCACGGCCGCCGCAGCCCCGAAGAAGAGGTCCGCCTGCAGGGCAAGGGCGTGCGGATCGCCGGCGTCGGCCGCCTCCACGATGTCCTTGACGGGCAGCGCGCCAGGGCGCCCCCAGGCCTTGGCCAGCGCCCCGCCGCCGCAGAAGGTCTCCACGCAGCCGCGCTGTCCGCAGCCGCACAATCTCCCGCGGGGGTCGACGGAGAGGTGCCCGACCTCGCCCGCGGTCCCCCGCGCCCCACGCCAGATGCGGCCGTCGACGACGATGCCGGCCGCGACGCCGGTGCCGAGGTTCAGGTAGGCCATCGAGCCGGCGACGTCGCTCAGGACGGCGGCGCCGAGCGCGGCCGCCTTCACGTCGTTCTCCACTCGGAAGGGGACGCCCAGCGCCTGCTCGGCGCGCGCCGCGAGGTCGAGCGACTCCACGCCGAGGTTCACGGCGTGCAGCACACGTCCGCTCTCCGCGTCCACGAGGCCGGGGATGCCGATGCCGGCGGATCCGACGGCGGACAGCGGCAGCCCGCTCTCCTCAGCGAGGGCGGCGACGGTCGAGACGATGCTGTCGACGACGGCGTCCTCCCCCCACCCGGTCGGGCGACGCAGGCGGGCGAGGATCGTTCCGGCCGGGTCCACGGCGACGGCGTCGATCTTGGTGCCGCCGACGTCCAGGCCCACGCGAAGGGGCCGACCGGCGCGGTCGGCCGAGGCGGGGACGATCATCGGATGCCGTTCCCGGTCATGGTCGCGGAGGTCACGACACCCCCAGCTGCCCGGAGAGCACCATCACTGCGGCGCCCCGGAGCACGATGTCGTCCTGACGGGTGAGCCGCACCATGACGTCCTCGAACACACCCTCGAGCGTCCGCGCGTGGAGCGTCTCGACGGCCGCGTCGATGAGCGTGCCGTCCAGCAGTTCGGCGGGCCCGGAGAGCACGACCTCGGACAGGTCGAGGGCGGCGACGATCGGGGCGATCGCGATCGCCATGCGGGTCCCGGAGTCGCGGAGGATCTCCTCGCGCGCGGCCGGGTCGGCGTCGAGCGCCTCCTGCATGCGACTCACGCTCAGCCAGGCCTCCAGGCAGCCGATCTTGCCGCACGCGCAGCGCGGGCCGCCGTCCGTGCCGACGACGACGTGACCGATCTCCCCCGCGGCGAAACGGCTGCCGAGGAGCGGCTGGCTGCCGGTGATCAGCCCGGCCCCCACGCCGCGGCCGATCTTGATCAGCATGAAGTCGGCTTCCGCCTCGCCGAACGTGTACTCGGCGAGGACCGCGGCATTCGCGTCGTTCCGCGCCAGCACGGGCAGGTCGAGGTCGGCGCTGAGCTTCGCCTCCAGCGGGAAGTCGGTCCAGCCGAGGTTGGGCGAGCTGAGGACGAGGCCGTCCGGACGCACGACACCCGGGGTGCCGATGCCGACGCCGAGCACCGGCTGCGTGGCGATCTCGACGAGGGTCTGCGCGAGGCCGCGGAGGGCATCGTACGCCGCGTCGCCGTCCGGCGTCTCCGGACGCGGCACCTGCCGCCGCTCCAGGACGTCGCCGTCGAGACTGAGCACGGCCCCCTCGAACGCGGTCGGTCCTGACAGGTCGAGCCCGATGATCTGATGCCCCACCCGGTCGATGTCGATGAGGATCGGCGGCTTTCCGGGGCCGACCGCCTCGCGGACGCCGATCTCGACGACGATGCCGTCGGCGATGAACTCCGCGACGAGGTCGGAGATCGTGACCCGCGTGAGGCCCGTCTCGCGGGAGAGGTCAGCGCGGCTCATCGCCCCCGAGTGGTAGAGCGTCTGCAGCACGAGTGCGCGGTTGTGGCCGCGGGCGTGCTCGGGGAGCACCTTGGTGCGCGAACGGAGATGCCGCGCAGGGCCGAAGGCGTGCGCGTTCGCGGCGACGAAGTCTGTCGTCGCCGCGGGGCGCTGATCATCCGAAACGGACATGTTTGTTAGTAGACCTTACGAACAGGAATTGTGCAACTGTCCCGCGCGATTCCGCGGGCAGGGTTACCGAAACGTGACATCATGCCGACCGCGGATCCTCGTCTGCGGCCCGGCGGAGCAGGCGCTCGACGAGGCCGGCGACGATCCCCTCCCTGGTCTCCACCGTCATCGGCTTGCCGGGAATCCCCGGTCGCCGCTGCTCGGGCGACGGACCGTCCAGCGGACGATACCGCACCCCCGCGGCGGCGAGGCGCCGCAGGTGCGTGGGCAGCCGCCGCGCGAAGTCGGCGAACGGGGCGGGCTCTCCCCCCTCCCAGAGCCGCTCCGCGATCGCGGCGAGACGGGGGAACATCGCGAAGTCGACCCGGTCCCTGCTCGGCAGGTGCTCCGTCCACACGTTCGCCTGCCCGCCGACCGCCCCGTCGACGACGCGGAAGGTGTACGCGCGCTCGATGGTCAGCGGCGGACCGACGCGGATGGGCTCCTCGGTCGATTCGGACTGCGGGTAGTCGAGGTAGACCTCGAGATCCGGACACCCCACGACCGGGATCCCCCGGCGCAGCGCCTCGCGCATCGCGACCGGTCCGCGCCAGGCGAGGATGCGGACGCCCTCGGGAACGTCACCCTCCAGCACCTCGTCCCAGGCCAGCGCCGTGCGCCCGCGGCGGCGGACGTGGTCGACGAAGTGCGCCGTGAACCAGGGCTGCACGTCGTGCGCCGTGGCCAGCCCCAGCTCCCGCATGCGCGCGGCGGCGGCCGGGCTCTCCGCCCACTCGGTCACCGGCACCTCGTCACCGCCGATCCCGATCCATGCGGACGGGAACACGTCGCACAGCGCGTCGACGGCGGCACGACCGAAGGCCAGCGCCTCTTCGGTCGGCGCGAGGGTGCGGGCGTTCACGCCGAAACGCTCCCACGGCCCGGTGGGAGGCGTCCCCACGTCGAGGTTGCCCAGCTCCGGGTAGGCGGCGAGCGCGGCCTGGATGTGTCCCGGCAGCTCGACCTCGGGCACGAGCGTCACGAAGCGCTCCTCCGCATACCTCACGAGGTCGCGCAGTTCGGCGGACGTGTAGAAGCCCTCGTGCACGCCGGGCTCGACCGTGGCCTCCGGTCCGTGACCGCGTTGCGTGGCCTCGCGCCGCGCGCCGACCTCGGTCAGACGCGGGTAGCCGGGCACCTCGAAGCGCCATCCCTGATCGTCCGTCAGGTGCAGGTGCAGGATGCTGAGGTGGTGATCGGCGAGCAGGTCGATGAGGCGACGCACGTCCTCCACGGGGCGGAAGTGGCGCGCCACGTCGAGCATCACACCGCGCCAGGCGTAAGCGGGAGAGCCCTCCCAGCGCCCTGCCGGAATCGTCGCGGGGACGGCGGGGTCGTGGTCCGGGTCGCGGAGCTGGCGGAGCGTGGTCGCGCCACGGAAGACCCCCTCCGGCGTCGCCCCCGCGATCTCGACCCCGGAGGCCGTCACCGACACCCGGAAGGCCTCGGCCCCGTGGCGCCCTGCCGCGGGCGCCGCGGTACCCAGCTTCTCGTCGATCAGGAGGCGGATGGCGGGCAGGGTGTCGTCCGCTCCCCCGCCGCCGAGCCGTGCGACCGCGGCCGCCAGCTCCGGTGCGCCGAGGATCGGGGTCGAGGGCGTCCACCGGAAACCCGGCGCCAGCGAGTCGATCTCTGCGGCGACGTGCGGCACCGTCGCGCGCGGCGCCGGTGGCGGCATCCGCAGCGCGCGACCGGCGACCGCACCGGTGGGGTCGCCGTCGATGACGACCGGCACCCCGCCGACGAGTACCTCGCGCACGCCCTCCGGCGCACCGTGCGGGTCGTCGAAGGTAGCTCCGGCGGCGATCGCCTCCGGGTCGAAGAGCACCAGGTCGGCGGTGGCGCCCTCGCGGATCACGCCGCGCGGTGCGTCGCCGCGGTCGAGGCCGAGGCGGGCGGCCGGGTTGCCGGAGAGATGACGGACCGCTTCCTCGAGGCTCAGCACCCCGAGCTCCCTGACGTAGTGCCCGAGGTAGCGGGGGAACGTGCCACGGCCGCGCGGGTGCGGGCGCGCGCCGATGAGGATGCCGTCGCTGCCGCCGGAGTGCCGGGGGTGCCGCATGATGGCGCGGACGTTGTCCTCGTCGCCGATGTGCATGAGCACGCCCGTGGCGCCGGCATCGGCGAGGATCGTGTCGATCACGACGTCGACGGCGCGCTGCCCCGTCTCCGCCGCGATGTCGGCGATCGTCCGGCCGACGAGCCCGGCCAGATCGGGATGGGCGGTCCCGGAGATCTGGATCGCCGACCAATCCGCCGCCTCGCCGTGGAATCCGTCGCAGCCGATCTCCTCCAGCTCGACCCGGACCGTCTCGCGCCCCTCGGCGTCGAGGGCTGCCAGGACGCCGAGCAGGTCGCCGGTCGCCGCCAGCCGGCTGGGCAGGAGCGCGGCGAGGGTCGTCGCCCCCGGAAGGTAGGGGTAGGTGTCCAGGGTCACGTCGACGCCGTCGGCCGTCGCCGCGTCGACGAGCGCCAGCAGCTCGGCGGCGCGACCGCGGTTCGGGGCGAAGTTCATGGTCGCGTGGGTGAGATGGACCGGGCACCCGGTGCGGCGGCCGATCTCGATGGCCTCGCGATACGCGTCCAGCGCCGCCCGCCCGTAGCTGCGGGTGTGCGGCGCCCAGTAGCCGCCGCGTTCCGCCACCACCCGGCAGAGGGCTTCGAGCTCCGCGGTGTCGGCGTACATCCCCGGGGTGTAGGTCAGACCGCTCGACATGCCGAAGGCCCCGGCATCCAGGGCCTGCCCGAGGATGTCGGCCATGGCCGCGATCTCGGCGGGGGTCGCCCGGCGGTCGTCGTGCCCGACCACCATCATCCGGAGGTTGCCCTGCGGCACGAGCACCGCGGCGTTGGCCACCGCGGCAGCGTCGATCGCCCGCAGGAAGTCGTCCATCGCCCGCCACGGGACCACGGCCGGCCGCCCGTTCCAGCCCGCGATCTGGGCGGGGATGACGGCGGCGGTCGCCTCGTCCAGCGGCGCGTAGCCCAGGCCGTCCTGCCCGAGCACCTCGGTCGTGACCCCCTGCCGGATCTTGGCGTCGTGCGCGGCGCCCTGCAGCACCGCGAGGTCGCTGTGCGCATGCATGTCGATGAAGCCGGGTGCCAGGACGAGGCCGGACGCGTCGACCTCGACCGCGCCGTCCGGCAGCTCGAGCGTCGTCCCGTCGCCGTCGCGGACGACGGCGACGACCCTGGCCCCCTCCACCGCGACGTCCGCGACGAAGCGCGGCGCGCCGGTGCCGTCGACGACGGTCGCCCGACGATAGATGCGCACCAAGCCGGCGGCGGCCTTCTCGGCGCTCAGAAGCATGTCGCCACCGCGTCGATCACCCGGGGGTCCCCGGCGTCAGGGTCGTCGATCACGGCGACGACGCGCCACTTGTCGAACGCGGTGCACGGATGCGAGAGACCCAGCCGCACGACCTCGCCGACCGCGACGGTCGCCCCCTCGGCGGGTCGGAGGAAGGCGTGCTGGTCGTTCAGTGCCGTTACGGCACCGGCGACCGACTGCGGCACCGGGAGGTCGATGTCGAACGGCACGTCGCGCCGCCCGGCGTCGAGCAGGGCGAGGCCGGGCTCGGGCTGCGAGACCACCCGTGACCATGCGTGCATCGCCGAGCGCAGCGGGGCGGTGTCCGTCAGCGGACCGAACGGCGACATGCGGGAGTAGAAGCCGTCGTCGTGGATCTGGAACGCACCGGAGCGCAGCACGACCTCGGCGTCCCCTCCCGCGGCGCCGAGGACCGCGGCGGCGCGATCGGGGAAGGAGCTGCCCCCCGCGCTGAGCACGGGGCGGAGACCGCCGGGGTAGTCGAGACGGCGGTGCAGCTCGACGAGAGTGGCCAGGAAGCCGTCCACCGCGGCGACGGAGGCCGCGGAGCGATCGGGACCGAAGGGCCCCTCGTAGCCCGTCACCCCGGCCAGGCGGAGTCCAGGAGCGGCCGCGATCGCCGCGGCGATGCGCTCGCCCTCGGCCACGGTCCGCGCCCCCGTCCGTCCCTGCGCGCCGCCGAGCTCCACGAGCACGTCCAGCGGCCGCGGGGCGTCGGCGAGCGCATCGGCGAGGATCGCGACACCGGCGAGGGAATCCGCGCCGCAGAGGATTCGCAGGCCCTCGTCGGCAGCGAGCATCGCCCCGAGCTCGCGGGCCGCGGCGCCGTCCGTCACCCCATTGGCGATGAGCACCGTCGGCACGCCGGCGTCGACGGCGACGCGGGCCTGCCACGGCGTGGCGACCGAGATCCCCCAGGCTCCGGCATCGAGCAGCCGCTGCCAGAGCGCCGGCGCCATGGTGGTCTTGCCGTGCGGGGCGAGACGGACGCCCTCGCGCGCGGCCCAGCCGAACACCGTGTCCTCGTTGTGCGCGATCGCGTCGGCATGCACTGTGAGCACGGGCGTGCCGAGGTCCGACAGGTGCAGACCGGCCGCGCCGACCTCCGACAGACGCAGCCCCGCGGCGTGCGCCGGGAACCCCTTCGCCCAGGCGCCGAGGACGGGATCCGGAATTTGTAGAGGCATCTAACAAGGCTACTAGGCTGGCGGCATGACCGCGAAGACACGAGTTTCCACCGACGCCGCCCCCGCTCCCGCGCACACCTTCTCGCAGGGCGTCCGCAAGGGCCCGATCGTCCAGGTCTCCGGCCAGGGCCCCGTCGACCCGCAGACGAACGAGTATCTGTACCCGGGCGACGTCGCGGCACAGACCACCCGCACGCTCGAGAACGTCAAGGCCATCGTTGAGGCCTCCGGCGCCACGTTCGACGATGTCGTGATGCTGCGCGTCTACCTCACCAAGCGCGAGGACTTCCCGATCATGAACGAGGCTTACGGTGCCTTCGTCGAGGCCCACACGACCAGCGGCGTCCTGCCCTCGCGCACCACGGTGTTCACCGGCCTCCCCCGCGAGGAGATGCTCGTCGAGATCGACGGGCTCGCCGTCGTCGACTAATCCCGCCTGCCCCCGGCGAACGGGGAGGCACCTTACCAGGACCGTTGCCTCCCCGTTACCAGCCATCCCGTACCATGGACGACAGGACACGTCGAGACTGCGGGGGGTGTAGTTCGTGACCGATCTGATTTCCACGCCGGGCGCTGCAACGGGGGCACAGCCCGACGATGCGACCCCGACGAGCGTCCTGACGCCGGAGGCGGCGACCGATACGGCCCCGCCGCAGTCCGGCGAGCAGTCCCTGGCCTGGGCTCCCGTCGAGCCCGCCCCGAAGAAGCGCCGAATCGGCCTGTGGATCGGTCTCGGCCTCGGCGTGGTCGCGCTCGGCGCCGGCGCCGCCTCGATGATCCTCATCGCCCCCGGCACCACCGTCGCGGGCATCCCCGTGGGCTGGATGACTCCGGGCGCGGCAGCCGAGGCGATCAGCTCTCACCTCGCCCAGACCGAGGTCACCCTCACGGGCGAGGGTGACGACGCTGTACTCACGGGCGCCGACCTGGGCGCGAGCGCCGACGCCACGGCCCTCGCCGACGCCGCGTTCGCCGCCCACCCGATGTGGAACCTCGGGTCGTGGATGGGTGACCCCGTATCGGCCGACATCGTGCTCGACCAGGAGACCGCCACCGCAGCTCTCCGCGGTGCGATCCCCGACAGCTTCGTCGACCCGGTCGACGCCGGAGTCGTCTTCGACGCCGCGAAGGGCACGTACACCGTGACACCTTCCGTTCCCGGCACCGGTATCGACGTGGCCGATCTCAACGCCGCGTTCGTCGAGGCCGTCGGCGACGGCCGCACGACATTCGAGTACCCCGGTGGCCCGGCCGAGGCCCTGCCCGCGGTGTCCGACGAGGACGCGACGGCGACCGCCACCACGCTCAACACCATGCTCTCCTCCATCGGCTTCTACGTCGGGAAGGAACGGACCGTCCCGGTCTCCCCCGCGGTCGCCGCGTCCTGGCTGACGGTGGTCGACGACGCGGGTCAGCTGCGGATCGAGGCGGACCCGGCGGCGATCCAGACCACCGTCGACACGCTCGCCGCCGCCGTGGACCGCGCCCCTGTCAACGCGACCAACATCGTCGACTCCGCGGGGAACGTGCTGCGCGCCGAGAAGGAGGGCGCCACCGGACGCGCCCTCGGCGACACCGCCGGCATCGCCGACGACTTCGCGACGCAGCTCGCCGCGGGAGACGGCGTCTTCGCCCTCTCCGTGACGGAAACCCCCTTCGAGACCACGAACCTGTTCCGCCGCGCCGAGATCAACCTCAGCACGCAGCGCGCCTACCTGTTCGAGAACGACAAGGTGGTGCAGTCCTGGGCCGTGTCGACCGGTCTTCCCGGAACGCCCACGCCGACCGGCAACTTCAAGGTGTTCGCGCACACGGCGATGCAGGACATGGGCTGCTACGAGGGCGCGCCGTACTGTACCGAGGACGTGCCCTGGATCACGTGGTTCGCGCCGAACATCGGCTTCCACGGCACCTACTGGCACAACAACTTCGGCAACCGGATGAGCCACGGCTGTGTGAACCTGCCGATCGACCTCGCCAAGTACGTCTACGACTGGTCCCCCGTGGGCCTCGAGGTCTCCGTCTACAACTGACCGCGAGTCCCAGGCCGCCGGGCGAACGCGGCGGAGGGCAGACAGCAGAAGGGGGCGGATGCCGCAGCATCCGCCCCCTTCCGTCGTCTCAGCGCAGGGCGTCGACGATCTCGTTCAGCGTCGCGGACGGGCGCATGACCGCGGCCACGAGCTTCTCGTCCGGACGGTAGTAGCCGCCGATCTCCACCGGGGAGCCCTGCACCGCGTTCAGCTCGGAGACGATCGTCTCCTCGTTGGCGGCGAGCTTCTCGGCGACGGGCGCGAAGGCGGCGGCGAGCTCCGGGTCCTTCGTCTGCTTCGCCAGCTCCTGCGCCCAGTACAGGCCGAGGTAGAAGTGGCTGCCGCGGTTGTCGATCGTGCCGAGCGCACGGCCGGGCGAGCGGTCCTCCTCGAGGAACGTGCCGGTCGCGGCGTCGAGCGTCTCCGCGAGCACGCGGGCCTTCTCGTTGCCCGTGCGGTCGGCGAAGTGCTCGAGAGAGGCGGCCAGCGCGAAGAACTCGCCCAGCGAGTCCCAGCGCAGGTAGTTCTCCTCGACCAGCTGCTGCACGTGCTTCGGCGCGGAGCCGCCGGCACCCGTCTCGAACAGTCCACCGCCGGCGAGCAGCGGCACGATGGAGAGCATCTTGGCGCTCGTGCCGACCTCGAGGATCGGGAACAGGTCGGTGAGGTAGTCGCGCAGCACGTTGCCGGTCACCGAGATGGTGTCCAGGCCGTGCCGCATGCGGGCGAGCGTGTACCGCGTCGCCTCCTCCGGCGCGAGGATCGTGATCGTCAGGCCCTTGGTGTCGAGCGTGGCGAGGCCCTGGTGCACCTTCGCGATGATCTGCGCATCGTGCGAGCGGTTCGCGTCGAGCCAGAACACCGCGGGGGCACCCGTCGCGCGGGCACGGCCGACCGCGAGCTTGACCCAGTCCATGACCGGGATGTGCTTGGTCTGCGTCGCGCGCCAGATGTCGCCCTTGCCGACCTCGTGCTCGATGAGGACGGTGCCCTCGCTGTCGAGCACCTGGACGATGCCGTCGGCCGCGATCTCGAACGTCTTGTCGTGGCTGCCGTACTCCTCGGCGGCCTGCGCCATGAGGCCCACGTTCGGCACGGTGCCGATCGTGGCGGGGTCGAGCGGGCCGTTCGCGATCACATCGTCGATGACGGCCTGGTAGACGCTCGCGTAGGACGAGTCGGGGATGACCGCGATCGTGTCGGCCTCCTCGCCGTCCTTGCCCCAGAGCTTGCCGCCGTTGCGGACGAGCGCGGGCATGGACGCGTCGACGATGACATCGCTCGGCACGTGCAGGTTGGTGATCCCCTTGTCGGAGTTCACGTACGACAGGCGCGGCCCTTCGGCGATGGCCTTGTCGAACGCCGCGGCGATCTCGTCGCCACCGGCGACGTTCGCCAGCCCCGCGAGGATCGAGCCGAGGCCGTCGTTCGCGCTGAGTCCGGCCTCGGCGAGCTGCGTGCCGTACTGGTCGAAGACGTCCGTGAAGAACGCCTTCACGACGTGACCGAAGATGATCGGGTCGCTGACCTTCATCATCGTGGCCTTGAGGTGCACCGAGTAGAGCACGTCGTCGGCCTTGGCCTCCGCGAGCGTGTCGGCGAGGAACGCGTCCAGCTCCTTCGCGGAGAGGAACGTGGCGTCGATGATCTCGCGCGGGAGGACCTTGAGCCCCTCCTTGAGGACCGTGACGGTGCCGTCCTTCGCGGTGTGGCGGAAGGAGAGGACGTCGTCGTGCGCGGCGACCCAGGAGCGCTCGTTGTGCTTGAAGTCGTCGTGGCCCAGGGTCGCGACGCGGGTCTTCGAACCCTCGGCGAACGGCTTGTTGCGGTGCGGGTGCTTCTTGGCGTAGTTCTTCACCGCCAGCGGGGCCCGACGATCGCTGTTGCCCTCGCGCAGGACGGGGTTCACGGCGGAGCCCTTGATGCGGTCGTAGCGGGCGCGGATGTCCTTCTCCTCCAGCGACGAGGGCTCGTCCGGGAAGTCGGGGACGTCGTAGCCCTGCTGCTGCAGTTCCGCGATGGCGGCCTTGAGCTGCGGGATCGACGCGGAGATGTTCGGCAGCTTGATGATGTTCGCCTCGGGGAGCGTGGCGAGGCCGCCCAGCTCCGCCAGCGCGTCGCCGACCTGCTGCTCGGGGGTGAGCTTCTGCGGGAACGCGGCGAGGATGCGGCCGGCCAGAGAGATGTCCCGCGTCTCGAATTCGATACCCGCCTGGCCGGTGTAGGCCTGGATGATCGGCAGGAAGGAGGCGGTGGCCAGTGCCGGTGCCTCGTCGGTGTAGGTGTAGATGATGGCGTCGTCGGTCACCGGGACGTTCTCCGTTCACGAGGGCTATTTGTCTCGATACCAAGATACCTGAGCGTCCCGGACCCCGAAGCGGCGGTCCCGCCGAAGAGACTCCCTCGGACGAACGGTCCGTGAAAAGTCCGCCCGAGTGATGAATGCGGTGAGCGGAGGGGCTAGCCTGGGGGCATGTCCGAACTGCGCATGGTCGAACTCTCCGCCGCGACGATCGTCGCCGTGAACAACCTGTCGCTCAAGCCCGGACAGGAGCAGTTCCTCGCCCCCGTCTCGTACGGCATCGCGGCCACCGTCATCAACCCGCAGACCTCCTGGCAGCGGGTGATCCTGGACCGCAACGAGGTCGTGGGCTTCGTCAGCGCCAACTTCGACGACGAGGCGCCGGAGGAGCACTTCCGCTCCGTGCTGTGGCGCATCAACGTCGACGCGGACGACCAGGGTCGCGGCATCGGCCGCTTCGCCGTCGAGAACCTCATCGACGAGGCGCGCAACCGCGGCGTCGACCACGTCAACGTCATCTACGAAGCCGGCGAGGACGGCCCGGAGGCCTTCTTCCGCCGCGTCGGGTTCACACCCGTCGGGGAGACGGCCTACGGCGAGGTCATCGCCCAGATCCGCGTCCCCTCCTGAGACCGGCGGCGGGGTCTCGAATCCCCTCCCCCATCGAGACTCCGTCGCCCTCGGACCCTGCCGGGCGGCGTCCTCTCGATCCTCCTCAGCGCTGACCGCTGCCGTCCGGAGGCGTGCCCTTGCCCCGACGGCTGTTCCACGCGGCGAGCGCGGACGCGGCGGCACCCGCCGCCCGGTCGATCGCCTCGGCGGAGCGGTGCAGCATGTCCTGCGCGGCGTCCTGCCAGGCCGGTGTGGCCGGCGCCTCCCCCGTCTGGACCTTCGCGGCGTGCTCGGCGGCCTCGAACGCCCGCTCCAGCTCCGCGACGGCGTCGCGGTAGGCCGCGTACTCGGCGGCCGTCACGCGGCCCGTCGTCTGCCGACGCGCCTCGACCGCGGCGCCGGCGGCCCGGAGGTAGGCGGCGGTCTCCGGGCGCTTCACGTCGGTCATCTCGGGGTAGGTGATCTGCAGCGCGGGGTCGGTCTCGTACCGCATCCATCGCGCCGTCACCGCGTCGTGCTCCGCGTACAGCCGCTCCAGCGGCCGCGGTGCAGAGCCGGCGGGGATCGCGGCGCGGGCGGCGTTCACCCTGACGCGCCGGGCGCGGACGTCGGCCGCGGCCGCCCTGACGTCGCGTTCGCGCTCCTTGAGCATGCGCCGGGCGCCGGACACCTGCTCGGCACTCGCACGCTGCGCGGACCGCTCGGCGGAGACCCGCGCGAGGTCGGCTCGTGCCACCTTCAGCGCCGTCCGTCGGACCACCGCGCGCTGCTGAGCCTCGCGGAGGTCGTGCCGGGCGGCGTCGTACTCCAGACGGCGGCCGCTGCGGGTGTTGCGACGACGCACCCCGATCGCGCCCGCGGTCACCCCGGCGGCGGCGGTCGGCGCGAGCCACCACCACTCCGCGACGAGGAGGAAGGGGTCCATCCTTCGATGCTACCGACCGCAGGGCGCCCGCGCCCGGATGCAGCGGCCCCGGCATCCGCACGGATGCCGGGGCCGCTGTCGCGTCACGACGTCAGACGAGCGTCTCCTGCCAGGCTGCGTGCAGCTGGGCGAACTTCCCGGTTCCGCCGATCAGGGCGGCCGGGGTGTCGTCCTCGATGATCCGGCCGTGCTCCATCACGAGCACGCGATCCGCGATCGCCACCGTCGACAGCCGGTGCGCGATGATGATCGCCGTCCGGTCGGCCAGCAGCGTCTGCAGTGCGTCCTGGATCAGCCGCTCGGACGGGATGTCCAGCGAGGCCGTCGCCTCGTCGAGGATCAGCACCGCCGGGTCGGCGAGGAAGGCACGGGCGAACGAGATGAGCTGTCGCTGCCCAGCCGAGACCCGACCACCGCGCTTGTTCACGTCGGTGTCGTAGCCGTCCGGCAGGGCCGAGATGAACGCGTCGGCGCCCACCCCCCGCGCCGCCTCGCGGATCTCGTCCAGCGTCGCATCCGGGCGCCCGAGCGCGATGTTGTCGGCGACGGTTCCGCTGAACAGGTACGCCTCCTGCGTGACCATGACGATCGCACGGCGGAGATCCTTCGGGTGCAGCGACCGCAGATCGACGCCGTCGAGGGTCACCGTCCCCGCGGACGGGTCGTAGAACCGCGAGATGAGCTTGGCCAGCGTGGACTTGCCCGCTCCCGTCGTCCCGACCAGCGCGATCGTCTGCCCGGCGGGGATGTCGAGCGAGAAGTTCGGCAGGATCGTCGTGTCCTCGTTGTACGCGAACGTGACCTCGTCGAAGCGGATGTGCCCCCGGGACTCCCAGAGGTCCACCGGCTTCTCGGGGTCCGGCACCGTCGGCACCTCCTCCAGGACGCCCGACACCTTCTCCAGCGCCGCGGTGGCGGACTGGTAGGAGTTCAGGAACATCGCGATCTCCTGCATCGGAGCGAAGAAGTTGCGGACGTACAGCACGGCGGACAGCAGCACGCCGACCGTCAGCGCTCCTTCCGAGACCCGGATGCCGCCCCACAGCACGACGACGCCGAGCACGAGCGCCGCGACGCCCATGAGGCCCGGCTCGAACGTGCCGAACAACAGCATCGAGCGGCGGTTCACGTCGCGGTACTCGCCGGCCACGCCCTGGAAGGCCTCGTCGTTGCGCGGCTCCTTCCGGAAGGCCTTGACCGCGCGGATGCCCGTCATCGTCTCCACGAACTGGACGATCACCTTCGCGCTGATCACCCGGGACTCGCGGTACACGAGCTGCGAGCGCGAGTAGAACCAGCGCATGAGGAAGAACAGCGGCACGCCGCCGATCGCGAGGATCAGACCGGACTGCCAGTCCCACACGCACAGCGCGATGAAGGTGAAGACACCGAAGAGCACGCCGGAGACGAGCTCGTTCAGGCCGCCGTCGAGGAGCTCCTTGATGGAGTCCAGGTCGCTCGTCTGGCGCGAGATGATCCGCCCCGAGGTGTACGACTCGTGGAACTCCAGGCTCAGACGCTGGGTGTGCAGGAAGATGCGCTTGCGCAGGTCCAGCAGGACGGCCTGGGTCAGCTTCGCCGCGATGATGACGTACCAGGCGATGAGCACGGCGGCGAGAGCACCCGCGAGCAGGTAGATCCCGCCGACGACGAACGTCGGCATCCAGTCGGCGTCGTCGAGCACCGCGGGGAGCGCCCGATCGAGGCCGATGCTGATGAGGATCGGTCCGGCCACCTGCAGCGCCGTCGAGATCACGAGCACCGTCGCGGCGAGCACGATCTGCGGCCTGAGCGGACGCACGAGCGAGCCGAGCAGCCGCAGCGAGCGGCGGCGGATCGCCCTGCTCTCCTCCGTGGTGAGGCGGGAGCGGTCCTCGTCCTGGGTTCCGGTGAGGGAGCTCATCGCTGCACCTCCTCTCCTGCGAATCGGGGGGCGCCTCCCGGCGCCTCGTCATCGGCCTCCTCGCGGATGCCGTCCTGCACGGTCTCGTGGATCTCGGCCTGCTCGTCGCGGATGATCGGGATGGCTCCGGTGCGGGCGGCCTCCTCCGCCTCCAGGCTGGAGATGACGTGACGGTAGTGCCGACTCGTCTTCAGCAGCTCGGCGTGCGTGCCGACGGCGGTGATCCGGCCGTCCTCCAGCAGCGCCACACGGTCGGCGAGGGCCACGGTGGACGGACGGTGCGCGACGATCATCGCGGTGGTGTCGGCGAGCACGTGCCGCAGCGCCTCCTCGACGAGCGCCTCGGTGTCGACGTCCAGCGCCGACAGCGGGTCGTCGAGGACGAGCACCCGGGGGTTGGCTGCCACGGCGCGGGCCAGGGCGAGCCGCTGGCGCTGTCCGCCGGACAGGCTCAGTCCCTCCTCGCCGATCACCGTCTCGACGCCCTCGGGGAGCGTGTCCACGAAGGCGGCCTGCGCCACGTCGAGCGCCTCGCGCAGGACGCGCTCGGCCTCGGGGCTGTGCACGTCGAGGTCGGCGCGGCCGAGCAGGACGTTTTCGCGGACCGAGGCCGAGAAGAGCGTCGCGTCCTCGAACGCCATCGCGATGTGCTCCCGGAGCTCGGCGAGCGTCAGGTCCCGCACATCGACGCCGTCGAGCGTGACCCGCCCTCCCGTCACGTCGTACAGCCGCGTCGGCAGGGTCGTCAGCGTCGTCTTGCCGCTGCCGGTGAGACCCACGAGCGCCATGGTCTCGCCCGGACGCAGCACGAGGTCGATCCCGTCGAGCAGGTCCCGCTCGTCGGGCGCCGCATCCTGGTAGCGGAAGTGCGCGTTCTCGAACGCGAGCTCGCCACGCGGGTTCTCGATGTGCACCGGGTTCTCCGGATCGGTGATGGTGTTCGTCTCCGAGAAGATGTCGAAGACGCGGTCCGTCGCCGTGCGCGCGTCGAGCATGAACGAGAAGAGGAAGCCGATCGACTCGATGGGCCAGCGCAGCACGACCGCCATCGCGAAGAAGGCGAACAGCTCCGCGGACGTGATCGCGTCCTGCGAGATGAGCCAGATGCCCGACATCAGGCTGAGGCCGAACGCGATCTGCGGCATGAGGTCGAGCCAGAACCAGATCGAGGCGATGGCCCCGGCCTTGCTCATCTCGGTCTCGCGCAGCGTCTCGGCCTGCCGGCTGAAGCGGCGGAGGGCGTGCGTGCCGCGGCCGAACGCCTTGAGCACGCGGATGCCGTGCACGCTCTCCTCGACGCTTGTGGCGAGGTCGCCCGCCTGGTCCTGGCTGCGCCGGGTGAGCGCGCCGTAGCGCTTCTCGAAGAGGTACCCGCGGATCCACAGCGGGACCGCCGTCACGAGGAAGATCGTGCCCAGCAGCCAGTGCCAGCGGAACAGCAGCACCGAGCCGATGAGGATCGTCAGCACGTTCACGACGAGGAGCACGAGGCCGAAGGCGAGCCACCGGCGGATCAGGCCGATGTCCTGCATCATGCGGCTGAGCAGCTGCCCGGACTGCCACCGGTCGTGGAACGCGACCGGCAGGGTCTGCAGGCGCGAGTAGAGCTCGGTGCGCATGCGGTACTCCACCTGCGTGGCGGGGAAGAGCACGAACTGCCGACGGAGCCACACCATGAGGGCCTCGCCGAGGCCGAGGGCGAACACGGCGAGCGCTCCCCAGATGATCGCGTCGAGCGCGCCGGACTGCACCGGCCCGCCGATGATCTGCTCGAGCACGATGGGGATCATCAGCGCGATGAGCGCCGCCGCGAGCGCACTGGCGGCACCGCCGACGAGACGCCAGATGACCGGCTTCACAAACGGCTTGAGCCGCCACAGCGCGGCGGGCGTGGAGAGGGTGGACGAGGGGGAGGGATTCTGCGCGGAAGACGAGGAAGACATGTCTCTCAGAGGAGTCGAAGGGGAGAAGAGCGGGGGAACGGATGCGAGAGCGAGCTCACGGAGCCCGGCATCCGGTGCAGAAGAGGGGCGGAGGCTCTAGGAGAGCGGGCGCGCCGGGGTCGAGCCGAGGGTGGCGATCCGCGCGGTGGCGATCGTGGTCATGGTGTCCTCCTCAAGGGCTCGGCGAGGTCGTCCGGTTGGCGCGACAGCCCATCAGCCTATTCCTGTGAACGAGCTGAGCGCAAGGGGAATTCCCGGGACGGCGAAGAGCCCGCCCCGTGCGGGGCGGGCTCCTCGGGTCGAGCGGTCAGCGGGCGGCGCGTTCGCGCGCCAGAAGACTCTCCTTCACGGGCAGCCCCCAGGCGAAGCCGCCGAGGGAGCCGTCCGTTCGGAGCACCCGATGGCAGGGCACGAACAGGGCCGGGGCGTTACGGGCGCAGATCGACGCCGCCGCCCGCACCGCCTGGGGATTGCCGAGTCGGGCCGCGAAGCCCGTGTAGGTCAGGGGCTCCCCCGGCGCGATGGTGCGCAGCGCCGCCCAGCCGGCGAGCTGGAGGGCGGTGCCCGTCTGCGCGACCGCGACCGCGTCGATCGCCGCGACGTCGCCCGCGTAGTACGCGCGGACAGCGCCCGCCGCATCCGTCTCGGCCTCGCGCACGGCGTCGGGGCGGACCCGGGCGGGCAGCCGGCCGAGGATGGCCTCCACGTCGTCCGTCCAGCCGGACACGAGCACCCGCTGGCGCTCGTCGGTGAGGATCGTGAAGGGACCGTCGGCGGTGTCGAGGGTCTGGATGAGAGCGGTCATGGGGTCTCCTCGGTGTCGGATGGGATGCCGTAGGTTGGCCGGGCGGCGGATCTGCGCCGCGGTCCGGCAGGACGGATCGGTGCGGCACGCCACAGGTGCGCGCTGAGATAGCTCCGCCACGGTGCGGTGCGCTCCGCCCAGGCGGTGAGGGACTTCGGTTCGGCGGGCAGCCCAGACGCGGCAGCACCGGCGCGGAGGGCCACGTCGCCGGGGAGCAGCACGTCCGGATCGCCGAGCACCCGCATCCGCACGTAGTCGGCGGTCCAAGGTCCGATGCCGAGCATCGCGAGGAGGGCGGCGCGCTGCGTGGGGCCGTCATCGCCCACGGTGAGAGTCAGACTCCCGTCCGCCAGAGCGGCGGCGGCTCCCGTGACGGCGCGGATCCGGGCGGCGGGCCCCCGCAGCACCTCGGCGCCGTGGGCCGCGATGGCTGACATCGTCGGGAACAGAAGGCCGTCGGGGGTCCGCTCCCCCAGCGCGTCGGTGAGGGCGGTCAGCGCCGTGCGGGCGGCGACGACCGTGATCTGCTGCCCGATCATCGCGCGGATGAGCATCTCGTGCGGATCGGCTGCCCCGGGCACGCGGATGCCGGGGGTCCGCGCCACGAGGGGGGCGAGGGGCGGGTGCGCGGCCAGGGCCTCGTCGATCGCGAGGGGGTCGGCGTCGAGGTCGAAGATGCGACGCGCGGTGGCGACCAGCGGCGCGAGGTCGCCGAGCTGCGCGACCCGGGCCCGCAGGTGCAGCCGCTCCGTCTCCTCCTGACGCACCTCGAACCACGCGGGGCCGCCCGGCATCCGGAGGCGGCGGGAGAACGAGGTCGCCGTGGCCTCCTCGACCCCCGTCACGGCTCGCGCGGCCATCCACGCGAAGACTCCGGCCGCATCCAGGGGGCCCCGGTACGGCAGGACGAGGTCGATCGTTCCGGGTACGGCCGCGGAGGGCGTGCGGCGGCGGGCACGCAGCTCGCCCGGCGTGAGACCGAAGACCTCGCGGATCGTGTCGTTGCCCTGGCGGATGCTGTGGAACCCGGCGGCGAAGGCGACGTCCGCGATGGGCATGTCGGTTCCCACGAGGAGCATGCGGGCGGTGTGGGCGCGGTGCGCTCGCGCGAGTGCGAGCGGTCCGGCGCCGAGCTCGGTCGTCAGCAGTCGCGTGAGATGACGGCTCGAGTAACCGAGCCGCGACGCGAGTCCTGGCACGCCCTCGCGCTCGACCACGCCGGACGCGATCAGCCGCATGGCCCGGGCCGCGGTGTCTCCGCGGACGTCCCACGCGGGCGACCCGGGGGCGGCCTCCGGCAGGCAGCGCTTGCATGCGCGATACCCCGCCTCATGCGCCGCGGCACTCGTCGGATAGAACGTGACGTTCTGCGGCTTGGGGGTGCGCGCGGGGCAGCTCGGACGGCAGTAGATCCCGGTCGAGCGCACGGCGGTGACGAACTGCCCGTCGAAGCGGGTGTCCCGAGCGCTGATCGCCCGGTAGCGCTCGTCGAAGGAGTAGCTCACGTCCTCCACTCTGTCACCCCCGCACGGCTACGGCTGGCGGAAATCGGACATCGCGGTTCCCTCCTCGAGACCCCGCCTGCGCGCCGAGGCCCCGGCGTGCAGACGTGCGCACGCCGGGGCCTCGGCAGAAGACCGGGGTCTCGGTCAGTGGAAGAAGTGACGCTCCCCCGTGAAGAACATCGTGACGCCGGCCTTGCGCGCGGCATCGACGACCTCCTCGTCCCTCACGGAGCCACCGGGCTGCACGATCGCCGTGACACCCGCGTCGATGAGCACCTGCGCGCCGTCCGCGAACGGGAAGAACGCGTCGGACGAGGCGACGGATCCGGCGGCACGATCTCCCGCACGCTCCACCGCGAGGCGGCACGAGTCGACGCGGTTGACCTGGCCCATGCCGACGCCGACCGTCGCGTTGTCCTTCGCCAGCACGATCGCGTTCGACTTCACGGCCCGGCAGGCCTTCCACGCGAAGATCAGGTTCTCCATCTCCTCGTCGCTCGGACGCTCCCCCGACACGAGCTCCCAGTTCTTGGCGACGGAGACGATGTCGTCGGGGAAGCGGTCCGCGTCCTGGAGCAGGAGACCGCCGGACACGAGGCGCACGTCCATGCGCTCCTGCTGCCAGTCCTCGGGGAGCTGCAGCAGACGAAGGTTCTTCTTCGCCTTGAAGACCTCGAGGGCCGCGGGCTCGAACGACGGCGCGACGATGACCTCGGTGAAGATGTCCTTCAGGTTCTCGGCCATCTTGAGCGTCACGGTGCCGTTCGCGGCGATCACGCCGCCGTACGCCGACACGGGGTCGCACTCGTGGGCGCGGAGGTGCGCGCTGGCGATCGGGTCGAGGGCGTTCGGGGCCGTCGTGGCGATCCCGCAGGGGTTCGCGTGCTTGATGATGGCGACGGCGGGCTTGACCATGTCGTAGGCGGCGCGCAGGGCAGCGTCTGCGTCGACGTAGTTGTTGTACGACATCTCCTTGCCCTGCAGCTGCGTGGCCTGGGCGATGCCGTGTCCACCCGCGCGGGTGTAGATGGCGCCGCGCTGGTGGGAGTTCTCGCCGTAGCGGAGCGTGGCGAGCCGCTCGGCCTGGATCGTCAGGTGCGCCGGGAGGTCGCCCGGGTCGTTGAGCGTGCCCTCGGCGAACCACTGCGCGACGGCCGTGTCGTAGGCCGCGGTGTGCGCGAAGGCCCGCGCCGCGAGCTCCCGCCGCTGGGCGAGCGAGGTGCCGCCCTGCGCCACAGCCGCGACGATCGCCGGGTAGGACTGCGGCGACACGACGATCGCGACGTTGGCGTGGTTCTTCGCCGCCGCGCGCACCATGGCGGGGCCGCCGATGTCGATCTGCTCGACGACGTCGTCACCCTCGGCGCCGGAGGCCACGGTCTCCACGAACGGGTAGAGGTTGACGACGACGAGCTCGAACGGCGCGATGTCGAGGTCGGCGAGCTGCCGCTCGTGGTCCTCCAGGCGCAGGTCGGCGAGCAGCCCGCCGTGCACCTTCGGATGCAGGGTCTTGACGCGGCCGTCGAGCATCTCGGCGACACCCGTGACCGCGGCCACATCCGTCACCTCGAACCCGGCGTCGCGGATGGTGGACGCCGTCGAACCGGTCGAGACGATCTCGACGCCCGCCTCGGCGAGCGCAGCGGCGAGCACGAGCAGGTCGGTCTTGTCGCTGACCGAGACGAGAGCGCGCCGGATCGGCACGGTGTCGCGATCGCGGTAGAGCGTGGGGTCGTGGCGGGGGCCGGCCATGATGGGCTCCTTCGTGCGGGGGCGTCGGGGGTCAGGGGGCGGAGGTCAGGGAGAGGTCGCCGGTCGCGATGCGCCGGACGACGTCGATGAGGAGCCGGCGCTCGACCGGCTTGATGCGCTCGTGCAGCGTGTGCTCGGTGTCGTCGGCCCGGATCGGCACGCGCTCCTGCGCGAGGACGGGGCCGGTGTCGACCCCGTCGTCCACGACGATCACACTGGCGCCGGTCTCCCGGACACCCGCGGCGAGGGCGTCGCGGACGCCGTGCGCTCCGGGGAACTCCGGGAGGTACGCGGGGTGGGTGTTGATGATCCGCGGTGCGTAGGCGGCGACGAGGGAGGACGGCAGCAGGCGCATGAGGCCGCTGAGCACCACGAGGTCCGGCGTCCAGACGGCGAGCTGACGACCGAGCTCCTCTCCCCACGCCTCGCGGCTCTCGTGCTCGTGCCATGGCACGGTGAAGCTGGGGATGCCGAACTCCTCGGCGTGGGCCAGACCGTCGGCTTCGCGATCCGCCCCCACGACGACGACCCGGGCCGGGAAATCGGGGTGACGAGCGGCCTCGAGGAGGGCGCGAAGGTTCGAGCCGGCGCCCGAGATGAGTACGGCGACCGTGAGCACGCGCCCAGTCTACCGGCGAGCCGATGACGCTCCGACCGGCGTCGCCGGGCGCCCGGAACGCCTAGCGGCGGTCGTCCTCAGCATGCTCCTCGGAGCCCCGTTCGGACATCTCCGCGATCCAGCGGTCGGTGCGCTCCTCCGCGAGCTCGTCGCGGTTGCGGGGCGACAGCAGGAGGATCGCCGCGCCGACGAGCACCTCCGCCCCCAGAGACACGGCGAACGGCAGGACCGCCGGACCGACGACCTCGAGTCGGCCCGGGCCCATCGAGCCGTTCGCGAAGGCGGCGGCGAGCGCGGCGACCCCGCCCGAGACCGCGGCGATCCCAACCGCGATCACCACACGCTGCAGGAGGCCGAGCGGCGTCCCCTCCCACACGAGCCGCGAGCGCACGGCCCACCCGGCGAATGCCCCGGCGGCCACCGGGATCAGGATGACGATGAGCATCCAGATCGAGGAGTTCTCCGGCAACAGGCCGAACGCCGGGATGCCGGGCACGACGCCGAGCTGGGTGCCGGCGGGCGACACAGCGGTCCCGGCACCGACCGCGAACCCGGGGCCGGCCAGCCACGCGGCCGCCCACACCACGAAGGTCGGCAGGTACGCGAGCTGCCCGAGGGTCAGCACGGTCGCCCCGAGGGCGTCGACCCGCGCCGCCTGGAACAGCGCGACGACCTCTCCGCCGCGCGTGAGGACCGACAGGGCGACGGCCAGGGCGGCGGCGCCGGTCACGCCCACGAGGGCGAACGCGGCGCCCCGCACGATCGCGGCGGGCACCGGCGCCCAGTCCTCCCGGGCGTCCAGGATGTCGTGGATGCGGTCGAGCAGCCCGCCGTCGCCGTCCTCCCACGCCACCCGCACCGCGCCGCACACCGCGCCCACGAGGTACACGACCGGGGGCAGCAGGATGGCGAGAGCCAGCGGGACCTGCGCGGCCCCGAGCGCCGATGTGAGAGCGACGACCGTCGAGATCACGGCGAAGACGACGGTCCCCGAGAGCGATCCCCCCACCCAGGCCCCGGACCGAGCGGCCCGGCCCCCGGAGCGAGCGGCGAGGAGCAGGGTGAGCAGCAGGAACGCCAACGGTGTGACCGAGACGACGAAGCGCGCTGCCTCCGCGGGGATCGCCAGAGTCACGAGCAGGGCGTCGGGGATCACGACCTCCAGCGGCACGCCGTGACCGAACTGCCACAGCGTTCCGGTGAGCGGCCACAGCGCTCCCCAGTCGGCGGTCACGCCGAAAGCGAGCGTCCACAGGAGCGTCAGCGGCGCCAGCAGCACGGCCAGACCGACGGCAGCGGTGATGGCGGCGTCGAGGGCGGCGAGGAGCGCGACGAGGAGGCGTTGCATAGCGCCTTCGAGACTACGACGAGTTCCTCTTCGGCCCCCGTGGGCGCGCGCGAGGCGGGCGACACGGTAGCGTTTCTCCGGAGGTTTCCCGATGACTACTGCCCCACCCGCCCCGGCGTCCACCGGACCCACCGGTACTCTGGACCGCTTCTTCGAGATCAGCAAGCGCGGATCGACGATCGGCACCGAGATCCGTGGAGGCCTCGTGACGTTCGTCACGATGGCCTACATCGTGATCCTGAACCCGATCATCCTGTCCGGAAAGCCGGACGTCGCCGGCGACATGCTCGACTTCAACGCCGTCGGTGCCGCGACGGCCCTGACTGCCGGCGTCATGACGATCCTCTTCGGTGTCGTCACCCGCCTGCCGTTCGGCTTCGCCGCCGGTCTCGGCATCAACGCCTTCGTCGCGTTCTCCGTCGTCGGCCAGGTCACCTGGCCGGAGGCGATGGCGCTCGTGATGATCAACGGCGTCGTGATCGTGCTGCTCGCCGCCACCGGGCTGCGGAAGGCGATCTTCGATGCCGTGCCGTTCCAGCTCAAGATCGCGATCACGGTCGGTATCGGCCTCTTCATCGCCTTCATCGGCTTCGTGAACTCCGGCTTCGTCACCGCGACCGGTGCCTCGTCGCCGCCCGTCGGCCTCGGCGTCAACGGCTCCGTCGCGACCGTGCCGAGCCTGCTGTTCGTGATCACCCTGCTCCTCACCGGCATCCTCGTCGCGCTCCGCATCAAGGGCGGCATGCTCATCGGCCTCATCGGCGGCACCGTGCTCGCGGTCATCGTCGAGGCGATCTGGCACATCGGTGCCCGCGGCGTCGACGACGAGGGCAATGTCGTCAACCCCGGCGGCTGGGGCCTCACCGTCCCGGCACTGAACGGCTCCCCCGTCAGCGTTCCCGACCTGAGCCTCATCGGCGCCGTCGACTTCTCGTTCGACCTCGGCAAGGTCAGCCTCGTCGCGCTCGTGATGATCGTCTTCACGCTCCTCTTCACGAACTTCTTCGACGCCATGGGGACCATGACGGGCCTGGCGAAGGAGGCGAACCTCGCCGACGACAACGGCGACTTCCCGCGCATCAAGTCGGCACTGGTGGTCGAGGGCGTCGGAGCGATCGCCGGTGGTGCGACCTCCTCGTCCTCCAGCACGGTCTTCATCGAGTCCGGCGCCGGCATCGGAGAGGGTGCCAGGACGGGACTCGCGAACGTCGTGACGGGCATCGTGTTCCTCATCGCGATGTTCCTCACCCCCCTGACCTCGATCGTGCCGACCGAGATCGCCGCCGCAGCGCTCATCATCGTGGGCGCCATGATGATGGCCCAGATCCGGCACATCGACTTCGGCGACTTCCGGGTGCTCCTGCCGGTGTTCCTCACGGTCTCGGTCATGCCGCTGACGTACTCGATCGCCAACGGCATCGGGGCGGGCTTCGTGAGCTGGGTGCTCATCCACGCCTTCTCCGGCAAGGCCAAGACCATCAGCCCGCTGCTGTGGGTGGTCGGCGCCGGCTTCCTCATCTTCTTCGCCCGAGGTCCCATCGAGGCCCTCTTCGGCGTCGGGATCTAGCCCCGTTTCGAATCGCGCACATGGCCCCATTCCGACACGGAATGGGGCCATTTGCGCGACTTGAGGGGGTGGGACCTTCATCGTCAGGAGGAGGGAGCCGAGGCGGACGGCTCATCCGAATCGCGCGATTGGTCCCATTCGGCCTCGGAATGGCGCCAATTGCGCGACTTGAGGGAGGTGGGCCGGCAGGAACCGGGGGTATGACGAAGGCCCCGGGGTGGAGCCCGGGGCCTTCAGGTCAAGCGTAGCTCAGATCAGAGCGACTCGATGATCTCGCGCATGAGAGCGGCGGTCTCGGACGGCGTCTTGCCGACCTTGACGCCGGCGGCCTCGAGGGCCTCCTTCTTCGCCTGCGCGGTACCGGCGGAACCGGAGACGATCGCACCCGCGTGACCCATGGTCTTGCCCTCGGGAGCCGTGAAGCCCGCGACGTAGCCGACGACGGGCTTGGTGACGTTCGCCTTGATGTACTCGGCCGCACGCTCCTCGGCGTCGCCGCCGATCTCGCCGATCATGACGATGGCCTTGGTCTCCGGGTCGGCCTCGAACGCGGCGAGCGCGTCGATGTGCGTGGTGCCGATGACCGGGTCGCCGCCGATGCCGATGGCGGTCGAGAAGCCGAGGTCGCGCAGCTCGAACATCATCTGGTACGTCAGGGTGCCCGACTTGGACACGAGGCCGATCGGGCCCTTGCCGGTGATGTTCGCGGGCGTGATGCCGACGAGCGCCTCACCCGGCGTGATGATGCCGGGGCAGTTCGGGCCGATGATGCGGGTCTTGTTGCCCTTGCTCTGCGCGTACGCCCAGGCCTCGGCCGAGTCACCGACGGGAACGCCCTCGGTGATGACGACGAGCAGCGGGATCTCGGCGTCGATGGCCTCGATCATCGCGTCCTTCGTGAAGGCGCCCGGGACGAAGGCGATCGACACGTCGGCGCCGGTCTCCTTCATGGCCTCGGCGACCGAGCCGAAGACGGGGAGCTCGACGGCGTTGCCGTCCTTGTCGGTGTGCGAGACCGTGGTGCCGGCCTTGCGGGCGTTGACGCCGCCGACGACCTGGGTGCCGGCCTTGAGCATCAGCGCGGTGTGCTTGGTGCCCTCGCCGCCGGTGATGCCCTGGACGATGACCTTGGAGTCCTTGTTGAGGTAGATAGACATAGCTCTGGTTCCTTGTGTCTCAGGCGATCAAGCGTTGGCGAGCTCGGCGGCCTTGTCGGCGCCCTCGTCCATGGTGGCGGCCAGGGTGACAAGCGGGTGCGCGTAGTCGGCGAGGATCGCGCGACCCTCGTCGACGCGGTTGCCGTCGAGGCGGACGACGAGCGGCTTCGAGGCCGTGTCGCCCAGCGTCTCCAGGGCGCCCTTGATGCCGTTGGCGACGGCGTCGCACGCCGTGATGCCGCCGAACACGTTGACGAACACGCTCTTGACCTGCGGGTCGCCGAGGATGACGTCGAGACCGGCGGCCATGACCTCGGCCGAGGCTCCACCGCCGATGTCGAGGAAGTTCGCGGGCTTGACGCCGTTGTGGTTCTCACCGGCGTAGGCGACGACGTCGAGCGTCGACATGACCAGGCCCGCGCCGTTACCGATGATGCCGACCTCGCCGTCGAGCTTGACGTAGTTGAGGCCGGACGCCTTGGCCTTGGCCTCGAGCGGGTCGGCGGCGTCCTTGTCCTCGAGCGCCTCGTGCTCGGGGTGACGGATCTCGGAGGCGTTGTCGTCGAGGGTGACCTTGCCGTCGAGCGCGATGATGTCGCCGTCTTCGGTGCGGACGAGCGGGTTGACCTCGACGAGCGTCGCGTCCTCACCCTTGTAGACGTCGTACAGCTTCACGAACACGTCGGAGACCTTCTCGACGAGGTCCTCCGGGAAGTTCGCGGCGCGGGCGATCTCGACCGCCTTGTCCTTGTCGATGCCGGTCAGCGGGTTGACCTCGACGCGGGCGAGCGCCTCGGGCTTCTCGACGGCGAGCTGCTCGATCTCCATGCCGCCCTCGACGGAGCAGAGGGAGAGGTAGGAGCGGTTGGCGCGGTCGAGCAGCACGGAGAAGTAGAACTCCTCGGCGATGCGGGCACCCTGCGCGACCATGACGCGCTTGACGACGTGGCCCTTGATGTCGAGCCCGAGGATGGCCTTCGCGGCCTCGTACGCCTCGTCGGGGGTCTTGGCGACCTTGACACCGCCGGCCTTGCCGCGGCCTCCGGTCTTGACCTGGGCCTTGACGACCACGACACCGCCGATCTTCTCGGCAGCCGCCTTCACCTCCTCGGGGGTGTCCGCGACGATGCCGGCGAGGACCGGCACTCCGTACTTCTCGAAAACGTCTCGTGCCTGGTACTCGTACAGATCCACTGTGCTTCCTTCACTGGGCTGCGGTCTGGTCTGGTGATTCTCTCGATGTCGAGACATCGACCAGTCCCCCAGCCTACTACCGCAGGCTGAACGCTCCGACGCCCCGACGCCCTCCCCGACGCGCCGACGCCTCCGGTACGATTCTTGAGCGTCGAGGCAGGGGAGACGAGATGACGGACACCTTCGACTGGTCTGATCCGGTGGCGACACGCGCGCGCATCGAGCAGCAGGTGAAGGACGCGGAGCGCCGCGCAGCGCAGGCCGCGCAGGTGCGCGACGACATCGCGGGCGTGCGGGAGCAGGCGGCCTCTCCGGGCCGCGACGTCACCGTGACGGTGGACGCCTCCGGGCGCCTCGCCGACGTCGCGCTCACGGACGCCGCTCTGCAGCGCTCCCCCGCCGCCCTCGGCGCCCTCATCGTCACCCTCGCCGCCACCGCGCAGAAGGCGGCGGGCGCGCGGGCGGTCGAGATCGCGGCGGAGGCCTTCGGCGCGGAGGACGCGGCGGTCGCACATCTGCGTGAGGAGATCGCCGAGCTCCCCGACCCGAGTCAGGACGGCCGACCGCAGATCGAGTACCGCTGATGGCCGAGCTGATCGCCGTCGACACCGAGACCGTCCGCCAGCACGCCCAGCGCGTCGCGCGGATCGCCGCGGACGTCCGGCTCGCCGAGAACGCCGCCGGCTCGATGAACGTGGGCGGCGGCGCCTTCGGCGTGATGTGCGCCTTCCTCGTCCCCCCGGCGCAGATCGTCTCGTCGATCGCCGCCGGGGCGATCACCGCCGCCGCGACGATGCTGGAGAAGTCCGAGGAGCAGCTCCGCGGCCTGGCGGATGACTTCGACGAGGGAGAGCAGCGTCAGCTCGATTCGATCCGCGGGCTGCTGTCGTCTGTGGAGGGCGCTCGCCGATGACCCCGCCGAACCCGCTGGTGGCGGGACCGATCGACCCGACGACGCCGTTCAGCGGAGCCGGTCTGCTCGAGGACGGCTACGACCTTGTGAACGCGATCGAGAGCGGGGACTGGGTCTCCGGAGGACTGGCGTCCTTCTCCGCCCTCGCGAACACCGTGGCCACGGCCATGGATCCGCTCGGCTCGCTGATCGCCGCCGGATTGGGGTGGCTGATGGACCACCTCGAGCCGCTCAAGGGCTGGCTCAACGACCTGACCGGCGATGCGGGCGAAGTCGCCGGTTTCGCGGCGACCTGGGGCAACATCGCGCAGCAGCTGCAGCAGGCGGGCGAGACCCTCGACGCCCGCCTCTCCGACGTCAGCTCGATGTCGGGCGAGGCGATCGCGGCCTACCTCCGGCTGCAGTCCGACGTCGCCGCCCACATCTCCGCGGCCGCTGCCTGGGCCGGCGGGATGAAGACCGGCATGGAGACCGCGTCCATGCTCGTGCAGATCGTGCACGAGCTGGTGCGCGACACCCTGTCGCAGCTGGTCGGCTCCCTCATCTCCTATGCGAGCACGCTCGTCGTGTCGCTGGGCACCGCCACCCCGTACGTCATCGCGCAGGCCACGAGCCGCGTCTCGGCCATGACCGCCCGGATCTCCGGCACCGTGCTCAAGCTCGTGGACGCCGTGACGGCCCTCACGAAGCACCTCGACGAGCTCAAGTCGCTGTTCCAGCGCCTCGGCGAGCTCTTCTCGCGCGGCCCGGGCGGTGGGCACGGGCCGTCCGGCCCCGGTGCTCCACACGGCCCTGACGGCAGCTCCCCCGGGGGCTCGTCCCCCGACGGCTCTTCGCCCGGCAGCTCCGGCCCCGCGAGCCCCAGCGTGCGCGACCAGAGCACACTCACGGACGAGCAGATCCAGACCTACCTCGACCGCAACTACCCGGAGTACGCCGACGACTTCGCGGACAACGGCACGCTCCCGCCCGACGTCCAGATCCCCAAGGGACCGGACGTGCTCCAGCCCGACGGGAGCATCGACTGGAGCCAGGTTCCCGGCGACGGGTACGTGCTCGATGCGAGCGGCGAGCCGATCCGGCAGCCGCACACTCCACAGGTGGGAGACGTCCTCGACCGCTACGGTCCTCCGGAGGGCCGCTACACGTCCCCGGTGCCTGAGAACGGCCCGTATACCTACGATCAGCGGTCCCTCCCGTATGTGGAGAACCCGGCCCACTACCACCGCTATGAAGTGGTCGGCGACATGTCCGATCTTCGAAGCGTCTACGACCGCGCTCCGCAACACGTCAAGGACGAACTCCTGGCGGGCGGATTCAAGCCCGAGTATCTGGGTTCGCAGGGCTACCGAGGAGACATCGCGCCCGGGTTCGGCTCGACGGGCGGCGGGGTGCAGGTCCAGCTTCCCCTCACGGCCGCACAGTTGATCACACTCGGCGTACTGAAGGAGATTCCATGACCGAGCTCACCTCCGACGACGTGCAGCGCATCATCGCCGATGAGAAGCTCACCGCCACCGCGAACTGGTTCGGCCCCACCGGTCGACCACAGTCATCGGCGTGGATCGACCGCGACGGCGACGCGTGGATCGTGTGGGAGACGGACGAGCGCGGCGGCAGATTCCACGATCCCGTCCGCTTCGACTCGGAGTCGGAGGCGTTCGACTTCTTCCTGCGGATCGCGCGCCGCTACCGGGCGTCGGACGCGCACGCCGTCCGACGGATCGAGGGCCGGGAATGACGGAGCTCTGGATCGGACCCGACGGCGTCGCCATCGATCGCGAGCCGCTCCCCCGCGGCGCGGAGGTGTGGGACATGTACGGGCCGCTCAACACGCGCTACGTCTACCTCGTGGAGAACGGACGGCCGGCCGCCTACCCGGAGCGCTCCCTGCCCTGGGTCGAGAACCCCGCGGCGTACCACCAGTTCCTCGTGGTCGGCGACTGCGTCCACCTCCGCGCGGCGTACGAGCGCTCGGAGGACGCCGTCCTCCGACGGGACCTGGACGACCTGGTGGACATCGGCTACTACCGCTGGGACGCCCCGATCTTCCGCGGCACGGTGGCCCCGGCCTTCGGCGACCCCGGCGGCGCGACCCAGCTCGTGCTGCCCCTCCCCCTCACGTTCTACCTGCGTCTCGGTCTGGTCCGGGAGCTGGCCGTCCCCGGAGCATCCGCATGAACCGCGACACCGTCCTCGCCGACCTCCGCGCGCGTGGCTCCGTCGGCTTCTGCTTCTTCGACGACCCCCGGGGCAAGACGAACGCCGTCGTGGTGTCGTACGGCAGGGAGGGCTACCAGACCTGGATCCAGGACGAGCGCGCGCAGCCGATCGAGGGGTCGCTGCGGGTGTTCGCCGCAGAGCAGGAGGCGCTGGCCGACTTCGCCCATCGTGTGCAGCTCTGGAACCGCGTCAGCGGGGTGCTCTCGCCGGGGCCGTCGGGCGCCGGTGCCGCAGCGGTCTAGGCTTTCGCCATGCACGAATCCGCAGAGCTGCGCACCGGGGGCGTCGTCGCCGCCGCGCTCGAACTCTTCAGCGCCCAGGGGTTCGACCAGACGTCCGTGGAGCAGATCGCCAAGGCCGCCGGCGTCTCCCGGTCGACCTTCTTCCGGCAGTTCGGCGGCAAGGAGGACGTGGTCTTCGCCGATCACGAAGTCCTCCTGGAGCAGCTCCGGGAGTTCCTCGACGAGGGGCACGACGATCCGTGGGGCGCGGTCTGCGCCGCATCGGAGTCGGTGTTCACGCACTTCGCGAACGACCCGGAGCTCGCGCGACGGCGCTATCAGATCGTGCGGGAGGTGCCGGTGCTCCGCGAACGCGAGATCATCACCGTGTTCCGCTACGAGCGGCTGTTCGACGAATACCTGCGCAGCGCCCTCCCGGGAGTGGATCCGCTGGACGCGGTGGGCTTCGCTGCGCTCGTGACGGCGGTGCACAACCACGTGCTGCGGCAGCTCCTGCGCGGACGGAAGAAGGTGCCGCTGGCCACCCTCCAGACCGCGCTCGCGGATGCGCGTCGGCGGTACGGCGTGGGCGAGGCCGCCGACGCGGGCGCTCCGGACGACGTGGTCGTGGCGGTCTTCCCCCGGTCGATGCCGATCGCCGAGGTGACGAGGAGGCTCCGCTCCGAGCTCGACTGAGTCGACCGAGGCGGTCCTGGTACCGAGTATCGAGGAGTACGATACCTGGTGTCACGAAGGAGCACCCATGAGCACCGAAGCCTCTCCCTTCCCCGGCGAGCGCGTCTCGTCCTACGACGTCACCGGGCGACAGGACAGCGACTACTACGCGGTCTTCGCCGACATCCCCGCCGCCGACCGGAAGGCCTGGGACCGCGCGAAGGCGTATGTCGACGAGGTCGCTCCGCAGATGGCCGAGGCGTGGGACCGTGCCGAGTACCCGCTCGACGCCGCCCGCCGCATGGGCGAGATGGACCTCGTCGTCGACGGCGTCGACCACCCCGCATTGACCCGGCTCTCCCCGCTCGCCGCAGGCCTGGTCAACATGGAGATCTCGCGCGGCGACGGCTCCCTCGGCACGATCCTCGCGGTGCAGGGCGGGCTCGCGCTGCGGACGCTCGCGCTGTTCGGCTCGCCCGCCCAGCAGGACCGCTGGCTCACGGCACTCGCCGACGGCTCGGTGCTCGGGTCCTTCGCCCTGACCGAGCCCGACCACGGCTCCGACTCCGTCTCGCTGGAGACCGTGGCCCGCCGCGACGGGGACTCCTGGGTGCTCCGCGGTGCCAAGAAGTGGATCGGCAACGGCGCCTCGGGCGGCATCACGTTCGTCTGGGCACGGGTCGAGGACGAGTCCGCCGCCGAGCACGGGGCGGTGCGGTGCTTCCTCGTCGAGCAGGACACCCCCGGATACACCGGCACCGTGATCCGCGGGAAGGCCTCCCTCCGCGCGATCCATCAGGCCCACATCCGCCTGGACGACGTGCGGGTGCCGCTGGACGCGGTGCTGCCGGGGACGAAGAGCTTCAAGGACGCCTCGACCGTGCTGTACGCCACCCGGTCCGGGGTCGCCTGGTCGGCGCTGGGTCACGCGACGGCCTGCTACGAGGCGGCGCTGGCCTACGCGAAGCAGCGCGTGCAGTTCGGCAAGCCGCTCGCGAAGTTCCAGATGGTGCAGGAGCGGCTCACGCACATGCTGGAGGATCTGACGGCGATGCAGCTCTACTGCCGCCGGATGGCCGATCTGGAGCAGGCGGGGTCGCTGCGGCCGACGCAGGCCTCGCTCGCGAAGTTCCACAACACCCGGGCGGCTCGGCGGATCGCCGCGACGGCGCGGGATCTCCTCGGCGGCAACGGCATCCTCCTGGAGAACGGCGTCATGCAGCACCTGGCCGACATCGAGGCCATCCACACCTACGAGGGCACCGAATCCGTGCAGGCCCTGCTGCTCGGACGCGACATCACCGGGATGAGCGCCTTCGCCTAGCCCTTCGAATCGCTCACTGTGCGGCATTCGGCGGCCGGATGCAGCACAGTGCGCGACTCGAAGCAGAGGAGGCGGCAGTTCAGTCGCAGCCGCAGCCGCCGGCGGGGGTCTTCACCATGAAGCACACGTCGCACACGCCGTAGTCGCGCTCGACGGGCTTCGGGGCCGCGGGCGTGCGCGGGGCGGCGGGGGTGCGCGGCGTCGTGGAGCGCTTGGCCTTGACCGGGGCCTGCGGGGCGAACTCGCTCGGGTGCGTCACGTAGAAGTAGGGCGCGCGTCCCTCGCTGGGCTGCAGGCGGAGGCGGGTGGACCCGACGGTCACGACCTCGTCCTCCGTGAAGCCGTTGGTGTACGTGCGGCCGATGTGCAGCGCCGCCCCCTCGCGGCGGATCGCCTCGATGTACCGACCACGGTCGATCAGCGAGGTCACCCCCGCGGCCTCGACGATCTCGGTGATGAACGCATGGTTCACCGGATCGATGCGGTGGGCGCGGAGCGCCTCGGGAAGCGAGCGGTACGGACGGGAGGTGCCGGCGGGGGTCGGGCCCTGGACTTCATTCATCCCTTCCAGGATCGCACGGCGCAACCCCCTCCGCCGACCGCGGGCGTGCGTGCGAGACTGGCCGCATGGCACTCGCGACGATCATCGGATCCGGACCGAACGGCCTCGCCGCCGCCGTCTCCCTGGCCCGCGCCGGCTATCGGGTGCGCGTGGTCGAAGCCGCGGACACGGTCGGAGGCGGTCTGCGCACCCAGGAGGCCACCCTCCCGGGCTTCCGCCATGACGTCTGCTCGGCCGTCCACCCTGCGGCCGTGGCGTCGCCGTTCTTCCAGGCGTTCGGGCTCGACGAGCGGATCGAGTGGATCCGCCCCGAGATCTCGTTCGCCCATCCGCTGGACGGGGGCCGTGCCGCCATCGCCTGGCGCGACATCGAGCGCACCGCGGCCGAGCTCGGCATCGACGGCGACGCGTGGCGGCGCCGGCTCCGTCCCCTCAGCACCCACATCGACGGCGTCACGGACTTCACCGGGAACCAGCTCCTCCGCCTCCCGCAGGACCCGGTCACCGCGGTGCGCTACGCCATCCGCATGCTCGATCAGGGCACTCCCCTCGCACGGGCCGCCTTCCGCACGGAGGAAGCCGCCGCACTCATGGCCGGAGTCGTCGCGCACGCGAACTCCCCGCAACCCACGCTCGCCGGCGCCGCCGCCGGACTGCTGCTCGCCGGACTCGCCCATGCCGGCGGCTGGCCCTACCCCCGCGGCGGCTCGCAGGCCATCGCCGACGCCCTCGTCGCCGATCTCGAAGACCACGGCGGCGCGATCGAGACCGGGGTCCGCATCACCGACCTCGCCGCACTGGACTGGGGCGACCCCGCCCGCGGCGACGTGCTCCTGCTCAACACCTCCCCCCGGCTCGCCCTCACCCACCCGGACGTCCCGGCGTCGTACGCCCGTGCGCTCCGCGGCTACCGCTACGGCGCCGCGGCGGCCAAGGTCGACTTCGCGCTCGACGGCCCGGTCCCGTGGACCAACGAGCTCGTACGGAGCGCACCGACCGTGCACGTGGCCGGGACGAGGGACGAGGTGTGGAACAGCGAGAACGCGGTCGCGGTCGGCCACGTGTCCGAGCGCCCCTACGTCCTGGCCGTCCAGCCGTCGGTCTTCGACCCCACCAGGGCCCCGGACGGCAAGGCCGTGCTCTGGGCGTACATCCACGTGCCGAACGGCTCCGACCTCGACCCGACCGAGCTCATCACCGCGCAGGTCGAGCGGTTCGCGCCGGGCTTCCGCGACCGGATCCTCGCCCACCACGCGGTGCCGGCGTCCTCCCGTGAGGCGATCAACCCGGCCGAGATCGGCGGCGACATCTCCGGCGGCGTCTTCGACATACGTCAGGCTGTGCGCCGTCCCGTCCTCTCCCCCGCCCCGTGGCGGACGCCGATGCGCGGCGTGTACCTCGCGTCGTCCTCCACTCCGCCCGGGCCCGCGGTCAACGGCATGGCCGGATGGCACGCGGCGCACACCGTGCTCCGCGACGCCGGCACGCCCGCCGAGCTGGACGACCTGTTCGGCTGACCCGGCCCTTTCCCCCGCTCGCCGCCCGGTCCAGGATGGGTGCATGCGCTACGAGATCCCGGCCCCCATGCTCGCGAAGGCCGTCGCGGCCGTCCCTGACCCCGACAAGACCCCGGGCGGGCTCCTCTACGAGCCGAAGTGGGACGGGTTCCGGGGGCTCATCGCCTGGGACGGCGAGACGGTCGAGATCGGGTCCCGCGGGGCGAAGCCCCTCACGCGCTACTTCCCGGAGCTCGTCGATGCGATCCCTGAGCTGCTGTCCGTGCCCTGCCTCCTCGACGGCGAGATCGTCGTGGCCACGGGTCCGCACGGCGCGCAGCGTCTGGACTGGGAGGCCCTCAGCCAGCGCATCCACCCTGCCGCCTCCCGGGTCGCCAAGCTCGCCGTCGAGACCCCGGCCCTGTTCATCGCCTTCGACCTGCTCGCCTCCGGGGAGGACGACCTGCGGGACCAGTCGTTCGAGACGCGGCGGGCCCGGCTGGAGACGCTCATGGAGTCCGTGGAGCACCCGCTGCACCTGACCAGGACCACCCGCGACCGGGACGCCGCCGTCCGCTGGCTCCAGGAGTTCGAGGGCGCGGGGCTCGACGGCGTCGTGGCCAAGCCGCTGGCGCAGCCGTACGCACCGGGGAAGCGCACCCTGTTCAAGATCAAGCACGCGCGGACCGCCGACGTCGTCGCCCTCGGCTACCGCATCCACAAGTCCGGCACCGGGGTCGGGTCGCTGCTCGTCGGGCTCTACGACGCCGAGGGGACCCTGCGTCAGGTCGGCGGGGTCGCGGCATGGAGCGACGCGAAGCGGAAGCAGCTCGTGGAGGAGCTCGCACCGTTGGTCGAGCGTGACGAGGACGGCGCGGCGGTGACCGGCGAGGGCGAGCGCTCGCGGTTCAGCGGGTCGAAGGATGTCTCGTTCGTGCGGCTTCGTCCCGAGCGGGTGCTGGAGGTGCGGTACGACCAGCTCGAGGGCGCCCGCTTCCGTCACACCGTGCAGTTCGAGCGGTGGCGGCCGGACCGCGACGCCCGCTCCTGCACGTACGACCAGCTCGACACCGTCGAGGGCTACGACCTCGCCGACGTCCTGAGCTGAGCCCGCTCAGTCGTCGACGGGGTTGCCGTCGGCGTCCCAGTTCGCGGCGTTCTTCTTGCTCGGCTGCACGCGCGGCGGCTCGCCCGGCATCTTCGGGAACTCCGGCGGGAAGGGCAGCTCTCCGAGCCCGTCGGCCGTGTCGCGCTCCCACCACTCCAGCAGCGTGTCGATGCGTCCGGGCTTCGCCTGCATGTCGGCCCACGGATCGCCGACGTCCGCCAGCCGCTGCGGGATGCTGCGCACGGTGAAGGCGCGCGGGTCGAGGTCGTCGAGCTCCTCCCAGTGCACGGGCGTCGCGACGGTCGCACCGGGGAGGGCGCGCGGACTGTAGGCACCGGCCATCGTGCGGTCGCGGTTGGCCTGATTGAAGTCGACGAAGAGGCGCTCGCCGCGCTCCTCCTTCCACCAGTTCGTCGTGACCCGTTCCGGCATCCGGCGCTCGAGCTCGCGGCCGGCGGCGATCACGGCATGCCGCACGTCGAGGAACTCGTGGGTCGGCTCGATCGGGGCGAAGACGTGCAGGCCCCGGTTGCCGCTCGTCTTCGCGAACGCCTCGAGGCCGGCCTCCCGCAGCACCTCCCGCAGGGCGTGGGCCGCGGGGACGGCCTCGGCGAAGCCGGTGCCCGGCTGCGGGTCGAGGTCGATCCGCAGCTCGACGGGGTTGTCGGAATCGGTCGCCAGCGACGCCCAGGGATGGAAGACGATGGTGTTCATCTGCACCGCCCACACGATCGCGCTGGTGCGGTTCAGGACGATCTGAGGATGGCGGCGGCCGCTGTTATACGTGACCGTGACGGCGTCGACGAAGTCCGGAGTGCCCTTGGGCGGGTTCTTCGAGAAGAATCCCTCCGGACGCGGTCCTCCGGCGGCCCCCACGCCGTCCCGGAAGCGCTCCAGGGACACCGGCCGGTTGCCGTTCGCCGAGAGGAATGGCACCGACACGAGCTGCACATACTCGGCGAGCTCGGCCTTGGTGATGCCGAGGTCGGGCCAGACGACGCGGTTCGGGCTGGAGAGCGCGACCTCACGCTCTCCGTCGGTGTCGGCGACGGTCAGGGTCACGCGTTCAGAGGCCATGCTCCGACCCTAGGGGGCGGTCACGACCCGCGGAACCCCTGGCGACTCCGGGTGTGCGCGCCGTCAGTCCTCGATCCGCACCGCGCGCACGAGCACCGGCGCGAGGGCGTCGCGCTCCACGACCATGGAGGGCCCCGCGGAATCGATGATGACGCCGGCCATCTCGGAGTGGCTCGACAGCACCTTCGCGAGCTGGTCCGGCTCGAACGGCAGTGGGCGGTCGCCCCGGCCGAGCGCGATGACCTCCAGCGGGTGCGAGAAGAGCTGGAGGAAGCGGCGGCCGTCGGCGGTCTGCGCCTCGGCGATGCCGACCTGCCCGGTGCCGGATCCGTCGTTCACGGCCACCCACATGCGCGTCGTGGCGAGAGCCTCGCCCACCTTGGCGGGCGAGTCCTGCTCCCGCGGTGCCGCGAGCAGGGACTTCACGGTCATGTCGACGTCGGCCTGCTCGAGCGTCTTCTGCAGGAGCTCGGTGGGGAACACCACACGATGCGGCGCGGACGCGTTGTCGATGATGAGGCCCGCGAAGTCACCGGACACGACCTGCTGCATGACCGAGGTCGTCGGCTGGGCGACAGCGGAGGTCGCGGACGGATCAGCTTCGAGCTGCACGGAATCCCGGACGGCGGCCGCCGAGCTGAACGCCAGCATGAACTGGCGCTCCCCGTCGCGGACCACGGCGACGGCCAGCGGCTTGCCCTCGCTGATCTGCGCGCGGGCATCGCCGTTCACGCGGATGTAGAGGTGCCCTTGGAGAGCCTGGCGGAGCACCCCGAGGAGCTGCTCGTTGGAGGCGCCCGCCTCGACCTGCGCCAGGGACTCGCGCAGGAGGACGTTGTCCTTCATGCCCGCCACGGTCTCGGTCTGCTCCGGCGGGAGCGCGGGAGCGAGCGGGAGCTTCCGCTCGGCCGCCGGTGCCGCAGGCTCCGCGGTGGGGCTGGGCGGCGTCGGCGCGGCAGCGGGCGCTGCGGCTGCCGCCGCGGCCTCCGGATCCGGAAGCGCGACCTCGGGCCCGGCTTCGGCGCCGACACCGCGGAACGCCTGAACCGAGATGCCGACGGTGGGCGATGCCTCGGCCGTCGACGCCTCCGACTCCTCGGTCGCCGTGCTCGCGTCCTCCTCGCTCTCGGTGGCCGGAGCGGCGGAGGGGGCGGGAGCGACGGCGTCGTCGCCGGACTTCTTGCGGCGGGAGAAGAGGGCCATGGGAGCCAGCCTAACCGTGTCTCCCCGCCCTCTCCGCCGCGACGTCAGAGCTTCTGGATCGGGGCGACCTTGATGAGCAGCTTCTTCTGCCCTGCCGTGTCGAACCGGACATGGGCGATGCGCTTGGCGCCTTCGCCAGTGACGGCGTCGACCCTTCCCTCGCCGAAGTCGTCGTGCCGGATGCGGTCACCGGCGGCGAGCTCGAGGTCGCCGTTGTCGCGCATCTTGGCGGTGACGCGGTTGGGGATCTTGTCCATCGCCGTCGAGAGCGGCTTGAGGGAGTCGCGGGGCAGGGCCTTCACGCCGAAGCGGTCGCCCGACCCACCGGAGCGACGGGCGTTCAGCGCACGCGACTGCATACCTCCGCGGGAGTTCACGTCGCCCGGGGACTGCCGCCAGTCGATGAGGGAGGCCGGGATCTCCTGCAGGAATCGGCTGGGCATGGCGACGGTCACCTCGCCGAACTGCGCGCGGGTCATCGCCAGGGACAGGTGCAGGCGCTTGCGGGCGCGGGTGATGCCCACGTAGAACAGGCGCCGCTCCTCCTGCGGGCCGCCGGGCTCTCCCGCCGAGATGCGGTGCGGGATGAGGTCTTCCTCGACGCCGGTGACGAAGACCGCGTCGTACTCCAGTCCCTTGGCGGTGTGCATCGTCATGAGCGAGACCGACCCGGACTCGTCATCGAGGTCGTCCGCGTCGGAGACCAGCGCGACCTCGGTGAGGAAGTCGGTGATGGTGCCCTCGGGGTTGTTCCGCGCGAAGTCGCGGGTCACGGCCACGAACTCGTCGAGGTTCTCCACGCGGGCCTCGTCCTGCGGATCGCGGCTGGCGCGCAGCGCGTCGAGGTAGCCGCTCTTGGAGAGCAGCAGGCTGAGCCCGTCCGCCACGGAGGTGGGCGGCGGCACCTCCCCCGTCGGCGGCAGCATGATCGCGGTCGCCTCGGCGAGCACGGCGTCGAGCTGGGCGATGGCTGCCTGGATCTTCGGGCCGACGCCGAGCTGGCCGGGCAGCGACAGGGCATCGCGGAAGGAGATGCCGTGCTCCTCGGCGAAGCGGGCGATGGCGGTCTCGGTGACGTCGCCGATGCCGCGCCGGGGCTTGTTGAGGATGCGGCGGACCGCCATCTCGTCGGCGGGGTTCGCAACCGCGACGAGGTAGGCCAGCGCGTCCTTGATCTCGGCGCGCTCGTAGAACTTGGTGCCGCCCATGATCTTGTACGGCACGGCCGAGCGGATGAAGATCTCCTCCAGCGCACGGGACTGCGAGTTCGTGCGGTAGAAGACGGCCATCTCCGAGTACGGCATGCCCTTGCGGTGCAGCGCTTCGATCTCGTCGGCGACGAACTGGGCCTCGTCGTGCTGCGAGTAGCCGGTGAAGCCGATGATCCTGTCGCCCTCGCCGCGGTCGCTCCAGAGCTTCTTGTCCTTGCGGTCGAAGTTGTTGCCGATGACCGCGTTCGCCGCGGAGAGGATGTTCTGCGTCGAGCGGTAGTTCTGTTCGAGGAGCACGACCTTCGCTCCCGGGAAGTCGCGCTCGAACTCGCTGATGTTGCGGATGTCCGCACCGCGGAACGCGTAGATCGACTGATCCGAGTCGCCGACCACCGTCAGCGACGCCCCGGCCTCGCCGGCTCCCGGCGCCGGCTCGGGGTCAGGCTCGAAGATCATCATGCCGTTGGCGGCATACGGCTCCGGTGTCGAGCCGACGCCGGACACCGGCCGGGTGAGCTCGTGGATGAGCGCGTACTGGGCGTGGTTGGTGTCCTGGTACTCGTCGACGAGGATGTGGCGGAAGCGGCGGCGGTAGGTGTCGGCGACCTGGGGGAAGGCCCGGAACAGGTAGACCGTCTGTCCGATGAGGTCGTCGAAGTCGAAGGCGTTGGCCTTCTGGAGCTGCCGCTGGTAGTCGGCGAAGACCTCGACGAAGACGCGCTCAGCCGGGTCGCTCATGTTGGCCTGGCGCGCATAGGCCTCGGCATCGGAGAGCTCGTTCTTGAGCTTGGAGATGCGCCCCTGGACAGCCGCCGGGGTGAGCCCGTAGGCATCGGCCTCGTGCTCCTTGACCAGCCGCTTGAGGAGGGCGCGGGAGTCTCCGGAGTCGTAGATGGTGAAGTTCTTCGTGAACCCGAACTGCTGCGCCTCGCGGCGGAGGATGCGCACGCACGCGGAGTGGAACGTGGAGATCCACATGCCGCGCGCGGCGTCGCCGATCAGCCCCTCGACGCGCTCGCGCATCTCGCCGGCGGCCTTGTTGGTGAAGGTGATGGCGAGGATCTGGCTCGGCCACGCCTCGCGGCTGCGCAGGAGCGAGGCGATGCGGCGCGTGAGCACGCTCGTCTTGCCCGAGCCGGCACCGGCGACGATGAGCAGGGCGGGGCCGCGATACGTGACGGCCTCGAGCTGCTGGGGGTTGAGGCCGGCGAGGAGGTCGTCCTGCGCGGGGGCGCCGGAGGACTGCGGGCCGACGGATCCGGGGACGATGAGAGGGGCTTCGGTCATGACCTCTCGAGTCTAGGCGGCGGCACCGACATCGAGGTCCCGGCCTAACGGGTCTCGAGCGCCAGACGCCCCGCCAGCAGCACATAGGTCGCCGCGAAGGAGCGCCGCAGCCACGCCATCACCTTCGGCCGGGTGAGGACGCGGGTGCGCATGGTCGCCGCGAAGACCCCGTACGCGGCGAACACGACGAAGGTGACCGCCATGAAGACCAGGCTCAGCATGATCATCTGCGCCGTGGCTCCGGTGCCTCCGGCGGCGACGAACTGCGGCAGGAAGGCGAAGAAGAAGATGGTCAGCTTCGGATTCAGGAGGTTGAGGAGGACGGCAGTGCGGATGATCCGCCACGACGACACGGGCACGGCGTCCTCCTCCGCCGACATCAGCGCAGTGTCCCGCAGCGTCCGCCACGCGAGGTACAGCAGGTAGGCGACACCGAACCACTTGATGACCTCGAAGGCGACGGCGGAGGCGTGCAGGATCGCGGCTAGACCGGTGATCGCGGCGATCATGTGCGGGACGACCCCCAGCGTGCAGCCGAGGGCGGCGACGACGCCGGCCCTCGCCCCCTGGGAGATCCCGATCGCCACCGAGTACACCGCCCCGGTTCCCGGGGTGGCGACGACCACCAGGGTCGTGAGGAGGAATGCGATGCTCATGCGGCCCTTCCGTCGCGGCGGTCGGTCCGCGTGTCCTGTCTACCGGCTCGACGCGCGACGCGCATCCCCCTTCTTCCGCTCAGGCGATGCGGGTGCCCGGCGGCAGCCGTCGCGCGGGCGTCCGAGTGCGGGCCCACGCTCCCGCGAACAGCGCCCCGGCGAGCACCACCTGCACGCCGAGCCCGACGAACCAGCTCGGCACGGTCTCGTCGATCACCTGCTCGGCCGTCTGCGAACCGCTCTCCGGATCGCAGTCGTCCCAGCGCTGCTCCAGCGGCGAGAGCTGCGCGCTGCGGACGCCCCACTTGATCTGCCCGTACAGATCGACCGGATAGCCGTCCGTGCTGAACTCGGTGGGGGTGGCATCAGCCAGCACGACGAACGGGTTGGCGGCGAGCGCCCACCACACGAGGTCGAACCGCGGCGCCTCGTACGTGTACTCCTCCCAGCTCTCGCAGTCCACGTTGCCGTTGCTGTCGTAGGGGCGGCTGTAGCTCGTCGCCTCGCTGCGCACGGCCAGGCCGCCGAGCGCGAAGACGATGATCGTGCCGATGACGAGCGCGGAGACCACGAGGTAGGTGGACGCGACGGAGAACAGCGGCCGGGCGATGAGGCCGCTCAGGCCGACGCCGATCGCGGCGACGATGATGATCTCGACGGCGAGGATGAGCAGCGCCACGAACAGCACGATCGGATCGGTCCCGCCCGCCAGCAGCGACGCCGCGAGGAAGGGAACCGCCACCAGGAGGAACGCGCCGCCCGTCGCGATCGCCGCGAGCAGCTTGCCCAGCATGATGTCGCCGGTCGACGCCGCGGTGACCTGGATCGGCGCGAGCGTGGCCGCCTCCCGGTCGCCGTTGATGGCGTTGCCGCTGAGCGTGGGAGAGACGAGCACGACGAGCAGCAGGACCACGTTGACGACGATGGACGACACGCCCGCCCCCACGTCCTCCCCCCAGGAGTACACGGCGAATGACAGGCCGGTGACGCCGAGGAGCACCAGTGCGAAGATGCCGAGGAGCACGTACCAGCCGACGCTCCGCAGCCGCTGGGTCAGTTCCAGGCGCGCGATGACGCCGATGTTCGCGAGACTCATGCTCCCGCCTCCGTTCCGTGGGGTGCCGCAGGCGGCGGGGGCGGCGGGGTCGTCCCCGCGGGCGGGTGCGGGTGCCGGAGCGCGAGGAACGTATGCTCCAGATCGCTCTGCGCGGGCGCGAACTCCGCGACCGGCAGCCCCGCCTCCACGAGGAGGCGCAGTGACTGGGCGGCGTCATCCTCCCCGGGAAAGCCGACGAGGACGGCGCCCCGGTCCACGGCGAGGGACTCGGGAGCCCGTCCGAGGGCCGAGGCGACCTGCCAGGTGTCCGCGTTCAGACGCTCCGCGGTCGCGCCGGCCAGCCGCACCCGCCACGCGCGGACCGTGCTCTGCGCCGGAGCGGCGTCCACGACGGCCCCGCCGACGAGGAAGACGGCGTCGTCGACGACCTCTTCCAGCTCGGACAGCACGTGGCTGGAGATGAGGACCGTGCGCCCTTCGGCCGCGAAGCGGCGCAGCAGGACCCGCAGCTGCACGCGGGCCTCGGGATCGAGGCCGGACGCCGGCTCGTCGAGAAGCAGCACCTGCGGGTCGTGGACGAGAGCGCGGGCGAGGCCGAGCTTCTGCTTCTGCCCACGGGAGAGCACCTTCGCGGCGGAATCCGCGAGCTCCCCCAGACCGACGAGACCGAGAAGGTGCTGCGCCCGCCGCTCCGCGTCCGCGCGGTCGATCCCGTAGAGCCGGGCCGTGGTCACGATCGTCTCGCGGGCGGTGAGGGAGGGCCAGGCGCCGAGGGCATCCGGCATCCACCCCAGCACGCGACGGGCGGCGAGCGGGTCGGCTTCGGGGTCGATGCCGCCGATGCGGATCGAGCCGCTGTCGGGGGCGAGCAACGAGGCGAGCATCAGGAGCAGCGTCGTCTTGCCCGCGCCGTTCGGGCCCACCAGACCCGTCACCCTTCCCGCTTCTGCGCGCAGCGTGGCCCCTCGCACGGCCTGCACGTCCCCGAATGCCCTGCTGACGTCGTCCACCACTATTCCGGTCATGCGGTCAGTCTGGCATCGCGGGGCGCGAGCGCCGGGGACCTCCGGGCTGATGCCCAGCCGCGCCGCGCCGCGGGTGACACAATCGCTGTATGCGCACGATCCTCAACATCATCTGGGTCATCCTCGCGGGCTGGGCGCTCTTCCTCGGCTACGTGCTGGCCGGCCTGCTGCTGTGCATCCCGATCATCACGATCCCCTGGGCGATCGCCTCGTTCCGCATCGCCGCCTACGCCATCTGGCCGTTCGGCCGCGAGGTCGTCAGCAAGCCGACGGCCGGCGTCGGGTCGTTCCTCGGGAACGTGCTCTGGGTCATCCTCGCGGGGTGGTGGCTCGCGCTCGGCCACATCGTGTCGGGACTCGCGCTGTGCATCACCATCATCGGCATCCCCATGGGCATCGCCGACTTCAAGATGGTCCCGGTGTCGCTCATGCCGCTCGGCAAGGAGATCGTCTCCACTCGTCAGGGCGCGTTCGACCGCACGCTCTGACGCCGGCGGGTCAGCCGCGGAAGAACGCGACGCCGAGATCGGGGTGATCGACGAAGACGCCGTCCACGCCCTGCCGGGCGATCACGCCCCACTCGGCCTCGTAGTGCCCGAACGCGCTCTTGCCTCCCGGTCCGCGGTAGGGCGCCGCGAGGAAGGCGTTCTCCGGGCGGCAGGTCCACGCGAAGACGGTCAGGCCGCGGGCGTGCGCATCGGCGACCAGCGTCGTGCCCGGCACCAGGAGCATCTTCTTGTCGACGCTGATCCCGTCGATCCGACCGACCAGGCGGTCCAGATTCCCGGGGGTCACGGTCTCCGGGTAGCTCAGGGCCTTCGCCCCCTCGGCGACGAGGAGGTCGTACGGCTGTCCCGCCGCCTCGATGAGGTAGACGAAGCTCGCGTCGACGCCCGCGGCGCGGAGCTGCCCGAGCACGGTCGACTCGAAGCTCTCCACGATCAGCGGCAACTCCCCCGCCGCCCATCCGGCGTCGCGCAGCTCCCGCGCGATGAGGGGCGCGAGGTCGAGTCCGATGCCCGCGAAATGCGTGGCGTGCTTCACCTCGAGCACGACGCCGATCGGCCGGCCCTGCTCCTGTGCTGCCGCCCGCACGAGGTCGAGGACGTCGCGCAGGCGCAGGATCGGCTCCGTGCCGTCGAAGGAGGCGCTGGATGCCCGGAGCTTCGGGAGCCGTTCCCGGCAGCGCAGCGTGGACAGCTCCGCCCAGGTGAAGTCCTCCGTGAACCAGCCGGTCAGTGCGGCACCGTCCACGCGCCTCGTCGTGCGGCGATCCGCGAACTCCGGGTGATCGGCGACGTCCGTGGTGCCGGAGATCTCGTTCTCGTGCCGCACGACCAGGACGCCGTCCTGGGTGGCGACCACGTCCGGCTCGACCGCGTCGACCCCCGTCGCGAGAGCGAGCTCGTAGGACGAACGGGTGTGCTCCGGTCGGTGGCCCGGGGCACCGCGGTGCCCGATGACGAGCGGGGATTTGCTGGGCACGCTCACAGCGTAAGGCACCCCGGGAGTGTCGCCTCACGGGTATCGTGGAGGAAAGCGACCTACGACCCCCCTTTTGGAGTGAGGCCCACCTGATGAGCAACTTCGCTTTCAACAATCCTGCTTTCCAGCAGCAGGACCCGCGCAACGTCGCGACCTACCCGGGTGCGCCCCAGGGCGCTCAGGGCGCGCAGGCCGCGTCGCTCCAGCACGGCGCGATGGATGCCGCCGCCAACGCGCAGCTCGAGGGCATGTACGCCGCCCCCGCTGCAGGCGCGCTCGAGACCGACCGGATGTCCGTCGAGGACACGGTGTGGAAGACCGCCGGCCTCTTCGGCATCCTCCTCGTCACCGCCGTCGTCGGCTGGGTGCTGACGCTCGGCGGCCTCGACGTGCCGCGCTACGACCCGTACAACCCCGCCGCCGTCAACGTACTGCCCTGGGCCCTCGGGGCGCTCGGCGGCTTCGTGCTGGCGATGGTCATCACCTTCACCTCGCGCAAGAAGGTCCGCCCCGCGCTGATCTTCGCCTACGCGGCCTTCGAGGGTCTCTTCATCGGCGGCATCTCGGCGTTCTTCGAGGTCCGCTGGCCCGGCATCGTCTTCCAGGCGACGCTCGCGACCGTCTCGGTCGTCGGCGTGACTCTCGCCCTCTTCGCGAGCGGCAAGATCCGCGCCTCGAAGAAGGCCACGAAGATCTTCATGATCGCGATGATCGGCTACCTGGTCTTCTCGCTCCTGAACCTCGTCCTCATGTGGACCGGCGTCAACACCAACGCGTTCGGCATGCTCAGCCAGCCGATCATGGGCATCCCGCTCGGCCTCATCATCGGTGTCCTCGTCGTGATCATGGCGGCCTACTCGCTGGTGCTCGACTTCGACCAGATCCAGCAGGGCGTCCGCAACGGCGCTCCCCGCAAGTACGGCTGGCTCGGCGGCTTCGGCATCATGGTCACCGTCGTCTGGCTGTACGTCGAGATCCTTCGGATCATCGCCATCGCCCGCGGCAACAACTGACGCGCGACCCGTCGCGACGAGAGGCCCGTCTCCCTGGGAGGCGGGCCTCTTGCCATATCCGGGAGGGAGCGCGCAAGGGGTTGGCACGCGATTCCGCGGCCGGGCACAGTAGGTGTCACGAAGCCCCGGCACCCCGGGGCTCCTGACCCAAGGAGCTGACCATGAGTTTTCTCGGCTTTCTTCTTCTCGGCCTCATCGCCGGAGCCATCGCCAAGCTGATCCTGCCCGGCAAGCAGGGCGGCGGATGGTTCATCACCCTGCTGCTCGGCGTCGTCGGCGCCCTGCTCGGCGGCTGGCTCGGCAGCCTGATCCTCAACCGTCCGCTCACCGAGTTCTGGGACCTCGGCACCTGGCTCCTCGCCATCGGCGGTTCGATCATCGTGCTGCTGATCTACGGCCTCATCGCCGGCCGCGGCCAGCGGGTCAACGACTGACGCAGACCCCCCTCGACGCGCCCCGCGTCACCCACGCCCGTCCCTCACGGCTGCGAGAGCATCCGTGAGGGGCGGGTCTTTTCGTGCCGCGGACGGTCAGCTCGCCGTTCCCCGCGCTTTGCACTCCAGGAGTCCGCGCTCACGGTCGTTGCCGGCCAGCCCCGCGGCCACGGCGAACTCGCTGCGTGCCTCGCTCTCCCGGCCGAGTCGGCGCAGCAGCTCGCCCCGCGTGGCCGGGAGCAGGTGGTAGCCGCGCAGCGCCCCGGACGCAGCCAGCTCATCGAGCATCTTCAGCGCGGAAGCGGGCCCGGTCGCCATGGCCACGGCGGCCGCGCGATTGAGCTCCACCACCGGGGACGGGGTGAGCCGGCCGAGCGCCTCGTAGAGGACGACGATGCGATCCCAGTCGGTCTCCTCCACGGACGGCGCGACGGCATGGCATTCGGCGATGGCGGCCTGCAGACTGTACGGCCCGCGTCCACGGCCGAGCCCGTCCGCCCGCGCCAGTGCCGCTCTCCCCCGCGCGATGCGGCTGCGGTCCCACCGCCGACGGTCCTGATCGGCGAGCAGCACCGGGTCCCCGTTCCGGTCGGTCCGTGCGGGGAAGCGTGCGGCCGTGAGCTCCAGGAGCGCGAGCAGACCGTGCACCTCCGGTTCGCGAGGCTGCAGCGCGGCGAGCACCCTGGCGAGCCGGATGGCCTCGTCGCTCAGTTCCGGCCGCATCCACTCCGGACCGCTGCTGGCCGCGTGCGCTTCGTTGAAGATGAGGTAGAGCACCCCGAGGACCGCGCCGAGCCGCGCCGCATGCTCCTCCCGCGGCGGCACCTCGAACGGCGCGTGTGCCGCCGCCAGCGTCTTCTTCGCGCGCACGATCCGCTGTTGCACGGTCGCCGTGGGGACCAGGAAGGCGCGGGCGATCTCCTCGCTCGACAGCCCGCCGACGACCCGCAGCGTCAACGCGACCTGCGCCTCCCGAGAGAGGACCGGGTGGCACGCGATGAAGAGGAGGCGCAGCACATCGTCGTCCACGGCATCCGGGTCCCACGGCAGCTCGTGGCCCTCCGCCTGCTCCTGTTCGAGGTCGTGCGCGATCAGCGCGAGACGGTCGTCCAGCCGCTCGCGGCGTCGCCATCCGTCCACCGCCTTCCGCTTCGCCACGGCTGTGAGCCACGCGGCGGGGTTCCGCGGGACGCCCTCGGCGGGCCATTGCCGCAGCGCGGCGACCAAGGCCTCCTGCGCGAGGTCCTCCGCCAGGCCGAAGTCGCCGACCATCCGCGTCAGCGTGCCGACGATGCGCGCGGCTTCGATTCGCCACACGGCCGCGACGGCCCGCTCGGCCGCCTCCTGCGCGGAGGCGGCCGAGTTCGCCACGGGGTCGGACGAGCCGTCCATCAGCGGAGCGTCGTCACGCCTGCTCGGCGCGGCGGGCCTGCTCCTCCCGCCAGCCCGCCTCCTTCTCGATCCACTCGTTGTCGGCGGGGAAGTCCTCCGGGCCGGTCACCCGGCGCACCTCGAGGAACGATCCCGCTCCGAGCGGCGCCCGGCTCGCCCACTCCCCGGCCTCCTCGCGCGAGGAGACCTCGATGATCCAGAAGCCGTTGAAGAGCTCCTTCGTCTCCCCGTAGGGGCCGTCCGTGATCAGCGGCTTCTCGGCGCTGAAGTCGACGACGAAGCCCTCCGCCGCGTCGGTCAGGCCCTCCCCAGCGACGAGGACGCCCGCCTTCATCATCGACTCGTTGTAACGACCCATCGCCTCGATGACCTGCTCGAAGGGCATCTCCTGGTAGGCCGCCACCGCGTCGTCGGTCGCGCGCATGATGAGCATGAACTTCATGATGTTCTCCTTGTTCCGAAGGGCCGTTCCTCGACCCTCTCATCACAGACGTCGAACGGGAACGGCGGAGATCGACATCGGGCGAAAAATTCCTCCCGGTCTTCTGCCGAGAGCCGTATCGGCATAGAGTTTCAGTTCAACCCCTTTCAGTGGAAATTCTTTTCCAGATCGAACGAGGACTCGATGAAGAGACGCATCGCCGCCACCGCCGCGGCCGCCCTGCTCCTGCTGGCGCTCCCCACGACCGCCGGAGCGGCCCCCGACGAGGAGCCGCTGACCCGGTACGTCAAGGACACCTCCGGCGCCTATGGCTACGGCACGGAGCCCGTGTACACCTATCCGGGATCCGGCGAGCAGGTCGCCATTCCCACGACGCTGACGCCGGAGAACCGCCGCTTCTCCAGTGCCTGGGTCGGCACGATCGGCAACCTGAACTTCGGCAAGCCCGCGGATGCGGCGGACTTCGACGCCCGCTACGCGACGGTGCTCGACGACTTCGCCTCCTGGAACATGAACGCCGTGATCTTCCAGGTGCGTCCGCTGCTGGACGCGTACTACCCCTCGGCGCTCAACCCGTGGTCCGAGTTCCTCACCGGCACCCAGGGCGCCGATCCCGGGTACGACCCGCTGCAGCGCATGGTGGAGGCCACGCACGCGCGCGGCATGGAGTTCCACGCCTGGTTGAACCCCTATCGCGTGACCAACGCGAAGATGACCTCGCCGGGGATCCTCGCGGCCCTCGGGCTCACCGCGGACGAGGTGAAGGCGCTCTCGATCCCGCAGTACATCGCGGCACTGAACGACGCCGGCATCCTCGCCGACGACAACTTCGCCGTGCAGCACCCCGACTGGGTCCTGTCGTTCGAGGAGAAGCTGTTCCTGGACCCGGGCCAGCCCGAGGTCCCCGCGTACGTCGCGGCCACCGTCGCCGAGATCACGGAGAACTACGACGTCGACGCCATCCACTTCGACGACTACTTCTACCCGTACCGGATCACCGTCGACGGCCAGAACGTGTTCTTCGGCGCGCAGGGCGAGGACCGCGCGACGTTCGAGGAGTTCGGCCTCACGGCGGGCTATCCCGACACCGTCGCCGGCATCGAGGCGTGGCGGCGCGACAACATCACGGGTCTGATCACCCTCGTCGGCGACGCGATCGACGCCGGCAACGCGGCGCGCGGCACTGCCGTGCAGCTCGGCATCAGCCCGTTCGGGATCTGGGAGCACAAGGCGCTCGACCCGGCCGGGTCCCACACGCCGACCAGTTCGTCGCAGACGTACAGCCAGGCGATCTTCGCCGACACCCGCGGGTGGGTGCAGGACGAGCTGATCGACTACATCGTGCCGCAGATCTACTGGAGCTTCGATCAGGCCGCCGCCCCCTACGGGGAGCTCGCGCAGTGGTGGAGCGACGTGGCAGCAGGCAGCCGCACCCAGGTCTATGTCGGCCACGCGCTCTACAAGCACGTCAACAACGGGGGCTGGGAGCAGGCCTGGATGAACCCGGAGGAGGTGCCGAACCAGATCCGGTACAACCAGAAGCTCGACGGCATCGAGGGCAGCGTCCTGTTCAGCTACAACGACATGAAGCCGAGTGACCTGGCCGCTCTGCCCGCGGATCAGCAGCCCAAGCACGAGGCCAAGAACACCGCGATCGAGCTCCTCGAGGGCGAGGCCTTCGCCCACCCCACGCTCGTTCCGGCCAAGCCCTGGCTCTCGGACGGACAGGTGGCAGCCCCGGCGGCACCCGAGATCGTCGACGGCGAGCTCCGCTGGCAGGCCGGGGACGCGCAAGAGGCCCGCCAGTATGCGATCTATCGCGGAACCGGTGATCCGGCGCAGATCGTCGCCACGCCGGGCGCACTGGTGGACACGGTCTGGGCAGGCGGCGCGGCGTCGCTCCGCTTCCCCCTCCCCGCCGACGATGCCCCCGCCGCCGCGCGCGCCGCGACGGAGACCTGGGTGGTGACCGCGTTGGATGCCGCCGCCGTCGAGAGTGGACCGGTGGCTGTCGCGGTGGACGAGCCGGTGGACCCGACCGATCCGGGCACTCCGACGGATCCGACCGGACCGACGGACCCCGGCAGCCCGTCGAACCCGGGCGCTGCGGGTGAGGACGGCGTCACGGCACCCGGGAGCGGGGCCACGCGTGGCGAGCGCGGTGATCTCGCGACGACGGGTGGCGATGCCCCCATCGTCGCTCTGCTGCTGGGCGGCCTGCTGCTGGCTGCCGGCTCCGTCACCACGGTCGTGGCCGCGCGCAGACGCCGCACGCGATGACGCCAGCGACCGCCGGGAGTCGCTCGCGTCCTCCCGGCGGTCGCGACGGTCGGGTTCAGCGGCGCCGCGACGGCGCCTGCACGGCGGCCGCGATGGTCGCGACCAGTGCATCCGCGGAGCGCTCGGGACTCCACGCCGCAGCGACGGCCGGCGCTTCGACACGCAGCGCCGCCAGACGGTCCGGGTCGGTCAGCAGTCCCCGCAATGCAGCACCCAGCGCACCGATGTCTCCCGCGGGGACGAGAACGCCGCCGCCCGCGCCGAGAACGTCGCGGATGCCGTACCGCACGTCGTAGGACACCACCGGCGTGCCGTGCAGGAGCGCCTCCACGATGCCGAGCGGCTGCCCTTCGAACGCGGTGGAGGTGACCAGCACGGACGCCCGGTCGAGCACGGTGGCGGAATCGTCGGTGTAGCCGCAGAGATGCACGCGGTCCGCGACGTCGAGCTCGGCGATCAGTGCCGCCAGCCGCTCCTGCTCTGCTCCCGTGCCCCAGATCTCCATCCGGGAGCCCGGCACGTCCGCCTCGACGAAGGCGCGGATGGAATGGTCGATGCGCTTGCCGGCCGCGAGCCGACCCAGCACGACCACGAGGCCCTCCTCGCGCAGGTCGTCACGGCGCTCGACCGGCGCGATGGGGTTCGGCACCACGACATGGTTGGCGGCCTCACCGAACCGCGCCACGACGTCGTCCCGCTGCGTAGCGGTCGGCCAGATGACCGCATCGAAGCGGTCGGCGAGGCGGAACCAGCGCGTCCAGAGCGTGTTCAGGCCGGCGTCGGGAGTGTAGGGCGCCTCCACGTGCATGGTGTGGATGGGGTGCAGGATGCGCACGCGCGGGTCGCGCCAGTCGGCGATCAGCTCTCCGAGCTGGCGGGACTCGCAGATCACGACGATCGGACGCTCCCCCAGCGCCGCCGTGATGTGGGCCAGCCAGGCACCGTAGAGTCCGCGGAAGCCATGCAGCGCGCCGACGACCGCTCCGCTCTCGTCGTAGACGAGGACAGGCTCGTCCGTGAGGTGCCAATCCGGGTTGCCGGGGATGACGGGAAGGGCTGCGAAAGGCCGTCCCGCGGGATCCGCGAGCACGCGGTACTCCCGGTCAGGGTCAGCCGTCACTGCGGCATCCGCGGCGTCACGCAGCCAGGCGGCGGCTCCGCCCTGCGGTGCGACGGCCTCGTCGAAGAGGTTGCGCAGTCGATCGGGGTCGGTGAGCGCACCGCGCTCCGCGAAGACGCGGCGGTGCTCGGCGTGGTCGGCGATCGTCCCCGGATCGAAGGTCAGCAGCTGCGGACCGGCGCCGTCCGCCGCGCCCGCGGCAGCGAGCATCCGGGCGCGCGCGAGCGTGGCGATCGTGTAGCCGCCGTCCAGACCCGGGATCAGGCGGCTGGACAGCACCAGGTACTCGGCGTCCGGGAGGACCGGCGCCGAGACCGGGGGCATCGCGCCCCCTACTCCCACTCGATCGTCCCCGGCGGCTTCGACGTCACGTCGAGCACGACGCGGTTGACGTCGCGGACGCCGTTGGTGATCCGGTTCGAGATCTTCGACAGCACGTCGTACGGCAGGCGGGTCCAGTCGGCCGTCATCGCGTCCTCGCTGGAGACCGGACGCAGCACGATCGGGTGGCCGTAGGTGCGGCCGTCGCCCTGCACGCCCACCGAGCGCACGTCGGCGAGGAGCACGACGGGGCACTGCCAGATCTCCTGGTCGAGACCCGCCTTGGTCAGCTCCTCGCGGGCGATGGCGTCGGCCTCACGCAGGATCTCGAGACGGTCAGCGGTGACCTCACCGATGATCCGGATGCCGAGGCCGGGCCCCGGAAACGGCTGGCGCCCGACGATCGCCTCGGGGATGCCGAGCTCGCGGCCGATCGCGCGGACCTCGTCCTTGAAGAGGGCCCGCAGCGGCTCGATGAGCTCGAAGTCGAGGTCGTCCGGAAGACCGCCCACGTTGTGGTGCGACTTGATGTTGGCCGTGCCCGCACCGCCGCCCGACTCCACCACGTCCGGGTAGAGCGTGCCCTGCACGAGGAACTTCACCGGGGCGCCGCCGTCGGCCTTCGCCTCCTCCACGAGGTCGAGCTGCACCTTCTCGAACGCGCGGATGAACTCGCGGCCGATGATCTTGCGCTTCTCCTCGGGGTCGGTCACGCCCTGGAGGTGACCGAGGAAGGTCTCCGCGGCGTCGACCGTGATGAGCCGCACACCGGTGGACTCGACGTAGTCCTTCTCGACCTGCTCGCGCTCGCCCTTGCGGAGGAGACCGTGGTCGACGAAGACGGCCGTGAGCTGGTCGCCGATGGCCTTGTGCACGAGAGCGGTCGAGACGGCGGAGTCCACGCCGCCGGACAGCGCGGAGATGACCCGGGCGTCGCCGACCTGCTCGCGGATGCGCTCGATCTGCTCGGCGATCACGTTGTCGGGGTTCCAGTCGGACGCGAGGCCCGCACCCTTGTGGAGGAAGTTCTCGAGCACGCGCTGACCGTGATCCGAGTGCTTGACCTCCGGGTGCCACTGCACGCCGTAGAAGCCGCGCTCCTCGTTCGCGAAGGCGGCGACCTTCGTGGCCTCCGTCGTCGCGAGCACCTCGAAGCCCTCCGGTGCCTTCGCGACCTGGTCGCCATGGCTCATCCACACGTTCTGCTCGGTCGGCTGCCCGCTGAGCAGCGTGCCGCCGTCACCGGAGATGACGGCATCCGTGGCGCCGTACTCGCGGAGGCCGGTGTGCGCGACCTCGCCGCCGAGGGTCTGGGCCATGTACTGGAAGCCGTAGCAGATGCCGAGCGTGGGGACGCCGAGGTCGAAGACCGACGGGTCGAGCTTCGGCGCGCCCTCCTCGTACACCGACGAAGGTCCGCCGGAGAGGATGATCGCGACGGGGTTCTTCGCGGCGATCTCCTCCGCCGTGGCGGTGTGCGGCACGATCTCGCTGTAGACCCCGGCCTCGCGCACGCGGCGGGCGATGAGCTGCGCGTACTGCGCGCCGAAGTCGACGACGAGCGCGGGGCGCTGCTGGGTCTCGGACTGTTCGGTCAACGGACACCTTCCGGGGCGATCGCGGAGGCCTCGGCGGCCTCTCGGGTGGCGAGATAGGTCTTGACTTCACGGGCGACGACCGCCTCCATGAAGAACGACAGCAGCGGCACGACGCCGCCGAGCGCGAGCAGGATGAACCGCGGGAAGCGCCAGCGCATCAGGCTCCACATGCGGAAGCACGCGAAGAGGTAGACGACGTAGAACCAGCCGTGGGCGACGAGGATGAACAGCGAGATGTTGAAGCCGTCCCCGAGGGAGGTCATCTCGCACGAGTTCGTCCACGGCGCGAACAGCGACCACCACTGGCAGTCCGGTCCCGCGATGACGCCGGCGAACCAGAGCGGGCCGCCCGATCCTCCGGCGAAGAGCTCGAGGTGGATCGGCGTGTACTTCAGCACCATCTCGGCGAGCAGCAGGAGCAGCATGACTCCCGTGATGATCGACGCGATCTGGTAGAACTTCAGCGCACCGCGGATCGCCGGAAAGCTGGCGACTTTCGGTTCGGGCATGCCCCCAGTCTAGTCGGCGGCGGGCGACGCCCCGACCCCGCGGGAACGACGGAGGCCGCCGGGTCGCCCCGACGGCCTCCGCCTCGTCATCCGCCGCTCGGCATCAGAACCATCCGGTCAGGAGGTCCCACAGCCAGTCGACGATGTCCTTGATGATTCCGCCGATGCCGCCGGCGCGGTTGACGGTGACGGTGGCCGTGGCCTCGTCTCCGTCGGCCTGCGCCACCGCGACGGTGTACTTGCCGGGCTGGGCGTTCTTCGGCACCGTCACCGAGGTGCTGAACGTGCCGTCCTGACGGACCTGCACCGTTCCCACCTGGACTCCCTGGCCCTTCTTCGGCCGGAGCTCGACCGTGACGGTCTCGCCGGGCTGGTAGCCCGTGCCCGTGACGTCGAGCTTCTTGCCCGCGGCCACCTTCGAGGAGCCGAGCGCGATGGTCCCCGCGAACTCCTCCTCGCCGGCGATCGTGAACGGCACCTGCACCGTCGTGCCCGTGGCCGGGACCTCGACCGTGAGCTGCTGCTCACCGAACACCCCGGACGGCACCGTGAAGGTGAGGGTGGCGCGGCCGCCCTCGTCGGTGGTGTCCACGATGGTCGGGTCGACCGTGCCGGCCGCGAGCTGGGTGTCGCCGAGCGACAGCGTGACCGCTCCCGGGGCCGCCTCGCCACCGCTGAACGCCAGCGAGGAGAGCGAGACCGTCACCTGGTCGCCGGCGCGGTAGCCGTCGGCGTCCGCCGGGCTGACGGTCACACCGACCGCACGCTGGGCGAGGTCCGGCGAGGCCGTCTTGTTCGCGTCGAACCAGTCGACCATCGACTGGAGGTCGATCTTGCCGGTGTCCCGCTTGCCCGCGCCCTGCTTGAAGGTGGCGAAGTTGTCGCCGCCCGCCGCGAGGAAGGAGTTCGCCGCCACCGTGTACTCCCCGTTCGGGTCGATCGCGGTGCCGTTCAGCGTGATCGAGGTGATCCGCGAACCCGCGGGCGCCGTCGGATCGTAGGTGTAGACCAGGCCCTCGGAGACGCCGAGCTTGAGGAACGGTCGCGCCGAGCCTGCCGGCTGCCACTGCTCCTCCAGCACGCCCTTCAGCTGCGTCCCGGTGAGGGTCAGCGTGACCAGCGTGTTGGCGAACGGCTGGACGGTCGCCGCCTCCCGATAGGTGACGTTCCCGTCGGGATCCTCGGCGTTGCTCGACGCGTAGGTCAGGTTGGCACGGATGCCACCCGGGTTCATGAGCGCGATGTCCGCACCCGTGGACCACTTCTGCACGTCGGCGACGAAGTTGCCGATGGTGGACTCGCCACCGCGGTTCTCCGAGCCGTTGGACTGCCGCGCGCGGTTGAAGTCGGCGGTGATGTCGCCCACCTTCACCGCTCCCAGCACGTCGGCCTCCGCCTTCGCCTTGGCGACGATGGCCTGCACCACCGGCACCGCCGGGTACAGCGGCTTGCCGGCGGACGTGAGGGGCTTGATCTCGTTGGTGATCGAGAGCAGCTCCTTCGTCTTCGGGTCGACCTGGATGTTCATGAGGCCGAGGTTCTCGCCGTACTGCCCCGCCGAGACGACCGGTCGGCCGTCGATGACGTGGTTGTAGGCGAGGTGCGTGTGCGCCGAGACGATCGCATCCACGTCGTCGTCGACGCCGTAGACGATCTCGCCCAGCGGCGAGTCCTCGGTGATCGCAGACAGCGCGGTGCTCTCCGCGCCCTCGTGCACGAGCAGGATGACGACGTCCGCCTCGCCGTTCGCGGGGTCACCGTCGCGCAGGTCGTCGGCCACCGCGTTCACGGAGTCGACGATGCTGCGCACCTCGAGATCCGCGATGCCCTCGGGCGAGACGAGCGAGTCGAGATCCTCCGTGACGGCGCCCACGAAGCCGACGCGCACCCCGTCGAGCTCCTTGACCCAGGCCGGGGCGAGCGCGGGCTCACCGGTCTCCGTGAGGAACACGTTCGAGGAGATGTACTCCCAGTCCGCGCGCTCCTGCACCCGGTCGCGCAGGTCTTCCCAGCCCTGATCGAACTCGTGGTTGCCCGCAGCGCTCACGTCCAGACCGGCGGCGTTGAGCGCGTCGATCGTGGGGTTGTCGTCGTTGATGAACGAGGTGAACGTCGAGGCCCCGATCAGATCGCCGGCTCCGGCGAAGATCGTGTTCGGGTTCGCCGCACGGAACTGCTGCACCGCGCCGGCGAGCACGGCGGCCCCCGCCGCAGCCCCGTCGGCCTCGATGCGGCCGTGGAAGTCGTTAACCGTCACGACGTCGATGTTCACCGGCGGGATCTCCGACGAGACGCCGACGATGATCGGGTCGTGGTCGCTGGACCGGTACGGGGTGCCCTCCTCGGTGGCGCCGAACGCGTAGCCGCGATCGCTCCACTCCGGCGAGTTGATGCCCCAGACGCCGGCGCCCGTGATGGAGGGGGCGAGCGACGGCGACGCGATCACGTGGTCGAGCGAGCCGAGTTCTCCGTCGAACGTGTAGGTGTACTGCCCTGCGGCCTTGTCGGCGGCCACGTCGCTCCACCCCTGCGAGGTGAACACGTCGATCGGGTCTTCCTGCCCGTAGGCGTTGAAGTCGCCGATCAGCAGCATGTCGCTGCTGCCGCTGGTCTCGGCCAGCTCGTCCGTGAAGGCGAGGACGGCCTGCGCCTGCTTCACCCGATCGGCGTTGAAGAAGCCCTGGCCGTCGGCCGGCTCCGCCCCGGCGCCCTGCGGCGGGGACTTCGACTTCAGGTGGTTGGCGACCACGGTGACCACGCGGCCGTCGATGTCGAACGCCTGCGCGATCGGCTCGCGGGCGTTGCCCCACACGGACTCGTCGGTGACGGTGGCGCTGTCGCCCACCGTGCTCACGGCGTCCTTCTTGAAAATGATCGCGTTCGTGATGTAGTCCGTCGTCGCCGGGTCCTGCAGGGCCTTCGGCGTGCGGACGTAGTCCCACACGTCGGAGCCCGCGTCGGCGTTGAGGCCGGCGACGAGGTCCTTCAGAGCGGTGTCGACGGGCTTGCCCAGCTTGACCGAGTTCTCGATCTCCATGAGCGCGACGATCTCGGCGTCGAGGCCGTTGATGGCCGAGACGATCTTGGACTTCTGGATCGCGAACTGGGCGGCGTTCGCCGCGCCGCGGGCGTCGGCGTTCTCGCTCTTCAGCGTCGTGAAGTAGTTGTAGACGTTGAACGACGCCACCTGCGCGTCACCGCCCACCTCCGGGGCCTTCTCGGGGCGCGGGTTGGTCGCCTCGAAGGTGACCTTGCGCTCCGCCGGGGACGCGTCGTCGATCGGGACGACCGGCTGCAGCCGCCAGTCGTCGAAGCCCCACTGGAGCACGTAGCCGTTGGACCCGAAGTCGACGGTGTCGCCGTTGCGGACCACCGTGTCCTCCGTGAAGTACGGCTGCTGGCCCGGGTGGCCATTGTTGGTCACCTGGATGGACCAGGCGTCGTCGAGCAGGATGCGGTTGGCGCGGTTCTCGGCCGCGATGGCGGCGGCGTCGGCCCCGGGACGCGTGGTCTCGGTGCTCTTGACGTTGAGGTCGTCGCCGGCGTTCAGCCACAGCGTCCCGTAGTTGTAGAGCTGGTGGCTCGACGCGAGCCGGTACGTGCCGGTCGGAGCGACGTACATGTTCTCGTACTGCTCACGGTCGGCACCGCGCACGGTGTCCGGGAGCGGAGTGAGGGCGGGCACGCCCACACCGGCCGTGACGACCGAGACGTCGGCCACCGCGGCGGGAGCGATCTGGGTCTGACCGAAGTACTCGCTCACGGTGCCGGTCACCGAGACGAGGTCGCCGATCTCGAGCGTGGGCGCAAGCGCGTTCAGGAAGACGAACACCCCGTCCGAGGCGCCGGGGGTCGCGTCGTTGTCGCCGCCCGAGCCCTGCGTCTGGATCACGATGCCCTTGTAGCCGCCGGTGCGATGGTCGGCGGTGACGACACCCTCGACGCGGACGCGCTGTCCGGCGAGCGGCGAGACGTCGCCGGTGCCCTGGACCTCGGCGATCGTGGCGGTCGTGGGCTGCTCGCCCGGCTCCTCCCCCGGGTCGGTGCCGGGGTCGGTACCGCCGGAGTTCTGCGGGGTGATCGTCGCCGACAGCGTGAAGTCGGCCTTGTTGTCGTCCGCGTCGGCACCCGCGGTGCGGTTCAGCGACCGGACGTCGGTGTTGCTCGAGGGGGCGGCGGCGGCCGCCGTCTCGAAGGTGTTCGAGGTGCCGTAGCCGAGGAGGTCGATCACGCCGTCCGCGCCGACCGTCGAGCCGGGGGTGAGCGTCACCGCGGCGGTGCCCTCGACGAGGGCCAGGGTGCCGTTGGTGCCGCTCGGGCTCAGCGTGGTGGTGGCGTCGGGCGTGGGCAGCGCAGCACCGTTGGTGCCGTTGCTGTTCCCCTGCACGAGGAAGTAGCCCCCCGCGGGGATCGTGCCCTTCAGCGGGGCGACGCCGTTGAAGGCGCCGGTCCCCGCCGCGGAGCGGTACTGCAGGGACATCCCGTCGAGGGTGACGGGCGCCGTCGTCGGGTTGTACAGCTCCACGAACTTGTTCGTGAACGCCGCCCCCGCGCTTCCGCCGGACAGGTAGGCCTCGTTGATCACCACCCCGGTGCCCTCGGTGTTCGCCGACGCAGGCGCGGCCACCAGCGAGCCGAAGCTCAGGGCGGCGACGCACGTCGCGGCGAGAGCGCCCACGCGCCCTCGGATTCTGCGGTGCGAGACGGGGGTCAGGGTCTCCCCGTGCTCAGGAGCGGACATCATCGGTGCTGTCTCCTCGATCGTGTTCCGGCGCTGCTCAGGACGCTGTCATCGCACACATCGGGAACTCCCAGCGTGCGCACATGGAGCGAGCTTACGGAGCGGTTCGGACATCCTCAACGGAGTTTCCCCATTGGTCATCCAGCGCTCACCGAATGGCCGCGACGCCCCCTGACGAAGGTTCACACGGAGCCGTCGCGGCGCGCAGAAGCGCAGCGTCAGCCGCGCGGATGCGCAACGGCCGTCAGACGGTCGCGGCCCCCTGCGCTTCGTCGAACTCCTCCACCTCGCGCTCCCAGGCGTCCTTCGCCAGGCGGTACCAGAGGTAGAACGCGAAGCCGGCGAAGATGACCCACTCGGCGGCGTAGAACACGTTGAGCCAGTTGACCGGCGACTGCTCGTCGGGCGCCGGGGACGCGATGTCGACGAGTCCCGCGGTCGCGGTCGTGGAAGCGAGGTACGGACGGTAGACGTCGAGCTGCTCGATGTCGTGCCAACGGCTCAGCAGAGCGGCCGGCGACATCCGGTCCAGCTGCTCCGGATCCGAGCGCGGCGGGACCGACGGACCCTCATCCGAGATGACGCGACCGGCGACCTCGACCACGCCTCCGTCCGCCTCGGCTTCCAGGCGCTCCACCGCGGCGTCGGCGGCCGCCCGATCCGGGGCCCAGCCGATGGCCACCGCCAACGACACACGTTCGTCGACGCGGAGCTGGCCGGTGACCCAGTACCCCTCCACGCCGTCGTTGAAGCGACTGCCCACGACGAGGAAGTCCCCGGGGACCCAGACGCCTTCGGTCTCCACGCGCTGTCCGACGAGGGGCTCGGGGAGGTACTCCCCCGGCGCGACGACGTCATCGAGCGGTCGGACCTGCTCGGTCGCCCCCGGCGCCGGCGGATCGGTCTCGATCGCCCGCTCCAGCTGCCACTGGCCGAGCCAGGCGAACACCCCGGCGACGACGAGGCACAGCAGCAGCATCGCGATCCAGCGTCCCCGCAGCATGACCTCACGGAGGGTCGGCGGGAAGGGAGCAGGCGCGGTCACGGTGATGCGGAGACCTCAGGCCTCGTACGGGGCCAGCACGACCTCCACCCGCTGGAACTCCTTGAGGTCGGAGTACCCGGTGGTGGCCATCGACTTGCGCAGCGCGCCGATGAGGTTCGCGGTGCCGTCGGCGACGGGCGCAGGGCCGTAGAGGATCTCCTCCAGCGTTCCGATGCCGCCCACCTCGACGCGTCGCCCGCGCGGGAGCTTGGGGTGGTGCGCCTCGGGACCCCAGTGGAATCCCTGACCGGGGGCGTCCGTGGCGCGGGCCAGGGCGACGCCGAGCATGACCGCGTCGGCGCCCATGGCGAGCGCCTTCACGATGTCCCCGGAGGTGCCGACACCGCCGTCGGCGATCACGTGCACATAGCGCCCGCCGGACTCGTCGAGGTAGTCGCGACGCGCGGCCGCCACGTCGGACACCGCGGTCGCCATGGGGGCGTGGATGCCGAGGGTGGCGCGGGTGGTGGACGCCGCGCCGCCACCGAAGCCCACGAGAACGCCGGCCGCGCCGGTGCGCATGAGGTGCAGGGCCGCCGTGTAGGTCGCCGCTCCGCCCACGATCACCGGCACGTCGAGGTCGTAGATGAACTTCTTGAGGTTCAGGGGCTCCGCCACGCTCGACACGTGCTCGGCGGAGACGGTCGTCCCCCGGATGACGAACAGGTCGACCCCGGCCGCGGCGACGGTGTCGTAGAACTCCTGCGTGCGCTGCGGGGTGAGGGAGCCGGCGACGGTGACGCCCGCCTCCCGGATCTCGGCGAGGCGGCGGGTGATGAGCTCGGGCTTGATGGGCTCCGAGTAGAGCTCCTGCATGCGCACGGTCGCGTGGTCCTCCGCGAGGCCAGCGATCTCGGCGAGCAGCGGCTCCGGGTCCTCGTAGCGGGTCCAGAGACCCTCGAGGTCGAGCACCCCCAGGCCGCCGAGCTGCCCGAGCATGATCGCGGTGCGCGGGCTGACGACCGAGTCCATCGGCGCACCGAGCACCGGGATCTCGAAGCCGAAGGCGTCGATCGTCCACGCGGTGGACACGTCCTCCGGGTTCCGCGTGCGCCGCGAGGGCACCACCGCGATGTCGTCGAACGTGTACGCGCGACGCGCGCGCTTTCCTCGGCCGAGCTCGATCTCCATGGTCACCCGTCCAGCCTACCCGGCGCCCGGCGGCCTCCGCGGCGGTCAGCGCGCACGCGCCACCCGCCGCTCGTCCCACACCGGCTCGTCGGACTCGTAGACCTCGCCGTCCGTGCCGAACACGAGGAACCGGTCGAAGGAACGCGCGAACCACCGGTCGTGCGTGACCGCCACCACGGTGCCCTCGAAGCGTCCGAGCGCCTCCTCCAGCGCCTCGGCCGACTCCAGGTCGAGGTTGTCGGTGGGCTCGTCGAGGAGCAGCAGGGTTGCGCCGGAGAGCTCGAGCAGGAGCACCTGGAACCGCGCCTGCTGTCCCCCGGAGAGCGATTCGAACGGCTGCTGCGCCTGACGGACGAGGCCGTACCTGTCCAGGGCCGAACTCGCCGCGTCGCGGGGCATGCCGTCACGGAGGTCGTCCCCGCGGTGCAGGATCTCCAGCAGGGTGCGGCCGACGAACTCCGGATGCGCGTGGGTCTGTGCGAAGAGCCCCGGCACCACGCGGGCGCCCAGCACCGCACGACCGGTGTGCGCGACGGGGGCGAGCTCCTCCGCGACCGCGGTCACGTGGCCGAGGGACGGATCCGGGTCGGTGCCGCCGCGGGCCAGCAGCCGCAGGAAGTGCGACTTGCCCGAGCCATTGGAGCCGAGCACGCCGACACGGTCGCCGTACCAGATCTCGGCGTCGAACGGACGCATGAGGCCGGTCAGCTCCAGCCGGTCCGCGACGACGGCGCGCTTGCCGGTCCTGGCGCCGCGGAGGCGCATGTCGAACTCCTGCGCCGGGGGTCGCTCTTCCGGCGGGCCCGCCTCCTCGAACTTCCGCAATCGCGTCTGCGCCGCCTGGTAGCGGGAGGCGAAGCCGTCGTTCGCAGACGCCTTGACCTTGAGGTTCGCCACCAGGACGCGGAGCTTCTCGTGCTGCTCGTCCCACCGTCGGCGCAGCTCGTCGAGCCGATCCATCCGATCGCTGCGCGCCTGGTGATAGGTGGCGAAGCTCCCGCCGTGCACCCAGGCGGTCGACCCCGCCGCGCCGGGCTCCAGCGTGATCAGCCGATCGGCGGCCCTGGCGAGGAGCTCGCGGTCGTGCGAGACCAGCAGCACCGTCTTGTCGGTGGCGCGCAGGCGCTCCTCGAGCCATCGCTTGGTCGGCACGTCGAGGTAGTTGTCCGGCTCGTCGAGCAGGAGCACCTCGTCCGGGCCGCGGAGCAGCGCCTCGAGGGCGAGCCGCTTCTGCTCGCCGCCGGAGAGGGAGGTGAGCTCGCGGTAGCGCGCCCGCTCGAACGGCACGCCGAGCGCCGCCACGGTGCACTGGTCCCACACGGTCTCGTGCTCGTAGCCGCCGGCGTCCGCGTACTCGGCGATCGCGGAGGCGTAGGCCATCTGGGTGTCGTGCTCGTCGCGGTCGATGAGGGCGTTCTCCGCGGCCTCCAGCGCTTCCGCGGCGGCACGGAGGCGCGTCGGAGCCACGCGCACGAGCAGCTCGTGCACGGTCTGGCCCGGCTCGCCGTGTCCGACGAACTGGTCCATGACGCCGAGGCCGCCGTCGATGGTCACCACCCCGTCGTCGGCCGGCTGCTCACCGCGGATGATCCGCAGCAGCGTCGTCTTCCCCGCACCGTTCGGTCCGATGAGAGCACTCGTCGAGCCCGCCCCGACCCGGAACGACACCTCGTCGAGAAGCGGTCTGCCATCGGGAAGCGTCAGCGAGATCCCGGATGCGTCGATGTACCCCACAGGCGTGGCCGTCCTTCCGCCCGCGGACAGCGAGCCGACCAGGCTATCAGTCCGCGCGGCTGCACAACGACCGGGACGAGCTACGGTCGTAACTGCTCGATGCGCCCGCCGTCGCCCCATGCCCGGTCCGCGGTCAGCACCGCCGCGTCCATCCGTTCGGCGAGCGCCAGGCACAACCGGGCTCCGAGAGAGAGCGCGGTGCCCCGAGCCCAGAGCGCTGCCGCCCTTTCCGCGTCGCGATGCGAGACGGGCTCGATCGTCAGACGATAGCTGAGGAGGAGTCCGGAGGCGATGCCCCAGTCGGCCCCGGCGGCGCGCACCTTCTGGGCCACCTCCGACCAGTTCGCCGCACCGATGACGCCGCCATCGAGAGCCTTCTCCACACGGGCGGCACCGGGCTCGTCCTGGAGAAATGCCAGCACAGCCGAAGCGTCGAGGACCCTCACGCCGCGTCGTCCTGCGCAGCGGCCGCGCGGCGCTCGGCGAGCAGAGCCTCCAGGAGACTCTGCCCCTCGAGCTGACGGCGGATCAGCGCCTTCGCCTGTTCGCGAGTGAGGAGGACGACGCCACCCTCCGCTTCGATCATCAGGAGGGGAACGCCCTGATCCCAGTGCTGCCGCGCGCGCAGCTCAGCCGGAATCACCAGACGGCCGCGGTCTCCCATCGGAGCGACGAAGGTGGTATCCATCGACCCACGATACCACTGCCCTTCCTCGCGTGGTCAGTCCGCGCGGCTGAGCGTCTGCAGCACCTCGGTCTTGGGAGCCGCCGGGAGCACGAACCGGAACTCGGTGCCCACCCCCTCCTCGCTGGTCACGTCCATGGAGCCGCCGTGGGCCAGCACGATCGCGCGCGTGATCGTGAGCCCCAGCCCCACCCCCGGCACGGCGTTGCGCGTGGCCGTCGAGGCGCGGAAGAACCGGGTGAAGAGCATGCGCTGCTCGTCCTGCGGGATCCCGACCCCGGTGTCGGCGATGGCGACCTGCACCCCGCCGTCGAGGCGACGCACGGCGGCCGTCACCCGACCCCCGCGGGGGGTGAACTTGATGGCGTTCGAGAGGAGGTTGTCCACCGCCTGCCCGAGGCGTCCGGGATCGACGAGCAGCGGGATCGGCTCGTCGCCGACCTGCAGGTCCAGCTCGATCCCCTCGCGCTGCGCGTGCGGTCCCGCCGAGACCACCGCCGAGCGCACGAGCTCCGCGACGTCGGCCTGGTCCCGTTCCAGGGGGAACCGCCCCGACTCCACCTGCGCCGTGAAGAGCAGGTCGCCGACGAGGTTCAGCAGCCGCTTCGCGTTGCGCTCGATGATGCCGACGAACTCCTGCTGATCCTCCGTGAGCGGCTGACCGGGATCGTTCTGCAGCAGGTCGAGGAAGCCGATGATCGCGCTCAGCGGCGTCCGCAGCTCATGGGAGATCATCCCCACGAACTCGTCCTTCATGCGCGCGACCTCGACGGCTCTCGTCTCATCGGTGAGCACGAACAGGTACCCCTGCTGCGCGCCGGACGGATCCTTGTGCGGCGTCACGGTCACCCGGGCGGGTACCGTCGTGCCGCCCGCGGTCCTGACCTCGATGTCGCCGTCGACCGTGTTCCCTGCGTCCGCCTGGGCGAAGAGCTCGCAGAGGCCCTCCGGCACGTCCGCGCGCTCGTCGGGCACACCGGGCACGCGCGGTGCCCCCGCATCCCCTTCGCGCGCGACGGTGTCCTCGGCCAGCATCGCCAATGCCGACGACGAGAAGAAGCGATCGACCCGCACGTCGTCGAGAGCCTCGTCGTGAGAGAGCCCGAGCAGGCGGACGGCCCCGGGGTTCCACGCCGTGACGCGCCCCTCGCGATCGGTGCCGATCACGGCCTGCGCGGTGATCGACGCCCACAGGCCCTCGAACGAGTCGAGAAGCACGCGGTACTCGTGCTCCTTCTGTCGCAGCTGCACGATCATCGAGACGTTCTCGGACAGCGCCTTGGTCCGCTCCGTGACCAGCTCCTCCGCCTGCTGCACCCGCAGGCGCTGCTGCCGGGAGAGCTCGTTCACCACGGCCGCGACGGCCGCGAAGACGAGAGGGCCGACGACGCCGCGGAGCCACACGACCGCGTTCGTCGGCGGTTCGATGACGTAGGGGATCAGCAGCGCGAGCGACGTGAACGCGCCGACGACGAAGACCCAGCGGATGCCGGGCGCCGCCGCGATCCAGATCACGGGGAGCAGCACGAGCGAGCTGAAGAGCGAGGCCGCGCCTCCCGTCCCCGCGCGGAAGAGCCCCAGTCCCAGGATGTCGACCATCGGGACCAGGAGCACGATCCAGCCCTCCCGGATGTGCAACGCGCTGAGCACTCCGGCGTGGAGCGTCGCGACGAGGACGATCGCGAGGCCGGCCAGCGCGAGGGCGATATCGGTGAACGGCAGGCTGGGGATGGCCCAGGTCATCACGCCTGCGGTCGCGGCGGCGACGAGCGTCGGGAGCTGTTTGATGATCGGGTTCGGGTTGTCGATGACCCGGTACCAGCGGTTCTCGGCGCGCTCCAGCGGTGTCGCCCTCATCGCGGGACCCGTTCCACGGCGCGATGCAGGTCGGCTCCGGTGATCGGCTTCGGCAAGGCCGCGTCCGCGGGCGGGTACTCGGTGACGTCCAGCACCGAGCTGACGATGAGGAAGCACTCCGGATAGCGTTCGTGGATCAGGCGGCAGCAGGCCTGCCCGGAGATGCCGGGGAGCAGCAGGTCCAGGACGGCGACCTGGGGGTCGATGTCCGGGAAGGCGGCGATGGCAGACTCCGCATCGGGCGCGACGAACACGTCGAAGCCCTCCCGGTCGAGGTACCGCCCCAGGAGGGTCGCCTGGTCCGGAGCGTCCTCGACGACCAGGGCGAGCGGCCGTCCGGTCATCGCAGGAGCAGCTCTCGGACGACGACGATCACGACCACGACGGCGAGGGAGAGGAGCGCCTGCGGGATGAGGCGGCGCTCCTTCCGGGCGTCGGCCGCGATCTCCTCCACCTCGGCGTCGTGCGATGGTGCGTCGGTCATGAGTCGACCCGTCCGATCTTCTCGGTCTTGATCCAGGAGGCGTCCGCGCGGCGCCACTCCTTGAGGTACGAGTCGGCGGTGATCGCGCACAGCAGCGATCCGTACCCGCAGACGTAGAGCAGCAGGCCCGCGAAGAAGCGTCCGGCCGGAAGCGGCTCGACCGCCCGCGCGAGCCAGATGCCGAGCATCGACACCGGCCCCCAGAGGGCGAACGCCATCAGCCACAGCACCCGCGTCTGCTCCGTCGACTCCTGCCCCGCCGCGCCGATCAGGCCGTCCAGGGCCCAGGGGAACAGCGCCAGGGCCATGAGGATCAGCGCCCCGAGCCCCGGGAACATGATCGCCTCGCGCCAGGACTGCCGCCCGATGCGCGGATCGAGCTGGACGGAGTAGAGCATCGAGAAGATGTAGATGGCCGCCGCGGCGATCCACATGAACCGGAACACGAACTCCGCGACGTCGCTGTGCAGGAGCAGGAGGACGATCATCGCGGTGGCGGCGAGGAGCAGGAGCGCCGGCATCAGCAGGATCGTGAACCAGGCCAGCCCGAAGGGGATGCTGCCCAGGTTGTGGTCGCGACTCGGCCGGAACCAGAGCCTCTTGTAGATCGAGGTGAGCTGCACGTTGCCGCGCGCCCAGCGCAGCCGCTGCTTCCAGAGACTGTCGATCGTCCGCGGCTCCTCGGCGAGCACCACGGCGTGCGGCTCGAAGACCATCCGGCGGCCGTGGAGCTGACTCTCGAAGGTCGTCATGGTGTCCTCGGCGAGCGTGCCCGTCGGGATGCGTCCGCCGATCGACTCGAGGTTCGCGCGGGAATGCAGCTGGGCGCCCCCGGCGAGGCAGGCGATCGCTCCCCCGACGTTCTGCGTACGCCGTGCCGAGAGCTGGCCGATGACGTACTCGATCGCGATGAACCGGGTGAGGTAGTTGCGGTCCCTGCTGCCCTCCGCGATGTAGGCCGTGACGGCCCCGACCTCCTCGTCCGCGAGGTGCCGGGTGAGCTTGCGCAGGGAGTTGCGCGCGAAGATCACGTCGGCGTCCATGATGAGCACCGCCTCGGTCCACGGGTCGGCGAGCACGACGTCGAGGCCGTGGTTCAGCGTGTGCGCCTTGCCCTCGCCACCCTTCTCGCGTCGCAGATGGACGACCCGCCCCGGATAGGTCGCCGCCTTCTGCTGCACGATGGCCGGGGTGTCGTCCGTGGAGGCGTCGTCGACGACGAAGACACGGAGGCGCTCGGCGGGGTACTCGAGCTGGAGCAGCCGCTCGATCGCGGGGCCGATGACCAGGCCCTCGTTCCATGCCGGGATGACCACGGCCACGTTCGGGTGGTACGGGGCGGCCTTGCCGTAGTGATTGCGGAAGGCGTGCAGCGGCAGCATGAGGAACTGCAGACCGGTGTTGACGACCGGCAGCGTGCCGATCAGCACGCAGAGGAGGAGGATGACGACGACGACCGTCTCGATCCAGGTCAGTTCGGGCATCAGCGTCCTTCCGTCCCGGTGAGCAGCGGGACGATGCGGGCGTACCGGCCGACGTCTGCGGCCACGTGGCTGTCGGTGGAGGCCACGATGCCGGCGCCCGCGCGCTCCAGGGCGTTCAGCGCCTCCGCGCCGGGGCACACCCACTTCTCGTTGACCTCGACGAGCGTGTCCGTCTCGGCGGCGGCTCGCGCCCACGCGTCGAGGCGCTCGCCCCCGAGTTCCTCCTCCGCGAGACCGATCTTCGGCAGGATCGAGAAGCAATGCGCGAGCTGGTTGCCGGGGTGCCGGCGCATGGTGGCGATCACGGCGTCCACGAACTGGTCGAGGACATCGGCCGGCGCCCAGCCGGACGCGATGCGCTCGCGCACGGCGGTGGGTCCGAGCGGGCCGTCCGCACCGGGGAACTGATGATCGGCGATGAGGATCCGGTCGATGCCCGCCGGAAGCGCCGGGATGTCGAGCGCGCCCGAGGCGTCGAGGATCTTCGCCTCCACTCCGGTGAGCACCGTCAGCCCGTCCGGGACGGACAGGCCGCGGACGGCGGCGAGGTACTCCGGCACCCAGGTCGTGGTCTGCCGCACGTGATCGACGAGACGGACGGTGTCGAGACCGACGGCCGCAGCCGCGGCGACGTTCTCCTCCAGGGTGGAGACCGCGTCGTCGGAGAACGTGGAGTGGACGTGGTGGTCTCCGCGCAGGGCGGGATGACTCACAGCTCCTCCTGGTGACCGGCGTGCGCCGACACGAGCACGTCGTCGACCTCGACGATCACGTCCTCCAGGAAGCGCACGGAGGCGACCTCACGGAAGGGCACCTGCACCGGGATCTCCCGGCCGAGGAAGAGGTCGGCGACGAGCGACGGGATGTCGACCCCGGCGGCGATCGTCAGCGGGAGCGCCCCGGGGAAGCGCGGGTTGACCTCGAGCAGCACGGCCCGCCCGTCCCGGTCCCGACGGAGCTGCACGTTGGCGACCCCCACGAGGCCGATCGCCCGCGCGATGGCGGCGGCGGTCTCCTCGAGCTCGGGGTCGCGGAGGGTGCGGCCGGCGATCGCGACGCCGGAGTCCACACGGGCGCGGGTGCGCGGGACCGCCGCGACCACGCCCCCGGAGGCGTCGGCGATCACATCGACCGAGTACTCCTCGCCAGGGAGGAAGTCCTGCACGATCAGCCCCTCATCGGCGGGGAGGGCGGCGAGCGCCTCCGCGTCGGGGACGAGGCGTACGCCGCGGCTGCCCGCTCCCTGCCGGGGCTTGGCGAACACGGGGAACTCCCACGCGACCTCCGCCGCGTCCGGACCGGCGAGCACGGTGCGCGGCACACGACCGGTCGGCGCGCAGCGCTCCGCGAGGGCGAGCTTGTCGAGGGCGGTGCGCAGCGTGTCGGCGGGCGGCGCGGCGAGGACCGCGGGGGCCAGCTCGTCCCGGCGGTCTGCGAGCGCGATCAGCTCCACGTCGACGGTGGAGATCACCAGGTCGAGACCGTCCTCCGCGACCATCCGCGCGATCGCCGGCACGAAGTCCGCGTCGCGCCCCGGGGGAACCAGACGGCGCTGCGTCGGCGGGACGAGGTAGATGCCGCTCGCCCAGCCGTCCATGTCCGCTGCGAAGACCGTCAGATCGGACCGTCGCAGCAGGGAGCGGATCACGGCGACGCCGGCGGGGCCCCCTGCTCCGGTGACCAGTACGCGCTTCGTCATCAGCTCTCCCGTCGGGTCAGTTCATGGGCGCCGATGAACTCGGCGGTCTCGCGCACGACCTCCAGCGGCTCGACGGCCACGCCGCCGCCGAACCGCGACCAGTAGCGGGCGGTGGCCGTGACGAACTCCGGCGCGAGGTACTCCCGGTTCGCGGCGGCCTGGGACTGGAAGCACTCCAGGAGCCGCAGCTTGTCACCCAGGAAGCGGTCGATGCGGACGAAGCGCGTGGGCCGGTAGTCGATGGTCGCGGAGGGGCTCTGGTAGCACGCGACCGTGCCGACGCGGCGCGTCGCGACGATCGTCGCCTCGTTCACCGCACGGTGATCCTGGTGGCGGTCATGGTGCGAGTGCGTGTAGACGATGGTCGGCTGGATCTCCTGCACGACCTCCTCGATGAGGCGGACGGTCGACCCGCCGCCGGAGATCTCGGTGTCGACGAGGTCTTTCACGAACAGCCGAGCACCCACCTGCTCGGCGGCGGCGAGCGACTCGTGCTGGCGGCTGTCCGCATCACCGCCGCGCGCTCCGCGGGAGAGCGTGAGGATGGTGATGCGATCGCCGGCCGCCGCATGGGCTGCGAGGATGCCGCCGACGCCGATCTCGACGTCGTCGGGGTGCGCTCCGATCGCGAGGACGACCTCACCGGTCTTCGCCTCCGCCGTCCGACGCCGTGACTCCTCGACGAGCCGGGTGACCGACTCCACGAGCCGGGCGTTGTCGAGCGGCTTCGTGAGGAACTCGTCGGCCTGCGCCCGGAGCGCGGACACCGCGTACTCGACCGAGACGTGCGCCGTCATGACGATGACCGGCACGGTCGGCATGAGGCGGCGCAGCTCCGCGAGCAGCTCCAGACCACTGAGTCCCGGCATCTCGATATCGGTGACGACGACATCGGGCTTCACCGCCGCGGCCTTCTCGAGCGCCGAGCGCCCGTCGTCCGCGAGATCGACGACGCAGCCCGCACGCCGCTCCAGGACGGTCTTCACGAGAAGGGCGACGTCGTGGTCATCGTCGACGACGAGGATGCGAGGGGGGACCTCAGCCATGTACAGCTCTCCTTGGGGAGATTCCCTGCCGAGGGGATTCGGCGGTACGACCGCGGTGCCTTCATCACCGGGCCGCAGGGAAAGTCGAGCGGGGTACGTCGATTCTGGCACAGGGCTCCGCCCCCGGCCCGCAGCGCTTCAGCCCGCGCGCGCCGCCCGCTTCTCCTCCTGGTAGAGCCGGATCGCCTCGTACCGCTCCGCCGATCGCGCCCGCCTCTTCGCCGCCTGCTCCTCGCGGTTCTTAGGCGGCGCCGAGGTCACGAGATCATCGAGCAGCCGCCGCGTGGCGACTTCGATCTCGGCCACCGCGCGATCGAAGACCGCACGGTTCGCCCGCGACGGCGCCGTCGTCCCGGAGATCTTGCGGACGAACTGGAGCGCAGCCTCGCGGCACTCCTCGTCGGTGGCCGCGGGCTCGAGGTTGTTCAGAGGCACGATGTTTCGGCACATACCGGCACCGTACGCGCGGCCCGTGGGCTGCGAAAGGGGGATGGCATGCCCGTCCCTCCGTCGCTACGCTCTGGGCTACGACCGGAACCGAGGAGAGATCATGACCGACGCCCCGCCGCCCGACGCCCCGCCGCCCTACAACCCGCCGCCGCCCAGCAGCACGCCGTCGCCGTACCCCGCCGCCGCCGCTCCCCCGCCCGGCGCCCCGTACGCGCAGGACGTGCCGACATCACCCCCGGGGCGGGTGCTGTCGATCATCGGCCTCGTGCTGGCGTTCCTGCTGCCGCCGGTCGGCCTCATCCTCAGCATCATCGCCGCCGTGCAACTCGGCAAGGCGAAGGCCCCCAAGGGCATCGCGATCGCCGGCATCATCGTCGGCGCCGTCCTGACGATCTTTGCGATCATCGGCATCATCCTGCTGGCGACCGTGCTGGCAGGCGTCATCGGGACGTGCGCCGAACTCGGCCCCGGCGTCTGGGACGTCGGCGGTGTCACCTATCGCTGCGGCTGACCGCACCGCGAACGACGAGGGGCCGGATGCAGCGCATCCGGCCCCTCGTGCATCCCTCTGCGGGAGTCGCGGTCACTTCTTGTAGTTGGGCGCCTCGACGACGATCTGCACGTCGTGCGGGTGCGACTCCTTGAGCCCGGCCGAGGTGATGCGCACGAACTTGCCGCGCTGCTTGAGCTCCTCGATGGTGCGGGCGCCGACGTAGAACATCGACTGCCGCAGGCCGCCGACGAGCTGGTAGGCGACGGCCGAGAGCGGGCCGCGGTAGGGGACCTGGCCCTCGATGCCCTCCGGGATCAGCTTGTCGTCGCTGGGCACGTCGGCCTGGAAGTAGCGGTCCTTCGAATAGGAGGTCTGCTTGCCGCGCGTCTGCATGGCGCCGAGCGAGCCCATGCCGCGGTACTGCTTGAACTGCTTGCCCGACTGGAAGACAATCTCGCCCGGCGACTCGTCGGTGCCTGCGAGCAGCGAGCCGAGCATCACGGCATCGGCACCGGCGACGAGCGCCTTCGCGATGTCGCCCGAGTACTGCAGGCCGCCGTCGGCGATCACCGGGACGCCCGCCGGACGAGCCGCGAGCGATGCCTCGTAGACGGCCGTGACCTGCGGCACGCCCACACCGGCGACCACGCGGGTGGTGCAGATCGAGCCGGGACCCACGCCCACCTTGACCGCGTCCACGCCCGCGTCCACGAGCGCCTGCGCGCCTTCGCGGGTGGCGACGTTGCCGCCGATGACGTCGATGTGCGCGAACGACTCGTCGGCCTTGAGGCGCTTGACGAGGTCGATCACGCCCTGCGACTGCCCGTTGGCGGTGTCCACGACCAGCACGTCCACCCCGGCGTCGCGGAGGGCCTCGGCGCGCTCCCACGCGTCGCCGAAGAAGCCGATCGCCGCGCCCACCCGCAGGCGACCCTGGTCATCCTTGGTGGCGAGCGGATACTTCTCGCTCTTGTCGAAGTCCTTGATGGTGATGAGGCCGGCGAGCTTGCCATCCTCGTCGATGAGGGGCAGCTTCTCGACGCGGTGCTTCGCGAACAGCGCGATGACCTCGCCGGCCGCGACGCCGACGGGGGCGGTGACGAGGTTCTCCCTCGTCATGACGTCCTTGACGAACGTGCTCTGGCGCTCGAAGCCGGAGACGAAGCGCATGTCGCGGTTCGTGATGATGCCCACCAGACGACCCTCGTCGTCCACGACCGGGAGGCCGGAGATCCGGTACTTGGCGCACAGCGCGTCGACTTCCTCGACCGTCGCGTCCTGCGTCGTGGTGATGGGGTCGGTGATCATGCCGGACTCGCTGCGCTTCACGCGGTCGACGTGTGCGGCCTGGTCGGCGATCGAGAGGTTGCGGTGCAGGATGCCGATGCCGCCCTCCCGGGCCATGGCGATCGCCATGCGGGACTCGGTCACCGTGTCCATCGCGCTGGAGAGCAGCGGCGTCGCGACGGAGATCCGTCGGGTGATCCGGGACGACGTGTCAGCCTCACTGGGGATGACGTCGGTGTGCCCGGGGAGCAGCAGCACGTCATCGTAGGTCAGTCCGACGAAGCCGAAGGGATCGTGCTGGTCCATGGAATCTCCTCCTGCGCGAGTGGCGCGGATCCGGGTGCGAATGGGGGGGGTCGACGTCGGCCGGTGCGCGGGCGTGACCCGTATGGAGATTCTAAGCGAGACACGCCCGAGAACATTCCCAGGACCCTGTCGTTACCGGACCGTTGGCCCGGACGATAGGTGATTCGCCGATCGCCCATTACGCTCAAGTGCGTCGTCCATCCCCGCGGTTCGACCCGAGCCCGCGGAGACAGCACTCACAGTGGAGGTTGCGTGGGACCCACAGCACTCGCCGGACCGCGAAAGCGCCCTCGGGCCTTCGCCTTCTTCGGAATCCTGATGGCGCTCGCGGCATCACTCCTCCTCCCTCCCGCAGCGGCCTCCGCCGAGACCACGGACGACGGTCAGGAGGTCACCGACTTCTACTTCGCCGGCGTCGTCACCAACGGGGACGAGCCCGTCGAGGGCGTCGTGATGACGATCGAGGGCAACGGCTTCGACGCCGAGACCGAGACGGACGCCGAGGGCAAGTGGCGCCTGTACGTGCCGGAGAAGGAGACGTACACCCTGACGGTCGACGAGTCGACGCTGCCGGACGGTGTGATCGTCGACGCGACGCAACTCCCCGAGGGGATCCAGCCCGTCTCGGGCACGACCGCCTCGTTCGAGCTGGAGTTCGGGCTCACCGGCACGAAGATCGTCAACCTCTTCCTGGGCGAGGGCGAGCGGGTGACCGTCTCCTTCCTCGATCAGCTCCTGTCGCGCATGGTGGGCGGCCTGAACTTCGGGCTGCTGCTCGGGCTCGCCTCGATGGGCGCCGCTCTGATCTACGGCACCACCCGCCTGTCGAACTTCGCCCACGGCGAGATGGTGAGCTGGGGCGCCGTGGTCACGCTCGTCGTCACCTCCTTCTGGCAGCTCCCGCTGTGGGCGGGCATCATCGCCGCGGTCATCGGCGGCGCGGCACTCGGTTGGGCGCTCGACGCCGGCATCTGGAAGCCGCTGCGGCGCCGGGGCCTGGGCGTCGTCCAGCTCATGATCGTCAGCATCGGCCTCTCGCTGGCCCTGCGCTACGGCCTGCAATACATCATCGGCGGCAACACCTACCAGTTGCCCGGCTCCAGCCCGGAGCCGATCCGCCTCGGGCCGATCTCCCTGTCGTACATCGACATGATCGGCATGGCGACGAGCATCATCGTGATCCTCGGCGTCGCGTTCTTCCTCACCCGCACCCGCACCGGCAAGGCGACGAGGGCGATCTCGGACAACCCGCAGCTCGCCGCCGCCTCCGGCATCGACGTGGACAAGGTCATCCGGATCGTCTGGATCCTGGCCGGCACGCTGGCGGCGATCTCCGGCATCCTCTGGGCGTACTTCCGCCCCGGCGTGAAGTGGGACATGGGCATGCAGATGCTGCTGCTGATGTTCTGCGCCATCACGCTCGGCGGGCTCGGCTCCGCGATCGGCGCCCTGATCGGCTCGATCATCGTCGGCCTCGCGGTCGAGGTCTCGACGCTTCTCGGGGTGCCGACCGACCTCAAGTACGCCAGCGCCCTCGTCGCGCTGATCATCATCCTGCTCGTGCGACCGCAGGGCATCCTCGGACGCAAGGAAAGGTTGGGCTGACGCATGGACTTCGGAAGCATCTTCGGCAACACCGCCTCCTACCTGTTCAGCCCGACGACGATCGCCTACGCCCTCGCGGCCACCGGCCTCGCGGTGCACTTCGGCTACACGGGTCTGCTCAACTTCGGCATGGCGGCGTTCATGGCGATCGGCGGCTACGGCTACGCGATCTCGATCCTCACCTTCGGCTTCCCGTGGTGGCTTGGCGTGCTCGTCGGCATCACCGGCGGCGCGCTCTTCGCCCTGCTGCTGGGCATCCCGACGCTGCGGCTGCGCGCCGACTACCTCGCGATCGCGACCATCGCGGCCGCGGAGGTCGTGCGACTGATGTTCGTCACCGAGCTGTTCAAGGACTGGACGAACTCCGCCGGCGGTCTCTCCGGCTACCACCAGAGCTTCCGCGACGCCAACCCGTTCCCGCCGGGCACCTACGGCTTCGGGCCGTGGACCTACAACGCCAACGACCTCTGGGTGCGGGTGTTCGGTCTGCTCACCCTCGCTCTGACGATCCTCGTGGTCTGGGCGCTCATGCGCAGCCCGTGGGGCCGCGTGCTCAAGGGCATCCGCGAGGACGAAGACGCCGTGCGCTCGCTCGGCAAGAACGTCTTCGCCTACAAGATGCAAGCGCTCGTGGTGGGTGGCGTGATCGGTGCGCTGGGCGGAATCGTCTTCGTCCTGCCCTCGGCGGTCATCCCCGGCAGCTACTCGACGTCGCTGACGTTCTTCCTGTGGACGATCCTCCTCCTCGGCGGCGCAGCCACGGTGTTCGGTCCGACGCTCGGCGCCGTGCTCTTCTGGGTGGTGTTCGCCTTCCTCGGCGCGCTCCTGCCCGCGATGGCCACGGCCGGCTACCTGCCCATGACGAGCGCTCAGGCCGACGTCGTGCGCTACATCCTCATCGGCATCGTGCTGATGCTCATCGTCGTGTTCCGCCCGCAGGGCATCCTGGGGAACAAGAGGGAGATGACCTTTGTCAAGTGAGAACGACGCGGCTGTCACGCCCGCGAAGAGCGCTCCTCGCGCCAAGACCACCGGCCTGGCCGCGGGTCCCGCCGCCCCCGGGGTCAAGAAGGTCGACCCGATCCTCGTCGTGGACGCCGTGCAGCGGCGCTTCGGCGGCCTGACCGCGGTCGACGTCGATCACCTCGAGATCCCCCGTGGCGCCATCACGGCGCTCATCGGCCCCAACGGCGCCGGCAAGACCACGCTGTTCAACCTCCTGTGCGGCTTCGACAAGCCCAACAGCGGCACGTGGTCCTACGACGGCAAGAACCTGTCCGGCATCCCGTCGTTCAAGGTCGCCCGCATGGGACAGGTGCGCACCTTCCAGCTCACCAAGTCGCTGTCGCTGCTGACCGTGCTGGAGAACATGAAGCTCGGCGCGAAGGACCAGCGCGGCGAGGGCTTCTGGGCCGGCCTGTTCCCCTTCCTCTGGCGCACGCAGGAGCAGGAGATCGAGCAGCGCGCCCACGAGCTCCTCGTGCGCTTCAAGCTCGACGCCAAGGAGCAGGACTTCGCGGCATCGCTCTCCGGTGGTCAGCGCAAGCTGCTGGAGATGGCCAGGGCCCTCATGAGCGACCCGAGCCTGGTGATGCTGGACGAGCCGATGGCCGGGGTGAACCCCGCCCTCACGCAGTCGCTCCTCGACCACATCCTCGACCTCAAGGACCTCGGGATGACGGTGCTCTTCGTGGAGCACGACATGCACATGGTGCGCCACATCGCCGACTGGGTCGTCGTGATGGCCGAGGGTCGCGTGGTGGCCGAGGGACCACCGGAGACCGTCATGGAGGACCCCGCGGTCGTGGACGCCTACCTGGGCGCCCATCAGGACGTGGACCTCGGCGCCGTCACCGGCCGTCTCCCGGTGATCTCGGACGCCGACGCGGAGCGCATCCGCGAGCAGATCGAGACGGAGGTCGAGGCCGAGGTCGAGGCCGAGGACGCCGCCGAGGAGGACAAGGCATGAGCACCGCGATCCCCGCCGAGGGCACCCCCGCGACCGGCGACATCATCGTCGAGCTGAAGGACGTGCACGCCGGCTACCTGCCGGGAGTGAACATCCTCAACGGCGCGAACCTCGTCGCCCGCCAGGGCGAGCTCATCGGCATCATCGGCCCGAACGGCGCCGGCAAGTCGACGCTCCTCAAGGCGATCTTCGGCATGGTGAACGTCCGCGAGGGCGACATCACCGTGAAGGGCGAGAGCATCGTGGGCCTCAAGGCCGACAAGCTCGTGCGCCGCGGTGTCGCCTTCGTACCGCAGACGAACAACGTCTTCCCGTCGCTCACCATCCAGGAGAACCTGGAGATGGGGCTCTACCAGAACCCGAAGATCTTCGCGGAGCGGCTCGAGTTCGTCAACAGCATCTTCGCGGAGATCGGCAAGCGTCTGAAGCAGCGTGCCGGCTCGCTCTCCGGCGGTGAGCGGCAGATGGTCGCGATGTCGCGCGCGCTCATGATGGACCCGTCCGTGCTGCTGCTCGACGAGCCGTCCGCCGGCCTCTCCCCCGTGCGGCAGGACGACGCCTTCATCCGCGTCTCCGACATCAACAAGGCGGGCGTGACGACGATCATGGTCGAGCAGAACGCCCGGCGGTGCCTGCAGATCTGCGACCGCGGCTACGTGCTCGACCAGGGCAAGGACGCCTACGAGGGCACCGGGCGGGAGCTGCTGAACGACCCGAAGGTCATCGGCCTCTACCTCGGCACCCTGGGGACAGACGCCGCCTGAGATCGGCCTGGGCACGGAAAAGACCCCGGATGCCGAAGCATCCGGGGCCTTCTCCGTTGGTTACTTGATGCGCGAGGTGACGTTCTCGGCGTCGAACTCGTAGACGCCGATCGCCGCACCCTTCGGGTCGTTGTTCTCGTCGAAGGTGATCTCGCCGGAGAGACCGTCGTAGTCCGGCGTGCCGCCGTCGTTGATGATCGCGGCGCAGTCGGCGAAGTTGTCGCACTTCTCGCCGTCGCCGTCACCGCCGGAGACGGTGATCATCTCGGCCGCGATGTCCGGGCCCTCGACCGAGCCGGCCTTCAGCGCCGCCAGGGCGATCAGCACCACGGCGTCGTACGCCTCGGCCGAGTAGGTCACGGCGTCGATCGGGTCGTTGCCCTCGGCCGTCCAGACCTCGTTCAGCTGGTCGAGGAAGTCCTGCGGCAGCTCAGCGCCGGCGCGGGTGCCCTTCGAGCCCTCGAGGCTGACCGGGATGTCGGCACCCCAGTCCTTCAGGTTGCCGTCGACGAGGTACAGCGACCCGGTGTCGACCCCGGCGTTGCCGAGCAGCGGCGCGATGGTGGCGAACTGGTCGTAGGAGACGACCGCGACCGCGTCCGGGTTCGCCGCGGCGATCTCCGAGACCTGCGCGTTGAACTGACCGTCACCCTGGTTGTACGACGCGTCGGCGACGACCTCGCCGCCGGTGCTCTCGAACGTGGCCTTGATCGCCTCGAACAGTCCCGTGCCGTACGGGTCGTTCTGGTAGATGATGCCCAGCGTCTTGTGGCCGTCCTCGGCGATCTCGTTGCCGAGGACCTCACCCTGGAGGTTGTCGCTCGGCGCGGTCCGGAAGTACAGCGGGTTGATGCCCGTGAAGTCCGGCGAGGTGTTCGACGGGGACACCGTGAGGATGTCCGCGCCCGCGTTGCCGTCGAGGATGAGCTTGGTGACGCTGGAGGACGCCGCGCCGATCATGGCGGTGATGTCGTCGTTGCGCAGGTTGTTGATGGAGGTCTCGTAGGCCTTGTTGTCGAGGTCGCCCTCGTCGGCCGTGCTGAGGTCGATCGTGATGCCGGCGTCGGCCTCGTTGATCTGGTTGACGGCGAGCTGGACACCGGCTTCCATCGGCGCGCCCAGGAACGCGAGCGTACCGGTGGCCGGCAGCAGCGAACCGAGCTTGAGCGTCAGGTCGGCGGCCGGCTTGTCGCCACCCCCGTCCGACGGCTCCGCGTTCGGCGTGCTGCTGCAGCCCGCGATGATGAGGGCGGAAGCGCTGACCAGCGCGATCCCGGCGAAGATCCTCGCGCTGCGCGAGCCCTTCAGTGCGTTCATGATGCTCCCTTGCGTAAACGAACGTGGATGGTGACCACAGTCGGGTGCTCTAACACTAGGGCGTGCGCCCCGCGCGCAGGAGGGGCAAGTATCTCGGTGCGTTAACGATCCAGGACCGTCGATTCCGGGCGTGGACAGGCGGGATCAGAGCGCTGCGGCGGGGGTGTCCCGGCGGCCGCGCCGCGCGGCGAGGAGCAGGTCGACGATGAAGACCGCGATCGCGATCCACACCAGGACGAACCCGATCCAGCGCTCCGGCGGCATCGGCTCACGGAGCACGGCGACCCCGATCAGGAACTGCAGGACGGGGGTGAGGAACTGCAGCATGCCGATCACGGCGAGGTCGACCCGACGCGTGCCGGCTGCGAAGAGCAGCAGGGGGACGGCTGTGGCCACACCCGCGAATGCCAGCAGCACGGCGTGCGACCAGCCCGCCGTCCCCATCGTCAGCCCGACGGGCGTCGTCGCCACGATCACGAGCTGCACCACCGCGATGGGGATCAGCCAGAACGACTCGAGCGTCAGCCCGCTGACCGCGTCGACGGCGGGGCCGATCTTCTTCTTGATGAGCCCGTACAGGCCGAAGGAGGCCGTCAGCGTCAGGGCGATCCAGGGGACGTGGCCGTACGCCACGACGATGACGACCACCGCGGCGGCCGCGATGCCGACGGCCACCCACTGCAGCCGACGGAGGCGCTCCTTGAGCACCAGGAAGCCGAGCAGCACGGTCGTGATCGGGTTGATGAAGTAGCCGAGCGCCGTCTCCACGACGTTCCCGCTCAGCGTGCCGAGGACGAACACCTGCCAGTTGACGTAGATGAGCAAGCCGGCCAGGGCCGTCCACCCCAGCAGTCGCGGGCTCCGGACGATCGCGAGGAGGGCGGGCCATCCCCTCGTGACGGTGAGCAGCAGGAGACAGAAGACGAAGGAGAGCAGCACCCGCCAGGCGACGACCTCCCACGGACCGGTCGGCTGCAGCAGGAGGAAGTAGAGCGGCAGGAAACCCCACAGCAGGTAGGCGCTCCCGGCGTACGCGATGCCCGCCGTCTGGGTGGCGCGGGTCGTCTCGGGGGTCACCGCACAACCCTATGCCCGCGAGGACCAGGGCCGCGCCGCTCCGGAAGCCGACGAGGGCCCGGATGCCGAAGCATCCGGGCCCTCGTCGAACCGGGTGGTGCGATCAGCGGACGACGACCGCCAGGACGTCGCGAGCCGACAGGACGAGGAACTCGTCTGCACCGAACTTCACCTCGGTGCCGCCGTACTTGCTGTAGAGCACGCGGTCGCCGACGGCGACGTCGAGCGGGACGCGGTTGCCGTTGTCGTCGATACGGCCGGGGCCGACCGCCACGACCTCGCCCTCCTGGGGCTTCTCCTTGGCGGTGTCGGGGATGACCAGGCCACTCGCGGTGGTCTGCTCGGCCTCGACCTGCTTGATGACGATGCGGTCCTCGAGCGGCTTGATGGAAACCGACACGGTCTACCTCTTCTTTCTTGACGCTGACACGAAAGACTCGTTCGCACTCTCAACCCGAGAGTGCTAATGCCAGTGTAGGCGGTCGGCTGGCACTCATGCAATGCGAGTGCCAACCCGGGTCGGAGCGGCGAGCGCGCCGTAGGCTGGGAGGGTGGAGATGTCCGAGCTGCGCGCCCTGCTGACCCCCGCCGGCCTGGAGCTGCTCGATGCGCTCGGGCCGGTCACCTCCACCGCGGAGGCCGCAGCCGCCGTCTCCCGGCTGCGCGCCGCGGGCCACTCCCCCGACCTCGTCTCCGCCGTGGTCGGACAAGCGCACCTGCGCGCGAAGGCCGCGGCGAAGTTCGGCCCGTTCGCCGCCCGCATGCTCTTCACCCGCGCCGGCCTCGAGCAGGCCACCCGTTTGGGCGTCGCCGCTCGCCACGCCCAGCGGATCCGCCGGGCCGGCCTCACGAGTGTCGCGGATCTCGGCTGCGGCATCGGCGGCGACGCCCTCGCATTCGCCGGCGCGGGGCTGGCGGTGCACGCGGTGGACGCCGACGAGGTGACCGCGGCCCTCGCCGCCTACAACCTCGCCCCGTTCGGCGACGACGCCACGGTGCGCCACGCGACCGCGGAGGAGGCCCTCGGAGAACAGGTCCCCGGCCGGGCGATCTGGATGGATCCCGCGCGCCGCACCTCCGGGCACAGCGAGACCCGGCGCGTCTCCGCCGACGACTACTCGCCGTCCCTCGACTGGGCGTTCGCCGTCGCCGCGCAGCGCCCCACCGGGATCAAGCTCGGCCCGGCCCACGACCGCGGCGCCCTGCCCACGGACGCGGAGACGCAGTGGGTCAGCGCCGAGGGGAGCGTCGTCGAGCTCGTGGTGTGGTCGCGCGAGCTGGCGAGGGACGGGGTCCGGCGCTCCGCCCTCGTCATCCGCGGCGAGCGCTCGCACGAGCTCACCGGCGCCGCAGACGCCGAGGACGCTCCCGTCCGTGCGCTCGGGGCCTTCCTCCACGAGCCGGACGGCGCCGTCATCCGGGCCCGTCTCATCGGCGACGTCGCCCGCAGCCTCGACGCGGGGATGCTCGATCCGCGCATCGCGTACCTGACCTCCGACGCCGCCCTGACGAGCCCGTTCGTGCAGTCGTTCCGCGTCCGGGAGACGCTGCCGATCACGCCGAAGACGATCAACGCGGCCCTGAAGACCCACGGCATCGGCCGCATCGAGATCAAGAAGCGCGGGGTGGACGTCGATCCCGCGGCCTTCCGGCGCAAGCTGACCCTCCGAGGCGATGCCGAGGCGACCCTGATCCTCGCGCGATTCGGCGATCAGCGACGCGCGATCCTCGCCGACCGGGTGCCCGCCGCGGACTGAGGATGGTCAGTCCTCCGACTCCCGGCCCGGGATGTCGACACGTATCGGATCCCCGGGCGGCCCGGTGGTCACCAGGTACGACTCGCCCGTCGCCTCGTCGACCACGGCGGGGCCCGAGGTCACGGTGAGATAGGGCGTCTGCCATCGCGTGAAGTCGACCTCGATCACGGACGCCGACAGCAGCTCCCCGGTCTCCTGGTCGACGTCGAGCAGCTGCACGCGGAGCCCGGACTGCACGGCCTCGTCGACCGTGGCGCACTGGCGCGAGCCGTCGGCGTCGACGATCAGGCAGCGTTCGGCGGCCCCGCTCTCCGCACGGCGCTCGCCGAGCCAGACCGGCTGCTCGCGGAAGGATCCGAGGACGGAGAGGTTGAGGTCGTAGCCATCGCCGACGAGCTCCTCCGCCCTCGCCCGCTCCGCCTCACCGAACTGGGCGACGAGCGTCGAGCCGCCTCCCCAGCGCTGGATGCTCACCATCGGCTCGTCCGCGGTGGAGAAGAGCATGACCGCCGTCACGCCCTCGAAGGAGAAGGAGTCCTCCTCGTCGTCCGCTGCGGAGGTCGGCACGGGGAGCGAGGCGTACAGGCCCGGCCCCACCTCCTCCTCCGCCAGACAGGTCGACTGGGAGTCCTTGTCGACGTCGAGGATCAGACACCGGCTGGCCCCGTCGTCCTGCGTGGCGAACCAGGCGAGCGCGCCCTCCGCCTCCGCCACCGGACGCACGGAGCCGGGGTCGTAGCCCTCACCGGCGAGCGCGATCCGCCGCTCCTCTTGCGCCTCCGTCAGCGGAAACGCGTCCGGCCGCGGGGCGAACAGCGCCCACCCGGCTCCCACGCCGATCGCGAGGAGAGCCGCCGACGCCACGAGCACCGGCACGAGACCGCGGCGGTTCGCAGCCCGCGCCTCCGTCCGGGAGACGTCGTCCGGGGCGGCCGGAGGGGTGTCCTCCGCGGCCGGCACGTTCTCCGGCGCCCGGCGAGCGGTCACGTCCTCCGGCGGGTCGTCGCCCACGGATGACGACTCCGTCCGCTCGTCCTGCGTGAAAGGGGTCCGGCGACGATGCCCCTCCTGAAGCTCCTGAAGCCGACGGGCCGCTGCGGCGTCGAGCCCGCCGTCGCGGCCGTACGCCGCGCGCTCCAGCGCCCGGCGCTCCGCTGCCGCGGCGTCCTCTCCGTCAGTCTCCGACCGCACCGGCGTCGCTCCCCTCGCGGATGATCGTGAAGGACGGCACGCGCGCGCTGGTCGGCAGCTCGTACGTCGTCACCTGCCCGGTCGTCGTGTCCGTCACCTGCAGCCGCAGCCGCCCGTCGTGCTCCGCCAGCGTCTCGGTCTCCTCGCAGGCCATCGGAGCGTCGGCCGTCGATCCGTCGTAGACGAGACAATGCCGCCCCGAATCCTGCGCGGAGGCCGTCCAGATGGGGACATCGTCGTCGTACCCGACGACCCAGATGGAGTTCGGGTCGAACCCTTCCTCGACCAGACGCGCGGCCGCGCGGGTCTCCGCCTCGTTCGCGTACGTGATCCCGCCGCCGTCACCGATCCCGTACTCCGAGACGTCGACGCTCACCGCCGGTTCGCCGTCGGGTGTGAGGATCAGCTGAGCCATGATCTGGCGCGCGTAGTCGTCGTCGCGCTGCGTGGTCACCTCGCCCCACAGGCCTTCCTCCTGCACGGTCTCGCGCCGATTGCAGCTCGGCGTCGTGCTCTCCGCCGACCGGAGGACCAGGCAGATGCTCGCGCCACCGTTCTGCGTCGCCGTCCAGACCACCGCGTCGTCCTCCGTGGCGAGCGCGCGCACCGAGCCGGCGTCGTACCGTCCGGACGCGACGAGCTCGGACTGCCACTGCTGCTGTACCGCGCTCAGGGCGACAGCGGCTCCGCCGGTCCGGCCGAAGGCCAACCAGCCGATGCCGACGCCGAGCAGCAGCACCACGACCGCGGCGAGCACACGTGTCCCGAGGAGACGGCCCCGCCCTGCCCGGAGAGTCGGAGAGTCGGTCCGGGCGGTCGCGACCTCCTCGGATTCCTCTTCCGGCATCGCGGGATCGCCGCCCGGGGTCGGAGGTCCGTCGTCGTGCGGACCGGACGACAACCCGGAGGACGGCGGAGGGCCGGGTGGCCGGGACTCCTGGACGGGACCGGTCGCCAAGGGGGCCGCAGGGGGACCCACGGGCCGTGTCCGCCGGGAATCCTCGAGCGCGCGCAGACGGGCGGCCTCCGCGGCGCTCAGCTCCCCGCCGGGCCCGTACGCCTTGCGCTGCAGGGCCCTGCGCTCCTCGACGTCGTCGTCGTCCGCTCCGGCCATCGCGCCTAGCCCAGCCTCTCGAACTGCATGCCCGCCCAGACCAGCCATCCCAGGCTGTACACGGTCGCGCACAGACCCAGCACGAGCGCCCAGCGCGCGATCGCGCGGTTCTCGACGGGGCGGCGCAGCGACATGATCGCGGCGATCACGGCGACGACCGCGACCGGGATCCCCCACCCCACGAAGAACGATGCGCCGAGAGCGACGATCGCCGCCAGTAGCGCCCACGGCGCCAGCCGAGTGTCGTCCACGGGCACCGGCTCGGACGCCGGTTCCCAGGCGTCCTCCTCCCCGTGGTCGAGGTCGGGCCCGCTGACGACCACCGGCTCGATGCCCACCGGACCCGTCGGGAGCTTCGTGTACCCCTCCCGCGGGGCCCCGGGAAGGCGCGCCGTCCCTGCCGGACGTTCGACCTGCCCGCTCGCGCGCTCGACCCGCGCACGGGGCATGGCCCCGTCCGGCTCCGGTCCGCGCGCGAGCCCGCTCACGCCGGCACCGCCTCCGCGACCTGGATCTCGGTGACCGGCAGCGTCGAGTCGGCGCCGAAGCCGAGCGTCGAGGCGGGGCGCCCCGACGCGATGAGCTCAGCGGCGAGCGCGGCGATCATGGCACCGTTGTCCGTGCAGAGCGACAGCGGCGGGATGCGCACGGTGACGCCGGCCTCGGCGGCCCTGGCCAGCGCCACCTCGCGGAGCCGACGGTTCGCGATCACACCACCGCCCAGGAGCAGCCGCGGCACCCCGAGGTCCGCGCAGGCGTTGAGCGCCTTGGTGACGAGAACGTCGACGACGGCCTCCCGGAAGCTGGCGGCGACGTCGGCGATCGGCAGCTCGCGCGCGTCGGCGCCCGCGGCGGCGTTCTCCGCCTCGAAGCGCTCGACCCAGCGGGCGACAGCGGTCTTCAGCCCGGAGAAGGAGAAGTCGTAGCGATGCTTCGCGAGGTCGGAGGCACGGGAGAGCCCGCGCGGGAAGCGGATCGCGTCCGGGTCTCCGCCGACCGCCGCCCGGTCGATCTCGGGGCCGCCGGGATACGGCAGCGACAGCAGCCGGGCGACCTTGTCGAAGGCCTCGCCTGCAGCGTCGTCCACGGTCTCGCCGAGCAGCTCGACATCGGTCGTGAGGTCGCGCACGTGGAGCAGGGAGGTGTGGCCGCCGGAGACCAGCAGCGCGATCGTCGGGTACTCCAGCGGCGCCGCCTCCGGGGTGAGGATGTCGGCGGCGATGTGGCCGACGAGGTGGTTGACCGCGTACAGCGGCTTGTCGAGGGCGACCGCGAGTCCCTTCGCCGCCCCCACACCGACCATGAGCGCTCCCGCGAGGCCCGGGCCGCTCGTCACGGCCACCGCATCGAGGTCGGCGAGGCGGACGTCGGCCTCGGCGAGAGCGGCGTCGATGGCCGGCTGCAGCGCTTCGAGGTGCGCGCGGGCCGCGACCTCCGGCACGACGCCCCCGTACCGGGCGTGCTCGTCCATGCTGGAGGCGATCGTGTTGGACAGCAGCGTGCGGCCCCGCACGATGCCGATGCCGGTCTCGTCGCAGCTCGTCTCGATGCCGAGCACCAGGGGCTCACTCATGCGGTCGCCTCCTCCGGCGTATCGGCGGGCGCCGGATGGCGGCGCAGGTCCAGACGCATCACGATCGCGTCGACGTCGTCCGGCTGATAGTAACGGGGGCGCCTGCCGATCTCCTCGAAGCCCTCCGTGCGATACAGCCCCTCGGCCGCCGGGTTGTCGGCGCGCACCTCGAGGAACACCTCGTGCGCGCCCCGTGCCGCGGCCGTCCGCAGCAGGGCACGCAGCAGAGCGCGCCCGCGTCCCTGTCCTCGGACCTCGGTGAGGAGGGCGATGGTCTGGATGTCGGCGTCCGCGCCGCCCTGCAGGGCCCTGACCCCGCCGTAGCCGACGATCACCCCGCCCTGCTCGTCGACGAGGTAGCGGCCGTGCGGGCTCGCCAGCTCGCCCGCCATGGTCTCCCGACTCCACGCGTCGGTCGGGAACGAGCGCTGCTCGATGGCCATGATCGCGTCGAGGTCGTCCGGCCGCGCGTCCCGGAGCGTCATGCGCCCACCTTCTTCGGGGCACCGGGCAGGGTGACGTCCGGGTGCCGCAGGTAGAGCGGCTCCTCGCCGGCGAGGGTCCGGCCGGCGGCGAGCGCCCGCGCCCCCACCCGGGCGAGGTCGACCGCGGACAGCGTCGTCACGTCCACCCGGCGGAGGCCCGCGAGATGCTCGTCGGCGTCGGCGGCCCGCACGAGGACCGTGTCGGCGATCGTGCGCGGGATCCCGTCCTCGTCCAGCCCGTCGAAGACGGTGACGGCGACCTCGCGACGGCGGGCGTCGGTGACGACGGCGAACGGGCCGGTCACGGTGGCCTGGATCGTGAGCGCTGCCGCCATGTGGCTCGGGACCGGGACGACCGGGACACCGCGGCCGAGGGCGAACGCCCGCGCGGTCGCGATGCCGATCCGCAGCCCGGTGAACGGGCCCGGGCCCATTCCGGCCACGACGTGCGCGATGCCATCGGACCCGCTCTCCCGGAGCACGTCGCGCACCAGGTCGCCGATCACCTCGGCGTGGCCCAGCGGATCGGCGGTACCGGCCTCGGCACGACGCGTCCCGTCCGGGTCGATGAGGGCGACGGCGGTGCCAAGGGAGGTGTCGACGGCGAGGATCACCTCTCCAGGGTAGTCGTCACCCCGCCCGTCACGCCCGGTCCCCGGCACCCGCGCAGGTCAGCCCAGCGGCGCCCGCACGGGGTAGTCCTGACCTTCGAGGATGACCTGCGTCGCCGCTCCCGTCGCCCGGTTCACGACGACCGGCGCCAGCAGGTTGACGCTGACGCCCTCGGCGGCGGGGTGGGCGACCACGAGCACGAAGGCGTCGTCCGCCGAGGCGAGCGCGAGGTCGGTGACCTGCGCATCCGTGAGGATCGGCGCGTACTCCGTGAGGACGGTGTTCGGGTCGACCAGGTAGAGCCGCAGGGCCTCGTCCTCGACCGCCCGCATGGCGAAGAGCCCGTCCGCACCATCGACGGGCGCGAGGGCGAAGTCCACGTGCGGAGCCAGCCCGGGCGGCGGGGCCGTGAAGGTGAGCGCGGCGGTCATCGCAGGAAGTCCATCAGCGATGGCTGCAGCACGCGCGCGTTCACGGCGAGCGCCGAGCGGTAGACGAGCTCCTGCGCCTGCAGGCGGATGAGCACCTCGACCGAGTCGACGTCCTCGACCGCGGCACGGCGGGACTCGAGGGACACGGAATTCTGCACTGTCGCCTCCTTGGCGCGTTCGATCTGAGCCTGCCTGGTGCCGACCGCGCCCTGCACGCCCAGCATCGCCGTGCGGCGGTCGTCGATCTCCGCGAGCCGTGGTCCCACGTTGGTGCCGGAGCGGAGGTCGGCGACGATGCGGTCGACGAGAGCGAACACCGAGTCGTCGCCGGTACCGAACACCGCCGCCCCGTCGGTGTCGACGCGGACGGCCGCCGCGTCGGACACACGGCGGGTGACCTCGGAGCCGGCGACGCCGCTGTACGAGTAGTCGGCGGCGAAGGCCGCGGTGTCCGAGGTCCCGGCGAACACGGACCGTCCGAGCAGCCGAGTGTTGGCCTGTGAGAGCAGCTCGTCGCGAATGCCCTCCAGCTCCACCGCGAGGGCCTCCTTCGCCGCGGCGTCCAGCGCCCCGTCGTTCGCACCCTGCGCGGTGAGGTCCCGCACCCGCGAGAGCAGCGAGGTGCTGGAGGTGATCGCCGTGTCGGCCGCGGTCACCCACGCCAGGCCGTCGTCGATGTTGCGCGCGTACTGCTCGGTGCGCCGCTGCTCGGCATGCAGGGCGAGGGCGGCAGCCGCCGCCGCCGGATCGTCCGAGGGGGCGGCGAACGCCTTCTGCGACGTCGCCTGCTCCTGCAGCCGGGCGAGCTCGGAGAGGTTGGACTGCAGCTGGCGCATCGCCGTCTGCGTCATGGTGGTCTGGGTCACGCGAGAGATCATGGAGCTTCTCCGATCAGCGTCCGACGACGCCCGTGCGGTTGATGAGGACGTCGAGGGCCTCGTCGACGGCGGTGAGCACGCGGGCCGCCGCCTGATAGGCGGTCTGGTAGGTGAGGAGGCTGATCGTCTCCTCGTCGCCGTCCACGGCCGCGACGGACTGCTGCGCGCCGACGGCACCGACCGCCGCCGCATCCGACACCTTCGCGCGCTGCACGTCGGCCGCGGTGGCCACGCCGAAGCGGGTCACCTGGTCGGTCCACAGCGCATCCGGAGAGGTCGCGCGCTGCCCGATCTGGGAGATGAGGTCGGCGTTCGTCGCGTCCTTGGAGCCCGCGCCGGGCGCGGCGAGGGCCAGGTCGGCCGCCGAGGTGACGGCCACCTGCAGCCCGAGCGCGGCAGAGCCGGTCGCCGGGAGGGTGAAGAAGTCACCACCCGGCTGTCCGGACGCCGTGACACCGGAGCGGTGCTGCGCGTTGAGCGACTCCGCCAGCGCCGTGGCCACCCGGTCGTAGGTGGCGGCGAGCTGCGCCAGCATCCCGCCGTCGGCGGCCGGGGCGAGCACCGCGAGCGAGCCGCCGAGCTCTCCGCCGTCCACCACGAGGGGCAGATCCGGGACCGACTCCCAGACGACCCCGACGCGCGGAGCGCCGTCGATCGTCGCCGAGCCGGTCAGGGCGAGGTGACGGGCGTCCCCGCCGGCGACCAGGGCGTTGCCGCCGAGGCGCACCGTGAGCGTGCCGTCCGTCTCCAGAGTCGCCGTCGCGCCGGCGAGCCGGGCCACGTCCTCCGCGAGCAGGTTGCGGCGGTCGGTGAGTTCGTTGGCCGAACGCCCCGAGGCCAGAGCCTCGCGGATCTCGGTGTTCAGCACCGCGATCTGGTCAGCCGCGGCGTTGACCTGGCTGACGGTGCGCTCCGCGGTCCCTCGAGCGGCCGTCCACTGCGCGGCGACCGTGCGGTAGCCGCCGGAGATGTGGGCGGCGAGCTCCTTCGCCGACTCCAGGATGCTCGCGGCCGCGGCCCCGGAGTCGGGGGTGTTGGCGAGGTCCTGCCAGCCGGCCCAGAAGTTGGTCAACCGGTTGGCGAGGCCCTTGTCCGTCGGCTCCGCGAGCGCCGACTCGGCGGTCGTCGCCGCGAGCGCGCGGGTGGCCCAGTAGCCGGAGGCGCCGAGGGTGTCGCGGACCCGGGCGTCCAGCAACGCGTCACCGAGGCGGGTCACCCCGTCGATGGACACGCCGTGTCCGGGCAGCGCACCCATGCTGAAGCGCCCGGTCTGCGCGACGGCGGCGATGGAGGAGGTCTCGACGCGCTGCCGCGTGTACCCCTCGGTCTTCTGGTTGGCGATGTTCTGCCCGACCACATCCATGCCCCGGCGCGCGGCGGCGAGGCCGCTGGCGGCGGTGGTCAGTCCACTGAAGGTCGACATGAATCCCTCTCGGTCACATCTCGGTGTCGATGATGCGGGCGGCGTCCTCGCGGGCGCGGTCGCCGCGGGTGGTGTACTCGCCGCTCTCCTGGCCGAGAGCGGCGATGGTCTCCTGGGTGGCGCGGAGCACCCCGCTGAGCTGTTCCGCGGCGGCGTCGCGCATCTGCTCGACCTCCGCCGTCAGCTTCACGAGCGCGCGCATGTGGTCGGTGAAGACGTCACCCCAGGCCCCGTCCGGGGCATGCTCGATGAGCTGCCCGATCGTCGCGTCCTGAGGAGCCCCCCACTCCTCGGCGACGCCGGCGACCTCGACGGCCCTGGCCAGGCTCGCGGCGCGCAGGCGGTCGAGCACCTGATCGATCTCCCTGGCCGCGAACTGGATCCAGTGCGACCGGCCGGCGGCGAGCAGCAGCTGTTGCTCGTCGAGCTTGAAAAGCAGCATCTCGAGCAGCTCGCGCTCGCGCCAGAGCTGCATCGATAGTTCGTTGGCTCCCATGATCCCCTTGTCCCCAGCGATCGCCCGCCCCACGCAGGTGCGACCGGCCCGCCTATTAACGGTTCATAAATCTCTATCGGCCATCGCGCCCCTAAGGTTACTATGTGGATTGGCGGCGGTTAGTTATCCCCATGGACATATCTCGGACCTTGTGATATGGACATCTACCCCTCGCCATGAGCTTCCGGAGTGCATCCAGAGAGGTGGATCATCCCCCATGTCGTCGCGCGCTGAGCGCAACCGCCTCGTCGAGGCCAACCTCCCCCTGGTCGGCTACCTCGCTGCAGACACCCATGCTCGGGCTACCCATATCCCCCGCGAAGAACTCGCCGCCGTCGGCGCGCTCGCGCTCGTGACCGCCGCCGACGCCTACGACCCCGCGCTCGGCGTCCCGTTCGGCGCATACGCCCGCCGACGCATCCTCGGCGCCTTCGCCGACGAGATGCGCGCCATGGACTGGGCATCCCGCGGCATCCGCAAGCGCATCAAGGAGACCGTCGCCGTGCGCGACACCCTCACCGCCGCGCTCGGTCGCACGGCGACCGCCACCGAGATCGCCACCGCCATGGGCTCCCCCAAGGAGGCGGTCGTGGAGGCCCTCGCCGACGCTGCGCGCACGGTCGCCCCGCTCGACGACCCCGCCACCCGGGACCTCGTCGCCGACATCCCCCTGCCGGAGGAGTCCGCGCTGGTCGGCGAGCGGCGAGAGGTGCTCGAGCACGCCATCACCGCTCTCCCCGAGCGCATGCGCCGCATCGTCGTGGCCGTCTACGTCGAGGAGCGCCCCGTCAAGGAGATCGCCGAGGAACTCGGCGTCACCCACTCCGCCGTCTCGCAGCAGCGGGCGGAGGCGGTGCGCCTGCTCCGCGACGCCCTGGACCGCTACTTCGCCGAGGGCGGCACGGAGACCACGACCACCACCCGGGTGTCGCCCGCCGCGCGGGATGCGTACTTCGGCCGCATCGCCGAGGCCGCCGGCGTCCGGATCGGCGACGTCTTCCGCGCCGCCGCCCCCGCCTAACGCGATCGGATCCTCCGCCGATAGGTGAGGGCAGGAGACCACGGATGGTCTCCTGTTCAACACATCACGGAGGAAACCCTCATGGGTATGCAGATCAACACCAACGTGGGCGCGCTCAACGCCTACCGCAACCTGTCCAACACGCAGAACGACCTGTCGAAGTCGCTCGAGAAGCTCTCGAGCGGTCTGCGCATCAACCGCGCAGCGGACGACGCCGCCGGCCTCGCGATCTCCGAGGGCCTGCGTTCGCAGGTCAACGGCCTGAACGTCGCGGCCCGCAACGCCCAGGACGGCATCTCGGTCATCCAGACCGCGGAAGGCGCCCTGACCGAGGTGCACTCCATCCTGCAGCGCGTGCGCGACCTGACCGCTCAGGGCGCGAACGACTCGAACAACGCGAAGTCGCGCGAGGCGATCCAGAAGGAGATCAACACCCTCGGTGACGAGCTCACCCGGGTCGCCGACAGCACGAACTTCAACGGCATCAAGCTGCTCTCGGGCGGCACGACGCTGACGTTCCAGGTCGGTGCGGGCTCCGTCGCCGCCGATGACCAGATCTCGGTCGCCCTGACCGATTTCGACACCCTCGGCGCCGACATCAAGACCCTCGCGGCGACGATGACCGACGCGGCATCGTACGGTGCGGCTCTGGCGGGCATCGACACGCAGATCCAGGCGGTCTCGACCGCTCGTGCCGGCTACGGTGCGCTGCAGAACCGCTTCGAGTCGACCATCAACAGCCTCAACGTGTCGGCCGAGAACCTCGCCGCCGCCGAGAGCCGTATCCGCGACACCGACATGGCGTCCGAGATGGTCAAGTTCACGTCGGCGAACATCCTGTCGCAGGCGGGAACGGCCATGCTGGCCCAGGCCAACCAGGCCAACCAGGGCGTGCTCCAGCTGCTGCGCTGATCCGCGCCGCCGCACGGAATCACTCCGGGGGTCCGGGTGACGGCTTCGGCCGTCGCCCGGGCCCCGCCGCACACAGAAGGGAAGCCGCATGTCGCTCTCGCTCGACGGCCTCGTATCGGGGCTCAAGACCACCGAGGTCATCAAGGCCCTCATGGACGTGCACGCCATCCCCCGCACGCTGCTCAAGGCCAAGATCGACGACAAGAACGTCGTCATGACGCAGCTGCGCACCCTCAACACGGCCGTGCAGAACCTCGCCGCCGCCGCCGAGAAGGCCGCAGCGCCCGGCGGTCTCGACCGCTTCACCGGCAGCGCGTCGTCCGAGTCGGTGAAGGTCGCCTTGCGCACCGGCGCCGCTCCCGTGTCCACCGACATCGTCGTCGACCGTCTCGCCCAGGCGCATACGGTGGTCTCGGCCGCCCTGACCCGCTGGCCCGCGGACCCGCCCGTCCTGACGCTCGAGGACGCCACGGGCAAGCGCGTCCAGGTGCAGGCCGACTCGACGTCGATGCAGGACATCGCCCAGGCCATCAACGACGCCGACACCGGTGTCCTCGCCACGGCCGTCCCCGCCGGCAAGGATGCCGACGGCACCCCCGTCTACCGCCTGCAGCTCCGGGCCGAGGAATCCGGAGAGGCCGGACGGTTCCGCGTCTACGCGGGCGACCTCGCCGCCGTGACCGCCGGCACCGCCACGGACGTGTCCACGGAGCCCGGCGCCGCCGTCATCGCCACGGGCACGGACGCGCAGCTGCGGCTCTGGGCCGGCACCGCGGCCGAACAGGTCATCACCTCCTCCGGCAACACGTTCACCGATCTCTTCGAGGGCGTCGACGTCACGGTGTCCACCGTCTCGACCACCCCTGTCACGGTCACCGTCGCCGTCGACGGCGAGGCCAGGACCAAGGCCTCCGGGGAGTTCATCGCCCTCCTCACCGACATCTTCACGCGCATCGACAACGGCTCGAAGGCGACGGTCGCCGCGGGACAGGGCGAGAAGACCACCCTCGGCGTCTTCACCGGCGACAGCACCATCCGCGGTCTGCGGACGGCCCTCGCCGACGCGGTGCAGCACCCCGTGGACGGCGTCTCGCCCTCCACGATCGGCATCTCGACCGACATGTACGGCAAGCTCACGTTCGACGAGGAGAAGTTCTCCGAGGCGCTGGCGAAGGACCCCGCGGCCGTCGGCGCGCTCTTCTCCGCGGTCGCGGCACGCGTGGAGCAGACGGCGACGTCCTACTCGGACAAATACGACGGGCTGCTCACCTCGCGGATCACGGGTCAGGAGAGCGAGGTCAAGAGCCTCGGCGAGCAGATGGAGCGCTGGGACGTGCGCCTCGCGCAGCGCAAGGCGTCGCTGGAGCGCACGTACGCGCGCCTCGAGGTGATGCTGTCGCAGATGCAGTCGCAGTCGTCGTACCTCGCCTCCCAGATCAACGCGCTGCCGAGCAGCCGCTCCGGGTCGAGCTCGTGAGCATGAACGCCGCCCTGCGCGCCCAGCAGCGGTACCGCGAGGACGCCATCCTGTCCGCCCCGCCGGAGCGCCTGGTCACGATGCTCTACGACCGGCTCCTGCTCGACATCGAACGCGCCGAGACGGCGCAGCGGGCGGCCGACTGGACCGAGGCCAACACCCAGCTCCAGCACGCGCAGGCGATCGTGGCCGAGCTGTCGTCGTCCCTCACCGACGACTGGAGCGGCAGCGCCGGGCTGCGCTCGCTGTACGTCTTCCTGTCCCAGACGCTGATCGGCGCCAACATCGGCCGCGATCCCGAGCGCACGCATGCCTGCCGCGAGCTCGTCGTGCCGCTGCGCGACGCCTGGCACGCTGCCGCCCTGGCCGTCGCGGAGGGCCGCGCATGACGGACGAGGACTGGGCCGCGCTGCTCGACCGGCTCGAAGCGGACGCCGACCGGATCCTCGCCGCGCCGGCGGGCGCCGTCGAGGTGCACGACATCATCCCCTGGGCGCCGCCGTCCTCCCCGCTCCCCCCGCACCTGGCCGATCGCGCCCGCGCGGTGATCGACCGGCAGCACGCCGCCATGGAGCGCGCCCGCTCCGAGCTCGAGGGGCTGCGGCAGCACCTCGGTGCCGTCCGGCGCGTGCCGGCGCCCCGCTCGCCTGATGCCCCCGCCTACCTCGACGTGGACGGGTGAGCGGCCCTCCTAACGAAACCGCACGGACGGCCGACAGTCTCCCGAGAGCACGGATCGCTCGTAAGACTCGGCCAGGGAACGGCCACTTCGCCCACACACGGGGAGCCGGTTCGTGTTCGACTCTGTGACCATCACCGCACTGACGAGTGCGCTGAACGGCCTCTCGCTGCGCCAGCGAGCCATCGCCGACAACATCGCCAACATCAACACCCCCGACTACCACGCCAAGCGCGTGCAGTTCGAGGCCGCGCTCGCCGACTCGATCGCCGCCGGCGACGGGGACGTGTCCGCCACGGTCGGGACGTCGCTCGAGCCGACGAGGCTGAACGGCAACAACGTGAACCTCGACACCGAGACCCTGTCCAGCATCGACACGATGCTGCGCTACCAGTTCGCGACGCAGGCCGTGAACGGGTCGTTCTCCTCGATGCGCACCGCGATGAGGACGTCATGACCTTCGACGCCATCGGGATCGCCGGCACGGGACTGACCGTGCACCGGAAGTGGCTGGACGCCATCAGCGACAACATCGCCAACATCAACACGGCGACACCGACCGACGGCGCGGCGTTCCGAGCGCGGTACATCCTGGCGCAGACCAGCGACCAGTCCCCCGGGGTCTACGTCGCCGGCACCGCCCAGGGCGACGCGGAGGGCCGGCTCGTGCACCAACCCGACCATCCGCTCGCCGACGCCGACGGCTACGTGCGCTACCCCGACATCGACCTGGGAGACCAGATGAGCCAGCTGATCCTCGCGCAGCGCGGATACCAGGCGAGCGCAGCGATCGTGGATCGTGCCCGCAACTCCTACGAGGCGGCGCTGCAGATCGGGCGGAACGCGTGAGCGCCGTGGCCGGCATCGAGGCCGTCGCCTCGTCCCTCGGCATGACCACCTCGCCCGTGACGGGTGCGAAGACCGGCGACGACACGGCCTTCGCGAACAGCGTCACCGGCGCGATCGACGAGCTGCGCTCGCTGCAGTCCGAGTCCGACACCCTGAAGGTCGCCGCCGTGACCGGCGACCTCGACGACATCCACGCCGCGATGATCGCCTCCTCGCGCGCCGCCGTCACCCTCGAACTCGTCGCCGCCGTCCGCAACAAGGGCGTCGACGCGTTCAACGAGATCATGCGGATGCAGGCCTGATGCCCCCGGCAGTGACCGGGGCGTTCCAGCGGATGCGGCGGGTGGTCGCCGGATTCTCGCTCGCGCAGCGGACCATCGCCATCATCGGCATCGCCCTGCTCGCGCTCGGCATCATCGCCCTGTCCAGCTGGCTCAGCCGCCCCACCTACACGCCGCTGTTCTCCGGCCTGAACGCCTCCGACGCGAACGCCGTGGTGGAGCAGCTGCGCTCCGCCTCCGTCCCCTACGAGCTCGCCGACGGCGGCGCCACCGTGCTCGTCCCCGAGAAGGACGTCTACGACCAGCGGCTCGCGGCCGCCTCCGCCGGGCTGCCGAGCGCCGGATCCGCCGGGTACTCGCTGCTCGACGACATGGGCGTCACCACGAGCGAGTTCCAGCAGTCGGTCACCTACAAGCGCGCGATCGAGGGCGAGCTCGCCGCCACGATCTCGGCCATCGACGGCGTCTCCGCAGCGTCCGTGCAGCTCGCGATCCCCGAGGAGAGCGTCTTCGTGTCGGAGACGGTCGACGCGACCGCCTCCGTGTTCGTGGAGACCGCCGGACGCACGACGCTCGACCAGAAGCAGGTCGAGGCCATCGTGCACCTCACCTCGGCCGCCGTCAGCGGCATGAAACCGGAGAACGTGGCCGTCGTCGACCAGACCGGACGCACGCTGTCGACCGTGGGCGGCGGAGCCACCGGCGGCCTCGACCAGCAGGCGAGCGACTACGAGGCCCGCGTGGCCGCGAGCGTGCAGCAGATGCTGGACACCGTGGTCGGTCCGGGGAACGCGACCGTGACCGTGGTCGCCGAGATCGACCGCTCCGTGAACGAACGCGTCGAGGAGACCTACACCCCGGCCGAGGGCACGCCCCCGCTCACCGAAGAGGTCCGCGAGCAGAACAGCAACGGCTCCACCTCGGAGGCGGGCGTGCTCGGTCCGGACAACATCGCGGTTCCGAACGGAAACGGCGACGGCACCTACACGAACACGGAGGAGACGCGCACCAACGCCGTCAACAAGGCCACCGAGAGCACCTCCACCCCCGCGGGCACCCTGCTGCGGCAGTCGGTGTCGGTCGCCGTGGACGCCGGAGCCGGAGGCGACCTCAGCTCCGCCCAGCTCAGCGATCTCGTCGCCACCGCGGCCGGTATCGACAGGACCCGCGGCGACGAGCTCGCCGTCGAACTCGTCGCCTTCAGCCAGACGGACGCCGAGGCCGCTCAGGCCGCGCTGCAGGCGGCGAAGGACGCCGAAGAAGGTGCCCGTCAGGCCGCTCTCCTGAACACCGTGATCGTCGCAGCCGCCATCGCCATCCCCCTCATCGCCGCGATCGCCGCGCTCATCGTCCGTTCGCGGCGGAAGGCACGCGGTGCGGAGGAATTCGACCAGCTCTTCGGCGACCGCCCCGCCGAGCTGTCCGCGCTCTCGGCCGACGCCCCGACGGCCGTGCTGGAGGCGCCGACCACACCGCTCGCCTTCCTCGAGCCGGTCCCCGACCTCGACCCCGACCCGGAGCCCGAACCCGCGCAGATCAGCCTGGAGCGCCGCCGCGCCGAGATCGCCGCGCTCACGCGTCAGGATCCGCAGCGCACCGCGGAGCTGCTGCGCACCCTCATCGACGACAGGTCGCGGGTATGAGCGGACTGACCGATCGGCAGACGGCCGCGATCGTCCTGATGAACCTCGACCGCGCCCAGGCCGTCGAGGTCATGAAGCACCTCTCCGAAGCGGAGGCCGAGGCCGTCGCCGCCGAGATCATCGGACTGCAGGATCTCGACGCGGAGACCACGGTGCAGGCACTCGGGCAGTTCCATCGCATCGCCGCCGGGCACCTCCCGCCGGCGCGCGGCGGACGCGACATCGCCGCGGGCCTGCTGGAGGCGTCGTTCGGCTCCGAGCGGGCGGCGGCGGTGCTCGGCCGGGTCGGCTCGACGACGATGAGCGCGTCCTTCGACTTCCTCGCCTCCGCCGATGCCGCGCATCTCGCCACGCTCCTCGACGGCGAGCTGCCGCAGACCGTCGCCCTCGTGCTCGCCCATCTCCCCGCCGATCAGGCCGCCGCGGTCCTCGCCGCGCTGCCCGATCCGGCCAGGACCGACGTGGCCCAGGCCATCGCCACCATGGGCACCGCCTCGCAGGAGGCCATCACGATCGTCGCCGATGCCCTCAAGGCCCGCACCGGCAGCCTCGCCTCGCGGGACAGCCCCGAGGTGCTCGGCGGAGTCGAGCCGCTCGTGGAGATCATCGGGCGCTCCGGCGCGACGATCGAGAAGGCGCTGCTCGCCAGCATCGAGGACCGCGACAGTGCCCTCGCGGAAGACATCCGGTCGCGCATGTTCACCTTCGCCGACATCGTCAAGCTCGACGACCGCGACACCCAGCGCGTGCTGCGGGGCATGGACATCCGCTCGCTGGCCCTGGCCCTCAAGGGCGCACAGCAGCCCATCGTCGACCTCATCCGCCGTAACGTGTCCGAGCGCAACCGCGAGAACCTCGACGAGGAGGCCCGGACGCTGGGCCCGGTGCGCGTCTCCCAGGTCGAGGAGGCGCGGGCCGAGATCGTCCGGACGATCCGTGCGCTGGAGGCCGCGGGAGACATCACGGTGCAGCGGGCCGACGAGGACGAATATGTCTACTGACGCGTTCGCGCCGGCCGCGTTCCCCCGACTCGGCGGCTCCGACCACCGGGCCGAGCAGGAGCGTGCGCGCCGCCGCGGGTACGCGGAGGGGCACGCCGCCGGCTTCCGGGCAGGGGTGGCCGATGCCGAAGCTGCTCGACGAGCGGCCGAGGCCGCACAGGCGGAAAGGGAGCGCATCCGGGCTGAGGACGTCTCGGCTGCCGTCGCCGCGCTGCACGCCGCGGCCCGGTCCCTGACCGCCCGAGAGGCCGCGCTGGAGTCCGCCGCGACCGGACAGGTGCTCTCGCACGCGATCGACCTCGCGGAGCTCATCCTCGCGGCCGAACTGGGCGACGCAGGATCGTCCGCGGCCGCCGCGGCTCGCCGCGCCCTGAACGCCACCGATGCAGCCGCCGTCCGGCGTCTCCGGGTGCACCCGGAAGACCTCCGCATCCTCGCCGCGGAGGCAGGACAGGGCGTCTCCGAGATCGCGCTGGTGGCCGACGACACCCTCGCCCGCGGCGACGCCGTGGCCGAGCTGGAGCACGGCCTGATCGACGCCAGGGTCGCGACGGCCCTCGCCCGCGCGCGCCGCGCTGTCCTGGAAGGCGCGCCGTGAGCTCGTGGACCGCCGTGCTCGCGGCGGCGCGTCCGGAACGGATCGGCGAGGTCTCGCAGGTGCGCGGTCTCAGCGTGCAGGTCCGCGGCCTCGACGGCGCCGTGGGGGACGTGCTGACACTCGACGGCATCGACGCCGAGGTCGTGGCCACGGGCGAGGACGGCCTCCGGTGCATGCCCCTCGCCCCGGTCGCCGGTCTCACCGTCGGCGCCCCGGTGCGAGGGCGCGGCGGCCCGGTTCGGGTTCCCACCGGATCCGCGTTGCTCGGCCGGGTCCTGGACGGGCTCGGACGCCCCATCGACGGCAAGGGCCCCCTCGCAGCGCCGCACGTGAGCCTGGATCACGACACGCCCTCGATCATGGAGCGCGACCGCATCGACACCCCGCTCCCCCTCGGCGTGCGCGCGCTCGACACCCTGGTCAGCGTCGGCCGTGGCCAGCGCGTGGGCCTGTTCGCGGGATCCGGGGTCGGGAAGTCGTCGCTGCTGTCGATGATCGCCCGCGGCACCGAAGCCGAGGTCACCGTCATCGCCCTCGTCGGCGAGCGCGGCCGCGAGGTGCGCGAGTTCATCGAGGACGACCTGGGTCCGGAGGGACTCGCGCGCTCCGTCGTCGTCGTCTCCACCTCGGATCAGCCGGCGATGGCCCGCATCCGCGCCGCCTTCACCGCCACCCGGATCGCGGAGGCCTTCCGCGACGAGGGCGCACACGCGATCCTCATGATGGACTCGCTGACCAGGGTCGCGATGGCCCAGCGCGAGATCGGCCTCTCCGCGGGCGAGCCGCCGGCCACCCGCGGCTACCCGCCCTCCACCTTCTCCCTCCTCGCGGGGCTGCTGGAGCGCGCCGGCACCGACCGCACCGGCTCCATCACCGGCATCTACACGGTGCTCGTCGACGGCGACGACCACAACGAGCCCATCGCCGACACCGTCCGCTCGATCCTCGACGGCCACGTCGTGCTGGATCGCGCCCTCGCGCTCGCCGGGCACCACCCTGCGATCGACGTCCTCGGATCCGTCTCCCGCGTGGCCGGCAAGGTCACGAGCCGGGAGCGCCGCGACCACGCCGCCACCCTCCGTGCGGTGCTCGCGGCGCGACGCCGGGCCAACGACCTCATCGACATCGGCGCCTACCATGCCGGTGCCGACGCCCGCATCGACGCGGCGATCACGCACGAGCGCGCCATCTCGGCGTTCCTCACGCAGCCGCTCGACGAGACCAGTCCGATCGAGGAGTCCTGGATGCGGCTGGAGGGCCTGGTCTCCGCCTTCGAGGGGGTGTCATGAGCAGAGGGTTCTCGCTCGCGGGTCTCCTGCGCGTCCGGGAGATCCAAGAACGCGCGGCGGCGCAGCGCTTGTCGCGCGCGGTCATCGACGCGCAGCACACCGAAGCCAGGGACCGGGTCCTGCGCGCGCATCTGGCCGGCACCGATACGGAGGCCGTGGACGTGCGTGCTCTCGCCGCACTCGCCGCGGCCCGCGTCTCCGGCCGCGCCCTGCTCGCCGATCTCACGGCGCTCGCCGACCTCCAGCAGGAGACGGTCGCCGAGGCGCGGGCCGAGCACGCCGACGCCCGGCGCACTCTCCGCGGTCTCGAACGGCTCGCCGACAACCACACGGAAGCAGTGCGGACGGCAGACCTGCGCGCGGAGCAGGCGGAACTGGACGAGATCGCCTCCCGCTCGCGGACGGAGGACCCGGCATGACCGCCCTCGACCTCCTCGCTGCTCTGGACGTGCGCCCCGCACGCCCCGCAGCCTCGGTGCCCCGCGGCGCCCCCGGAGCCGCCGCCTTCGCCGATGCCGTGCGCGATGCCGTCCGGGAGACGGAGCCGGCCGACTCCGAGTCGCCCGAGGGGCCTGCGGCCGACGTCGCCACCGGCGGCGACGGCACCACGGCAGCCGTTCCCGCCGACGGCGCCGTCGCCACGCCGCCTCCGCTCCCCGCCCCGTCGCCCTCCGGGTCCGTGATCGCTCCGCCATCGATGCTGCCTGTCGCTCCGTCGGACGCCGACTCGACCGCGGTCCCGACGCCGCCGCCGGGAGAGCACACTCCGGCTCCTCCGTCTCCCGCGGGTCCGGCCGGCCCCGGCATCGACGCGCCCGCGCTGTCCGCCATCGACGCGCTCGCCCTGCCCGCCATCGACTCGGTCTCCGCTGCGGCGACGTCTCCTCATGCGGAGGCGGGGCCCACGGCGGCCGGCAGGGCGCCGGTCGCCGGACCGATCGAGGCCGAAGCGGTCCGGTCGGCCGCCGCTCTCCCGTCGCCGGCTCCGACGACGCAGCCTCCGACGATCGCAGCGGTCGTGTCCTCCCCGCCCGCCTCGTCCGTCGACGCAGCGGCGGGTGCGCGCGCCGGCGCCGACGGCGGGACGAGCACGGGGTCGGACGGCCGGATGTCCCGCCTCGCCGGCCCGGCGCCGGACGGAGCGACGGCCACGCTCGATCCCCCGACCGCGGCCCCGAGCGTCCCCGAGACCTCTTCGCTGCCCCCGACGCCCTCGGCTCCGGCGCCGGTCACCACCACGCCGGCGGGCACGACGAGCATCGACCCGGTCGCGGCCGGGTCCGCCAGCGCGCCGAGCCCGGTCGCCGCCACGGTCACTGCTGCCGTCGCGCCGCCGAGCACCGTCCCCGCGCCGGTCCGCCCGGCCCTGCTCCCCCAGGTGGCGGCCCCGGTGCTGTCCTTGGCCCAGGCCCCCGATGGCGACCACCGGATCACGCTCACCGTCTCGCCGGAGAACCTCGGTCCCGTCACCGTGCGGGCCCACATCGCCGGCTCCACCCTCCGCATCGAGCTGCAGGCCCCGAGCGAGATCGGCAGGGACGCCCTGCGTGCTCTCCTCGTCGACCTCCGCCGGGACCTCGCGGTCGCCGCGCCGCACGCCACCCTCAGCCTCAGCACGGGGGACGGCTCGTCCTCCTCGCCCCAACACGGCGCGACGACGCACGGCCAGACCGGGAACGGTGACCAGGACCGCCCGCGCCCGCAGCCCGTCCCGCGTCCCCCGACCTCGACGTCGACCGCTTCCCCGCCCCCGACCGCACCGCCCGTCGCTCCGCTCGGCGGCATCGACGTCTACGCCTGACCAGAGAGGACTCCATGACCACGGTCGACTCCATCACCGGGACCCTGCCCCCGGGTGCCACGCCGACGTCCGGCGTGCAGACCGGCAGCACGACGCCGGCGGCCGAGCGCAAGAAGACCCTCGACTCCGAGGTGTTCCTCAAGCTGCTCGTGACCCAGCTCACCAATCAGGATCCGAGCTCGCCGATGAACACCAACGAGATGATCTCGCAGACCACGCAGCTGGCCTCCATGGAGCAGCTGACGGCGCTCGCCTCGACCAGCACCGAGAGCTTCGCCCTCAGCATGCGTCAGACCGCCGCCGCCCTCCTCGGGCAGGAGGCGCAGTACGTCGATGCCGACGGCGTCACCCAGAAGGGCATCGTCACCGCGGTCTCCTATGCGGGAGCCATCCCGACCGTGACCATCGGCGAGAAGTCGATCCCCCTCGACGCCGTCTCCGGCGTCTCCCTCGTCCCCGGCACCGCTGCCTGACCCCGCTCCCCAGAAAGGCACCACCATGCTCCGTTCGCTGTTCTCCGGAATCTCCGGACTCCGCTCGCACCAGACCATGCTCGACGTCACGGGCAACAACATCGCCAACGTCAACACGACCGGCTTCAAGGCGTCCTCCGTGCAGTTCCAGGACTCCCTCTCCCAGCTCCTGCGCAACTCGATGCTGCCGCAGCAGGCGACGGGTGGACAGAACCCCGCCCAGGTCGGGCTGGGCGTGCAGGTCGCCGGCATCAGCACCAACTTCGCGGGAGGCGCCCCGCAGCCGACCGGCGTGCCCACCGACCTGATGATCTCGGGTGACGGCTTCTTCGTCGTCCGCTCCGGCGGCGAGACGCTGTACACCCGCAACGGCGGCTTCACGTTCGACGCGAGCGGCCGACTCGTCGGTGCCGGCGGAGCGCTCGTCCAGGGCTGGACCGCCCGCAACGGCGCGATCGTCCCCGGTCAGGGCATCGGCGACATCACCCTCCCGGTGGGCGCCCTCAGCCCGGCCGCCGCCACCACCACGGCACGGGCCACCGGCAACCTGCCCTCGGGGGCAGCGGTCGGCGAGACGCTCGTGCGCGACATCAAGACCTACGGCGCCGACGGCTCCGCGTCCACCCTGCGGCTGACGTTCACCCGCAGCGCAACCGGCTGGGACGTCACCGACGGCGCGGGCGCGAGCACCGCACTGACGTTCACCGACGGTGTGCAGAACGGCGCCGGGAGCATCGTCTCGGGCGGCGTCACCGTCGACCTCTCCGGTGTGACTGGCTTCGCCGATGTCAGCGACATCGCGATCAAGGAGCAGAACGGCAAGCCGGCCGGCACGCTGAGCTCCTACGCGCTGACGAACGACGGCAGCCTCGTCGGCACGTTCAGCAACGGCGACACCCAGGTGCTGGCCCGCATCGCGCTGGCCGGGTTCGTGAACCCCGGGGGCCTGGAGAAGGTCGGCTCCTCGCAGTTCCGCCCGAGCGGCAACTCCGGTCAGGCCGAGCTCGGACAGCCCGGCACCGGCGGTCTCGGCGGCATCATCAGCGGCGCGCTCGAGATGTCGAACGTCGACCTCTCGCAGGAGTTCACCAACCTCATCGTCGCGCAGCGCGGTTTCCAGGCGAACGCCCGCATCATCACCACGAGCGACGAGGTGCTGCAGGAGCTCACGAACCTCAAGCGCTGACCTCTTCCGCGAGACCCCGCTTTCGCGCCGGGGGCCCCCCGGAGACACGGGGGGATGGGGGGGGCGCGGGGCGCAAGCGGGGTGTCGGGC